>CAWGNG010000031.1:0-231532 GCA_963823895.1 uncultured Planctomycetaceae bacterium
ACAGAACAACCGGCCCCAGAGCCAGTGGCCCGTACGATGCGATGGCCACAATCGCCAACAGCAGCGCAGCGAAGAGCATCACCAGCACGCCCAGATAGCGTCGTCCGCGGCCGAGCGTGAACCAATAGAGCAAGCCGCCTAAAGCGACGAATACCAGCGGCGCGCCGAGGACGATCAGTTCGATGGGCAGCCCCCAACATGAGGGCGCAGCGCGTGCCGGGCCTCAGCCAGCCTCGGCCGACGCCGGAACCAGCAGCCAAGCCAGCGGCACGAGTGCCAGGAGCGTCGCGAATCGCTTGAACATGGCGTAACCGCCTACTGCGAAATGTTGCATTGCCCAACAACTATTGTAATACTGACTGACGTGGGAGACAAGGTGAATGAACGTGGAGCACACCATGAGACTCGCCCGATTGTTTTGGCTGATGACGGCCGTCCTTTGCTGCGGCTTGCCGACCGGCGTACACGCCGCGATGCGTCCCGTCGATCTTTCCTGCGAAGAACAGACCGATCCGCTCGGAATCGATACGGCGGCGCCGCGGCTTTCGTGGCGGCTGGAAGGGGACGGCCGTGGACTGCGGCAGACCGCTTACCGCATTCTCGTCGCCTCGTCCGCCGAGGTCTTGGAAAAAGGCGAGGGCGATCTGTGGGACAGCGGCCGTGTCGCTTCCGATCAGAGTCGAGACGTGGAGTACCGCGGTCGGCCGTTGACCTCGCGGCAACGCTGTTTTTGGAAAGTGCAGGCGTGGGATCAAGACGAAAAGTCCTCGCCCTGGAGCGAAGCGGCCCAATGGACGATGGGACTCCTGCACCGAGGCGACTGGCAGGCGGAATGGATCGGCTCGGACCTTGAACTGCTGCCGCACCAGCGCGAACTGAAGGCCCTGCCCGATTTCGGCATGGAAGACGAGTCGGTGATTTGGGGCATGGCCGACCGCCTGCGGGCGATGGGCAATTCCGTTCGCGAAGCCCCCGCCGTGCAACTCCGCCGCGAGTTCACTTCGCCCAAGCCCGTGCGACGCGCGACCGTCTCCCTCTGCGGACTCGGTCTGTACGAGTTGAGCATCAACGGACGGCGCGTCGGCGACCATCAACTCGATCCGATCTACACCGACTACCAGAGGCGGGTCTGTTATCAGACGTATGACGTGACCGTGAACGTGCGGGAAGGAGCGAACGCCGTCGGCGTGATCCTCGGCAACGGCTGGTACAACTTGATCACGCCGCACGTTCTCCGCTACTACGCCGCCGACTACATCGACACGCCCCGCCTGCTGCTGCGGCTCGACATCGAATACGCCGACGGCTCGCACCAGACCGTGTCGAGCGACGGCGGATGGAAGTTCACGACTGACGGGCCGATCCGCTTCAACTGCGTTCTGGCCGGCGAGACCTACGACGCGCGGCGCGAGATGCCGGGCTGGGATCGACCAGGGTTCGACGCTTCCCGCTGGCAACCGGCCCGCGTTCTATCGGCGCCCGAGGGCCGATTGGCCACTCAAACCGTTCCGCCGGTGCGGCGGTTGGCCGAGTGGCCGGCGCGAAGCGTGGTCAAGCAAGGCGACAGATGGCGATTCGATCTCGGCGTGGACAACGCCGGCCACGTGCGGATCAAGGTCCGCGGGACGGCCGGGCGAAAGATCACGTTGGTCCACCCCGGCGCCAACTCGCACACGCTCGGCCGCTACCAGGTCGATGAGTACGTGCTCAAAGGCGGCGGCCCGGAAGTCTTCGAGCCGCGGTTTTGTTACCACGGTTTTCGCTACGTCGACGTCCTCGGGCTGGAAGGGCGGCCGCAAGCGTCCGACGTCACCGGCATCCAGGTGGGAACCGATCTGACGCCGGCCGGCCGCTTCGAGTGCTCCTACGAACCGTTCAACCATATTCAAGAAATCTTCCTGCGAACGCTGCACAATTACGTGATCCACTTGCCGAACGACCCGGTGCGGGAGAAGGCCGGTTGGGACCAGGACATCTGGAATCAGTTCGAGTGTACGGCCTACAACTTCGATTGCCGGGCGACGTACGCCGAGTGGCAGCGCGACCTGATCGAAGAGCAGCACCCAAACGGCTACGTTCCGCCGGTCGTTCCTTCGCGCTTCGACGGCCCCACGATCAACGGCCCCTGGTGGGGCGGCTCGATCGTCTACAACCCCTGGTTGCTCTACCGCTTCTATGGCGACCGCCGACTATTGCACGAGAGCTATCCGGCCATGAAGCGGCAGACGGACTACCTCGATTCGATCGCCAAGGACGGCGTCGTCTCCTGGGGGCTGGGCGATTGGCTCGAAGTTGGCTCGGTGCGGCCGGTGATGACGCCCGTGCCGTTCACTTCGACCGCCGCGTACGCCTGGTTCACGCGGTTGGTCGCCCGCAGCGCCGAAATCACAGGCCGAAAAGAAGAGGCGGCGCAGTTCCTGGCAAAAGCCGAGCGGCTCGACCGCTCTTTTCACCGACAGTTCTACGACGCCAAGACCGGCATCTACGCCAAGGGGAGCCAAACGAGCGAGGTGCTGCCGTTGGCGCTGGGGCTGACGCCGGCCGACGAGATTGCGAAAGTCCGGCAGCGGCTCGCCGAGGCGGTGCTGGCGAAGCAGGACCATCTGAGCACCGGTTTCGTCGGCACGCCCATCTTGCTGACCGGATTGTGCGACAACGGGCTGGGCGAGTTGGCTTGGCGGATCGCCACCCGGCCCGACTATCCCGGCTGGTTCGACATGCTCTTCAATCGCGGCAACACGGTGATGATTGAGATGTGGGACGGCAACGGCGTGCAGATGCCCTCGCTCGGCGGACCAATCAGCGCGTGGTTCTACCGCTCGCTGGCGGGCATTTGCCCCGATCCCGAAAACCCCGGCTTCAAGCACGTCATCGTTCGTCCCTCGATTGTCGGCGAGTTGAATTGGGTGAAAGCCCATCACGATTCGCCTTACGGCAGGATTTCCGTCTCGTGGAAACGAGAAGGCGATCGCTTAACGATGGACGTTGCCATTCCCCCGAACACCACGGCCACAGTTTATGTGCCGACGTCGCGGCCGAACGAGGTCACCGAGTCGGGAAAGCCGGTGCGCGAGGCCGTCGGAGTGAAGTTCCAGCGGGCCGAAGGCGACCGGGCCGTGCTCGACGTGCAATCGGGACACTACCACTTCTCGGCTCCGCTAGAGAAGCGAGAGAAGAACGGCGAAACTCGATAGCTTGGCACGGCAGCACGACATCGTGGCCGCAACAGTCTCGCTGGCTCTCCGTCGCTTGACGTCAAGGTTTTTTCGACGGCCCGGCTTTCTTCAGCGCATCTAGCACTTGCCCTTCGCTGAGCAGGTCGGTCAGCACAATCGGCTTGCTATCCGGCGGCTCGGCGGGCCAGATGGCCAAGACGGGGATCGAATTGCAGCCCAGTTCGTTTAATGCCTTCTTGATCGTCGACGACTTGTCCGACCAATCGGCCAGAAGAGGCTCGACGCGATTGGCGACAACCATCTGCAAGACGGCTTCTCGTTCGATGGCGATTCTGGAATTGGTCTTGCAGTTCGGGCACCAACTGGCGGTGAAATCGACCATGACCGTCTTGTTCTCCGCTCGGGCCTGCGCAACTGCCGCGGGCGAAAACGGCTTCCAAGGGATTTTCGGGGGTTCCATCAACACGGTAAAGGCGAATACGCCGACCAGCGCCGCAACGGCCGTGCCCCCGCACCACGCCACCGTCCGTCGCGCCGGCTGCGTCAGCGGCGTTCGGCCGATCCACCAGCACGCAAACCACAGGCCCACAAGCAGCGTCATGGTCGGAATCACATAGGCCGATTTCAGCAGGCTGAACAGATAAACGACGGTCGCCAACAGTAGGAAACCCATCAGTTGCTTGAAGGTATCCATCCACGCGCCCGGCCTGGGCAAGAAACGGACCAGCGACGGAAAGGCGCCGATCAGTAAATAGGGCGAGGCCATCCCAAGCCCCACGGCCCCGAAAATGCAATAGGCCATGTAGGGCGGCTGTTTGAGCACGTAGCCGAACACCGGCCCGAGGAACGGCCCGCTGCACGGTGTGGCGAGGATCGTGGTGAAAACGCCCTTGCAGAAGGCGCCGAGCGGCCCCTCTCGGCTCTGCAAGTCGCTGGCGCGGCCCGAGCCGACGAAACCGGGGATGGGAATCTCCCAGACGCCCAGAAAGCTGAGCGCCATGACGAAGACCAGTGCCGTCATGGTGATCTTGAAATTCGTGTCGGTGAATTGCTCGCCCCAGCCGTATCGCTCGCCGGCGGCCAGCCCGACGCCTGCCGCCAACGCCGCCAACACCATGAAAACCGCGATCAAACCGACGGAGTACCAGACATTGAGCATGAAGACGCGGCTGCGGCTCTCTCCGGCTTGTTGCACAAAGGCAAGGACCTTCAGCCCCAAAACCGGCAGGACGCAGGGCATCGCGTTCAGGATAAGTCCGCCCACAAACGCTAAGGCCAGTTGCACGAGGAACACTTGCAGGTCGAACGCCGCAGCCGTCTTGTCGCCGCTCGGCAGCAGCGAGTTGCCGACGGCGTTGGTGCTCGCGGAAGCAGGGACGGCGTCTTCGGGCAGAGCCACGCCGTGTCCGAGGGCGGCGGTGAACGCTACGTCTGCCGGCGGCACACAACTGTTTGCGTCGCACGCCCCATAAGAGATCGTTCCCGCGATCTTCAGCGTCGCCGGATCGACGCCGGCGGCCAGTTCGAGCGGCGCATACCACGTGACGGTGCCCATGTGGGTTTCGATCGGCAGATCACCGTAAGCGTCGGGTTCCGTCTTTCGCTCGGGCGCCACCGACGACTTGAACGGACCCGTCAGACGAACTCCCGCGGGCAGTTTGACCTCGATTTTCGTAACGGTCGGATTGCCCTTCTCGCTCGTGGGCTGCGTGATCGAGTAGATATGCCAGCCGGGCGAGATAACGGCCGCGACAAACAATCGGCCCGGTTTGCCGCCCGCGGGGGCAGTGAACTGGGCGTCGACCGTTACCGGATTCTTGACCGCATTCTTGACGGCCCCCGGCCCTTGATCCAGGTCTTTTCCCAACACGCTGCCGCTCAGGTCGGGTGGTTCAGGCCCAGGCTGCGCCACCGACGGCACCGCCGCCGACAGGAAGAACACGACTAGACATGCCGTCGTCAATCGATATCGAAAGCGTTCCATAGATCTGAGAATCCTCGAACGATGGGGGATTTTGCGGCGTCTGCCCACGCTTGCACGGTAGAGCATTGCGCGGCGACTCATTTGCCCGGTCTGGGCGACAACAGCCAAATTCTACTCGATTCGCCGAGCGGCAACAACCGCGAGTCGCAGTTGGCCGCGGGCGAGCGGTTCTTCAAGATGGAACTGTAGGAGGCGACTCCTGTCGCCGATGGCCGAGAAGGACCCCTGTCGCCGATGGCCGAGAAGGGCCGCAAGATCGGCGACAGGAGTCGCCTCCTACAGCCGAAGGTTGATTGGCGGTCAGGCGGTTTTGTGATAGAATCGCTGAACACTCCGTTGAGATGACGTCCGCATGAGCCGCAATCGCAAGAGAGGCAGCTTGCCGGAAGACCGCGATCGACCGTGGCGCAGAACGGCTTCCAAATCGCCCCGTCCCGTCGATGCCACGCGGGATTCCGGCGTTTTTGCCGCGTCACCGCCCACTGCCCGCGAGGTCTACGCCGCGTCGGCCGTCTGCGCTTTTCTCGTGCTGGCCGTTGCAGTCGTCTTTGCTCAGACGGTCAATTTCGGGTTCGTCAATTACGACAACGATAAGTACGTTTATGAGAACCGACACGTTCAGAACGGCCTAACGGCCGACGGAATCGCCTGGGCCTTCACCAGCAACCACGCCTCGAACTGGCATCCGCTCACCTGGCTTTCCCACATGCTCGACTGCGAGCTCTACGGGCTGCAAGCCGGCGGTCACCACTTGACCAACGTCGCGCTCCACGCGCTCGCGGCCGTCGTGCTCTTCTTGGTCCTCTGGCGGATGACGTTCGATTTGTGGCCCAGCGCGTTCGTGGCCGCGGTATTTGCCGTTCATCCCGTGCGAGTCGAGTCGGTCGCCTGGATCGCCGAACGAAAAGACGTTCTCAGCGGGCTCTTTTTCATGCTCACCCTCTGGGCCTATCTTGGTTATGTCCGCCGCCCCTTCTCGCTGCCGCGATATTGCCTTGTCATCGTGCTGTTCGCGCTCGGTCTGATGTCGAAACCGATGCTCGTGACGATGCCGTTCGTGCTCCTATTGTTGGATTACTGGCCGCTAGGGCGTCTTCAGGCAACGTGGAGGCGGTTGATTGTCGAGAAGATTCCGTTGCTGTTGCTGGCGGCGGCTTCGTGCCTTGCGACGATGTTGGCTCAGCAGCACGCCGTGGTGACGCTGGACGAACTCTCGCTGCCGTTGCGCTTCGGGGCCGCATTGCTCTCGTACGTGAGCTACCTTGGCCAGTTCTTTTGGCCGACGAATCTGGCGGTGTTCTATCCGCATCCCGCCGCCCGTTTGCCGATTGGGGAAGCGGTCGCCGCATTGCTGATCTTGATCGCCATTTCCGCGGTGGCCATCTTCCGGCGGCGACGCAATCCCTATCTGTTCGTCGGCTGGTTCTGGTACTTGGGAATGCTCGTGCCGGTCATCGGCCTGGTGCAGGTCGGCCTGCAAGGGATGGCCGATCGCTACGCCTACTTGCCCCAAATCGGCTTGACCATCGCCCTGGCTTGGAGCGCGGCCGCTGTAGAGCAGACATTCCTGTCTACCGGAAAGAAGGCAACTACAGTGGGGCAGACATTCTTGTCTGCCGAGAGAAAGAGAGCTAAAGTGGGGCAGACATTCCTGTCTGCCGAGAGAAAGAGAGCTAAAGTGGGGCAGACATTCCTGTCTGCCGAGAAGAAGGCGGACTATCGTCCGTGGGCGTCGGGCGTCGCGTCCGCATTGGTGCTGGCGGGGCTGATGGCATGCGCGTGGCGGCAGACTTCGTTCTGGCGGAACAGCGAAACCCTCTGGGCTCACACGCTGCGCTGCACTTCCGACAACGACGTCGCCCATTTTAATCTCGCCGCCGAACTGATGAAACAAGAACACTACGACAAAGCGATCGAACACTACAAAGAAACCGTGCGAATTCATCCCGGTTACCGTCATGCACAGTGCAACCTCGGCGTCGCGCTGGCACGCCAAGGACAGACCGAGGAGGCGATCGCCCATTATTACCAAGCCATAAAATACGATCCCGACGATCGCTATGCGTTGAACAACCTGGCCTCGCTGCGTGCGACTTCCCCACGTGCGGCGCTTCGCAACGGCGCCGAAGCGGTCGCGCTGGCCGAGCGGGCGTTCCGTTTATCGAACGGCGGCGAAGCGGCGCTCACCGCCACGCTCGCCGCTGCCTACGCCGAAGCCGGCCGCTTCCCCGACGCCGTGCGAACTGCCCGCGAGGCCATCGCTCAGGCGAAACGGCAAAACGACCAAGCACTGGTGAAAGAGACAGAAGCAAGTCTGCGGCTCTACATGGCCCGCAAGCCCTACCGCCAGCCCGCGCCCGTATCGCCGCCGCCAAAGACGAGTAACGGGAGACCCGACGCGCGATAGGACGGTACATAAACGAAAGAAGCTCCGAATGGCGACAAGTGCAGTTCCACGGTTGAAATCGGTGACTCCCCTGTCCGATCATCGGCTCTTGTTGACATTCGATAATGCCGAGCGACAACTATTCGACATGAAGCCCTATTTGACCACTGGCGTGTTCGCCGAACTAACCGACGAATCGCTCTTTCGTTCGGCGCATGTCTGCTTCGACGCCGTGGAGTGGGCCAACGGCGCGGACTTGTGCCCGGAGGTCTTGTACGCCCACAGCGAGCCGGCTGAGTTGTCGGGAGGGGAGAATCGCCAATGGGAGGCAGAAGACGGTTCCTGATGGCTTCTCCAGGCCCAAGCAGGTGGGCGGAGTTAGTTATGAAAAAGATGAGAGGCTGAAAGGGTGGAACGACCGATCTTGCAGAGTTCCGTTGCCTGCGCTGAGAATACGAGGTTGTAAGGGGACGCACTGAGGATATCGATCACAGCTTCGTTCACGAATGGCAGAGCTTCCTCGATCGTGAAAACATGGCCCCTCCATTTGATAGCGTTGTAGGCGTCGACCCACTTCTCGATCGGAAAAATGTCACTCAGAGGCACAAACTTCGGATCGCTTCCAGGGCTGTTTGAAGAAATCGGCACCATTACGGCCTCCGTCTCCTCGACCGTTGGAGAACGGGGAACGTCAATCAGGATGTCTTGAAGCATGAATCCTTTGCGCAATTCCTTGGTCTGTTCCTTGTGCGTCTTCGACTTCATCCGAGTGATGGCACGATCATAAATCAGTTTGCGCAAGGCGTCACGGCCAGCAGAATCGGTCCCGTAGGAGAGAAGTTTCTCAAAGCCGGACTTTGCTTTAGCATTGGTGTCGATGTCGGGAATGAAGAGCCGCGAAATCACCAGAGCCCTCTTGTACAGTTCACGCCTCATCAACATGCTGATCAATCCCCCTGTGATCCTGTCGCCTTCGATCTCCGGCGGCCAAACATCCGGGAGCACTGATCTGTCGGACAGACTCAAGAAATCGGTCGGATGCCCCATCGCTGGGAACGTCCGCTTCTTCCCTTCCTCGTCCATCTGCTTTGACATCTCAATCCGCCGCTTCAGAACTTCATGATACATGCCCTCCACACAGCGGATCTTATGGTGATGGTAGAGGTACGAGAAAAGCATCAACTTGCTGATGATGATTTGTTCAAGCGCGGTAACGCCCTGAATCGGGACCGACAACCGCATCACCTTCCGCTGCTCACCCGGAAAGGACGCGTCTCGCGGGTATTCGATGGCGTCGACCGTATGAAGAAATCGGTCCAAATCATAAACCACCGTCGGACGTAGCTGTCCATTCCCTGAAAACTGGCGCTGCCTGATTTTGGGAAATCGGCTATCAAGGTGGCATGGATGTTGAGCAACTCAGGAAAGATGTTCATGCGGGGCGGATCACACCCGATCGGCTGATCGATTTGATTGTGACCCTTCAGCGCCGGAACGAAGAGTTGGAGCGTCAACTGAAGGGCGGCTCGCCGCCGAAGATTTCGGAGCCGTTCTCGGTGGAGGCAGAAGAACGGCGGCAGGAGGCGCGAGGAAGGAAGCGGCGGAGGCGAAAGCAGCGGTCGGGCGGACGGATTAGCACGGCTGAGAAGATCGCTCAAGCCGTGCGAACCGAGAAAGTCTTCCCGGCTGGGGTGCGGAAGGCAGATTGCCGGCTGTCGCACACGCGGGTGGCATGGCGGCTGGAAGACGGCCAAGCGGTCCTGGTGGCCTATGACATTTATCGCGGCCCGAAGAACCAATACGGCAAGATTCCGGGCGTCTTCGGCCGCAGCGAGTTCGGGGCGGAGATCGTGCTGGCCATTGCCTACCAGGTGTACGTGGTCGGCCTTTCCTTCGACAAAGTATGCCTGCTGATGAACTTCTTCCAGCACTTGACGCTGCGGAAGTCGCAGGCCGACGCCCTGTTGAACCAGTTGGCGCGGCAATGGGAAGAGGAATTCGAGTTGCTGTGCTTGCTGCTGGCCAACTCGCTGGTAGTGCATACCGATGAGACGGGCTGGAGCATCAACAGCGTGTGGGCCTTTCTCTCGGAGAAGGTGCGGGTATTGTTCTTCGGCGTGCATAAGGATGCGGAGACACTACGGCAGATTCTCGACCCGGCGATATTCGCGGGACTGGTGATCAGCGACGATGCGGCGGTGTATGCGAACTTTACCCAATCACAGAAGTGCTGGGCGCATTTCTTGCGAAAGGCGATCAAGCTAACGCTGATGGAGCCTGCCAACGCCGAGTATCGCCAGTTTACCGACCGGCTGCTGGAGATTTACCGCGAAGCCTGTCGGGTGCAGCATGACCGGCGGCTGAGCGGGGAAGGACGAAAGGGGAAGGTCGCAGTGCTGGAGGATGAGGTTCTGGAGTTGTGCGCTCCGATGTGGGTAGCCGAACTGCCGCCCGGCGAAGGGCCAGAAGACGACTATCGGCTGCTGTGCAACGAACTGATGCGGGTGATGCTGGCGGAGCAGCTCTTCACGTTTGTCACGGCGGAGCCGGTGGAGAAGCCCAACGGGGAAGTGCTGATCGTGTCGGGAACGAACAACGAAGCCGAACGGACGCTACGCTCTCCGGCGCAGCGCGGGGCACGGGCCGCACCAACAAGACGGTGGCTGGCGCACGGCGGCAAACGGTAATCGTCAGCGTGCTGGAATCGCTCCGCCAATATCTTTCCACCTTTACGCTATCGAGCGTCATCGAGGAAATCCGGCGTTGGTGCAAAACCGGCCGCAGTTGTTTCGCCCGCTGGGTGGAGAAGCTTGGGTTGATCGGTAACGGGCTTCCGAATGACGGCCGCCTCTCGTTGCTGGACCGCGTCATTCCGGTGCCGGACGGATGAGGGCACGAAAATGCCTTCCAGACCCCAACCCGAGAGTTAGTTATCAGATCGTCTTCACAAAGAATTTGGATTTTCTTGCGGGGGGGGGGCATATTGCTTTTCCGCAGGGGACGGGTAAAATCGCATTCATGTCGTTTGACTTGGTTTCCCAGCGTTCGTTGGGAGTTGGACGGCTACCGATGCCGCCCGGGGTAACCACGAAAGCATCCGAAGCCAGGACGAAGTGGTGCAAGCGCGTGAAGAACGTTTTGTGCTCGAATGCCTGCAGGACAAATGGGTTGACTTCCTGCTCGAAGGGTAGGTCCACACGAATGCCGACGGACCGGTCGCGCTCCGGAGCACCGGCCACTGCCGCGCCTTCGTTGGCGGCCTGCATAAGGCCCGGACCTCCACCCGTAATGATGTCGCAACCCATCTCGGCCAGCACCGTGGCAACTCGCTTCACCTCGTTGTAGACGTACGTTCCCGGCTTCACCCGCGCCGAGCCGAAGATCGTGACGCGGTAGCGTTCGCGTTTGGAAGGTTGCAGTCGAGTAAGGTTGTTGACGATGTCCCAGAGACCGAAAACCGTATTGACGAGGATCTGTTTGACCGCCTCTTTGTCCGCCATGCTGACGCCGCCACGCGTGTCTTCGCGGGTGTCATTGACGGTCATGGGATTGGCTCCATATCTCTTCAGCAATGTCAAATTGTGATCGTCTCTTTCATCCGTGGGTAGTCCACACTAAGCTTGTATCGCTGCTCGATCAACTCGCCGAACGGTTCTCGGGACCGCTCTTCGCCGTGGGCAAGGAAGACATGCGGGCGCGACGCGGTCACATCCGGCTAAACGTTGTCTCCTTCCGTGGACGTGCCGCGTTTTGTCACCGAGGCTTGTTGCTTCCATTTCCACCCGGCGATTTCGGGCAGGTCGTCGCCGTATTTGGCAATGTATTGCTTGTGTTCCAGTAGCGTATCGCGGATGGCTTGCTTAGCATACCCGGCTCGCGAGGCCAGTTGGGGGACGCGGTCGATCACATCGTTGACCAGCGTGAAGCGGTCTAGCTCGTTGAGTACTACCATGTCGAACGGGGTAGTCGTCGTGCCTTCCTCTTTGTAGCCGCGCACGTGCAGATTCTTGTGTCCGTTGCGGCGGTAGGTTAGCCGATGGATTAGCCATGGGTAGCCGTGGAACGCGAAGATGATCGGCTTGTCGGTCGTGAAGAGCGCGTCGAACTCATGGTCCGACAGTCCGTGTGGATGCTCGCGCGGCGGCTGCAACTTCATCAAGTCGACCACGTTGACGACGCGGATTTTCAAATCGAAGACGTGTCTGCGCAGCAGTTCGACGGCGGCCAGCGTTTCCAGCGTTGGCACGTCGCCGCAGCAGGCCATCACCACGTCGGGCTCGCCACCCTTGTCGTTGCTGGCCCATTCCCAAATACCGATGCCGGCGGTGCAGTGCTTGATGGCTTCATCCATCGTCAGCCACTGCGGAGCCGGCTGCTTGCCCGCCACGATGACGTTGACGTAGTTGCGGCTGCGCAGGCAATGATCGGTGACGCTCAATAGCGTGTTGCCATCGGGCGGCAGGTACACGCGCACGACCTCGGCCGTCTTGTTGACGACGTGGTCGATAAAGCCTGGGTCTTGATGCGAGAAACCGTTGTTGTCCTGCCGCCACACGTGCGAACTGAGCAGATAATTCAGCGATGCGATCGGCCGCCGCCAGGGGATGTGATTGCAGACCTTCAGCCACTTGGCGTGCTGATTGAACATCGAATCAATGATGTGAATGAACGCCTCGTAGCACGAGAAGAACCCGTGACGGCCGGTGAGCAAATAACCTTCCAGCCAGCCTTGGCATTGATGTTCGCTGAGCACTTCCATCACGCGACCGTCTGGCGCAAGGTGATCGTCTTCGGGAAGGATGTCGGCGACGTAACAACGATTTGTGACCTCCAACACGTCCTGCCAGCGGTTCGAGTTGTTCTCGTCCGGGCTAAACAGACGGAAGCTCCGGCTCTCCAGGTTCTCCCTCATGACGTCTCGGAGGAACTTGCCCATCAGTCGGGTGGACTCGGCAGTGGTCGCCCCGGGACTTGGCACCTCGACGGCGTAGTCGCGGAAGTCGGGCATTTTCAGCTCGCGGAGCAACAGGCCACCGTTGGCGTGTGGGTTGTCGCTCATGCGGCGGTGGCCCTGCGGCGCCAACTCGGCCAATTCGGGCTTGAATCGACCCTTGGCATCAAACAACTCCTCCGGGCGATAGCGCTTCATCCACTGTTCGAGGATTCTGATATGTTCGGGCTTATTCATCTCACTCATCGGGACCTGATGGCTCCGCCAGTAATCCTCACACTTCTTCCCGTCGATTTCCGCGGGGCAGGTCCAGCCCTTCGGCGTGCGGAAGACGATCATCGGCCAGGACGGCCGCCTCAGATTCCCCTTGGTGCGGGCTTCGGCCCAGATCTGCTTGATTTCCGCCAGGACTGTGTCGAGGACGCCAGCCAACTGCTGGTGGATCGTTTTGGGGTCACGTCCCTCGACAAAGTGCGGCTTGTAGCCCATGCCTTCGAAGAACTTCTGCAACTCTTCCTTCGGGATACGGGCAAGGAAGCAAGGGTTGGCGATCTTGTATCCGTTCAGATGAAGTATTGGGAGTACGCAGCCGTCCCGAGCCGGATTGAGAAACTTGTTGCCATGCCAGCCGGCGGCGAGCGGCCCGGTCTCTGCTTCGCCATCGCCGACGATGCAGGCGACGATCAGGTCGGGGTTGTCGAACGCGGCCCCGTAGGCATGGCTCAGGGCGTACCCCAGTTCCCCGCCCTCATGGATGCTGCCCGGCGTCTCGGGGGCGACGTGACTCGGAATGCCGCCCGGGAAACTGAACTGCTTGAACAGCCTCTTCATCCCTTCCGCATCTTGGCTGATGTTCGGATACACCTCGCTATAGGTGCCTTCGAGGTAGGCATGGGCAACCAGGGACGGACCGCCGTGTCCTGGGCCTATGATGTAGACCATGTTCAGGTCGTCGCGTTTAATGATTCGGTTGAGGTGAACGTAGAGCATGTTCAGACCCGGCGAGGTGCCCCAGTGGCCGAGCAGCCGCGGCTTGATATGTTCCCGCTTGAGCGGCTCTCGCAGTAGCGGGTTGTCGAGGAGATAAATCTGGCCGAGCGACAAGTAGTTGGAGGCCCGCCAGTAGGCGTCCATTCTGTGCAGCTCCTCAGCGGAGAGAGGACCTGCCGCCGCGGTCTTGCTGACAGCCTCGGTCTTCCGTCTTACCTCAGTACTTGCGGGTGCCATTGGTCGTTCCTTATGTGTTAGGCAGCTCGCACGGTGATTTTCGATCAATATGCTCGGCCGCGAGCCGGCGAGCCGCATCGTTTTGGCTCACGGCCGGATTCAGTATCATTTTTATTCAATCATTCGCCTGTCCGCGCCTTCTTTCTTCGATCAAGTGAAAATCATTCCGTTCGCCGAGGGCCTTGACGAAGGCCCGAGCGGCACGTCCGGAACCGAGACCGATGCGTGAATCGGTCGGCACTAACTCCAGCGCCCGCTCGATGATCATCCCCATCGGAGACTCTCCCGTGTTACCGCATCTACGGATTGGACTGACGCCGAAACTTAGCCACGGTCTCTCCAGCCGATGATCGTGTCCCCCACAGATCTTCTCCGCGATCGCCATTAGACCCGGCGACCTACAAACATCTCTGACACGTCCCAACATACCACTGGGGGTGCGACCCCGCCACCGCATTCAGCCAAGTATAAGCTAGTTGGCGCGTGGCATTCTTCACCCCTGTTTTGGTTCGGGGAGCCGCACCAGAAGCCACTGCTGCGTCTGGCCGTCGGCAAAATGGATGAGCGCCGGGGAGGAATCTTGCGTGAGGTTTGCGATTCCTGTCTCAATGATCGGCCGCTTCTGGCCCGTCACACCCCAGGCGACTCGCTGGCTCTTCTTGTCGGCCATCCCTTCTAGCGTCTGGACCTGGGCTGTGGCCATGTTCTTGAGCGTGCCGGCGACAACGCCTTCTTTGCTGATGGCGAGTTGCATGAAGAGGGTCGGCTCCGCGCCGGAAGCCTGGCCGTCCTGCGTGAGGGCGAACACGCCCAGCGGCAGCCACTCGCTGCTGTCAGGCTTCGTTGGCGGTGCGCTGGCAGCGATCGTATCGGCCTGCTGGGCATACTCGTCGGCCGTCGCAACCGCCTGGTTGTCGTAGTAGACCTGGTCGCCGTCGTAGTACACGTTCTCGCCGTAGCTGTAGGTGGTCGGCTGGCCCGCGCCGTAGCCGATCCAGCCGCCCAACGCGCCCCAAGTCGCCCAGCGATAGGGCGTCGCGATGCGCCATGAGGCCCAGCCGGGATGGTCGCTCCAGAAGTCCATACGCGGGTGGTTCTCGGCGACCTGATTGCGGACCTCGTCGCGCCGCTGCTGACGGTTGCCCTGCAACTCTTGTCGGTTCTCGACGCGGGTGGGACGGTTGCCGGCCAGATTCTGGGCACGCGCGCCCGCCGCAGCGGGGCCGACGCCGGGCTTGCCAACGCCCACTGCACCGACGCCGGGTCCGGCCCCACCACCGCCTTGCAGGAACTCGGCGGCGGCGCCACCAGCGCCCGGCCGGGCGCCGCTTCCTGCTGCCGCAACGCCCGTCGAGGCGCGCGGGACATCCACGAAGTTGTTCACTTGGCCGGCAGAAGGCCGGGTGCCGGCCGCGGAATTTGCGCGAGTTCCGCCCGCCCCAGCGCTAGGTCGAGTTGCCCCGCCAGCGCCTGCCGCCGGTCGTGCTGCGGCTCCCGCGCCGCCACCTCCCATGGCAGGCGAACGGCCGGCCCCTGCCGACATCCCGCCGCCCCCACCGCCGCCGCCGCGCCCCCCGCCCCCACCCCCGCCTCCCCCACCGCGCGAGAAGACATCATCCTGAATGAGAAGTAGGATCACTCCGACGAACACCGAGAGAAATGTTGCACGTTTCATGTCGTCACCTGGATTTGTTTTGACGTTTGTTCTTGGAATGGAAACAACCTGCTCTGCGGCGCAACGTTACTCCCGGACGATGAGCACCTCATCAATGTTCGGGAGCAATTCGCCTCCGGCCGTTCGCTCGACCGTCTGCCAGGTGAACGAATTTTGATTCAGTTGCTTGATAACGTTGACCATCGAGGCCTTTCGGCCATCGGCCAGGACGCCCTTGTTCTGGATGAACCAGCGATCTTTCTTGCAGGTCCAGGTTGCTTCGGCAAAGCTGCCGTCAGAGTCGAACGTCCATGAGCGGATGGTCTTGGCGGCCGGATCCCAACCGACGATCTGAATGCCAGACATATTGATTTGGCCCTGGGCGGCAACCGTAAACGAACGTGTGATGAAGCTCCGGTTCTTGGTCCATTGGCACTCCGTCTTGATGTCGACGTTGTCGTCTTTATCGACCCAGCGGCCAATCATCCACTCCAGCGGTTTCAGTTGCTCGTAGCGGGAAGGAGCGGCCTCCTTGGACTTGTCCGTCACGCGATCCAGCAGCCATTGCCCATCGCGTCTAACGAAGACGGCGCTATAATCCATTTCCTCTGGAGCGACGTTCGGCGCCAGTGTTTTGGCGGTTCCATGTTCGACGGCAACATTCGGCGAGACGAATTGGATTGACTCCACGCTCAGGTCAAGCTTGACCTCCGGCTTGCCCTTGAACAAGGCGGTAAACTGCTCCGCGATGGCCGGCCGGCCGACAACCTCGGCGCCGGTGGCGCGGTCAAGATAGACGGCCTCCGGCGACCAGGCGTCAGCCAGGGCCTTGGCGTCGTGCTTGTTGAACGCCTGCACGTAGGCCTCGTCGGCCTTACGAATGGCGGCTTCGTCGGCCGACGATTTGTTGAGTTGTTCGGCGAAAGACGCGTTCATGACGCCCCCGCCGAGAACAAGCAAACACAGCAAGACTGGTTTCATTTCCATTACTCCTTGTGAATGGTTCCGTTTTGGGTTAATGCCTCACTACAGTTATGCGGGCCGCACTGCCGGATTCGTTCTTCCGTCGCGTGGCGCCTCTGCCTGATTCAATGGTCACTTCTGGGGGGAATTGTAGCGCTCACTTGGAGACGGGGAATTCCCCAGCCTAGGCAGCTAGAAAATACTCGGATAGCACAGGCTCAACCACCCGCCAACAGGTTGACCCACCAATTGCCACCCGGTTGGGTGGGATGGGGTGGGGTGGACCGCCTTTGCCCCATACGAACCAACTTAAGGGTTTTGGTCTTTCAACAAAACAGGGAAGTCCTTAAACCAGCGGGTGTTACATCCCAACAAGCTGGAAGAAGGAGCTTCCCCATGCGAATCGTAGCGGAAGTTGCGGCGGCCGTGCAAGCGGTGTTTGGAACATCCATCGACGATTTGACGCGTGCCACCCGTTGTGTGCAACGGCAACGCAGGTTCTCCGGCGCGTCGCTGGCAAGAACCCTCGTGCTGACGGTCCTGATGCGGCCCGCCGCCAAGAACCGCGATTTTCAGGCAATGGCCGCCAAAGCGGGAGTTCACGTGACCGAGGAGGCCATTGACCATCGCTTCAGCGACGAACTGGTGTCGTTTCTCGAAGCAGTCCTTCAACAAGCCGTCTCTCAAGCATTGGCCGGACAAGCTTCGACTGCGGCTCTGCTGCAAAAGTTTTCGGACGTTCGCATCGGCGACAGCACCACCTTGACGCTGCCGGACGAATTCGCCGAGCGATTCCCAAGTTGCGGCGGCTCGGAAAACGCTGCCCTGGCGGCCATGAAAATCCAAGTCTTGTGGAGCCTGCTGAGGGGCCAACTCCTCGGATGGCAGATCACCTCCGGCCGCGCCAGCGACGCCAAGAGCGAAATCGCGGAAGCTCTGCCTCCCGCCGGCTCGTTGTCCGTATTCGACCTGGGCTATTTTTCGTTGGAACGGTTTCGTCGGGCGGGCGAAGCGGACGCCTATTGGATTTCGCGTTTGCAGCACGGCACAAAAGTTTTCGACGCGGCGGGAAAAAGCCTTGATTTGCCGGCCTTTTTGCGGGAGCACGGCGGAAACGGCTTGCTGGACATTGCGATCTTGTTGGGCGAGAAGGATCGGATTGCCTGCCGATTGATTGCGGTGCGCGTGCCGGAGGAAGTGGCCGCGCGGCGGCGTCAACGAGTCCGCGAGAATGCCCGCGACCACGGCCGAGAGCCGTCGCAAGAATACCTGGAACTTCAAGGATGGACGATCTTTGTCATGAACTGCGGCGAGGAGTTGCTGACGTGGAAGGAAGTGGTGGTATTGTATCGTGCCCGCTGGCAAATCGAACTGTTGTTCAAGCTGTGGAAGTCGCACAATCACGTGGCGGAGTTGGAAGCGGGCGCCTCGCCGCAACGTCAACTGGCAGTGCTGTATGCAAAACTGATTGGAGTGGTCGTACAACATTGGATTCTCTTGAGCGCGGCGTGGCATGATGTTCGGCGTAGCTTGCGCAAGGCCGCCGCCATCGTCCGCGATTGGATCGTTCTCTTGCTCGCCGTCTTGGACGATGACGAACGTCTGCGTGATCTTCTCGGTCAATTGGCAGCCGCCGTTGCCAAAACCGCCCGCATCACTCGCCGCAGAAAACGCCCCAGTTTGTTCCAACTCCTTGAAAATCCTGAACTTCTGGACTACACGGCCGCTTAAGTTGGTTCGTATGGGGGTGGACCGCCTTTGCCCGTGCCAGTCAGAGATGTCCTTCCGCGTGGTGATCAGCCACTGAAGGAAGTCGCCTATGAACTTAACTGATTGCGAACAGGGTTGAGACCTCGGATCACTTGCTCCACGAGTGCGGTGTGCCGACCAGCACGACCTAATCCACCGCGAGTTGGCGGAACAATTCCAGTCCCACCCGCAAGGGATCGACGTTTTCGTCGATGTCCGGGATGAGCCTCAACTTCAACGCTTCCATTTCCTCAGCCGCCATCCATAAGCCATCATCGCGATTTGCGAGATGCCAAACCACACCAGGATGACGCTGGCCACCACCGCCGCAACGATAGTCCACCGTGCGAATCTCTGGCCGAAATCGGCGCAGGACACCTTGGTTGTTGCCACTCTCGCGTCCAGATTCTCGAGTCGAGCGGCTAGGTTTGCCAGTTTTCCATCCAGATCGGCTACACGGGCGAGGATTCCCACGGCAATGTCTCGGGCGAGTTCTCCCCTGTTCCGAAGCTCAATGAGTTGCAAACGCATGGGTTGGAGCCTGGCGAGAGCTTCGGCCACGGCGTCCGCGAATTGCTGCAGTTCAAGGGCGACAGCCACTCCTGTCGACTCTTGACGCGAGGCGGCAAAGTCGGAGGACATCACGGCTGCGGACACCCTACTGATGCCGCTGGCGACCGCGTGGCTGGAATCCACCCAGGATTCCGCCGACTTCAACTCCTGATAAACTTCTTCCAATGTCTGCAGCAACGGCTCGTACTCCTTTCTTGCGTTTGCCTCCGCATTCTTCAACCGCTCTGCAATCCTTGACATATCGCTGACGCGATGGCGGCTCCTTTCCAAAACCTGCTTCACGCGATCAAGTTTGATGTCTACAAAGCCGAACGCCTCGTCGGCGGCTCCGAACACGGTAGCACCCACAGTGTCCACACGACTCTTGCCCACCCAGGCAGCGACGATCCCTCCGATGCACAGGAACAGGCCGAGGGTCGCCAGGAGAAGAGCTCCATCCCCAGCCAAGCGTCGAACAGTGTTCATGCGATCCTCCACGGGCGCGAGAACGGGTTCACGAAGCAGTTTGTGGCCAACGCGAACCCAAACACCTTCCAATGCAAGATTCTGCCACGCGAATCATAGCCCAACTCCCAACACAAAGCCATGATGTTCAGGTGACTCGGGTCGTCTGGCCAGCTACTGCGATCGCAGAGCCGCCAGCGGCCGTTGCGGAAGGCCTCTCGGGCCGTCTCCATCGTAGGTTGGGACTAAGCTTCGTGCAGATCGGCTCGGCCACAGGCCAGGGCCAGCAGCAATGATCCTACAATCTCGAAAACCCCATAGGCCAGGACCGCGGTCACGGCCGCCGTGCCCCCGAAGTTGCTGGTCGCGATGACTAGGCCGACGCCGACGTTGCGCAGCGAGGTTGTGAGCGTCAAGGCTCTGCGATTGTCGTTTCCCGGACCGCCCAGCAGCCAACCGGCGACCCAACTCGCTACGAGCAGGGCCAGCATGCCTAAGTAACCGCGAAGTCGAATTTCCGCCATCAGGGGAAAGTAGACGACGAGGACGATGCTGATCATCGCCAGATTGAGGACTGCGCTAAGGAGGTTTGCCGGTAGTAGCAGTCGATTCGCCAACCCCGGCCGCCAATGGCGTACAACAAGCCCCAGACACAGCGGCGCCAGTTGGGTCACCAGCAGCGTGACGACGATCTTGGCGGCATCGACTTGCAGGGATTCGCTTGCCGACATGAGCGGCAAGAGGAGGTACAAAAGAACCGGCGCGGCAATGGCAGATGAGCCGGCCAGCATCACCATTAAGCCCACGGCGGTGGCCACATTCCCCTTGGCGAGCTTGGTGCAGCCGGGGCCGAAGGGTGCGCCCGGGCAGACCGCGAGAATGAGAAACCCGGCCGAGACCATCGGGTCGGCCGGGTGAAACAGGAGCAACAAGCCCACCGTGATCACGGGCACACACCGTCGGACCAGCGAAATACGCATCGCGCACAAGGTAGTCCAACTTGTCGGCATCCATTGGCCCGTTTACTATATCGGCCAAAAACTTTTGTCTAGGGTCTTTTCGATATCCTATAATGTTGTCTGCGATGTCCTCCAAATCATCGGGTGCGAAATCCGTGTCGGAGGCAATCCCTTTCTTCTGCAGATACCCGATGAAATCCTTGAAAGGCTTCGATCGAGCAATGAGCCAGGACATCACCTCATGCGGCTTCGGTGTCACGCCCAACTTTGAATTGATGTACCGAATCAGCAAGCGAAACTCGTTTGAGGAGCCGTAAACGCTCTCGGAGACGTGCGATAGACACGAGTGGCCGACATCGTGAAGCAAGGCCGAGAGTCGGACCCGCATGTGGTCCGCGTGGTTAATCATGGGGTCGCTCTGCCTCGCCGCATGCTTCTCATTGATGCAGCGGACAATTCGGCTAGCGACCGTTACGACTCCCAGTGTGTGGTCAAATCGCGTGTGCATGGCCGTCGGGTAAACCAAATATGCCAGCCCTGTTTGGCGCACATCGTGCAGCCGCTGAAGAAGTGGGCTGTCGAGGATCGCGACCTCCCAAGCGTAGAACTGGCAGGTTCCCCAGATGGCGTCACGAATCGATTTCTCTGTCGCGTGCCTTTCCGCCTTATAGTCCGAAAGGCTCTTGGTTACAAAATCGTTGACGCGGAGCTGGAAATCATCTAATGGCGTGGCTCCGCTCATGGAAGGCGATCCTGGCGACAGACCTACGGCATGGCGCGAATCCCGAGGTCTCGTTTGAAGCCCTCGACAACCTGTTCGTAGGATTTCATTTGGTCGGGCGACAAGCTCGCCTTGAACTCCTCCGCAGACGGGCTTTCATGGACCCCGATATCATGATACCGGTAAGTCGGGTTTGGTCTGCTCAGTACGCCGGACAACTGCAATTCTTGCAGAAGTTCGTCAATCTGGTCACAATGCGGATAGTTTCCATTCGTATCGAATAGAAGATCCTCGACAAAGCACGCCGATTGATCGCCCTGTTTCACCTGCCAGAAGAAGTGATGAAGGTCGCGGTGCGCCGCCTTGAAACACTTGTTGAAGTTTCGGTCACCCGCCAAGTCAACCAGAAGGGCGAGGAGGAACTTCCGCGTATCGATCGATGTGGTTGACGTGACAGACATCGGTTTCCCTGCGTGCAGTGGGTATCGCGAAAAAGTGACATATCACTGCCTATAGATACCATACGAAACTTGGTGAGTCAATGTATCCCTCGTTGGGCTTGTCCGGGCCGGCCTGTGCTTTAAGTCCTTGAGTCACGAGAAGTTCCGTAGCTGACCACGCCGCAGAATGTCAGCGAAAAGTCCAGGGCAGTCCGGTGAGGATGGGGAAAAAAGCGTGGGTGCCGGCTGTGGACTGTCAACAATGCGGGGCAGCCGAAGCTGGTCGTTGGCGGAATTTGCCGCCGCGGATACCTCTACCGGACGACCGGGACATCGGTTGCCCGGCTGCCGTCCCGCCGCCCCCGATCCCCAACCCCTCGTCCCCCTACTCCTCCTCCTCCTCTTCCTTCATCTGCGCCTTGGCGATGATCTCTTGCAACACGTTGCCGGGCACGATGTCGTAGTGGCTTAGTTCCATGGTGTAGCTGCCGCGGCCGCCGGTGATGCTGGAGAGACTGCGGGCGTAGGTGGTTACTTCGGCCAAGGGGACTTCGGCGATCACCGTCTGGAGGTCGCCGCCGGCCGAGTCCATGCTCAAGACGCGGCCGCGACGGCCCGACATGTCGCTGTTGATGTCGCCGACGTTGCCGGTGGGAACCGTCACCTCGATCCTCACGATCGGCTCCAACAACGACGGCTTCGCCTGCTGAAAGACGTTGCGGAAGGCCATCGAGCCGGCCGTCTTGAACGCCTGCTCCGAACTATCGACCGGATGGTGCTTGCCGAAGTGGACCTCGACGCAGACGTTCTGCACCTTGTAGCCGGCGATCACGCCGCGCTCGATTCTTTCGCGGAAGCCCTTCTCGATCGCCGGCAAGAAATTGCCGGGGATCGTGCCGCCGACAACCGAGTCGATCCAGAGGAAATTGTTCGCCTCATCGTAGTGGGGTTCCTTCATCGACGGGAACCTGGCCTTGGTGGCCCATTCCTCGACGTTCACGTCTTTCGGCAGCGGGAACATGCGGATATGGACCTCGCCAAACTGGCCGCGGCCGCCCGTCTGCTTCTTGTGGCGATACATCCCCTCGGCGTTGGCCAGGATCGTTTCGCGGTAGGGAATCTTCGGCTCGCGGGTCTCGATCTCCACCTTGTCGCGGCGTTTCAGCCGTTCGCGGAGGATCTGCAGGTGCAATTCGCTCATGCCGGTGATGACCATCTCCTTGGTCTGCGGGTCGAGATCGCGGCGGAAGGTGGCGTCCTCCTCGCAGAGCTTCTGCAATGCGCCGGAGAGCTTTCCTTCGTCGCCGCGGCTCTTCGGGCTGGCCGCCAGGCCGACCATCGGCGTGGGAAACGGGATCGGCGGCAGCGTCAGCTCGCCCAGCGACGAGCCGGTGTGCAAGTCCTCGACCTTCGCCACGGCCGCGATCCCGCCGGGACCGATCTCGTCGATCGCCGTGGTCTCTTCGCCCTGCACGCTGAACAGCGTGCTGAGCTTCACCGGCTTCCGCACGCCGACCACGGGCACGTTGGCGTCTTTCTTCAGCGTGCCCGAGAAGACGCGGACGAAACTGAGCTTCTGCACGAACGGGTCGATGCGGGTCTTGAAGACCTGGGCGACCAGTGGGCCGGCCGGATCGGCCTTGATTTCCACCTCTTCGCCGGCGGCGTTCTTCCCCGTCCGCCGCAGGACGTCCGGCGGCAGACGCAGAGCCCCAGGGCTGCGATCAACTCCGGCAGGCCCACGCCCGTCTTGCTCGACACGGAGACCATCGGCACCAGCGAGCCCTCGGCCACGGCCTTGACGATCAGCCGCGAAATCTCTTCATCCGTCGGCGGAGTGCCCTCGAAATACCGCTCCATCACCGCCTCGTCGACCTCGATGATCGTTTCCAGGAGCGACTCGCCGATTTCCTTCGGGTCGATCAGCGCCCCGGCAGTGTCGGCGGGCGGCTTGAGCGTATTGGCCACGCCGCGGAAGTCGGCCCCGTGCCCCAGCGGCACGTTCAGCAGCACGCAAGCCTTGCCGAAAAGCTCCTGGATGTTCTCGACCAGCGTGGAAAAGTCGATGTTGTCGGCGTCCATGCGGTTGATGACGATCATCCGCCCCAGGCCGGCTTTCTTGGCTTCGGCGAAGACGCGGCGGGTGTTCACTTCGATGCCCGACTGGGCGTTGATCACGATCGCCGCAGTATCGACACCCCGCATGGCGCCTATCGCCTGGCCGATGAAGTCGGGATAGCCCGGCGTGTCGATCATGCAAAAGTGCTTGCCGCCATGGTCGCACTGCACCACCGTCGCCTCGATCGAGTATTTGTGCTGCTTTTCCTCCTCGTCGAAGTCGCAGATGCTCGTGCCGTCATCGACGCTGGCGTTGCGGCTGACCGCGCCGGTGGTGGTGAGAATCTTATCGACCAGCGTGGTCTTGCCGGACGAGCCGTGTCCGCAGAAAACGACGTTGCGAATTTGATCGACTGAGTACTTGGGCATGAAAAGTGTCCTTCGAAAAATGCGTCACTTGTTTCGGTGGGTGCCATGCTCACGCTTGTCGTGAGCATGTGTCCCGCGAGCGAATCTCATGCCCACGACAAGCGTGGGCATGGCACCCTTGTATGAGAAGTGTCCTCTATGTAGTTCCCGCGGCGGCAAGCGCCTCGGGCAGGGTCAATGTTCCTTCGTACAAGGCCCGGCCGATAATGCAGCCGGCCATCGGCACGGCGGCCAGCCGGGCCACGTCGTCTTTGCTCGTCACGCCGCCGGATGCCACCACCGGCCACTCGACGGCAGCCTGCATCGCAGCCATTTCCGCCACGTTCGGACCCGCCATCATCCCGTCGGTGGCAATGTCCGTATAAACGATCGCCGCCAGCGGCTCGCCGGCGAACCACCGGGCCAACTCCGTCGCCGCCACATCGCTGGTCTCCTGCCAGCCCTCGGCCGCGACCCGTCCGCCGCGGGCGTCGATCCCCAGGACCAGCCGGCCGGGGAACTTCCGGCACATGCGGCGAAACCAATCCGGCTCGCGGAGGGCCAACGTGCCGATCACCAGCCGCGTGAGCCCCAATTCGAGCAGGTCGCGAATCGACTCCTCGCTGCGTATGCCGCCGCCAAGCTCACAGGGGACAGCAACTGCGCTGACAATCAAGCGGACGCTCGGCAGGTTCGCCGGGCGACCTTCCCGCGCCCCATCGAGATCGACCAGATGGAGGCGTTTCGCCCCCAGATCGACCCAATGCTGAGCCATGGCCGCCGGATCGTCGCCGAAGACCGTCTCCCGGCGGTAATCGCCCTGCCGAAGGCGCACGCATCTCCCCCCCGCAGGTCGATCGCCGGCCAAATCTCCACGCGATTGCTGCTCCTGCCCGTCGCCGGGCCCAACGGCAAAACATGGAATATGACACACATTTCGCCCCCGTGCAAGCGGGCGACTCTCGGCACTAGGGCCGATTTGTAAAGGACGAGGGATGAAGGCGGAGGGATGAGGGCGGAGAGACGAGGCAAGTAGTGTTCGCCCCTCATCTTTCATCCCTCATCTCAATCTCTTTTCTCGCCGCCCGAGCGACCGGACGTACCCGACCACGTCCCAGATTTCCGCCGGTGTCAACACCCCCTTGCTGCTGGGCGAAGGCCCGTGCGGCGGCATCGGCGTCCCCTTGATTCCCACGCAAATCCGCCAGTACTGGTCGATCGGCCGGTCGCCGCCGTGGAAAACGCCCAGCGTGAAGTCGCGCGGATGCAGGCGTTCGACGGGCAGACGAAATCGGGCGGCCAACATTTGGGTCCGCTCGGGCGAATCCCCCACTTTCCGCTTGTTCCAGTCGTCGTACAACTCCGACTGCTCGCCGCGCCCGTCGCCCCGCGTCCCGTGACACTTCACGCACTGTCCCGCGCCGGCAAACAGCTTTCGCCCGCGGGCAATCGATCGGGCAAGACCGCTTTCCTCGCCATCGTGTGCCACTGCTTGCTCGCAAGCAGTGCCGGGCGACGGGTCGGCCCCCGCACTGCTTCTGCGAAGCAGTGGCACGCTGTTGGTGAACGGCTGCGTGGGCGGAACGACCGCCATCGACGGGGCGTCATCCCACGATTTCGCCGCCGACAATAATCCCTCCTCGATGACCTCCTCCAGGTCGAGCGGCAGGCTCGCGTCCTCATCGACAACCGATTGAAGCAGGTGCAACTCCGTTTCGCCGCGAATCGCCAGGTACTTCACGTACTCCAGCAGCGCGTCGATCTGCTCACCGGGCAGCTTGCGGAACGACGGCATCGCCGTTCCTGGAATGCCCTCTTGCAGCGTGCGAAGCAGGTCTTCCCGTAGCGGCTTGCCGCCACCGGCGGTCGAAGTGTACTTGAACACGCCGTTGCGGAAGTCGCGCGGATAGGGATCGAGCACCGCGGCCGCCGTGCCGGCCCCGTCGCCGGAAATCCCATGACATCCGGCACAATGCCGGCGGAACAGTCCCCACTGCTTCCCTTCGGCATCACCGCCGATCGGCCCGGCCGCTGCCCGCAACAATTCCAGTCGCAGCGCGACCCGATCAGGAACGACCGGGACATCGGGCGTGCCGAACAGCGTGTCGAGCGTCTTCCGGATCGCTTCCCGCTGCCGTCGGCTGATTGCGCCGCGTCGCGCCCTTCGGTATTCAGCCGAAACTCCGGCGGCTTCGATGTCGAACACCCCGGCACCATCGCGACAAGGCACAATAATACCAGAAGACGGTTCATCCATGTTCGTCCGTGTTCATCGGTGTTCATCCGTGGTTCCCTTCTACTTCCCCAGCATCGCCGGCGCGATCGTGATTGTACCGAGATCGTTGGTCCCCGGTTTAATCGTGACGGCAAATCGCCCCTTGGGCCACTCGGGCGTGTCAAGCCGCTCCGGCTTTTCATGCCACGCCTGAAACTCCCAGCGGCCGAGCGGCAGCCTGGCGATGCAAAACGTACCGTCGCCGGCCGAAATATCGACGTAGGGGTGATCCAGCGGAAGCACGAACGCGCTCTCCCACGGATGATAATTGCAGTGAATCGGCACGGGCACGGCCTGCCGGCGGCGGAACTTCCAGCGGGCCTCAACGTTCTCCCCCGGCGCCGCGGCCAGGACGATATTGGCCGGCGCGTCCCCCAGCGGCGAAAACGCCACGCTCTGCGCGATCGGATCGGAGTTGACGATATGATACTCCTGCTTGCCGACCCAAATCTTCATGCAATGCGGCTTGAAGATGCAGTCGCGATTGTCCAGCAGCACCTCTTTGGCCGCCTTCTTCTCGAGCTCCGAGCAGACGGCGACGCGGCGGGTGCGAAGATAAACGAAAACATTGGCCAGCCCTCCGTCGCGGCCGACCATCAGCGATTCGTCGCGGATGTCGAACTTGCCGCAACACGCCACGTCCTTATCGACCTTGAGTTTCTTCCGTTCCGGCGGTTTGCCATCGTAAACGAATCGCCCCTTCAGGTCGCCCCATTGCGACGCTTCGCCCGCGACCGCCGCCGATGGAAATCCGATCGCCACCGCTCCGGCCATTGCGCCCGCTCGAACAAGGAATCGGCGACGGGTGAGAATGTGCGGCATGGCGATCGCGCCTCGTTCGTCACTCATCTGTCATCATTCCGCATTCATCATTTCCCATCACCCCAGCCCGTGCTTCGCCAGCTTGTCGCGGAACGTGGATGGCTTCATGCCCAATGCAGCGGCGGCGGCCGATTTGTTGCCGGCGGCGTTGCGCAACGCTTCTTGCAGGAGTTGCTTCTCGGCGTGGTCAATCGCGGCTTGGAATCCACCGATTGGCAGCCGCTGGTTCGGGTCGGGCCCACCGATCTCGGCGGCGAGAACCTCGGTCGTGATGTTGCCGCCGCCGATCAGATACGTCCGTTCGAGCGTGTGGTACAACTCGCGGACGTTGCCCGGCCAATCGTGCCGCGAAAGCAGCTCGATCGCAGCGGGGGCGATCGGACAGGGCTGTCCGCCGGCGATGCGTTTCAACAGATGTTCGGCTAGCAGCGGCACGTCCTCCAATCGTTCGCCGAGCGGTGGGATGTTGATCCGCAGCACGTCGAGGCGGTAGTAAAGGTCCTCGCGAAACGAGCCCTCGGCGATCTTTTCCAGCAGGTTCCGTTTGGTCGAGGCGATAATCCGCACGTCGGCCTTGATCGGCGTGGTTCCGCCGACGCGCTCGAAGACCTTTTCCTCGATCGCGCGGAGAAGCTTCGGTTGCTGCTCAAGCGGAATATCGTCGACGTCGTCGAGATAAAGCGTGCCCCCTTCGGCCAGATCGAAGCGGCCTTTGCGCTGCTGCTCGGCGCCGGTGAACGAGCCGCGCTCGTGGCCGTAAAGTTCGCTTTCGATCAGTTGCGGCGGAAACAACGTGCAGCCAACTTTGACGAAAGGGAACTCGCGGCGGTGGGAGTTGCGGTGGATCGTGGCGGCGATCAGGTCTTTGCCCACGCCCGTCTCGCCGTACAAGAGCACGTTGGCGTCGGTCTTCACGCAGACCTCGATCATCCGCTTGACGCGATCCATCGCCGCCGATCGGCCGACAATGGCCGCCTCGACGTCGGCGGGCGAGAAGGGCTCGCGGGGCTGCGCCTGGATGCCCGCCGCCTGCCGCTGCCGTTCGATGCGGGCCAAAAGCGGCAGGATGTCTTCGTTGCGAAACGGCTTGGTGAGGAAATCGAATGCCCCCAGCTTGACCGCCTCGACCGCCACGGGAATGCTGCCGTAGGCGGTCATCATAATGACTTCCATGTCGGCCGCGGGGCCTTGCTTGATCTGCTTGAGCAGTTCAATGCCGTCGAGCTTCGGCATCTTCAGATCGGTCACCACCACGTCGAAGCGCCCGGCGGCGAGCCGCTCGATCGCCTCCGCGCCGTCGGCAGCCGTCACGACCTCGTGCCCTTGGGCCGCGATGTCGTCGGCCAGGGTGATCCGTTTGATCTTCTCGTCGTCGACAACCAGGATTCTCATGATGGCGATCCCAGGGCAATTGTCTCCACGGTACATCCTCTCATGGCGGTCGTCAACGGGCGGCGGGGTGCAAAGCAGCTTCCGGCCTCGGCTCAGGCGGCCGAGGTGACGGTGGAGCGGCGGACATAGGCACACCCCGGCCGAGTGCGAAGGTAGCGCCCGAGACGGTCGTCGTCGCATAGAGTAGCGGCCCGGACTTGGAGTATCGCTTCCGCCCCCTCTGGGTCGTTCCAAAACATCTCCGTCCCCTTCACCCGGTAGTTCACCTCTTTGACCAGCGACTCCATCAAGGCCGACGTTACCGGCAACCCAAGGCGTCGATAATGCGGATAGTCCATGCGACCGCGGTTGTTCCGCAGATAACGTGCGGCATCGACGATCGGTTTACGCGGATCGTTCTCGTCCAGCTTGGCCGTGTCGTCAAGACCGTGCGGAGCCAACCAACGCTTCAGTTCGTCCATCGCCTCCATCGCCCGACCTTGCCAACATGCGCGGGCCATGCGCAGATAGCACGACCACGCAACGGAGAAATCCGGGTGCATCGCCAGTGCCGCAGCGTACAGATAACTCAGCGCGTGGATGAAATCAAGGATGGGCACAAAGTTTGGAAAGTAGTGCTTCCACACAGACCAATGCCAGGGAAGACCGTCTCCCACAAAGGCACGCGCAGTGCCTGCGGAAAACGACGACAGTTCGGCCTCCCGCTTCATCTGTTGCCCGAAGACGCTGGCCTCTGCCATGCTCGAAAGACACGTGCGCACCAGACGCTGGGGACGCCAAGCCTTCTCGCCAGGCGGCGCGGCAGATACCGCCGAAATCGCTGGCGGAGCCTCTTTTTCCGCTAATTTCGCCACTCGCTTGGGATCGGTGAACGCACGCGGAAGTTCCGGTTCGGGGTCTTCCGCAAACGTCTGGTGCGTCATTCGCAGCAAATTGGCGTTCTTGGTCTCGCGCCAAGCCTCGCCATGAACGCCGCGACCTTGGCCCGGTTTCCGTGTGCGAATTCGTCCGCCGTCAGCTTCCACGACGGCCAACTCGGGTGGATTCTCGGGGGCTTGGACCAGTTCGGCGCATCCCCTTCATCTCGCAACTCCGCCAGTTCCATCCCCACTTGGTGCGTTACACGCTGCACCGTGCTCGCTGAGACCTCGTTACCACCGACGTGCTTCAGCACCAGCGACGCGCGTTGGCTCGATCGCGTCTCGGCCGAGGCATACACGATCCTCTGCGTCATCGCCGGCGTTAGTTCCCGACTGTCCAATCCCATCGCTGCCCGCAGAGGGAAAAAAATCCCGCCGACAGCGGGTACAAGTCCCTTTCCATTCCAAGATGGGGACCGCACCGTCGGTCGAGAGAATCGTACGGGCCACCAACTCCAGCGAACAAACTTCGCCACAGGTCGGACAGGCGGCGCTGTCGGGACTTTCCGCCGTCATCTCCCGCGCGGCCCATTCCTGAAAGCAACAACTCCAACGGGTCGCCAACCGATGGGAAGCCGCCTCGATTTGACTGAAATGGAGCGGGGTCTTCCGGTCCCAGCCCGCCAAAATGGTCTCGATGATCGCATCCTTCGCCTCAAGCAAAACCCGCTCGAATTTCCGCTGTAAATGCTGCGAAATGCCGTCCATGACAGATCCTCCACGATCCAAAGTGACTTCCTATCCTGCGACAAATTGCCATCTTAACCGAAAAACGCCAGATTCTCCTATTGACGTTTGCTTGAGCCACGTTGGGACACCGGAAGCTGCTTTGCACCCAGGGCGGGGAAAACCTTTCCAAAACTGTTGTCTGTTTTTTTCGGGCCGGGTATAATGTCGCATGTAATCGCTTGAGATTTGGGTTCCGCGTTCCCGCAGTGGAGGTGTTTCCCATGTCTCCTCGTGATCTTCACTATGCCGAGCGGCCGACGGTTGCCGCCAGCGCACCGGCCGAAACCAGGCGACGCCCGGCGACGGACCAGTGGCCCTCTTCGCCAGCCCCTCGCCACGCCGAGCGCGGGCGGCCTTCGGGCATCGAACGGCGGCTTGCCCAGCGTTTGCTGCGAGCGATCAGCAGTCCGCCGTTGGGCCTTGTGTTGTGGAATGGCGAGGAAATCTCTGCGCGGAGTTCGCGGGCAAGTCGCAGCGAAGGGGACAGTCCCATTTTCGCTGACGCGAAAATCGGGACAGCCCCCGCGCCCGTCGCTCGCATTCTCTTCCATAATCGAGCGGCATTCTGGAAGGTCTTGCTCGATCCGGACTTTCAATTCGGCGAAGCCTACGCCGACGGCCAGCTCGAAGTGGAGGGCGATCTGGTTTCGCTGCTGGAGATGATCTATCGCGCGCGTAGCGCGGCGCGCTGCTCGGGCGGCGCCGTTTACTCCGGTCTGCTCGGTTGGCTGCATCGCGCAAGGGCGAACACGCCCTCCGCCGCGCGGCAGAACATCCACCATCACTACGACATCGGCGAAGACTTCTACCGGTTCTGGCTCGATCGCGAGATGGTCTACAGCGGGGCCTATTTCGCCGACTCGGCCATGACGCTCGAAGAGGCGCAACTGGCGAAGCTCGATTACGTCTGCCGAAAGCTCTGGCTGCGGCCGGGCGAGACGGTGGTCGAAATCGGCGGCGGCTGGGGCGCCTTGGCCCTGCTGATGGCTCGCGATTACGGCGTGACCGTCAAGTCGTTCAACATTTCGCGGCGGCAGCTCGATTTCGCCCGCCGCCGGGCGAAGGCCGAGGGGCTCGACTCGCGGGTCGAGTTCATCGAAGACGACTACCGCAACATTGCCGGCCGCTTCGATGCCCTGCTGTCGCTGGGGATGTTGGAGCACGTCGGGGCGTCGCATTACCGCGAGTTCGGCCAGGCTTGCAACCGCTGCCTCAGTCCCACCGGCCGTGGGCTGATCCAGACGATCGGGCAGAACGCCGCCGGCCCGGTCAACCCGTGGATCCAACGCCGCATCTTCCCGGGCGGATACGTGCCGTCGCTGCGGCAGATGGCCGACATCTTCGAGCCGTCCGACTTTTCGATTCTCGACATCGAAAACCTGCGGCTCCACTACGCCAAGACGCTGCGGAACTGGCTCGACCGCTTCGAGGCCGCCGCCGACCGCGTGGCGGCGATGTTCGACCGCCGCTTCGTGCGGATTTGGCGGCTCTACCTGGCCGGCTCCTGCGCCGCCTTTGCTACCGGCGAGCTGCAATTGTTCCAGGTCGTCTTCGCCCGGCCCGGCCTGAACGAGATCCCGCAGAACCGTGCGGTACTGTACGGGTAGTCTCTTGTAATTCGGCCGCCGCCGTGCTAGGCTGTGCGTTATTCTGCGGAACAGCAAAACCACGCGCAATAGCCGGGAGTCAACCGTTCGCGGGCTGGAGCGTATTCGGCACACGCCGTGTGCCGTTCTGAGCGTTCGCGTAAACGCTTTTCGATCCGCCCGCGGCACACGGCGTGTGCCGAATACTTTGACTCCCGGCTATTGCGACGCAACGTATTCTGCTAACGGTCGATCAACGGCATTCTTGGCATTGGAGAGAACCCATGTGGCGCGCTCGATTTCTCGCGATTGCGGCTGCTTTGGCGGTGTCATTTCCCTGCGGCGCGACGGCAGCCGAATCTTGGCCGGCCGATGCCCCGGCCGTGCCCCAGCAGGTGCGGCGGTTGATGCAAGATCGTGACTATGCCGCGGCGGTCAAGACGATCGACACGGCGGTCGCGGCCCCGGACGCGGCGAAGGACTATTTGACGTATCTGAAGGGTCAGGCCCTCTCGTTGGAGAAGCAGTACGACGCGGCGGCGACGGTGTTCGACGCGATGCAGACAGATTTCCCCAAGAGCCCGTGGCTTCGCCGCGCCCGGCTTGCCAAAGCGGTGGCGCTGGCCCGCAAGGGCGATTTCCGCGCCGCTGAGATGATCTTCCGCGCAGAGGCCGAATTCTTGCTCTCGGCCGATCGCAAGCAGCAGATCGCCGACATCTATCTGGAGTTCGCCGACGCCCTGTTCAAGCCGGCCAAGAGCGAGCAGAAGCCCGATTACGCGAAGGCGTTCGAGTTCTACAAGAAGGCAATTGAGGTCGGGCCAAAGCCAGAAAGGTACTCGGAAGCTGAATTGTCCATGGCCGAATGCCAGCAGAACCTAGCGAGTTATCCGGCGGCGATCGATCTGTTCGAGAAGTTCATCAAGAGTTGTAAGCTCCCTGAGAATAACACGCAGTACCTCTTCGGTCAGCCAGCTCCGCTGTATGTCTCGCTCGTCCCGGAGCGTCTTCTGATCGAGGCGTGGTTTCGTCTGGGCGAATGCCGCTTGGCTGCGGGCGAAAACAAACTTGCCCGGCGCGTTTGGCAAGACCTACTGGAGAAGTATCGCGATGCCCAGTCCGACCGCATCGCCGACGCCCAATTCCAATTGGCCCGCACGTGGAACATCCCCAAGCCGCAGAGCGACGAGGAACTGAACCTCGGCGTTTCGGCGCTACGGGCGTTCATCGAGCGATTCCCCGAGCACAAGCTGGCCAGCCAGGCGCATCTGGAAATCGCGGAGAGTTACGTCGAGCGGAGGCGATACGCCGACGCCGCGGCCGCACTGCGGCAATTCCTGGCGGACCCGCAATACCAAAGCCGCAAGCAGATTCCCGTCGCCCGCAATCTGCTGGGCCGCTCGCTCCAGTTGCAAAAGAAATACACGGAGGCGATCGAGGCCTGGCGCGATTACCTGGCAAGATATCCCTCCGACCCGCAGTGGAGCAACGTGCAGCGGGAAATCATCGACACCGAGTACCTGATGGCGGGCGAAAAGCTGGAAGCCAAGCAGTACGACGCCGTGAACCGGCTCTTCGGCGAGTTCCTGGCGAAGTACCCGCTCGACGAGCGGGTGCCCAGCATCCTGTTGTTGATGAATCGCAAGGCCGTCGAGGAGGGGAAATGGGACGAGGCCATCGCCGGCTGGCGGCGAATCGTCTCGAAGTATCCCGATTCCGAAGCGGCCTCGCAGGCCCAATTCGACATCGCCGAAACGCTGGAAAAGAAGCTCGGCAAACTCGACAACGCCCTGGAGGAATACCGCAAGGCGACGCACGGCCACTGCGCCGCCGCCGCCCAGCAGGCCATCGCCCGGCTGACGGCCACGAGCATGAGCGTGGCCACCGAGCGGGTCTTCCGCAGCGACGAAACGCCGAAATTGAAGCTGATCTCGCGGAACGTTGAAGCCGTGACCGTGCGGATGTACAAGGTCGATCTGGAGACGTACTTCCGCAAAATGCACCTCGCCCGCGGCGTCGAAGGGCTCGACGTCTCGCTGATCGATCCCGACAAGACCTTCGAGTTCAAGGTACACGGCTACGTGAAGCATCGGGAGTCGCAATGCGCGATCGACGTGCCGCTGCCCGGCGGCGGACGCACGGGCGTTATGGCCGTCTCGGTGAGCAGCAAGACGCTCGAAGCCACGACGCTGGTGATCCAGAGCGATTTAGACGTGATCGTCAAAAGCTCGCGCGACGAGGTCTTCGTCTTTGCCGAGAACATGCGCACGGGCAAGCCCTGGCCCGGCGTGCGGCTGTTGGTCTCCAACGGCCGGCAGGTCTTTGCCGAGGCGACGACCGGCGGCGACGGCGTGATGCAGAAATCGTACAAGGAGTTGAAGGACGCCGCCGACGTGCGGGTCTTCGCCGTGGCCGACGGCAACGTGGCCTCGAACGCCGTCGATCTGCACGGCGTCGGCGTTGCCGAAGGGCTCGCCGACAAGGGCTACATTTACACCGATCGGCCCGCCTACCGCGCCGGCCAGATCGTCCACGTCCGCGGCTGCCTCCGCCGCGCGATCGACGACGCCTACACGGTCGAGAAGGGCAAAAAGTTCACGCTCGACGTGTTGGACAATCGCAACCGGCTGCTCTCGCGCGAGACGGTCAAGCTCGGCCGCTTCGGCACGTTCCACGCCTACGTCGTGCTGCCGACGACCAGCCCCCAAGGGCAATACCGCGTGTCGGTTCACGACGACGCGGGCCAAAACTACTCCGGCACGTTCCGGGTCAGCGAATATCGCCTGGAACCCGTGCGGCTGGCGATCGACACGCCGCGAAACGTCTACTATCGCGGCGAGGAGATCGAGGGGGTGATCCGCGCGACGTATTACTACGGAGCGCCGCTGGCCGGCCGCGAAATCCGCTACCAATTGGCCGACGACCGCGAGTACACCGCCGCCACCGATGCGAAAGGCGAGGTCCATTTCAAGCTTCCTACCCGCGAGTTCAGCGAAACGCAGGTGCTCGGGCTCCGCGTCTCGCTGCCCGAGCGAAACGTGCTCACGATCGTCAACTACATGCTCGCGGTCGAAGCGTTTTCGATCCGCGTCAGCGCCATCCGCCCGGTCTATGTGGCCGGCGAGACGTTCGAGGCGACCGTCAATACGAAAGACGCCGAGGGGAAGCCGCTCGCGCAGAAATTGACGCTGAAAGTCTTCGAGCGGACCACCGTCAACGGGACGGTCGGCGAAAGGCTGGTCGAGGAGCATTCGATTGAGACCGCCGACAACGGCACGGCTCGCAAGACGCTCAAGATCGGCCGTGGGGGAGAATATGTCGTCCGCGTCGAAGGGACCGATCGCTTCAAGAACGCCATCAGCGGGCAGTATGCGGTGCAGATTTCCGACAACAAAGACCGGGTGCGGCTGCGCATCTTGGCCGACGCCCATACGTACAAAGTCGGCGACAAAGCGGCGATCAAGGTCCACTGGCGCGAGCGGCCGGCGCTCGGGTTGGTCACGTTTCAGGGCGCCCGCGTGTTGGGCTACCAACTCGTCGAGTTGAAGCCCGGCGTCAACCGGCTTTCCATCCCCATGACCGAGCGGCTGGCCCCGAATTTCGATCTCTCCGTCGCCGTCATGACGAATGAAGAAGTGGGCAGTGGGCAGTCGGCAGTCGGCAGTGAAGGGACTACCAATGGCAAGAAACGCCCCGCAACTGCGGTCGCCGGGGCAGCGGGGAACGCTGACGAGCATCCCGCGGTTCGCTTCCATGAAGCCACAAGCCCCTTCAGCGTCGAGCGCGATCTGCGCGTGAGAATCGCCGCCAAGCGGCGCGTGCCCCATGCAGAACTTCTGCATCTCATCGGGCGGCATTCGCCGAAAGATGCCGCTGCCATCGAGAAGCGGTTGCGAACGGAGGAGGCTGCTCCCGTTCGCCCCGGCGACGAAATCGAGGTGACCGTCACCACCACCGATCCCCAAGGCAAGCCGGTTGCGGCCGAGGTGAGCCTGGCGATGGTCGAGCAGTCGCTGCTGGATCGATTCGGCGGCAATCTATCGGCGATCGACGAGTTCTTCCGCGGCGTGCGGCGTGAGCCGGCGGTTCGGACCACCTCCAGCGTCACGTTCACCTACGCTCCCACCACTCAGCCGATCAACCCGCGGCTGTTGGCCGAGGAGGATCGCGTGGCAGCGGCCGAGGCCGAGGCGGCCGCACTGGCCGCAAAGGCGTGCGTTCCGCCATCGGCGCCCGCGGCAATGGGACGCGAGACGCAATCGCTGATGATGGGCGTGGCCCCGCGGACCATTATTCAGGAAGATGAGGAGGGCAAACTCGGGGTTTCGCAACCCAACTCGGAAGACCCCTTCGCCGACGCGACGCGCCCAGGCCTCTTGGGCGGGGAAGCAGGCTTCGGCACGCGGCATAAACTTGCGAGGGAGCCGAAAGAGCCAAGGGTCTCGTTTGAAACTTCCGCCGCGAGGTCGTGGCACACATTCGGTCGATCCTATTCGAGAACCTTCGGTGGCGAAGAATCTTCTGCGGAGGACGCCCAGCTTCGAGCCGCCCTAGAAGCCCTGATGGCCGAAACCGCCTATTGGAATCCATCGATTGTGACCGGCAAGGACGGAAAGGCGACGGTCACATTCACCTTCCCCGAGCGGTCCACCGCGTGGCGGCTGCTGGCCAAGGGGATTACGACCGACACGCTGGCCGGCCAGAGCGACGAATCGCTGGTCGTGAAGAAGGCGCTTTTCGGCGAACTGAAGCTGCCGCAGAGCTTCACCGACGGCGACGAGGCCGAGGTGATCGCCTCGATCCACAACGATGCCGTGGAGAAGGGACCGATCGAAGTCACGCTCAGAACCACCATCGGCGAAAGGACCGTTGCCGAGGCGAAGACGATTACGGTCGATGCCAAGGGCATTCGCGAAGTGGTCTTCCCGATGGATCTGAAAGGGGAGAGAGGAGAGGGGAGAGGGGAGAGGAGATTGATTACGTTTTCGTTGACGGTTTCGGCGACGGGGCAAAAGCAGGACGTGTCGCGGCGAACCGTGCCGCTCTTGCCCTACGGCGTGCCGGTCTACGCCGCGGCGTCGGGCGTGGCCACCACCGACACGACCGCCTGGGTCGAGTCGCCGCGGAACATGACAATCGAGCAGCCGACGCTCTCGATCCTGATCGGTCCGACCGTCGATCAAAGTCTGTTCGACGTGCTCTTCGGCTCGCCCTTGCCGTGCCAATACGAGAGCGAGCAAATCGCCTCGGGCGTCGAAACCGCCACGAGCGACCTGATGGCCGGCCTTGGGCTGCAAAAACTACTCGGCATCACGCACGACGCCGCCGGCCCGCGGGCCGAAAAACTCGACGCCCGCATCCGCTCGGCCATCACGCTGTTGGTATCATCGCAGAACGTGGCCGGCGGTTGGGGTTGGACGGGCACGAGCGACGGAATGGATCGCTACGCCACCTCGCGGGCCCTCTGGGCGCTGAGCCTGGCGCGGAGGGCCGGCTATCACGTGCCCGACGTGCAATTCCAAACCGCCCTCGGCCTGGTGTTGAACCAGATAGGCGCGGTCGCCGACAACGATTACGAGAGCAAGGCGATTCTGCTGCACGCCCTGGCGGTGGCCGGCCACGGCGATTTCGCCCTGGCCAACCGACTGCACCGCGAGCGGCAGCAGCTTTCGCCGGCGGCGCTGGCCTATCTAACGATGACTTTTGCCGAAATCGACCGCAAGGCAATGGCCGATGAATTGCTGGCCGGTCTCGATCGGCTTTATGTGCCGTTGCGCCGCGTAGTCGGTGGCGGCTCGTTAGCTTGGAGTCAGTCGCCGGCCGAGCAGTACGCGCTTTGGGCGCTGGCTTTGCAGCAGGTGGCGCCGCAGTCGGCCAGGGCGAAGCAGGCGATCGATTGGCTCTTGGCCCATCGCGTCGGCCATCGCTGGTCGCCCGACAAGGCCACCGGCCCCGCCACGCTGGCGCTGTGCCGCTGGGCCGCCGACACCCGCTTCGACGGCGACCGTTACACGCTGAAGCTCTTCGTCAACGACGTGCTGGCCGCGACGCTCGACGTCGATCCGAAGGCCGGCACGCAGACGATCGACGTACACGAGGGGCTGCTGGCGAAAGTAGGCCGGCAGCGGATCAACTTCCAGATCGCCGGCCGTGGGCGATATTCGTATCAGTGCGTTCTCGGCGGCTTCGTCCCGACCGACCGACTCCAAGCCACAACTAAGGACTGGACGGTCACCCGCACCTACGAGCCCGCTCCGTTGGAAGTTGACGGTCGGGAAATCCCCCGCGGCTTCGACGTTGTCTCCGGCGACTATCGCGAATTCAGGAATCGGCTCACGCAACTGCCGGTGGGGCAGCGGGGGCTCGTCGAGCTGAAAATCTGGCGGAAGAACGTGGCCGCCAATACGCCCAACGAGCAACTGGAGTACCTTGTCGTCACCGAGCCAATCCCCAGCGGCACGACCGTGATCGAGAAGTCAATCCGCGGCGGATTCGAGCGGTTCGAGCTATCGCCGGGCGCGATCACCTTCTACGTCGGCAATCGCCGCTACGTGGAACCGATCCAGTATGAAATCTACGGCTATCTGCCCGGCAGCTACCGCACGGTTCCGACGGTGGTTCGCAATGCCCATCGGCCCGAGCAACTGGCTGTCTCGACGCCTAAGCCGCTGACGGTGCTGCCATTGGGGGCAAAGAGCGCCGATCCGTACCGCCTGACCCCGCGCGAACTCTTCGAGCTTGGCATGTCTCGCTTCAACAAGGGGGATCCGAAGGCGGCGGGCGAGCACTTGACCGAACTGCTGAAGAATTGGAACCTCAATCCGGAAAGCGATGCCTACAAACAGGCGGTACACACGCTCTTGGACGTTCACCTGCGACTCGGGCCGCCGAGCGACGTGGTCCGCTACTTCGAGATCGTCAAGGAGAAGTGGCCGGACGAGGAGATTCCGTTCGACAAGGTCGTGAAGATCGGCGCGGCCTACCACGAGATGGGCGAGTACGAGCGGAGCTATCTGGTCTTCCGCGCCACGGTCGAGAGCAATTTCCAGCGCGAGAGCACCGTGGCCGGATTTCTGGAAAGCCAGGGGCAGTTCGTCCGTAGCGTCGACGTCCTAAGCCGGCTGCTGCGCGAGTATCCGCCCGAGGGCTACGTGGCCGAGGCGGCGTACTCGTTGGCGCAGCACGTCTGCGCCAAGGCGTCGGAAGTCGCGGCCGCCAGGCCTCAGCCGCCCGCGGCATCGCAACAAGAAGCGGCGACTAGCGGCGGCATGTTCAACGTCGATCCGTCCGTCCCCGAGAAACTCAACCGCGTCGAGTTGCTGCGCCGCGCCTGGGCGATGTTCGAGAGCTTCTTGACGGCGTATCCCGACGATCCGGCCGCCGATCAGGCCGCGCTGGCCGACGCCGGCGTGTTGCTGGACCTCAAGGCGTACAAAGACGCCGCCGCCGCGTGCGACTCGTACGCCAAGCGATACCCGAAGAGCGATCTGTTGGACGCCTATTGGTACGTCATCGGCTATTGCCATTTCGCCGCCGGCGACGACCGGCAGGCGATCGAAATGTGCCGCAAGGTGGCCGACACGAAGCGGATCGACCCGGCGACCGGCCGCGAGGAGGACTGCCGCAACAAGTGGCAGGCGGTTTACATCCTCGGCCAGGTCTATCACAGCCTGGGCAAGGCCGTCGATGCGATCCGCGAGTACCGCCGCGTCGAAGACCGTTTCGCCGACGCCCGGCAGGCGATCGAATACTTCCTCCGCAAGTCGATTGAGTTGCCGGAGGTCTCGACGTTCAAGCCGGGCGAGCGGGCGGAAGTGGAATTGAAGTTCCGCAACGTCGCCGCCTGCGACTTGAAGGTTTATCGCATCGACCTGATGAAGTTCGGCCTGTTGAAACGAAATCTCGCGGGAATCGCCGAGATCAACCTGGCCGGCATTCGCCCGTTGCACGAGACTAGCATCTCGCTGGGCGACGGCCGCGACTATCGCGACCGAACCCGCAAACTGCCGCTCCCGCTCGATCGCGAGGGAGCGTATCTGATCGTCTGCCGCGGCGACAACTTGCACGCCAGCGGACTGGCCCTGGTCACGCCGCTGGCCGTCGAAGTGCAGGCCGACGCCACCTCGGGCCGAGTCCGCACCACCGTCAAGGATCGCGTGGCCGACAAGTACCTCCGCAACATCGACGTGAAGGTGATCGGCAGCGGTAACGAAGATTTTGTCTCCGGCCAGACCGACCTGCGCGGCGTGTTCGTGGCCGACGGCATCCGCGGCGGGGCCACCGTGATCGCCCAAGCCGGCCCAGGGCGCTATGCGTTCTATCGAGCGAAGGAGACGCTGATTCCAGAAATGCTAGCTCACGCCGCGAGAGAGGTGCAACCGCCGCAGGCGGCGAGGCGGACGGGGACTCGGGCCCGGACAGACGCCGTTTCGCTCAGCGACACCCCGGCAGCCGAAAAGATCAAGGAAGCCCTGAAATCGCCCACAGAGTTTGATTTCAAAGAGACGCCGTTGAAGGACGTCGTGGACGAGCTGAAGAACAAGTACAACATCGAGATTCAGATCGATCACAAGGCTCTTTCTGACGTTGGCATCGGCGCCGATACGCCGATCACAGCGACGCTAAAGGGAATTAGTCTGCGTGCGGCTCTGCGTCTCGTGCTCCGTGCCGCGGCGCTCACTTATATCATTCAAGACGAGGTGTTGCTGATCACGACACCCGAGGAGGCCGAGAATCATCTGGAGACGAAGGTCTATCCGGTAGCCGACCTGGTGCTGCCGGAAGGCGCGTCGGGCGAGGACCAGGCCGACTTCGATTCGCTGATCGATCTGATGACCTCGACGATCAAGCCCACCACCTGGGACGGCGTCGGCGGGCCGGGGTCGATCATGCCCTTCGAAACGAATCTCAGCATCGTCGTAAGCCAGACACAGGAGATGCATGAGGAAATCGAAAACACGCTTGCGAAGCTTCGCAAAATCAAACGCGAACCGGGCGGCAGGGGGCTGGCACTGCCGCGGCGCGAGCATCCTAGGCCACAAAACGGCAACGGCGGCATGGGCGGCATGATGGGCGGCATGGTCCCGAGCGGCCCCGCCGCACTTGGCGGCGGCAGCTTCGGCGGTCAGCCGGCGAATGCTCCGGGATTCGTTCCCAACCGCAGCATCGTCGTGCATGCGCCGGCCCAATCGAAAGACGCTGATCTGTTGCAAGGAGTGCGCGGGGCCAACGAGAGCAACCAGAGCAAGCAGTCCGGCAAGCTCAAGGAGATGTACAACAATCGCAAAGGCGGCGTCGGCGCCGGGGGTATGTTCTGATCATCTGATGCGAGCGTAGAAACAGAACGACAATAGCCGGGAGCCAACGGCTCGCGGAGCGTACGTGTGCGGCCAGATTCCGGGAGCCGTTGACTCCCGGCTATTCTCCGTTGCACTGCGTCACTGCGGCCGTCCGGCGACGCGCAACTGGGCGCGGCACTGCGCTAGCGTGCGGTCGCGAACGGCGGCCGCCTCGGGCGTGGCGGCGCGACGCGATTGGGCGGAAAGAAGCTGCTCGCGGGCCACCGCCGTGTCGATCTTGTCCGCCGGGACCGCCCGCTGCGTCAATACCGACACCATGTCGTCGAACACTTCGACAAATCCCCCCTCGACGTAATAGCGATCGACCTGCTCGCCTACGCGGCGGACCCGCATTTCGCCGAATCCCAGCCGCCCGATCAAAGGCGTATGGCCCGCCGCGATGCCGATCTCGCCGTCGTAGAGCGTCAGCGCGACGAACTCGGCCGATTGGTCGTAAATGGTCCGCTCGGGAGTAACGACGATGCACTGGAGCATAGGCAAGGCAGCAAGTTGTGAATTGTACCAGGCACACGCCGTGTGCCGTTGTTTCTCGTGTCGTTCACCATCCTCTAACTCAAATTCCCAGACGGCACACGGCGTGTGCCTGCTACTTGGGCGGCTCGCTGGCGGCGATCTTCTTGTCGGGCACCCCCAGGGCGCGGAGCACGCCGATCGCCATGATGGCGTCGCCCGGCGGCATCATGTGAACGCCGTCGCTGGTGAGCCATTTCTTCTCTCCGGCCGGCTTCTTCTTCAGTGCTTTCAGGAACATGCCGTGAAGATCAACTATTTGGCATTTCTTCTCGGCCGCGATCTGTCTTTCGGCTTTCACGTAGGCGGCCAGTCGCTTGTTGCCCTCCGTGCTCGGATTCTCCTGGATGACCGTAGGCGTCAGCAAGATGACGCGAATGCCGGCCTTTTGCGCCTGCTCGACCATTTTGGCGACATTTTCTTTGTAGGCCGCCAGGATTTTTGGGTCTTTCGGTTTGTCGAGGCGGTGCCAAACGTCATTGATGCCGATGCTGATGGTGACGACGGCCGGCTTGAGTTTCACCACGTCGTTGTCGAAGCGTTGAATCAGGTCTTCGGCCTTCTGGCCGCCGATGCCCTTGTTGACCACTTTCGCAATCTTCAGTTCGGGATACTGCTGGGCGAGCACGGCGTCGATGTCGCGGAGGTAGCCGCCCGCCGCGGTGATCGAATCGCCGATGGCTACGATCGTGTCGCCGGGTTTGAGTTGACACTTCTTTGGCGAGTCCGCCGACGGCGGCCCCAACAGGGCCAGGATCATTACGAAGACGTTCTGGATCGAGTTCATAGCGTACGCTCCTTCAGCAAGAAGGCGGACGATTTCCGCCTCTACGTCATTTTGCCCTCGTTACACTCTCATCAATTCGTTTTCCCCTCGCCCCAATGGGCTCACTTTACTGCCCACTGCCCACTGCCCACTGCCCACTGCCCACTACCTACTGCCTACTGCCGACTGCCTACTGCCCCCTACTCCCTCTCCATCTTCTTCGCCTGCTCCGCCGCCTGTTCGACCGCCCCGACGTACATGAACGCCTGCTCGGGCAGGTGGTCCCACTTGCCGTCGGCGATCTCCTCGAAGCTGCGGATCGTTTCGGCCAGCGGCGTGATTTCGCCCGGCTTGCCGGTGAACACCTCGGCCACCAGGAACGGCTGCGAAAGGAATCGCTCGATCCGCCGGGCGCGGTGTACCACCAGCTTGTCGGCCTCGCTCAGTTCATCGACGCCGAGGATGGCGATGATGTCCTGCAACTCGCGGTATCGCTGCAAGGTCATCTGCACTCGCCGGGCGATGGCGTAGTGCCGCTCGCCGACGTACTGCGGATCGAGAATGCGGCTGGAACTGGCCAGCGGATCGACGGCCGGATAAATGCCCTTCTCGCTGATCGCCCGCTCCAGATAAATGAAGGCGTCGAGCTGGGCGAAGGCCGCGGCGGGGGCGGGATCGGTCGGATCGTCGGCCGGCACGTACACCGCCTGCACCGAGGTGATCGCCCCCTTGCTCGTCGAGGCGATCCGCTCCTGCAACTGGCCCATCTCGGTCGCCAGCGTCGGCTGATAGCCCACCGCCGACGGCATCCGCCCCAGCAAAGCCGACACTTCACTGCCCGCCTGCGAGAAACGGAAAATGTTGTCGATGAACAGCAGCACGTCGGCCCCGGTGGTGTCGCGGAAATACTCGGCCATCGTCAAGGCCGACAGCCCCACCCGCAACCGTGCTCCCGGCGGCTCGTTCATCTGGCCGAAGACCATGCAGGTCTGATCGATGACGTGCCGGCCGGTGTCGCCGATCTTCGACTTTTGCATTTCCAGCCAGAGGTCGTTGCCTTCGCGAGTGCGCTCGCCGACGCCGGCGAAGACGGAATAGCCGCCGTGGGCCGAGGCGATCCGCGCGATCAACTCGGTCAACACGACGGTCTTGCCCAAGCCCGCCCCGCCGAACAGCCCCGCCTTGCCGCCGCGGACGAAGGGCGTCAGCAGGTCGATCACCTTGATGCCGGTCTCGAAGATCTCGGTGCGGGTCGAGAGATCGGTCACCTCGGGGGCTTCGCGGTGGATCGGCCAGTAGTCCTCGGCCTTGATCGGCCCGCGGCCGTCGATCACCTCGCCGATGAGGTTGAAGACGCGGCCGAGCGTGCATTTGCCGACCGGCACCTTCACCGGCGAGCCGGTATCGAGGCAATCCATGCCGCGGACCATGCCGTCGGTGCTGCCCAGGGCGACGCAGCGCACCCGCCCGCCGCCGAGATGCTGCTGCACCTCGCCGGTCAGATCGAGCATAATGCCCTTCTGCTTGCTCGTAATCTTTACGGCGTTGTAGATCGACGGCAATTGGTGTTCGGGGAACTCGGCGTCGAACGTCGAGCCGATGATTTGCGTCACTCGGCCGAGGTTTTGGCGGGTGACGGGTTTTGAAGCGGTCGCTGTAGCGGGCATGGAATTCACTCTTCTCTTGGCCAACAGTGTAATAAGGCAAAAGGGGAAAGCGGAAAAAGGGGAAAACCAAACAATTGATTACACAGCTCGAAATCTGACTTTTATTCCCATGCTTTCTTTCGCTTTTTCCCCTTTTCCATTTTTCCTTCTTACAAATACGTTTCGATCATCTTCTTCTACTCATTCAACGCTTCCGCCCCGCCGATAATCTCCAACAATTCGCTGGTGATCTGCCCTTGTCGGGCGCGGTTATAGGCCATCGACAACTGCGAAATCATGCTGTCGGCGTTTTCGGTGGCGGCCTTCATCGCCACCATCCGCGCAATCTGCTCGCTCACCGCCGCGTCGAGAAAACACTTGAACAGACGCACCTTGAAGCTCGTCGGCACGATTTCGTCCAAAATGCTCGCAGCCGAAGGCAGGAACTCGTACTGTCGTTCCCCGAGGGAGCCGAGGGGGACGGAGGAGGTTCTCGCTGTCGATTCTCCGCCGCCTCCAGCCTTTTCGGCGAAAACCTCCTCCGTCCCCTTTGTGCCGCTCTTCACCCCCAACTCGCCCAGCGGCAGCAACGTCTCGACAACCGCCTCCTGATGGCTGGCGCTGGCGAACTTCGTGTAAACCACGTCGAGCCGGTCGAGCGCACCGTCGCCGAAATCCAGCAGATAGCGGCTCGCCAGCACGTCGACCTCGGCGAAACTCGGCTTGTCGTTAAAATGCGTGAACGTCGCGGCCAGCGGGAGTTTTCGGAAGCGGAAGGCCGAAATCCCGCGCTTCCCCGCCATCTCGACGTCGACCTGAGGAATCTTCTCGCTCAGTTCATGGTATCGGGCGACGGCCAGACGCAGCACGCTCGAATTGTAGCCGGCGCAGAGTCCGCGGTTGGCGGTCAGCACCAGCAGGATCACCCGCTTCGTCTCCGCCCGCGGCGTCAGCAGCGGATGGCTGACCTCCAGCCCGCTATGGGCCAGATGGCCGACCAGGGCGGTGATTCGTCGCGTATATTCGCCGGCGGCGGTAGCCCGATCCATCGCCCGCTTGAATTGCGCGGTCGAGATCAGTTCCATCGTCCGCGTAATCTTGCGGATGCTGCGGATCGATTTCCGTCGGCGGTCTAGTGCGCGGGCTTTGGCCATGAAATAGTGGATAGTGGTTAGTGGATAGCGGGCAGTGGCAAGTGGTCGGTGAGGCGACCACTTACGCCCGTTTACGGGCGTTTCCGTCGCAGGCGGTATTCGGCCCGTGCTTTAGCACGGGTTGGCGTTTTGGTCTCCGTTGGTTGTGTCACGCCCATTTTCGGGCGTCCTGCTTGGCGCCCCGTCTCACTTTTTTCCAAAAACTTCTCGAACGGCCTCCAAATACTTCATTCCGTGAACGGTGTCCGGCTCCAGGTAACTGCCTTCCGTCCATTCGTTCCAAGAGTTCAGCGTGAGCACGCGTTGGTCGGACGGCCGCGACAGCAGCCGTTGCTTCGCCGCCTGCAACGCCGCCTTGAATCGCTCCGGCGTATTGCCGGAAATCGTCGGCGTGAACGGGTAGCCGTAGTTGCCGTACGCAACGGACTGATCGGCTCGCGGCGAAGGATCCCAGCCCATCGTCACGTTCGGGTAATACGGCGCCTTGAAAGCCTCGTCGGCCCTTCGCCAGAACTCCATGTACTCCCTTTGCACATCCTCGTAGGGATTGGCCGGCCATTGCGACAACGGCACGTGATGAACCCAGACGTACGAGGTGACGCTGTCAAAACCGAGTTGTTCGACCAGTTCCGCCATGTTTGCAGGCTTCTTCTCGCCCGGCAGAATCGGCGTCCCCCAAATGACCGCATTTAGATGCATGCCAGGCAATCCCGCTGCCTTGGCCTTCTCGCGAAAGCGGTCCAAGGCGGCGCGCGTGGCCGGCGCCGACCCGAAGGATTCCAGCAGTAGCGACAACTCGTAAAAGGAGAAATAGGGTCGCCCGTCGATCCGCCAGTAGTTCGGGCGTTTGAAATACTTGGCGATGACGTAGTCGGCGATCTTGTCGAATGTTCTTGGCGATACCCGGCCAGGATAGAGCAACTTCAGCGGAACATTGAGCTTGCGGGGCTGTATCTCCTGCCAATCGTGGTCCGCCCACATCAACGCGAACTTCAGGCGGCGGTTGTTCGCCGCGGCGAGAAACCCCTCTTCCAACCCCCGTTCGAGGAACGGCCCGTCATTGTAGTAATACCAATCGAAGATAAAGGCATCGATGCCGTGGTCGGCTGCCGCGTCGATCTTCTGTGCCATGACTTTCGGGTCCGACTCGTCCGTGTAACCCCAAAGCGGCTTCTTGGGCTGGTCGTGGTTGGGAAAGCGGGGCCTGGCCGCCTTGATCAGCTCCCACTCGTTCCACCCCTTGCCCTTGTTCTTTTCGTTCCGCGCGTCCCCCAGATGATAGTTGGGAAAGTAGTAACACGCAACCTGGATCTTGGACGCGGGCGGGTCGGTGTCGCGACCGAAGCAGGGCATCGCGCACGCCGACACGGCCAGCGATGCCGCCGCTGTTGTCTTCAGAAATGTGCGTCGCGTATACGAACCCACAAACATCCTCGATCTACGTCTCAGGCCCGCCGCTTGGGACTGGCTTTCCTAGGCCGCGTTCTCTCGGAATCCAGGTAAATGGTATCGGGACAAATATCTTGCTCATGCGGCCACGCCACGGTTCCATTTTCAGTTCGAACTCGCCGAAAGTAGGCAACATCACGAAGCTCTTGAAACACGCCGACATTCAGCAATGGTCGGCAATCGTAGGTCCCCTTCTCGCCATTGCTAAAGGTGATCCGCAGCCGGTAATCGGCTCCGGGCTTCACTGCTTTGACTCGCGGGTTCATGTTCTTGCCTCAGCGGTTCGATCTTGTAAGGTTGCTGGGCCGAAGGCCCTTCGTTCTCCCAGCCCAGGGTACCGCCCTGGGGATCGGGGCCGTCATCACATCGGTTGTCGGCCCAACGGGCCAATCGTTCGCCGTTCCGCGATGGGAACGGTTGGCCCGTTGGGCCGGTCACACGTCAACACAAAATACAGTCCCTTTCCCCCGGGCGTTGCCCTGGGCTGGGTGAATTGGTGCCCCTTCGGGGCAAAAGAACAAAACGTCAGTTTATCCCTTCCCCTCCCCGAGCCACGCGAGGAACTTCCGCCAATCGCCCGTCTCTTCGTGGTAGATGTTCTTCGACCCCGTGTGCCAGAATAACGTGAATGCGCGATACGGGCGCCCAAGATTTTCATTGGTAACGCGCCACTTGTAAGTTTCGCGTTCCTCGAGGGTAACGTAGCAACACCTTATCTCGGTGTTGGCCTCTGTGATCTTCTCGAAGTTGCTTCTTATGGTTTCAATGCCGGATTTTGTGAAAACACCAGAGTTCTTTATCTCAACCGCAACGAGAACATCGCACGGTTCGTAGAGACACTCACACTGCGGTTCAGCGCCCGGCCTAACCAAGAGCAAATCAACTTCAATCGGGATTCCCCTAATGTAGGTGTCTCTCGAAGATACATTGTGCCCGGCGTCCCTAATCGCCTTACGAAACACTTCGATCGTTACCGCGCCGGCATACTTTCCACACTTCAGGCCAAAATCGTCTTTCGCTGCCCTAACGCTATCAAGTATCTGCTTTGCTTCCATTGCTACACCGTCACCGTCTCCTTCTTCGGCGCGTATCGCCCTTGAAATTCTGCAATTGCTTTTTCGACCTCGGCAAGCGAATCGTCGTCAAGCTTCCGGCTGTCGCTGATCTTCTGCCACAACTCCTTCTTCTCGTCGTGAATGAACTTCAAGAAGCCCTCTTCCCAGGTGTGGACTTCGGCCAGCGGCACTTTGTCGAGGTAGCCGTGCGTGCCGGTGTAGATGCTCAACACCTGATCGGTCACGTGCATCGGGCGGTAGAGGCCCTGTTTGAGCAGTTCCGTCATGCGATACCCGCGATCGAGCCGGGATTGCGTGGCGGCGTCGAGGTCGGTGCCCAATTGGGCGAAGGCTTCCAACTCGCGGAAGGAGGCCAGGTCGAGCCGCAGGCCGCCGGCCACCTTCTTCATCGCCGGCACCTGCGCGGCCCCGCCGACGCGCGAGACCGAAATGCCGACGTTCATCGCCGGACGCTGGCCGGCGAAGAACAGGTCGGGCTGCAAGTAAATCTGCCCGTCGGTGATCGAAATCACGTTGGTGGGAATGTAGGCCGACACCTCGCCTTCGAGTGTCTCGACGATCGGCAGTGCGGTCAGCGAGCCCGCGCCGCGCTCGTCGCTCAGTTTGGCCGCCCGCTCTAAAAGCCGACTGTGGCAATAGAATATGTCGCCGGGATACGCCTCGCGTCCCGGCGGACGACGCATCAAGAGCGAAATCTGCCGGTAAGCGGTGGCCTGCTTCGACAGATCGTCGTAAATGATGAGCGCGTCCTGCCCCTTGTACATGAAATACTCGGCCATCGCGCAGCCGGCGTAAGGGGCGACGTATTGCAGCGGGGCCGGATCGCTCGCCCCGGCGACGATCACCGTGGTGTAAGCCATCGCGCCGTGCTTCCGCAGCAGTTCGATCAGCCCGGCCACGGTCGATTCCTTCTGCCCGATGGCCACGTAAAAGCACTTTACGCCGGTCTCTTTTTGATTGAGGATCGTGTCGATGCAGATGGCGGTTTTGCCGGTCTTGCGGTCGCCGATGATCAATTCGCGCTGGCCGCGGCCGATGGGAGTCATCGAGTCGATCGCCTTGATGCCGGTTTGCAGCGGCACGTTCACCGGCTGACGTTCGGCCACGCCGGGGGCGTCCGATTCGACCGGCCGGCGTTCGGTGGTGGCGATCGGTCCGCCGCCGTCCAACGGATTGCCCAGCGGGTCGATTACGCGGCCAAGCACCGCGTCGCCGACGGGCACCGAGAGCAGCCGGCCGGTGCTGCGGACCTCGTCTCCCTCGTTGATCGAGAGGAAATCGCCGAGAATGATGACGCCGACGGAGTTTTCCTCCAAGTTGAATGCAAGCCCGTTGACGCCGCCGGGGAATGCGACCATTTCGCCCGACATCACGCCGGACAGTCCGTAGACGCGGGCGATGCCGTCGCCCACCTCGATCACGCGGCCGACCTCGCGGACGTCGATGCGCAATTCGAACTGCTCAATTTCCTGCTGGATTACGGAAGCGATCTCGTCGGCTTTGAACTTCATGGGCACTCCTGTCGCTCACCTTGCGGCGAAGCTCTTGCAATTGATTGGCGATCGAGCCGTCATAAATCATGTCGCCGACGCGGAGCACCGCGCCGCCGATCAGACTCGGATCGACTTCTTGTTCGATAATCGGCTCGCCTTCGAGCTTGCCGCGCAGATCGGCGGCGATCCGGGCGGCCATCTCGGCGCTCACCGGCTCGGCGGTGGTCAGCCGTACGGGGATGCGGCGACGCAGCTTGTCGTAGGCGACGTGCGTTTGGCAGTGAATCGCCCGCAGACAATCGAGCCGTCCGTGCCGGGCGACGACCTTCAAGAAGTTGACCAACAGCGGCGAGACGCGGCCGCCGAGCGTCTTGTCGATCAGCTTCTCTTTCTCCTCGGGCAGCACCAGGATCGAATCGAAAACGGCCTCCAACTTGGGGAAGCGGCCGATCACTTCGGCCATCACGGCGTCGAACTCGTCGACAACCGCCGCCGTTTGACCGGCGCACTCCGTCGCGGCGAGCAGCCCCTTGGCGTAGACGTCGGCGATGTGCTCGGCGCCGACGTCGGCCTCCATCTCGGCCGCGGCGCGGGCATGTTCGGCGGTGATGTCGCGGGATTCAGACATGGCGGTAAGAATGATGAATGCGGAATGATGAATGATGAATGCAAGCAGCGGCGATCCATCCGGTATTCATCATTCATCATTCATCATTCATAATTTCCTTTCAATTTCGACTCACGTCCGTCTCTCCTCGCACGAATCCGCCCACGGCCTGCTCGATCAACCTGGCGTGTTCGGCGGGATTGAGCTTGGCGTGGACGATCTTGCCGGCCAGTTCGACGGCCATCGCGGCGCTCTGGTCGGCGAGTTTTCTCACGGCGGCGTCGGCGGCGGTTTCGATCTCCTTCAGCGCTCGGACGTGTTCGGCCGAGGCCTCTTCCTTCGCCTTGTCGAGCAGCTCGCGGCCGAGTGTCTCGGCGTCGCGGCGGCCCTGGTCGAGGATGCCGCGAACGTCATCTTTTGCCTCGGCAAGCTTCCGTTGGTAATCGGCCAGCACGTCCTTGGCCTTCTGGTTGGCGGCCTCGGCCTGGGCGATCTGGTCGGCGATGCCGCGTTCGCGGCGGTCGAGCGCGGCGGACAACGGCCCCCAGGCGAACTTCCAGAGTACCGCCACCAGGCAGACGAAGACCACGGTGGTCCACAAGGCCAGATCGACTTGCCACGCCTGCGAGTCGCCGCCGCCTTCAGCGGGCGCGGACGCCAGGGCCGTCGAAGGCAAGAGCGGCAACGCGATCAAGGCGGCCAGCAGCGCAAAAACGAAGATTCGACTCCACATGGTGCGATTACCTTTCCACAATTACCAGCGACGTTACTTCAACATGCACACGGCCAAAGCGAAGAACGTAGCTCCTTCGATCATGGCCGCCGTGATGATCATGGCCATCTGGATATTGTTGGCGACTTCTGGCTGGCGGGCCATGCTTTCCACGGCGCATGAGCCGATCTTGCCGATGCCGATACCGGCGCCGACCATTACCAAGCCCGCGCCGAACGCGGCCCCGGCGGCCACGAACAGCGGCGTAGTCGCCGGCGCCTTGACTTCCGCTTCGGCGGCCGGCTTCTGGGCGGCATCGGCCTTTTCGGCCTGGGCGAACAGCAGTGCCGGCGAACCCACGGTCAACACGGCCACCACGAACAATATCGCAATTCTGGACAATCTGTTCACGAAACTTGTCTCCTTTGCAAAAGAACCCGAGATCACGCAAAAGGCCACGACCGGCGGCCGCGGCCGTCTAATTCTTTAGTGCTGATGAAGGGCCATGCCGATAAACAAGGCCGCGAGGAACGCAAAAATGTACGCTTGAAGAAATGCGAAAAACAGTTCGAGCACGCTGATGGCCGTGGCGCCGAAGACGGTTATCGGCGTCACTCCGTACCACCATAGCGTGCCCGCCATCGCCGGAATGAAGCCCATGATAATGGCCAGCACCAGATGGCCGCCGAACATGTTGGCCAGCAGACGCACCGCCAAGACGGAATAGCGAATCACCAGCCCGACGAACTCCAGGAACCAGATCAGCGGCACCAGCAAAATCCGCATGAAAAACGGCAACTCCATCGGAGGGCACAACCCGACCCAAAACTTGACGGGGCCGTATTTCTTCATGCCGGAGCCCACGCCGACCAAAAACGTCACCAGCGCCAGCGGGCCCGTCACTGCGATCGATGCCGTCGGCGAGCCAAGGTATGGCACCAAACCGAGAAGGTTGCAGAGCAAAATGAAGAAGAACAACGTCAGGATAAACGGCAAATAGCGATCGGCGTCGTGGCGCCCCATCGCCGGGCGAACCACGCCGTCGCGGATGAATAGGACGATCGCCTCGAACATGTTCCAGAAACGGCCTTTCGGCGGATTGCCGTTGGCCAGTTTGCGCCAGCGGCACGAAAATCAGCACGAGCAGAATCGCCGCCAGCAATTCCAAAACCATGAACTTCGTGATCTGGTGGCCGCAGACCGGCGGCAACGTATAGGTGTAGCCGCCCGGAAGATGGAACGCATTGGCGTCCTTCACGTGCTCGACAAGTTCGGCCGGGTTGAGGTTCGTCATCTTAAGCGTCGCTTTGGGAAACGGCTAGCGGGCCGGCGTCGGTCGCCGGTTCGTCGGCGGCAGCGACAGGATCGTTCCAACTGTCAGCGCAATTGGGTAGAATGTTAAAAGATACCAGAGCAGTCCAGCCCGGGCCAGCGGCCCGCCATGTAGGTGGATCGCCATGCCAGCCGCAAAGGGAACGCCCGTTCGCAGGGCCGTGCCGATCCAGAGGGCTGTCAACGCGCCGTGCGGTGTGCGGAACCGATCCGTGAGGATTAGCGCCACGCCGGTTCCGAACAGACACAACCCGGCGGCCGTTGCCGCTGCGGCCAACGCGATCGGACCACCCAGGCGTGAAGCCACCGGCGCTGCCACCGCAAACGCGACCAGCATTATGGCCCCGAGCAGCCCCAGCCGGGCCGCTATCCCGCGGTTTCGCAAGTTTCGTAGGCGAGCCACCATTCGAACGGACTTTCGACTGGTCTAATTGTCTGAACGTGGGGGTTTCGCCAATCGCAACAGCCCCCAAATCGACGCGACGAACCCAAGAACCACCCCCATCATGAGAAAAACGGGGGACGAGTGCAGCCGTCGATCTAGCCAGTACCCGATCAATATCGGCACGACCGCCTCGAGCGAAATCGACGTGACCCGCGCCGACCATTGGCACGCCAACGCAAACGGCGAGCGGTCATCGCGTTGTTCGGTCACGGCGGGTGACTGGCTCACGGAACCAGTTGAAACCAGCTTGGTGGTAAAGCGGTTAATCTATGGCGGCAGCGTGCCAATGTCAACGATCTGCTCGGAAGTGGCGTTGTTCAGCCAGTTTGGCCGATTGGCGATCGAGTCGAGGCACAGATGCCACACAAGCGGGGGATGTAATGCAGTTCTTCTGGTTTTTTTGTGACAGAACCGCCATCAAACTTATGTCAATGTGTTTTCCATAAAGGATTATACACGAATGACTTACTGCTTGGTTATCTGGCGTTTTCCACACGACGAAGTTGTCAAAATCGTTGCAAATCTTCGGTGAACTCGATATAATCGAAGCTGAAGGTATTCCCTGCCTTGCCCGGCCTACGCTGGGTGCCTGCCTCCGGCGGGAAGTACACTCCGGCGGCCTCGGACTGCCGCACGAGCCAGTGACATTGGCCTACCCGTCACGGACGATGCTTGAACAAAGCCGACTCGCACCGATGGCTCCCGCACGGTCGGCAAAGCGGAGAGTGGTAATGACTGCAGCAGATCTTAAGAGTCGAACGGTCAGAGACTTGGCGTCGATGGCCAAGCGTAGGAAAGTGCCCGGCTGGCACTCCATGAAGAAGAACGAGTTGGTTCACGCTCTGGTGCGACACGCCAGGACGGAAAAGGTCTCGCCGCATGGAAACGGCCGCAACAAGCCGTCGGCCTCCCGCTCGCGGGCGGTACGATGTTTGGAGCAGATCAAGACGAAGTTAGCCGAGGCGAAAGACCTCACGTTCCACAGCGTTCCCGACAAGGATAACTTCACCAAGGACCGCCTGGTCGTCATGGTTCGCGATCCCTATTGGCTCCACGTCTATTGGGAACTCAGCCGGAAGAGCGTCGAGCGGGCGAAGGTTGCCCTCGGACCTTACTGGCATGGCGCGCGGCCGGTCTTGCGGCTCTGTGAGGTGCTCCGCGACGGCACGACCACTTCCAGCCGGCAGCTTGTGCGAGACGTGGAGGTCCACGGAGGCGTGAATAATTGGTATATCGACGTGTACGATCCCCCGAAAACCTACGAACTCGACATCGGCTATCTTGCGGCAGAGGGCAAGTTCTACTGCTTGGCGCGGAGCAACGTGGTCACTACGCCTGCGGCGGCCGTCGGCGACGCATTTGACCGGAACTGGGCCGACGTGGCGAAGGATTTCGATCGGATTTTTGCGCTCAGCGGCGGCTACAGCGAGGCAGGCAGCAACGGCGATCTGAAAGACGTGCTCGAGGAGCGGCTGCAGCGACCCGTCGGCGATCCGGTCGCGTTGCAGTTTGGTCCTGGAGCAGCCGGCCAGCACGCGCACCAGACCGGTTTCGATTTTCAGGTCGATACCGAATTGATCGTTCACGGCGTAACCCATCCCGACGCCCACGTCACGCTTCGCGGCGAGCCGGTGAAGATTCGCAGCGACGGCACGTTCGCGGTCCGCTTCAATTTGCCCGATCGCCGCCACGTCCTTCCGATGGTCGCCAGCAGCCGCAACGGTGGGCAGCAGCGCACTATCGTTTTGGCTGTCGATCGCAACACGAAGGTCATGGAGCCGGTGGGCGACGATCCGGTCGACTGAGGGTCGGCTGAAAAAGTAGGTCCCGCTTGCCGAGCGGGACTTCCCTCCGTTTCAATACAAGTCCGGCTTGGCAAGCGGAACCTACGTCCCCTCCCATGCAAGTCCCGCTCGGCAAGCGGGACCTACGACGTGCGTCCATTGCTGCCAGACAAAAGCCGGGCGGCCTTCCCCCCTTTCCCGTCCTCCCTTCCTTCCCGTACAATGCCGACATGTCTAGCGATCTGTCGAAAGTTCTGAGCGAGTGGCAGTTTCGGCCCGACGAGGTGCTGGTGCGGATCGTTCCCGGCGACGACGGCCGGGGCAAGGTCCAGTTGCGGGTAGACCTGGGCATCCTGCAAATGGAGATGAATGGCCGACCCGACGGAGATCGGCCCGAGGGCTTCGAGTCCTGGTTGGATTACTACGAGTACATGCAGCAGGCGCATGACGAGACGCATCCCGATTCGGCGCCGTTTTTGTTGGGCGAGGAGGACTGCCTACGGCTGTGGCGTGAGGCGGTTCAATACTACCATCGCTACCTGAGTTTCTGGCACTTGGAACTGTTTGAGTTGTGTGCCCGCGACACCGCCAGGAACCTACGACTGTTCGCCTTCGTGCGATCCCACGCTTCGGAAGATCGCCACAAGCTGCAATTCGACCAATGGCGGCCGTATGCCCTGATGATGCACGCCCGCGCCGTGGCCACGCCCTTGGTGCAGCAGCGGCTCTACGACGATGGCCTGCGGGCGATCGAGGCGGGCATCGACGCGATCCGCGAATTCCTCGACGACTACCAACAGAGCCACCGCGCCGAAGAGTGCGTCGAACTGGTCAGTCTGGAACGATGGCGCGACGAGATTCTCTCGAAGGAACAGCGCGCCGCGGCCGTCCGGCCGAAAAGCGCCATGCAGATTCTTCGCCAGAAACTCGACGCCGCCATCGCCGCCGAAGAGTTCGAGGAAGCCGCGAAGATTCGCGATCAAATCCGAAAACTCGGCGAAGGAGAGCGATAGGACGAGCCCGTCGGCGAACAGCGGTCATGCATTGTCCAGAACCGCTTGAAAAGAACAGCGATTTCTGTCAGGATTAGGGGCATGAAGAGAAAGGAGTCGTGAGGATGCAAGTAGTGATCGAGATACGAGGAGGCACGTTGGTGGGCCTATACGCCGATGACCCAGAAGTCAACGTCACAGTCGTGGATTGGGACGATCCACCAGAAGACATCGCTCACGATGTCCGCCTGAAAGCGGATCGACTCGAAGACATGCCCTCATGTACACGCGAGGTTGTGACTGTGTGCCATACTGGACGTTGACGCGACGTCGCTTGCGACAGCAATACCCAGGGGAGGAGCGGCCGTGCCTTGCAAAAACCGGGCGATTGCCGAGGGGTTTGACTCTTCGGAGCGCATAGTTGTATATCCTGGCGACTGTCTCAAGTTTCTGCGCGACTGCCCCGACCGCGCTTTCCAGTTGATTGTAACCTCACCGCCCTACAACATCGGGAAAGAATACGAGAAACGATTGAAGCTCGATAGTTATGTGGCCCAACAGGCAGCAGTGATTCGGGAGTGTGTGCGCACACTGTCACCCAATGGGAGCATCTGTTGGCAAGTCGGCAACTACGTCGACAGCGGCTCCATTGTCCCCTTGGATGCGGTGCTTTACCCTATCTTCACCGGTCTTGGACTTAGAATGCGAAATCGGATCATCTGGCATTTTGAGCATGGGTTGCATTGCAGCCGCCGATTTTCGGGCAGATATGAGACGATCATTTGGTTCACAAAAACTGATGACTATGTGTTCAATCTCGATGCCGTGAGAGTTCCGCAGAAATATCCGGGGAAGAAGCACTTTAAGGGGCCGAAGGCTGGCAAATACTCGTGCAATCCACTCGGAAAAAATCCCGGCGATCTTTGGGTGATTCCAAACGTGAAGAATAACCATGTGGAAAAAACAGAGCATCCTTGCCAATTCCCCGTTGAATTGATAGAACGCCTTGTGCTGGCCATGACCAATGAAGGCGACTGGGTTTTCGACCCATTCCTCGGCTCCGGAAGTACGATTATCGGAGCGGTGCGACATGATCGGAGGGGCGTCGGCGCCGAGATAGTGTCCAAGTACATTTCATTAGCGCGACAAAGAATCCAACGGGAACTTGATGGCACGTTACGAACGCGTCCCATGTTCAAACCCGTATATGACCCAAGCAGGGCGGGTAACAGCCTCGCCATTGCGCCGTGGATGGTCGATCACAAAGTGGGGGGACGGACAACCCATTCCAATGACAATGGTCAAAGGCCACTCTTCCGATGAAGATTTCACAGACGTATTCACACCTCAACGGTTTGGAATTCTTGTTGGTCCACAAGCCGCAATTGTGGAAGGAAATTCAAACCGTCATTTTGAACGTGAACGCGGAACGGTGTAAGACCAAGGTGTCGAAAGAGAAGACCATGAAGGGCAAAGTGCTCTACAGCCCTGTCGACATGAATGTCTGTTTCAAGCAACACCTTCGCAAACTGGATTGGCAGGAAAGCCGTGTCAGTTACTGGGTCACCAGGAGCGAAAAACTGATTCGCAAGACTCTGACCCTTCCGCCGGAAGAGCAGAAGAAGGAGATTGAAGCAGCGGGGGAGGCGGCGATCTTCAGCTACAACCAGACCGATTTTGTGAAGGACCGAGTTGCGATTGAGGTTCAATTCGGCAAATACTCATTCGTTGCCTACGATCTCTTCGTCAAGCATCTTGCCTTCTACGTTGGTGACCACATCGATGTTGGCATCGAGATTCTCCCCACGAAGTCACTTCAGCGCGAAATGAGTTCTGGTGTCGCATATTTCGAGGGGGAATTTTACAATGTTGTGAGACAAGGCCGTGGTGTTCCAGCCGTACCATTGGTCATTTTAGGGGTCGAACCGTAAGGCCGCCGCAGCCGGCCTTTGATGTTGCATTCTGCAACATCAAGGACGCAACCTCTTGTGGGGCAAGATGATTCGACGAAAGCGCCGGGTACACCCCCTTCTTGACGGTAGCCTTGGGCGCACCTATGATGAGAACATCATGGCGCCCGTTGCCGAAATAACGACGGCCGAACAATTGTCCCAGGAACCGAGCCTGGGACGTTGTGAATTGCTCCGGGGGGAGGTTGTCTTCATGTCGCCCTCCGGTTCTTTGCACGCCGTCGTCGTTGCGACACTCGGCGGGGTTCTTTACGACTTCGTGCAACAACGAAAACTCGGTTGGGTGTTTGGGGCGGAAGGGGGATTCCTGATCCGCCGCGATCCCGATACGGTTCGCGCGCCCGACGCGGCTTTCGTCAGCGCCGGGAGGATGCCGGCGTCGGTTCCCGCCGGCTTTTTCCCCGGCCCACCCGATCTTGCCGTCGAAGTGCTTTCGCCGAACGATCGCGCTTCCGACGTCTTCGCAAAAGTATCCGACTGGCTCGAAACCGGCTGCCGCAAAGTTTGGGTTGTCGATCCCGAAACGCGAAGCATCGCCGTCTGCTCGCCTAAGACGGAAATGCGGATGCTGCATGTCTCCGATACGCTCACCGACGATGACGTGTTGCCCGGTTTCCAGATCGAAGTCCGAAACCTCTTTCCCGCATGATCCTCCTTCGCAGCCTCAGTGATATTCCCGACTCGGCGCGCGGCGGCGCGGTGGCGATCGGCAACTTCGACGGCGTCCACTTGGGCCATGCGCGATTGATCGAGCGATTGCGGACGATGGCGGAGCGCGTCGGCGGGCCGGCGGTGGCGTTCACCTTCGAGCCGTCGCCCACGCGAGTCCTTCGCCCCGACGTTGCTCCCGAGCCGCTGCTGTGGCTCGATCGGAAGATCGAAATCCTCGCGGAACTCGGCGCCGAGGCGGTCGTGGTCTATCCCACCGACAAGAGCTTCCTCGAAACGGAAGCCCGCGACTTTTTCGAGCGCGTCGTCCGCGGCCGGTTGGCCGCCCGCGCGATGGTCGAAGGGCCAAACTTCTTCTTCGGCCGCAATCGCTCGGGCAACGTCGAAGTCCTGCGGCAGTTCTGCAGCGAAGCGGACATGCCGTTCGAGGTCGTTCCACCGGTCGAGGTGGACGGCCAGATCGTTTCAAGCTCGCGGATCCGCTCGTTGGTGACGGCGGGGCGGCTCGACGAGGCCCGCGCGATGCTCGGCCGACCCTATCGCATCCGCGGCACTGTCGTTCGCGGCGCCGGCCGCGGCGCCAAACTCGGCTATCCGACCGCCAATGTCGGCGGGATCGACACGCTCCTTCCCGGCGAAGGGATTTACGCCGCCAAGGCTCTGGCGGAGAACGTCTGGCATCCGGCGGCCGTCAGTCTAGGGCCAAATCCAACCTTCGATGAAGGGGCGTTGAAGGTCGAGGCGTACATCATCGGATTTCAAGGCGAGATTTATGGGCGGATGGTGGAGGTTGACTTTCTCGCCCGATTGAGAGACATTAAGCGCTTCGAGTCGGTCGATGCCCTGTTGGCGCAGATGGCCCGCGACGTGGAACGAACAAAAGAGAGTTGTCGCTGCAAATGATTGCTTGGCCCCGTTTTGTCGAGATCATTCGAGCTCATCGGCGGTTCGTGCTGACCACGCACGTTCGGCCGGACGGCGACGCCTTCGGCAGCGAACTGGCGATGGGCGAAATTCTGGAGGCGCTCGGCAAGGACGTGCTTTTGTGCAACGACTTTGCCGTCCCGCCCAGCCTGCGGTTCCTCGATCCCGGGAAGAAGCACCGCCGGCTGGGCGTCGATGTCTCGGCCGAGCAACTCGGCGATCGCGAGGTGCTGGTGATTCTCGACACGACGGCCTGGGCGCAGTTGGGCGCGATGGCCGAGGTGATCAAAACGACGAAGGCCGTCAAGGTCGTGATCGATCATCACATCAGCGGCGACGATCTGGGGGCGGAGTTGTTCAAGGACACAGAGGCCGAGGCCACCGGTCGATTGGTGATCGACGCGGCCGACCAGTTGGGCGTGCCGGTGGGGCCACGGATCGCCGTGCCCGCCTTCGCCGCGCTGACGACCGACACCGGCTGGTTCCGCTTCGGTTCGACCGGGTCCGAGACGTTGCGGTTGGCCGCCCGGCTGGTCGAAGCCGGAGCAAAGCCTGACCAGCTTTACAAGCAACTTTACGAAAGCGACTCACACGCCCGACTGCAACTGATCGGCCGCGCACTGATCCACACGCAAAGCGAGTTGGGCGGGCGATTGATCTACACCTGGCTCGACCACTCGGATTTCGAGGCGTCTGGGGCTCTGCCCTCCGACAGCGAAGACATCATCAACCTGACGCTTTCGGTCGGCGGAACGCAGGTGGCCGTCATCCTGGTCGAGCAGCCCAAGGGAGGTTTCAAAATCAGTTTCCGCAGCCGTTGCGAAATCGATTGCAGCAAGATCGCCGAGTGGTTCGGCGGCGGCGGACATAAGAAGGCCGCCGGAGCGTCCTTGAACGAGCCGCTTGAGGCGGCGCGGACGAAAGTGCTCGACGCGGTCCGCACGGCGATGATGGGCGTTTAGCAGCCGCCGGCACGGCGGCTTGCGGCGGATCGAGGGCTGCCTGCCACGCTAACGTGAATGTGAGAATGTCATGAAGAACCCAACATCCCCCTGCTGTTGCAGAAGTGAAACGAACGGCAAGGAGCATAATCGCCGCGGTTTTCTCGGCCAGGCGACGGCCGTCGCGTGCGGGGCCGTCGCGCTGGCAACGCCAACCGTGGCGGGCGTCGTCACGTTTCTCAATCCCTTGCGGCAGAAGAGCCAAGGCGGGCAGTTCATGCGGCTGGCCTCGCTCGACACCATCTCGCAAGACGGCACGCCGCTGAAAGTGCCCGTCATCGCCGACCGCACCGACGCCTGGAGCCGCTTTCCCGCCGAGCCGATCGGGGCCGTCTTTCTGCGGCGAAGCGGCGGCAGCGTCACGGCGTTGCAGGTGATCTGCCCGCACGCCGGCTGCTCGATCAACTACGACGCCGCCGGTCGCAAGTATTTTTGCCCCTGCCATGCGGCCAGTTTCGACCTGTCGGGCAAACGCACCGACGCCACTTCGCCCAGTCCCCGCAACATGGACTCGCTGAAAGTCGAAATCCGCGACAAGAACCAAGTCTATGTGAAGTTCCAGACGTTCTGCGTCGGCACGACGAAGAAAATCGCCCAAGCATAAGAAAACCCGCTTGCGGAAGAGGAACCGCTTGCGGTTTCGCACGCACTGCCCATAGAAAACAACCTCACGACGAGTCTGAATGATGAAGAGCCTCCTCTCCTGGTTCAACGATCGAACCGGACTGGGCGATTGGTGTGGCCGCTTGGCCGACTCGCCGACACCGGGTGGGGCCTGCTGGTGCAGGGTCTTGCCGTGCGTCGTCGCCTTTCTCTTCTGCGTCCAGGCGATAACCGGCTTCTTCCTTTGGGCCTACTATAGTCCCAGTGCGCAGACCGCCTGGGAGAGCGTCTATTACATCCAGAACGAGGTCACCGGCGGCTGGCTGCTGCGGGCGATCCATCACTACGCCGCCTACGTCCTCTTGGCCGTGCTGATTTTGGCCGTCGTGCAGAGCATCCTCGCCCGCGCGTATCGAGCGCCGCGGGAATTGGTGTTCTGGGCTACAGTAGGATTGGGACTGTTCGCTCTGGCGGCCGTGTTGACCGGCGATCTACTCTCATGGGACCAGAATGGCTACGCCGCCACAAAGACACGGACCGGCTTCCTCACTTTCCTGCCCTGGGTGGGCGACAGTCTGCTGAAGATCGCCATCGGCGGCCCCGGGCCCGCGCTAGGCAGCCTTTCGCTGACACGATTCTTCGCCATGCACGTCGGCCTGTTCGGCGGCGGTTTCCTGCTTCTGCTGATCATTCGCAGCGCCCTTGCCCGGCGGGCTAACGTAAAGATCGTCACCAGTTGGGACGGCAGTTGTACTGCCGTCCCCGCCGCAGTGGAAGGGACGGGAGTGCAACTCCCGTCCCAACATAAGTCTCAATATGAGCCCCGACGTGAGGGCAGTTGCACTGCGGTCCCCTATTGGCCGGCGCAAGCATGGCGTGGGGCGGTGGCATGTCTGCTCGCGCTGGCGGTGGTCCTCGCGTTATCCTGCCAGGACGGCGTCAAACCGCCTCATGCCGGCGCGCCGCTGCTCTCGCCCGCCGACACCAACCCGTTGAATGCTTACGATGCCGCTCGGCCCGAGTGGTTCCTGGTGGGCGTGTACGAGTTTTCGCACCTCTTTCCCGGCCAATGGGGCATCGTTCCGATCTTCATCGTGCCGGGCCTGCTCGTGTTGATCGTGCTGGCCATGCCGTTTCTCGGCAAACACTGGATCGGCCACGGTTTCAACGTGTTGTTCACGTTGTTCTTGCTGGCTGGCGTGGCTTGGTTGACGCATCATTCCTACGCGAAAGACCGCAACGATCCCGCCCATCAGAAGGCGATCGCCGCCGAATTGTGGCGGGCCGATCGCGTCTGCGAACTGATCCGGCACAACCAGGGCATTCCGCCCGGCGGCGCCTTAAGCCTGTTGCAACACGATCCGAAGGCCGAAGGCCCGCGGTTCTTCGCCCAGCAGTGCGCCAGTTGCCACAATCACGTCGTCCCAGGCGACAAAAGAGAAGACCTCGTCCAGAACTTCTCCAGCGAGAAGCCGACCGCCCCGAATCTCGCCAGCTTCGCCAGCCGACGCTGGCTCGCGGGCCTGCTCGATCCCAAGCGAATCAGCGGCCCCGACTACTTCGGCGGCACGAAACTCCACGGCGGCGACATGCCCGGCTTCGTCAAGGAGACGTTTGGCGATGCCGATGCCGAGCAGAAGAAGAACATTGCAAAGGTCGTTGCGGCCGTGTCGGCCGAGGCCCATTTGCCTTCGCAGAAGACGCTCGATGCCCGCGACGCCAAGACGATCGAAGAGGGCCGCAAGTTGATCGTCGGTGACTTCGGCTGCACCAACTGCCACAAGTTCCACAAGAGCGGCTCGTCAGGTTCGGCCCCCGAGTTGACGGGCTACGGCTCGCCCGAATGGATCGCCGGCATCCTCCGCAATCCGGCAAACCGGCGTTTTTATGGGAAGCTCAACGACCGCATGCCCGCCTATGCCGCCGCGAACGATCCAGCCCAGAACACGCTAACCCCCGAGCAGATCAAACTGCTGGCGGATTGGCTCCGCGGAGAGTGGTACGAAGAACGGAATGATGAATGATGAATGATGAGAGCTGATGGCTGATTGCTGAAAGCTGACCGCTGACCGCTGAAGGCTCACCGATGCGGATTCCTTGCCATGAAAAAGACCCTCCGCACTTTCGTTGCCGTTGAGATCACGCCGTCGATTCGCAAACGCACGGGGGAGTTGATCGCGGCGCTGGCCGGCACGTCGGCCGACGTGAAATTGGTCGAACCGCATAATCTGCACCTGACGTTGAAATTCCTGGGCGAAGTGAGTCAGCAGGAGATCGCCCGGGTCTGCCAGGCGATGGCCCGCGGGGCGGCCGAAGTGGAGCCGTTCGAGTTGGACGTTCGCGGCGCCGGGGCGTTTCCTAGTGCGGCCCGGCCACGCACCGTCTGGCTCGGGGCGGGCGAGGGCTCGCAGCCGATGGTCGTGCTGCACGACCGCGTCGAAGCCGCCCTAGCCAAATTGGGCCACCGCGAGGAACACAGGCGGTTCCAGCCCCATTTGACCATCGGGCGGGTTCGCGGCGCGGGTCCCAGCATCGCCGAGCTGGGCCGCCTCGTTCAGCAAAACGCCGACTTTGCCGCCGGCCGAATGACGGTGGGCAAAGTCACGCTCTTCGCCAGCACACTCACCGCAGATGGCCCAGTTTACGAACCCTTGGGCACAGGCCCCCTCGCCGGGTAGACGGTACTGGGTCAACAGTGCGTTGGTGGCCAGCAGAGCGTGCTGTTCTCCCGCTCTTAGCTACCGACTCAGAACGGCGTTGCCGAGCAATGCCTGTCAAGATAGCTCAGCAAGGCGCGATTCGAGATCATCTTGGGGCGAGAAACACCACGTCCGACCTGCTTTCCAAGCCATAAGCAAGCCACGGGATTCCAAGTCGCTTAAATCTTTGCGTGCTGTTTCGTAGACTACATTATGACTGCGTCGATGTGATTCAATCGAATAGACATGAGTTGGATGTCGAAGCGCATGACTGATGAGGGCGCGTTGCCGATGGTTGAGTATTACAACGCCCCGCAATTCGCTATCAAGTTCCCGCAATTGCTCCGACTTGTGCTTGATATAGTCGTGAAGCTGACGAATCGCCCTCTGCATGATATCTAAGTGGTAGAGGATGAAATACGTCAAGTCGTTTTCGTCGTTTTCAGTGTAAAGAAATGCAAGCTGGTATCGAGCAGGAGCTTTGAGTATGATCGGTGAAATCGAAATGAATTCACAAAGCCAGTAGTTGTGACGAAGCATCGACCAATAGAATAACGCCCGAGCAGTCCGGCCATTGCCATCCTTGAAAGGATGGTCGTAGGCTAGCCAGAAATGCAGTATTATTGACCTCAAAACGGGATGAACAAATCCCGATGGCGTCTTTCCGTTTGCGAAGTCGCACATGGCTTCCATTCGATCAGTGAGCTGTCCTGCTGGGGGTGGATCGTGATACACCTCACCGTACATGTCATTGACGACAACTGGTTCGTTGTCGCGTCGAAATCGACCAGCAGCCGACGGGTCGTCTAGCGTTTCTTCAGTGATAAGGCGATGTATCTCAAAAACCAAATCAGCAGTGAGAGGCTGATCCTTCAGTTTCCCAAGCCGCTCCATTGTCACGTAGTTGTTAAGGATCATTTTTTCGCTTCGGTCTTTTGGTTTCCGGCCGGAGCGTATCATCTCTTTCGCTACGGGGCGGGTCGTTGCTGCGCCTTCAATTTGACTAGAAGTTATTGCCTCTTCAATTAGTGAACTGACGCAATACCGGTCCCTCGTATCTGGATTGGTGATTTGCTCTGGCATTTGAATGGTACCGCCGGCACCGAGGTCAATTTCGTGTAATCGCTGGGGAATTGGCTCCGTGAGCGTGTACCAGAAGCGACCATCATGCTTTGCCTTAAGAGGGACCGATTTGCGATTGGAACGATGGAGTTTCAGTCCCAGCCACCACTCGTCAATCGTCAAACCTTCCGGGGGGGTATGGAAACGCAATTTGTCCCAATGGATATACTCCCCCCTCACGTTCGGGGACGTGATCCCTTCCAAAATACGCATAATGCTATCATGGGTGGCCTTAGCCAATAGGGCTTGATGGTTTGGGGGAATTTTTGGCTTGTTCATTTTGATACTCGATTATCGGATGACATCTACCAGTTTTGTACTATTTCTCACCAAATTAGTATATTGCTTGTGGCAACGACGTCAATACTGATTCTGCGAATAATAGTACAACAATGGGAGTTTCGACCGAGATCCGGCGCATGGCAGCGAAGGTGCTCGAACTGGCTTGTATTAAAATCACCATGCCGACACAGGCGTATCAATATGGCCGGATTCCAGCAAAACGGCGCAAATGCACTCTGCCCGTGTGTGGGGGCGCGGTTTCAGCAACGCATTGTTGACTCGCTACCCGGTAGACTGCTCTTGTCCGTCGAGCCTTGCAGGCATACATTGGAACGTTCCCGCTCGCGGTCTGCTAACGTTTCTCTCCGGAGAATCGTAATAGTTGGTAGCGACGAGGAGTTTAGCTGGCGAACTTGTTCGCCGCCGTTTTGCCGGAAGAGAGTGGGAGCCTCGCCGCGGGCAAGCCCGCCAGCTAAACGGATGCGTGACGAAGGGTTGCGTCAGAAGCCTGGAGACGGATGCCATGAGTTCTGGCCAAGAAAGATGCGCCGTGCCTTCGCCGCCGCAAGACGATTCCGCGAGAATCGTCGCAGCGGAGACTGCGGACGCCGCGGAATCGTTGGGGGCGCCGGTTCGCCGCGCGATCCACCAAACGCGGCAATGGCTGCTGGCTCAGCAGGCCGCCGACGGCTCGTGGTGCGCTGAGCTCGAAGGCGACACCATCCTGGAGAGCGAGACGATCCTGTTGTTGGCGTTCCTCGGCCGCGAGGATTCCGAGTTTGCCCGCCGCTTGGCCGCGTACATCATCGAGAACCAGCTTCCGCAAGGGGGCTGGGCGATGTATCCCGGCGGCGCGATCGAGATCAGCGGCAGCGTGAAGGCGTACTTCGCCCTGAAGCTGACCGGCCACAGCCCTTGCGCCGAGTACATGCAGCGTGCCCGCAAGGCGATCTTGGCCCGCGGCGGGGCGGACGCGGTGAACAGTTTCACGCGGTTCTACCTGGCCCTTCTCGGCCAGATTTCCTATGAGCCATGCCCGGCCGTCCCGCCGGAAGTCGTGCTGCTGCCGAAGTGGTTTCCGATCAGTCTTTATGCCGTAAGCGCCTGGTCGCGGACGATTATCGTGCCGCTGTCGATCATCTCGGCGCTTCGGCCGGTGCGGCGGATCGAGCCGCGGCTGGGAATTCGCGAGCTGTTCTTGCACGAGCCGGAGGACTGGCCGCCGCTGCGCTGCCCTGGACTATCGGGCGGCACAGGGCTGCTTAGTTGGGACCGCTTTTTCCGCACGCTCGACCGCCTGGCGAAATGGTGCCAGCGCCGCCGGCTGCTGCCGTTTCGCCGCAAGGCCCTGGCCGCCGCCGAGCGTTGGATGCGGATTCGCTTCGATCGCAGCGACGGCCTCGGCGCGATCTATCCACCCCTGGTTTGGAGCATCATCGCGTTGAAATGTCTGGGCTATCCCGACGACAGTCCCGAGATGCGATATTGCCGCGAGGAATTGCAGAAGTTGGTGATCGACGACGAGAAGGCCGGCATGGCCCGGCTCCAGCCCTGCAAGTCGCCCGTGTGGGACACGGCGATCGCGGTCCGGGCGTTGGCGGCCAGCGGCGTGCAGCCCGACAATCCCGCCATCCGCGAGGCCATCGACTGGTTGTTGGACCGGCAGATCAAGCGCCGCGGCGATTGGACCGAGACGGTCGCCGCCGAACCGGGCGGCTGGGCCTTCGAGTACGCCAACGACTTCTATCCCGACAACGACAACACGAGCATGGTGTTGATGGCCCTGCAAACGCAATTCTCCGCCGCTACGGCGACCCGCAGCGGCTTGCCGCCTGAATTGCGTTTGGCCGGGGATTTTTCCAGTCTTTGCGTTGGCGAAGACGGGACGATTCCCTTTGAGGCTGCTTTATCAGCCGCACCGCCGGCGGAAGACCAGCAGCGCGTGACCCAACTCGACGACGCACTTTCGGCGATTGATCTCGGGCTCCGCTGGGTGCTGGCCATGCAGAACCGCGACGGCGGCTGGGGGGCGTTCGATCGAAACAACGACCGCCAGTTCCTCTGCCACGTCCCCTTCGCCGATCACAATGCCATGATCGATCCCAGCACGCCCGACCTGGCCGGCCGCGTGTTGGAAGCCCTCGGCCAGTTGGGCCATCGCCAGGGCGAGCCGGCGGTCGATCGGGCCGTCGCCTACGTTCGCCGCCAACAGAAACCCGACGGCAGTTGGTTCGGCCGCTGGGGCGTCAATTATATCTACGGCACTTGGCAGGCGATCACCGGGCTGGCGGCCGTCGGCATGCCGAGCGACGATCCGGCCATCGCCTGCGGGGCCGATTGGCTTCTGGCCCACCAGCAGGCGTGCGGCGGCTGGGGCGAATCGCCCGACAGTTACGAGTCGCCCCATCTTTGCGGCCAAGGCACGCCGACCGCCTCGCAAACCGCCTGGGCGATCCTCGGCCTCGTGGCCGCCGGAATGGAGCGTCACCCGGCCGTGCTCCGCGGCATTCGCTATCTGACCGCGATGCAGAACGACAACGGCACCTGGGACGAAGCCGAGTTTACCGGCACCGGCTTCCCGCGCGTTTTTTGCCTGCGATACCACTACTACCCGATCTACTTCCCGCTGCTGGCGCTTTCGCAATGGGCGATGAAGGTCGAGCCAATCAGACAAGAGGAGCGGGCGGCAGGTTATGCTTTTGCATAAGGATTCTTAATGAGACCTGTACTCCTCTCGCTCCGTGTACTCCTCTCGCTCCGCGAGAGGCAAGTGGAGCTCGAATCGCTTCACGCGGAGCGTGAAGAGTACGTCGTGTTGGGAACTCCAACACGAATTCGCCTCTCCGTATCGTTGTTGAGATCGTGATGCAAGAAGAGAATCCATATCGGTCGCCACTAGAAGATTGCTCCCCTCCCCCGGCCGTAAAATCGGAGTCGTCGCCGTTGGCTTCCGAGGCAGCCAGATTCGTGAACTTGCTTTTGGACGGCATAGCCATCCATCTCATCATCTATCTTGTGCAGGTGGCTACAGTCCTCGCCAACTGGTATCCGTCGCGCGACGTTGGTTCCGTTCCACTTCCTCTTGCCGCCTTTCCCCTGTCTCTTATTACGCTGATCGTTTCGCCGGTGCCGTATATTGCCGTGCCTATTCCTCTGGCGCTGATCGTCACACCGCTTTACTACTTCCTGTCAGAGAGTTTCTGGGCAAGAACCCCCGCCAAGCTCGTCACGCGCACGAAGGTCGTTACGGTCGATTTCGATCCTCCGACTTTTGCACATATCCTCTTGCGAAGCGTCTTTCGGCTGATTCCTTTCGAGGCGATCTCTTTCATGGAGAGCAATCCGGTCGGCTGGCACGATCGGCTCTCCAACACTCGCGTCGTACCAGTTCGCTAACCGCCAAGAGACCATATTCGCCGCGTGGACGCGGCATCCAAGCACCTTCGCCACCCAAAGATTCACGGACGTCTCCCCCTCATGCGTTTCCCATTCTCCCTGACCCGCTCGATGACCTCCTACCTGCTCCGCAAGCGTTTGGCGGGCGAAAAGAAGTTTCCGCTGGTGCTGATGCTTGAACCGCTGCACGCCTGCAACCTCTCCTGCACCGGCTGCGGACGAATCCGCGAGTACGCCGACACGATGCACAGCCGGCTGTCGATCGAGCGGTGCCTGGCCGCGGCCGACGAGTGCGGGGCGCCGATCGTGAGCGTCTGCGGCGGCGAGCCGCTGATCTACCCGGAAATCGAGGTGCTGGTCGAGAGCCTCATCATGCGGCGGAAACACGTCTACCTTTGCACCAACGGCACGCTCTTGGCCAAGAAAATCCACGGCCTTCGTCCCAGCAGCCGGCTGTTGATCAACGTACACCTCGACGGCATGGAAGCGACGCACGACCGCATGGTCGAGCGCCCCGGCGTCTTCGAGGAGGCGATTCACGGCATCGTCGCCGCCAAGTCGGCCGGCTTCATCGTCTGCACCAATACGACCGTCTACCGCGACACCGACATGGACGAAATCGCCGTGTTGTTCGACTATCTGCACGAGTTGGACGTCGATGGGTTCATGATCTCGCCGGCCTTCGGTTACGCGGCGGTCCGCGACGTTGCTCCCACCAGCGCGGCCGACATCTTCATGACCCGCGACGAGGTCCACGCGAAATTCCGCTCCGCCCGGGCGACGCTGAAGCGGTTCCGGCTGACGGCCTCGCCGATCTACATGGAGTTTCTCCGCGGCGAACGCGATTTGACCTGCGCCGCTTGGGCGAACCCGACGTACAACGTCCGCGGCTGGCGCGGCCCCTGCTATCTGTTGGGCGACGCCCATTACAAAACCTACCGCGAACTGGTCGAGGCGACCGACTGGAGCCACCTCGGTCCCGGCGGCGATCCGCGTTGCCAGCACTGTCTGACGCACTGCGGCTTCGAGCCGGCGGCCGTGCTCACCACGCAAAAAGGCTTCGGCGACGTGCTGCGAATGGCCGTTTGGCAGATGACCTAGACGAAAAATCTCGGCATGGGGTCTGGAGGGAGAGAATACCTGCGGTATCATTTTGCGCCGAAGCTTCTGGTTGCATTGGCGCGGGACAATGTGCCCCTTGCTGATTTCTTATGCACAAGTACGATGATATTAGGGCGGTGGTGCATTTCCACCACCGGGTACATTGATGCCACTTGCTGGTGCTATGTTTGTGCTGCGGTATTATCCAGTGGCGTGCCGTGAAATCGTGAGAACACGTTGGTCGAGTTGACGACATGACGAACGGTAGATCGCAAGAACCAAATCATGGTGGTCACAAACAACCGACCCCTCGTGGGGGCGCGAGACAGGGGACGTTTTTCGCTGACATCTCTCCCACCGAGCCCTGGATGTCGCTCAGCACCAAGAGTCTCCCGCTAAACAAGGACAGGTATGAGGCTATTTGCCGGTGCTATCGTGAAATCTATGATGCGTTCCTGCCTGGGCGTGGATCGAAACCATTCTACACCCAGGTGTCCGAGCAATTGCGGGCGCAAGACAAGCTGCTGATTAGTCCCAGGGCGATTGCGCGTCTGGTCGCACATTCCCGGGAATTGGGCATCGACAATTTTCCGGATCCCCGCAGGCGTGCCGTTTCATCCTCATCTCCAAAAGCGGCAAAGCTCCAGAATCCCGCCGGTTCGTTGCGAATGTCGGTGGAGGAACTCAACGCCTTTGCTGAAATCTACCGGACTTTATTGAAAACTTGGCGCAAAACGAACAAACAGGGCGAGGGTTTTTTTGCGCAGGCTGCTCTCCGTATGCGGGATCGTGGATACAACGAGTGGACGGAGCCGCGACTCGCGATGTACGCTCATCATCGCCGCCAAATCGGCGATGTCAATTTTCCGCGCATTAGGGGTTCACAAGACATCGAGCGAATGCAGATCACCGCGGTGGAGAAAATGCGAGCCTTGGGCGTTATGGCCACCGGTCTGATGCATGAAATACTCCAGCCGCTGCAAGTCATTCAATCCCTCGCCGAACATCAGAGGAAGGAGGTCGAAAAGGGGCGAATCGACCAAGGAGACGTCCTTGATCGCCTTGAACGAATTATCACACAGGCAAAATTGATCAATCAGGTGGTTCAGAATGTGCGCACCGTTGCCAGAACTGGTGAGCCTCGGATCGAAGCAGTGGAACTTTCTTCGGCAATCCAAAGAGCCTTGACCCTTTTTGGCGAACAACTGAAATCGAGGGGGATCAAAGTTGATTCATCGGGAATACAGCCCAAGCTTCCTTTGGTGAACACCGATCAGGTCGCTCTCGAGCGAATATTCATTAATCTTATCACGAATGCGCGGGATGCAATCGAAGAGACTCGCCGTAAGAGTGGCACGATCAAGTTTTCTGCATTCGAGCAAGGAACCTCAGTAGTCTGTGAAGTCGCAGAACGACGGTGCCGGCATTGTAGAGGAAAACCTGGATCGCATTTTTGAACCATACTTCACAACCAAGGATGTTGGCAAGGGTACTGGGATGGGATTAACGGAAGTGTTCATTCTCGTGATCCAGTTTGGCGGGCGGATTACGGCTGCAAACAATCCGGCTGGAGGAGCCACATTCCGATTGGAGTTCCAAAAACATGCAACGTTCAATTGACCCCCCCAAGCGCGTTTTGCTCGTGGATGACGCGGAAGAAATATGCAAGTCGTGGGCGGAAGTGCTTGAGTCTGAAGGCTGGACGGTCGAGCAATGTTACGACGGCGAAGCCGTGAAAGAAAAGGTGGAATCATTCGATCCCACGGTCGTTGTCCTCGACCTTCGCATGCCGAAGCGAGACGGCATCGACGTCTTGAGAGATCTACGTTCTCTTCGTCCTTGGACCAATGTCGTAATCGTCACCGGACACGGCGAGGAGGAGGACGCCATCGAGTGCCTCAATGAAGGCCTTCCATTATCTGAAGAAAGCGGTATCCAACCAAGACCTCATTGAAAGCTGCGACCTTGCACGTCAGGCTGTCCCTGAAACTCTGCTGGCGTTTCACCATTGGTACAACGCCCTTCCCGATCCTGATCGTGTCGTGTATCAGAGCGCGTCATCCGGAAGTGTTTCTGGAAGGCAACTCATGGAAGAAATCAAGAAACAGACGCCTATTGCGCGTGAGTTCCTTGAATTGGTGGCCGGCACGGCTGCCGAACTCGTGATGAAACGACTATGACGCCATCGGTATTACTGATCTTTGCCACTCGCTATGACGATGTAACGCGCAGAACCTACGGGATAGCACAGCGGCTTCTGGCCGATGCAAAGCAAGCCAGTGTCGTGACCGTCACGCTGTTTGACGCTGATGCAACTTGTGACGGTTTCCTGCAGGCGGCGACCCAGAATCGCCCAATCGTAATTGCTTTCTACTCACACGGCAATGACGAGGGTGCGATCTTGACTCAAGACAGGGAGCCATGCTGGTCTTCGAGAACCGTTCCGGACTTCTCGGGAATCGCTCTGTTCGCACACACGTGTCGAGGCATTCGCTGGCTGAGGGATCAGGCGTCTCGCCACAAAGCACGCCTATTGGTCGGCTATGAGAACGACCTTTTGACGCCGCGAAATGGGAGCCCCCGGTTCTGGAACATTTACGAAGAGTTGCATTCATTCGTACCGCAGCAGCTTGCAACAAAGGCCGACGGCGCACAGGTTCGCCGTCAGTTTTATGACCTATGCACCAAGCGTTTTCACGAACTCAACAGCGATCAGACGCCGCTCATGGAAATGGTGGCAATCATGCAGTCTCGAGACTGGATCGTATTCGTGGGCTAACGTGTCCTTGCGGCAGCCGTGAAAAATCTTTGATCGCCGGGCGGTGGTGACGGCGACGGACGGTCGATGATCGGAGGGCGATGCCAGACGCGATGTGCCGCCACGGGATCGGCGACGAGAGGTACGAGGCGAGGTGTCACGACCGTGACGCCTCAATGTGGTTTCGCAGTGCCCCAAGTTCCTCGTCACAGATGAAGCCCACGCTGTCGGTTGCCGTCATTCCCTCGCACCATGCGATGATCTCGGCCGGCGGCAGGTCGCACTTCTTCAGGGCCTTGATGATCACCGCGAAACACTCCTCGATGTCTGCCGTCATCATTCCCTCGTCACTCATTTCCACCTGCTGGCTCCCTTGCTTCATCAAATCCAGCGAAAGCTCCATCGCCGGCCGCAACTGTCCCAGATCGACCAATCGGCTTAGGTTGCGTTTCACCGCTTCATAGGCCGCGTAGTCGTAGCTGAAATTGCGGTTGATGTCTCGTTCGTCGAAGTCGGTCGCGTCGGCGATGGCTTGCCGCGTCGCGGCAGCCAGTTCTTCGGCCGGGGCCTGCAACTCGAATCTGGCGTCGAGTTGGCGGAGAATCGTGCGGTCATCTTTCGCCAATTCCAGCAGAACGTCGATCAGGTCGCCTTTGCTGCGTTTCGCCAATGCCTTACGCAGCCTAGCCGCGGAATCTGCCGTCTTAACGGCTTTCTTCGGACGGTGTTTTGACATGTCGCGTTCCTTTGCTCTCCAGCGCAGTCTCGATAGTTCCACGGCATCCAGTGCTCTGGATTGGCGGATAACTCGCCCGCATGCCGCTCAAGCTCAGTCAGGTAGTCGAACGGGTTCGCGCCGCACAGTTCGCAGGTGTGGATCAGGCTCATAAACAAATCCCCCACCTCCGCGCCGTGGCACGTCTTGTAGAACAAGGCGTTTTTGCGGTGCAGGATCGCCCGCTTTCAGCGCACGTTCGCACACGTTGTTGTCCAGCAGCACACCGGCCACGCGGAGGAACAACGTCAGCCGCTCCCAGTGTTTCAACAGGTACGAAATCGCGCTGCCCAACGACGAGTTTGGCTCGACGCACCGTTGCTCGAATTGTCGGACAAGCCAGGCGTGAAGTTCTTCCATCACCGGGCCGCTCTCGGCCTGGTGGAAGAGCAATCGTTCCTGCGGCGACAGATTTCGCTCTCGGGCGATGCCGTCATTCTTGTAAATCACGGCGAGCGCTTCCAACACGTGCCGGCACTCCTCGGGAAAACGTTCCGCCACTTCCACGAACTGCCGCCGTCCGTGGGCCAGACAGTGGGCCACGATCGTCGCCAGCTCCCCAGGCAAATTCCGCGGCAAGGCATCACACATCTGAATCGGCGCGGCCAACGATTCGGCACGCTCGATCAGCACGTCCGCCAGATTCTCGCCCGCGTGTTGACGCCCGCTGAAAAACAGGGCGATCTTGCGGTCTTCCTTGCTGGAAACAACGCCCGAAGTGAACATGCCCTTGCGCTCGGCCGGCGGTTTCTTCGCCGAGCCCTCGGCTGAAGTGTCGGCAGCCTCTGCGGCGAAAGTCTCTTCCTTGGCTCGTGCGCCCATCAGCTCCAGAATCTTGACCGTCGTATCATCATTGAAAACCACCTCGCCTTGCGCCGCCTGGCGAATCAATTCCGCGAAAGCCGGCTCGATCTTCTCGGCCTTGGCGTGAACGATCTCCCATTGGGTCGAAGCCGGCAGCGGAATGCCCAAGCTTCCTTGTAGCTTCTCCTCGCGGTTGAAGGGCATCCCGGTTCCGTACTTCAGCAAGGCGATCATGCTGCCCGCCGTTGCATCATACTTTTCCGGGCCCACCTCGTCGGGCGACTGGGCCGTGAAGACGACGCCGCACAAGTTGCACCGCAACTTCTGCAGTTCGTAAATCTTGGCCTGAATCGGGGCCTGCCCCACCAATCGAACCAGCACGCCCGGCCGGCCCGTCTCGTAAACTGTGCCCTTGTCGCACTTCGGGCAGGCGTCACCCGGCTGGAGCGACTCGTGAGGCACCGCAACCTTCTCCGCCCCGGCGTAGGCGTCGGCCCCGTTGCGGCCGTGTCCTTTGGCAGGCGTTTTCGCCGCGTCTTCCGGCGCCAACACCACGGCAGTCGAAACGGCCGCAGATGCCGACCGCGGCGACGCCAAATCCTTGCCGCCGCCGATCACCGTCTTCGTTTTCTCGGTCCGCGAACCGAAAAGCAGCTTCCGCAAGCGAGCGATCGTGGTGTTCTTGTCGTCCACTAACTCGGCGATGGTGTCGTAGGCATCCACCACCGCCCTGAGGATCGCATAATCCTTCTCGTCGAGTTTTTTCTCGGCTTGCCGCAGAGCGTCTTCCAACTGGCTCATGTCGATCTCGATGGTCGAAAGCTTCGTTGGCATGATGATACCAGCAACGGAGGCCGACGAAAACCACTATGGCGTTCATTTCAAGCGGGCGCAGAATAACGCGCATCCGCAAAGCGTGGAAAGAGCGATTTGCCGCGATTTCGCGGGCACCGCCGCCAATCGCCGCGTCAATCCGCCGGCCCCACCGATCACCAAGCAGGCGCCGCTTGCGTCGCTTCCGGATTGCCCGCCGAAAGAAGAACCTGCAACTGATGGGCTGCCAGCGTTCTGGCCGCCGCATTCTTAGCCGACGGCCACCAGGAGAACTTGCCGCTCGACAACCGCTTGTGGCAAAGCCAATAACCTTGGCCGTCATAAACGAGTATCTTTACCGCCGTCGCCGCTCGATTGCGGAATACGAATACCCAGCCATTAAACGGATCATGCTTCAACACCTCCTTGCACAACCGGGCCAGACCGTCGATTCCGCGGCGAAAGTCGGCTGGCTCGATGGCCACCACTACCCGCATCTGAGGCGTGACCTGAATCATGGCGAGGGATTCCAGAAGCTCCGGCTCAGCGCCGCCAGATCGGGCGTCGGGACTCCTTTCAGATGGACCCGCATCTTTGCCCCGGCAGCGTCCTCTAACTCCACCGTGCATTCGCAACCGTTGCTGGCAGGGGCCAGTTCAAGAAACGTGGCCGCCGACTCGGCACCGAGAGGAAGAGGTGGTCGGCGTCGATAGGCATTCTTCGGCAGATCAACGGCGACCGTGGATTGCTGTTCGACACGCTTTTTCAGCGAGTAGTACTCCAGACGCAATACCCTGGAAGTGCGATGGAGCCCATACCGGACAGCCGCTCTTGCTGCTGCGGTCCACAGCCCGTCCGGAATCCGTGAGCGCGCCTGATGCGTCGCCCGCCAACGCAGAAATCGACGCCGAAGTGCCTCCAGCCGGGCCGGAATGTCGCGAGTCTCTCTGCCATTCATTGGCTGTCCTCCGCAAAAGTCTCTGCTGACAGCCAACGATACCAAATGCTTCAAGACATTTCATACACGCTTGCCGCAAGGACACTCATTCGTACCGCAGCAGCTTGCAACAAAGGCCGACGGCGCACAGGTTCGCCGTCAGTTTTATGACCTATGCACCAAGCGTTTTTACGAACTCAACAGCGATCAGACGCCGCTCATGGAAATGGTGGCAATCATGCAGTCTCGAGACTGGATCGTATTCGTGGGCTAACAAAGGCCTCCGGCGGCCGTGCTGACCGCCAAAAAAGGCTTAGGCGACGTGCTGCGGATGGCCGTTTGGCAGATGACGTAGCGGCTCTTGGCGGACCGCAATTCTATTCCGCGGCTCCATGGCCGGCAAACTCGGCGGCTGGGCGAATATGCCTGTGAAACGCCCTGTCGGCCATCGCCGGGTTCTTGCCGACGATCTTCTCGCGGCGGTTGTCGTAACGATAGGTCATGTTCAGCCGAAAGCTCAGGTAGGCCGGCATCAGCCCAACGGTAAATATGGCGCGAATCGTCCGCAGCACAATCCGGTCGAGGCGATAGAACTGGCGATAGAGCCAGTCGGCCCCGTCCTGCAACTGCTGGGCGCTGATCCGCGCGGGCCGCATCACTACGTGGCGGTAGTCGTAATGCCGCCAGTCGCGGTCGGTAATGCGGCCGGCGCGCTCGAACTCGTCGTACAACGGCGTGCCCGGCTGCGGGGTCAATATCGCCAGTTGCAGCGCGTTGACGTGGGCCTTTTCCAGGAATTGCAGTGTGCGTTGGAAGACGGTCGGATCGTCGCCGTCGAGGCCGACGATGATTCCCGCCTGCACGCCGATGCCCTTCGCCTGAATCGCCGCGATCCGCCGCGAGTATCCATGCCGGTCGTTGAAGCCCTTGTCCACGGCGTCGAGGTTCTCCTGGCTGATCGTTTCGATGCCGACGAACAGCCCGCAACAGCCGGCGGCGCGGGCCAGATCGAGCAACTCGGGGTCGTCCGCGATTTTCAGCGAGCATTGGCTGATCCACCGCTTCCCGAGCGGCGTCATCGCGCGGAAAAGCCGCTTGGCGTACTCGGGGTCGGCGATGATGTTGTCGTCGACGAACATGAAATTGCGCGGGATCGATTTCAATTCTTCGAGCACGTGCTCCAGCGGGCGGCTGCGATGCGTGCCGCGGGCGAAGGCCGTAATCGAGCAGAACTTGCAGCAGTGACGGCAGCCGCGGCCGGTCTGCACCGCGTGCGTCGTTACGTAGTGGCGACTCGTGCCGGCCGTCAGTTCGCGGCGCGGAATCGGTGTGGCCGCAAGGTCAGGCGGCTCGGCCGCACGGTAGAACCGGGCGGGCCGGCTGCGCTCGATGTCGGCGAGCACCCCCGGCCAAAGCCCTTCCGCCTCGCCAACCACCACGGCGTCGAAATGCTCGGCCGCCTCCTCCGGGCGGAAAGTGGCGTGAAAACCGCCGGCCACCACGGTCTTCCCCCGGCGGCGGAACTCGTCGGCGATTTCGTAGGCCCGCGGGGCCAAGGCCGTCATGAACGTGATACCGACCACGTCGCAAGGCACGTCAAAATCGAGCGGCTGCACGTTTTCGTCGCAGATCGTCACCTCGTGATTCCGCGGCGTCAGCGCGGCGACGGTCGTCAGCGATAGCACGCTGAATCGCAGCATTTTTCGCTTGGGCACGCGGTCGCTCTTGACGCGCAGATGCTCGGCAGCCGGCAGAACAAGAAGGATGTTCACGGCAAGCACTCCTTTCCAAATGAGGCCTGAGGAGGCGACGGCTTTCATGCCGCGCAGGACGAGGGGGCTCCCGTCGCCGCGGCAGCTTCGCCGCCGCACAAAAAATCGGGAGGACATCCGACCGCCGTCCCAACTCTAGAGCGTGCTTCCGAGGAAGATGTAACGCGCGGATTGGAAACACGGGCTTGAAATCGCCGACATCATCCGCTATCAAGGAATGAAGTCTCCTCACTTCCAACCCGAGCCGCGCGAATACCAGAAATGACGAACCTTCTCCCGTTTGCGGCCGCATCGAGCGCTTCCAGCACTCTCGAAACTCTCGACTGGCTGATGATCGCCCTCTATTTTGGCCTGCTGTTGGGGGTCGGATGGTGGGTCATCCGCAGGAGGAAGGACACCGCGGCCGACTACTTCCTGGCGGGCCGCAATCTCAGTTGGTGGGTCATCGGCGCGTCGATTTTCGCCTCGAACATCGGCTCGGAGCACGTCGTCGGGCTGGCCGGCTCCGGGGCGGTCGACGGCGTGGCCATGGCGCATTACGAACTGCACGCCTGGTGCCTGCTGGTGCTGGCGTGGGTGTTTGTGCCGTTCTACGCCCGCTCGCTGGTGTTTACCATGCCCGAGTTCCTCGAACGGCGCTTCTCGCCGGCCTCGCGCTACATGCTCTCGGTGGTGTCGCTGATCACTTTCGTGGTCTCGAAGATTGCCGTGGGCATTTTCGCGGGCGGAGTTGTCTTCTCCACGCTTCTGCCCGACGTGAAGTTGAACTTGGGCGGCGTGTCGATCGATAGTTTCTGGATCGGATCGGTGCTGGTGATCGTCTTGACCGGTCTCTACACGACGTTGGGCGGAATGCGGGCGGTCGCCTACAATGACGCCGTGCAGACCGTCGTGCTGATCACCGGCTCACTACTGCTGACCGGCTACGGGCTGTACCAACTCGGCGGCTGGCAGGAACTGCGGCAACTGTGCGGTTCCGACATGTTCAATCTCTGGAAGCCGTTGATTCCGGCCGGCGTCGAGGGCACCTGGGCGCCGGTCAAAGAGAGCGGCCGCAAGGCCTGGTATTTTAATTCGCACTATCCCTGGCCGGGCATGGCGATCTGTGCCCCGATCATCGGCCTCTGGTATTGGTGTACCGACCAGTACATCGTGCAGCGAGCCCTGGGCATCCCAACGAGCAAGTCGCGCGCCGCGGCAGCATCTTCGCCGCCTTCCTGAAGCTGTTTCCCGTCTACCTGTTCATCATCCCGGGCTTGATCTGGTTTGCATTGGCCAAGAGCCACAAACTGCCGGGCTTGGAGGAATTGAAGGTCGTGACTGCCGACGGCAAACTCGTTGCCGAGAAGGCACAGCAGGCGTTCCCGCTGATGGTCAAACACATGCTGCCGGTCGGCCTGCGCGGCATCGTGGTGGCCGGCCTGCTCTCGGCCCTGATGGGCTCGCTGGCCGGCGTGTTCAACGCCTGCTCGACGCTCTTCACCGTGGATCTCTACGCGAAGTGGAAGCCCCGGGCAACGCAACACCAGTTGGTGCGTATCGGCCGGATGGCGACCGTCATTATGGTGCTCATCGCCTTGGCGTGGATTCCGGTCATCAAAGGGGCGCACGGCCTGTACGACTATCTGCAAGCCGTGCAGGGCTACCTCGCGCCGCCGATCTTCGTCGTTTTCTTCCTGGGCGTCGGGTTCAAGCGGCTCAATGCCAAGGGCTGCTTTGCGGCGATGGTGGTCGGCTTTCTGCTGGGCATTTTTCGCCTGTTGGTCGACACGCCCGTTACCATGAAACTCGCCGGCTTCGAGAACGGCTACACCCCCGGCACGTTTCTCTGGATCGTCAACAACATCTTCTTCCAGTACTACAGCGTGCTGATCTGTCTGATCTGCATCGTCGTGATGATCGTCGTCAGCTACGCCACTCGGCCGCCCTCGTTGGAACAGATTCGCGGACTGACCTTCGGAACCGTCACCAAGGAGCAGCGGCGGCAATCGCGGAGCAGTTGGGCGTGGCAAGAGGTTGCCGCGTCGGCGTTGATTCTGGCCGCCATCGCCGGGGCCTATCTATACTTCACGGGCTGACGGTTGACTTCCGCCATCCCGCGATTGAAAATGCGGACACAGTAGGCGAAAGAACTGTAGGAGGCGACTCCTATCGCCGACCGCGGCGATCCACCCCCTCGCCGACCCAAGGTCTTGCGCCGCTGCCATCGGCAACAGGAGTCGCCTCCTACAATTCCAATTGCCGGATGCCCTGACCAATTGTCGCCAATTCCCATGTTCCGCTCTCTGCTGCAAAATTGGCTTCAGAATACGGCGAAGGCCAAGATGCACGACGCTGTGGTCCAAGCGGCGCGGGGGCAACTCAACGCTCCTGCCCCTCGCCCTCCGGCCGAAGAGCCCAAGCCGTGCCACCTCGGCTTCGTCTTTGCCCTCGGGATCGAATCGGGCTGTTTCGAGGACGTGCTCCAGGGAATGTTGACGATTCGGGCCGGCGGGTTGACCATTCGCGAGGGCGGACTCGGCGGCCGCCGCATCGCCATGATTTTAGCTGGCGCGGGTCAACACAACGCCCGGCGGGCGACCGAGATCCTTATCGACGGCCATCACCCGACACGGGTCGTGTCGGCCGGGTTTGCCGGAGGGCTCTCGCCGACTCTGCAACGGAACGACATTCTCATCGCCGATCGGCTCTTGAATCTCGATGGCGGCGAGTTGTCGGTCGAACTGCCGCCCGGCCTTGCCGCCGCGGCAACGCAGCCCGGCGTCCGTCGTGGTACGCTGCTGACGGTCGATCGTGTCATTCGCACGCCGCACGATCGGCAGGCGCTTTTCCGACGCACCCGTGCGCTGGGAGTCGATATGGAGACGTTTGCCGTGGCCGAGGTTTGTGCGGCCCGGCAGGTGGCGTTTTCGTCGATCCGCGTGACCAACGACGCAGCCGACCAGGCGTTGCCCCGCGACGTGGAGCACCTGTTGGCGCAGAAGACCGCCGCGGCCCGATTGGGGGCTGCCTTGGGTGCACTACTCCACCGGCCCGGCAGCGCGAAAGACATGTACCAGTTGCGCGAGAACGCTTTGATCGCCTCGGGCCGGCTGGCCAAGTTTCTGGCAGCGACTCTTTCCTCTTGCTAGCGCGAACATCGGGGGTGGTCGCTTGCCTTAGTTAGTGCTGGGGGGTGAGGCTAACCTTACGTGACCCGGATCCCTGGTTCGCTGCGATGCACTTTCGGCCGAGCCTCCAGTCGGGGTGCAAAGCAGCTTCCGGCCTCGGCTCAGGCGGCCGAGGTGACGGTGGAGCGGCGGACATAGGCACACCCCGGCCGAGTGCGAAGGTAGCGCCCGAGACGGTCGTCGTCGCATAGAGTAGCGGCCCGGACTTGGAGTATCGCTTCCGCCCCCTCTGGGTCGTTCCAAAACATCTCCGTCCCCTTCACCCGGTAGTTCACCTCTTTGACCAGCGACTCCATCAAGGCCGACGTTACCGGCAACCCAAGGCGTCGATAATGCGGATAGTCCATGCGACCGCGGTTGTTCCGCAGATAACGTGCGGCATCGACGATCGGTTTACGCGGATCGTTCTCGTCCAGCTTGGCCGTGTCGTCAAGACCGTGCGGAGCCAACCAACGCTTCAGTTCGTCCATCGCCTCCATCGCCCGACCTTGCCAACATGCGCGGGCCATGCGCAGATAGCACGACCACGCAACGGAGAAATCCGGGTGCATCGCCAGTGCCGCAGCGTACAGATAACTCAGCGCGTGGATGAAATCAAGGATGGGCACAAAGTTTGGAAAGTAGTGCTTCCACACAGACCAATTCCAGGGAAGACCGTCTCCCACAAAGGCACGCGCAGCGCCTGCGGAAAACGACGACAGTCGGCCTCCCGCTTCATCTGTTGCCCGAAGACGCTGGCCTCTGCCATGCTCGAAAGACACGTGCGCACCAGACGCTGGGGACGCCAAGCCTTCTCGCCAGGCGGCGCGGCAGATACCGCCGAAATCGCTGGCGGAGCCTCTTTTTCCGCTAATTTCGCCACTCGCTTGGGATCGGTGAACGCACGCGGAAGTTCCGGTTCGGGGTCTTCCGCAAACGTCTGGTGCGTCATTCGCAGCAAATTGGCGTTCTTGGTCTCGCGCCAAGCCTCGCCATGAACGCCGCGACCTTGGCCCGGTTTCCGTGTGCGAATTCGTCCGCCGTCAGCTTCCACGACGGCCAACTCGGGTGGATTCTCGGGGGCTTGGACCAGTTCGGGCGCATCCCCTTCATCTCGCAACTCCGCCAGTTCCATCCCCACTTGGTGCGTTACACGCTGCACCGTGCTCGCTGAGACCTCGTTACCACCGACGTGCTTCAGCACCAGCGACGCGCGTTGGCTCGATCGCGTCTCGGCCGAGGCATACACGATCCTCTGCGTCATCGCCGGCGTTAGTTCCCGACTGTCCAATCCCATCGCTGCCCGCAGAGGGAAAAAAATCCCGCCGACAGCGGGTACAAGTCCCTTTCCATTCCAAGATGGGGACCGCACCGTCGGTCGAGAGAATCGTACGGGCCACCAACTCCAGCGAACAAACTTCGCCACAGGTCGGACAGGCGGCGCTGTCGGGACTTTCCGCCGTCATCTCCCGCGCGGCCCATTCCTGAAAGCAACAACTCCAACGGGTCGCCAACCGATGGGAAGCCGCCTCGATTTGACTGAAATGGAGCGGGGTCTTCCGGTCCCAGCCCGCCAAAATGGTCTCGATGATCGCATCCTTCGCCTCAAGCAAAACCCGCTCGAATTTCCGCTGTAAATGCTGCGAAATGCCGTCCATGACAGATCCTCCACGATCCAAAGTGACTTCCTATCCTGCGACAAATTGCCATCTTAACCGAAAAACGCCAGATTCTCCTATTGACGTTTGCTTGAGCCACGTTGGGACACCGGAAGCTGCTTTGCACCCCTCCAGTCGTCGGCCATGCCGACCGGCTTGACACCCCTAGGTTCGACCGATATGCTTACTAGATTGTCGAAACCACTAAGTAGTGGTGTCGTAAGATTTTGTAGCGTCTCGGCCGTTTTTGGGGGTCGAGCGGGGCGTGGAGGGTGTCCCTTAACGCGGTGAAAGAGAGATCGAATGGACCCCAGCGAGATTCTACGTATCGTCGATGCGATCCATCGCGATAAGAATATCGACAAAGAGATCGTCTTCGAGGGGATCGAAGCGGCCTTGGTTTCCGCCGCCAAGAAGCACTACGGGGAAGAAGCCGACGTCGTCGTCGTGATTGATCGCGCCACCGGTTCGATTAGCGGCAGCCACAATGGCGTGGCGATGGACACCGCCGAAATCGCCGAGCGCATCGGCGCCCAAACCGCCAAGCAGGTGATGATCCAGAAGATTCGCGAGGCCGAGCGGGACGCCCTGTACAACGAATACGAAGAGTTGCGCGGGCAACTGGTCACCGGCGTCATTCAACGCTACGAAGGCGGCGCCGCCACCGTCACGCTGACCAACGTCGAGGCGATACTGCCCAAGGGCGAACAAATCCCCGGCGAAACGCATCATGCCAACGAGCGCATGCGCACGACGGTCTACGAAGTGAAGAAGGCCGGCAGCCGGGTGAAGGTCATCCTCAGCCGCACCAAGCCGCACTTGGTCCTGCGGCTTTTCGAGCAGGAAATCCCCGAAATCGCCGAGGGCGTGATCGAAATCCGTTCCATTTCCCGCGAGCCCGGCTACCGCACCAAAGTGGCCGTCAGCAGCACCGACCAGCGGGTCGATTGCGTCGGGGCCTGCGTCGGCGTCCGCGGCAACCGCATCAAGAACATCGTCGACGAACTGGCCGGCGAACGGATCGACATCGTCCGCTACAACGACGACATGCAAGTCCTGATTCCCAACGCGCGTGCAGCCCGCCGAGGTCGAGGAGGTGATCCTCTGCCAGATGCTGGGCCGGGCGATCGTACTGGTGCAGGAGGACCAGCTCTCGCTGGCCATCGGCCGCCGCGGGCAGAACGTGCGCCTGGCCAGCAAGCTCTGCGGTTGGGACATCGAAATCATGACCCGCGAGGAGCTCGACGAGCAGATCGAGCAGGCGGTGGGGGCCTATTCCTCGATCGAGGGCGTCGAGCCCGAGTTGGCCGAGCGGCTCGTGGGCGAGGGCTTCCTCTCCTACGACGACCTGGAGACGATCGAGCCGGACGCTCTGATGGAGATGGGCGGCCTCACTGCCGAACAGGTGGATCACATCACCACGCAAGCCGGCGCCAAGGCCACGGAGGCCGAAAGGGCCGCCGCCGAGCAGCGCCGCCGGCAGCGCGAGCAGGATCGCATGGCCGCCGCCGAAGTGGCCGAAGCGGCGGCCACAGCCACGCCCTACTATGCCGACGGCAAACCCGCCGAAGTCATCGAACAAGCGGCTTCCGAACCGAGCGTCGCGGAAGCCGTCGCGACCACTCAGCCGGCGGCCGATGCCTCCGCTCAGTCAGCGGCGCAAACTGCGGAGACGTCCGATGACGCCCCGTAACGGAGAGACAACGCGACAACGCGACCGACGATCGTTCGACGCAACTTACCACAGGGAGCGGCCCCTTGCCCATCCGCATTTACTCGTTAGCCAAACAACTGAAGCTCGACAGCAAAGTGCTGGTCGACATCTGCACAAAGGCGGGTGTCACGGGAAAGGGCTCTGCGCTGGCCAGCCTGACCGACGAGGAAATGGCGACGGTCATGGCGTTCATCAACGGCGGCAAGGCCGCCCGTTTCGGCGCCCCTGCCGCTCCCGCGGGCCGATCTGAGCCGGCGGCCCCCTCTCCGTTCCGTCGCGAAGATTACATCGCCCCGGCGGGCACAGTCGGACTGAGCAAGGTTCCCGTTCTTCCGCCCAGCAAGCACGAGAGACCCCCGCTGCTGCGGAAGAAGGCGGAGGACGCGCCCGCCGCGGCACCCGCCCCGGCTGCCGGTCCGCCGGTCGTTTCCCCTGTTTCTCCGGCCGCGCCCCCGTCCGAGATCGAAACGAAATCCGCCGAGGAAATTGAAAAGGATCGGCAACGGGAAGTGGAAAGGGAACGCGAGAGAGAGCGCGAAAGGGAACGGGAGAGAGACCGCGAGAAGGAACGGGAAAAGGAGCGGGAAAAGGAGCGCATCAAGGCCCGCGAGAAGGAGAAGGCGGGGGAACGAGAACGCGGCCCGGCGATCAAGCTGGCGCCGTTGCCCACCTCGAAGCGGCCGGCGGCGCGGTCGAAGTCGGCCGAGCCCGCCCCGCAGAAGCCCGACATCAGGCTCCCGCGCGATGCCATCCGCGCCGGCAAAGCAGGCACAAAACCGCTCTCCGAGCATATCCGCAAGCATGAGCAGAAGCGGATTGCCGCCGAGGCGGCCAAGGCGTCGCCCCGCAAAGGCGCGCCCCTTGAGGCTCCTCCGCCGCTGCCCGGCGAAGTGCCGGCTCCCGGCCGCGAGCGTCCGCGCCGCGGCGCTCGGGCGGTCGCGCCGCCGGTGGAAGAAGAAGGCGCCGTCACTCTCGGCGGCCGCGAGCAGCGGCAACTCAAACGCAAGAAAGCGGCCACCGCCAAACGCCGAAAGGCCGAAGATGGTGAAGAGGAATCGACGGTCGGCACCGCGCGAAAACGCACGCACATCCGCCGGACCGGAACAAATACCGCGGCGCCAAGACGCGAGAGCGTCACCGTCGAGTTGCCCTGCACCGTGCGCAGCTTTTCAGAGGCCCTCGGAGTGCCCGCACGCACGATCCTGGCGAAACTGCTGGAACTGGGAACGATGAGCAGCATCGCCGCCACCCTCGACACGGAAATGGCCGAACTGCTGGCCGTCGAGCCTCGGCGTCCAGGCCACGTTCCACCACGCCACCAACCTCGAACAGCAGGTGATGCAATCGTTGGAAGTCCCCGACAACCCGGCGAAACTCCTGCCGCGTCCGCCGATCGTCACCTTCTTGGGCCACGTGGACCACGGCAAGACGTCGCTTTTGGATCGAATCATCGGCATCGACGTGGCCGCGCACGAAAAAGGGGGCATCACCCAACACATCCGCGCCTATCGCGTCGATAAAGAGGGCCGTGCGATCGCTTTCGTCGATACGCCGGGCCACGAGGCCTTCACCGAGATGCGCGCCCGCGGGGCCAACGTCACCGACATCGCCGTCCTGGTCGTCGCCGCCGAGGACGGGGTGATGCCGCAGACCGAGGAGGCCATCAGCCACGCCAAAGCGGCCGACGTCCCCATCGTCGTAGCGCTCAACAAGATCGATCTGCCGGGGGCCAACGTTGAAAGGGCCTACCAGCAATTGGGAACCGCCGGCTTGTTGCCCAGCGAGTGGGGCGGCGATACCGAAGTGGTCAAGACCAGCGCCGTGACCGGCGAAGGCATCGACACGCTCTTGGAAACGTTGTTGACCGTCGCCGAGTTGCACGAATACAAAGCCGACCCCGATCGTCCCGCCCGCGGCACCTGCCTCGAAGCCGAGTTGCAGGAGGATCGCGGAGTGGTGGCGAAGCTGCTGGTGCGCACCGGCACGCTTCGGGCGGGCGACGTGATCGTCTGCGGCGCGACCTACGGCCGGGTCAAGGCGATGTACGACACGCTCAAGCCGCGGCAGAAGTACGCAGAGGCCGGCCCCTCCACGCCGGTCAACGCGACGGGTCTCAGCGCCGCCCCCGCCGCCGGCGACACTTTCCACGTGCTCCCCGACATCACCCAGGCCCGCCACCTCGCCGAAGAGCGGGCCGCCGCGGCGCGGCAGCGCGAGCTGGGCCACTTCCAGCCGCACGTCACCCTGGAGACCCTCTACGAGCGGCTCGGCCAGGAGAGCAAGGTGCAAACGCTCAACATCATCCTCCGCGCCGACGTCCGCGGCTCGATCGAGGCTATCCGCAAAGAGCTGTCGAAGTTGCAGCACGCCGAGGTGCAGATCAAAATCCTCCAGGCCACGGTCGGCGGCGTCAGCGAAGCCGACGTGCAACTGGCCCACGCCTCCGACGCCATCATCATCGGCTTCTCGGTCGTGCCCGACGAGGGCGCCCGAGTGCTGGCCGAAAAGCTCGGCGTGCAGATCCGCCGCTACGACATCATCTACCAGGTGACCGACGATCTGAAGGCGGCCTTGCAGGGAATGCTCAAGCCGGAGAAACAGGAGAAGGAGTTGGGCCGGGCGCTCGTGCAGCAGGTGTTCCACATCAGCCGCGTGGGCTCGGTGGCCGGCTGCCGCGTGTTGGCCGGCATCGTACAGCGCGATGCTCGCGTCCGCTTGATCCGCGACAGCCGCGTGATCGGCGACTACCCGCTCGAATCGCTCAAACGCGAGAAGGACGACGCCCGCGAGGTTCGCGAGGGCCTTGAGTGCGGCATGAAGCTCGCCGGATTCAACGACATCAAGGAGGGCGACCTGTTGGAGGCGTACAAGATCGAGGAGATCGCCAGGACGTTTTGAGGAAGGAGCAGGCAGTAGGCAGTGGGCAGTCGGCAGTAGGTGCTCGCAATGGGCCCAATGGCGGTGGCCCTGGTACAAACTAATAGTCGCCACCCAGGATCCACTGCCCACTGCCGACTGCCCACTATCGACGATGCCATCTCGCCGCACCGAAAAAGCCGCCGAAGCCATTCGCGAGGTCGTCAGCATGGCGATCCTTGCCGAATTGAACGACCCGCGGGTCCGCGACGTCACGGTCACGTACGTCGAGGTGTCGCGCGATCTGCGCTATGCGAAGGTCCACGTCTCGGTGATGGGCGACGAAGCCCGGCAAAAACTGACGCTTCGCGGCCTGCAAAGCGCCGCCGGCTTCCTGCAAGCGAAAATCGCCGAGCGCATCGAGATCCGCTATACGCCGAAGCTGAGTTTCCTGCTGGATCAAGGGGTCAAGCGATCGATCGCCGTGGCGCAAATTCTGCGGCAAGTCCTTCCCCCGGAAGAAAGCGATGAACCAGCGGAGACGGCGGACGACAACAAACCCGCTCCGTAGAATTACCCCTCGTTCCCACGCAGAGCGCGGGGACCGCAACCCATAATTGCAGATTTCAGATTGAGAGTTGCAAATCTGAGATTTGAGATTTCCGATCTGCGATTTCCAATCGCCATCAACGAGGTATCGCCATGACAGCCGTCAGCCGCACCGCCCAATTCGCCAAGGTCCACAAGGCTCTGAAGAAGCACTACAAGCCGGCCGCCCCCGGCGCCGGGCGCTCGGTGATCGAGCATCTGCTCTTCGCCTGTTGCCTGGAAGACGCCCATCACGACGCCGCGGAAGAGGGCTTCGCGGCGTTGGTCCATACGTTCTTTGACTGGAACGAGGTCCGCGTCACCTCGATTTCGGAGCTGTCGGAGGTGATGGCTTGCCTGCCCGATCCGCGGGCTGCGGCCAACCGCATCAAGCGGGTATTGCACGCCATCTTCGAGACGACGTTCAACTTCGATTTGGAAGACCTGAAGAAGAAGAACCTCGGCCCGACCATTACCTGGCTGGAAAAACTCGACGGCGCCACGTCGTTCGTCGTCTCCTACGTGGTTCAAGCGGCGCTTGGCGGCCATGCCATCGCCATCGACGCCGGCACGATGGCGGTGCTGCGCGTGCTCGAACTGGTCGGCGAAAAGGACGCGGCCGCCGGCGTCGTGCCGGGACTCGAACGCGCCGTGGCCAAGTCGAAGGGGATCGAGTTCGGCTCGCTGCTCCACGAGCTAGGTGCCGATTATTCGGCCAATCCGTACTCCGCCGCCATCCGCGACATTCTGCTGCAAATCGATCCCGAGTGCGCTGGCCGGCTGCCGAAGCGGCGCGCGGATCGCTCGCAGCGGAAACCGCCCGAGCCGCCGGCGGAAACCCCCGCCAAGGAGAAGGAGGAAGCCGCAGCCGCGGCAAAACCGCCGGCAAAGAAAAAGCAGGCGGCGGCCGAGCCCCCTAGCGCCGAGTCGGCGCCCCAGCCGCCGAAGAAGAAGATGCCGCCGTCGAAGCCCTCCGCGCCGGAAAAAACGCTTCCCCGCGCCGCCGCTTCCAAAAAACGCCCGGTCTCCGAGGGCCTCGCCAAGCGCAAGCCGCGGTAGAAGATGGATGAGAGATGACGGATGAGGGACCAGAGGCGCTGATGAGCAACCGGTTCTGGACGATGAATTGCTGTCTGGCGTTTGCCGCGATCGGCTCGATTGCGTGCCAAACAACCGACGCCGCGTGGATGCGGCCAAACGGGGATCGCGTCACTCATCATTCGTCATTCGTGCTTCGTCATTCGCCATTTTGCCCCCGATATCAGTCCAATCATCACCACATGCGATAGGTGCGATATGTCAGGTCATTCACATTGGGCGGGCATTAAACACAAGAAGGCCCTGGTCGACGCCAAGCGCGGCAAGCTCTGGAGCAAACTGGCCAAGGCGATCATCGTCGCCGCCAAGGCCGGCGGCGGCGACCCGGACGCCAACCTCCGCCTCCGCTACGCCATCGACGATGCCAAGGCCGTCAGTATGCCCAAGGATAACATCCAGCGGGCGATCAAACGCGGCACCGGCGAACTCGACGGCGGCAATCTCGAAGAGGTCGTCTACGAGGGCTATGGCAGCGGCGGCGTCGCGGTGATGTGCGAAGTCCTCACCGACAACCGCAATCGCACCGCCGGCGAAATCCGCCGCGTGTTCGAACTCTCCGACGGCAAACTCGGCGGCTCCGGCTGCGTCGCCTGGATGTTCGAGAACAAGGGCCTGTTCCTCGTGACCGGCAATGCCGTCGATGAGGACAGGCTGATGGAGCTTGCTCTCGAAGCCGGCGCCGACGACATGCAGGCGACCGACAACGGCAGGTTCGAGGTCACCTGCAATCCGGCCGTTTTCCGCGACGTCTCGAAAGCCCTGTCCGACGCCGGCATCACTCCCGAGGCCAGCCAAATCACCCGCATCGCCGCTAACAGGGTCGATATCACCGATCCCGACGCCGCGCAAAAAATTCTCAAGCTGATGGAACGGCTCGACGACCACGACAACGTGCAAAACGTCTCGGCGAACTTCAACATTCCGCAAGAAGTGCTCAAGGCGATCGGCGAGGCGTGATGACGAATGATGAGTGATGAGTGATGAATGATGAATGACGCGCATCCCGTTTAGCCGCCGCGCCCACGCGGCGTCCGTGTTCCGCTCGAGTGTTGCGGTGGCGGCAACGATCGTTGTGACGGCAGTTGTCATCGTCACTTCGTCACTTGTGGCGTGAACTGGCTGAGGTTGCAGATACCCAGTTGCTTTTCGATCGCGGCCACCTTCTCGACCATCTTGCCAAAACCGTCGGCCCCGAAGCGACGATTCTCCTCGTCTTCAAACTTGTCGCCCAACTCGTCGAGCTGCTTGGCCGACAGCAGCTTCTTGAAGGCCGGGAAGAGCACTGTATCTTCCCGGGCGGCATGGGGGCGGTACATGCGCAAAAACGCTTCACAGGAAACGACCGCCTTCTTCCGCAGCCGCGGCTCCTGGAAGGTCAACCGTGTCGCGGCCGCTGAGGCCGCCAGGCGGAGAAGCGGGTCGGTCAAGGCGCGGCCGGCCGCATGTTGCTCGCGCAGAGTGTTGACCAGCGGCACAAGCTCGCCGTGCTTTTCGAATACGGGGAAGAGATGATTCTCTTCCAACTTCTCATGGTAGTCCTCGACGAACTTCCGCACCAAATCCGCCGTGGCCAATAGGACGCGGTCGACGGCATCGAAGTTCTCGGACTTCGAGCGAAGCTGCCGCACGCATTCCTCATAGATCAGCATGATGCGGCGAAGTACGCCGTGCTCGCGCATCAAATCTTCGACGGCCGAGACCTCCTCGGCCGGTTGCGCCGCGTCGGCGGCCAGCAGAGTCCGGCCGGCCGCTCCGCCGATTCCCAGGGCCGCGCCCGCCAACAGAAAATCTCTTCGCCGCGTAACCATGATCGTCCTCCTAAAGAAAGGTGTAGCCGTCGAGCCGCCGACGAAAACCGAGCCGCTTGTCCTTCCTCCCGTCTCACTATCTTACGTGGACGGTCTAGTGGATAGGCGCCGCTCACCAAGATGCGGTGCTGCGATATCAGTAATGCGGCAACTGCCTCCTTTGGATAGGCCGGCCGTTCTCTTGCAGCTTGGCCACAATCTCGCGATATTGCCGTCATCGCCGCAGCCCCCGTACCAAAGAACGACGGGAGAGCTGCGGTTGATTCGACATGGTCACTTCTTCTTCTCGATCGACCGTGACGGTTCGGGTTTCAAGTCTCGCACCCAGATGTTGCGAAAGCGCACTGCCGAGCCGTGCTGCTGGAGCAAGATCGGCCCGGTCGTCTCCCGCGAGTCATAAGTGGCGACCTCCCGATGTCGCGTCGGTCCCAACGACGCCGTGTGGTTTTGAACGAGCACGCCGTTCCAGAAGACGGTGAAGTAAGCCGGTCTGCGGAGCTTGTCACCGGCGAATTGCGGCGCGGTAAAGACGATGTCGAAGGACTGCCACTGGCCCGGCTTCCGCGCGGCGTTGACCAGCGGCGGCGTCTGGCCGTAAATAGCGGCGGCGATTCCGTCGGCGTAGATTTTGCTGTCGTGCGATTCGATGATCTGAAGTTCATGCTTGCCGAGCATGAAGACGCCGCTATTGCCCCAAATCATGTTATTCTCGGGCTTCTTGGGCGTGGCCCATTCGACGTGAAGCTGGCAATCGCCGAAATGACGTTTCGTCTGGATTTGGCCCGTTTTGAGGATGTTGATGCATCCCTGTTCGATGCCCTTCGCATCGCCGCCTTCCCATTGGGAAAGGTCTTTACCGTCGAAGAGCATGACAGCATCGCTTGGCGGCGCTACTGGTTGCTCGCCCACTTTGCCGCCTGGCTCGACCATCGGCGGCTGGGGACGCTGACGATCATGCACGCGCCAGGGCGAATTGGACAACCGCGGCGTGTCGGTATATCCGAGTCCATCCTCGCCGACGCCCCGTTCTACAAACAGCAACAGGGTCGCGGCCATAGCTCCTGCCGCAAGGAACAGAGAGCCCCTTTTCCACTTTGGACAATGTGAAAGACTGTGGTTCGACATGCCGATTTCTCCCAACGTGTTCATGGCGGTTTGTTTGCGCGACGCCAACAGAAACGGCGGTGCTCTGCGGCATCTTCCGGCTGGAGAACACCCGCGGCCGACCCGGTGCCAGTTGGTGCGGAAGTCCTTCGATAACGGGACATTGCCGCCGTTCCTGGAGTTTCATCTCGCTATTGTACTTGTGTGAGCCGGTTTCTCAAGTAAGGTGAGCTCGACGTGACATAGCCGGGAACCCCTCGTTCCCCTCAACTTGGCGGACTAGCGCCGCGGGTCGAGGATCCTTCGTCTGATCGGCCGCTCGGCGGCTTTTGTCGCGGCGAGTAGCGTGGCTCCGGTCTCTATGGGCCGATTCTGTCATTCCTTTTGATTACCCCCTGCGATACCCGAATCCCGACCAAGAATGCCACCAACACGGCGATGTAGAACTGACCCGTCATTGCCTCCAACCAGGAAAGGGTTCGGGCCGGCGGGCTGACAGGCGTAATGTCGCCATAGCCGACCGTGGTGAGCGTCACGAAACTGTAATAGATCAGCACCGGCTCGCGCGTGCCCGGCGATTTCAGGGCCTGGGCGAATTCCCCCGCCGCCTGAAAGGAATGTGGTTTCACAACCTCGATGGCGGAATAGCACGTGCCGCAGGCCATGCCCAACAGCATATAGGCACATATCGCCCCGAAGATACTGTCCAGAGAAATGCTGCCTTGCGTAAAGATCGCCCGCAGTATCATCGCCGCCACGAACAGCAGGAATAGGACTTCCACAAAATGGTCGCTGAGTGTAAGGAAATCGTCGCCCGTGCCGGCAATCAGATACGCCAGCCACTTTCCCAACAGAGCGGGCACGCCAAGGATCAGCACCGCCGCTCTCGGCCATCGTCTGTCGCAGAGGGAGAGAATGGCGGCAACCAAGACCAACGAGTAAAGAACGTCAAACACCGGATCGCGAACGTTGAAGCCATGAACCATCGGCTGAATAATCAGCAGCAGCAGCAACGTAACCAGAAGAACCAAGAAACGCCTGGGACGGTATTGCTGCACGGCAGTCATGTGATTCACCCCGCGCTTTCATCGTAATCGTGTTTCCGTCCGGCCCGCCAGCCCTCTTCCCACAAACGGCGTTCCTCCGTGTCCTCGTCATACGGGTTGTCGGCGACATCGACGCCTTCCCAATAGGCGTTGTAGCCCTCATCGATAGCATCTCGGTCAGTCATGGCTTATCACTTGCACCGCCGGCAGACCGTCGAGACAGAACGCGGCCACTTGTGAAGTCCTTGGTCTTCTTCTGAAAGAGCTCCAACCACTCCAACATCATAGCATCGGCAATGGTCCTCGAAAGGCGGTATTCGTCCGGCGTCTTACCCCAATAAAAGCCGATCCAGCCCGAGGCCGTCTTCCTCGTTCCGTCGAGGAACCGCTCGAACTCTGGAACTGAACAGTTGAGCGGGAACGTCTCCTCGATGATGACGGGCTTCCCCACGGCAAATCCCGACAAGGTTTCTAGCGCGGCGGACACCTTGCCTGTTTGGGGATAGAGATGAACGCTGAGGAAGTCGAGGTCGCCGACAACCTTTTTGGGAACGAACCCGGAGGTAAGGCCGGGGCGGTCCAGACTCCAATCAACCAAGCCGACCGTAATCAGGTGGCGGCGATCATGCCCACGAATTGCAGCCGACAGCCGTTGAATCCACTGCCGAGCGATGGTCGGCCTGGGTCGGCCCGCCTGGGACAATGTGATGAACTGGACGAAACAACTTCCCGCGAAATCCGGCCCCAGCCAGTCTCCGTCCTTGCGGTCGCCGCCCGGCACGACCGGCTCGTTCATCAGATCGTAGCAGAAGATGGCCGGGCTCTGGGCACTGTGGTTGGCAATGTGTTTCCAGAAGCTCGCCTGTGCCGCCCAACGTGCCTGCTCGGAAAGCTGGTCATACCACTTGGGGACGTCTTTTTTGTGGTAACATCCGAGGCCGGTCACATCGAGATACAGGCGTGTTTGTTCGGCCAGCACAGCCAGCCGGGCGTATTGCTTGAAGGCCGATTCGTTTGGCTCATTCGGCCCTTTCATAAATCTACCAAATTGCAGGTGGATACGAACGACGTTTGCCCCAAGCCGCTTCATTTCTCGGAAGTCCTGCTCGACCTTGGGCCATTCGGAATTCCAATAATCCTCCAGCAGGTGCCCCTGTGCATCATGGTCGTAGTTGAATCCCCAGGGCACAAACGGTCGGCCGGATTTCTCCAGCACGAAGCCTTGTCTACTGTCGGAAACCCGCCCCCATTCCATTTCGCCGGCTGCGGTCTGGCCGGCAGCAATGCAGAGCAAGAGACTGAGGAACAGCCGAATCAGCACTGCCCGATCACGATAGGCGTCGTAGCCTTCATCAAGGGCGTCGTTGCTGGACACTGTGTTACACCTTCCTTTCTCCCGAATGACCCGTCGACACAAACGCCGCCTGCGTCGAAACATGGTGCATGAAGTCGGACCCCGCCTTCCGCAAGGCGATTTCCGCCTTCTTCCAGGCGGGTGGCTCCGCCTTGAAGAACACGGCGCCCCAATGCAAGGCGCCGCCAGCTTCGCCGGTGGAAAGCCGGCGCTCGGCATGGGCCACCCGGCGATCAGGCAGCAGGGCTTCCAGAGCGACAGCATTCATGCCAGGGCCTCCCGCTGACATTTCGCGGCGGATCAGGCCCTTGAGATAGCGCGGGGAGTCGGATTCCAGCGAGATCAGTTTCACTCCAGCGCCGTATGCTCTCCAGATATCTTCGGCGTAGCGCTCGAATCGCTGTCGCAACTCCGCGTTTTCGGCAAGGCGGCGTTCCGCCACGACGAGGATCTTCTTCATCCCGAAAGCCGGCTTTCGCGCCGGCAACAGCGTCTTCAATGTCCAAGAGCGATCGTGCCCCGAGACAGTTGACCCGGCTGGGAGGTCTGCTTTCACGGCAGGCGTTCTTGCCTGTGCGTGTGCAAACGCTGCAAACGCCATCCAAGGCACGATGATCGACGCGAGATGCGTGATACGCGGCATCTGTAACTCCCTTTGTTGGGATCGGCGTTCTTCCGATTAGGGCGTTGATTCCCTCCGGGCGACGCGGAGATGCTCGTAGCGGCAACTCTCTCCATCTTAGCCAGGCGCTACGTGGCATTCCAGCCGCCCCGCTGATCTTCCCGCCACGAACCTGGTTTCACAGGGCCGTACTGCTGCTTGACACTCCCTCCGCCGATTTAGTTCCGGCGTCGTTTGCCGCCCGAATGCCATGCATTCCCCACCGCTCTCGCAACGGGACAGGCGTGTTGAAAAGCGACTTTTCCAGAAAGGAGAATTCCCATTCGGACTTTGCTTCCAAAGAAGACCCCATATCCGCCTGATCTTCTGTCATTTCTTTCTGCAAGGATCCGATAGACTTTCAGATCCAAAGTCCTAGCAGCGCCGGACATCGTCATCAACAAGCACGCAGTACCGCCGCCAAGGCTGGGGACTGAATCTGTATGAACACCTGATTCTCGCGCTCACGTCGCTGTCAGGTTGCGCAACTTTGCGGTTTCATCGACCGTGTAGAAGTTCCCTCAAGTTCTTGATTGCCGGGAACGTATCACTGATCGACGAACACCGCCGACAACACGGCGTTGGCGTCGCTGTTGGCGCCGGTATCCACTCCCTGCCAAGTCGCGGGCTCGGGAGTTTGCTGCGTCCATCGGAGCAGCAGCGCCAACTCCCTTGATGAACTTCCCGCCTGGATTGGCTCGCCCGACGTCCACGTCGCAAACGCCGTCGTCTTGTCTGTGGTCTGTAGCATAAGGCGGATGCGTTCCGGCAGATACCAAACGCCGTCATCACCGGCAACGATCCGCACCACCGGGTTCGCAAAGTCGTCGATCGTGCACGGAAAAGATCCCGCGTTCCCGGTCAAAGTTCCCACGACGGCGTTACCCAGCCGAACGGTGAATGGTCCGGGCTGGTAGAAGTTTGTGCCATCGATGCTCAACGTGGCCTTGGCTGCCGTTCCGCTGGGGACGGCAGCCGATTTCGCTGGCGTGTTTTCGCGGCGAGGGAAGCGGGCGGCGCGAACTACCATGAGGCGGGCGGCGTCGGCATCATCGAACGCCGGCGACTTGCCCTTGCCTACCACAAGCACGGTCGCGGCCCCGTGGTCGGGCACTTCCACGACGGCCTGGCCGTCGCGGGCATGGATGGCGGCTCGGCATGTCTTGCCGCCGATGGGGATCGCGTGAGCCCAGGTCAATTGTCGAGCGTCCGGCGTGGAGATCGTCACCTCGACGCTTTCGCTGTTATAGTCGCCACGGGTCAAGAAGCGGGTGCGCGACGTCACCGGCGCCAGATAGCGACCTTGGCCGTCAACGAAAAGATTGACGTCGTTTGCCCCGCTAACGCCGATGCAATGCGGCCGCAGCACCTGCCGTTTGCCGGAAAAGGCCTTGAACAGCGGTGCGAACAGTTCCATCAAATCCGCCGCGGATTCATCGGGAGATTGTTGGGAAATGCCGAAGCGGTGCGCGATCATCTGTGGCAGCAGGGCGATCTGCAATCGCTGTTTGAGATGCGCCTCAAAGGCGGCCAGATCGCGTTGGCCCACATAAGGTCGCTGTTCCTCCCAAGCCGCCGCCGGACGAAACGGAATCAGATAGCGTTGCGCCACGTAATCCGACTCGTGGCACGAACCGTCGACGTCGCGCAGCAATTCCACCCGCCAGAATTGGTTGACGAAGACTCGCTTCCGCGCGGCATGGCTAAGCCGGCACACCTCCTGCACGGCTTCGGCTACTGCCCCGGCCATATTGTCGGCGGGCCGGTCGCCGACCATCGTCAACCCATCATCGTGGCCGTAATCGAGGAGGCTGCCCCAATCGAGACGGTCGATAATGAAACCGTCGAACCTCGGCAGGCGATCGATGTGACGGCGTACCTGTTCCTGCAGGAAAGGCCGCAGGGCATACTGACGGCGGGCATTCATGGCCATGGCGCCCTCCCAGGTCGGAATCGGCTTGCCGTCGGCACCTTTCATCAGGGCATTCGCAAAACGCTCTTTGAGGATGCGTTTCGCCTCGGCCGTGTCGCCGCTCTTGCCGCCGCTCCCGCCGTACTCCGTAACATTAAAATACGCATACAGCGCGATTCCATGCCCGTGCATCTCGTCGACAAAAGCGTTGATCTGCCTATCGCTCATCATCTTCCCAAGCCGCCACCACTTGGCGTACGTCCAAGGAAACCACTCCTTTTCCTCGGGCAGATATTCGCCAAGGTGGGTGAACCAGAAAGAAGACCAGATGTAACGCACGTTCTGGCGTTTCATTTCCGCGAAATCCGGATGCTCCTGGATGTGGTGGTACCAAAAGGCGCCTTCGTGATCGCCGCGCGGCATCGGCGCCTCGAAATAGGCGGGATAGCGGCCGGCGTAGGCCGCCAACACACTGCGGTAATCTGCGGCGTGGGTGGCGAAGAGGATGCGCAACGGCGACGCCTTGCCGCCTCCCATGCCGCGGTGCCCGAAGGTAATCCGCAAGGTGCGCGCATCTTTCCACTCAACTTGCAGATGCGGGATATTGCCGTCTGGCGGCACGGCGATGGTCAAGGCGCTGTCGCTTGCCGGGTCGAAAACGCTCACCAACGGCAGCACGTAGGCTTCGCCGCTGCCGCCGTTCGATTGATTGGCGCCATAGGGGATCGGTTTGAAGGTCGGGTGCATGGCCAGATCCAGCACCCCGCGGTCGCTCGGCGTGAAGATGCGATAGGACGGTGCGAGCACCGGCAGGTCAAGGATCACTTCATACCCGGTGCGTTGTGTCTCGCCGGTAAAGTCCAAATCCCAAAGCAACCAATCGTGGTCCTGCGACCACCGCGAGGATACCGCCAAGCCAAGCAGGGGAAGTGATGCTCGCACCGAGCTATCGTCCAGCACTGAACCGTCTACCGGCGTCGCCGTGGCTCCAGTTGTCTCCCGCTTCACCGTCATCGTGACGGGGGCGGCAAACCAGTGACGCTGGCGCGTCTCGATATCCGTCGGCAGGCCAGTGGTCGTTTCGATCCTAACTTGCAGATTGGCGTTTCCGATTCGCCAGGGCGTGGTCTTGTTGTCATTGGAAAACGACGGCTGCCCCATCAGTATGAGCAGCGCAACTGCCGCTGCCGGGATTCTCAGAGGTTGCTTCATTGCGTTCCCCTTCCCGCTGACTGGACCGCTTATTGCTTTCGTCGAATATGCAGGCAACAACATCCCTCGCCGCCGGGCTGCCAGGTGTCGGCGGAGAATTGGAAGCCGGCGGCCTCAAACGTGCCGTTGTCGATCCGCGCGGCGATGCGGCAAAGAGTGGCGACCTCGGCCTCCGACAGGCCCGACTCTTGCCACGCCGCGCGGAGCGGACAGGCGTGAAACTGGATGTCGAGCGATTCGGCATCGGCGTGCAGCACTTCGGGCTGGAACATGCGGCCGGCGTCGGGGATGCCGTCGAGAAATGCCGCCCTTAGCCCCGTCAGATCGGCGGGCGCGAAGCGGCGGTACTGAGCACGGCCGATCTCTTGCCCGCGACGATATATCGCCCGCGTCAGCACGGCTTCCGCCCGCTCGGCCCCCAACTCGCTGCGAAGCTCGTCGAAGATCAGATGATAGATCCTCGCCCGGTTCTTATAGGATTCGTAAAGCTGACGGCGAAGCGTTTCTTCCGACATGGTTGTCGTCCCTTTGTGCCCCCGCGCCTACTGTCGCAGGCAGATGGGCAATTGGTCGATTTTGGCGGCGAGAATGAAGTCGTTTTGCGACAGGCCGCCGACCGCGTGGGTGGAAAGCTCGATCCACACGTTGCGATAGCCTTCCAGGTGCAGATCGGGGTGGTGGTCTTCCGCCTCCGCCAGTTCGGCCACCCGATTGAAGAACGCAACGCCGGCCGCAAAATTCTCGACTCGCCAATCCTTACGGATGCGCGAGCCATCGGCGGCGAGTGTCCACCCGGCCAACTTGGAGAGCCGCTGCTCGATTTCGCGAGGCGGCAATTTCGGGGCGTCTCCTTCGCAGGCCGCACAATGCGCCGCCGCCAGTTGTGTTGCATTTCCCGCCATGCCCCAATTGTTGCATCGCCACCGTGGAAGTCAACGGCCCGCTCAATGCAGGAAGCGCTCCCCATCGGTCAGCCGCGCCCCGTCGTTTAGCCGCGCCCCGCAGGGAAGCGATCAGCCCTTCCAAAGCCGCAGCGATTGGAGACAATGAGCTAGAGTGAGTGGGAAAACTGAGTTTCGGGCGTCCCAGCGGGAACTATCTCGCAGACGCCGGCGTCAAAAACTGAGGCACTCGTTGTCTCGGTAGTATCGTCTCGACCAAGCCGGAGAAAGGCCATGAAGGTTCACACCTCCCTCATTCTATCGTTGCTGTTGGCTTCAACCTTGTCGGCACAGACCGTTCCGCCGGCCTTGATGGTCAGGAAAGGGGGCGTTTCGGTGCCGCTGGGCCTGTCCGACCTGCGGATCGAGGCGCGCATCTTCGGCTCGGTGGCCGAAACCACGACCACCATGACCTTCACCAACCCGATGGCCCGGGTGATGGAGGGCGACCTCTATTTCCCCTTGCCGGAGGGTGCCACCGTCAGCGGATACGCCCTGGACATCGGCGGCGTTATGGTCGATGGCGTAGCAGTAGAGAAGCACGAGGCGCGGCGGGTCTTCGAGCAGGTCGTCCGCCGCGGGATCGACCCCGGGCTGGTGCAGTGGACCAAGGGAAACAACTTCCAGACGCGCGTATTCCCCATCCCCGCCAACGGCAGCCGCACCGTGCGCATCCAATACGTTACAGAATTGACCGGCGGCCGCGACTCCCCCGCCTACCATCTGCCGCTGCGATTTAAGGACAAGCTGCGGGAGTTCTCGCTTCGCGTTGAGGTAGTCAAGCCGACGGCGCCGCCGCTGGTGGCCAAGGGGGAATTGGCTAATTTCGCTTTCGCCAAGTGGCGCGAGAGCTACGTCGCCGAAACGAGACAGCAAGATTGGATGCCCGTCGAGGATTTGGTCATCGCCCTGCCGAAGACCGATGGGCCGCAGGTGATCGTCGAGAAGGCCGACGATGGCGAGACCTATTTCGCCGTCGCCGATTACCCGGCCGCGCCGGCTTCGGGAGCCGCCGCTCTCGTTGTCTCGCGTGTCGTGGTCCTTTGGGACGCCTCGGGGTCGAGAGCCGGTGACCACAAGCGGGAGATTGCCTTGTTGCAAGGTTACCTGGACGGATTGCTGAGCAACCAGCCCGCGAACGGCCCAATCGGTCAGGAAGCAAAGATCTCTGTCGATTTGGTCTTGTTGCGCAATGCGGCGAGTAAGCCAATCCGCCTAGAGGTCGCGAAGTCCAATCTTTCGGCCCTGTCGGCGGAGCTCGATAAAGTGCAGTACGACGGCGGCACGCAGCTCGGAGCGATCGGGCCGTTGGCCGGGGCGGAAAGGCCCGATCTCTACTTGCTCTTCACCGACGGGATATCGAACTTCGGCCGCGAAGAACCGGGCCGGCTCGATGCCCCGCTCTACGTCTTTTCCGCCGCGTCGACCACCGACCACGCCTTTCTCCGCAGCCTGGCGCTGGCCAACGGCGGTCAGTACTTCAACCTGGTCAACTGGACCAACGCCGACGTTCTGGCTCAGATCGGCCGCCCGGCGTGGTCATTCCTTTCGGCCGCGATCGAAGTGGGCGAAGCGAAAGACCTTTACCCGCAATTGCCCCAGCCGCTTGCAGGCCGCTTCACGCTGGTCGGCAAGCTCAAGAGGGAGTCGGCCACGGTGACGGTGAACTACGGACGCAGCACCGCGGGCGAGGCGCCGGAAAAGCGGACTTTCACCGTCGCGCGGGCCGATGCCGCCGAGGGCTCGCTGCTCCGCCGCCTCTGGGCGCAGAAAAAACTGGCGGAGTTGATGATCCGCCAGAAGCAAAACCAGAAGCAGATCGCCGCGCTGGGCAAGCAGTTCGGCCTGGTTACGCCCTACACGTCGCTATTGGTGCTCGATTCGTTGGAACAGTACGTCGAGTACGAGATTGCGCCGCCAAAGTCGCTGCCCGCGATGCGCGAAGAGTACTTGCGGCGGATCGACACCCTGGAACATCAACGGCAAAAGCAGAAGGCCGACAAGCTGGCCGAAGTCCTCCGCATGTGGCAGGAGCGGGTCAAGTGGTGGGAGAGTAAGTTCAAGTATCCGCAGGACTTCAAGTACAAGGGCGAGGAGGAGAAGTCCGCGCCGGGTATGATGGGCGGCATGGACCACAGCGGTGCGGTGCCAAGTCCGCGGACGATGCCGCCGGCCGACGTGCCCGCCAGGCGAGCAGATGCGAGCGGAGGTGCGCAAGGCCAACCCTCGCCTCAAGCGCCCGCCGGGGAATTGCACGACGAACTGATGCCGCTTGACGATGCTGCCCCCCGCCCATCGTTCAGCCCCGACGGGCGAAACGGCGACAAAGATTGGGCGGCCCACGGCGGGCAACGCCAACAGACCGGCGGCCTCCAGCCGGGAATCGTCATCAAACCGTGGAACCCCGATACGCCCTATCTGAAAGAACTGCGCGCGGCCAAGGGAAAGGCGGATCGGCTGGCGATCTACATGAAGAACCGGGCGAAGTACGCCGCCTCGCCCGCCTTCTTCCTCGACTGCGGCGACTTCTTCCGCGAGGCCGGCGATGCGGACATGGCACTTCAGGTTCTCAGCAACGTCGCCGAGTTGGAACTGGAGAACGCCGCCCTGCTGCGGGTGTTGGGACATCGGCTGGTCCAGATGGGGCAACTCGACCTGGCCGTGCAGACCTTCGAGGCGGTGCTCGACCTGCGGCCCGAGGAGCCGCAATCGTACCGCGACTTGGCCCTGACGCTTGCCCGCCGGGCCGGCCAACCCGCCGGCAATGTCGCCCGCTCGCCCGACGCCATCCGCCAGGATTACGCCCGCGCCGTCGATTTGTTGGCGCAAGTCGTTCTCCGCCGCTGGGACGAGCGGTTCCCGGAGATCGAGGTCATTGCTCTGGAGGAGGTCAATCACCTCATTCCCCGCGCGAAGGCGGCGGGCGTGTCCGACGTTCCGCTCGATCCGCGGCTGCTAACGCTGCTTGACGTCGATGTCCGCATCGTGATGACTTGGGACGCCGACGACACGGACATCGACTTGTGGGTCACCGAGCCCTCTGGCGAGAAGGCGTACTACGGCCACAACCGCACCACGATCGGCGGGCTGGTAAGCTGCGATTTCACCCAGGGCTACGGGCCGGAGGAGTACCTGGTCCGCAAGGCGGCCGCCGGCAAGTACAAGATCGAGGCCAACTACTTCGGCAGCCGGGCCGCGCGGCTGCTCGGGCCGGTGACGGTCGAAGTCGAGGTCTTCACCAACTATGGCCGCCCGAACGAGCAGCGAAGATCGCTTACCCTCCGCCTGCAAGAGGCCCAGGAGACGATTCCCATCGGCGAGATCAAGTTCTAAACTTCGGGGCGTGCGAGAATCAACCCCTTCGGGCCACCGGTGGCTCAATCGTTCGCTCCGGTTTGATTGCCGCCCCCCGTTCCGCTGGCAAGCCTTGTTAGGCTCTCGGCCCCCTCAGCTTCAGGCATTCGCCCGATTCGGGAATGCCGATAAAATCAATAAGGGGACGTCTCGTTCCGCAAGGCTTCCGCACGATCCATCCTTGCGTCGTGCGAGACGCGGCCTAGACTTTCTTGGATCCGTAAAACGATTTGCGGTGTGCGGGCATCCCACCCGCCCAGCAGAAGCGGGCGAGACGCTCGCGCTGGGGCGATGGTTGCGGGAGTCTCTGAGGAGTCGAGGCAATGCGGCGCGTCAGTCTGATTGTCGTTCTGGCGGCGGCGTGGCTGGGCGCATCGGCCACGACACTCCAGGCACAATGCTGGCCGGGATGCCGCCATTGTTGTCCCGGCTATTACGGCGGTTACGGCTGCGGTGTCGTTCTCCTCTACGATCTCGGCGGGTGCGCCGCGCGACGCTACGTCAGCCAGTCGCAGCAGCACCTGTTGGGCCAGCAGATTGCCGCCGCACAAGCGGCCGCGCTGCAAAGCGACATCCGCAACGCGATGGCGGCCGAAGCCCAGCGGCGCTCCGAGCAGATCTTCACACAGCAACAAGCCGACCGCGATTGGTGGCTCCAGGTCCAGCAGCAGCAGGTCGCCCAACGGCAACAGGCGGCGCAGTGGGCGGTGATGACGGCCGGCTTCAAGCCCGCGCCGCCGCAGGCCCCCACCGACTTGATCAAGTGGCCGCTGCTGCTGCAAGCCCCGCCGTTCGCCGAACAACGCGCACAGATCGAAGCCCCGTATCGCCGCAACTCGAAGGGATCGCGCACGCCGACGGCCGCCGACTACAGAAACATGCTCAAGGCCGCCGAGCAAATGCGATCGATCTTAAAGGGAATGACCCCCAATCTCACGGCACACGCGTACTTCGAGTCCCAGGCGTTCCTCGACCGCCTGGCCGCCGAAGCCGGCGACCGGCTCGAAAAGGCTACACCGAAAAAGTAGCTGGTGGCGCAGACGTTGAAAAAATAGCCGGTGGGGCAGACATTGAAGAAGTAGCTGGTGGGGCAGACATTCTTGTCTGCCAGGTGCGCCGCATTTCTTCTGGCAGACAAGAATGTCTGCCCCACGGCGACAACCTCCTCGATCTCCTTCTACTCTTGCAGCCCGAAGTGCCGCAGCACGATGCCGAAGACGTCGGTGTCGTCGAGTGGCCGCGGCGGAAACAACGTCGGCTCGGAAGCCAGCAGCACCGTCCGCTGCGAGGGCTTGATCGCCGGGGCGCCGTGCGAGCCTTTGACCAACGCGGCATTGAGCGGGATGCTCTTCGTGGCCGGATCGAAAAACAACTCCACCGGATCGTAGCCCGGCTTGCGGTGGATATCGACGGTGCGGGCGAACTTGGGGGCCCGCTCGTCGGCCAACCACCAGTAATACGCCTGCCAGCTTTGCGGCGACGAGATCAAAATCACCTCTCCGCTGCGAGGGTGTTCGAGGCAGTATCGGCCGCGCTCCGTGCCCGTCAGCGCCTCGGCGATGCCCTCTTGGCCGCGGAAGATTTCGGCTACGCGCCGGGCGAGCCCTTCGTCGCCATCGGCCACGAAGACGTGCGAGAACTGGTGATCGACCATCGCGAACGCCCGGCTTCGCTCGAAATCGAGCAGTTCGCCCTCGTCGGTCTCGCGAACGGCCAGCAGGCCGGCCTCGCGGAGGATGCGGTTTGGATAGCTGACGTGCTCGACCGGGGTAATGGCGTATTCGCCGGCAGCGATCCAGAGCAGATCGTCGTGGTAGGCTTCGCGCATCCCTTTGGCGAGCCGCCCGATCACTTCGTCCAACTTGGCGATGCTGCCGTCGGCGGCCTTGCTGTCGGGGCCGGCCCGCTGGGCGGCATAGTCGAGCTGCGGCAGGTAGATATAGAAGAAGTCGGGCTGCCACTGCCGGGCGGCGATCACCGCCGAGTCGGCGATCCACGCGCTCGACTGGATGCCCGCCAGCGGGCCCCAGTAATTCATCAACGGGAAGTGTCCCAGGGCGTCGCGCAGCTCGCCGTACAGTTCCACCGGCCGCGTATAACACCAGAGCGATTCCGAACCGTCGGGATTGTGAATCGGGGCGGGCGCGCAAACGTAATCCGCCTCGCAGCCCTGGCTGTGCAGCGGGAACCAGACGGCCGAGGTGAGCCCCGGCAAAACGGGGACTGGCTCCGCGCCGGCTCGCCCATGCCCCGTGAATGCTGCTTCCTGCGCGGTGCCTGTCCCCGTTTTGCCGTGGTGCGAGAGCAAGTCCCAGATCTGTGGCCGCTCGATGCAGTCGTTCGGGGCCGTCCACATTTCCACCTGCCGCCGCTCGCGCCAGTAGATGCCATTGGCCACGATGCCGTGTTCCGCCGGCCGCCGCCCGGTGGTCATCGCCGTCTGCACCGGGCAGGTAACGCAGGGAAAGCCCGGCGTCAGTTCCGCGATTTCCCCCCCCGCCATCAGCGACCGCAGTTCCGGCATCGCGGCCACGTCTTTTTCACGCAGAGCGGGAATGGAAAGGAGGATGATGGGTTTTGGCATGGCAGCGACGGTCTTGCCGCGGACAGGGTGGAACACTAATCGTCACTAATTGTCGCTGATCGCTTCTTTTGTTCAAGCTCAAAAAGGCACGTACGCGCCGTGCGCTGAATCAAATCGGACGGGTGATCGGTGAAACCTGTCACAACGGGCAAATCCTCTGGCTCTCCTACAACGCCGAGACAGATAAGCGAGAAACCAACGAATTGCGGATCGTCCGACTCCACTTCGTCCAAGGCGGCTTTACGCAATTGTTCGCGACCGGCCGGCTGTGCGTCCGCTTCACCGGCTATGAACCCCTGGGAGAGATGCAGAAGACACGCGGTGCGCAACGCGGGCTCCGCGGTGTGACGATCGTACAACAACTGAATCCAACCCGGTCGATCGTTCATTGGAATCTGCGGCGGGCTATTGTACGGTCCTCTCTTGATCTCTCTGTTCAAACGCCCTTCCCGTCGTCGTCCGCCGCGTTCTTAGCGGCCTTACTGAGGCGGGCGAGCATGTGCTTGATGTCGAAGACGCCCTTGATGGAGACGTAAACGGTGATCGTCGAGTACCACACGACGCAGGCGATCGTCAATGCGGCCCAGAACCAGTGTTTGCTCATTATCGGTCACCTCCGGTTGTGGCGGAAGGGGTAGCAGATCGAACCATCGGCCGGTCTTGCGGCGGTTTTAGCAGCGAGCCCGCGATCATCGCCGCCCAGCACAACACGTAGGCCGTGATTCCCCAGCCGGACTCGTTGGCGACAAACTCCTTCTGCCAAGGACCGACTTTCTGCAAGACAAGAGTGATAACGGGCACGGCGGCGCCAACGACGATTGCCGCGGCCGCCCCCCAATCGTTCGCCCGCTTCCAATAGCAAGCGGCGATCAGGAGAGTTGACATGCTCGTCAGGTAGATCGAGCCGGTGACCGTCAGGTAGTTCCACAGATCGCCGGGTGGGTTGTACCACAAGCCGAAAAAGAAGAGGAAGACGCCGATGGCGGCGATGATGAAGCGGTTGGCCACCAGCCCTTTCCGGTCGGACCAGGCGGTCTTTCGGAACGGCCGCAGAATGTCGTTGTAGATCACGCTCCCCCAGGTGAGCATGTAGGAGGAGTCGGTGCTCATATCGGCGGCGAGCATGGCGGCGATCAGAATGCCCATCAGTCCGATGGGCACGAAGCCGGCCAGGAATTTCGGCATGGCGTAAAGCGGGTTGCCGTCGGGGACATTCGAGCCGAGGACGGCCAAAGCGGCAATCCCCCAAATGCCCGGAATCAGGAAGCGGCAGACGAAGAAGAACGAGGTCCGCGTGTAGACCTTCATGCCGGTCTTGCTGTCCTTGGCGGCCAAGACGCGGGCGACCGCGGTCTGCCACGTCAGCACGGCCGCCGTGTTCACCAGCAGGTTGAAGACAACGTAGGACCAGCCCAATTCTTTGTTGACGAAGGGATTGAAGCCGCCGGCGCCGAAATGCTCTTCGACCGTTGTGACGAGCCGATCCCAGCCCACGCCGGAATTCATGAGAATCAGGACCGTGACCAAGATCAGTCCCACGCTCATCACGACGAATTGCAGGAAGTCGGTGATCAGAACGGAGAGCATTCCGCCGAGGATCGTGTACGTGGCCACGCCGACGAGCAACACGGTCATGACCACGACGATGGTTTCGACTTGAACGCCGCCGAACGAAATCATGGGGCTGAAGTTGCAGACCAGCCGAAGGAAGTCGCCGCCGGTGCGGAGAAAGACGCCCATATTCAGCAAGGTAGCCGTCCATTCCCTGAAAACTGGCGCTGCCTGGTTTTGGGAAATCGGCTATCAAGGTGGCATGGATGTTGAGCAACTCAGGAAAGATGTTCATGCGGGGCGGATCACACCCGATCGGCTGATCGATTTGATTGTGACCCTTCAGCGCCGGAACGAAGAGTTGGAGCGTCAACTGAAGGGCGGCTCGCCGCCGAAGATTTCGGAGCCGTTCTCGGTGGAGGCAGAAGAACGGCGGCAGGAGGCGCGAGGAAGGAAGCGGCGGAGGCGAAAGCAGCGGTCGGGCGGACGGATTAGCACGGCTGAGAAGATCGCTCAAGCCGTGCGAACCGAGAAAGTCTTCCCGGCTGGGGTGCGGAAGGCAGATTGCCGGCTGTCGCACACGCGGGTGGCATGGCGGCTGGAAGACGGCCAAGCGGTCCTGGTGGCCTATGACATTTATCGCGGCCCGAAGAACCAATACGGCAAGATTCCGGGCGTCTTCGGCCGCAGCGAGTTCGGGGCGGAGATCGTGCTGGCCATTGCCTACCAGGTGTACGTGGTCGGCCTTTCCTTCGACAAAGTATGCCTGCTGATGAACTTCTTCCAGCACTTGACGCTGCGGAAGTCGCAGGCCGACGCCCTGTTGAACCAGTTGGCGCGGCAATGGGAAGAGGAATTCGAGTTGCTGTGCTTGCTGCTGGCCAACTCGCTGGTAGTGCATACCGATGAGACGGGCTGGAGCATCAACAGCGTGTGGGCCTTTCTCTCGGAGAAGGTGCGGGTATTGTTCTTCGGCGTGCATAAGGATGCGGAGACACTACGGCAGATTCTCGACCCGGCGATATTCGCGGGACTGGTGATCAGCGACGATGCGGCGGTGTATGCGAACTTTACCCAATCACAGAAGTGCTGGGCGCATTTCTTGCGAAAGGCGATCAAGCTAACGCTGATGGAGCCTGCCAACGCCGAGTATCGCCAGTTTACCGACCGGCTGCTGGAGATTTACCGCGAAGCCTGTCGGGTGCAGCATGACCGGCGGCTGAGCGCGGAGGGCCGAAAGGGGAAGGTTGCAGTGCTGGAGGATGAGGTTCTGGAGTTGTGCGCTCCGATGTGGGTAGCCGAACTGCCGCCCGGCGAAGGGCCAGAAGACGACTATCGGCTGCTGTGCAACGAACTGATGCGGGTGATGCTGGCGGAGCAGCTCTTCACGTTTGTCACGGCGGAGCCGGTGGAGAAGCCCAACGGGGAAGTGCTGATCGTGTCGGGAACGAACAACGAAGCCGAACGGACGCTACGCTCTCCGGCGCAGCGCGGGGCACGGGCCGCACCAACAAGACGGTGGCTGGCGCGCGGCGGCAAACGGTAATCGTCAGCGTGCTGGAATCGCTCCGCCAATATCTTTCCACCTTTACGCTATCGAGCGTCATCGAGGAAATCCGGCGTTGGTGCGAAACCGGCCGCAGTTGTTTCGCCCGCTGGGTGGAGAAGCTTGGGTTGATCGGTAACGGGCTTCCGAATAACGGCCGCCTCTCGTTGCTGGACCGCGTCATTCCGGTGCCGGACGGATGAGGGCACGAAAATGCCTTCCAGACCCCAACCCGAGAGTTAGTTATCAGATCGTCTTCACAAAGAATTTGGATTTTCTTGCGGGGGGGGGCATATTGCTTTTCCGCAGGGGACGGGTAAAATCGCATTCATGTCGTTTGACTTGGTTTCCCAGCGTTCGTTGGGAGTTGGACGGCTACTCAGCAAGCCGCCCAGCACGATGACCACGCCGGCCAGCCAACGAATGCGGGGGCCGAACTGGCGCTCGAGCAGCTCGGGAATGGTGATGGCGTTCGAGTCGCGCAGCGGTTTAATGCAAAAGCCCGTCCAGCCGACGACCAGCATCGCCGCGGCGTAGAGGATTCCGGGCGTGGCGCCGGCGAAGCCGTGCTTGTAGCCGTTTTGAGCGGCGTACATGCACGTGACGATGCCGAACTCGGTGGCCGCCAGCGAGGCGATGCCAAGATAGACGTCCATCTCGCGGCCGGCCACGAGAAAATCGTCAACCTTCGCCACGTAGCGGCGGACCATCAGGCCCGCGACCATCGTCGCAATCAGATAGAGGCCCACAATGCTGCCGTCGATCGGCCAGGAGAAATGAGTCATTGGATTCCGAATTCGTGAATGGCTTCGTACATGGCCACGATGTTCTCGGTCGGAGTGACGGGCTGGAGGTTGTGGCAGGGGGCGCAGATCCAGCGGGCGCCGCGATAAATAGCCGCGCTCTCGCGGACCTCACGGATTACGTCGTCCACCGTGCCGAAGGGGAGCGTCTGCTGGTTGTCGATCGAGCCGTGGAAGACGATTCGCCCGCCGAAATCGGCCACGAGCCCTTCCCGCTCCATGCCCGGACAGCGCCATTGAATCGGGTTGAGGATTTCGATGCCGACGCGATCGATCAAGTCGCGCAGAAACACCCTCGCGGCGCCGTCGGTGTGGTACATCACGTGGACGCCGAACGACCGGGCGAGATCGGCCATCTTGATCTGATTGGGCAACAGGAAGCGGCGATACATTGATAGGCTCATCAGCGGCCCCGTCTGCGAACCCAAGTCCTCGGCGACGAAGGTCAAGTCGATCCGCCCGCGGCCGGCCTCGAAAATCCGGCGATGATGCTCGTAGTAGAAATCGAAGATATGTCCCAGGATGGCGTCAGCGATCTCCGGGCGCAGCGCCAAATCTTCCATCGAGGTTTGCAGCCCGCGCAAGTAGCCGTAGAGCAGGAACGGTTCGTAGCAGCCGGCATGGATCGCCCGGTATCCATCGTGCCGCTCGACGGCCCGCGTGATCGCAGCGTAATCGAACTCGTCGCACGAGGGCCAGCGATGGGCGTTGACGTCGGCCGGCGTTTCCGCCTCGGCCAGCGGATGAACGACCGGCTCGCGATAGACGCCCGCACCGTAGGAGACCGAGCGGTAGGCGATGCCCCACATATCGGCCGCGGGCGGGAGGGCGGCCGGCCGGTTCCACGTCGGCTCGATCATGCGACGGGCGTCGATGTGCAGTTTGCGGTAGAGCGTCTCGGCGTCGCCGCAGCCCAGATCGCGGCACAGTCGCGTCGTCACCTCGTCGGTCGCCTGATAATCGCTGGGAATGCGATCGGGCGATTTGTGCTTCAATAGCGCCAGCCATCGCTCCCGCGGCGTCATTTCCATCAGTCGAGCGCTCCCCGGCAGACGTTCGTGAAATTGGGACGTGCCGCAGATGCGGCGACGGCAGGCGGCAACAACTGGGCGATCGTCATGCTAACAGGCGGGGAGACGGCATTCAAGAGCAGGAATTGGCATCGTCTCCTCGTGCAACGTCCCCCAGGAGCCGCCTGAAGGCGGCTGACACGCGGACGGAAGGCGATCTTCCCCCCAGGCGTGAAACGCCTCAGTGTTACCCTTACTTTTGATACGTTGGCTGGGCGACGCGAGTGCGGTCGCCGAGTAAGATGGTTGACGTTTGTTTGTTGCTGTAAAGGATTTCCGTATTGTGCCGACTGACCCCACCGCCGTCAGCCGGCGTATCGAATAGTAGCCGGGCTTCTGGCAAGATGCCGGCCCGGGGCGGCCAACGCCGCCTGAAGGAACACCAAACACGGAGGTGCGGTCATGGCTAGCGTGAGTCTGAACGTGAACGAATGGTCGCAAGGACAATTTGGTCGGTGTGAGTTGGGCGATCGCCGAAGGACCGTGCGTCTGGTCCACTATGCGGCCCAGGCGGCGGCCGACCCCAGCAGTAGCACTCCCAGGCAGACGGAATCCTGGGACGACTGCAAGGCCGCGTATCGTCTCATTGAAAACGAGGACGTAACCTTCGCCGCCGTAACCGCCCCGCATTATCAAGTCACCCGCGCGGGCCGAGGGAAGCTGGCTGCTGATCAGCGATACCACCGAGACCCATTTTTCCGGGAAGCATGTTCGCGGCTTGGGGCCCACAGGCAATGGCAGAGGGCGAGGGTTTCTGCTCCATTCCTCGTTGATGGTCCGCCCGGACGGCCGGGAGATTGTCGGCCTGGCGGGACAGGTGATTCATTATCGCCGACCTGTCAAACGCGAACCAGGCGGAGCCCAGCGCGTGCGGCGGAAGGACCGTGAATCGGTGATCTGGAGTCAAGTCGTCGATCAGATCGGGTCGGCTCCGGAAGGTGTTCGCTTTTTGCATGTGTTTGATCGTGGCGGCGACCAGTTCGAGCTTTATTGCCGCATGGCGCGGCACGACACCGGCTGGGTAGTCCGTGCATGTCAGCTGACTCGTCACATTCTCGCGCCCGAGCGCCGGCGGATCAAGCTGGCCGACTACCTTGCGGAACTTGCGGTGGTGGGCACTTACACGTTGAACCTGCCGGCGAATCAGCATCAGACGGCGCGCACGGCAGATATGGAGGTGCGTTTTGGGCCGCTGACCATTCCCCGGCCCCAGCACGTCAGCGCGTGGGTCAAGGAGTCCGGCATCGAGGAAATCACGATGTGGGTGGTGGAGACACGCGAAATCCATCCGCCGCAGGGGACGAAGGCGGCCCGCTGGGTGTTGTTGTGTTCGGACGAAGTGCGAAACTTTGAAGTTGCTTGGCAGATGCTGGAGCACTACGAGAAGCGCTGGCTGATCGAGGAATTTCACAAGGCGTTGAAGAGCGGTTGCCGGCTCGAAGAGCGTCAATATGAGGATGCCAAGCGATTGGAGGCGGTCACCGGCGTGTTAAGCGTGCTCGCGGTGCGGTTGCTGCAACTGAAAACCACTGCACGGGACGAGCCGCAACGGCCGGCGAAGCAGGTTGTGCCGATGCGTTGGATTCAAATGCTGCAATCCTTGCGGAAGCGACCGCCGAAAGCGCCGTGGACCGTGCGGGACTTCTACCGCGAGTTGGCCAAACTCGGTGGGTTCCTCGGCCGCAAATCGGACGGCGAGCCTGGCTGGATGACGTTGTGGCATGGATTTGAAAAACTGCACTTGTGCCTCCGTGGCGCGGATGCTTATGCACGAAAATGTGGGTAACACTGAGGCGTTTACGCCTGGGCTAGTGAAAAGAGACCGGCCCTTCATCTCTCATCTCTCATCCCTCATCATTTCTCTGAGAAACGCGAACGCCCTTCGCGCCGCCGTTGGACCTTCGTGGCTGTGGCGGCTTAGCTCGACGTAGATGCCGTTGGCGTAGCCGACTTCAGCGAGCGCTCGCAACACGGGCGGGAAGTCGATCTCGCCTTCGCCGAACATCAAGTGCTCGTGGACGCCGCGGCGCATGTCCTCGATATGCACATTCGCCAGCCGCGGTGCCCAGCGGCGGATTACGTCGGCGATCGGCAGCTCGCCCTGGCATTGCAAATGGCCGATGTCGAGCGTTAGACGCAGGTTGGGAGCGTCGATCCGGCCGAGCAACTCCTCAAACGCCGTCATCGTATCGATCAGCATGCCCGGCTCGGGCTCGAACGCGATCGGGACGCTTTTCGCTGCCGCATAGCCGAGCACTTCGCGCAGACCCGCGACCAGGCGGTCCATCGCTTGTGGTGCAGCCGTCCCGGCTGCCGTGGCAGGCGAGACGCCTGCACCACAAATCGCGCCCGACCAGATCGACACGCAATCGCTGCGCAATTCGGCGGCGCAATCGACGGCGTACTTGTAGAAGTCGATCCGCCGCCGCGGCGACTCGGACAACAGCGTCGGCTCATGTTTCAATCGCGGGTCCAAAAGGAACCGGGCGCCGGTCTCGATCACCGATCGCATTCCGAGCTTTTCGAGCAAACTCCGCAGCCGCGCGATCCGCTGAGCCGGTTCGCCATCACTAAAGGGGACAGTCCCATTTTTGCTGACGCGAGAATTGGGACAGTCCCCTGGCGGCAGGGCGTTCTGGTCAATCGTGATCGCCACGCCGCGATAGCCGATTTCAGCCAATAGCGCGACCGCATCGAACAGATCGTGCTGGGCCAGGCCGTTGGTGTTGTAGCCAAAGAACATGGGAGTAATGATGAAGGATGAATGATGAGTGATGAATGACAAACTGAAGATCATCAAGCGGTGGCAAGCGGCAGGCTGGCATTCATCATTCATCACTCAGCGTTCATCATTTTCTCCTACGTCGTTTGAAATCCTCCGCCCCAAAAACATCGCCGGGATGAGGAACAACACGATCATCACCGCCCAAAAGACGTCGCGGACGGCATAGCAGGCGATTGCATCGAGCATCACAATCGAGAGAATGCCCTGCGATACGGCGATCCGCACCCGCTTCGGTGTTGGATCGACGATGGCGTGGACATAACGCCGAACGATCCACGCGCCCGTCACGAACACCAATGCTTGCCAGAGCCGTATTCCTGCGGGTTCGTACCAAACCCTTGGCTGCCCTTGCAACTGCGGAATGAGCCTATCGGACCAATGCGGCAACCAGGCGAGCATGGCAATGCCGAACACGATCACCATCGTGGCGACGGACAGTTGTCGACTGTTGCTCCGTTGTGACTCCTCTCGGGCGAAGAGCGTAACTCCGGCGACGTAGACGCCGATCGCCCCGGCCACGAGCCATTGCTCGGGGCGGAACGCCGTATCGACCGCGCTCATGCCCAGAAGCACGTTGAGCATTCGGCAGGCGCCCATGCCAACGGGCCCAAGCGGCGTGCGTTTCAGCCAGGCGTCGTACAGCAGAATCGCGGTCGCCAGGATCGCGGCGACGACGCCGGAGCGGAGACTGCCGGTGAAAACCACCGCCCCCGTGCCGACGGCCACGCCGAGGACCAGCAACCGCCAACCGAGCCGGCGGGCCGCTTCGAGCGGAATGCGGCCGGAAGGGATCGGCCGCTCGCGCCGCTCGCGGCGGTCGATCTCCACGTCGAATACGTCGTTGAAAACCATGCCGGCGAGATACAGCAGGCTGGAGGCGGCGACGAGCGTGGCCAGCGTGGCAAAATCCGACGGGGTGGGACGCCACTGCGTGCCACCCCACTGAACGAACAGGAATCCCATCGCCACGTCGGCCATCGCCGTAAACACGGCGGGAAGCCGCATCAACTGGAGATAGCTGCGAAAGGTCGAAGTGTTGTGTTGTCCCGAAACATTGCGAAGCCGCAAGCGGCTGGGGAGTTCCGCTTCATCACATTCGTCACTCATCATTCATCACTCATCATTTCCCTAATACTTCGCCGCCCCGATCGCGCGGCGGATCGTCTCGCGCATCAACTCGGCCGGCCCCTCCTTGCCGGTGAACAACTCGAACTGGCGGCACGCCTGGCGGACGAACATGTCGACGCCGGTGACGACCGTACAGTTTCGGCTGCGGGCCTCTTTGACCAGCAGCGTGTTCTCGGGATTGTAGACGGCGTCGAAAACGAGCATCGACGGCCGCAAGTGATGCTTTTCAAAGGGCGTTTCATCGACGTTGGGGTGCATGCCCACCGGCGTGCAATTGAACAACAGATCGGCCGCGACGGAATGCCGAGCCGCCCAATCGACGGAACGGCAATTGAAACGTTGCGCCAGGGTCAGCGCCTGCCGGGCGACGCCGTCGGTCACCACGACGCTGGCCCCGCGGCGCACCAGCCCGTACACCACGGCCTTGCCCGCTCCGCCGGCGCCGAGCACCAGCGCCGTTTTGCCCTTCACCCGCTGTTCGACCTCCTCGGCTGCGCCGATGACAGCTTCGAGGCTGTCCATCGCCGCGCGGCAATCGGTGTTGTAACCGAGCCGCTTTGTCCCGTCGAAAACGACCGTGTTGGCCGCGCCGATGCCGCGAACGGCGCCGTCGGCCTCGGTCAGCTTCTTGACGACCTCCTCCTTGTGCGGAATCGTGACGCTCAGCCCGTGAACGTCAAGCCGGCCCGCGTCGTCGATGAACCGCGCCAGGTCTTCCCGCGGCACGCGAAACGGAATGTAGACCTTGTTCAGCTTGAAGTGGCGGAAGCCCACGTTGTGGATCAGCGGGCTGAGACTGTGTCCGACCGGATCGGCCACCACTCCGTAGACCTCGGTCTCGGCGTTGATCTGATCGTAATGATAGGTCTCGGTCATCTGTTGGAAACTGAGTTGGCCGGGCGCCAGCACCCGCTCGTGATGGAAAGTGGCGTAGGTGAACGGTGCGCCGAACTTGCCGGCGAGGATTCGCGTGGGGATGCCGATATCGCCCATGCACAACCCGATCATCGGCACCTTGCTGTGCCGGGCCAACTCCAACATGCGGAGATTGTCGTGCGGATGGTTGGCCATCGTGCAGATTTTGATGATGTCGGGATCGAGCCCGGAAAGGCGGCGGTGGATTTCTTCGAGGTTGTCGGGCGTCTTGCGGAAGTCGTGCAGGCTGATGATTCGCTTGGTCTTGCCGAAGCGGCGGATCGAGGTGGCGACGTCGTCCTCCAGGTCGACGTACTCGACGCCTTCGGCGATGGCGGTCCGCAGCAGCAGTTGCCGCTGTTCTTCGTTGCCCCCGTACTTTCCCCCGTCAACCGTGCGGCGGCAAGAGATGATCGCCGGGCAGGGCCGATCGGCAACCAGTCGTCTCAGATTCACCTCGCCGTTGATATAGTCCAACCGCAATTCGACCAGCGAGGCGCCCTGGTCGACCAGATGCCGGTATTCGGCCAACACATGTCGGTGCCGGCCACGACCGATGCTAACACAGATCATGGGAAACCGCTGGGTTAGAGATAATGAATGATCGCTCGCCCATATTCTACGTTCGCGGCGACAAACCGCCCGACCACACCCCAATTGTGGCAGATGCGGTGCGAAAAATCAAACCCCCGCCCGCGGGAACTCCCGCTACAGACGCTACCCCGACCTTCGCGGCGCTAACCCGCGTTTCTCACCACACGGGGAAAATGGGCGACACTGTGTACGGTGGGGCAGACATTCCTGTCTGCCAGGTGTGTCGCCCCTTCTCGCGGCAGACAGGAATGTCTGCCCCACCTTGGCGAGAAATGCAGGCTGACTGGTTGCGACGATTGGAGGGTCCAGATAGGATGATCCTCGACGATTTCGGTGTTGATCCGCGTTCCTCAATGATCCTTCTCGCAATGCGACCAGCCCTGCTAATCACGATGATCGGGACGTTACTCGTCGGGCCGACGCTCGCGCAAGAGCATTCGTTCGATCCGACTTCGGTCTACCGAAGGGAGTCCATTCACGGTTTCACGGTTCTGATAAACCCGGAAGTCTCGATCCACAAACGAGAAGCCGCCGAGATGCGGAAGGAACTGGATTCACAACTGGCGGCGATTGTCGCCGCAATGCTGGCCGATCGACTGCCTGCCCTGCGAAAAGTCTGGATTTGGGTGGAGTGGGAAAAGCAGAAGAACGGCGCGGCCGAGTTTCATCCTTCACTGCAGTGGCTCAAGTCGCACGACTACAACCCAGAGAAAGCCGGCCACGTCGAGTTGTCGAACGCGCGGCATTTCGTCGATTGGTCCCGCACGGCGCAGCCCTGGATGCTGCTGCACGAGTTCGCCCACGCCTATCATCATCTGGTTCTCGGCGACAACTGCAAGGCGATCGAGGCCGCTTACCGGCACGCGGTCGCCGCGAGGTTGTACGAGTCGGTCCCCTATTGCGGCGGCGGTCGGCAGAAAGCCTACGCCTTGACGAACTCCAAAGAGTATTTCGCCGAGTTGTCGGAGGCCTACTTCGGCCGAAACGACTTCTATCCCTTCGTGCGGAGCGATCTGGAGAAGCACGATTCGCAGGGCTACCAACTCATGGAGCGGATTTGGGGAAAGTTGCCCGGCGGCAAATGATGGCGCCGGCGGAAAGCTGACAAGCCAAACCGATAACTCCATCAAACGGGCTGCGCAGGCGGAAATACGTCGTAGGCCGGGCCAAACTGCGCAAGATAGTAAATCGAATAGGAACGCTCGAACACGAGCACCGGCAGCAACAGCACCGTGCCGACGTAGGGCAACGCCATCAGGCAGCCGGCGATGCAACAGGTCACGACCACCACGAGCAGCACCAGGACGCCGATGGCCATGCCCAGCACGATCTGGAACAACACGTAGAGCGTGAAACGCCCGGCGTTGTCCGCGAGCATGACGAGGAACTCGCGCCATGCCGCCGTGCAGCCCGTGCGGCGCAGCGACATGATCGGCACGACGAAATCCATAGTGAACTTGTGGACCAGCCCGAGGCAGAGCGCCAGCGCGAAAAACGCCAGTCCCAACACCAGCGCCAGCACAATGCCGCCCGGCTCGGCGCTGCCGCGATACAGCATCCGCCCGACGATGAAAAAGACGCCTCCAAGAAGCGGCAGGAAGCAGAACAGTCCGATCATTCCCAGCACGAAGCGGAACCAGAAGAGGCTGTTGGCTTCGCGGGCGAACTCGCGCCACGGCCGCTTAACCTCGGCCTGGTTCAGGGCCACGCAGTGCAGGAACATGAACTTCCCCCGGCTGCTGAGCCACGTCAGCAGCAGCCCCCACACCAGCCCCACCACCAGCAGGACCATAGCCGCCGGCACGATCCAGTAGAGGTTCTGCACTACGAAGTGCCCGGCCTTGTCCGTGAAATCTCGAAAGCTGTGGGGGCCGCCCGGCTGACCGCCTCCGCCCGAATAGAAGTTGCCGCCGCCCCCCCCGCCCGATTCGCCCAAGCCGGCCAGCCACGCGCAGAAGCCGATGACGAACCACTTGCCGAGGTCAAACGGCTGGAACAGCATCCGCTTCACCCGGTCGAGAGCCTGGCCAACCGGCGCCGTCACGCTGATTTCTGTTGGATAGATCGTCATGTTCGAGAAGACCTCCTACCAGGTCGTTGCACCCGCCGCGGACAGAATGACAAAGAAGTCAGGCGGTAGAGGCTTCTGCGGCGGGAGACGTGCGCACTGGTTGCCACGAAGTTCATATAGAATCCTAGCAAGACCCCGCATTTTGTCAACAATCAAGGCTGAGCGCCACGGTGAACGGCCAATGTGGGCCGTGGCGACAACCAGCCGAATGCGCCTCCCACAAAACCGCGACTCCGTCGGCAGCCGCCGAGCAGTTTCCTCGCGAAACCTCATGCCGATCCATTCTCCTTCCCTTCTGCCAGTGCTTGCTGCCTCAGGGCGGCGTCGAAAATTCGCCGAATGTCGCGTTCCCGCCAAATGCCGCAGGCCAACGCACCAGAGTTGACAAGTGGGGCAGGCATTTTTGCCTACCAGGGCAGATAGAAACGTCTGCCCCACCGGCCAACTTCGGTGAGACGCGGACTACGCCGCTTTCTTCTTGTCGCGCGTGCTGCCGTATTTGTCGGCGATCTTGCGAAGAATCGCATTGCGATAGGGGTACCAGACGCAATGCGGGACGATTTCGATCTGACCGGTCTCCACGTTCTCGTAGATTGAGCCGACGCGGCAGGTCTTCAACCGTTCCGAATCGATCGAATGCTGTTCCTCCAGCGGGATTACCACAACGCGGAGGTAGGAGGCCGGAGACGGACACCCCGTGCGGCGTTTCGTGCGGCGACGTTTCCAAAGAGACAACGCAGCTCCGATCAAACCGGTGATTGGGTTACTCCCAAACAGACGCCGTTTGTTTATCGTACAGAGCAGCCACGGGACAACTGCTCTGAGGCATATCAGCTTCCCGTATAGCCGCTGCAGCGGTTTAGAAGGGTCGAGTCGCGAGAGTCTTGGCTCAATCTTCCTTACGATTCCGGCAAATTCCCCGGCCGCCTCGCTGAAGGTCTTGTTCATGTAGTGATTCAGCCCGCGGTACGACTCGCCGTCGGGGATCAGAAAGGTGACTGATTCGCAATTCGGATGGACGCCGGCGAAGTTCAGGAGACCCAATCCTGGTTTTTTGCTAAAAAAGGGACGCATGACTGCAAGCCAATGGGTCATGCCTGCGGGGATGAAATCCACGCCACCACCCGGGACAGACTTCTGCACCATCTTCTCAACGTCCTCTGCCGTCGTGTGCGTGGAAACCTCATACTCACCGGGTTTCCAGTTCTCGTACAACGGGAGGATTCCGAGATCCGAAACGATCCCACGGTTCTCATGGCAGAACTGAATCAGGTCTGCCATGTATTGGTCGTTGATGCCAAGGGCCGCACAAGCAAAGATCGTGTGCTTTCGGCGGCTGCACTTCTTGAGGTTCTCGAAAGCGCGCAACTTCTTTTCATACGCTGCTCCGTTGTTGCGGAGGCGCTCGTAGATTTCACGGTTGCGACCGTCAAAGCCGATACGGAGACCCACACGCGCCTCGCAGAGCTTTCGGCAGTACTCTTCATCCGCCAGACGCAGCCCGTTGGTGGTTACCTGCATCTCAATGCCGTACTTTCTCCCGATGTCGATAATGTCGAACATGTCGTCCCGGACAGTCGGCTCGCCGCCGAAAAGATTCACGACCGGTCGGGGACGCATTTCGGAGACGGATCGCAGAACCTTCTCAAAGTACTCCAGGGGTGGGTCAAATCCAAACCCCATCCCGCGAAGAGAGAATCCGCAAATGGGGCAGTCCATATTGCAGCGATTCGTGACATCCAAGAACAGCGTAGTCGGGCCGTGGTTGATCTTGCACTTATCGCAGTTCAACGTGCAGTCTGCAGACCTTCTCTTTGGAGCGCCCTCCCAGAGAACGCGCTTGGCCTGCCAAACAGTCGCGTCCGAGCTGATCAACGATTCATGGGTTCCGCAATCGGGGCACGACTTGCGAAACCAGACTAGCCGGTCCTCAAAACGATACTCCGCCGGGACTCGATCTCGACATTCATTGCAGAAACCAAGCGACTGCGTTGACATGAAAAGACCTCCTCGCACCGATTTGTCCTGGATGGCAACTGTGCGAAGTTGCCTGCGGCCATCCCTGCTCAGTTAAGCAACACGAGATTAGTTGCATCGCGTTCCAAGCCGCACAGGCAGGCACGCGTGCGCCGCCCAAACGAATCTGCCAGAGCATCTCGTCTCGCCCCAATGCGAAGGCACACTATGTCCGCGCCCTAAATCGGCGGAAAACCGGCGGAACTTTAGCGGAATCCGACGATTCTTACGCCCGAGCGAAGCTGTGCGAACCGAGAGTCAGCTCAATACCTCGTCACCAGCCGCAGCAGTACGCCGTCGTTGAGGTTCATGTCGCCGATGCCAGAAGTGTATTCGAGGCGACGGTTGAATAGGTAGCCGACCTCGAAGGCCGACTTAATGCCCTCTTTGCAAAGGTACTCGATCCCAATGCAGACGCGGAGATCGCGGTAGGTGGCAAGATCGTCGTCTTGACTGACGCGCTCGATCGCCCAGGAGCCGCCGCCCAACTCGCCGGACACATAGAGGCGGTAGCGGTCGCTCAGTTGAAAGACCGCCCGCGGCCGCGGGAAGACCACCTCGAACCGCATCGCGGGATTCGGCGTCCAGATCAGACCTCCCACCGGAAGAAGCTTGATGTCGCCGCGGTCGAGGTAATCGATGCCGAACACCAGGTCCATCGCCGGCCCGACGCTCAAGAAGCCCACGGCGTGACTGGGAAAGAGGATGCCCGCGCGCGCGCGTTCCCTTTGAAATCGCTCGATGCGCAGACGGCCGTGGCCAGGTCGCATGCAATCGGCCCCCACCGCTGGCGAAATTGGTAGCCGATGCTGAAGTCGAAGACCCATGCCGGCATGTCGGTCTGATCGGGGCCGGAGAGAGAGTGAAAGCCCATCCCAATCCCGATGCCGTTCTCGATTCCCGACTTGATATAATGATCCCACACGATCGAAAACATGCCGAACTGGTCGCCGGTGCCGGGAATCCAGTCGAGCGAACTGCTCGCATAGCGGTAGCCCAGGAAGTCGTAGAGCGTGGCAACCGGGGCTGCCTCGGCCGATTTGTCGAGCGTGACCAATTTCCCAGGAGGCGGTTTTTCGCTCACTGGGCCGGAACCCTGAGATGGCGTTGCCTGTGGCGACGGCCCGGCGGAGGGCAACTGGAGTGCGTCGTCGCAGAAATGCAGCGGCTCGAACTTGAGGTCGTCCGCCGCCTGCGCAAGACTCCTAACTGCGCTGAGAAATGCCAGCAGACTGACAAAGGTCAAGCAGAACCTCGGCATCGCAGTCCCCTGGCTGAAGGAGGGAGCGTCGCACGGCGGCGCGGGAGTGTAGCGTCTCGACGGGCACAGGTCAAGAGCGTTACCTCTTCGGAGACGGGGTTGCGTAGCTGTGCAGCTATATGCCCGACCGTGCTCCAAGCGCGCCTGCCGTGCCGCGCGATTCTTGCACATTGAATCGGACAGGGTATCTATCGCTCTAGCCTTGAGCGACTTGGTCGAAGGAGGGACGGTGCAGTCTGAGCGGCGCTTTGGAGTTCGTCGATCCAATCATGCGCGGAAACGCCCGGCGAATCTCTAATTTAAACCAATCGAGTGTAAGGTCCTATGCCGTTGCGCTTTCTTCGGTGAAATGCGTGAATAGCCTTGGTTTCTCGATGTGTGCGGGGCGTGGCGCGACATTCGCCTCACGCGACTTGGCAAGGTGGCTGGTGACGTAGTTCGCGGAGCAGGCGACAACGGCCACCGTCGGTGCGCAGGCGTTCCTCGATGCAGCGGACATTCCACTGCTGGCAGTATATCTCCAGCATCCGTAACCGGTCGGTCGTGCGGGCTTGCACCCACAAGGCCCCAGGCTTCGCGCCGCTTCGCTGCATGTCCCAAAGCCGTCGCTGTTCCAAGAGCAGCAGGCCCATCAGCAACATGTCCAAGTAGCGCTCCACCGCCTCGAACTTCATCAACACGTAACACTCGAACTGTATCCGGCTCTTCAACTCGCGGAAGAACAACTCCACCTGCCAGCGGACTTCGTACCACTCGACAACTTGACGAGCCGTTGCTCTCAGATCGGTGCAGGCCAGCACCTTCCGCTGCCAACGCGACGGCTTGTGGCGATCTTCCTTGCGATAGGAAACCGGAGTTCTGTGGTACGCCCACCATTCGGCCGACTGGCCCGGCTGAAGTTGCACCTTGGGGTTTTCTTTGTACGATGCCACGATCAGGCAGTCTCCCAGTTTGGAGACCGTCGCTTGGCACGCCGCTGCGGCGTATCGCCGCTTCGTTTTCTTGACTCGCAAGTTGTCGGCGTGTCGCCGACGCGCGAAGACGTGGTCTTCGTTGTCCATCGCGAGTTCCAACAGGGCAAACTTCTTCCGCGGCCAATGCCGCACCCACTCCACTACCTTGTCGCCGGAGATCAACGCCGAGTCTTGCGCCGGCGTGCGGGCAAGCACCCGATTCGGATCCAGCGGGAAAACTGCGTGAAAATGACGTTTCCGCCACGCCTTGTGGATCGCGCCGGCATCGAAGGCGCTGTCGAAAGTCACTACCACGTCCACGTCGGCTGGCACTCGCAACTCGCGAATCATCGCCGCCGCCAGTTGGATCGTCGTGCGAAAACGTCGTTTGTGCTTGCGACAATAATCTTTCCTGTAGTAGCTCTTTCGCGGCAGCGGAAGCCGTGCGCCGCGGTCGGTCAACACCAGTCCCATCAGGAAGGCGTGCTGATAGGTCGTTTGACGCGCGGGGTTCTTTCGTTTCGACATGACAAGGCGGTTTTCCATCTGCTCCGACAACGTCGAATGGTAGGTCGTGTCGATGGCCACGATCCATTGCCGACGAGTTCCTTTGGCTTGTCGCCGTTCCCAGGCGTCGACCTCGCCCAGCAGTCTGCCGTATAGATCCACGTACCAATCCCGCGTCCGCCAGTCCGCATTGGTCAGCCGTCGAGAGATTGTGGCGACATGACAACGATGCCCCAACACACTGCCCGCCATCGTCTTCAGGCAGCGTCGATGCGGAGCCAGCAGAAGGGCCAACACGATCGGCGCCAGCGCTTGCCGAATCGGCCTGGAGCAATTCGCCACCGGCCGTGCAAAGAACGTCTTGACCTCCTTGGGCATACCCCATACCATCATGGCAGACTCCTTTCCTGGATACGGGCGGCCGTCCGGCCACCCCGCTTGTTTTTGCATCACCCAGGATACGGAGTCTTCTTGTTTGGCCCAACATCATTTATACTGTGCTAGTGTAGTGATTCACAATTGAGTGACTTTACGGAAGGGCAACAGGTGGGGCAGACATTCCTGTCTGCCAGGGGAATCGGGCAAGCCTGGCAGACAGGAATGTCTGCCCCACCTGTCAATCCCATGATTTATAAAACCCCAATAGCGTGACGCACGACACTAGCAACGCAGTCACCCAAAAAGCGCAACGGCGTAGGAGCGATCAGCATATCGAAACCGAAGCCGGTAACGGCGGGAAGCGACATCGTATTCCAGACTGGCCACAAACGCCCTCCACGGCAGAACGACATCAGATAGACCTCGTTGAAAAGTGGCCTATCTGGACTGCCAGAATTCTCTCATAGCGGAGGGGCTTTGACCAGCGACACAAAGCCCATACAAGCCCAATACTGTGTCAGATTGGGCCCTGGCGCATAGAAAAAGGACTCACGACTCGTCGCCGTAAGTCATTATCTCATAAGAAGTACCGGAGGAGGGAGTTGAACCCTCACATGGTTGCCCATACTGGATTTTGAGTCCAGCGCGTCTGCCATTCCGCCACTCCGGCTTAAGCAGCACACTCCCAATGAGTTTGGGCCAAAATCTGCCGACTGTCAAGCCCCAGCAGGCTTCGGGGAAGGCTGATCAGCATTTGCGACGGGTGGCCGCTCGGGTGGGCGATTTTCCGCTGCCAGCGTCATCTTCGCCCAGCGGAAAGCAGCGTCGCCCCGTCGCCCGCCGCGGCTCTACTCTTTTGCCCGATTCCCTCCACGGCACCGACAGAAGAAGGCGCTTCCGTCTTCCAAATTCGGTTCGCATGATGGATTGACGCAAGGCTTTGCGACGATCGGCATGAGACGGACGCCGTTCGGTGTCGTCCCACGGTGACAAGCTGCAGTCGCAGAGCTTGTCGTGAGAACGGTTCCAAGACCAGAGTTCCACCAGAGTATGAATCCAGAGATTTAGATGATAGACCGCCAAGTTCGTCCAAATGTTCCGCACCTGCTGCTGGCCCGCGCCCCAGACCTCCTTTATGTCGTGGAAGTCCTGCTCGATCGTGGCCCGGTCGGCGAAGGCTTCGATGATCTCCACAGGCGTGGCGGAAGGATCGGTCGAAAAGAAGGGATACCAATCGTGATCCTCCTCGACGATCACGACACGAATCACTCCGCCGGTCGGCCGATAAGTTGCCAGAAAGGTCTTGTAGAGTTTGATAACCGTCTCGCCGTAGACGCTGCATTTGGCCGTCTGCCAGCCTTGGCGATGGGCGGCGCGCTTGGCCAAGGTGATCTTGTTCTTGCCGTATTTGCGCGGACGGCCCCGCCCACGCCGCTTTCCGCGTCGCGGCTTTCGCGGCAGGTCGCGCAACGCCGCGTCTTTGCGCAGTCGTCCGATGACCGTCACCCCGGCGCGAAGGCGCGTTTCAGGAAGGGTGCCTTCACGTAGCCGCCATCGACCACGATCCACAGCGTTTTTCCGGCTTGTTTGACGATCGGAGCGATCCATTCGACCAGTCGCGCGGCCAGCACAAGCTTGGTGGCAAACGTCCAGCCGCGCCACTTCGGAATCTTGGCCATCGTTTTGCGGCGAACGTAGAGCATGGCTCGCAAGGGCAGGGCCAGCGCACCGAATCGCGGATGCCGCACGGCCAACGAGAGCGTCACCCAGATATGCCCGTAGAGATACTTTTGGTCGGCCGGGCCCGGCGTGGGGTTGTGATGGATGTCGGCCCCTTCGACCTTCGGACCGTATCGTTTGGTGGGCGTATCGTCGATGACCGCCAGAATCCGGTCGGGAAGTGGCACGGTGCGAAGCAGCAGAATGAGCAACTGGGTGGCAACCGATTTGGTCTTGCGTCCGAGGGCCGCCAGGAAGTAATAATGGTCTTGGAAGTCGGGGCTGACCCCGGCGGCACGGAGCCATGTCGTCACGGTTCGTCGTCCGTGGGCGAAGAGGATGCCCGTCAACAGGACCGGCAGTCGCCAGCGGTTTCGGGCATGGAGTCCCGCCGCCAGCCACTCGCTCCAATCGGACCAATCTTCCGGGCACTGCCAACGACATTTCGATTCGGCCATCCTTGGCTCTCCTGTCACTTGCGTCGTGGAAAACGTCTTGTGATGGAAGAGCCTTTTTCATTGCAAGATCACTTTTTGAAACCCGAAACGGCCTACGGCCGTTTTCTCAGAAAGTGCAGTCTCTCTTGGAAAGAGCAGGAAAGGCTCCCGACAACCGGGAGCCGATGCCTCTGAGAATAGACCAAACCGAGAGGCCAAGCAGCGAAAAACCGGTACTGCGGGATGGATGCCAAAACCAGCCCGCCGGGCAAGGGACGCCCTCCTCGACTGTCGATGAGGATGGCTGCAAAGAACACCCACACTACGGCGTGCAGTTGATCCGCCTTGCAGCTACGGACTTCCCAGGCGGCCTGCCGGGTCACCAACGTCCAGTTGGCCCCGTCGGCACTTTTCCAAACCTCGCTATTGGCGATCTTCGGAAAATGCACTGCGTCACCGGGATTCCAGCCGCCCAACAGCCACATCCGGTTATTGAACGTGAGCGCTCCGGCACCATCACGTGGGGCAAAGACTGCCTGCTTCTTCACGAGGGTCCACTTGTACTCAACCGCCACTGTCGGCAAAGCGGCCAGCCAAAACGCCACAATTACTAGACCGCATAAAGTGATTCGCATGACGGCAGATCCGTGGGCGATCGCAGTTTGCTTATCTGACCGATACAATGTGAACCCCATACAATCAGAACTTTACGGCGACACAACCCGGGTATTCCGATCTTGCGGCGCCATATCGGCAACGTCCTGAAAGAAATCCGTGCCCTGGGCAAGCTGATTTGCGAGTTCCATTTCAAGGATGGCCGGTATCTGCTCGGCCAGGGACGCATCGACTTCAAGCAGGTGCGTAAGGCTCTCGACAACATTCACTACAACGGCTGGTTGAACCTCGAGGCCGCTGCGCCGAACGGGATTGTCGCCGACTACAAGGCGCAACTCAAGTTCCTCAGAGGCCTGTTCCCGGCCAACACGGGATCGAAGCGAGCATCCAGCTAGTCCGCGACAACCGGGGGCGAGAACTTCGCCGCCAGGTACTCGTGATACCTCGCCGGCGCACCCCTGCTCGTTCTACGCGCACTCGGCGAATCGAAACAGCGGCGTGCAGTCGCCGATTCTCTGGCGGACCTCCTCGCGATGGACGGGAACCTCGGCAGGGGCGGCGATGCCAAGCTTTACGCGGTCGCCCTTCACTTCCAAGATCGAAACCACAACGCTGCCGCCGATGACGATTGCCTCTCTCGATTTACGGCTGAGAACCAACATGATTTGTCCCTCCCTGTTTGTGAAATCCTGAGACCGGTGGTCTTGCAACGGGCGAATTGTACACCTCGGCGACTGTCCCCCTTGTCGGGACTGTGCTGGATTGGCTGTCAGGAATTTCCTGACAGGAAGATCAGACAATTATCATAAGGCTGGAAATAAATGCCCAGCAGCGGCAGCGAACGGCACGGTCCCGGCCGCTTCGTTTCGAGAACGGGCGGGAAAAGAGTCCTGCCCACGAAAGGGATGATTAGCCCGCCCCTAGTCGGTCGATTGACGATGCGGTGGGGTTGCTAGAATTCTAATAGGAAGACAAAACGAAGAGGCGACGCGAGCGTTTGCGTTGCCCAGTGGCGCGAGTTGCAGTTGTCGCTGCCGTTACCGATCCGCGCCCGGCAAACGTCAGCTTGAAGAGAGGATGGTACGTATGGTTGCGACGTTAGAAGAAAACAAGCGCGGCCAGGTATCGGGGACGACGTATGAGCGCGAGACTCAGCCATTTCAGCCGGCAACGGAGTCGGTGACGGAGCAATACGCGCCCCAGGCAACGACCTTGCCGGCCGGGCGCGAACATCTGCTGCCGCTGAGCCTGATTGTCAGCGACGCGACCGTCGGCGTCATAGGGGGCATCGCCACCTTGATCCTGACGATCATCGGACTATCGGGCCTGGTGCCCGCCTACTTGCTGGGCGTCTCCTGCATTGTCGTAGGGGCGACCTTCCTAATGCTGGCGGCCAGCGGCATCACCTGGGCCCGGATGTTCCGCTTCGGACAGCGTCAGGAAACCTGGAATCAGATCCTGCTGCGAATGGGCGTGTTCGCGGCCATCGCAGCAGGCTTCGCCGGAATTACGCTGGGCATTCTGAACCTGGTGTTTCCGGCGCTGGTGTCTCTCACGGCCATATCGGTCATCGCGCTGGGAGCCGGGTTGATCTGGCACTCTACGGTGATGGCCAACGTGGGTCGCTTCACCCGCGACAGCGTAGCAGAACACAGGGGCTCCTTCGGCGGCACGGCGCTCTCGTTAGCGCCCGTGCGGGAGTTCCTCGTAGGGACTGGCGCCGTCGTCTTGGGAATCCTCGCGCTCCTGGGCATCGTTCCAGTGACCCTCACGCTCGTGGGCCTACTGATGCTCGGTGCAGCGCTGATCTTTTCCCATTTGACGGTGTGCGGCGCCACTTTGGCGACGTTGAAGGGATGCAGCAAAACGTCGTGCAACTAAAGCAACAGAGCCGCTGAGGCTCCAGGCTTGAAACAGGCGACTTCGCCGCCGACGGAAACGGAATTATGCCGTCGGCGGCGAGAGTCGCCTTTTACATTCTTCACTGCTTTTCCTTTTTCGCACTGGTTACCCGCAGGTAATCGCCGATCGGTCGATCGATCTGACGGAGTTGCTCGTGGGTGACCGTAATCGCGCGGGCGGCTTTCACCTCAGCCGGCGACAACTGAAGATCGCCGCTGGCCGACAGAAGCACGATGCGGTCCTTGATCCGCGGCATTCGTCTCCGCACGCGGGCGGGCGTCCCCAGGCCGTAACTGACGTGGCCGGCGCCGCAGATCACTACCGCCGAACGACCGCGGCCGGCCTCCGACCGAAGGAACGCGCAGAGCGTCGCGGCCATCGTCTCATCGCGGGCGATTTGCGCCTCGATCCAGGGGCGGAGCACTTTCGGACTGGCCGCCATGTGCACCATCAACTGAAGATTGAGCAACTTCGCGTACAACGGGTCGTCGCTCTGCATCTCCTTCGGCAGTTCGCCGCGAAGTTTTGCATCCAGCCGCTCGATGCCGCCGCCCGCCCGCACCTGGCGAATCGTCGCCGCGCGGGCGTTGAGGGCCAGAATCGGAATCTTGAACTTGCGGGCAGCCTCCACAACCAGCTTGTACTCTTGGTAGTTTCCCCAACTCTGCCGCCATTTCAATTCTTCGGCCAGTTGCTCAAAACTGATCTCGCCGCGGTTGTAACGATCGACGGCCGGCTGTTGCTGCGCCTCCAACTGCTCCATGCCCAGCACCAGCGACTTTCCGCGTTTGGCCAGGCCGCTCAGGACTTGCTCCTCAACCGCATGGTGCTCGGCCAGCGTGTGGAATTCGCCCAAGTAGACGACGCCGGCCCCGGCCAGATCGTCGAGCACGTCTTCATAAGCAAGCGGCTCGCCCCGGTAAACGTCGATCCAGAGGCGGCAACGGCCGTCCCGCTCGGCGCCCGGGGCGAAGCCCGGCAGCGACGCGAGGATTGCCAAGAGCCATGCGAAGCTTAATGCGGTAGGTATTGTTTTCATGGGGGTGTCATCCTGTTGGCCGATATTTGCTCACGCCGACCATGATGCGCTTCGCCGTCGCTCTTGTCCAGAGCAAGAAAACGCCGCAGTAAGAAAACGCGACCATTGACGCTCCCGACGATCGTCGATAGATTAAAAGAATGCGGCTTTCTTACTTCAAACGCTTCCGCATGGAGATCGACCTGACGGGGCAAGACCTGACGCCCGCCCCCAGCCGGTTTCGATTCCTGCCGTGGCACGACTCGCTGCTGGACGCCTTTGCAAGGGCGAAGTTTCTTAGTTTTCGGCGCGAGTTTGATACGAACGTCTTCCCCTGCCTGGGTGAGTTCGAGGGCTGCCGGCGGCTGATGGCCGAGATCGCGGACAAGCCGGGCTTCCTGCCCGAGGCCACCTGGCTGGCGATTCGCTCCAACAATCCAAGCGGTCGGATCGAGTATTGCGGAACCGTGCAAGGGGTGTGCGACAAACGAGGGCTGGGGGCGATCCAGAATCTCGGCGTCGTCGCCGCCTACCGCCGTGACGGCCTGGGCACGAATCTGCTGCTCCGCTCACTAGCCGGCTTTCGTCGGGCCGGCGTCCGCCGCGTCTGGCTCGAAGTGACCGCCCAAAACAATCGTGCCATCCGCCTCTACCGGCGAGCCGGCTTCACCACGACGAAAGTCGTCTACAAGACCGCAGAGGCGGAATACGCCCAGTGACTCACCGCATCTTCTCTCACACGTATGCGAACGGCCTGGTGTTGGTGGCCGAGCCGACCGCCGCGCTGCAATCGGCGGCCTTCTCCTTCCTGGCGCCCGCCGGCTGCGTCTGCGACCCCGCCGACCGCGGCGGCCTGAGCAGTTTCACCTGCGAAATGTCGCTGCGCGGCGCCGGCCCGCGCAACAGCCGACAGTTCATTCTCGATCTGGACAATCTCGGCGTCGAGCGGGCGGAAGGCGTCTCCAGCGCCCATGCCAGCTACAGCGGCGCCACCGTGGCTGAGAACCTGCCGAAGACGCTGGCCATCTACGCCGACCTGCTGCGACGGCCCCACCTGCCCGAAGATCAGTTGGAAGCGGGCCGGCTGGCCATGCTCCAGGAACTTCGCGCTGTCGAAGACGAGCCGGCGCAGAAAGTGATGATCGAGCTGCGGCGGCGGCACTATCCCGAACCCTGGGGCTGGCCCGCTCAGGGCGACCAGCAGGCGATCGAAGCGACCACGATCGACAACATCCGCCCGCACTTCCGCCGCTGCTATCGGCCCAACGGCACGATTCTCGGCGTCGCCGGCCGAGTCGATTGGGAGCAGTTGAAGAACCTGGTGGGCGAGTTGCTCGGCGATTGGCCCGCCGGCGGCGCCGATCCGATCGCCGAGACGCCCTGCCGCTGCCGCTACGAGCACTTGCCGCACGATTCGCAGCAGACCCAAATCGGCGTGGCCTACACCAGCGTTCCTTACCGCCATCCCGACTACTTTCAGGCGTGGGGTTCGGTCGGCGTGCTCAGCGGCGGCATGAGCGCACGGTTGTTCACCGAAGTCCGCGAGCGTCGCGGCCTCTGCTACAGCATCTACGCCAGCCAGCACACCCTCTTGCACCGCGGCGCCGTCTTCTGCTACTGCGGCACCGGCGCCGACCGCGCAGGAGACCCTCGATGTCATGCTCGGCGAACTTCGCCGCTTGGCCGGCGGAATCACCGACGCCGAACTCGACCGCTTGAAGGCCCGCATCAAGAGCGCCCTCATCATGCAGCAGGAATCGAGTTCCGCGCGGAGCTCGTCGTTGGCCCGCGACTGGTATCACCTCGGCCGCGCTCGAACGTTGGACGAAGTCGGCCAGATCATCGACGGCCTGAGCAGCCGCAGCATCAACGCCTACTTGGCCGAGCATCCGCCGCAGGATTTCACGGTGGTGACGCTGGGGTCGGGTAAGTTGGCGATGCCGCAGGCGTGACCAGTGCATGAGTGAGGGCTTCAGTTCGAGAAGATCGTGTTGAAGCGACAATTGCCCCGAACGAACCTCTTGCCTCACTGTACTCTATAGGATACACTTAAATGGTGATGGAGATTCGCCAAACGGCAGTGTTTGCCGGCTGGTTGCGCGGTTTGCGCGATCGGCACGCGAAGGCCCGGATCCAAGTTCGTATCGATCGCCTGCAACTTGGACTCCCCGGGGACGCAAGACCGGTGGGCAAAGGAGTCTCCGAACTGCGGATCGATTATGGTCCCGGCTATCGAGTCTATTTCACGCGAAGAGGAAAAGAGATCATTGTTCTTCTCGCCGGCGGCGACAAGCGAACGCAGGATCGCGACATAAAGAGGGCGATCCAGCTCGCGCATGACTTATAGGAGATCATCGTGTGAAGACCAAGACTAGACCTTACGATGCCGCGGAGTATCTGAAGACCGAAGCGGACGTGGCGACCTATCTGCAAGCCGCTCTTGAGGAAGGCGATGCGGCGCTGGTCGTCCACGCGCTGGGCAATATCGCCCGCGCCCGCGGCATGTCACAAATCGCCCGCAAAACGGGGCTGCGGCGCGAAAGCCTTTACAAGGCCCTTTCTCCCCACGGAAATCCAGAGTTCGCAACGGTCCTGAAAGTGGTCCGGGCGTTAGGCATCGAACTCCATGCCGAACCAACGCACGTTCCGTGACGAGCTCATCGCCTGGCGGTCTGTAGAACCTGCGGATGACCGCGGGCGGGAACTCCTCAACAGCCGAGCAGCTTTGCGGTCGCCAGCCATTGCAGTTCGCCCTTTCCGGCAGCGGGCTCGCCGTCGAAATGGATGGCGGCCGCGGCCCCTTTGGCGAAATGGATCAGTGCTCCCCCGTCGCCGATTAGCGCGGCGGCGAGATTGTCGACGTCGGGGGCGTGACCTACCCACGCGATCCGCTCGTGGTCGCCCGCCTGCCGGGCGGTCCATCGCAGCAGCCCCGGCAAGTCGCTCCCCGGCTGCAACTCGTCGCGTTTCACGAGCTTCGCCCGATCGAGGCCGGCTGCCAGGATTTCGGCGGTCTCGACGCAACGGACCAGCGGGCTGGTGGCAATCACGCTGGGTGCCACGCCGGCACCGGCCAGCTTCTTCACCACGCGGGCGAATCGCTCTTTGCCTTCCGCCGTCAACGGCCGCATTCCATCGTCGGGCCAGCGAGAATCATCGCGCTGGCCAGCCCAAGCATGACGAATAATGTAGAGGTCCATGGGAGGGATCGGGGGTTAGAGGCCAGGGGGACGGGGATCCGGGGTCAGGGGCCAGGGATCAGGGGCCAGAATTGAATATGGACCCCGGCCCGCAAAGCTGATTCCTAATCCCTGACCCCTAGCCCCTAGCCCCTGATCCCTGGCCCCTCATCTCATCCGCCACAAAACTCGGTCGCTAATGTTCAACTGCCGTTGCGTCTGGGCAATGTCGGCGCGAAATCGCTTGGCGTCCAACGGATATCCGGCCGTCGGCGCCAGATCGGGCAGGCGGCGGCGCCAGAACTCGTTGAACGCCTGCATTGCCAACTCGCGAAGATATTTCGACGCCATCGACGCCAACGCCGCCGGCAAGTAGGATTCGGCCTTGACGCAAAAAGAGACTTCCACGCGGCGCTGCGGCGGCCCAAAGCGGTAGACGCTCCGCTGTCGTCCCTCGCGGCGCACCTCGACCAGCCATTCGGGAAAGTGCTCGGCCAACAGCGGTCCGTAGCAGTTCCTTCCGCCGTGCTTGTCGCAGAGCAACGAGATCGGCGCCGCGGAAAGCGGCTCGATCATCGCGGCGGCCAGCGCCAGCGTTTCCCGGGAAAGGGCCACCCCCTTCGAGCCGTGCCGCTCGACCAGTTCGTTGAATTGATGGGCGAAGATCGCCCGGCTTCGCACTTCCAAAAGCCGCACGCCGGCGGCGGCCATGCCCGTTCGCAGCCGATCGGCCAGCGGCTCGATCTCCGCCGCCTCGCACGCCGATGGAACCGATCCGTCGTAGTCAACGTACCAGGGAACGGCCTGCATTGAATCGAGGGCCTCGGGGGCGAGGCCGCGCCACACGTCGCGCCAAGTTCGCGGCCAGCGTCCCAACAGCCCGAAGGCCGGCCACAGCCCCCGCTCCAAATGCCGCAGTCCGATGTCGCGCGAGTAGAGCTTCTTCGAGTCGGCCATCGTGACGCGACATGCCGCGTCTCCATCCGTTCGGCGAAGGTCCGGCGCAATGACGTGGGCGAGACGCTCGAACAAATCCTCGCCGCCGACGCCGTCGGGCGATTCCCAAAGCGTGGCCGAAATCACCAACGGCCCCAGGTTGGGCCCGTATCCGGCTTCGTCCGTGCCGATGAGGTACGCCATGCCGCGCAGCTTAGCAGGTGTTTCGCGAAGCCGCAACCGGCCCATCGGCCCCCTGAGTTGGGCGCAGTAATTGTTTGTGGTCAAAATAGGAAGACTGTCTAGCCGCCGCGTCCACGCGGCGCAGAATCGCTCGCAAATGCAGCGCCGCGTGGACGCGGCGGCTAAACGGTTCGGAGGCGACCGCCATAATTCGTTATTGCACCCCCTGAAATCAACGCGGTTGACACGCCCGGCAAATCGAGGTAAAGTTGGGTAGTTGTTGGTTTCCACGAAACAGGCGCTGCCCGAACAATGTCCGCTGAACTTTCACGCCCGATATGCCCGAGGATCGCAGCCGTTGGCGCGGCCGTGGGTATTATTATTGTCGTGGAGGTTCGGCCGTAGGGCTTCGGCGTCACACCGAAGAATACCGAGCCCTGAGGCCGAAAACGGCTTCGGGGCTTTTTTGTTTACGGGCTAGGGACTAGGGGCTAGGGGTCAGAGGTCAGCACCGAGTTTGGGCTCTCCTATGACGCCGCTCCGCCTCGCCCCCAGCCCCTAGCCCCTGACCCCCATGCCCCGCATCGAAATCTACGACACGACGCTTCGCGACGGCGCCCAGGGCGAGGGCGTCAGCTTCTCGCTCCAGGACAAACTCGCCCTGACCGAGCGGCTCGACCGCCTCGGCTTCGATTACGTCGAAGGGGGCTATCCGGCCTCGAACGACAAGGATTGCGAATACTTCCAGCGCGTCGGCCGGTTGGGGCTCAAACACACCCAGGTCTGCGCGTTCGGCATGACACGGCGAAAGAACTCCCGCGCGGAAGCCGACGCCGGCCTGCGGGCCTTGCTCGACGCCGGGACGGCCGTCGTCACGCTGGTCGGCAAGGCATCCGCCTTCCAGGCGACCGACGTGCTGCTGACCACGCGCGACGAAAACCTGGCGATGGTCCGCGAAAGCGTGGCCTACCTTGTGGCCGCCGGACGCAAGGTGATTTTCGACGCCGAGCACTTCTACGACGGTTGGAGGCAAGACCGCGAGTACGCCCTGCTGGCCGCCCAGACTGCGGTGCAAGCCGGCGCGGCGTCGGTCACGCTCTGCGACACCAACGGCGGCAGCATGAGCGACGAAATTGCTGCCGCCACCGCCGCCGCGCTTGCCCGGCTCTCCGTGCCCGTCGGCGTTCACTGCCATAATGATTGCGACTTGGCCGTGGCCAACACGCTGGCCGCCGTCGAGGCCGGGGCCACGATGGTCCACGGCACGATCAACGGCTTCGGCGAACGCTGCGGCAACGCCGATCTGATTTCGGTCATCGCCAATCTGTCATTGAAGAAGCGCGGCTACGAATTGCTCACTCCCGGCGGGGTAGGCCGGCTGACCGAGCTTTCCCGCTTCGTCTACGAAACGGTCAACATGAACTTCCGCGCCAACCAGCCGTTTGTGGGCAAGAGCGCCTTCGCCCACAAGGGCGGAATGCACGTCAGCGGCGTCGCCCGCACCGGCGCCAGCTACGAGCACGTCGATCCGCAGTTGGTGGGCAACGAACGCCGCGTGCTGGTGAGCGAATTGTCGGGCCGATCGAACATCGTCGCCGGCGCGTCGCACTACAACCTCGCCGACGATCCGCAGCTTGCCGACCGAATTCTGGCGGAGGTCGTCGCCCGCGAGAACGCCGGCTACCAGTTCGAGGCGGCCGACGCCTCCTTCGACCTGCTCGTGCGCAAGTGCATGAACCGCTTCACGCCCCATTTCGAGACGCTGCACTACGACGTGACGGTGGACAACAAGACCGGGCACGAACAGGTCACGGCCGAGGCGATCGTCAAGGTGCGGGTCAACGGCCGCGACTACTTCGAGGCGGCCGAGGGGTACGGCCCGGTCGACGCCCTGAACGCCGCGTTGCGAAAAGCCCTCAACGGCCGTTTTCCCGGCCTCAACAAACTGCGGCTGGTCGATTATAAAGTGAGGGTGATCAACTCCGAAGCCGCCACCGCCGCCGGCGTCCGCGTGCTGATCGAAAGCCAGGACGAAAACGACGTCTGGGGAACCGTCGGCGTCGATCGCAACATCATCGAGGCAAGTTGGATTGCCTTGGTTGACAGTTTCGAGTACAAACTCTGGAAAGATGAAGAAAGAGTCGGCAGTCGGCAGTCGGCGGTCGGCAGTGAAGAACGACATGGCGGGGTCCGATGATTCCGCCAACCGTTTAGCCCCCGCGTCCGCGCGGGGGAGAATGCCGCGCGACTCCGCCGAACCCCTACGCCGCGTGGACGCGGCGGCTAAACACTACTGCCGACTGCCTACTGCCCACTGCCTACCGCCCATTGCCCACTGACTACTGCCCACTGCCTACTGCCCACTACTTTCATGTCCACCGACTCCACGACCAGCGAACTCCCGAAACAATACGATTACGTGGCCGCCCAGGACAAATGGTATCGGTTCTGGGAGGAGCGGGGCTATTTCCATAGCGAGCCGAATCCGGCGAAGAAGCCGTACACGATTGTCATTCCGCCACCGAACGTGACCGGGGCCCTGCACCTCGGCCACGCTCTGAACAACACGCTGCAAGACATTCTCATCCGCCAGAAACGGATGCAGGGCTTCGAGACGCTCTGGATGCCCGGCACCGATCACGCCGGCATCGCCACGCAGGCGGTCGTCGAGCGGCGGCTGTTGCAGGAGGAGAAACTCGACCGCCACAAGCTCGGCCGTCAGGGATTGGTCGATCGCATCTGGCAGTGGAAGAAGGACTACGAAGCCCGCATCATCGGCCAGTTGAAGCAGATGGGCTGTAGTTGTGATTGGCAGCGCACCCGCTTCACGCTCGATGAGGTCTGCACCGGGCGGTGCGTGAAACGTTCTTCGCCCTATTTAAGGAGGGCAAAATCTATCGTGGCAAACGGCTCGTGAACTGGGACACGTTCCTCCAAACGGCCGTCAGCGACAACGAGGTATTCCACGAGCCGGTAAAGGGACATTTCTGGCACTTCCGCTATCCGATCGTCAATCCAAAGCCGGGCGAGCCGACGCACGTGACGATTGCAACCACTCGGCCGGAAACGATGCTCGGTGATACGGCCGTGGCGGTGCATCCCGATCCTGCCGCCGCGTTAAAACAAGCGGAAGACGAACTTCGGCAACGTTTGGCCGATGCCCCGGCCAAGGAGAAGCCGGAAATCCAGGCGCAAATCGACGCCATCGAGACCCGCCGCCGCGAAATGCTGCCCAAATTGGAGCAACTTCGCGACATGGCCCTTGCCGGCACGATGCTCGATCTGCCGTTGACCGGCCGGGAGATTCCGCTGATTGCCGACGAATGGGCGAAGCCGGAACTGGGCTCCGGCTGCGTCAAAATCACGCCGGCCCACGACCAGAACGACTACGACGTCTGGCAGCGGCATCTCGAAATCGGCGCGATCAACATCCTCAATCCCGACGGCTCGCTGAACGATAGCGTGCCCGAGAATTATCGCGGCATGGTTGTTAAGAAGGCCCGCGATGCCGTGGTGGCCGATTTGGAAGCCGCCGGCTTGGTCGTCGAGATCGAAGATCGCGAAATCGACCTCGCCCACAGCGACCGCTCGAAAACACCCATCGAGCCGTATCTGGCCGATCAGTGGTTCGTCAAAATGGACGAGTTGGCCCAAACGGCAATGGACGCCGTCCGCGACGGCCGCGTCAAAATCATCCCCGACCGTTACGCCAAGGGCTATCTCGATTGGCTCAGCGAAAAGCGCGATTGGCCCATCGGCCGGCAACTTTGGTGGGGACATCGGATTCCCGTATGGCATCGTGCGACGCCGTACGAGCAACTTGACCCAGGGCTTCAAGACTTGATTAGGGTCGCCAGGAATCTGGTACAGGACGAACTCGATTATCAGGCGAATCGCCAGGAGCGGATCGAATCCGCCGCAGGGCTGGACAAAGACGACTCGGTGATAGTAACGGACCTTAGTGGTCGACGAATTCACCTTGCCGAAGAGTTAGAGAGGCACCTGCCGCCCGCAGATGTCCAACGTGCGCGAGAGACCGTGGACAGGTTCTGCCGCGACAGCGTTCCGGTTGGTTTCGAGCGGAAGGGTGACGCAATCTCGCTCCAATGGCGGCTGGGAGAGGGGTTGGAGGGCATCGAGACATTCGGATGCGTAACTTCCGGCCGTGCCGAAAAGGAGAGAGAACTCGAAGCGATAGGTTATCGCCAGGACGAAGGAGTGCTCGACACCTGGTTCAGTTCCGCCCTCTGGCCGCATTCAACGCTCGGCTGGCCAGAGCAGACCGAGGAACTGAAATACTACTATCCGACGAACGTGCTGATTACCAGCCGCGACATCATTACGCTTTGGGTCGCGCGGATGGTGCTGATGGGACTGCACAACGTCGGCGAGATTCCGTTCCACGACGTTTTCATCCATCCAAAGATCCTCGACGGCTACGGCGAAGGGATGTCGAAGTCGAAGGGGAACGGCGTCGATCCGATCGACGTGATCGAGAAGTTCGGGGCCGATTCGCTCCGTTTTGGGCTGGCCTATTTGACCACCGAGACGCAAGACGTGCGGATGCCGGTCGAGTACGAATGCCCGCATTGCGAGAAGCTGATCGAGCAGACCAAGCAGAACCGCACGCTGCCGGCGATCAAGTGCAAACATTGCAGCAAGGAGTTCTCGACGCAATGGGCCGAGAAGCCGGAGCACAAGGCCCTGCCTCGCGGGGCGGTGGTCAGCGAGCGGTTCGAGCTTGCCCGCAACTTCTGCAACAAACTCTGGAACGCCTCGCGATTTTCGCTGATGAATCTTGCCGGGTTCGAGCCCGGCCGTGTGACCGACAACGAATTGACGGTCGAGGATTCATGGATCCTAAGCCGGCTGAACACGGTGACGTACGTGGTGACCGATGCGCTGGCCGAATACCGCTTTGCCGACGCCGCCCGCATGCTTTACAGCTTCGCCTGGGACGAGTTTTGCAGTTTCTACGTCGAGATGGTCAAGGGGCGATTGCAGGGGACTGTCCCGATTTTCGTGCCAGCGAAAATGGGACTGTCCCCCTCGGCCAAGGAGGACGGCAAAGCGACGCGTGCGATCACCCAGCGGGTTTTGGCCCATGTGCTCGACACGCTGCTGCGGCTGTTACACCCGATGATTCCGTTCCTGACCGAGGACGTTTGGCAGCGGTTGGGCGAGATTGCGCCGAGCGCGGGATCAACGACCCGGCGCCGGCGGCGGAGAGCGTGATGCTGGCCGCCTGGCCCGAGTGCGACCCGCGGCGACAAGACTCGGAGATCGAAGCCCAATTCGCCGCTTTTCAGATGGTGCTTCGCGCGGTCCGCGACATCCGCGCCCGGCAGGGCGTCGCGCCGAAGACGCCGCTGGCGTTCTCCGTCCGTTGCGACGCGGCGATCGCCGAACTGCTCGATCCGATGCAGCCCTATTTCTCACCGATGGCCAACGCCAACGCAACCGCCATCGGCCCGGACGTCACGGCCCCGCCCTTAAGCGCCAACGTAACGCTCTCCGGCATGGAAGTCTTCGTCGATCTGGCCGATCTGATCGACAAGCCCGCCGAGATCGCGCGGAAGCAGCAGGAGGTCGAAAAGCTCGTCGGCTTCATCGCCGCGAAGGAGAGGAAGTTGACCAACGCCAATTTTGTCGCCCGCGCCCCCGCCGACGTGGTGCAAAAAGAGCGCGACAGTTTGAAAGACCTGCAAGACCAACTTGCCGCCGCCCGCGAAGTGCTGGAGCGGCTGGAGAAGCAGAAGTAATCGCGCCGCATAGCCGGCGGCAGAATCGCGAGCCGAGCATGTCCAACGCCAAACAACAGCGTCGGCCCTGGGGACGAATCGTGGCGGGTGCGATCGGCGCTGTGATTCTGCTCCTCGCTGTTGTGGCGCTGATTTGGAGCTATAAGGAACGACGTGCCGTCGACGCCGCATTGATCGCCGAGCCGGTGCGTCTGAAGGTAGACCTCTCCAAGCCGGGCCAGTTCTCGGGCGAGTTTCGCCAAACCTTTCGGGCCGCGTGTTCCGGCTACTTGGAGATCGTTCCGGAACCGCTGCCGTCGTCGGAAAAGGCGGCGCTATCGCTCCTGAAGGGCTTGCGGGGGCGTTTGGCGATTGTTGGGTCTGACGGAAGGGTCGTTCACGAATGTGGAATCAGGGAGGAAGAGTTCATCGCCATCCTTGACGGTTACGCCCATTGGGTGCCCCGGGAGTGTGACGATTTCGGTTTTGAGGAAGGCGTCTACCAGATAAAGGTCATTGTCGATCACGGGGCACCGGCCTTGGCCGGCGTTCCGCATTCACTGGTTGGCCGATACGTACTCTGCGGGATAGAGAACATGCCTGCCGAGATCCTATGGTTCATCGGCATTGCCGGTTGCGTCATCGCAGGCCTCATCCTCCTGCCCGTCGCTCTTAATACCGTTATCGATCGTTTTTCGTCTGGAGGGTCGCGGGGCGGGGAAGAGCCTCCGCCGACAGGTTGACGTCGCTAATCCGCCGCGCCGAATCGTCGCATCCCCCTCGCCAAGCCGCTTGCTTTCACCACCGCTGCAATCTATCCTTGCAGTACCTCCAACCCGCGGAAGGAAGCAGCCATGAAACAGCCGTTATCCGTCGCCCCCGGCAAGAAAATACGCCTGCGCGAGTTCGACGCCGATTACACCGGCGGGCGTAAAAGAGATAAGAAGACGCAGGCCGAACTGGCGAAGAACGTCGCCGAACTCGACAACCTGGGCTACCGGCTCTACGCCGAGAACCGCCGCTCGCTGCTGCTGGTGCTGCAAGGCATGGACACCGCGGGCAAGGACGGCACGATCCGCCACGTGATGCAAGGCTTCAATCCGCAGAGCTGCCAGGTCGCCTCCTTCAAGCAGCCCGGCGTCGAGGAGCTTGCCCACGATTTCCTCTGGCGGATCTACCGCGCCGCCCCGCGGAAGGGCTTCATCGGCATCTTCAATCGCTCGCACTACGAGGACGTGCTGGTGGTGCGGGTGCATAATCTCGTGCCAAAGCAAGAATGGGAGAGCCGCTACGAACGAATCAACCGCTTCGAGGAGTTGCTGCACGATGCCGGCACCACAATCGTCAAGGTCTTCCTGCACATCAGCAAGGAGGAGCAGCGTTGCCGACTGCAATGCCGGCTGGATGACGCGAAGAAGCGGTGGAAGTTCAGCAAGGCCGACATCGCCGAGCGCGGTTACTGGGACGACTACCAACGGGCCTACGAGGACGCCATGACCCGCTGCAACACCAAGCACGCCCCCTGGTACATCGTGCCGGCCAACCACAAGTGGTATCGCAACCTGGTCATCAGCAAAATCCTGCGAAGGACACTGGAAGAGATGGACCCACAGTATCCGCCGGCCGAAAAGGGGCTGAAGGGGCTGGTGGTCAAGTAGGCGGAACAAGGGGGACGGAGGTGGTTGCCGGAGAGAATCTTGCAAAACGGAGAACCGCCTCCCGGCAACCACCTCCGTCCCCTTTCCGTCGAGCGGGCGCGTGCTGTATCATTTTCTTGCCAAACGTCGTTGGGGTGGCTGTTGCACTGCCACCCCTGAACCCGGCGTCGAATCGGGGGTGGCAGTGCAACTGCCACCCCAACGTATCGATCGCCACGCGGAGGAGAATCGCATGAAGAAGAACGCCACGACAGACGATTCGCGGTTGTACCTGGGGGTGGACGTGGGCGGAACCAAGGTACAGAGTTCGCTGGTGCGCGAATCGGGGGAGATCATCGGCCGCGAGAAATGCCCCACGCCGCGAAAGGGCGGCCCGGAACGGGTCGTGGCCGCCATCGAAAAAAGCATGGAAGACATGGTCCGCAAAGGCGGCATCACGGCGGGCGATCTTACGGCCGTAGGCATCGCCGTGCCCGGGGTGGTTGATCCTGATCGCGGACTGGTGGTGGTGGCGCCGAACATGGCGCTGACCGGCGTCGATCTCGGCTCGCTGCTGACGGCGCGGTTCAAGACGCCGATCATCCTCGGCAACGACGGCAACTTCGGCGCGTTGGGCGAGACCTGGCTCGGTTCGGCCCGCAACGCCAACAGCGCCATGTATATCTGCGTCGGCACGGGCATCGGCGCCGGGTTGGTGCAACGCGGCAAACTCTGGCGCGGCGACCGCGAGTCGGCCGGCGAGATCGGCCACATGATCATGCAGCTTGGCGGGCCGAAATGCGGCTGTGGCGGCCACGGTTGCTTTGAAGCCCTCGCCAGCCGCACCGCCATCGAACGCGATCTGCGCGAAGCCATCTCCGGCGGCCACAAAAGCCTGCTGCTGGAACTGGCCGGCGGCGATCTCTCGGTTATCCGCAGCGGCATGATCCGCAAGGCCCTCGACGCCGACAACGAGTTGGTCACCAAGGTGATGCGCCGCGCGGCCGAAGTGCTGGGCTACGCCTGCGTCAACGTCCGCCACCTGATCGATCCCGAGGCGATCGTTTTCGGCGGCGGCGTGATCGAGGCGTGCAGCGATTTCATCATGCCGATCATCGAAAACATCGTCGGAACCGATCCGCTGCCCGGGGCGCGCGAGGGGGGGCGGGTGTTGCTGTCGGCGCTGGGCGACGACGCCGTGGTGCTGGGGGCCGTAGCGGCGGCGCGAAAACTGGTCGGCCGCAGTCCGTTCAAAAAGCGATTCCAAGTCAAACCGACTTACCCGGAAATCACCCGGCTCGGTGGCGGCGAGATCGTCGTCGGCAGCGACACCTACGGACGCGACATCTCCATTTCGGTGGCCGGCAAGGTGAAAAAACGGGACGAAGACCAGGCCGAGAAGTGGTACGGTTCGGCCGACGTGGTTGGTCCCAAGGAGTTGGAGAAGGTCTGCCGCGGCGGGCCGGAAGTGCTCTTCGTCGGCTCGGGCAAAGCGGAAAAACTCAAACTGACCGACGAGGCGCACCGCTATCTCGTGCAGCGGTCGATCCAATACGAGGTCTTGCCGACGGCGAAGGTGGCCGATCGTTACAATCGCTCGCAGCTCCGCAAGGCCGCGCTGATCCGCGTGACGAACTGATGTTCCCTGTTGGTGCGGCAGTTATACTGCCGCACCGTGAGGGGGTGGCAGTGCAACTGCCACCCCAACGGCGAAATTCCGCAAGGCCGCGCTGATCCGCGTGACGAGTTGATACCTTGGACAAACGCCCGCAATTCCTCTTCGTTACGTGTCAGGTCGGCGCCGAAAGGGCGGTGAAGGGAGAACTGGCAAGGCGTTGGCCCGCGTTTCGGTTGGCCTTTTCGCGGCCCGGCTTCCTGACGTTCAAGCTGCCCTCTGAACCTGCCCTGGCCGACGATTTCGACTTGGAATCGGTCTTTGCACGGGCCTACGGGTTCTCGCTAGGCGAAGTTTCGGGCGAGAACCAGCAGAAGCTTGCCGCCGAAGTCTGGAATCTCTGCAAAGGCCGGACGATCCAGCGGATTCACGTCTGGGAGAAAGACCGCAGCGAGCCGGGCGTCCACCGCTTCGAGCCCTCCATCACTTTGGAGGCCCTGAAAACCCACCGCGTCCTATTTCAGAACTGTCCACGACCTCAGAACCTAGCCAGAAACGCAGACGATGCCACGGCGACTGCCCGGGCTGGTGACCTGATTCTCGACTGCATCATACTCTCCCCCAATCAGTGGTGGATCGGTTTCCATCGGGCGAAACTGATCCCTTCGCGATACCCCGGCGGGATGATGTCGTTGGAATTGCCGGCGGATGCGGTGTCGCGGGCGTGGCTGAAGATGGAAGAGGGGTTGCGATGGTCGCAGTTGCCCATTCCACACGGGGCGCGGGTCGCCGAAATTGGCAGCGCGCCCGGCGGGGCAAGCCAAGCCCTCCTGTCTCGCGGTTTTGTGGTAACAGGCATCGATCCGGCCGAAATGGCCGCGGTGGTGTTGAGCCACCCTCGTTTTACGCATATCCGCCGCCGCAGCATGGAGGTGCGGCGACGCGACTTCCAGAGAATCCGCTGGTTGACGGCCGACATGAACGTCGCCCCCGAATACACGCTCGACGCGGTCGAGGCGATCGTCACGCATCCGCGAGTCAGCATTCGCGGCCTGCTGCTAACGCTCAAACTCCCGCAGTGGGACTTGGCGTTGCATCTACCGGAGTATTTGGCTCGCGTCCGCAGTTGGGGTTACAACCTAGTTCGAGCCCGGCAGCTTCAATATGACCGTCGAGAAGTATGCGTAGCCGCCTTACAGCGACCATTTCGGCGAAAACCGCCGGCTGGTTAGCCCGCGTTTCTGGGTACACGGGGAAAACAGGCGGCACGGTATTCGGTGGGGCAGACATTCCTGTCTGCCAGATGTGCCGCCCTTTCTTACGGCAGACAAGAATGTCTGCCCCACCTTGGTGAAGAATGTCGGTAAGGCTCAGTTCAGGCGAGGGGGATGGAGGATGTCGAACTCCGCCGTCCATTTGTGGCACTTTCCCATGACAACCTCTTTCGTCCCCGGTCGTAGGGTGGGTGTCCGATGAAAGCGATTGGCTCATGTGGCGGAAGGTGCGAACTTGGAGGGGAAGACGACGAGTCGTTCAAGGAATAGGGAATATCCCGCCGATTCACGTCGTATCGTGGAGGGCACGCAGCAGCGCCGGCCGGTTGACGTTTAGGAAAACCCTCCCTAAAATAGCCCATCTTATCCTTCATTTTTTGCGGAGTATTACGGCAGGAGAAGCTTTGATGTCATCGAGACTACTTCGCGTCGGGTGTTGCATGTTGACTGTCGTTGTGACAATTGCAGCTTGCGCAATTCAGAGAACAACGAGCTTCGCCGCCGACAAGCCGGTCGATGTCGAGGGACCGGCAAGCGCGTTAGATTCCGGGAAGGCGCCACTGGCCGACAACTCGACGCAGCCGGAAAGCGCGGCAAAGTCTCACAATTCTGCCGATCAGGAGAAGAAGGCCGAGGGGCCAGGCAAGAAGATCGTCGAGCCGGAGAAGAAAGACGCCGGCAAGACAGATCAGTCGAAGAGGGCGTCGGCCGAGGATACCGTCGGCGAACCCCTCGCCGCGGGCATGATGCAACTGCTGCGCAATGAAATCGTCAACGGGCTAAGTCAGCGCGGCAACGCCCATCGTTTCGCCGACTTCCAGAGCGAGGCGATCCGACAGGTGAACACTTCGGCCGGCAGATACACCGGCTCGGAGTTGGCGGGCAACTGCCGCTTGAGGTGGTACGAGCACATGATGCGCAACTTCTTGGCGGCGCCGGCCGAAGCCGAGCAATTCACGCGCGAATTGCACATCGCAGCCCGTGACGACCACGAAGGGCTCGCCAACGTGCTGGCCGTCGCCGCGGCAAAGCTCGATCTTACTCCGAAGAAGCCCCGTAAACTCGCACCACCGACTTCTCCCGAGCAAGCACTGGATGCCATCCAGCAGGCGATTACCGCGGCGCAAACGGCGTACTGCGCCGCCTTGGCCCCCTTGGATAAGTCGGAGATCCAGCAGTTGCAGACGTACCTGGTGCCCGTGCTCACGACGCAGAATCAGGTCGGCCACACGCTGGCCGACCGTAACACCGGACGGCAGTTGTGCGACCTGATGGAGAAGATGAACCGCAGCGCGTTGTTGGATGCCGCCAACGCCCTGGCCCCCATCGCCGACGTGCGATTTCTGGAGCAACTCAAGTCGCTGCCGGAGGATGGCGACGTGAAAGTCGCCGGCGTGACCGGCCGCGTCGTGGCGAAGATCAACACCCCCGCCGGTGCGATCGTCATCGGCGGCAAAGGCCCCAACACCTATGAGCTCGACAAGATGCACGACGTGGCCGCGGTGATCGACCTCGGCGGCGGCAACACCTACTATGAAGGGACCGTCGGCCTCGATCGGCCCGTGCTCTTGGTCATTACCCTCGGCGGCAACAACACGTTCTCCGGCAGTCAGCCGGGCATCCAAGGGGGCGCGGTCCTCGGCGTGTCGATGCTGCTGACCCTGGGCGACAATAACACCTACGAGGCCCAAGACATCGCCCAAGGATCGGCGCTGGCGGGCGTCGGCATCCAGATCGACTACGGCGCCCATAACCGCTACCGTGGCATTCGCCGCTTGCAAGGCCAAGCCCTCGGCGGAGTGGGCATCCTCATCGGTCGCGGCGGCTACAATGACTATCATGCCGCCCTTTGGGCTCAGGGCATGGGCGGCCCGTTGGGGTTCGGTCTGCTCGACAACGTCAAGGGGAACAACCATTACTATTGCGGCGGAATGTGGCGCAACTCTTACTATCCTGAAACGCCCGGCTATGAAGGCTGGGGGCAGGGCGTCGGCGGCGGCTTGCGGGCGGTGGCCTGCGGCGGCATCGGCGTGATCCTCGACGGCGGCGGCGAAAATACCTACGAGTACGACTATCTCGCCCACGGCGGCGGCTACTGGTGCGGCTTGGGCTTCGCCCGCGATTTCGGCGGAAACACCAAGCGCCTGATTACCCGAACCGCCTACAACGGCGGGCCGCGCGCCTACGAGAGTTACGGACGCTTCAACTGTGGCTGGGGTTGCCACTATGCCATGGGCTTCTTATTCGACGATTCTGGCGACAACGTCTACGAAGGCACCATCATGGGCCTCGGCATGGCCTGGGACTGCTCGATGGGCGTGCTGTGCGACTTCGCCGGAAACGATCACTACATGGCCACCGGCGGCTCGACGCAAGGAACCGGCGCCCAGATGGGCTTCGGCATCCTCTTCGACTACCGCGGCGACAACGTCTACGAAGGTTACAGCCAAGGCTACGCGAATCCGGGCATCTCCTACCACCACCTGCCCGAGTGCGGCGGCAACTTCAGCTTCCTGGTCGATTACGGCGGCAACGATAAGTACGGCTGCGGCGCTGAGAACAATAGTTACAACCAGCGGGGAGATTCGGGCGGCTTCCTGATCGATCGTCCAAGACAGGAAGAAATCGATCGCACGGCGACCGCGGCCGATTCGGCGGCGCGGACTGCGGCCGGTAGGTAAGTCGGGTGCAATGTCGTTCAAACATCCGCCGGAATGTCGGTAACGAGCATCACTGCAAACGAAGCGGCGACGAGGAGTCGCCTCCTGCAACTCTCACGGAGGTCTTTCGATGGTCTGTGTCCAGCGAAGCGTGGCCATTGGCGTCTCGACGGCTATCTTGCTCCTTTCGATCGGGCTGGTCGCCCGCGGCGATGATGCCGCAAAAACCGCGGCAGCCGCCAAATCGGCCAAGAATTCCGCCGCTTCGCCCGCGAAATCCGAGCCGCACCTCAGCCCGGAGATGACGGCCCTACGCGACCAGGTGCGCCAGCAGTTGGCCGCCGGGCAGAAGCTGACGTTCAACACGCGGCAAAACTCCGCCACCGAAATCCTCGGCGTCTGCCTCGCTTTTGGCTGCAACAGTGAGGTCTCGTTGGAGGGCCCCGACGGCACGCGACTCAACGGCATCACCTGCCTCTGCTGGGATTACCCCTGCCAAGGCTTCGAGTTGATGGGCTTCTACAAAAACCACGTCGCCGCGCGGATCGGCTACGGGTATCAAGAGCAGCCGGGCGAGTTCCTGGCGATGCTGGCGATGTCGCGCGTCTCCGAAAAATACCCGATCCGCGTGGGCGGAAAGGCGTACAAAGTCGCCGACGTGGTCGAGGCGGAGAAGCTCGGCTGCCGCTCCGGCAGTGATTTATCGCTGAAGCTCATCGGACTGAGTCACTACGTCGCCGAACCCGAGTGGAAAAACGACCTGGGCGAAACCTGGTCGATCGAACGCATGATCGACGACCAACTCGACCAGCCGTCGGCCGCGGCCGCCAACGGCGGATTGAATCGCCTGCTCGGCATCGGCTATGCCGTCGCCCGCCGCGCGAAGGGCAGCCGGCCGATCGAAGCGCCGTTCCTGCGGGCGCAGAAGTACATCACTCAATGCCAGGAGTTCGCTCTGCGGCAGCAAAACGGCGACGGGAGTTGGGGACCGTATTTCTTTGCCGCCAGGAACTACGGCGACGCCGCCCCCTCCGACTTGCGATCGACCGGCTACGTGCTGGAATGGCTGGCCCTCTCGTTGCCCGAGGCGAAACTCACCGACCCGCGCATGCTGAGCGGGGTCGAATCCGCCCTTCGTCTGGTCGGCAGTCAGCGCTACCAGTGGAACGCGCCGTCGTTGTCGACGCAGGAGATCGTCTCGCTGGGACACGCCCTGCACGCACTGGCGATCTACGACCAACGGGCTTTCGCGCCGTTCGATGCCGACGAGAAGCCCGCCGAAAAGCAACCCGCAACCGCCGGCCGCTCCGAAGACTCGCAGTCGCGTTGATCGGCGACGGAGCATCCCCAGCGACAAGCGCCAATCGAGGCGAACGAGTTCGTCGGCTAACTCGCATTTCTCACGATACGGGGAAAATGCGCGACATTGTGTCCGGTGGGGCAGACATTCTTGTCTGCCAAATGTGCTGCCCCTTCTCGTGGCAGACAGGAATGTCTGCCCCACTTTGCTGAGAGATGCGGGTTAGGCATCTGCTACGGCGTTCTTCCCTCTTTCCATCCGCCGGTTTGGCGGCTATCTTGAAAAGAGGGGGAAACGCCGTGAAACTCGTCATCGCCGTCATCCAGCCGACGAAGCTTAACGCCGTTCGTGAGGCGCTCGAGAAGATCGAGGTGGCAAGACTGACCATCTGCGACGCGCAAGGTTTCGGGCGTCAGCGGGGACGAACCGAGATGTTCCGCGGCCACGAATACGCCACCACCCTGTTGCGGAAGGTGGTCCTGGAGATCATCGTCAACGACGATTTCCTCGATCGCACGGTGGAGACGATCATCAACACCGCCCGCACCGGCGTCGAGGGGACCATCGGCGACGGCAAGATCTTCGTCCTGCCCGCCGAACAAGCCATCCAGATCGACAACGGCGCCCGCGGACCGGGGGCAGTGTAACGGCCCAGCCCGCGTTTCTCACCGCACGGGGAAGACGGGCAACGCTGTGTGGGGTGGGGCAGACATTCCTGTCTGCCAGATGTGCCGCTGTTTTTTGCGGCAGACAGGAATGTCTGCCCCACCTTGATGAGAAATGTGCGTGAGAGTCTCAACTGCCGCCGTGGCCCTCCGCAGCCCCCCCTCTGTCTGCCAGCAAACCAGCCGCTCTCCGACAGCGATTCTTTCTTCGGCAGCTACTGGTGGCACTTTCTTTCTGGCCTGATTACAATCAGGGTGTATCTGTGAGTGTGCGTCCGATTTGGGGAGATTGTGACGTGAGCACCGATCCTGCACGACCGCCGTTCCTATTGGTCCTGTATCAGCAATACCTGACCCATCAGGATTCGGCCTGTTTCGTTTGCGAGGTGTCGAGCCTCTACACGACGGGCACGTTGCAGCGGCTCGCCCGGCACGCTTGCCGCGAGGTCCGCCGCGCGGCCGTGCTCTCGCTCGGTTTCATCGGCGATTACAGCGCCAACCACACGCTCGGCTGCGCCCTGTTGGACGACGACCGAACGGTCCGCACACTGGCCGAGAACGGCATCCGTACCGTTTGGACCCGGGCGGGAAGCGAAGCGGAACGCCACGAACTCGCCGCCATCATTCGCCTCAACGCCGCGCGAATCGCGCCGGATGCCGTCGCCAGAGCCACCAAGTTGATCGAACGCGCACCGTGGTTCGCCGAAGCCTGGCATCAACGCGCCGTGGGCCATGCCGCCCTCGGACGGCTGATCGAAGCGATTCGCGACTGCCATCAAACGCTCGAAATCAATCCGTACCATTTTGTCGCCGCCACGAGCATGGGCCAAGTCTATCTGCAACTCGACAACCCGGTCTCGGCGCTGGAGTGTTTCCGCCGCGCGCTGCGGCTGAATCCCGATCTGGAAGGGGTTCGCGCCCAGGTGGTCCGGCTGACGCGGATGGTCGAAGACAACCGCTAGCCCGCATTGCTCACCGCGCGGGGAAAACCGGGTATCGTGTCCGGTGGGGCAGACATTTCTGTCTGCCGCAAGACAGGGCTGCACGTCTGGCAGGCAGGAATGTCTGCCCCACCTTGCCGGGAAATGCAGCGCGGCGCCATAGGCGTTTCGCCCCGGCACAAGTGTCGGGCCCCCAACGCTCTAGAGCGTGGTGGTTTGCGTAATTTCTCTTGCCAGGCCGACCGCAAAACCGGCACAAAAGTCAAAGAGAAAGTCGTCCCCGCGTCGATAATTCTGGGCGGCGTCACCACTTCGCCTGTGCAGGCACGATTGACAGACGTTGGTGATGGGCATAGAATCCTCGGCAGCGGGGCGGGAACTTTGCCTTTTCGGCAGAATAGTGAGCCTGCACAAAGATCGCTGTTTGAGGAAAACAGGTCATACCGATAAGGCGCCGTAGCCAAGTGGTTCGGGAAAATTTAATCTACGCAACGCCTTTCTGAATAATAACTTACGTAAAGCAAAATCGACGTAAGTTACTCTTAAATTTGCCCTGAATTTCCCCTGTTTTCCCCTCATTTACTGCCAGATTTACTGCCAGCCGTTACGTGGGCCAGCAGTTCTATGTGACGGACCCGCGCCATTCGGCAGTGCTTCCCATCCTGCTATAATGGCGCTCTGGTCGAACGGCAGTTGAAAGGAACGATGTTGGGGTTCTCGCAATGACTGACCTGATACTCTCAGTTATGTCGTCAGTTGTGATAAGCGGTTTCCTCACGGCAGCCTTGATCTTTCTCGCAAAGACGTGGATTGGCGAACGGATAAAGCAGTCAATTGAAAACGAATACCGGGTTGCGCTAGAACGGCTGCGCGCTGACAATGCGCAATACCAGGCCGTTCAGGCCGTTGCCATGAGTTCCATGTCGGCAACACGTCACGCGGCAGTTGAACGGCGTCTACAGTCAATTGAAAGGCTGTGGTCTGCGATTATGAGACTGAGAGCGGCTACTCCGGCGGCTGTCACGTTTGCGGATGCTTTGGTTGCCAATGAATACGGGGAGTTCTTCAAGAATTGGAAACTAGCTGCCGTGCTTAGCGATGTGTCGCTTGACCGGCTGGTTGAGGAAATCAAATTGCTGGGCGACGTGGAAGAATGTCGCTTGTACGTCGGAGAGACGCTCTACCTTCTCTTCTTCGTCTACCGCGCTGTTGTCGGGCGACTTGTATTCCTGTTCGAGCAAGGGCGTGAAAAGGGGGAACTGCTGCCTTGGTATGGAGATTCCGGCGTACAACAACATCTGAGATGCGTAGCAACCCAGAAGGAACTCGCGGACTTTGATGGGCTAAAATGTGGGCAATTCGCGTGGGTGCAGTCTCTACTTGAAACCAAAATTCTCCAACACGCTAATCGCATTATCTCGGGGCATGAGTCAGCCGATTTCGGCCTTGAACAGGCCCAACGAATCGCCGGGTTGGCTGCCAGCAAGAGTGGGGCATGACGTAACCCTAGAAGAAAGTGGAATACCAATGAACAGCCTTGCTGTGGTCGCCCATCACGATGATGTCATTTTATGGATGGGAGGGACGGTACAACACTTGCGGTCCCTGGGGTGGAACTGGCACGTAGTGTGTTTCTGTACCCATAATCTCCCCGACCGCAAACAATACTTCGAGCGACTATGCGCAGCCCTTGGAGTTAAGCACACGGTATTCGAGTTTGACGACTACCCGGGCGGGAAGTGTTTTGCACAGAACAGTTGCGAGGAAATGACGACCGCGCTTGTCAAGGCTGTCGCAGGTGAAAAGTTCGACTTGGTTTTCACGCATAGCCCAACAGGCGAATACGGCTGGCACGCGAATCATGGCGAGGTTGCCGAAGTCGTGACGGCTCTGGTCAAGGGTGGCAGTCTCACTACTGGATTAGACAGGCTTGCGTACTTCTGCTACGCCCCCTTTTGCGGTCGTCTTGCTACGGTAGCCAGAACCGACGCTACCCATTACTTGCAGTTGACCTACGAGGAACTGTACTTTAAGTGCCGTTGGTGCAAGGATGTTCCCGATCCTTACAACCTCAAAGGCATCGGGTTTGCTTGTCCTAATCCAGAAGCCTTTTGGGGAGAGAGATTGACGCTTCCGATTCCTCCGTTCATAGCTGGCCAGCCGCGACAATGAACCCCGGAAGCCAAGCGGCTGCCTTACCGTGATACTGGCAGCCGTGATTCTTCTTCGGTAGCAAAAAAAGTCTGCCCGGCAATGAATCGCGGCCCGATGGGGCAGGAATCGGGCACGCCCACGGCCGGGCAGACTCGATCAGGCTACCACTTTGCGGGTGGCTGTCAACCTCTTCGGCTTCGCCAAGCCAATACGCCAATAGCACCGACGCCCAACAGGATGAGGGTAGACGGTTCGGGGATACCTTGAATCTGGTCGGCTTCCACAACAAGGTTGTTGTAGCTAATATCCAGTGACGTGGTAGACCGTCCAGAATCGGGCGAATTCTCGCCCTGTGCGGCAAGAAGTTGTATGTTCATCGGGTCAGAGAACCCATCGACGCTGCCAAGCACCGTGAAAGAGGAACTGCCGGGATCAGCGAAAGATTGCGTGATAATACTCCCAACCCGCTGGATACAGTAGCAACCGGTTGTTAGAAAAGAAACCTGGGCTCCATAAGTGCTGCCGGGAGGAACAGCCCAACCTTCAATTATGCTCTCACCTCCATATTCACCGACGGTGTATCTCAGGACATCCGCATAAGACTGGGAGTTTGCAACGACAGAAAGAACTGATTCGTTCAACCCCTCAACTTGATTTGGAAACGGAAAATCCGTCAAGGTAAAATCCACGGTAATGGAAAAATTGCCTACAACGCTGAAATTGGAGTTGACCCCCGCCGACACCCAACTCTGCGGTGCAACTGTACCGTTATCGGCGGTCTTGGAAATTCTAAGACCTGACCCATCTGTTGCGACATTAAAAAGCCCGCTGTCATTGGAGACTGAAAAATAGGGGCCGATACCGGAGCTAAAATCAAAGTCTACGGTCTCCCCGTTGGCCCATTGAGTAAACGACAATAGTACCGTCACCGCTACAAGTTGTCTCATTTCACACCTTCCTTGAGTTTGTGCCCTGGAATCGAGAAACCAGCCGATCATGGTGACACGCCCCACGTGTTTGTCAAGCACCCCAAGCTGTAAGCTATGATTATTGATTCTATGAAAGAGCGGCCCTCCTGGTGCTATACACGGTGTAGTAGTCGTTTTTACTCACCCAAAGCACAGCCAGGAGGACCGAGAGATGTTATACCTCGCAATCGACCAACATCGCAAGCAGTTGACCGTGAATCTTCGCAATGAACAGGGCGACGTGCTCGTGAAACGTCAGGTCAGCACGGAATGGCCGCGAGTACGGAGTTTTCTGGATGAAGTGCGCGAAATGAGCGTGTCGGAAGGAGGATTTATAGCGATCCTGGAGGTCTGCGGCTTCAATGACTGGCTGCTGAAACTCCTGGCCGAGTACGGCTGCCGAGAGACGATTCTGATCCAGCCCGAGAAGCGATCGAAGAAGAAGACGGACCGTCGAGACGCCTATGCGTTGGGCGAACTCTTGTGGGTCAATCGTCAGCGGCTGTTGGCGGGCAAGAAGGTCCAGGGGATTCGCCGCATCCAGTTGCCGACCGACCGCGAGGCCGAAGACAGGCAACTGACGGCGGTGCGGCAACGAATGGGCCGCCAGCGGACGCGGACGATCAACAAGATCAAACATCTGCTGCGGAAACACAACCTCGAACAACAGCAGCCGGCCAAGGGGCTGGATACGCAACGGACGCGGAAATGGCTGGCGACGTTGCCGCTGGAACCAATCGACCGCCTGGAAAAGGACTTGCTGCTGGCGCAATGGAAGTTGTGGGACGATCAGCTTGCAAGGTTGGAGTTGGAGATCGAAAAGCGGCAAGCGAAGAATGCGATGGCGGCAGTGCTGGCGACGATTCCCGGCTGCGCGGCCTATGGCAGTTTGGCGTTGGCCTCGCGGATCGGTTCGATCGAGCGATTTCCGCGGCCGGCGAGTTTGGCGAACTACTGGGGCCTGACGCCCGGCTGCCGCAACTCGGGCGAAGCAACCGATCGACTCGGCTCGATCACCAAACAAGGCAGCGCGATGGCGCGATTCGTCCTTGGCCACATGGTCCTGCACGTGCTGCGGCGTGATGCGCGGATGAAGGCATGGCACGGTCGGATCAAGCGACGGCGCGGGTCGAAGATCGCGCGGGTGGCGGTGATGCGCCGACTGGCGACGATCATTTGGCACATGGTGAAACACCACGAGCCTTACGCGGTAGGCGGTCCGCCGCAGCGAAAGCCGTCGGCCCAGGCCGCGTGAGTTTGTACGAAGAGGAATACCGGAGGGTGTCTTGCGACATCGGATTTTCGGAGGCATGGTAGGGCAAATGAATGAGACCGGAAAACAAGAACAGCCCTGGCAGCGCACGCCACCAGGGCCTTACGGGTCATTCACCCGCCCTAGCCCGGCTATTCCTTGTCGGGTTGCGTCCCCGCAGAGCCCGACTCCGCTTCACCGGACAAAACCATTATAGAACAAGAGAGGAACGGACGGAGAGAGAACGACGGTTGCATCGGCCCTTCCTCCGGGAAGAGGCCCTCGCAGACGCTGATGCCAGTCTGAGTGTCCCCGTGGACTCGGCCTTGGTTGCCGAGCGTAATTCTGATTGAGACGGCTGGCGTTTGCGAGACGGTCGCAGAAGAATACTCGGTGTCAGGCCCTTACGGGCTTGACCGGCTGCCGGTTTCGGCAGACGGATTCACGAAGGGATGGATAGGGGTGCCGCCGCACGAGAAAAGAACGGCGCGAACAACCTCGCAACAAAATGACCGCGACAACCACGTTCCAAAACCGATTCCTCAACGAGTCCCAAACGAAAGTGATCGAAAAGAAGCCCTACCGGGCTTCGGCGCGAACCGTGCGCGAAAAAATCCGCCAGGCGGCCCTTGACACAAAAGGCTCTTTCAGGGAGGGGACACCACAACCAATAGGAGAGTTAATCATGCAATGGAAACAAGGCGACAGAGCTAGAGCCCTTTTGGCGGTGACAATCACCGCTGACCCCAGCGGTGGAACCGCCCAGGTCCGTATTGATGGAATCGCCCAGCAGTTCCAAGTACCGTTGGACCAACTACGCCCGATGTCGTCAGATAGCCGGGATGAATCCGGCTCTTGGGGGAGGGCTTCTCTTTCTTGTCTCGATACTTTGCCGGAAACCCAGTGCAAAAATCAAACAGTAGATCGGCCCTCATGCGGTAGGTTTCCGGGTGGTCCGCCCGGATGCTGTCAAGATAGGCCATGCAGGCTTGCGTGACTGTCAGGGAGGAGTGGGTAGGCGGCTTAGGTGTTTCCGTGAGATAGCGGGCGTAGGCTTGCTTTGCCCCTTCCTTATCGTCCGCACTTTTGATATGATTTCCCTGTTCGTCACAGAGCGGTTTTGCCGATTTACCATCGGTAATGTACCAGCCGCGATTCGCCCGGAACCAGTACCCTTTGTTGTGACTTCGCCGACAACGTGCCATGATTGCGACCCCGTTCAACAGTAGCTTGGGCAAAGCAGTGAAGGCAGAATGGCGTTATTTACTGCCAGGAATTTACTGCCAAGCAACAATCATAACACGCAAGTCGTTTGTTTGCAATGAGTTATAGCGACAAGGCGCCGTAGCCAAGTGGCTAAGGCAGCGGATTGCAAATCCGCCATCGTGGGTCCGACTCCCACCGGCGCCTCTTCCTTTTTCCTGCGGATACGGTCACTTTGCCATTTCGACTCCCGCCGCCCGGATGTAATCGGAGAGACTGCTAAAGCCCTTCCGTTTCGCCACCACTTCCAACAGTGCCTTCTCCTCGGCCGTCAAACGGACGTTGACCTGCGCGGTTCGCCTGCCGTCGGTGGCCGGCGTCGGCGGCCGTTGGCCTTCCTCCAAGAGGTACGCCACGGCAGCGGTCAAAGCCTCCCGAGTGTTTTCGATGCACTGGTTGGCCGTCTTGCCGTCGCCGAAGACGCGGGGCATTTCCAAGCCACGGCCGTACCAGTGGCCATCCTCGCAAGCCAAAATGACTTGATACTCTTGGGCAATCGCCTTCGCCTTGGCCGCCACGTCGGCGTCAAAGGGGCGATCAACTGCCTTCGCAGATTTTTTCGACTTGTCGGACATAGAAGGGTTTCACCTTTCCTTGATGGACCGGAATGGATAGCAGCGTTTCGCCCGGTTTGGCAAAGCAGTGGTGCGAACCGCTGACGCGAACCAGCCGATAGCCTGCCCGTTCCAACATCTTCTGGACTTCGCAAAACCTCGTTTCGCTCGGCATCATATAAGTATACTCCTACCTATACTATCGTCAAGACCCCTGGTTTGTCATAATTCGCCACGATTTGACACTTTACGAGCGTCGAGTCCTCGTGCAACACCGTGGGGTGCATCGAGCAGACGACCATCGCCGCCACAAATGCCCCGCCGCCGCGCTCGCGCACAACGAGCACCGGGACCTCGCGGTCGCTTGGTCCGGCCGGATCGTGCCGATTCGTTCCGAGGCACGAGCCGTCGGCCGCGGCAAACCCGATCTCCGCGGGCCGGGCATTGCGAAACGCCCGCACCGCCGCGCGAACGATCCCGTCTTCCAGTTGCTCAACGTACTGCGGATCGGCTCGGGGAACCGCCGGATCACTCTCGTTGCTGAGCGTATCGACGGTCAGCGGGCCCGAATGCGTGTGGGTGGCGGTAATCATCACGTTGCCCGCCGGCACGCCCGTCTCCCGCTCGATTCGATCGCGAACCCGCCCGCCCGGCCGTCTGTCGGCCGATGTAGATTACGTCGTTGGCGACCCACAGCAGCGACGTCGCGCCGTCGCCGAGGAACAGGGCCGAACTGAGCAGCCGATCGTGGACGCCCGTGCTATAGCGGCGGACGTGCGGATAGCCGAAGAGGAACTGCGAACGATCGGGAGTGACGTCGGCCGTCGCCGCGCCCGCAATCACGCCTGCTGCCATGAGTGGTTCACGTCCCAAAGTCGGCATTGATTCGCCACTGTTTGACAATTCACCGCGGCGTGTTCATAATTACCAGAGTGTACCACCGTCATCGGGGTGTGTCAATGAACCAGGTCGTGCGGCGGAAGCAGATGTGCGAACTGATCGCCCGGCGGGGCGAATGCTCGATCGAGCAGTTGATGGAGCGGTTCGGCGTCAGCGGAATGACGGTCCGTCGCGACCTGCAATCGCTGGCCGAGCAGGGCAAGGTGATCCGCACGCACGGCGGCGCGGCCATGGCCGAGCGGATCAGCTTCGAGTTCGAGTTCCTCAACCGGGTCCGCGAACATCACGCCGCCAAGGAGGCGATCGCTGCAGCGGCGGCCGTGCAAATTAAGGACGGCGAGTCGGTCATGCTCGACTCGGGCACCACGACGCTCGAATTGGCCAAGCGACTGCGCGGGAGGGCGGGGCTGACCGTCATTACCTCCTCGCTACCGATTGCCGCCCACTTGCAGTATGACCGGCAAATCGAAGTCCTGCTGCTCGGCGGGCGATTGCGGGCGTCCTCGCCCGATTTGGCCGGGGCACTAGCCGAGTCGAATCTGGAAACACTCCGGGCCGACATGGCATTCCTCGGGGCCGACGCCGTGGACGGCCACGGGGCCGTCTATCAAGGGTCGCCCGAGTTGGCGCGGATGTTGACCAAAATGGCCGCCTCGGCCGGACGGGTCTTCGTGGTTGCCGACGGCTCGAAGCTGGGCAAGACCGCCTTGTGGCGATTCGGCCGCCTCGCCGATTGGGCCGCCCTGATCACCGACGCCTCGGCAGACCGCTCGGTCCTCGCCGCTCTCAAGAAGGCCGGCGTTCGCGTCATTCGAGCCGGGTAAACGAGGCGGCTTGACACTGTGATTGTTGGTGTTTAGAATGCACACAAATTACCATATGTGAGCATCCCCGATAACGAGCGGACGTCATGGGGCGCAGCGGCTTCTCCAGCCTGAAATGGGGCAAGGTGAACCTGAGCGCCTGCCCGGCGATCTCGGTTCTGCCGCCGGGGCCGAAATCCGACGAGTTCCACTGCCGGTGCAGCAAGTACTTCAAAGGGCTGAGCACCCAGGTGAAGCTCTTTCCCGTCGCGTTCGAGTCGGGCGAGGGCTGCGTCCTGGTCGACGTTGACGGCAACCGCTACATCGACTTTTCCTCGGGCATCTACGTGACCACGCTCGGCCATTGCCACCCCAAGGTGAGCGAGGCGGTGGCCAAGTACACCCGGCAGTTGATGAACGCCCACGACTTCACCACGCCGGTGAAGACGCGGTTGGTGGAAAAGCTCGCCGGGGTGTTGCCGGGCGATTTCGGCGGGTTCCAGCTCTACGACGCGGGCACCGCCGCGGTCGAAGCGGGGATGAGGGTGCTGCGGGCGGCCAGCGGCCACAACGAGATGCTCAGTTGCTTCAACGACTTCCACGGCAAGACCTACGGGGCTGTCTCGTTGGCGCAGATTCGCTCGCCCGTCTACGGCCGCGTGCGGATGCCGGGGGCTCACATGCTGCCGCGTCCCAACCCGTACCATCCGCTTTGGACCAAGCCCGACGGCACGATCGACACCGACCGCTACATCACCTTCTACGACGATTATATGCTGAGAGCAACGACCGGCGACGTGGCCGGTTTCGTGCTCGAACCGATCCTGGGCTGGGCGGGCTCGGTGATGCCGTCCGACGACTTCTTCCCCAAGCTCCGCCAGTATTGCGTCGAAAAGGGGCTGCTGCTGATGGCCGACGAAGTGCTCACGGGTTGGGGCCGCACCGGCAAGTGGCTCTGCATGGAACACTGGGGCGTCGTGCCCGACGTGGTGTCGATCGGCAAGGGTTTTGGCAATGGTTTTCCGGTCACATGCGTGCCGGTGCGCGAGCCGTTTGCCGAGAGCTTCGAGAAGATTTCGGCATCGACCGTCCGGCCATCGCCTTTTCACGGCGGCGTTGGAGTCGAAACGAACGGGAGCCACGGTCACGATTCATTGAGAGTCCGTTCCGAATAGCTGGGAGGTAACGCCACAGCGCTGACCTGACGACTGTAAAGCCCACCACGGAGACGTGGAGGACACTGAGAAGACGGACAGAAATGGACAGAAGCCGCAGATGAACGCAGATGGCGCGGTTTGGGACGCGAATTCTGCCGCCCGTGTCCGTGTTCATCCGCGTTTATCTGTGGTTCCGTTCGTTCCGCCTCAGTGTTCTCCGAGTCTCCGCGGCGGGGGTGGCGTTGTAGTGTCAGCTCCCGGCTTCTCATGCACGATATTGAGAATAATTGCATTTTCGCCGATAGCGTGCATTCTGTGAACGCTGCCGTGCGTGGTGGAACTCAAGGAGCTACCGGGCCGTGTGGAAGCAATCGCTGGGCTTGGCGTTGGGGGCATCAACTGTCTTTGTTCTCGCGGCCGTGCCCGCCGTGGCGGCATGGGCGCCCGCCGGCAGCGATCGATCGATTTCAGGCCGGGCTGCGCAGAATCAAAAATCCGTTGCGCAATGTCGCATGGACAAGCAGTGTCGCCCTGGAAGAAACTGAATTGTGTGCATCTCTTCGTCCCCTGCGGAGCAGCATGTGGCCGCCATCCTGATGGCAGGGGGGAGGTGTTGCAGGGTCCGCGGACGTTGGTTCCTTTCTCCAATTTCGGAGGACGGCATGAAGGTCAGGGCAAAGAAGGGCGCTTTTACGCTGGTTGAGTTGCTGGTTGTTATTACCATCATCGGCATCTTGATCGCGCTGTTGCTGCCGGCGGTTCAGGCGGCCCGCGAGGCGGCGCGGGTGGCGCAATGTCAGAACAACCTGAAGCAGTTCAGCCTGGCCGCGCTAAACCACGAGCACCTGCTCGGCTGGCTGCCGAGCGGCGGTTGGGGCTACAACTGGGTCGGCGATCCCTACCGCGGCTTCGGCGGCAATCAGCCGGGCGGCTTCTTCTACAACTGCCTCCCCTACATGGAGCAGCAGCCGTTGCACGACCTGGCGCTGGGCGGGGCGGAAGGCTCGACGCAGTGGCAGCAGATGTCGATGCAGATGGTGCAGACGCCGGTGTTGGCGGCAAACTGCCCCAGCCGTCGCGGATCGGTGCTCCATCCGTTTCAAGGCAACAACTTTGGTCAAATGGACCCGATTTACGGCAGTATCCCCTCGACGTGGTTCTCCGGCGACTACGCCGCCAACGCCGGAACGGTTTGGTCTGTGCAATGGGGAAGCGGACCAAGTTCTTTCGCCGATGCGGCGCAGTGGAACCCCGGCAACCCCAACGGTGCGCATGGATTTTGCGACATGTCGAAATCGACCGGCATTTGCGCAGCGGAGCCAAATTCGAATGACCGACATCACCGACGGCGCGTCGAACACCTACCTGGTGGGCGAGAAGTGCGTCGATCCCGACCACTACGCCGACGGCCTGGATTGGGGCGACGACCAGTGTTTGTACACCGGCGACACCGACGACGCGAACCGCTGGGCGGGAAATGACTCGGCGACCGGCCCCGGCCCTCTTCCCCCGCAGCCGGACACCCCCGGTGCCGGCTACAACTGGGTCTTCGGCAGCGCTCACTCCAGCGGTTTCGGCATGGCGCTGTGCGATGGCTCGGTGAAGATGATCTCCTACACCATCGATCCGTTGGTACACAATTATCTGGGCAACCGCCACGACGATCAGCCGATCGACGGAAGGAACCTGTAAGAGCGGAGAGCCCAGAGGTCATCCATGAATCGACGTCTTGTTCTCCTGATCCTCGCCGCGGCAATCGTCCCAGTGGTAGGGGTGGCCGAGACGCCTGCGCCGCAAGACCAACGAATCGAATACCCGAAGACCCGCCGCGTCGATCACGTTGACACCTACTTCGGCGTCAAGGTGGCCGACCTGTATCGCTGGTTGGAGGCCGACGTGCGGCACGACAAGGCCGTTGCCGATTGGGTGGCGGCCGAGAACCGGGTGACGAGTCGATATCTGGAGTCGATCCCCGAGCGCGAGACCATCCGCCGCCGGCTCACCGATTTGTGGAACTTCCCGCAGTATGGCGGGGCCTTCAAAGCCGGCGGGCGATACTACCTGATGAAGAACGACGGCTTGCAAAACCAGCCGGTGCTCTACGTGATGGAGACGCTGGCCGAGCGGCCGCGGCCGATCATCGACCCTAACACCTGGTCGGCCGACGGCACCATCGCCCTGGGCGGATTGGCGTTCACCAAGGACGGCCGCTATTTGGCCTACGCCCGGGCCGAGGCCGGCTCCGATTGGCTCATTTGGCAGGTTATGGAGATCGCCAGCGGCCGAGTCCTGCCCGACCGGCTGCAATGGACCAAGTCGGGGCAGGCCGCGTGGACGAAAGGCGGCAAGGGCTTCTTCTACAGCCGCTACGAGGAGCCGAAGAAGGGGGCCGAGTTTCAGTCGCTCAATTTCAACAGCAAAATCTACTACCATCGGCTCGGCGACCCGCAGTCGAAAGACTCGTTGACCTACTATCGCCCCGAGCATCCCGAATGGCAGTACGGCGCGGTCGTGACCGAAGACGGCCATTGGCTGGTGATCGCTACCCATCTGGACAGCGAAGAGCGCAATCGGGTCACGATTGTCGATCTGACAACACCGGGAGCAAAACCGCTCGAAACGACACGTTGGGATGGCAGTTGCACTGCTATCCCTTGCTCGCTGCAAGGGGGCGGCAGTACAACTGTCGCCCCAACCGTGACAACGCCGGAAGCAAAACCGCTGGAACTGATCGACAATTTCGAGCATGAATACAGTTTCGTGGGCAACGCCGGGCCGGAGTTCTACTTCAAGACCGATCGGGACGCCCCGCGGCGACGCCTGGTTGCCATCGACATCAGTAAACTCGATGGGCCGCCAACTTGGAAGGAGATCATCCCCGAAGCCTTGCCGACGCTGATGCACGTCGGCTTTGTCGGCGATCGCTTCATCGCCTCGTATATCGAAGACGTCAAGCCGAAGGTCCGCGTGTTCGAGCGAGACGGCCGGCACGTCCGCGACGTGCAGTTTCCGGCCATAGGCACGGCGGCGGGCTTCGGCGGCGAGCGGACCGACAAGGAGACGTTCTACACCTTCTCCAGCTTCGCCACGCCGCCGAGCATTTATCGCTACGACATGGCCACGGGTGAAAGCACGCTGTTTCGCCGGCCGGAGTTGAAGTTCAATCCCAACGACTACGAAGTCAAGCAGGTCTTCTATCAGGGCAAAGACGGCACGCGCGTGCCGATGTTCGTCGTGTGTAAGAAGGGGATCGTGCTGGACGGCTCGAATCCGACGCTGCTGTACGGCTACGGCGGTTTCAACATTTCGGTGTTGCCGGCGTTCTCGGTGTCGCGAGTGGCGTGGCTGGAGATGGGGGGCGTTTTTGCCCAGCCCAACCTCCGCGGCGGCGGCGAATACGGCGAGGCCTGGCACAAGGCCGGCACGAAGCTGCAAAAGCAGAACGTCTTCGACAACTTCATCGCCGCCGCCGAGTGGCTGATCGCCAACAAATACACGCGGGCGGACAAGTTGGCCATCTCCGGGGGCAGCAACGGCGGGCTGTTGGTCGGCGCAGTGATGACACAACGGCCCGATCTGTTCGGTGCCTGTCTGCCGGCGGTGGGCGTGATGGACATGCTGCGGTTCCAGAAGTTCACCGAAGGGCGAACCTGGGTCGATGACTACGGCTCGTCCGACAACGAGGCGGAGTTCCAGGCGATTCTCAAGTATTCGCCGTATCACAACGTCAAGCCCGGCGTTTGCTATCCGGCAACGCTTGTGACCACGGCCGACACCGACGATCGCGTGGTGCCGGGCCACAGTTTCAAGTTCGCCGCCGCCCTGCAATACGCGCAGGCTTGCGACAAGCCCGTCCTGATCCGCATCGAAACCCGCGCCGGCCACGGCGGCGGCAAACCGACCGGCAAACGCATCGCCGAAGTCACCGACCTCTGGGCGTTTCTGGTGAGGAACCTGGGAATCAAGCTGCGGCCGGAGCAATGATGTCGATCGCGGCGGGCCGTTGCTGTGCTCATGCCGCAGTCCTCTTTACCCTTGCGGCCGTTTCGGGTTACAATGCAATAGTAAGATTTGCCTGCAAACCCAAGAGAGCCGCTCGTGCCAGAAGCCCCCCAACAAAGCGATTTGCCCGCCATTGACCTGAAAGACCCGATCGTGGCCGCACTGCTGGCTTGGCTTATCCCCGGGCTGGGCCATTGGTATCAGGGGCGGCGGGCGAAAGCGATTCTGTTTTTCGTCTGCATCATGGGTCTTTTCGGCTACGGCGTGGTTCTCGGCGGCGGCACCCGCGTCGATCAGGATGGCAACAAGCGTTTCTTGGGCTACGGCCGGGCGGTCTACCTCTCGATGCACAGCGACAACCTGCGGCTCTACTACATCAGCCAAATCGGCGTCGGCTTGCCCGCCTTTCCCGCACTGTTTCAGGCATACCAGATGAACCACCATCGGGCGGTGATTTGGAGTGGGTTCATGGCCCCGCCGCGGCCGGTTGAAGTGGGGTTCAACGATCCCAACAAAGACCAACCCATCGCCCACGACCTCTACTACTTCCTGAATCGCGACTTTGAATTGGCGACGATCTTCACGGCGGTGGCCGGCTTGTTGAACGTGCTGGTGATCTACGATGCTTTTGCCGGCCCGGTCGTGATGCAGCCACCCACGAAAAAGGAAGAAGAGGAACCCGCATAGGTCAACCGATGTTGGGGCGGCAGTTGCACTGCCGACCCGGGATGGCAGTGCAACTGCCATCCCAACCGAAGGAAGAGGAACCCACATAGCCCATGTTCAACCTGCTATTGGCCGACCACTCCCGCATCTGGAACAACGATCTCTGGTACGCCGTGCCGATCGTGATCGCCGTCAGCCTGGTCTATGCGGCCACGCGGCACGAGCAGATGCGTCCGATTCTGGCCCACGCCGGCCGAGTGGCGGTCTGGATCGCTGGTTTCATGCTCGCTGTGTTTGTCGTGGTCGAGATTGTCTGCTGGTTCATTTAGGGATTCTGCCAAGACGTACTCTTCACGCTCCGCGTGAAGCCAGTGGCCCTCCACCCCAGGGCCGATCAGTCTTTCAAAATGGGATTGTAGGAGGCGACTCCTGTCGCCGATTCTGTGGCCAATTTCGGGCAATCGGCGACAGGAGTCGCCTCCTACAACCGAGAACTGATTGGCCCCGCCCTCCGCCTTCCTCTCGCGGAGCGAGAGGAGTACAGAGCTTGTCGGAAACGCTAGAGTTCTTTCCGCCGTATCTGCAACAGCACGCTCTCGGAGTCCGTGCCCGGCAGCGGATAGGACGTTAGTTTCCGCAGCGACAAATCGTGCATCAGTCCGTGATGGCGTGCCTCGCCGCGTTCGTCGATCCACGCGGGCCCCTTGAGCACCAGCAGCCGATCGAACGAGTCCCAATGCGGCCGCAGCCATTCCAACAGCTTCCGCAGCCGCGCCACCGCCCGAACCACCAGCGTGTCGAACCGCCGCTGGGTCAAGACCTCTTCGACGCGGATGTGGAACACGGGCGCCGGCAGCCCGAGCCGCGCGACGATGTCGGCCACGGCTTTGGCTTTCTTGCCCACCGATTCCGCGAGCGACATTTTCAGATCGTCGCGGACGATGGCCAGCACCACCCCCGGCACGCCGCCGCCGGTCCCCACGTCGAGCACCTCCTCGTTCGGCTCAAGAAACTTGGCGAATGCCAGGCTATCGACCAGATCGCGGGCGACGAACTTCTCGTAGTCGGTGTGCCGCGTCAGGTTGATCTTCGCGTTCCAGTCCCAAAGCAGTTCGCAGTACCGCGCGAGCAACGCGACCTGCGCCGCCGGCAGTTCGATCTGATGCTGGGCGAGAACGGCGGATAGCGGCAAATCGGGGGAGTTCAAGGGACGGCCCGTGCGGGTTAGAATGGGATTGCCGATTGTTGATTGTAGATTGGCGGCGGCCAATCGGCAATGAGTGGTATAATTCTTACGAGAGGAAAAACCACATGCCGCTGGACCGGGAAGAATACGTCGAACAGGCATACTTCTTTCGCACGCTGCGCGAACGGATGCAGCAGAGCATGTCGACGCAAGATCTGCTCGACGCGGTCCGCCAGGAGATTCTGACGACGACGATGCTGCCGTTCGCCATCGACTTCATGGCGGGCGAGTTGCGGCTTACGGGCGGGTTCGCCACGGCGATGGCCCGGCTGCCGCATTACTTCACGCCGTTTCAGAGCTACGTGGTGGCCGAGGCCGAGAAGGCCGAGGGGCGCTTCGATTTCCGCATTGCCCTGGAGATTCTCGAACGCGAGGCGGAGTATCGGGCGAAAGGGGCCTCGCCGCAGGGCGCCTTCCTCTTCCAGTTCGAGGCCCTCTGCCGCAATCGCCTCGGCTACGACCGCGGGCTAGACGCCGTGGCCGGCGACCCGATTTTCGACGACGGCTGGCGGGAGTGGATCATCACGGTCCGCCGCCAGATCGGCCTGGTCGATTTCGCCGACATGATCTACGTCCGCAGCGAATTGTATCGCAAGACGCGGAAGACGACGGAGAAGCCGGTGCTCTTCGGCGAGAAGGAGGGGCGGATCGCGATGGCCAATCGCCGCAAGGACCCGCTCTATCTGTTCTCGGCGTTGCAGCGGCACCTGGGCTATCCGGCGGTGCCACAGCCGCGGCCGGAAAGACTCGCAGCGGTACCTCGTCCCCGCATTACAGCGCCGCATCGAACGCCTCGAAACCCGCATGGGGCTCCTGGAAGAAGAGCAGCGCGGGGGCGTCAACTTGTCGCGGTTCTATGCGAGCGGCGAAGGGAAGTGATCTCACCGGCTCGGTATCTGCCGCAACGTGGGCAGATTGACGGTGGAGGGGGCCTTCGACCGCGGCGGCGAATGGCTGGTGTTGCTCAGATAATTGTCGATTGTGGCCGCCTCCTGGATCGCCTCGAATCGCTCGGTCATCGCCACTTGCACCTTCTTTTCGTAGATGTCGCGGTAGATTTCGTCGCGAACGTCGGCGAAGTTGGTCACTTCCGGCTTGGTGCGTCCCAGGCAGCGGAGGATGATGAACTTGTCCTCGACCTGAATGATGCCCGACAGTTCGCCGGCGTGGAGTTTGAAGGCTTCTTCTTCGAGGGCGGGCTGGCCGCCGTGCTGGCGGATGGGCGGCACCTCGCCTTGCAGCGCCTGGCTGCCCGGCTCGACGGAATACTGAGCCGCCAACTTGCCGAAGTACTCCGGCGTCTTGTTGTGCTTTCGCGCCATCTCGAAGACCTGCTCGGCGCGGCGTTGATCGTTCAACACGATTGCCAGGCAGCGGACGCGCTCGCCGTAGTTGGCTTCGAAGCCTTTCTTGAGGTCCTCATTGGTCACCTCGATTTTGTCGGCGACGAGTTTTTTCATGGCCACGGTCGGCCAGACGGCGTCACGGCGATAGACCTCGGGCGTGACGCCCTGTTTGGCCATCAAGGCGAGCCAGGCTCTCACGTCGGGCGAGCCGTCGCTTTTTGCCTTGACGCCCGCCGCCGCCAGCCGCTCGATTTCGCGTTCGACGTCGTCGTCGGTCACGGTGACGCCCTGTTTCTTGCATTCCAGATCGATCAACGTGCGGTTGATGGTGCCTTCGAGGACTTCCCGCCCGTGGCGTGCGATGCAATCCTCGGCCAACTCGCGGATCGTGATCTGATCGTCGTAGACGGTGGCGGCCACGCCCGGCATCTTCTGCCGCTTGACCGGATCGTTCCAGACGATTTGGATGGCCTGTTGCTTCTTCGCGTCGTCCTGCAAGACGCGGAAGACGTCCTGGGCAATCGCCCGCATCTTGCGGTCGCGGAGGAAAGCGAACAGTTTCGGGGCGACTTCTTTATAGGAGACTTCGCGGGGGGGAATCGCCTCTTCGCGTTTGAGAATCAGGTACTGCCCGCCCGCGTGGATTACCGGCGTGATCTCGCCGTCGCGGATATTGAACACGGCGTCCTCGATCTCCGGGTAGCTTCCGTGTCGGCGAATCGGGTTAATCACCCCCTTGACGGCCGCGCTGGAGGCGTCTTCCGACTCGCGTTTGGCAAGCTCGCCGAAATCGTTGGGATTGGCCAGCGCTTTCGCCCGCAACTGACTGGCCTTCTCCGGGCTGCTGGCCGAGATCAGCCGGACTCGGATCTGCTCGCCGTACTGCGTGTCGTATTCCGCCCGCACCTCCTGTTGGCTCACGTGGATTTGCTCGCCGGCCAGCTTGCGCAGCGCGATCGTCGGCCAGATAATGTCGTCGGCGTATTGCTCGGGCGAAACGTTCCGCTCCTGCTTGAGCATCTTCAGCCACTGGTCGACGGGAATCTTGAAGCGGGCGGCCATCTCCTCGACCTCAGCGTTCACCTCGCGGCGTGTCACCTTGATGCCGCGGCGCTGACATTCGAGCATGATCAACCGCTTGTTGACCATGCTCTCCAGCACCTCCTTGCCGAAATGGCGCAAGCAGTCGCGGGCGAGATCCTCGCGGCTGATCCGCCGCGTGTTCACCGTGGCAACGATCGGCGGGATCGACTCGTCGGAACGATTCTTGGCGGCGGCAGAGCGGCGGGGCGGCTCGGGCTCGCGGGCCTCGGCCGCGGCATCCGACGCGCGCGACGGGCGATCGGAGAAGCGAACGTCGCTGTCGGTTCGGCCCGACGGATCGGCGTTGGCAGGCGGCGTGCCCCAGTAATAGCGAGCCACGCCGCACAGCACGATTAGCGCGAGGCCGAGCACGATTTTCGGCCATCTCGGGGTAGTTTTCCTCTCGTTTACGCCAGTTTTTGCCGCGCAGCCGGAGCGGGTTGCCGGTCTTGAAGCGTCTTGGGTCATTATGGGGTTCCTCCTTAAACCTTTATTTTGCATATCCTTACGTGCGCCCACCTCCGAGGCGCTTACATCGACGGGTGCGGCAGTATAGACGCCCCCTTCCCTGCGGAGCAAGCCCGAAATTTCGCCGAGCGGCGGTAACGGATCGCCGCCCTGCGGGCGGCGGCTAAACGGGGCGGTTTAACATGCCGCGGCGCCGAAACGCGAAATCCGTCTTGTCCCGCTTCCCCGCAGTGAAGTAAGATCGCCACTCACGTTATGCTACGCAACCCCCGCATGGATGCTAGGTGGGCTATGAATACTACCGAGCCGGCGCCGCTGAATTCTCGTTCGTGGTGGGAAGACTACTTCGCCAGGCAGTGGGACGAATATGGCGGCCGCGACCAGACCACGTACTTCATGCGGCGACTGATCGAGAGTCTCCCGCCCGCGGAGAACGAGTACCTCTCCCTGCGGGAAGCGAGCGTTTTGGACTGGGGTTGCGCATTTGGCAACGGGGTCGACGTGCTCGGGAAGACGTTTCCCCGCTGCCGCCCCGTCGGCATCGACTTCGCCAAGCGTGCCGTTGCCGAGGCGCGGCGGCTCTTCCCGCAATACGAATTCCAGCATACCGAGCGGGGGGAGATTGCCGGCAAGTTCGACGTGATCGTCACCTCGAATTGCTTGGAGCATTTCGACGATCCGGTCGCGTTGATCCGGCAGCATTTGCAGAGTTGCGGCAGCTTCTATGCCGCGATGGTTCCATACCGCGAGGCGCCGCTGCACCCGAGCCACGTGGCGCAGTTCCGCGAGGAGTGTTTTCCCGAGCAGATCGGCGGGTTCGCCCGCATCGCCGCCGTGGTCGTCGATTGCGGCGTTCCTTGCTGGCCGGGAAAGCAACTGCTCGTCCTCTACGGATCGCATTCGTATCTGCAAGAGCGCGAGGCTTACGCCCGTCGGGCGGAAGAGCGGCGCAAATGGGACGACTACTACGCCGTGCTGCCGATGTTCGACGACGACGGCGCCGCCCGCGGCTGTAGCGAAGATCTCGCGGAGAGACTCCTCGAGTTGCTGCCCGCGGAGAGCCGCGTGCTGGAGGCCGGCTGCGGCTCGGGCTGGCAGAGCCTGCTGTTGGCCCGCTCCGGCAAACTGCAATTGACGCTGATGGACTTCTCGCAGGAGGCCCTCGCCTGCGCAAAACGCAGTTTTGCCGAGCGCAGCTTGTCGGCTGACTTCGTTTGCCAAGACGTGTTTGCTCCCGGCGAAGCGCAGTACGATCTCGTGTTCAACGCCGGGGCGCTCGCCAATTACGCCTTTGACGAGCAGGTCGCCTTTCTTCGCGGGATGGCCAGCCGCAGTCGCAAGTACGTGCTCGCCGTGTCGCCGAACCCGACGTGCTACTGGTACTGGGTGTGGCGGATGCAGCGTTCGAGCCGCGGCGAGTGGCCGTTCGGCAAGGAGGCGCCGATCGCCGATCTGGCAACGTCCTTCCAGGCCGCCGGCCTGACGTTTCTCGGTCAAATGTACGGCGACGGACGGTGGAGCGAATCGTTCCTCAAGGGCTTGGACGGTCTGGACGACTCGCTGCGCGAAGAGTTGCTCGCGTTGCACCGCACTGCGGCCATTCCCGAGCAGTGGCGAGCGCCCTTGCTGGTGGGATTGGGGTGCAAGGGGGAAGCGTCCGAAGTCCCCACTTGCTGGCGCAAACCGCCGGCATCGCTGGCGTTTTCCGCGGATTCACTGACGGCATCGCTCGCCGATGCGTTGGCCGCGTCGGTGGCGGCCGAACGTCGGCTAAAACGGTTCGAGGCGACGCTCGCCGAAAAACAGCAGCAATGGAATTGCGAATGCGCCGCCCAGAAGGCGGCCGCCGAGGAGAAAGACCGCCAGTGGCAGCGCCAGCTTGCAGTCGAAAAAGAGGCGTGCGATACGCTTGCCGGGCGATTGGACGCCATCGAGAATTCCCGCGGCTACAGGGCATTGCAGTCGTTTTGGCAGACCAAGGCGCGGTTGGTCCCCAGCGGCAGCATTCGCCACAAAACACTCAAGGCCGGCTGGAAGTCGCTGCACGGCGACTTCGCGTATCTGCGGCGGCTGGCCCCGGCAAAGACCTGCCGGGCTGCCGCAGCACGTGTCGGCCTGTGGTTGGCGCCCCAGGGCAGCCTCCGCGAGCGCTGCCTGCGCAAAGCCACGCAGAAAGCCCATTGGGCCAGTTGCCGGGTCGTCAGCCAGCCGGGCATGGACCTGGCCGGCGTTCTCCGCCAGTGCGAAGACCGCAAGGGCATCATCGTCTACCCGCCGTTCATCGACTGGAGTTGGATGCGTCAGCGGCCGCACCAACTGATGACGCAATTCGCTCAGGCCGGCTACCTCTCGCTGTTCTGCTCGCCGAAGTGCCGCTCCGACTTGTTTCGCGGGTTCGTGCGCTTGGACGCGCGGCTCTACTTGTGCGACTCGCTCGATCCGTTGTACGACCTTCCTCATCCGATCCTGCTGATCGGCTGGACAGGCCACTGGCCGACGATCCAGCGGTTCCGTTCCCCTTTGCTGATTTACGATTACCTTGACGACTTGAGCGTGTCGGCGCACCACGGTGTGCCCGACCAGAAGAAGCTCGACTTGCACAACAAGATGGCCAGCAGCGCGGACGTCGTACTGGCCACGGCGCGGCGGCTTCATGACGAGGTGCGTCGGCTTCGCCCCGACGCTCTTTACTGCCCGAACGGCGTCACTTACGAGGATTTCCACCTGACGTCGCCCCCGCCCGTGCCAGCCGACATCGCCGACGTCGTGCAGTCGGGCCGGCCGATCGTCGGCTATTACGGGGCGCTGCGCGCTGGTTCGATTACGAACTCTTGGCCGAGGCCGCGCGGAAGCACCCGAGCTTCGAGTTCGTGTTGGTCGGCCCGAATTTCGATCGCTCGCTGCTGCCGCAGCCTTTGATCCGCTTGCCGAACGTTCGCTGGCTGGGCCAGAAACAATACGAGGATCTGCCGGCATATCTGTATTACTTCACGGTCGCCACAATTCCCTTCGTCATCAACGACATCACGACTGCCTGCTCTCCGGCTAAGCTGTTCGAATACATGGCCGGCGGAAAGCCGATCGTGACCACCGACATGCCGGAGTGCCGCGAGTATACCTGCGTGATGGTCGCCCGCAACGCCTCCGAATACGTGGCGATGCTCGACGAGGCGGCGTGCCGCGGGAAGTGGGAGTCGTACCAGCAAGCGATCAACCGCAACGCGCAGGCCAACACCTGGCGGGCGAGGGCGGAGCAGATTCTCGCCCGCGTCGAGGAGGTCGCCGCCTCGCGGCGGCACTCGGCCCGAGCATCGGCGGCTTAAGCGCGAATTGTCCCAACAAGCACCATCCACCTCGCAACTACATTTCTATTTCGATTATCCAATTGCATCCTTTCCCATTCGGCTTTTTCGTGCAAGATTGCGGAGAGTATGCCCATTGACGCCAGAAGGAGAACGCAATGGCAAACGCCTCGTCACGATCGCCCGCTGCCGGCACGAACCCGCGCAAAAAGAGAATTTCCGTGGTCTTCGTCAACCTCTTCGCGCCGCAGCGCTACCTGACGTTTGGGCTGCCTCTGAGTCTTGAGGTATTGACCGGCGATCTGCGGGGAGAATACCCCGGCCAAGTCGAAGTCACGATCCTCGACATGCAAACGGGCCTTTCCGCGGACGACGTCGTTCGTCGCATTCGACAACTCAACCCCGACGTCCTCGGCATCACCATCAAAGTCACCGAGCGGAAGCTCGCCGAAAAGATCCTCGACCCCGTCCTCGCCGCCGACTTTCCCAGAGAGAAGCGTCCGCGATACATCATCGTCGGCGGCCACAGACCGCGGTTCTTCAACGAGGAGTTCCTCTCGAAGTACGACGACGTCCTTATTTGCACCAGCGAAGGCGAGTTGACGATGCGCGGCCTTGTCGATTTGATTCAGGGCCGCATTTCATCGCTGCGCGAGATTCCCAACCTGATCTTCAAGGAGGGGGAGGAAGTCGTCCGCACCCCCATCAAGGTCCTCGACCTTCAGCACTATCACCTGCCGAGCCTGGAGACCTTGGATTTCATCGAGAAGAAGCACGGCATGATTTACAGTGAATCCAGCCGCGGATGCGGCTGGGCCAAATGCACGTTCTGCAGCAGGCAGTTCGCCCGCGGAACGACGTTGCGGGCGATACCGACGGACGTCGTGGTGAGCAATCTCGAACGGCTCTACCAACGCGGCGCCAGAATCGTCTATTTCACCGACGAGGATTTCCTGCTCTATAACCCCGATCGGATCATGGCGATCTCCACCGCGCTGATCGAAAGGAACATTCAACTGTCCTTTTGGATTCAGACCCGCGCCGACAATCTGTACAGCCCGTCCGCGACGCCGCAGGAAAACGAGAAGAAGCTCGAAGCCGTCCGCCTCTTTCACAAGGCCGGGTTGCAGCGGATTTTGTTCGGCGTCGAAAGCGGCTCGCCGAGCCAGGCGCGGCGCTACAACAAGGGGATTGACCTGAACTCGATCGCCCGGGCAACGAAAATCGCCAAGGACGTCGGTCTGCAAGTCGAAACCGGCTTTATCCCGATCGACCCCTACGTGACGCTGGGGGAACTGCAGGAATCCTTGAAATTCATGGAGGCAAACGAACTTCAGGACAGCATCGTCCGCGTTCTGAACATCGTTTGCCTCTCCGAAGGGGCCGCACTTTTCAAGAAGATCGCCCGCGACGGCCTGGTGTGCGGCGAGCGAGATCCCGACTCGCTTTTGATTTCATACAAGATGTACGACCCGGGCATGGAGTACCTGCGCGAAACCGCGCAGAACTGGCTCAACGAGACTTTATCGTTCATCTATGCCCTGCGGCGCGTCGTCGATGCAAGCCCGCAAGGCGTCATCGAAGAGAAGTATCTCATTCATTTTCGCCGGCTTGATTTCGTTTTTCTGAAAGGGCTGGTGCGCTTGCTGGCCGCCAAGAGCATCGAGGCGGAGGACATCGACGATCTCTCGCAATGGCTGGCAAACTTGGGATCGCCTACCGAAGAAATTCTGGAGATGGCGACCGATCTCGGCAGCGCCGTCGGCAAGGAACTTACCGAGTTGCTTCGTCGGCAATTCGTTGCACGGTTCATCCGCGCGCTTCGCGTCCACAGGGATGCGCTCGTCTTGTCCTTGGAAAGTGCAATTACCGCCGGTTTGATTGCCGACGGCGAGGGATTTCTGCTTCAGGGGATCGCCGAGATCAAGAGCATTGAAGGCACCCGATCCAGGTTGGCTTTCCTCAGGGACACTGCCCGCGAGAACGCGCGGCGGAAGCAATTGCGGCAATTCGCCGAGCAGGCAGAGCGGACCGCCGTACACAGTGAGGCGCGATCGGCCTAACAGTCAAGGGGGCGCACCGATGAGCAGACAGGACGTGGACGGCTTGGGGGAACAGTTGCAGACGGCCAAGCGTCGCATCCGCGAGTTGGAGATCGAACTGCAATCGGTCCACACGCGGCTGCACCAGATCACCACGAGCCGGACTTGGGGGATCGTCGTATTCTTCCAGCGCGTCCGCTATTGGCTCTGGAGCGGCCCGGCCGACCAGCGCCGCCGCAAGGCCCGCGAGCTCGCCAAACGGCTGCTGCGGAAAGTCGGCCTCTATCCGCTTGCCCGATGGGGCTGGCGGCAGGCGCGGAGAGTGAAAACGCGTCTCCAGCGGCAAGGCGTCGCCGATGCCGAGCCGCAACCGGCCGCCGAGATTCTCGCCGACGACGGCCCGCGGGGTTACGACGTGATCTGCCTGCCGGTGATCCTGTGGAACTCGCGTTTTCAGCGGCCGCAGCAGATCGCGGACCAGTTCGCCCGCCGCGGGCATCGCGTCTTCTACGCCTCGCTCGGTTTCTGCGGAGGAAAAACCGTGCGGCTTGTCCGGCAACGTCCCGGCGTGTTCGAGATGACGCTGCCCGGCGCCCCAGGCGTGAACGTCTACCGCGAACTGCCCGCGGAAGCCGACGTGGCGCGCATGGCCGACGCCATCGACCGGCTGCGCGTCGAGGGCCGCCTGGCCTCCGCCGTCGTGGTCGTGCAGTTGCCCTTCTGGACCACGCTGGCCGAGCGGCTGCGGGAGCGGTTCGGCTGGCCGGTGGTCTACGATTGCATGGACGACCACTCCGGCTTCTCGACGAATTGCGAGTCGATGCTCCGCGCGGAAGACCGCACGATCGCCAGCGCCGATCTCGTTGTCGTCACCGCCGATCTGCTCGAAACGAAGGTCCGCGCGAAAGCACGGCGAACCACGCTCATTCGCAACGCATGTGAGTACGAGCATTTCGCCGCCGCGGGCAGCCGTTTAGCAGCCGCCGGCACGGCGGCTAGGGGTGCCCTCGGGGCCGACGTGCCGTCGGCCGCTAAACGAACGGAAGCGGAACCTCCGAACGCTCGGAGACCCACCGTCGGCTTCTACGGGGCCATTGCCGAGTGGTTTGACGCCGATCTGGTCGCCGATTTGGCCGAATTGCGGCCGGGGTGGAAGTTCGAGTTGATCGGCAGCACGTTGACCGGCGACGTGTCGCGGCTGGAGAAGTTGCCGAACGTCACGCTATTGGGCGAGAAGCCCTACGCCGAACTGCCGCGGCTGGTGGCCGCTTGGGACTGCTTCCTCATCCCCTTCAAACGGATTCCGCTGACCGAGGCCACCAACCCGGTCAAAGGTTATGAGATGCTGGCGACCGGCAAGCCGGTGGTCGCGGTGAATCTGCCGGAATTGCGGCCGATGGCCCGCGACGGGCTGCTGACGATCGCCGACGATGCCGGCGGATTCGCCCGCGCGATCGACCGCGCCTTGGCCGAGGACGACGACCGCCTTCGCCAGCGCCGCCGCGATTTCGCCGCACGAAACACCTGGAGCGACCGTTGCGACGCCTTCGACGCCGCCGTGCGCGGGCTGTTCCCGCCGGCGTCGATCATTATCGTCACCTACAACAACCTCGCCCTGACGCAGATGTGCCTGGAGAGCGTCTTCAGCGAGACCGAGTATCCGAACTTCGAGGTGATCGCGGTCGATAACGCCTCGCACGACGGCACGGCCGAGTGGCTCGCCGACGAGGCGACGCGGCAACCGCGCCTGCGTGTGATTCGCAACGCCGACAACCGCGGCTTCTCGGGAGCGAACAACCAGGGGCTGCGCAGGCCCGCGGCCAGTTCCTCTGCCTGTTGAACAACGATACCGTCGTCAGCCACGGCTGGCTCTCGACCATGATCGAACGCCTGCGCACGTTGCCGCAAACGGGAATGATCGGGCCGGTGAGCAACATGGTCGGCAACGAGGCGAAGATACCGGTCGGATACACGGCGATCGCCGACATGCCGCGCTGGGCCGCCGACTATTGCCGCCGCCACGACGGCGAGACGGCGGTGATGAAGATGCTCGGTTTCTTCTGCGTCCTGCTCCGCCGCGAGGTGTACGAGAAGGTGGGGGAAATGGACGAGCAGTTTGGCGTCGGCTTCTTCGAGGATACCGACTACTGTTACCGCGCCGCCCGTGCCGGCTACCAACTGCTCTGCGCCCGCGATGCCTTCGTCCATCACTGGCAGGGAGCTGCGTTCCGCCTGCTGGGGCACGACGGCCATGCCAAAATCTACCAGCAAAACCAACGCCTGTTCGAATCGAAGTGGGGCGCCGACAGCATGGCGGGGGCCTATTAGCAACCGTACTCCTCACGCTCCGCGTGAGGTGGATCGCAGAGGAAGAGACCTCACGCGGAGCGTGACGAGTACAGAGATCTCACGCCAAGCGTGAGGAGTGCGTTGTCATGAAGTCGCTCGAACCAATTGCCGCAAATCCTGTAAGGCGCATGGGCGTCGGGCAACTCGCGTTGGCAGTGGCCGCGGCTTGGTTCGGCGTACACGCGGCGATCTACGCCGTCGAGATGTGCCGACTCGACGGCGTCCTCTATAGACACGTCGAACACGTGCTGAAGCACTTCTTTGGTTGGCAGGTGGCCGGTTTCCTCGTCGCCGCAATCGTGGTGTCGAGGCGGCGGCCGTCGGCGGTGGGCCGCGTGCTCGGCGGCTATCTCGCGCTATCGACGGCGGCGTTGCTGGCGTTCGCGCAGGACGCCGCGATGTTTGCCCCACTGGCCGTGTTGCTCTTGTGGACCACCTGCGCCGTGTACGGGATGCGGCTAGCGATCGCCCGCGCGGCCGGCCAGCGATACGCGACCTGGGGTGTCGCCGCGGCCGCCGTCTACGCGGCGCTCGTGCCAATCTGCTTCTTCTTGGGCGTCCTGCACGCGATCACTCCGCCGATCGTGGCCGCGTTGGCGGTGATCGCGGCGGCGCCCGGCGCCGTCGCTTGGCTGCGTCGCTTGGCCAGCAGGGGCGTTGTAGGAGGCGACTCCTGTCGCCGATGGCGGCAGGGCGATACCAAAGATCGGCGACCGGAGTCGCCTCCTACAACGGACGCGGAGCGTGGAAACCCGAATTCCATCGTCGCCTGGTGCTTGCTCGAAGTGATTTGGGCGATCCTGGCCGTCGAGTTCATCGGCGCCAGCACCCCCGAGGTCGCTTTCGACGCCACGCGGGTGTATCTGCCCTATATGCTGCGGGCGGTCGCCGACCACGGGCTGTCGCACCAGTACGCCAGTTGGTATCGGCTGCAACCGATGGCGGTGCAGACTTACAGCGCGGCGATCATTGCCGTCGGCTCGATCGCGGCCGCGAAGTGGTTTTCCTGGCTGGCTCTGGCTGCGTTGCTGCTGCTGGTGTCCGAGGAGGTCGAGTGCCGCAGCGGCTCGCGCGGACTGGGGCTATTCGCCGCCGCCGCCGTTCTTAGTTGCCCGCTGTTGGCGCAGCTTTCCGCATCGCTCTATGTCGATCACGTGCTGGCGCTGCTGTGCAGTGCCGCATTCATCGTGCTGTTCCGAGCGTTGCGCCCGCCGTGTTTGCGCGGCATTCTGCTTTCGGCGGCGATCATGGCCTCGGCGGCTCAAGTGAAGTATACGGGTCTTATTTTCACTGTCGTATGGAGTTTCTTCCTGGCAGCCGTTCTATTGCGGAAGCGCGGCTGGCGCGTCAGTCTGCGATGGTTGCCTTTGGCGGGCGGTTTGTATGCGGCCCTGGCCTTGCCCTGGTACGTGTACGTCTACTTGGGCACGGGAAATCCCTTTTATCCTTTCTTGCACCACTGGTTCCCGTCGCCTTATTGGGTCGACAACTTCACGCTTCAAGAAGTCTTCGAGGTAGCCTTCAATCTGCCGCCCGGCATCGGCGGCGTCGCAGCGTCTCCCTGGTTGGCTACTTACCGCACCAGCAGCCTTGTCGAAGGATATGGCGGCGATCTCGGCTTCTGGGCCCTCGCCTTGGCGCCTTGCTTGTTTCTCGCGTGGCTGGCGCGAGGAAAGACGGTAGCAGGAACGGACGGCGTGTCCAGTGGGGCAGACATTCTTGTCTGCCCTACGTTCGTTGCTTCTCGCGGCAGACAGGAATGTCTGCCCCACCGTGCTGAGAAGTGGCGGCTAGGCGGCGGCAATCCCTGCTACTGGGATATGGCCGTCGTCGGCATCGCAATGATCGCCGGCGTCGGCACCTACACGCCGTACGTGCGATATTGGCTGCCCGCCTATCCCCTCTTGGTCGCCTCGTGCGTGCTGGCCGCCGGATCGTTGTTGCGCTCGATCTCTTGGCGTCTGGAAGGGCGCTGGCCGCCGGTCCTTGCCGGCGCCGCCCTGCTGCTGTTGCTGTTCCTGCCGGCGCCGGTCCTCTGCATCAATAACCCCTGGGATGCATACGCGAAACGCATCGGCAGGGAAGAATATCTGACAAAGGTGTTCCCGGCCCATCCGGCGGCGCAACAACTCAACAAGATTCTCGCCCCCGACAACGGCGTGCTCTGCACCGGCTGCGAAAACGTCTATCTTGTCGGGGGGCGGCCGTACGACTTCGACTTCTGGTGGAACAGAATTCAGCGCGTTGGCGACGCCAAATCATTCGCCCAATTCTGCCGCCGTTACGGCATCCGCTACTGGATGGTCAATTCCTTTTCTATGTCCGGCCGCTCCTTCGCCTCGCGCCAGGACATCGTTGGCGACTACTGGGACGATGCGAGGTTGGTGGCGGCATCGGGCATGGTGACGGTTTACGACGTGGCTTCGCCGGCCCGCAACAACCTGCCGAAAGTGACGCGACACGAATGGCCCAACGTGATTGAGCATCCAGAGAAGTCGTGGACGCTGCTCGACCCGGCCGAGAATTGGGTCAACCTGACCACGGCCGCCGCGGCCACAAGTTTGGCCAAGGAAGCGATCGCCCTGACAGGCGCCGCGTGGATTGGGCATCGGCTCGAGCCGGAGATTCCGGGGGGAATATGCCGCGTCAGTCTCGCTTTCTGGTCGAACGAACTCACGGACCCGCTGATGGAAATCACCTGGTACGATGCAAAAGGCAAACTCCTCAGCCGCGTCAACGGCGCCGGTTGCGGCAAATCAGACTTTGCAGCATGGCTCTGCTCGTCGGTCCCGGCGAGCGCCAAGTGGGGTTGGCTCTATTTGCGGGAGTGGAGACAGAAGCCGATCCATCTGAAACGTGCGACGGTGACCTACTGGCTACCTTCAACCGCGTCGGCAATGGCCGCAGTGGCCCGGCACGACAAGCCTGACGACGAGACCAAAGGTGTCCGATGAGAGCAAACTCAGCCATAGCGGAAACGCAAGTCGCCGTGGTGATTCCAGCCTACCGTGCCGCGGCCCAGATCGCCGACGTGCTCCGCGGCATTCCGGATTTCGTGGCCTGGATCATCGTCGTCGACGATTGCAGCCCGGACGACACTTCCATCGTCGTGCAAAGGGAGGCGCGGCGCGATCCGCGCATCCGGCTGCTGCGGCACCGCGAGAATCAGGGCGTCGGCGGCGCGGTGCTGACCGGCTACGCCGAGGCGCATCGACTGGGCGCCGAGATCGTGGTGAAGATGGACAGCGACGGGCAGATGGACCCTGCCCACCTGCCGGCGCTGATCGCTCCGTTGCTCCGCGGCGAGGCCGACTACGTCAAGGGGAACCGCTACCTCCACGCCCGGCAGCTTCGTTCGATGCCGCTGGCGCGTCGCCTCGGAAACCTCGGTTTGTCGGTCCTGACGAAGCTGGCCTCCGGCTACTGGAACATCTTTGACCCGACCAACGGCTACACGGCGATTCACGCCGCGCTCGTCCCGCTTTTGAACCAAGAGGCGATCGGGCGGCGGTACTTCTTCGAGAGCAGCATGTTGCTGGAACTGAGCCTGCTGCGGGCGGTGGTCCGCAACGTCTACATTCCCGCCCGCTACGGCGACGAAACCAGCAACCTCTCGATCCTCAAAACGCTCAGCCAGTTTCCGGCGGCCTTGCTGAAGGGGTTTTGCCGCCGCGTCTGGATTCAATACGTCGTCCGCGATTTCAGCATCGCCTCGTTGTACGCGGTTGCCGGGCTGGCGCTGTTGCTCTCCGGCGGGGTGTTCGGGGCGATCCGCTGGTGTTCGTCGGCGCAACAGGGAATCGCCACGCCCACCGGCACCGTGATGCTGGCCGCGCTGCCGGTGTTGCTGGGCATCCAGTTGCTGTTGCAGGCCGTGAGCCTCGACATCCAGAACCAGCCGAAGCACTGCCTGCACCGCGATGCCCCGGCGAATCAGGAAACCCAGCCCACGGCTTTCGCGCCGCCGCCGTTGCCGATCGTCGAACCATCGAAAACCGCTTTGCCGCGTCAGCGGGCCGCGTGAGTATCGGAGAATCACATTGTACTCCTCACGCTCCGCGTGAGGCCAAACGGAGAAAACCTCACGCTCCGCGTGAAGCCAAACACAGAGAACCTCACGCGGAGCGTGAGGAGTACGACAGCGGCCGCCTATCGCGACCGCGCGCCATGACCGGAGAACAACGATGCGAGTCCTTTTGATCTATCCGCCGATCTCCAAGGAAGAGCGCTATTCGTCGGCCATCGGCAGTGCCGGTGGAAGGCAGATGCCGCTGGGGGTTTTCTACTTGGCGTCGTCGCTGCGGCGGCGCGGACACGAGGTCGCGGTGATCGACGGCGAGGCCGAGAACCTCACCGCCGCCGACATCCTGGAGCGTGCCGAGCAATTCCAGCCCGGCCTGGTGGGCATCAGCACGACAACCGTGGCGTTTCATCGGGCGTTGGAAGTCGCCCGCGAGTTGAAACGCCGGCGGCCCGAGCGGCCGATCGTGCTGGGCGGCCCCCACGTCTCCTCGAACCTCGCGCACGGCATGTCGTTTGCCGAGTTCGATTTCGCCATCGTCGGCGAAGGGGAAAAGCCGCTGGCCGATTTGGCCGACGCGCTCGAGCGCGGGAGCGATCTGGCCGCCGTCGCCAGCCTGGCTTATCGCAAGCGGGACGTCGCTAGTGGTGCAGACATTCCTGTCTGCCACGAATGCTGCGTTTCTCCCGGCAGACAGGAATGTCTGCCCCACCGCGGCCAACTGATCGTCAACCCGGTGGCCCCGCGGATCGACGATCTCGATGCCCTGCCGTTTCCGGCCTATGACCTGGCCGCCGACCTTTCGCTGTATACTCCGCCGCCGTGCAACTACAAGAAGCTGCCGGCCGCCAACGTCATCACCAGCCGCGGCTGCCCCAATCAATGCACCTTCTGCGACCGCTCGGTCTTCGGCCAATTGTTGCGGCAACGGAGCGCCGAGAACGTGGCGGCCGAAATCGAGCACCTCTGGAACGAGTATCACGTCCGCGAAATCGCCTTCGTCGACAACACCTTCACGCTGCGTCCGCAGCGAATCCGCGAGCTGTTCGCCATCCTCGACCGCAAGGGCATCCGCTTCCCCTGGACCTGCATGAGCCGCGTCAGCGCCGTCGATGAGGACCTCTTGCGGTTCATGCGCGATCATGGCTGCTGGCACATCTCCTTCGGCATCGAGTCGGGCAACGAGGAGATCCTCAAGCGGATCAAGAAGAAGATTTCGCTCGAACAAGCCCGGCAGGTGATCGGCTGGTGCGCGAAGCTGGGCATCCGCACCAAGGGCTTCTTCATCGTCGGCCATCCCGGCGAAACGCTGGAGACGATCGACGAGTCGATCCGCGAGGCCCTGCGGATGAAGCTCGACAACGTGGTGGTCACCATCAACACGCCGATTCCCGGCTCGCCGCAGTACAAGGAAGCGGCCGCCAACGGCACGCTCGACGTTACCGACTGGAGCAAGTTCAATTACTGGCGGCCGGTCTTCGTGCCGCACGGGCTGACGCGGGAGCAGCTTCTGCTGAAGCACCGCGAGTTTTACCGCCGCTTTTACTTCCGACCGCGGATCCTCTGGCGCTATGGGCTGAGTTTCCTCTCGCCCAGCGGCCCGCGGCGGCTATTGCTCCTCTTGCGCAGTTTGCCGTTCTTATTGTTCCGCGAGAAGAACAAGCCGGCGGGGGAAGCGGAGCACGTCGCGGAGGTTGGCGGCGGATCGTCGATTCCCAGCCCGCATTTCCGGCGTGCCGCCGATCGTCAGGCAGCCGGTATCGAGCAAGAAACAGCCGGGAGCCAACGGTCCCCGGAGAACAACCGCTAAACTGTCAACCTTCCGGGGGCGGGGTGCCATGCCCACGCTTGCCGTGGGCATGTGAACCGTGGACCTGAGCAACATGCCCACGGCAAGCGTGGGCATGGCACCCACCGAACCTCGTTAACGCGACATCATCAACCTGAAAGGCCATGAACTGCCACCATTCCGGGAGCCGTTGGTTCCCGGCTACTCGGAGACGTCGATCCGTCTGATTCTCGCCGGTCGCACTGCGGAGAAACTGACGTTGCCTCGATTGGACGGAACGGCGTACATTATGTTCCCCCATCCGACGGTTATCGTAGCGGGCACACCCCGTGTGCCTGATCGAGTCTTTAGGAGAAAAGCCATGGTTGGCATCGGCGTGTTGAAAAGGCCGGCAAGGCCGTGCCTTCGGCTGCTGCGTAGAGTGGTGGAAATGTCGGCCCGGGCCGACATGCCGGACCCCCAGTGGACGCCGTTCCTCTGCAACGTCTGCGGACTGTCGAACTACCTACCGCTGCGGCGGTTGTCGCGCGAGGACGGGCACTGCGCAAGGTGCCGCTGCTACGGCCGGCTGCGGTCGATGATGTACGCCGTCACCGCCCACTTCTCACCCGACGAGATCATCCTCGCCAAAATGAAACCGCGCAAAGACATCCGCGGCGTGGGCTGTTCGGACTGGGGATACACCGCTCTTTTGGCGGAGAAGTTCGACTACGTCAACACCTTCTACGACCACGAGCCTAAGCTCAACCTGTGCGACGTCGATTGGTCGCGCTGGCCGCCCGACAGCGTCGATTTCATCACGTGTACCGACGTGTTGGAGCACGTCGAGCCGCCGATTGAAGGAGCGTTCGCCAACATGCGGCGGCTGCTGAAGCCGGGCGGCGTGGCCATCCTCACCGTGCCCGCCACGCTGGAACCCGCCACCTGCGAACACTTCCACGATCTGCACGATTGGCGGATCGAGAAAGAGGGGAAGCAACGGGTCTTGGTCAACCGCCGCCGCAACGGCACGATCGATCGCTACGACAACCTCTGCTTCCACGGTGGCGAGGGACTGACGCTGGAGTTTCGGCTCTTCTCGCGGCAAGGGCTGATCGACAGCATGCAAAACGCCGGCCTGCGCGTGGCCACGATTCACGAGAAGCCGATCGAGGCCCACGGCATCTCCCTTTGCGCCAGCAACTTCGTGCTCGTGGCCGAGAAACCGAGGTGAACCATGAACAGGCTGCGGGCGTTGCTCACCTTCGGCACCCGGCCTGAGGCCATCAAGATGGCCCCGGTGGTTCACGAATGTCTGCGCCAGGCCGACCGGATCGAGACGATCGTCTGTGTGACCGGCCAGCACCGCCAGATGCTCGATCAGGTGACGGAGTATTTCGGCATCGCGGTCGATCGCGACCTCGATCTGATGTCGCCGAATCAGACGCTGGCCGAGGTGACCGCCCGCTGCCTGACGGGCCTCGACGCCGTGCTGGCCGAGTGCCGGCCCGACTGCGTTGTCGCCCAGGGGGACACGACCACGGTCATGGCGGCCGCGCTGGCCGCGTTTTACCGCCGCGTGCCGCTGGTTCACGTCGAGGCGGGCCTGCGCACCGGCGACCTTCAGGCCCCCTGGCCCGAGGAACTCAACCGCCGCATCGCCAGCCTCGTCACCGCGTTGCACTGTGCGCCGACCGAGCGGGCGGCCGAGAATCTGCGGCGTGAAGGAACGCCCGCCGCAAGTATCCACGTGACCGGCAACACGGTGATCGACGCCCTGCTGTGGGCCGTCGCCCGCGAGCGCGAACACGGCCGACGGTGGCGCGAGAAGTACGCCGCCATCGGCGACCGCCGCATGGTGCTGATCACCGGGCATCGCCGCGAGAATTTCGGCGATGGCATGGAGCAGATGTGTTCGGCGATCCTCATCCTCGCGCGGCGCTTTTCCGAGGTCGAGTTCCTCTATCCCGTGCACCTCAATCCGAACGTTCGCGAGCCGGTGGGCCGGCTCCTCTCGGGCCAGGCGAATATCCGGCTTTGCGAGCCCGCCCCGTATCCCGAGTTCGTCTGGCTGATGGATCGGGCGACGCTGATCTTGACCGACTCCGGCGGCGTGCAGGAGGAGGCCCCTTCGCTGCGGAAGCCCGTGCTGGTGATGCGCGAGACCACCGAGCGGCCCGAGGCCGTCGAGGCGGGGGCGGTCGAACTGGTGGGGACCGACGTGTTTCGCATCGTGGATCGGACGAGCCTGCTATTGAGCGATGCGGCGGCGTACTCGTTGCACCAGATCGAGCGGAGCCCCTACGGCGACGGTCGCGCCGCCGCCCGCATCGTCGATCTGATGTTGCAGCAAGGGTGGCAATCGTCCGTCCGTCCGCTGCTCACACCCCAGCCAAAGCTCCGCGAAGCGGCGTGAGGATGGCAGAGACCGGCCGCCGCTGTTAAGTTGTTGATACGGCAGTCGTTAGCGATGTAGTACCTCGCCGAGACTGCCCCGTGGCGGCAGTCATGTTTTCAAGTTCCGAATTGAAGCCAAATCCAGTATACTCACTAGAAGATTGAGAAATGGCGTTTAGCCGCCGCGTCCACGCGGCGAAAGCGCTGTCTTCTGTACCTCAGCGCCGCGTGGACGCGGCGGCTAAACGTTGTTTCGTTGGTTCGCACTATTCCCCATCCCGTTACGAAATGGCAAAAAACAGGTCCTCCGGCACAAAGCCCCGTCCGTCGTCGGCGTCGCCGGATCAATCTGATAAACGCTCCGCCGAGTCGTCCTCGGGCGGCAACCACCTCCCTTCTCCCGCGGCGATTCGCGAGTTGATCGAGTCGGTGGCGATCGCTTTTGTGCTGGCTTTCTTGTTCCGCACCTTCGAGGCCGAGGCGTTCGTCATTCCCACCGGCTCGATGGCGACAACGCTGATGGGCCGCCACAAGGACGTGGTCTGCAAGAAGTGCGGGTATTCCTATCGAGTCAGCGCCAGCGAAGAGGTGAACTCGGACGGATCGCCACGGGTGGTGGGGCCCGACAAAAGGATAAGACCGCCGGAGGAATATCAGATCGTGTCCGGCACCTGCCCGATGTGCGGCTATACGCAATCACTCGACAAGGAGACGTCGTTCAACGGCGACCGCATTCTCGTGAGCAAGCTCGCTTACGAGATCGGCGAGCCGCAACGTTGGGACGTGATCGTCTTCAAGTATCCCGGCGATCCCCCCGAAGTTCCCGCCGAAGAGAGGACCGATTCGCGCATCAACTTCATCAAGCGTCTGGTCGGGCTGCCGGGCGATACGGTCAAGATCCAAAACGGCGACGTGTGGATCAAGAGCGGCAAGGACAAGAAAGAGCTTGGCGACAAGGCGGAGTTTGTCATCGCCCGCCGCCCGCCGCGAAAGCTGCTGGCTATGCTGCAACCGGTGTTCGACAACGACTACATGCCGCGAATCGCCAAGGACGGCTGGCCGGCTCGTTGGTTTTCGGACGCCGAAGCCGCCGCCGGGGATTGGCACAGCGATGATTTGGCGTCGTTTTCTATCGATGGATCGGCCAACACGGAGAAATGGCTGCGGTACCATCATCTCGTGCCGTCGAGTCAGCGGCAATGGGAGGAGGCCGCGGTCGGGATAAAGCCCAATCCCATCCAACAGTTGATCACCGATTTCGCCGCCTACGACACCGGCAGAATGCGTTTCGATTCCGGAGGCCCGGAACCCAGTTTCAACCGCCCCGGCACAGGCACGCATTGGGTCGGTGATCTCGCCGTCGGGTGCGTGGCGGAAACACAGAGCCCCAAGGGCACGCTGGATCTTGAGTTAATCAAGGGCGGCCGGCAATTCCGATGCCGCTTCGATCTATCGACCGGCCAAGCGACGCTTTCCATCAGCGGCAAGGACGATTGGAAGCGAACGGCATCGACGAGCGTGCGCGGCCAGGGGGAGCACAAGATCCTCTTCGCCAATTGCGACGAGGAACTACGGCTGTGGATCGACGGCAGCCTGGTTTCGTTCGACCAGCCGACAACCTATCCGGACCTCGGCAACACCAAGCCCAAGGCCGCCGACTTGGAGCCGGTCGGCGTCGCTTCGGCCGGCGCGGCGGTGCGGGTCAGCCACCTTCGCATCCTCCGCGACATCTATTACATCGCCGATCGTTGGCAGTCGATGGGCCACGACGCTTGGTATCCGATCGGCCGAGCGCGCCCCAGCGAAGAAATGCCGCCGGCGCAAGACACGCGATACGTCGCTTTCGAACTCAAACCCGATCAGTTTTTTGTGCTCGGCGACAACAGCCCCATGAGCAAGGACGCGCGGCTGTGGAGTCGCGATTACTGGTGGGTGCCTCGCCAACTCCTGATCGGCAAGGCATTGTTCATTTACTGGCCGCATTCCTGGGACCGGCTCCCCTATTTCAACAGTATTCCTTGCCCCTATTTCCCGAATTTCAGCCGCATGGGGCTGGTGCGATAGACAGCGTTGGTGCGGCAGTTGCACTGCCGCACCCGGGATGCGGGGTGGCAGTGCAACTGCCACCCCAACCAAGGTAACCGAGAGACACGGGTGCGAAGCCGCAAGCGGCTTGTTTCTAATCCCTAATCCCTAATCCCCAATCCCTCTCCATGCTCGAAGCCAAAGGACTGGTAAAAATCTACGGCACGCGGCGAGTGGTCGATGGAGTCGACTTCCGCGTCGAAAGCGGCGAGATCGTCGGCCTGCTCGGTCCCAACGGCGCCGGCAAGACCACCAGCTTCCGCATGACCTGCGGCATGATCGTCCCCAACGCCGGCAAGGTGAAGCTCGGCAAAACAGACATCACCGACTGGCCCATGTACCGCCGCGCCCGCGAAGGCGGCATGGGCTATCTCGCCCAAGAATCGAGCGTCTTCCGCAAGTTGACCGTGGAAAAGAACCTGCTGGGCGTGATGGAGTTGCTCGGCTACGACCACGCATCGCGGCGGCGGCGCTGCAAGGAACTGCTCGAACAGTTCGACATCTTCCGCCTCCGCAAAGCGCTGGCCCAGTCGCTCTCGGGCGGCGAGCGCCGCCGGCTAGAGATCGCCCGCTGCCTGGTTTCCAAACCGAAGATCATCCTCCTCGACGAGCCCTTCACCGGCATTGACCCGGTGACCATCGACAGCATCCAGAAAATCATCCGCCAGTTGCGGCGCGAGGGAATCGCCATTCTGATTACCGATCACCAGGTTCGCGAAACTCTTCAGATTACCGATCGCGTCTACCTGATCCGCAACGGCAAGGTCGATTGTCACGGCACGCCCGACGAAGTGCTGGCCAATCCCGAGGCCCGCAAGTATTATTTCGGCGAGGATATGCAGATCGGCCGCAAGGCCAGCGCCTGAGTCGGTGGCGCAGACATTCTTGTCTGCCAAGTGCGCTGCATCTTTCCGGCAGACAAGAATGTCTGCCCCACCGTGGAACGTCTGCCCCACCGCCGAAAGATCGATGCTTGCACGCACCCTGCCGCGGTATCATGCCGCGCGGAACAGACGCTCGGCGTTCTGTCAAGGTGAACTGAACGAGAAAATGCTGTGGGGCGCGGCGGCGAAAAAATGATCTTTGCAGCGACTCTACGTCGCGCCTATAATGCAGCAATTCACTGGAACTGATCGCCCCACCGGGCAGATTTCGATATGAGGAGGTGCAGACGTGCTTACCGTCCGACCGAAAGTCGCGGAGTTGACGTTTCAATTGTTCGGGCGTCCGCTGCATCCGGAATTATTCGTTGTCTTTGAGAGTTGCACCATCGAGCGCGGCGGCTACAGCGCGAAAATCGACATCACCGGCGCAGGCCACGTGGTTACCTGGCGATACGAGGGCTTGACGCTGACCGAGGTGGCGGCATCGGCGCAAAACCCGCTGCCGAAGATGCGGCGGCTGCTGGCCCATCATCTCCGCGGCCAGCGCAGCGACCACGTCGAATGCCGCGGGGGCGTCCGCTATCAGACGAGTTTCCAGCTCGAACCGGCCGATCCCGAGGTCTTCTGGACCTTTCAGCAAGAACTGGCCGTCGAGGGACAGCGGCAGGGGATGCTGCACCGCTTCGGCGCCAGCGGCCGAATGGCCCTCGGCGCCCTGAGCTACGTCAACCTCGAAGCCCGCAACCGCAGCCTGTTGGTCCAGGCGTTCCACACCTTTCCCGACAACTATGCCATCGTCAAGAGCCAGTCGCTTTTCCAATTGCCGTGACGACGGCGTTTCTCTGTTGACTGGGACAGAAAAACCGTCACAATAGCTGGGAGCTAATAGCTTCCGGAGAGTTGCGGCAACGGTGTGCCACTGCTTCGCAGAAGCAGTGCCGACCGTGGGACGTTGCCCTGGCACTGCTTGTTCCAAGCAGTGGCACGCCGGGAACTGTAACCTGCCGACGTTCCTCCAACGAGTCCTGCGAGAACCATCGTGAAACTCTATGAATTTGAAGGCAAGCAACTCTTCGACCGTGCCGACATCGCCGTCCCCGCGGGAAAGGTCGTGAAAACGCCCGACGAGGCCGCCGGCTTGACGAAGCGATGGGGGCCGGTGATGGCCAAGGCCCAAGTCTTGCAGGGGCGACGCGGAAAGGAACGCGCCATCATCGCCTGCGACGACGAAACGCAACTGGCCAACGCCGTCCGTTCGCTCGTTGGCCGAAAACTCGGCGGCGAAACCGTCGAAAAGGTGCTGGTCGAACAGAAGCTCGATGTGGCCCAGGAAATCTTCGCCGCCGTGACCTATCTGCGCGCCTCGCCCGCCGTGATTCTCTCGGCCGGCGGCGGGGTCGACGTGGAAAAGGCCTGCCACGAGTCGCAGGAGGGCGTGCTGGTCGAGCCGGTGAACGTCCTCCGCGGGTTGCAGCCCGAGCAAGCGGCCGAATTGGTCCGCCGCGCCCGGCTCGATGCCGGCGTGGCCGACGTCCTGCTGAAACTCTACAAGGCCTTCATCGACTTCGACGCCACGCTGGCCGAGATCAATCCTCTGGTGCGAACCGGCGCGGGCCAGTGGGTTGCCGTCGATGCCAAGATCGAAATCGACGAAGACGCGATGTACCGCCAAACGAGTCTTCATCTGCCCGAACGCCTCAGTTCCGGCCGCACGCCGACGCGGCTGGAGCAGCTTGCCTTGGAGAACGACCGCACCGACACCCGCGGTTCGGCGGGCCGCATGTTCTACGAACTCGACGGCGACATCGTCGTGCTGGCCTCCGGCGGCGGCACGAGCGTCGAGGCCCTCGACGATCTCTGCCTGTTGGGCGGCAAGCCCGCGATCTTCACCGAATACAGCGGCAACCCCACGCCCGAAAAGGTCAAAGGGCTGACGAAGATCGCCCTGATGCACCCCGGCCCGATCCACGCCATCTGGGTCGTGGGCGGCCGGGCGAATTTCACCGACATTTACGAAACCCTGATCGGCGGCATCATGGGCGGCATCCGCGAAACCCCCAACTTCGACCGCACCATCCCCATTCTCATCCGCCGCGCTGGACCGCGCGACGAAGAGGCCTTCGCCACCCTGCACAAACTCGAAAGCCAGGAGGGCTATCGCATTTATCTCCGCGGCATGGCCACCTCCGTGGCCGACTCCGCCCGCATGGTCATCCACCAAGCCAAGAAACACAGGGCCCGCTAATGAAAACGCTCATCGGCAAAGATACGCGCGTCGTCATCCAGGGCATCACGGGCAAACAGGGCCGGCGAGTGTCGATGGAGATGCTCGACTACGGCACGCACGTCGTCGCCGGCGTCACGCCCGGCAAGAGCGGGCTGGACGTTTACGGAGTGCCCGTTTACGACACCATCGCCGAGGCGATCGAGAAGCACCCCGAGATCAACACTAGCCTCGTCTCCGTTCCGCGCGAAGGGACCAAGGACGCCGCCATCGAAGCGATCGCCTCCGGCCAAATCAAGCTGGTGAACATCCTCACCGAGGGCCTGCCGCGGCAGGATGCGGCGCGGATCATCGAGGCAGCCCGGCAGCATGGCGTCCGCGTCGTCGGGCCGGCATCGGTCGGCATCATCAACCCGATCGAGCGGGTCAAGATCGGCGCGATCGGCGGTAACGATCCCGGCGTCTTTTATCCCGGCGAAATCGCCATCTTCTCGAAGAGCGGCGGCATGTGCCTGTCGATCGCCACCGAAGTCTTCAACGTGCTCGGCCACGGCGTGAGCATCGTCGTCGGCATCGGCGGCGACCGCATCTCCGGCGTCGATTTCAAGGAACTGCTCGAACTGGTCCGCGACGACGAGCGCACGAAGCTGGTGATCCTCATGGGCGAGGTGGGCGGCGACTACGAAGAGCAGGCCGCCCGCTACATCCAGGAGACCAAGTACCCCAAGCCGGTCATCGCGCGGATCACCGGCATCGGCGCCCAGAACATTTTCCCCCGCGGCTCGCGGATGGGCCATGCCGGCGCGATCATCGGCGAGGGCGCCTTCGGCACTTACGAGAGCAAGGTCGCCGCCTTCGAGCAGGCCGGCGTCAAAGTCGCCAAAACCTCGGAAGAGCTCATCACCTTCGTTGATCGCGTCTTGCCGCAACGCCGCCAGGACTTCGAGGCGTCGACGTCGAAGGAATTCGAGCTGGTGAGCATCTCGAAGGAGAAGCTCGAAAACCTGAAGGCCCAAGTCCGCGCCGTGCAGATTCGCACGCACTTGACGCAGATCGTCGATGGAATGCCCTATTTCCGCGGCCGTCCGCTGCCGGGCTTGATGCGGCAGGCATCGATACCGCGGATGATCTACGAGGCGATCACGAAAGAGGACGACGGCCAGCAGCAGGCCGACCAGTTGGCCCGCGATTTGGTGCTCTGTGCCACCACGAATCCGACCGACGGGCCGGCGCGGGCGGCGGCCAGGGCTTCGTTCGCCGGCGGCTCGCCGATGAACGCCGCGGTTGCCGCCGGATTGCTGACGATCGCCGCCTCGGGCAACAAGGCCCTGCCCGCCCGGCTGCACGACCGCTACGCCCCGCAGGAGGCCGACGCCCTGGCGCTGGTGCCGCAGGTGATCGACCTGGCGGCCGCCATCCTCGGCAACGAGTTGCAATGGAGCGAAGGCGAGACGATCGAGTCGATCATCTTCCGCGCCATCGCCGGCCGCACCCCGTCGCCGGCCGAGGCCAACCTACTGCGGGCGATCTTCGTCTCCTGCGTCGATCATACCCCCGCCACGCCGTCATCGCTGGCCGCGGTGACCTCCTATTCCGGCGGTAACATGCTAAAGACCTCGTTGGCCGCCGGCATCACCGCAATGGGCGAGTCGCACGCCGGCGCCGGCGAAGGCACGGCCCGCATCCTGGTCGAGTATAGCGAAAAGCTGCGCAACGCGGGCGGATCGTTCGAGGCCAACGGCGTTCGCGTCGATGACGTGCAGGACCTGGCGGCCTACATCATCAACAAGGTGACCGGCGGCTACGGCGGCGAGAAGGGCCGCATCCCCGGCTACGGCCACCGCCTCTACGGCCTCTACGGCCGCGATCCCCGCGCCATGGCCCTGTTGAGCATCGCCAAGGACTTGGGCCTGGCCGGCGAGTATTGCACGCTGGCCATCGAGATCGAAACGATTCTCAAGAAGAAAAAGGCCCTCGGACTCTGTTTCAACGTCGATGGCGTGATCGGCGCGTTGTTGTGCGACATGAGGCTCCGCCCCGAGACCGGCAAAGCCTTCTTCATCATTCCCCGCACCGTCGGCCTGTTGGGCCAAATGCTCGAGCAAGACCCCGGCTCGTTCTTCCGCCTGGCGAACGATTCGGTAATCTACATCGGGCCCGAGCCGCGGAGTTAGTCGGCAAGAACGTCGCCTTTCGCTCCGCGAAAGAACGCGGCTTTCGCGGAGCGAAAGGCGACAGTTGTATCCTCGCCAATCCCAAGCCACTCTCGTTCGCACGGTCCGCGTGGGAACGCCGGAGCAGGTTTTGCACCATTGCGAATTCTGCACCATGCTTTTCATGCGAGGCTCTCTCGCATCCGTGCCGGTGCAGGCAAGTCTTTGATTCTTCATAAGTTACGGCGACAGCAACGAACCACCCTCTGGTAGCGGTTGCTGGAGCGTGGTGCAAAACCATCCTTTACACGACCCGACTGAGAAGATTGGGGGATCGGGGAAATTCTCGGTAATACATTCTCCTTTCTTCCCGCGGCCCTCTTCCCTAGATAATGTACATATATCTATCATACTCTACCAGATCGCCTGGCTCAATTTCTAGTGGAAAACGGTGTTCTCGGGCAACCGCCGCTGCTTGTCATGCCATGGGGGCGGGGGTACGATGTTTCCGCTGGCTCATCAGTGGCCAGAGCAGCAGAAGGATAATCGAAAAAGTCTGGGCACAAAACCAAGATGATCGGCGTTGTGTGCCGGAGTAGTCGCGGGTAGACGGCCGATCCACGTCGAACCGTTCGGCCGGCTGTCGCGGAACCGCCTACGACGAGAGGGCTTCCATCTACGCACTACGATTAGCTAGAATATGAGGCGCACACGGCGGGGATCGCACGGCGCTGCTAACGAGGAGCGAAAGCGATGATGGCAAAGACGTACGAGCAAGGCAAAGACGAAGTTGTCAAGCTGTGCCAGCATTTCACAACCAACCGTGAAGCATTCTTCGCCCCTGGCATCAAGGAAGCCCATATTCGTCAAATGCTCATCGACCCCTTCTTTGAGGCGTTGGGCTGGGACGTGCGAAGTGCGGCAATGGTCGCTCCTCAATACCGGGAGGTCATTCCCGAGGACAGCCTTGACGTGGAAGGCCAGCAGAAGGCCCCGGATTACACCTTTCGCGTTGGAACCTTGCCCAAGTTCTATGCCGAAGCCAAGAAGTGCGGCGTCAATATCGGTACGGACCCAGCGCCAGCGTACCAGCTTCGCCGCTACGGATGGAGTGCCAAGCTTGCCCTATCCATTCTGACAGACTTTGAGGAATTGGCCGTATACGACTGCACGATTCGCCCCAAGCAAAGCGACAAGGCCAGCCATGCAAGGGTTTTGCGCTTCGGCTACCAGGAATACCCCGACCGCTGGCAGGAATTGTGGAGCCTTTTTTCCCGTGAAGCCGTCTGGTCCGGGGCGTTTGACCAGTATGCCGCGTCCAAGCGCAAGCGCGGCACGTCGGAAGTGGACGCCGAGTTTCTGAAGGAAATCGAGGGCTGGCGGGATGCCCTGGCCCGGAACATCGCCCTTCGCAACAAGAGTATTTCCTCCGACAACCTGAATGCCGCCGTGCAATCGACGATTGATCGAGTGGTATTCCTTCGCATGGCGGAAGATCGGCGGCTTGAACCTTCCGAGCAACTTCTGAAGCTGTGCGAGCAAGACGACATTTACTCCCGGTTCATGCGCGACCTGTGCCGCAAGGCCGATGACAAGTACAACTCTGGCCTTTTTCACTTCCACAAGGAAGACGACACCGACGAAGACCCCGACCGCATCACGCCTAAGTTGACGGTTGACGACAAGGTCTTCAAGCCGATCCTGCAAGGCCTGTACTTCGCCCACGGTTCGCCCTATCAATTCGACCTCTTGCGTGTTGACATTCTTGGAACCATCTATGAGCGGTTCTTGGGGAAGGTGATCCGCCTGACCGCCGGCCACCAGGCCAAGGTCGAGGAGAAGCCCGAAGTCCGCAAGGCTGGCGGCGTCTATTACACCCGAGAATACATCGTCGATTACGTCGTCAAGTACACCGTTGCTTGGCAAATCGATGGCAAGAGCCCCGCTCAACTGGCCGGCGGCAGGGGCATGCCGCCTTTTCGCGTGCTGGACATGGCTTGCGGAAGCGGGTCATTCCTATTGGGTGCTTACCAGCAACTTCTTGAGCATTGTCTGAAATGGTACCTCGAACACAACCCGGAGAAATACAAGAAGGCCGTCTACCAAGACTCCCGCGACGGGCATTGGCGACTGACGATCGGCGAAAAGAAGCGTATTTTGACCACACATATCTTCGGCGTGGACATCGACGCCCAAGCCGTGGAAGTGACCAAGCTGTCGTTAGTGCTGAAGGTATTGGAGGGCGAAACGGACCAAAGTGTAAGTCAGCAACAGCGTCTTTTCCACGATCGCGCCTTGCCGAACCTTTCCGACAACATCAAGTGCGGCAACTCCCTGATCGGTTCGGACTACTTCGTCGGCAAACTAATTCCCGACCCCGAGGAAATGAGGCGCGTCAACCCCTTCGACTGGAAAGCGGCATTTCCCGACGCCATGAAGGCAGGCGGCTTCGATTGCGTTATCGGCAACCCGCCGTGGGTTTCGCTCACCGGGCGATTTGGCAATGAAATCTGCCCCGAGGAGGAGATGCAATACCTCATTAACGCTTACCACGGGAACACGTATATGCCGAACATGTACGAGTATTTCGTATCGAAAGCGACAACTCTTGTGAAGGATGGAGGGCGTTTGGGGTACATTGTACCGGATCGTCTCGGTTTCAATCGGCAATTCGTTTCCCTGCGACAACGCATCCTTGAATCCTTCCGAGTCATTTCCCTTGTCTATAAGATGCCATTTCCAAACGTGACTGCCGACACACTAGTTTTCGTGTTAGAACGAGGGCCGTGCCCCGAGAGTCACGAGATAGTTGTATCTGAGTACCGGCTGAGCGCATTTCAGATTCGACAAAAAGAGTTCGTGGATTCCGAAGGACACGAATGGGTGTTCTTCGGTGACTCATCGCAAATGGAATTTGTGAGACGCATTGGCTCTGTGCCATCACTGGTTTCTCTTTCGGATGTGTGCAAAACTACCTCTGGATATGGCGGCAAATCGGAATTGATAACCGAGAGCCAACAGAATACCAGGCAGATACCTACCATGAAGGGGGATAGCATTCTTCGCTACTCCTTGCGGAGACAATACTGGTTTGAATTTGAGCGTGAGAACATAACTGGCCGAACCACAAACAGGAACAAGCTGGGCATCGGCCTAAGGTTCTTCTTCGGAAGACTGGGGACTCGATAATAGCCACGTACGATGATAGTGGCGTATTCCCGGAGCAATCCCTGTACTTTCTCTTTGACTTTGATAGGGGTCTCTCGCCGCTTTACGTTCTCGGCGTGGTCAACTCCAAATTCATGAACTGATACTACAAGACGACTCGTTTAACAAACAAAGATAGCATTGCACAGGTGAAGAAAGAGCGTCTTGACCAGCTTCCGATGAGAGCAATCGACTTTGCGAACGAGGCGGACAAGGCCGCCTATGACCAAATAGTCAGTCTGGTCGATTCCATGCTGGCGCTACACAAACGGCTTGCCGCCGCGAAGTCGGAAGCGCAGAAGACCGTTATCCAACGTCAGATTGACGCGACGGACGCGGAGATTGACCGGCTGGTGTATGACCTGTACGGGTTGACTGCGGACGAAGTCGCTATCGTCGAACGTCAAAACGAGCGCAGGTAGCGGAGTTGTTTCTCTGCGACAGGCGCTTTCGCATGAACGCGCAGAATTTGAACGAATCCTCGGCACACCGGTCGTAGCGGTCTTCGGCAAGTGCCGCCCGGCTTGGCTGTGTTGCGCAGCCTGCCGGGCTTTCGCAGTCGGTATTTGTGTTTCTTCTCGCGAAGCGTGTTCGACTCGGCGCGAGTTTGCCGATATTAGAGGATAGGAACATAAGACCTTCGAGGAGACTCCCATGCGCCACGCTCTGCGACCAATTGCTCTGTTCGCCTTGGCCGGCGTTTTGTCGGCTTCGGGTTGCGCCACTCACACCCAAACAGGGGCCGCGGTTGGCGGGCTGGCCGGCGCCGGTGCGGGCGCCGTGGTCGGCCATGCGATGGGCAATACGGCGGCGGGCGCGGCCATCGGCGCAGGCGTCGGCGCGCTGACCGGCGCGGCTATCGGCAATAGCCAGGATCAGGCCGAGGCGAGAAATCGCGCGATCATCGAACAGCAGATCGGCCGCCAATTGGCGGGGGCCGTGCGCGTCGACGACGTGATCGCCATGACCCGGGCCGGCGTCGCGCCCGAGTTGATTATGAATCACGTGCGCGCCCACGGAATGGCGGCGCCTCTACAGGCGAACGACCTGATCGTGTTGCAGCAGCAAGGGGTCGACTCGCGCGTAATCGCCACGATGCAGACCACGCCGGTGGCAGGACAGCCGGTCATCGTCGAGCAGCCTCCGCCGCCGGTGATTGTCGAAGGCTACTACGACCGGCCGTACTACTACCATCCGCACCACTATTATTATTGGTAGCAGTTATCGCGGCGTTTCTTCGTCCAATATGGCCTGAAGTCCTCGGGCCGTGCTCGGCAAGCCCCCGCGCCGGAGGCCCGTGTAACCTTTTCCCCGCTCGCCGTGTATACATCGGTGGTATCCGACCATTACAATGTCCTGTAGCAGCGAGGTGGACCATGCGAGCGTATTTTGCACTGGCGGCGGCGGCGGTTTTGCAACCGTCAATAAATCGCCAGCCGTATAGGGCATGGTGAGCTTTCTATGACTATCTCCTACCTTCACTTGTCGTAGGGGGGCGTCAGGGGGGAGCGGCCTTCATTCTCGATTTCCAGGGCAGGGAGTTGCGACTGGAGTTCGCGAATGGCTTCCTTGGCGATTTTTGTCTGATCCAAACGGAGAGATCTCAGGTTCCGCAGAGTACGAAGGTGTCGCAGACCGGCGTCGGTAATGCGAGTGTCAAAGAGATCCAGTTGTGCCAGGCCAGGATGTCCGCTTAAGTTCGCCAGACCGGCGTCCGTGATTAGCGTACCGCCAAGGTTCAAATCCTCAAGCGTCGGAATGTCCTTCAGGTAGGCCAAGCCGGCATCAGTAACGCGGCTGCCCACAACGTTTAGGCGTTTGAGGTGCTTGAATTTCCTCAGGTCCGAGAGATCGTTGTCGCCGAGGGATCGAATTAGAGGATCAGAAGCCGTCCAAACATCCGTGACATTTTCGTGCTCGTCAAAATGGACGCTGGCCCCACGCTTGTACCATTCGTTTGCGATTTCCTTCTCGTGCGAAGTTGGCCAGCCGCCGGAAGGACGGGCGCATCGATAATGCCAGCCTTTCGTCGGAAATAGGATCGCAGCACCGCGTTCGGTCCTTCGCCAAACTGCACACTGCCCCAGCCGGCATGGATGACGTCGAATTTTGCGTTGTCAGAGGCCAAGGATTGCTTCCGTAACTCTTCGGGATCGGCTTGGAAATCGATGAAGATCCGCTTTTGGAACTGTTCGAATGTGCCGCCAACATGTCCCAAATATCCCCTGCCCGACTCGAAGTTCTCGCGCAATGCTTCCCAGTTCGGTGGCCAGTGACCGTCGTGGGTCTCCATATACTCGATGACCATATCGGCCGCGCCCCATTGGGCGTAGCCATCGTTGAAGTCGAAAGAAAGAAAGCTGCTTCCGACCCAGATCACCGCGATCACAAGCAGAACCAGTGCGGTCACAAACAGAACTAGAAAGCCCCGCAAAATCTTCCGAGAAAGGTGCATTTGGGCGGCTCAGGCTGAAGATCAGTCAACGCCAGATTGTATCGTTTCTGCCCACATCCGTCAATTTACGAGGCAACGGCAACGCGGCGGGCGGCCCGTTTCTGGCGGCGACGGGCCTGGGCTTCACGAGATTCTTCTTCCCGCTGCTCAAGCCGCTGCTCGGGGTGGGCAGCAACCCAGCGATCCGGCAACAGGGCTTCCAGGGCAGCCGTGTCGCCGGGGGGAATGGCTGCAATGCGGCGCAGTACGTCTGTAAGATACGGCCACACGTCCACATGGTTTCTCCTGGCGCTCTGCACCAGCGTGTAAAGTGTCGCCGCAGTCTTCCCGCCCTTCTCGCTTCCAAAAAAGAGGTAATTTTTCCTGCCGATAGCGATGGGCCGCAGAAGCCGCTCGATCGTGTTGTTGTCTATCGGGATTCTCCCGTCGCTGGTATACCGGGTGAAGGCATTCCAGCGGTTCAACACGTAATCGATTGCCTCGGCCAGCTTGGCTGTGGGGCGCAACGTCGGCCGCACCTCATCGAATCGGGCTTTCATTCTCGCCAGGATCGGCAACGCTTCTACCTGTCGCAATTCCCGGCGGTCGTCCGCCGACATGTCGTGGGCACGGTCCTCGATGTCATAAAGCTGCTGCGTCCAGATCATGGCCTCGTGGACCAACGGGTGGCTGGTCGCCGGGATCGCTTCCTCGAAGCCCCGCCGACCGTGAGCCCAGCACGCGACATCCACCAAACGGCCTTCCGAATGGCGAACCAGCGAGGTGTAGACCACGTAGCCATCAGTCTGCAAGTAACCCCGGTAGTCTCCCAGCACCTCTTGTGGCCCGTCTCGGCTGCGGCTGGGGCGGAAATCATAGAACACGTAGCGATGATCGGCGTCACCAGCGAACCCATTGAGGTAGCCGGTAATCGCCTTGCCGTGCCCAGGTTTGAGCATCTTCACCTCCGTCTCATCGGCGTTGATGACGATGCTGGCAAGCACCTGCTGACGAATCAGCCGTTCCAGGGGCCGGAGGGCCTGGGCCGTCCGGCTCAGCAGCCCGCACAGCAGTGCCCGCGACAGCCACCGCTTCAGCGGACCAAGGAGCAGTTCCTGCTGCCGATAGACTGGCAAATGGTGCAAGAACTTCCACGTCACCAGCCACGCCAGGACGCTCGGCCCGAAGGGGCTCTTCTCCACGGCCTGTGGCGGCCTCTGTGTGGTGACCATCTGCGAGCCATCGTGGCAATGGGAGCAACCGTAGGTGTACCGCACCTCCTCGACCACATACAGCTTCGCCTCTTCCATCTCCAAACGCTTCGTGATGTGGGTGCGGGTGATAACCCGTTGTTGACCACAGCAGCCGCAAGGCAATTCAGCGTCAGGAAGCGGATACTCAGTCCGCCGGTGTTCCCAGAATTGCGGGAACGTAATTCTCGGTCGTCGTGGCTTTCGCCGGGTTCGAAGCGGTGGCAAGTCCGCGTTGGCTTCCCCAGAGTTCTGCCGCTGAGCCTCCAGCCCCGCCACGGCTTCAGGAACGAAAAGCAACTTCTGATCGGGCGAAGGGGCGTACCGTTCGCGTCGTTGGCCGAACATCGCCCGCTTGAAGAACCGCAGTTGCTCGGCAGCCTTCGCCAGTTGCTCCTGATAGCTGGCAATCAGTTCTTGTTGTTGCGAGATGACGGCCTGCCGTTCGGCATCCCTCTGTTTCAGCTCACGGATCCGCTGCTGGCAGGCGGCCAGTTGATCGGCGAGAGATGGACCTTCGTACTCCATGCCTTGTTAAACGCTTGCCGCCGTGATTTGGTTCTGCTGTCACAGAGATTTCTTTCAGAACGGCAGGACTGACATCATGCTCGTCGCCATCGTGGACGACGGCGCACGCTGGCCAAGTCGATACCTTCCAAGATCAGTGTCAAATCACTCAGTCGAATCTCGATTCCAGCAGGCGACACTGAACCATCCTCCCGCACAGCCCGTGCCGCTTTCGGTATCTCGAAGGTTCCGCTTTCCAATCGCCTGTACCAAATCACGAGCCCGTCACCCGCGAACCAGAGTACCTTCACGCGATCGCCACGCCGATTGAAGAAGAGGAATAGATCGCCCGACTCCACCTGCTGGTGCAGTTCCCGCTCAACAATTCCGACGAGCCCTTCGAAGCTCCGTCTCATGTCCGTGGGGCCTGCCTTGGCGAAGACACGAAGCGACGTGGGGAGCATCAACATCGTCGCATCCTTCGCGTCGAAGGAGAAGCCGACAGGGCAGTAATCGCCGCGACGATCGTCTGCACGTCACACGCCTGGGACCGAAGAAGGACACCACCAGGCCATTGAACTTCCAGGATTCCTGCGAGACTGCCTGGGTCGGTCACGATCTGCACGGGAACCAGTGGCTCCTTTGCCTCTCCTCGCCGGATTTTTTGCGGGGTACGGCGAAGTCGCCTCTTCCAAGCGTGGAAGGATGCCAAGGACAGCCGTTCCTTGGCACAGAACCCCACAATGCTCTGCCCACTGGCTTCCTGACGTTCGATCGCCTCCTGCCAACTCCGCCGCCGATCCGCGTTGCTGGTCCCCGCCATTGCTCGGTCCTCCGAATGTCGCTGATCAAACTGAACCCACGCATTCAGCGTACCACGGGCCGCAAGGCTGGCGATTTATTGACGTTTACGCGGTTTTGGCGTTGGCGGGCTGGGCACAGGCGGGGGCGTTCGACGCGAAAGAGGTTTCGGCCGACGCGAAATGGGCGGCGCATCTCGACGTTGACGGGCTGATGGCCTCGAATCTGGTGAAGAAGGCCCGCGCCCAATTCTTCAAGGAGCATCCCGATGCCGAGGCGAAACTGACGGCCTTCTGCGACCTGTTCCGCTTCGACCCCATGACCTATCTCCACGGCATCACGATCTACGGCACGCAACTCAAGAAAGACACCGGCGTGGCCATCATTCGCGCCAAGGTCGACCAGAAGTTGCTGCTCGATCTCGTCAAGACCAGACCCGAGCATGAAACGGCCGAGTATGGCAAGTTCGAATTGCACAGTTGGCGCAAGGACGGCGAGAAGATCGATCACGGCGCGTTCTTCAAGCCGGACGTGCTCGTCTTGGCGGCCTCGACCGACGAACTGAAGGCCGCGCTCGACGTGCTCGACGGCACGAAGCCGAACATCAGTGAAGCCTACGCGTCGCTAGCTTCAGCGATTCCGCCGGGCGCGATACTGATCGCGGGGGCAAAGGACTTGGCCGAGGCCAATCTTCACCCCGAGTCGCCGCTGTCGAAGCAGGCCGATTCGGCCTTGCTGGTCATCGGCGAGAATCAGGGGCAGGTGTTCGTCCGCGGCACGTTGAACGTGAAGGATGCGGAGATTGCCAAGAAAATGAAGGCGGTGGCCGACGGCGCGTTGGCCCTGGCCAGTTTGGTGAAGAGCGACGACGCCGACGCGCTGAAACTGATCGAGAGCGTGAAGGTGACGCTGGCCGATAAGTCGATCACGGTCGAAGGGCAAGCGGCCGTCGATCTGCTCTGGGCGCAGCTCCAAAAGGAAGCGGCGAAGAAGAAGGCCCAACACCATCACTCGCACCTGAGCCATTGACGCGGAACGAGAGTTCTTCCAAGTGTCGTGCAACTTTGCCGAAGACGTGTCGAGCGACGAGGAGCTCGCCTGCCGAGCGCGGCAGGGCTGCGCGGCGAGTTTCGAGCAACTGCTGCGGCGATTCCAAACCCCGCTGCTGCACTTTTTGCGGCGGCGGGGTTTTTCGGCCGATGCCGAAGACCTGACGCAGGAGACTTTTCTCCGCGCCTACGAAAATCTGCACCGCTACAATCGCCGCTGGGCGTTTTCCACCTGGCTGTTCACGATCGCGCGGCGAACGAGCCTGAACCATCGCCGCCGCACGCGGCCGACGGCCGACACCCGCATGATCGAAGCGGCCCTGGCGGCCTCGCCCGCGCCGCTGGAGACTATGGTCGCCGCCGAGAGCCGCCGCCGCCTCTGGGATCGGGCGGCCGCGGTCCTTTCCGAGGAGCAGACAACCGCACTGTGGCTGCACTACGTCGAGGAGATGCCTGCGGGGGAAATAGCCCGCGTGTTGGGTCGATCGTGGGCGTCGGTCAAAGTCCTGTTGTTCCGCGCCCGCAAGCGGCTGTCGCCGCTGTTGGCCGAGTTCGCTCCCGAGAGCGCTCGTGTCGGCCGCAGCGCGCGAAAGAACCCGGTTATCGAGGAGTTGGAGGCGCCCCATGTCTAATCAACGTCGATCGAAGGAAGAACAATTGCTGGCCGAGCGGTTGCGGCGCGAGGCGATCGAGACCCGCCCGGTGTTTTCCGAATCGCTCCACCACCGCATCCTCTCGGCCGTCCGCAAGCGGCAGGCGGCCGAAACGAGCACAGCCGCCCGGCCGACGGTCTCCCGCCGCTGCCTGCGCGTTGCGGCGGCGGCATTGGCCGCGGCCTGCCTGCTGGGTGCCGTGGCGATCGGCTTGCAACTCATGGTGAACGCTTCACGGCAGAGCCGCGTCGATAAGATGCAGCAGGTCGCCGGTCCGTCGGTCGCCGAATTGCCCTCGATCCGCAACTTGACCGATCCCACCATCGGCCGTTTCGACCGCTTCAGCGTTGCGGCCGCCTTGGAGCCGCAGACGACTCCGCTGAAACACGACGCCCGTGCGGTCGCCGGCGTTTTTCTCGATCGCCTGCCGGTCAATGTGGACGTGGCCAACAACCGGTAGCCGGCGTTTCTCACCAAGGTGAGGCGGACATTGCTGCGAGGTGGGGCAGACATTCCTGTCTGCCGCAAGATAGGGCGGCACATCTGGCAGACAGGAATGTCTGCCCCACCGGACACAATGTCGCACGTTTTTCCCGTGGGTGAGAAGTGTGCGGTAGCTTCTCCCTCGCCAGGTCACTGGCGGAGATAGTCGGCTTCGAGCTGGTAGGGGATTCCGCCGGTGTTGTTGCGATCGATGCGGAAATGGCCGGCCACGCCGACCTGATGCGGCACGTAGGTGGCTTCCAGATCGCCCTGTAAAATGACCTTCACCTTCTCCGTCGGCCGCGGACTGGGGGTGCAGAAGGGACAGTCGCCGTTGGTGGGACAGAGAATGAACTCCTTGATGCCCGTCATCGTCCGCCGCAACTGCATGTAGCCCTGCATGTAGACCTTGCGGTCGACCATGTCGATCGCGGCCTGCGGAATCGGCTCGGTCGGCTTCATCGGGTCGGGCTGAAGCATCGCGTAGGTGATCCGGTCGTAGCCGTAGGGGATCTCGCTGGCGCGGACGACGGTCAGAAAGATGCAGCCGGAGAGCCACAACAACGCCGACAGCAGAACGCCGGCAATCACGAACGGCTTGCCGGTCCACTCTTCGGGCGCTTTGCGAATCTGCTTCCAGGCGACCCAGCCGACGATAAGCCCCGCCAGTGGCACCACCGCAAAGGCCCAGTGCAGCCAGGCGAGGATCGACAACGCCCCGAGAACCACGCTGGTGAAAGCCAGCGGATTGAGGGCCCGATAGCGCGTCGCCGGCGGCGGTGGAGGAGGGCTCGTCGAGTTGGAATCAAATATCGAAGACATTGGAAAAAACGCAAGGCCGCGCACATTCCGCGGGCCGTTGGCCCCCGGCTATTCGCTTACACCTCGTTACGCCACACACATTCCGGGAGCCGTTGGCTCCCGGGCTATTCTCTAATTCCTCATCCCGCCACACACATTCCGGGAGCCGTTGGCTCCCGGCTATTTCACTATTTACTAACCACTAACCACTAGCCACTGACCCCTTCCTCACGGCGTGGTAATCAACGACTTCGCCACGTCGGTGCGATAGGCCGACATGGCGGGCAGATATCCGACGGCCGACGCCAACAGTACCAAGCCGAAAATCAACCAGAACTCGCTCCACTGGAACTGGAGCAGCCCGATGACCACGCCGGTCCAATCGGCAATGATCGGCGAGCAGAGCCAGATGGCGCCGTGGCCGAGCAACAGGCCCATCGCGCCGCCCAGCAGCGAGAGCAGGATCGATTCCATCAGGATAATGAGCATGACGGTGAATCGGCTGGCGCCCAGCGCGCGCATGACGGCGATTTCGTGCCGGCGGTCGCTCATCGAGTTGTAGATGCTGACCATGATGCCGATGCCGGCGACGATCACGGTCACCACCGCCATTCCCAGCAAGATCCATTGCAACTTGCCGATGACGTTCTCGAACAATTCGGTAATCACCTTCAGCGGCGCGACGGCCTGCGCTACCTTCGTGTTGTTGATCAGCTTCGACATCACGTCGGTCATTCCGCGGTCGGCGTCCTCTTTGTGGATGCAGACCAGCACGGCGGTGATCTCCTTTGGCTCGTCGGCGTGGCCGGCGTGTTCGTCATGACGGCCGTGTTCCTCCTCCGCTGAAGCATCTTCATGGTGGTGGATTTCCTGAAAGCCGAGCATGTTGACGAACACGGCGCGATCGACCGGCGTGCCGGTGGGTTCCAAAACGCCAACGACCTCGAATCCCTCATCATGGACGTGGGCGCCGGTGCCCGATCCGTGGGTAATTTTGATCGTTTCGCCGACGTGCGTGCTGGTTTTCGAGGCGGCGATGGCCCCCAGCACGGCCTCGAAGTGGTTGGCCACCTTGAAATTCCGCCCCTCGGCGAATCGGTACTTCTCGTCGCCGCGATATTTCAGCTCGAAGATATCGGGCACGGTGCCGACCACGCGGAAACTCTGATAGGTATGGCCCATGCAGACCGGGATGAGCGTTTCCACGGGGCCGTATTTTCCGTCCGACAGTTCATCATAGAAATTGTAAGGGATGTTGCCGATCGGCTCGCTGAGATAGAAGACGGTGTTCAGGACGAGTTGCTCTCTTCCCCCCTTGGCGCCGACGATCAGATCGTACCCCTCGCCGCCACGGTGGAAGGATTGATCGACCACGCCGTAGACGACTAGCACCGCCACAACCAGCGCGACGCCCAGGCCCATCGACAAAACGGTCAGCGTCGAGACCAGCGAGCGTTGCCGGATGCTGCGCCAAGCTACTTTCCAGAGACTCATGGGGGAAGGGACTAGGGGTCAGGGGTCAGGGATTGGGGAAATGATGAATGATGAGTGATGAATGATGAATGCACCGGATATGCTCGGCCCTCGCACCCGACTATTCATCACTCATCATTCATCACTCATCATTCATCACTCATCATTCATCACTCATCATTCATCACTCATCATTCATCACTCATCATTCATCACTCATCATTCATCACTCATCATTCATCACTCATCATTCATCACTCATCATTCATCATTCGTCTGTTTCGTCACTTGTCCTACTACCAAATTGAACTCTTCGAGTTTATCCATGCGGGGGAACTGCTGGGCGACCTCGTTCGAGTGGGTGACGATGATCAAGGCGACGTTCTCCTCGCCGCACGTTTCGCGCATCAGGTCGAGGATCTGCTGCTGATGGCCGGCGTCGACATTGGCGGTCGGCTCGTCGGCCAGCAGGAGCTGCGGCTTGTTGGCCAGCGCTCGGGCCACCGCCACCCGCTGCTGCTCGCCGACCGAGAGCTGCGCCGGGCGATGGGTCATGCGATGGCTGAGCCCCACGCGATCCAGCAGATGCCGGCCGCGGGCCTTGTCCATCCGCCCCCGCGCGAACCGCATCGACAGCAGCACGTTCTCCAGGGCCGTGAAGCCGGCCAGCAGGTTGAAAGTTTGGAATACGTAGCCGATCCGCTCCGCGCGAAAGCGGTCGCATTCCGACTCGGGCATCAGGGTGATATCCCAGTCGTCGATGCGGACCTTGCCCGCATCGGGACGGCTGATGCCGGCGATGACGTGCAGCAGCGTGGTCTTGCCGCAACCGCTGCGGCCGACCATCACCATCTGTTCTCCGGCGGCGACGCGAAACTCGGGAATATCGAGCACCGGCAGCGCCGTGCCGTCAGGCTGCCGGAATCCTTTCTTAATGTCTTTCAGCAGCAGCATTATGGAGATCGCTTCCTCCGCGAGGGACGTCGGTTCGGGGCGGGCAGGCCGACGGGGGCCATAGTTAATAGTATCACACAGTCGCCGCGATGTCTCTTACGCTGTCGCCGGTCGAGGGGTTCGTTCCTTCCGCTATTTCCGCCGCATCATCATCCGTTGGATGTCGCGTTTGGCTTGGGCGGCTTTCATCGCCTGACGCTTGTCGTGCTGTTGCTTACCGCGGCAAATCCCGAGAACGACCTTCGCCAGCCCCCGCCGGAAGTGCATTTCCAAGGGGACCAAGGTGAGGCCCTTTTCGTAGGCGCGATGGGCGAAGCGTTTCACCTCGCGGCGGTGCAGCAAGAGCTTGCGGGGCCGTTTCGGATTGTGGTTGAACCGGTTCGCCTCGGCATATTCGGCAATGTCGCAGCCGACCAGCCACACCTCATCCCCCTTGACCCGCGCGTAAGCCTCTTCGAGCGACACGTGGCCGTGGCGGAGGCTCTTCACCTCGCTGCCCACCAACACGATGCCGCATTCGAGCGAGTCGAGCACCATGTAGTTGTGCCGGGCCTTGCGGTTCTGCGAGATGACCTTGTCGCTGGTCGCCGAGGCGTCGTCGGCCTTTTTCTTCGATTGTGATTTGCCCGTGGCGGCACCCTCGCTGGAGTCTGTCGATGCGGCAGTGACGGCAGGCTAGCAGTCCGACACACCTAATTTGTCACGTAGGACGGATTTCTGAATCCGTCCAGTTTCGCGGGACGGATTCGGAAATCCGTCTTACGCCAGCTACCAGCCGTTCGCCGGAAGTACATCAAAACACGGCAGTTACGTCTGTGGGGCCATTGTACTTCACGCGATCCGTGAAGACAATGCTCGCGCGAGTTCCCAGACTGGCCCGTTGCTCCCAATGGGACCGCAGGAGCCGAACTCCCGTCGCCGATGGTGCGTATTTCGGGCATGTCTCGGTGATTGGAGTCACCTCCGACAGGGACGAAACCGATCGGCCTGGGGCCTGCCTCTCGGAACTTGGGAAGATTGCCGGAATTTTCTATGAAAATTCCTGGCAGGGCTTGACCGACGCTTGCCGCGGTCCGAAAATGGGCTGTTGAAGCCGGCCGATTCCGTCGGCTGGCTGGCTTGGCCCGTAAGAAGGCCCGGCGCGAATAGACACCCTTGGGCCCGAATCCCCGCCCGGGTCGGTAGTAGCTTTCCCACGAACAGGGAGTTACCACCGCACGGCGAAATCGATCGGAATCGATGCGGAAGGAGAACACGATGAGATTCGGCAAAACGGTGTCGGTCGAAGAGCTTCAAGCGGTCAGCCGCTTCGAGAATTTGCGGCGGACCCTCCTCTCCGATGAGTATTCGGACCATCTCGACAAGCCGCTGGCCTATTGGGCATTGCCGGCGGATCGCCGCCTGCCGTTGGCGCTGCTGGGGCGGACGCTCGGCAACATTCTGAACACCGCCTTCGTCGATCTGTCGGCCACGCCCGGCATCGGACGAAAGAAGATCAGCTCCTTGGTGCTATTGCTGGCCCGGGCGGCCAACACCGATCCCGCCGAATTGCCGATCGACGTTCTCAACATCGAAGACGGCCAGCCGCGTCAAGCCGACGGCGTGGACGCCCGACTGAGCGTCAACGGTTTCGATCCGGCGGCGGTTTCCGAGGTCGCTTGGTCGCAGTGGCGTGCGAGCGTCGTCCGCCACGGTCTCTCGGGCGAGACCCTCGGGCGCTTCGCCCCCAGCCTGCAAACCATGACCCGCGTCGTCTGGAACACCCCGCTGGGGGTCTATACAAGTTCCACCTTGGCCGAAATCCGCGCGATGAAGACGCACGGCGAGAAACGGGTGGCCGCCATCCTCGAGGTGTTTCACGTCGTCCACACGATTGTGGCTGGCATGGGCGCGCGCGATCATCTCGCCGTGCGGATCGTGCCACGCTCGATCGATCGCGTCGAGCAGTGGATCGGCCGGGCGTTGCAACAGCCGGGCGTTCCCAGCCGGCAGGAACTCTTCTCCGACTTCGTCGAGCCGCTGCTCGAGCAGATCCGCATCGACTCGCCGCAACAGGTCTATTCGATGGCGGAAACCCGTTTGGGCGTCAACGGACCGTTGACGAGCGTTCGCCAGGTGGCGCGGACGATGGGACTTACCCGCGCGGGTGTACCAACTGCTCAACGAGATCAACGACATCATGATGGTCCGCTGGCCGACGGGGCGACACCAGGTGCATGAGTTGCGCGAGAAGTACGCCGCCGAGACGGCCGATATCGAGGGCGCTCCCGACCTGCGGCAGTTCCATGCGGCGGTCGAGCTCTTCTATCCCGGCAGCCGCCGCGGCGCCGCCGGCCCGCTGGAACGCACGTTCGACGCCTTCGAGCAAGAGGACGAACTGCTGGAAGTGTCGTAGACGGCTTTGCAGGCGACTAGGACTGCCGCCTCTTGGGCTGCGGCTGGATTGTGATATCTCACGCAGCGCGAATCGAATATTGCTCATCGCGGCCATCGACGACGCAGAAATGTGGCGAAGTAATGACCGACGGTCCGCCGTCGGCTTCTGCCGTACACGTCTTCGAGCGGCGTTTGGCCATGACCGCGTGAATCGCTCCGACGGCGCGGCCGACCAATTGCAGGAGCATCAACGGCCGCCACAGGCCGATGACGCATTCGCCGGCCACCAGCGCGGCGTGGGCCGCCACCGATCGCACCCGGCCGTGCGCCGACGCCCAACGCCAGAAGAGCCGTTCGGAGTGGCAGCCGTGCCGGAAGCCGACCTTGTCGCGGGCGGCGGCCGAGTTTACCTTCGCCTGGCAGTTCGGCTCCACGACGCAGCGGAAGCCGGCCTCTCGAAACGACAGCGCCAACTCGATCGTCGCCAGCATCTCAACGGGCGAGGGCGAGAAACCGCCGACCGCTTCGATGGCCGAGCGGCGGTAGAAGCCGGCCAGAGCGTCGGGCCCGCAGAACTCTCCCGGCTCTTCGTCGATCTCTTCGGGCACTCGGCCGCGGCCAACCCGCCACACGATCCCTTCGGCGCCATAGCCCATGCCGGCAGAAACAACCGTCTCCTGGTCGTTCTGGTGCAGCAGGACGGGCGCCACCGCCGCGACTTCGGGATTGCGGAAGTGCCGCAGGGCGGCCTCGGCCCAGCCCGGACAGACTTCCACGCCGCAGGCCAGCAGATGGACCACCGGCGCACGGCTGGCCGACAGCCCCAAGTTCAGACACTCGACGAAACCAGCCCCTTCGGGCGCTTGGACGAATTGCACCTCGTCGGCCAATCCGTAGGGGTCGTCGTAGGGTGCATTGTGGACGACGAGAAGTTCGCAGTTGGCCGGCCGGTTTTCCAGGATGGAAACCAAGGTGTCGTCCAACGGCTTCAGGTCGCCCAAGACAGGGATAACGATCGACAACCGAAGCACTGGTGAGATTCCTAAGTTGGAGATACCGTGTGATTCTTCGGGTTTTTCGGGAAGTGAAATTTATACAAACTGTGCCGTTGCCGCACGTCTACACGGCGGCGCCGGCATTTTTTGTGTAGATTACGCACGTTCACGCATTCTGGGGCCATCAACGCCGCGGGGGTGCTTGACGACGGCGGCCAAAACACCTACACCTTGAGGCGTGCGTTCGATTTCGTCTCCTGGGAGTCATTGCCATGTTTTCACCTCGCATCCATCGTGCCCTGGTTAGTGTGAGCGACAAGTTGGGGCTGGCCGATTTCGCCCGGGGGCTTACGGCCGCGGGCGTGCAGGTTTTCAGCACCGGCGGAACCCGAAAACACCTGGAGAGCGAGGGGATCGCCGTCCGCGACGTCTCCGAATACACCGGCTTTCCGGAGATGATGGACGGCCGGCTAAAGACCCTCCATCCGAAGGTCCACGGGGGCATCCTCTGCCGCCACGACAATCCCCAAGACATGCAGACGTTGGCCGAACACGGCATCCTCACCTTTGAACTGGTGGTGGTGAACCTCTATCCGTTCGAGGCCACTGTGGCGCGGAAGGGCGTTACGAAGGAAGAGGCCATCGAGCAGATCGACATCGGCGGGCCGACGTTGGTCCGAGCCGCGGCCAAGAACCACGCCTTCACCACCATCGCCACCAATGCCGCCCAGTATTCCGAAATCCTCGATCAAGTCGCGGCCAACGGCTGTACGACGATCGAGTTGCGGCGTCGCCTGGCCGGCGAGGCATTTGCGCAAACGGCCCGCTACGATCGCGCGATCGCCGACTTCTTCGCCAAGGCCCGGGCAGGCGAGGGCGCTGGGGAAGAGTTTCCGGGCACGGTCACAATCGGCTTGAAGTACAAAATGGGCCTCCGCTACGGCGAGAACCCGCATCAGCAAGCGGCCCTCTATTCGCGATCCGACAACCACGGCGCGAACGTGGTGGCCGCCCGGCAATTGCACGGCAAGGAGCTTTCCTACAATAATCTCCTCGATCTCGACAGCGCGCTGGCGATCGTGCGGCAGTTTTCCGAGCCGGCGGTGGTGGTGATCAAACACAACAACCCGTGCGGCGCGGCTGTCGGCGATACGCTGGTCGCGGCCCTGCAACGCGCGATGGAGGGCGATCCGCAGAGCGCCTTCGGCTCGGTGCTAGGGCTGAACCGCGTCGTTGACGCCGCCACGGCCGACGCGCTCGCCGCGCCGGGCCTCTTCGTCGAGGCCATCGTCGCTCCCCATTTCCACGATGATGCCCTGCAAATCCTCACCACGAAGCCGAAGTGGAAGAACAACGTGCGGCTGCTGGAGGTTGGCGAATTGGGTCGGTCGCAGCCGCATTGGACGTTCCGCTACCTTGAGGGCGGCATGTTGATGCAGGAGGCCGACGTGGCCGTCGATCCTGAGGACCAGTGGCAAGTCGTCACTGAGACGCAGCCCAGCGAGGAGCAGATGTCAGATCTCCGATTCGCCTGGGAGATGGTGCGGCACGTCAAATCGAACGCGATCGTGTTGTGCAAGGACGGGATGCTGCTCGGCGCCGGCGCCGGCCAGATGAGCCGCGTCGATTCGGTCGAGATTGCCGTGAAGAAGGCGGGCGGTCGATCGAGAGGCTCGGTAATGGGCTCCGACGCCTTCTTCCCGTTCCCCGACTCGATCGACACGGCCGCCGCCGCCGGCGTAGTCGCCATCATTCAGCCGGGCGGCTCGAAGAACGACGCCGACGCGGTCGCCGCCTGCAATCGTCACGGCATTTCCATGATCTTCACCGACCGGCGGCATTTTAAGCATTAGGCGAACTGTCGGGGCTGCACTGCTTCGGCTATAATTCGGGAAAGAAGACCCCTTCGGCGAAACGGTTTGCGAGCCATGAGCATCGCAGCGTCGGATTTCTGTGCAGAAGAATTCGTGCCCGCCGAGTTGTCGGCGTTGGCCGATCCGCAGACGGCGATTCCGGCGATTGCCAAGGATGCTCGACTGATCGGTCGGATCGAAGAGGCCGTGAAGCGATTTCCCACCCGGCATGATCTTCATCTCGGCGATGCGCGGGCGATGCAACTGGAGCCGGAATCGGTCGACTTGGTGCTCACGTCGCCGCCGTATTGGACGCTCAAGGAATATCGCGATTCGGACGGGCAGCTTGGCCACGTGGCGGATTACGAAACTTTTTTGGGCGAGTTGGATCAGGTCTGGAAGAATTGCTTCCAAGCCTTGATGCCGGGCGGACGGCTGATCTGCGTTGTCGGCGACGTGTGTCTGTCGCGGCGGAAGAACAACGGCCGCCACACGGTTGTGCCGCTGCACGCGTCGATCCAGGAGCATTGCCGGCAGATCGGTTTCGATAACCTGGCGCCCATCATTTGGCACAACATTTCCAACGCGGTTCATGAAGTCGAGAACGGTTCGGGCTTTCTAGGCAAACCATACGAACCGAACGCGGTGATTAAGAACGACATCGAGTTCATCTTGATGCAACGCAAGCCGGGCGGGTACCGCCAGTCCTCGGTGGCGATGCGGATTCTCAGCGTCATTTCGGACGAGAACCACAAGGCGTGGTTTCAGCAGATTTGGACGGGATTGACCGGGGCCTCGACGCGGGACCATCCCGCCCCCTATCCGCTTGAACTGGCCGAGCGGCTGATTCGCATGTTCAGCTTCGTCGGCGACACGGTGCTCGATCCGTTCCTTGGCACGGGCACGACAACGCTGGCCGCCATGCGGAACGGGCGAAACTCGATCGGATATGAAATCGACGATAGCTACCTGGCCCATGCCCGCCGACGGATTCATAACGCGACGGATTTTTTTGCAACCAGCAAAGTGAGAATTCATGGACAGGCTTGAAGAACGAGTCGGAGAGGCCATCAAGTTATTCTGGACGACTCGCGACAGACAAAGCCGGAATCAGGGCATCAATAAGGCGGCCGGGTAAAGGCGGGAACGGGGCAGGTCCAGCTTCAGCCAATTTCAGAGACTCCGAAGAGGTGATAGTTGGACGTGTCCCCCCTTTTCACTGCGGTCGCACAAGAGTGGGTGCCCTAATCGTCATAAGGCCCCAAAAATCGCTCGCCGTTGAAATGAATCATGTGGGATGGGGCATCAGCCACCCACACTTCTGTTTCCCACGATATATCACTAAGGTACTTGACCATTGCGGATCGATCCAGGAAAGCGGTAACGAGAACGAGCCCGGCCGTGCAGTCCTTGAAGAGCCGTTTCAATTCGTCTCTCCGTTTGCCGTCCACTGGCCCATGACTTGTTACGGCTTCGATCAGCACAAGCCAGTTCTTTTCCACGTGATAGATCACCACGTCAGGCATCTTGCCATGCAAATCGACCCTAACCCCCAGTTGCGCGAGCGTGGACTCATCGAAATAGGCCCATTTCGTGTCCGTGTCGCCGATGTAGACTGGTTTGCCGCCGGCGGTGAAGCGTGGGCAAAACTCGTCGATGATCTCCTTTATCAGCACGTTCTGGCCGCCGGGAGATAGGTCGATCGTCTCGCCCGTAATCAGCGTTAACGGAATTCTCGCCATGTTGCGTTCCCTGGCATAGCGTGCTTTGAGGGTTTCAACCGAAGATAGCCACGTCCGAAGGTTCTTGTCCCATGCCTTCGTGCCGTAGGTGCGCAGCAACTCCAGTGCCCCTTTTTCAACTTGGTAAACAGTTTTTCCGCTGTTGATTGGCCGGGTAAGTTGGTCGGGATTCGCTATAACGATTCCGGCTTCCATGAGTTGGTGGACCGTTTGCCGTCTGACCGTTTCACGAGTGTTCGGCGCATATCGCTTGCCGTAGTGTTCAGCGAACCAGTCCATGATGGGGGTGATACCGCGCAGCGGGGCCGATGCTTTCGGCCATGCGGCGTTGGGAGGCAAGTCAAGCAACGCCAGCAAAGTGAGGGCGGAACGCTCGTTCTGCTGTGCCTTTGGCAGCCCAAGGGCGGTGAGAATGACTTGTGTCTCTTCGATACGTTGTTTCGCCTTGACGGGGTCATCGTCCGCCATGCTCAGTTCCTCTCGAATAAGTGTGTCGAGTTCATCTTGTCTTGGGAATAACTCGCCAATGCGGCCGCCGACGCGATTCAGCGTTGCCAGGTCTGGATACTTCAGACTTCGCAAGTCGGCGGCGTTCACTTGTGTATGCCCGCTGAACTGGCGGAAGTAGGCGTCGACCAGCGTCGAGTTGAGATAGGCCGCTAATCCCTTTGCGAACACGATGGGAAGACCGTTACCTCTTCGATGGAAGTAATTCAAATGGTTCTCAAAGCCGTAATCATCGCCCGGCAGTCGGGATGGGTCGCAAATGGCCGCCGCAACCCGTCGCTTTTCTTCCTTCGCCGAGAACCGCTTGACCAGTACGTAGGTCCCGGCCGGAACGAGCAGGCTCTCGGTGTTGGGCGAGACTGCAAGATAATTTGGCTTCTTGCCCGGCTTCGGCCAAACGATGTAGCCGTTCTCAAAGTGAACGGGGTAGAGCAGGGGAACGGTCTTCCAATTGCTCTCAAATGCCAGCGCCTCTTTCGCACGGAAATCGACAACCCGGCCGGTAGACACCTGTATTCCCAGATCGTCAAGGGTCGCGGCAAGCCCTTGGACGCGCCCGGCAAAACGAGTCCCGATATTGTCAGGCACAACGTGAATCACGAGGTCGGGATCACGTGGACTAACCAATTCATCGGGTAGAACTTCGCGCAAGCAAATGTCCGGATCTTCCGGGTTAGCGGATGAAGAGACTACGGCTTTGCCTATAGGCTCGCCTTTAACCGCACGAAAAATCACGTTCTCTTGTAGAACGTCAGCGTCCTTGAAGGCCGAGTTGCGGGACTCGAAAACGTGAACCCTTCGCAAGGTCATTTCGCGTAAGAAAGCTTCGCGAAACGGGCGGAAATAGGGGCCGTTGCAGAAACTTCGCGGCGTAATGGCTATCATTTCGCCGTTTTCGTCAAGCAGTCGAAAGACGAGCCAGAGAAAAGCCGTATAGAGATTACTCGTCTCAATCCCTACGGATCGTAGAGCGCGGCGCGTGTCGGATTCGCTGCTCAGCTTGTGGTAAGGCGGGTTCATAATTGCACAGTCAAAGGCTGGACGCGCCGCTCCCCATAAGGGACAATCCCTCAGCACCTCGACGGCTGACCGAATGAAGTCGGCTTCAATCACGTCAGCTTGAAACGCAACCCCGGCTGCTCGACACACATCTCCGCAACCCTTGACCGTTTGGCGAAGATGCTCGGTCAAATGGTGATCAGCTTCATACGCCGTCAGGTGAATCGACGACGGCCCATTGTCCAAGTTGCAGGCACGGGCGATCCATGCTGCTGACAAACTGCCGACCCCAGCCCCGGGATCGAGCAAGCGGACTTTCCCGGTATTAGTTTCGGACAACTCGGCCATGAAGTGGGCAACGGGGACCGGCGTAAAGAATTGGCCCATTGCAGCCCGGCGCGTCGGGTCCAACCGCCTGCCAATATCCAGGCGGATCAAGTCCACCCGATCAACTAACCCGTTCTCGTCCAGAATTGCCGCCATACGAGTTCCACCCCGAAAGAAGCAATTGTATCCGATAGGCTTGGGGTTGTGCAGCAGTACACTCGGCAGCACAAATGCGGGTAGATAGGAGATTTCGCCCGACACTTCCTCCCGTCAAGTTTGAGTAACGCCAAAGGCGCTGCGCTGGGAAAACAGGGCTCGTGTAGGACGGTCAAAGCGTCCCCGGAACATCTGGCCGCGCTCGCAGGCTCGCGCTTAACCGCTTTCCGCACAATCACTTGCGTCGCGCCGCCAAACAAGCGCAGACGAATCGCCCCTCTGCTGGTACAATAAAGTGCTTATGCATGGAAAGAAAGGGACGACACTCGTCTGACGAAGCTTTCACAGCGGCACATTCGGCCCAACCGCCACGAGTTCGGTTCCCAGCAGGCATTTTGGCGCGCTCTGTATGTCTAGTTCGCAGATTCTTGCTGACTTGCGCGGCGTCGCCGACGGTGGCGCCGTCGCTGTTGGCTTGCGACTTCGCCGAGCTAGGCGAAGAAATCCGCCGCGTCGAACGGGCGGGGGCGAAGCTGCTGCACTTGGACATTATGGACGGCCACTTCGTGCCCAATCTGAGCTTTGGGCTGCCGGTGGTCGAGGCCATCCGCCGCTCGACCAGCCTGCCGTTGGACGTACACCTGATGATTTCCGAGCCCGGCTGCTACGTTAAACGGTTCCGTAAGGCGGGCGCCGACCTGCTGACGATCCACATCGAAGTGGCGGCGGACCCTCGGCCGCTGCTGGATGAGATTCATGCGCTGGGGGCCGTGGCGGGCATTTCGCTGAACCCGCCCACGCCGCTGGATGCCCTCACCGAGTACCTCGATTTTTGCGACCTCGTGCTGGTGATGAGCGTCATGCCGGGTTTTGGCGGGCAGGAGTTCGAGGTCGAGGCGTTGGACAAGCTGCGGCGTTTGCGGGCCACGGCCGGCTCGCGCCTGTTGCTGTCGGTCGACGGCGGCGTGAATTTCGATACCGTGGGATCGTGTGCCGCCGCCGGCGCCGACCTTTTCGTGACCGGTTCGGCCCTCTTTTCGCAACCAGATTACGGCCGGTTCATCGAGCAGATGACCGACATTGCCAGATCAGTGAAGGAAGTGCGGGTTTAGAAAATGCTCCAGCTTGTGTTGATTCGCCCAGGCTCCACCGACTACGACGTGCAAGAACGGATTCTGGGGAGTCTCGATATTCCGTTGAACGAGCGGGGTTTGGCCGAGGTCGCTGCCACCGTGGAACAGGTCCGCGACAAGGGGATGGAGCTGATCTTCGCGCCCACTTCGCAGCCGTCGCTGCAAACGGCCGGAATCATCGCCAAGGCGCTGGGGATCAAACTGAAGAAGATCGAGCGGCTGGAAAATCTCAACCAGGGGCTGTGGCAGGGGATGCTCGTCGAGGACGTGCGCCGCAAGCAGCCGAAAGTCTATCGCCAATGGCAGGAACAGCCGGAAAACGTCTGCCCGCCCGATGGCGAGATGCTCGGCCAGGCCGACGAGCGGGTCCGCAACGCCATCGTGAAGTTGTTGAAGCGTCGCAAGGAGGGGGTGATTGGGCTGGTGCTGCCCGAACCGCTCTTGAGTCTTGCCCGCCGCTTCATTACGCACGGGGTCTTGGGAGATCTATGGAAAGCGCCCAACGGCCACGAGCGGGTCGAGGTTCTCAACGTATCGCCCGACGAGGTTCTGGCGGCGAGCGTGTAGAGAAGGATGAATGATGAGTGATGAATGCAGAGTAGGGAGGTCGAATATCCCGTTCTTTCGTGGTCTTCAATTCATCATTCATCACTCATCATTCATCATTCCCCCGAGAGATTAAATCCATGGCAGAGCCTGCGGACCTGAGTGGTTGGAAGAACCAGTTGAAGCGGCCGAAGCGCGGCGTGCCGGAAGGGCTTTGGAAGCGCTGCCCCGGCTGCCAGGCGACGATCTTCCGCAAAGAGGCGGAGAAGCGGCTGGGCGTTTGCCCGGAGTGCGATTATCACTGGTACGTCCCCGCCCGCCAGCGGATCGCCCAAGTGCTCGACGAAGGGACGTTCGAAGAATGGGACGCGAACCTTGAATCGGCCGACCCGCTGGAGTTCGTCGACAGCAAGTCCTATCCGAAACGCATCGAAGAGGAGCAGCAGCGCACCGGTCTGCGCGAGGCGGCGGTGACGGGGGCGGGCATGATCCGCGGCCGACGCGTCGCCTTCGGCGTGACCGATTCCGCCTTCATCATGGGGAGCATGGGCTCGGTTGTCGGCGAGAAGCTCACTCGCGCCATCGAACGCGCCACCGAGCAGCAATTGCCGCTGATCATCGTTTCCGGCTCGGGCGGCGGCGCGCGGATGCACGAGGGTCTGCTCTCGTTGATGCAGATGGCGAAGGTTTCGGCGGCGCTGGCCCGGCACGACTCCGCCGGCGGGCTGTTCATCTCGGTGTTGACCAATCCGACGATGGGCGGCGTGGCGGCGAGCTTCGCCTCGTTGGGCGACGTGGTCTTCGCCGAGCCCCGCGCCCTGATCGGTTTCGCCGGCCCGAGAACCATCAAGGCCACCATTCGCATCGAGTTGCCCAAGGGCTTTCAGACCAGCGAGTTCCTGTTGGAACACGGCTTTATCGACCGCATCGTCCGTCGCCAAGACCTGCAAAGCGAGTTGGCCAGAACCATCGACTACTGCGGACATTAGTGGGGAGTGGGCAGTCGGCAGGTGGCAGTGGGCAGTGGACAATGGATAGTCGGTGGTGGATAGTGGATAGTGCGAAACTGCAAGCGGTTTCCCACTTGCCGCCCACTGCCGAATTCCCACTACTCACTACCAACTACCCAGCACCCACTACTCACTACCCACTGCCGACTGCCCCATGCCACTGTTCGACCACCTGAAAACGATCCTCTCCAGCAGCGGGCACTTGAACGTGTCGAAGCACTTCGTGCTGCTGCACGAGGCAATTTCCGGCACGATGTCGAGCTTCTACATGGCTCGCGACCTGCGGACCGATACGGTGGTCGGCCTGAAGATTCTGGACGCCAGGAAAACGGCGGCGTTCGAGGCGCGATTCCGAGGTCTCGACAAACCGTCCGAGGGCGAGATCGCGCTGCAACTGAAACACCCGAACATCGTGGAGACCCTGGAGTTCGGCCTTACGACCGAGGGGGCGCCGTACCTGGTGATGGAGTTTCTCGAAGGGCCAAACCTGAATACCGCCCTGGCCGCCCGCGATGCCTGCCTGACGGGCCGCCGCGTGCATTTCATCCGCGAAGCCGCCAAGGCCATCGCGGCCGTTCACGAGGCCGGATTCATCCACCGCGACATCTGCCCGCGGAACTTCCTTTTGACCAACAAACGCCAGGACCTGAAGCTGATCGACTTTGGCCTGACGGTGCCGGCCACGCCGTTGTTCATGCAGCCCGGCAATCGGACGGGCACGCCCAACTACATGGCCCCGGAGTTGGTCCGCCGCCGTTCGACCGACCCGCGGCTCGACGTCTTCGCCTTCGGCGTGACGGCTTACGAGTTCTGCTCGTTCGAGCTCCCCTGGCTGCGCGGCACGACCGGCATGGCGGCCATGACCCACGATCAGCCGCCGGCCGACATCCACCAGTACTGCCCCGACATCCACCCGCAGTTGGCCAAGGCGATCCACGCCTGCATCGAGCCCGACGTAAACAAGCGTTGCCCCTCGATGGAGAAGTTCTTGCAAATGATCCGAAAGGTGCCGGCGGACGCGGGGTGAGAGTGCCTTCCCACTTGTAGATCGCCATCGGAGGGAGTACGATGAAGAAGTGGAGGAGGCATAGTTATGGCAGCCACAGTTGACACAATCGTCTCGGAAGCCCTGGGGCTACCTCCGGCAATCCGCGCTCTCTTGGCTGAGAAATTGATCGACAGCCTCGACGTTACGGCTGGCGGCGAACTGTCGCCGGTGTGGCGAGAAGAGATTCGGCGGCGTTGCGGCGAAATCGACCAAGGAACCGCTGATCTCCGCGATGCGGAGAGTGTTTTTGCGAGAGCCTACGCCAGCCTGACATGAAGCCGACCGTTTACATAGAGACCACGATACCATCCTACTGTTGCGATGATCGTCCCGAATTGGTTGCCGACATTGCGAGAACTCGGCAGTGGTGGGATTGGGAGCGGGGAGATTACGAGTGTTACATCTCGGAAGCCGTCTTGGCGGAATTGGCGGAGGGTAACTATCCAAATCAAGAGAAGTGCATTCGTTTGGTTGACGGAATACCAGAACTGCTGATTAGCGAGGAGATCGAGCATATCGCGGCCATCTACCAAGCGCGTAAGCTAATGCCGCGGCAACCCGTCCGCGATTCACTGCATCTGGCGGTCGCTTCTTTTTATCGCATGGATTTCGTATTAACGTGGAACTGTAGACACTTGGCAAATGCCAACAAAGTGCGTCATCTTCGCGAGTTGAATCTTGAGTTGGGGTTGAGTGTTCCACAATTAGTGACGCCCCATCAGCTTCAGCCTTTGGAGGAGCAACCATGACGGAAGACAGCCACATTGTTCGCGAGGTACGGGAGCGAGCCCTGCGGATCGAAGAGCGGTTTGGCCACGACCTGCACGAGTACTGCGAATATCTTCGGAAACAAGAGAAAAGACACCCGGACCGCGTCGTAGACCAGGTTGCCGTCGTGCAATCCAAGTCGCCTTGTGGTCCGGCGAAATAGCGGCGGACAAGTTGTTCCATAAGAGCAGGTTTTCGGTCCATGAAACTAATCATCGCCATCATTCAGCCGCATCGCTTGGAGGCCGTCAAACAGGCATTGGCCGACGTCGAGGTCTTTCGCTTGACCGTGATGGACGTGCAGGGCTTCGGCCGCCAGCGTGGACAGACCGAGGCCTATCGCGGCCATGAAGTCTCGGTCAACTTCTTGCGCAAAGTGCAATTGATGATCGCCGTCAACGAGGCCTTCCTCGAACCGACGATCGACGCCATCATCAAGGGCGGCCGCACCGGGCCGGCCGGAGAAATCGGCGACGGCAAGATTTTCGTCCTCCCCCTGGAAGACTGCATCCGCATCCGCACCGGCGAACGCGGCGGAGAAGCGATTTAGGGGAGAGGGGAGAGAGCAGAGGGGAGAGGGAAATGCGGAAGATACAGAATACAGTGCGACGGCGGACGAGCGGGTTCTCCCTCTCCTCTCTCCCCTCTCCCCTCTCCCCTTGACTGCTCCATGCACGAACTCTCCATCGTCGAAGCCCTGATCGATCAGGTTGGCGAAGAACTCGATCGCGCGGGGCAACGCGGCCGCGTGCTCCGCTTGGAACTGAACATCGGACGGCTCTCGGGCGTTCATCCCGACGCAGTTCGCTTCGCCTTCGGACTGCTCAGCGCCGGCACGATCGTCGAAAACGCGGAGATCGCCATCGAAGAACCGAGAGCCGCCTGCCAATGTCACGCCTGCAACGCGCAAACTGAACTCGACAACCTCGTCTTCGAGTGTCCGCACTGCGGCGCCGCCCAAGTCACCATCGAAGGCGGGCGGGAAATGACGCTGCAAAGCATTGAAATCGAGGATTGAACTCTTCCGTTGGGGTGGCAGTTTAACTGCCACCCCAACGTAGCGAGCATTGAAATCGAGGATTGACCCATGAAAATCGTCGCCGCCAAGAAAATCCTGAAAGCCAACGATCAACTCGCCGCCGAGAACCGCGGCGAGTACGACGCCGCCGGGGTGTTCACCGTCAACGTCGTCGGCTCGCCCGGCAGCGGCAAGACGACGCTGTTGGAAGCCCTTTTCGCCCAGTTGAAGGGCCGCGTCAAACCGGCGGTGATCGAAGGCGACATCGCCGGCTCGATCGACGCCGACCGCATGGAGCGAATCGGCGTGCCGGTCGTGCAAATCAACACCGATGGCGCCTGCCACCTCGACGCGGTGATGGTGGCCAGCGCCAACAGCGGGCTCGACCTGCCGGCCGTCGATTTATTGTTCATCGAGAACGTCGGCAATCTCGTCTGCACCGCCGGTTTCGATCTCGGCGAGCACCTGCGGATCATCGTCCTCAGCACCAGCGAAGGGGACGACAAGGCCGTCAAGTATCCGGCCATCTTTCAGGGCTCCCACGCGCTGTTCATCACGAAGATCGATCTCTTGCCCCACTTGAACTTCAACGTCGATCGCATCGCGGCCGACATGAAGCGTCTCGCGCCCAACGCCCCCGTATTTCAAGTCTCGGCCCTCCACGGCGACGGCATTCCCGCAGCCGCCGAGTGGCTGGCGGAAAAAATGGCAGGAAAACACGGCTTGACTTGAGGTCGCATTATGTCAGATGCCGATTTCCCGACAGCCGGAGAGAGCGAGGCGTCGGTTTCGCCGCTCGATTCGGAGTTAGCGTCATTCGCTGGACAGCTTCACGTGCCCAAACCGAGCGCTGATCAAGCGATTGTTTGGCTCGCCTTGACCGTCGTATTGATCGCGCTCCAGTTGGTCATGTCAGCGGTAGAGCGAGGCGTGCCCAAGCACTTTCCGCCCGGGAGCGTGCTTGTCGTGTTGCCCTGGTGGAGACGCGTGTTGCTTTGGCTCTCCACTCCGTCATTTGCTGCGTGTCTTGTTGCCTCGGGCGTCCTGATCCGCTCCAAGTGCTTGCGAATGCTCGACAGACTCCAACCTGGGCACTGGATCGTTCTGATTTTGGCAACCGTCGGAATCTTTGCTTGCGTCGCCCGGTCCTTCTATTTTGTCACACTGGCATCTCATAAGTCCCTTAGCTCGGCAGTACCGGCGCTCAACGCTATTTCATTCCTTCTCTACGTTGTGTCGGGAAGCATCTTCCTGCTTGCAGCCATTCGTGTGCGCGATGCCGTACGATGGAAGGTTCTGCTAGTGTCCGGCGCGATCGATTTCCTCTTCTGGAGCGTCCCGTTCATGCCATCATGGTTCAGACGGTCTTCCAGGATAACGGAGAGGCTTATAGTGCAAGTCCACACGGTGTGTCTACCGTGGTGCCTGGCCATCGTTGCCATAATCGCCGTGATTGTGTTGGCCCTTGACTGGCCTCAGCGAGCCCGTCGCGACTGGGTCCACTGGCTGGGCGCCTCGCTTTGGACACTCGGAGCCATTGCCACGGTCATCGTCAATTGGCACCTGTTCATGCGGTGAAAACAATGTCCTCCCATTGGAGCTACTCGAACCATTGCCGGCTCCGCTGGACAACCTCCTCCTGGCTCACAACCTCACCCCGGAGAACGGCCGCTTCGGCGCGATCGAGTTTTGCCTTCAGGTGCGACGCCGTCATGAGTTGTTCGGGGTCGATTTGCTCGGGGAAATGCTCGATAATGTCCAAACCTCCTTGCTTATTCATCGTCGGTTTCCACGGCAAAAGCGTTCGCTGCACGCCACTTCAATATAAGCCGCTTCTGCATGCGTCACAAGAACAAGAGAGACTGAACCAGAAGATCGAGGGCAAGTTGCAGTTCGCAATAATCGCTGACGATCGTTACGCCCGTTCACGGGCGTTTCCGCCGCAGGCGGTATTAGTCCCGTGCTTCAGCACGGGTTGGCGGTCGTCGGTTGTGTACCGGATTGTCACGCCCGTTCACGGGCGTCCTGCCGGGCAGGCCAAGAGGAGACCCGTGAACGGGCCTGACTGTTCAGAGAGACCCCCGCCTCTCGAACCCGACGTAAACGTCGGGCCTAACACCGCCTTCGGCGGAAAGGGCCGTGAACGGCCCTATGAAGCGGCGGTTGCACACCCGAAGCACACTCGACGGAGAGGTATGCACCTGCCATGAATTCTCCGTCCAAACCCACTGCTTCGGTTTCACGTTTGGCGATCACCGTGCGCGGAGTGGTACAGGGGGTGGGGTTTCGGCCGTTCGTTTACAATGCGGCCCGACAACGGGGACTTGGCGGCTGGGTGCGGAACGAGGCCGATATGGTGCAGATCGAAGCGCAGGGCGAGCCGGCGGCGCTGGAGGCGTTCGTGGATGCGATTCGCCATTCGCCGCCGCCGCAGGCGCGGGTTGATGCGGTGGAAGTCGAGGAGATTGGGATCGGAGATTTCAGCGAATTTGAGATTCGCATAAGCGAAGGCACGTCGCCGCCGCGGCCGACGATTCCGGCCGATCTGGCCACTTGCGAGGAATGTCTGGCGGAAATCCGCGATCCTTCGCAACGGCGTTACAACTATCCGTTCACGAATTGCACCCGCTGCGGCCCGCGCTGGTCGATCATCGAGCGGCTCCCCTACGACCGGCCGCGGACTTCGATGGCCGGCTTTGCGATGTGCCCGGATTGTCGGGCGGAATACGAGAATCCGGCCGACCGGCGTTTTCACGCCCAGCCGATCGCCTGTCCCCGCTGCGGGCCGACGCTGCAACTGCTCGGCACGGACGGCCGCGAAACCGCGGCGGGCCAAGCGGCTTTCGACGCCGCGGTGCAATTGCTCATGGCCGGCAAGATCGTGGCCCTCAAGGGGCTGGGCGGATTTCAACTGCTGGTCGATGCGACCGACGCCGCGGCCGTCGCCCGGCTGCGGCAGCGGAAGCGGCGGCCCGATCGGCCCTTCGCGCTGATGTTCCCGACGTTGGACGACGTCAGGCGGCATTGCCACGTTTCGCCGCAAGAGGCCGACGAGCTTTGCTCGCACCAATCGCCGATCGTGCTGTTGCGGAGAATCGAGGATGCGTCGTCGCCCGGCGATTCACGCCGCGTGGACGCGGCGGCTAAACGGTGCGGCTCTTGCGAAGCCGCAAGCGGCTTACGGTCAACAATCAGCAATCAACAATCAACAATTCCCTCTCCACTCTCCTCTCTCCCCTCTCCTCTCCTCGGCGTCGCTCCCGGCAATCCGTATCTCGGCGTGATGCTGTCTTACACGCCGCTGCACCATCTGCTGACGTCGGCGGTCGGGCGGCCGCTGGTCTGCACGAGCGGCAATCTCTCCGAGGAGCCGATGGCGATTGCGATCGAGGACGCCGTCGAGCGGCTTGGCCCGATCGCCGACGCGCTGCTGACGCACGATCGCCCGATTGTCCGGCCGGTGGATGATTCGATCGTTCGCGTTGGCTCCGACGGTCCGCAGATGCTGCGTCGCGCCCGCGGATTCGCCCCGCTGCCGATCGACCTGCCATTCGACGCCGGCGATGCCCCAGCGATTCTTGCCGTCGGCGGCCACTTGAAAAACACGGTAGCGCTGCTGCTGGGCGAAGTTGGGGTGGCAGTTGCACTGCCGCCCCAGAGGCGACAGTACAACTGTCGCCCCAACGAATACGATGAAGATAGCCGGGAGCTAACAGCTCCCGGTCGGCAGGTGGTGATGAGCGCCCACATCGGCGACCTCGACAGCGTGCTGAGCATCGAGGTGTTTCGCCGGGCGATCGACGACCTGCTGGAGTTCTTCCAGACCGCGCCCGGCGTGGTCGTTTGCGATTTGCATCCCGACTACGCGTCGACGCGGCACGCCGAGCAATTGACCGCCCGCTGGTCCGTGCCGCTCCTGCGCGTGCAGCATCATCATGCTCACGTGGCGGCGTGCATGGCCGAACACGGCCTGCAAGGGCCGCTCCTCGGTTTCTCCTGGGACGGCACCGGCTACGGTCCCGACGGAACGGTGTGGGGCGGCGAGGCGCTCTTATGCAGCGGAGCGGAGTATCGCCGCGCGGCCCATCTCCGCACGTTCCCGCTGCCGGGCGGCGACCGCGCCGCGCACGAGCCGCGCCGCTCCGCCCTGGGCCTCCTCTTCGAGCTGTTTGGCGAGAAAGCCAGAGAGTACGCCGCCGAGTGGTTCCGCCCAGAGGAAATTGATACCCTGCTATCGATGTTGGCCCACGGCGTCAATTCGCCGCGGACCAGCAGCATGGGCCGGTTGTTCGACGCGGTGGCGGCCATCTGCGGGCTGTCGCCGGTCATCAGTTTCGAGGGCCAGGCGGCCATGTCGCTCGAATTCGCCGCCGACCGGCAGGAGACGAGCGCCTACCCGTTGCCGAGCACTGCTTGCGAGCAAGCAGTGGCACACGATGTCTCCGATCGGCCTCTGGTGGCCGATTGGGGGCCGCTGGTTCGCGGCGTGTTGGCCGACCGTGCCGCCGGCGAGCCGATTTCGCGGGTGAGCGCCCGTTTCCACAATACCTTGGCCGATATGGCATTGAAAATCGCCGCCTCCGCCGCCCCGGGGCTGCCGATCGTCTTGAGTGGCGGGTGTTTTCAGAACGTCCTGCTTACGGAGCGAGTGCGATCCGGGTTGTCGGGGGCTTGCGTTCCCGTGTATACTCATGTGAGAGTCCCGCCGGGCGACGGCGGCATCGCTCTCGGCCAAGTGCTGTTGGCCTTGCTGCAAAGCAGACGCGGCGCCGTTTAGAAGTGGCGAGGATACAACTGTCGCGTTTCGCTCCGCGAAAGCCGCGTTCTTTCGCGGAGCGAAAGGCGACATTCCGACAGGATGTGACCGCAAAACAGGTGTACTTTATGTGTCTTGGAGTCCCCGGTAAAATCGTCGAACTATTCGCGCAGAACGACCTGCCGATGGGCAAGGTCGAGTTCGGCGGCATCCGCAAGGAGGTTTGTCTGGCCTACACGCCCGAGGCCCAAGTGGGCGACTACGTGCTGGTCCACGTCGGCTTCGCCATCAGCCGCATCGACGAGCACGAGGCGCAAGAGACGTTGGAACTGCTCAACCAACTCGCCGAAAGCGAGCCCGACCAATAGCGTTGATATTTCCTGACCCCGTTGTGACCCCGCCGACGCAGTCGGCGGGCGTTCTCCAATCCCTGACCCCTAGCCCCTAGCCCCTCTTCCTTGCGATTTCTCGACGAATACCGCAACGCCGAAACCGTCCACCGCCTGGCTGCCGCCATAGCCGCGGCCACGACGCGACCGTGGCACATCATGGAGATTTGCGGCGGGCAGACGCACTCGATCGTCCGCTTCGGGCTCGATGAAATGCTGCCGCGCGAGATCACGCTGATCCACGGCCCTGGTTGCCCGGTGTGCGTCACGCCGGTCGAGATTCTCGACAAAGCGGTAGCCATCGCCGGCCGGCCGGAGGTGACTTTCTGCTCGTTCGGCGACATGCTCCGCGTGCCCGGCTCGCAGAAGGATCTGTTCACGGTCAAGTCGGAAGGGGGCGACGTGCGCGTGGTCTACTCGCCGATGGACGCGGTGACGCTGGCCCGCCAGTTCCCCGATCGCCAGGTTGTCTTTTTTGCCGTCGGCTTCGAGACGACCGCCCCGGCCAATGCGATGGCGGTCGCCCAGGCGGCCAAGCTGGGGCTGAAGAACTTTTCGGTGCTGGTGTCGCACGTGCTGGTGCCGCCGGCGATGCGGGCCGTGCTCGACTCGCCCGCGAACCGCGTGCAGGGCTTTCTGGCCGCCGGACACGTCTGCACCATCACCGGCATGGCCGAGTATCGCCCGATCGCTCAGCAGTATCGCGTGCCGATCGTGATTACCGGTTTCGAGCCGGTCGATATTTTGCAGGGGGTGCTGCACTGTGTGAAACAGTTGGAGGAGGGCCGGCACGAGGTCGAGAACCAGTACGCCCGCATTGTTCAGCCCGAGGGCAACCGCCCGGCCCAGCGGGAAATCGCTGAGATTTTCGAGGTCGTGCCGCGGAAGTGGCGCGGCATCGGCGAGATTCCCGCCAGCGGATTGGGTCTGCGCGAAGCCTACGCCGAGTTCGACGCGCAACGGCGATTCAACGTCGAGGCGATCACCGCCGAAGAGCCGGCCGAGTGCATCGCCGGCGAAATCCTGCAGGGCCACCGCAAGCCGCACGATTGTCCGGCCTTCGGCGTCTATTGCACCCCAGATCGTCCGTTGGGCGCACCGATGGTTTCCTCGGAAGGGGCTTGCGCGGCGTATTATCGGTATCGAAGGAGAGAGGCGAGGGATTAGGGATTGGAGATTAGAAAACAACAGGGTGCGGTTATGCAATTCTGGTTCCATCTACAAGTAACGGCCCCCCTTTCGTCTACCCTTGCCCCGGAGTTCTGACACCCTTTTCCCCATCAGTGAGGTCCGGAATGAGCGAGTTCAGTACGGTCTGGAGTGAACTGGAGAAGCGGTTCAGAAGGCAGGCTGCGAAAGAGGGGGGGGTATACCTGCCAAATCCGAAGCCATCAGACCGCGTGGACCATATCTTGATCGCGATGGAACCGTCTCTCGGTTTTGCCCGGGGTGATGATCCTGATTCACTGCGGCAAAACGCTCAACGCAAAATCAATTCTCGACAGCAGAACTTTCTCTACTCGATGGAAGATTTCCTTCTGCACTACGCCGTTCGGAAGTATTTGTGTGCCGGTGGTGAGACGTACCATGTCACAAACGTATGCAAGACTGCCATGCGGGTGAAGGACGCCCAAAGAAATCGATTCAAGCGGTATGACCCGTGGTATCCGCTGCTTGAGGATGAGATAAGTCTCGTATCAAAGCCGTGTGCAAGCATCTGGGCAATCGGACTAACGCTTCGAAAATACCTGCCGTGCCTGCGGCTTCCCCAGGAACGGTTCATTCTGCACTACGGTGCACAAGCTGGTGCCGCGCGATTGGAAGCGACCGGTGGACGAGAAAGTGTGAAATTTCAATCGTATCTGGAAAGTGAGAAGGTTAGCCTGGAGGACGTTCTCAAGATCGCGGAGATTGTCCTTGACGGGTATCACGTACCCGACCCTCTCAAGTCTGAGACTCTTAAGCGGTTAGGGAAGACCAAACAACTCTCGCCTTCCAGGCTCAGGCTGCTGTTTCACTACAGTACGAAGTTTAAGACCGAAAGGCAAGAATGGTGTCCGACAATCTTCCTCGCCCAATAGGTTCTGACATCTGAGATACTGATTCTATGAAAGAGCGGCCCTCCTGGTGCTATACACGGTGTAGTAGTCGTTTTTACTCACCCAAAGCACAGCCAGGAGGACCGAGAGATGTTATACCTCGCAATCGACCAACATCGCAAGCAGTTGACCGTGAATCTTCGCAATGAACAGGGCGACGTGCTCGTGAAACGTCAGGTCAGCACGGAATGGCCGCGAGTACGGAGTTTTCTGGATGAAGTGCGCGAAATGAGCGTGTCGGAAGGAGGATTTATAGCGATCCTGGAGGTCTGCGGCTTCAATGACTGGCTGCTGAAACTCCTGGCCGAGTACGGCTGCCGAGAGACGATTCTGATCCAGCCCGAGAAGCGATCGAAGAAGAAGACGGACCGTCGAGACGCCTATGCGTTGGGCGAACTCTTGTGGGTCAATCGTCAGCGGCTGTTGGCGGGCAAGAAGGTCCAGGGGATTCGCCGCATCCAGTTGCCGACCGACCGCGAGGCCGAAGACAGGCAACTGACGGCGGTGCGGCAACGAATGGGCCGCCAGCGGACGCGGACGATCAACAAGATCAAACATCTGCTGCGGAAACACAACCTCGAACAACAGCAGCCGGCCAAGGGGCTGGATACGCAACGGACGCGGAAATGGCTGGCGACGTTGCCGCTGGAACCAATCGACCGCCTGGAAAAGGACTTGCTGCTGGCGCAATGGAAGTTGTGGGACGATCAGCTTGCAAGGTTGGAGTTGGAGATCGAAAAGCGGCAAGCGAAGAATGCGATGGCGGCAGTGCTGGCGACGATTCCCGGCTGCGCGGCCTATGGCAGTTTGGCGTTGGCCTCGCGGATCGGTTCGATCGAGCGATTTCCGCGGCCGGCGAGTTTGGCGAACTACTGGGGCCTGACGCCCGGCTGCCGCAACTCGGGCGAAGCAACCGATCGACTCGGCTCGATCACCAAACAAGGCAGCGCGATGGCGCGATTCGTCCTTGGCCACATGGTCCTGCACGTGCTGCGGCGTGATGCGCGGATGAAGGCATGGCACGGTCGGATCAAGCGACGGCGCGGGTCGAAGATCGCGCGGGTGGCGGTGATGCGCCGACTGGCGACGATCATTTGGCACATGGTGAAACACCACGAGCCTTACGCGGTAGGCGGTCCGCCGCAGCGAAAGCCGTCGGCCCAGGCCGCGTGAGTTTGTACGAAGAGGAATACCGGAGGGTGTCTTGCGACATCGGATTTTCGGAGGCATGGTAGGGCAAATGAATGAGACCGGAAAACAAGAACAGCCCTGGCAGCGCACGCCACCAGGGCCTTACGGGTCATTCACCCGCCCTAGCCCGGCTATTCCTTGTCGGGTTGCGTCCCCGCAGAGCCCGACTCCGCTTCACCGGACAAAACCATTATAGAACAAGAGAGGAACGGACGGAGAGAGAACGACGGTTGCATCGGCCCTTCCTCCGGGAAGAGGCCCTCGCAGACGCTGATGCCAGTCTGAGTGTCCCCGTGGACTCGGCCTTGGTTGCCGAGCGTAATTCTGATTGAGACGGCTGGCGTTTGCGAGACGGTCGCAGAAGAATACTCGGTGTCAGGCCCTTACGGGCTTGACCGGCTGCCGGTTTCGGCAGACGGATTCACGAAGGGATGGATAGGGGTGCCGCCGCACGAGAAAAGAACGGCGCGAACAACCTCGCAACAAAATGACCGCGACAACCACGTTCCAAAACCGATTCCTCAACGAGTCCCAAACGAAAGTGATCGAAAAGAAGCCCTACCGGGCTTCGGCGCGAACCGTGTGCGAAAAAATCCGCCAGGCGGCCCTTGACACAAATGGCTCTTTCAGGGAGGGGACACGAGTACACGTCCATGAACGATGATTTTAGGATGACCTGCCCGGTCCCATTAAGTGATCACGCCACCGTGCAAATGGCCCACGGCGGCGGCGGCCGGCTGATGCGGAATCTGATTGAAAGCGTTTTCCTGCCGGCGTTTGCCGCTGACAAGTCCCCTTTCCCAATGGGAGAGGGCCAGGGTGAGGGCGATCCCTCTCCCCTCTCCCCTCTCCCCTCTCCCCTTTCCACGCCCCCGCACGACGCCGCCGTCCTGCCGACCGCCGCCACCCGACTCGCCTTCACCACCGACAGTTTTGTCGTCAATCCGCTGTTCTTTCCCGGCGGCGACATCGGCACTCTAGCGGTCTGCGGAACAGTGAACGATCTGGCGATGGCCGGGGCCAAGCCGGCGTATCTTCGCGCGGGCTTCATCCTCGAAGAGGGCCTGCCGATGGAGACCCTCCGCCGCGTCGTCGCTTCGATGGCCGAAACTGCCAGGGCGGTCGGCGTGCGGATCGTCACCGGCGACACGAAAGTGGTCGATCGCGGCAAGGCCGACGGCATTTTCATCAACACCGCGGGCATCGGCTGGGTGCCCGAGGGGGTCGAGATTTCGCCCGCCCGCGTGAAGGCCGGCGACGCGATTCTACTGAGCGGCGATCTCGGCCGACACGGCATGGCGATCATGTCGGTCCGCGAGGGGCTGCGTTTCGAGGGGGCGCCGCAGAGCGATTGCGCCCCGCTCGACCAACTGGTCGCAGCCATGCTGGCCGCGACCGTCGATGTCCATTGTCTTCGCGATTTGACCCGTGGCGGACTGGCCGCGGCGCTCAATGAAATCGCCCTGGACGCCGGCGTGGGCATCGAGATCGAGGAGTCGGCGATTCCGGTGACCGAGGCGGTGGCCGCGGCCTGTGAGCTGCTGGGGCTTGATCCCCTCTACGTGGCGAACGAGGGCCGGCTGGTGGCGTTCGTGCCGCCATCGGCCGCCGAGCAGGTGCTCGAGGCCATGGGTCGCCACCCTGCTGCCGTCGGTCCCTGCCGCATCGGAACTGTCACCGGCGCGCACGCCGGCACAGTCGAGCTTCGCGGTCGTTTTGGCGGCCGCCGCATCGTCGATCTGCTCTCCGGCGAACAGATGCCGCGCATCTGCTAAGTGCTGGCGGCCCAATGTGTTACAGTTATGCCGAAAAGGCTGATTGCTCGCTTCCGCTTGCAGCCCAACGGCAGCATTTCCGCCATCTTCAGTTTGCGCGTCTTGTCAAAGTTGGCGGTGTGAATTACGATTAGAAGTTGCGATCCCCGATAGCTCAGTTGGTAGAGCAAGCGGCTGTTAACCGCTTTGTCCAAGGTTCGAGTCCTTGTCGGGGAGCTTTGCTCATCTTGCCGAGATTCGCCATCTTGTGGTTAGAACAAGACATAAGCGTTGGTTTTCCGAGGCTTTGTGTGTTTCTTGGGGACGGCAGGCGCGAATCGACAGAAAACGGATATTGGCTGCGCCAGATTCTGCGTCACCGGTTTCACTCGACGTAGCGTACCGCGAGGTGGCCATGCTTCTTGAATCCGACGGTCCACCCCAGCTCAGACTCTTTCTGGCCATCTACACGGCGAGTTGCGCAATTTCCTCTGACGTGCGCGAGCGTCCCTGCTTTCTTCGGCCGGTCTCCAGTTCTGGTAGTGATAATCCAAACCACAAATCCACTACCAACTCTAGAACCGCTTTTTTCGTTTGTGCGCAAGACTTCCTACGCTATCAGGCCAGGCGTAGCATTGGATGAGAGACGCATTGACGGGGTAGCTCACGCGGCTGCCGCTCCGATCAGGGTGACGGCGGAAGCGAGAGTCACGCGTCCCCTGCTCTTGAAGAGGCTTCTTGCGGCGACGAGGCGACGCTGATCAACAGGATTCCCGCGCCGCTGAGGAGGAACGCAATGGCGACGTTGCTGTTGCATGTCTCTTGGAAGAGCACAATGCCGGCGGCCACCGTCAATGCCGTCGTGAAGGCATTGCTGATCACGTTCACGCGGACGACCGTAATGAGTTGTAAGCTCATGGTGATCAGCAGGAACCCAGCCAGATTGAACACCCCGGCCCCTAGCATCAGCCCCAAGTGCTGGGCGGACGTTGCGAGCAGCTTCTCAATTCCCAAGCGGTACACGCACCACGGACCGAAAACGATCATTGCCATCGCATTGATGAGGAAAACGACGGCCTCGGGCGAAGTGGCGCTGGTCACCGCCTTGCGCGTGCCGACAGTCAGAATGGCAAAGGCGACGCCGGCCAAGATCGCGGCCGCGATCCCCAGAATCCGCGTCGTAGCGGCGTCATTCGGCGGATTCCCTTGATCCGGCGCGGCAACCCCATCCACGAAGCGAGCCTGTGCTGGTTGGTGCGGCTGGCCTGTCCCCGATTCAGCCGCCGGCGGCGATTCCATGCTGAAGAAGATGACGGAAACGGTAATCAGCAAGATGGCTCCCACCTGTTTCCAGGTGACCCGTTCGCCGAGCACCGCCAGTCCAAGCACGGCACTAGCGGCTAACATCATGCCTGTCTGGAGTGTTGAGGTGATGCCAACGCCAATGACGCTCATCGCCCAGATCAACAACACGCCGCCTACTTGAGTGATAAACCCAACGGCTGCCAACGCCAGAAGCTCTTTCCAGGGCGGCAACGCACGGTGGCCGCGGGCGGACTGGTAGACGAGGTAAAGACCAAAGACCGCCGCTCCCACCGATGCTTGCACGCAATTGATCCATGCGGGATCATTCTTATCGGATACGTCGCGGAGACAGACATAGTATAACGTGTAAGCCGCGGAGGAAAGCACACAGTACAGCGTCCCGCGCGTCGATGGATTTCGAGAAGTTGTCATACGGCGAATCCTGTCCGATCACTTCATCCGTTCACCCATCATCCCGCGGGAAACTGGAGTTCTTGTCCGTTAGCACGATCACCGCCGCTTGATATCGGGAGGGGAGTGTGATTTCGACGCCATCGGACATCAGGTCGGCTCCAAGGGCGGATCGGGGGCTTTCTGACGGCGGCGCGTGGTAGGCCAGTTCGTAGGTCGTTGCGGAATCGAGTCCGCGCAAGGCGAATCGTCGCACTGCCGAGCCGTCATTGAGCCGATAGGCGAAAAGCAGCGAGGTTCCGCTTTCCGTATCGCTTATTTGAACGGCGATCCAACCATCCCGCTTAGCCTTGGGTTCCGGCGGGGTGAGAAGATAGGCGGCCGATCGGCGAATCACTTGCCGCCATTGCTTCCAAAATGCCACGTGTTCACCGAGCCGCGAGCGAGTTTCGTCGGGCAGGCCGGCCAAATCGCCGCTGAGTCCGAAGACGCCGGGCATGGCCGCCATCGCGGCAAAATCGACCGCCGTGGTCTCCGCGGGTTCCCACAAAGCGCCGCAAGGGGTGACAATGGCCACCGGCGAGTCGGCCAGCGATTTCGTATATCGCGGGATCGTCCTGCCGGCCGAACGCACTACGGCCCATATGATCAAGTTTCTCGGCGGCAGCCGCAACAGGGCGTTTTGCCAGATCCGCAGCACGTCGAGCGGATTGACCGTGTCGGAAAGGAATTGAGCGTCGAAGTGCGATAGACTGGCCAATTCCAGCCGCATCCCGCCGCTGGCGCATCCTTCGAAGATCGTTTGCGGATGCTCCCGGCGGATTTCATCCAAGAGCCGATACCACGCTCGATAATAACCTGAGAGTTCGCCGCCGGACCTATCGAGTCCCAACTCAAAATTGAAATCGATCTTCATCCACGCCAGGCGGTATGTCTCGACCAGCCGCGAGATTTCCGCGCGAAGATGGGCGTAAGCGGCCGCGTTGGTCAGATTGATGCGGGCGAAAGCGGCATCGCGGGGAAGAAACCACTCGGAATGCTCTCGGCGGATGGGAACGTTCGGGCCAAAACGTTCCGGCTCCATCCAGAGCCCGAAGCCGAGTCCCGCCGCGCGAACTTCGTCGGCAAAGGCAGCCATCGCGCCGTGAAATGCCCCATCGGTTTTCTCTCGCCAATCGCCCGCCTGCGAGAACCAATCGCCTGCCTGTGGGCCATACCAGCCGGCGTCCACGACGAATACTTCACATCCGATCTCCTTGGCGGCCTGCAACTGCCGGCGTAGACGCGGCACTTCCAGGACTTCAAACTGGTCGAACCAGGTGTTGTAGATCAAGGGGATCTCCGGCCGTTGTTCGGCGAATCGCCGCTCCAAAAGCCACCTGTGCAGCCGAGGAGCTGCCGCAGCCGGGGCACCGCCAGGCAACGACTGGATCAGAATCTCCGGCCCTTCTACTGACGCTCCCGGCGGAAGTTCAAGGCGCAGTTCGTCGTCCGCAAGTCCCAAATCGACAACGGCAAAGGGATAGCCGTCCATCACGGCTCGGGCAGTCGCCGCGATCGACCAGTTCCCGCAAGGGAGCAGGTGAAAGGCGAGCCCGCGGCCGGCGCCGACTTCGCGCAGGCAGAGATATGGCGTGCCGCCTTGCGTTGTTCGCCCTTGCACGCAACCAAACTGCAGGCTGCCGGCGTGGAGAGCCATCCATGCTCCCTGGTTCTCATTGCACCAGCGGCTATCTTGAGCATAGACCTCATAGCGGCCAGGCGAGAAGGCAAACCGCGATTGAAAACGCAAAATCTTTACCGCGGCGCTTCCGGCGTTAGTAAGTCGATCCTTACGGCTGACCACTCCGGTGGATGGGCAAAACGACCAGTCGCTATCAAGCCTCAACTCACCGCCGACAGTCGCCCAGACGATTCGGGCAGTCTCGGTCTGAAAATCGCGCTCGACCACGGAGAACTCGTCATCTTCAAAGCGATCCGAGGCGCTCTGCACGATTGCCGGGCCGCGTGTGTAGGCAGGCCCGGCGTCGTTGCCGTCGCTGCCGCACGTCAATCCGCAAAGCTGCCGTAGCCAGATACGAGCATCCTTCTCGATGAAGAGCGTCGTCTCGCGATCGGGGCCGAAGTATTGGATTTGTTGCATGTCGCTGCCTCATTGTGAAGCCGCAAGCGGCTTTCTATAGCCATCCCCACTCCATACGTTTCGCATACTCCTTGGCAATCAACCGCATCCGGCGAAAGACTTCGCGAGGTTTGTGTTTCAGAGGAACGATCAGATGCGGTACGACAATCACGTCGGGCGCCATAAGCTGCATGATGCCGCGATACGCTTCGATCGCCTCTTCGGGATCAGGGGGGAAACCTCCAAGGTAGACGAACGCCCGGCGTTTGAGAATCTGTTTGATTCGCGGAAGGTCGGCTTTGCTGTACTCGTAATTGAGGTCGAGGGACCGCGGCGGAGGATTGTGGCTCAAGTAACCTTCCAGGCAGGGGTTCGGTCCGCAGTTGTGCAATCCGCCGCCCCCGTAACGTTGGAAAACGAGATCGTGAAACGGCTTGCTGAATCGTTGGTAGGTGGCCGGCGAGATATTGGCACTGATGTCGTCGGAGACGTGTCCTTTGTGACCTTCGGGAAGCCAGTATTCGGGAAAATCGGTGTTGGTGATCTGTTGCTCGCCGCCGGCGGCTTCGATTTGCAGCGAGATCGTCGCTAGCAGCAACTGTTGAATCTTTCCCAAGAGGCACTCGAGCGCCTCGGGGGCTTCGTACATCGACGTATAGAGCGTTTGGCAGCCCAACAAATCGGCCGCGACGTTCAACCCCCCGGCCATATCCAGAAGCGAGACGCTCACAAGCCCCTGGCCGGTCTGGGCAAAACGGCGAATGCGTCGAATCCCCTCGGCCAACTGGCCCGCGTCCGGCGGCGGAATCGCAAGATCGTATGCCTCGTCAACCCTTTTCAGCGGCGGATTCTTGACGCCGCAGGTCTGATTTGGGTCGTCGCCCCAGTAAAGCTCCGCGCCAAAGGCGGTGGCCAAACTGGAGCAGCCGACGTCGGGCCGCACTGCGGGCACCAGATCGTTCTCCGGCACGTGCCGCCAGGTCAACTCCAACACCGCCAGCGACTCCTCCCACTGTTTGTCGGCATCGAGGAACTGCTCGCGTATCGAGTGCCGCGTGACGGGATTCTCCACGCTGACATAGACCGGAACGTGGTCGAGCGGCTTGCCCCACCAAAGGTCGCGAACGAGCTGCTTGCGGCGCTCGATTTCCGCGGGATCAAGAGGGAAAGTCGGCGGGGGCAGTGCGTCGCTCATGGCTCTTGCAGCAGGTCTTGATATGCCGGTTGCAGGCCGGCCTTGTCGGCGATGGGCTTTGCCGCGGGCGGATTGCCGCCGAAGAAGTTGTCGTGCTCCTTGCAGGTGGCGTTGCGGTTTTGGTGCAGATTATTGTAGTTCATCGGGTTGGCGACGTTGTAGACCAAATTGCCGGTCACTTCGATGAATCCGCTCCCCTCATCGAGATAGATGCCGCCGGGGCCGCCCCAATTGTTCAGGATATAATTGCCGCGAATGATGGTGCCGGGCATGTTGCCCAGGGTATAGATTCCGCCACCGTCGCACATCGATTGCAGCACGCCATG
>CAWGNG010000032.1:0-3329 GCA_963823895.1 uncultured Planctomycetaceae bacterium
GGAAGGGACACCAAGACCAAGGAAAAAGGCATCGAGGACCTTCAAGAGGCATTGCCGAATCTGAAGATCATGCGATAGCACAAAAGGCTGCCGTACACGAATATCGTTTCGGCGGCAGGGCTGCGGATCAGGGAAGAAAAAGGGGCGCGATTATTGAACACTTGCCCCTCTATCGTTTGCCGGTCGGCGTGTCCCTCATGTTGGCCGGGATTGTGGCTTTCCAGAGTCCCACCGAGCGGCGGCCGAAGGCGTGATTCCAATAGAGCAGCAACTCGTCCTTGAACGGCGTCAACGACCAAGCCTCGTAGAGCGGCGCGCACCAGAAGACGATCGGTTTCTTCTCCAATTCCGCGTCGCCCCCTTTGAACGGACTTGTGCTGCGTTGCAGAAGCTGCGCGGGGTCGTTGCGGTCGAATAGGGCCTGGGCCGGATAGTGGGCGTAGTACTTGAGTCGGCGATCGCCGCCTTTGTCGGGCTCGGCGTTCACTCCATTGTAGATTAGCAGAATGCTGTCGTTGCGCAGCACGGCCGCCACGGGGTCGGTGTAGAAACTGTCGAAGCGGCCCGGCCGCGTCGGCAGCGGGTTGACCAGCCTGCCGCGGGCATCGCGCAAGACCTTCCAGTCGAGCAAGTTCTCGGAAGTGGCCATGCAGAGACAATAGGGCCCTTTGGTCGCGTAGCAGTTGAAGTACATCCAGTACTTGCCGCGGATCTTCGCCGCTACGAATCGTCCCCCTTCAAGCTGCGAGACGACCGTTGCCACGGGAAATCGCCAGGGGGCTCGTTCGGGAATCACTTCCCGGTCGCGCGGGGCTTCCGTGGCGAAGACCCGGCCATGAACCTTCCAGTTTCTCAAGTCGCGCGACGTGGCCACGGCCAACTGCTGGTCGTTGGTTGTGTTGCCGAAGTGAAGGAAGTTGAAATAGAGGCAGAAGTCGCCGTCCCCGCCGACCACGACGTGGGGATCGCCGTACGAGACGCCTTTGCTCCGCATGTCGCCCAACACACGAAGGAAACGGTCTTCCGGTCTGGCGTATAAGAGCGGGGAGGGGGAACGTATAAAATGGACTCCGTCGTCGCTCGATGCCAGGCCCAATCGCCATTCGCCGTCATCGCCGAAAGCACGATAGACGCAGTACAACTTCCCTCCGAGGGTGGTGAACGTCGGGCAATAGACGTCCTGCTCCCATTGAAGGGTCTTGTCGGTAAACGGATCGTGAAACGTCTTGGTCGATTCGCCCGGCATGACGGACATGACCGAGTTGCCGGCATCGGCGAACTTGATTTCCCAACTCGGACGGTCTTTCTCGAACAGCGGCGGCTCGTCGCCCGTGGCAACCAGGGCGAAGAGGTTCAACAGGCACAACGAGCCGAGCCAACGCGCAACGTTCATGGAACGCTCCACGAGGGGGGCAGAACGGACGGAGATGGCAAATACGGCCGCTTACCTGTCAGGTGGCACCTGGTGGCCGTCGATGAACTGGAGGAGCTTCGAGATGCAGAGCTTATTCATGCTGGTGCGGTGTTCGTATGCCTCATCCCTGAGGGACTCGTGCAGACTTTTCGGCAGCCGCACGGTGATTACCCGGGTGGGCTCGGCCGTCTCAAGGGCGGCTGGGCCTTGCTCACGGAGCGTCGCCAACATGCGGAGGATTTCCTGGTAAGCCTCGGTCTGCTTGAAGGCCGCGAACATCTCGCGGGTGGGGAATGTGTGGCGCACGATCCCGCGCGGGCCGAGCACCTCTCGGTAGAAAGTGACCCAATCGGGCCCCCCGGCAAGTAACTGGTCGGCCATTCGCTTGACATCCGCTTCCCTCTCGCTGGTAAGCATCCCTTACTCCTCGTGACAGATCATTAGTGAACTGTATTCCGTCACCGTCGTGGCAACGAATCGAGGAAATCATCAAAGTGAGTCAAGGGGCAATCGGATGTCGTTTGATTGCAAGCAGTTACATCAATGCTTGCGTCGTGCCTGCGAATTAGGCGGCGATGCACAACTTCTGCGCTTCCGGTTGTCTGCCTAATCCTCGGGCAGATCGCGGAGTCCTATTTCCTGAAGTGTCCACCGGGCTACCGCCGATAAACAGATAATTTGGGATGAGCCAACAGGACAGAAAGTCTCGTACCGTCCCCTTGCCCGCTCCCAACCGCTCGCATCTCCCGCGTGAATCACTGCGGCGATGGCGTCCCCCTGCCTGGCATATTCAAGTCCATCGCAGCCAAGTTGATCGCCGTGGAGTCGAAGTAAGCGACGCACTTGGCTATCTCGGGCAGGGAGTTCTCCCAGTGGTATTCGTATTCGATCGAGAAGACCGCCTTGAGTCCCTGGCGGCGGATTTCCCTCAACATCGCCTTTACGCCGCAGATGCCCGTCCCCCAGGGGACATCATGGGCGTCCATTCCCATCTTGTTGAGGTCCTTGAAGTGAAAACTGACGATCCGGCCGGCGAGCTTTTTGAGGCATTCGACCGGATTCAGCCCAGATCGGGCCCAGTGGCCGGTGTCGGCGCAGGCGCCGATGCGTTTGCTGCGGCCGCGGCAGACCTTCAAGACGGTGTCGGGGTTCCAGTAGTGGGAAGGCTTGGGATGGTCGTGAATCGCAAGGTTGATTTGGAACTCGGAGCAGAGCTTGTCGACGGCGTCAAAATCGCCCTCGTTTGGCTCGGCCACAAGGGTTTCGACGCCCATTTCCTTGGCGAACTCGAACTGCTTGCGGTCGTATCCGCCAACGCCGAAATTGACCAATTTGACGCCGGAATCGCTCAGTTTCTTGAGAACCTCGCTGCGTTGGGCCACCGTCATGTCGGCCCCCATCGCCGCCGACAACTTCTTGCTGATCGGCTGGCCGGGGTAGCCCTCGATGTAGTGCAGTCCCAACGATGCCGTTTTGTCGACGGCGTCGAAGAAGGTGAAGCGGTTGAAGGTGTAGGATTGGCAGCCGAGCCGCCAACCGAGTTTTTCGGCATTTGGCGCTCCTTTGGACAAATCAGCGGCGAGCGATGGAGATCCGCTTAGTGCGGTCAGCCCCACGCCGGCGCCGACGGCCCCGGATGTCTTCAAGAAATCACGGCGATTCATCGGATGACTCCTGTTCTTTCTCCGATTGGCAGCGGGACAACTCGGGCGATCTCGGATCATTGTACCCCCTTGCTGTCGGCGGTGGAACTGCATTGCCGTCCCGGCCGCTAAACGGCGAGGGCCCACCGTTGGGGCGGCAGTTGTACTGCCGCTCCGTGCCGGAGAGCCGGGGATGGCGGTACAACTGCCATCCCAACACCCGGACGTTCCGCGGGCCGCCAAACGGCGAGGAACCCGAAATCCGTTACTGT
>CAWGNG010000033.1:0-4898 GCA_963823895.1 uncultured Planctomycetaceae bacterium
CCCGTTACTGTGGGCAGGCTCATCGGCGAATTGACGTTTTTTCTACATCCGACTACAATGGAGTTTCTGGGATAAGATGAGCTTTTCTAATCGGGCGTTCGTCCCAGCGGGCGGGTGGTTCGTACAGCACGGATGTGCAAGAGTGGGCGGTTCCGGTCCCGTTTGAGCCGCGGCCGAGTCGTGGCGTCGATTTCTCGACAACAACCTGATGAACGATTCTGCTTCCAACGCTCGAAAGCCCGAACCGTCGCCGCCGTTGGGCGAGAGTGCGCCGGCCCGCGCCGATAGCTCATCCTCGGCGCGTAGAGTCGCCATGCCGCCGGCCAGTGATCTGACGGTCATTACCACTGCGCCGCCGATTCCGGCGCCTGCGGCTTCCGACTCGGTGGCACGGATTCTTGAAGGCCGGGTGCTGCCGGGAGACCGCATCGGGCACTTCGAACTGGTGGAATACGTGGGCGGCGGAGGCATGGGACGCGTCTTTCGCGCCCTCGACACGCAATTGGGGCGAACCGTGGCCCTGAAAGTGCTCCCGCCCGAGCAGGCGGGGGTCGCCGACACGTTGCAGCGATTTCAGAACGAGGCCCAATCGACGGCCCGGCTCGATCACGAGAACATCGCCCGCGTCTATTTTGTCGGCAAGGACGGCGAACTGTCGTACATCGTCTTTGAGTTCGTCGAAGGGACGAACGTACGCCTGCTGGTCGAGCAGAAGGGCCCCTTGCTGCTGGCCGAGGCGTTGAGCTATACGATCCAGGTGAACGAGGCGTTGGCCCACGCCGACGGCCGGGGGGTGGTCCATCGCGACATCAAACCGTCGAACGTGTTGATCACGCCGGAAGGGCGAGTGAAGTTGATCGACATGGGCTTGGCACGGTTGCGCAACGCCGATCCGTCCGCCGACAACTTGACGCAAAGCGGCGTCACGCTGGGGACCTTCGATTATATTTCGCCGGAGCAGGCGCGCGATCCCCGCGTCGCCGACATCCGCAGCGACATCTACTCGCTCGGTTGCACGTTGTTTTTCATGCTCAGCGGGCGGCCGCCGTTTCCGGAGGGGACGGTGTTGCAGAAACTGCTCCAGCATCAGGGGGACGAGCCGCCGGACGTGAGGACGCTTCGTCCCGACGTGCCGGAGGAACTGAGCCGCGTGATGCGGAAGATGATGGCCAAAGACCCGCGGCGGCGGTACGCGAGTTCGGCGGAGTTAGCCGCGGATCTGCTCGGGCAGGCCGAGCAGATCGGTCTGCGTCCGATGAGTCCGGCCAGCAGGATTTGGTTGACGCCGCCCGAGCGATCGTCGCCGTTTTTCCAGCGGCATTTGCCGTGGATGGCGCCGGTGGCGGCGTTGCTCTGCGCGGTGTTGTTGGTCGATCACTTTTCGGCGCCGCGCGACGAGCCGGCGCCGCCGCTGATCGATGCCGGGGCCAAGGAGGTCGCGGTCAACGACGTAGCAGGGAAAAGTGCGGCAGTGCGAGAAAAAAACGTCGTGCGGAAGGAAAACAAGGGCGTCGGTAGAGACCCGACGCCGCCGAACAAGGCGTTCCAGCCGCGGACTCCATCGCCCGTCGATGATCCCGGCCTGCCGGCAGAGTTGTCGCAAAACCCCTTCGCCGAGTTGAACGCGCCGCCATTCGATCCGGTCCCATCCGGCATGACAGGAAGACGTTGGCAGCGCGACATCGAGCGTGCGAAACCACTGCCCGAGGAGCCGCCGAAGCAATCGGACGTGCTGATCGTGCGAGACAACGCCGCCGGAGCGAACGAATTCTTGAGCCTTGGCGAGGCCTGCGCCCGTGCGCGAAACGGCGATGTCGTCGAACTGCGGTTCAACGGTCCGCGGGAAGAGCGGCCGATGAAGCTCTCCAATTCGCAGATCACCGTTCGGCCGGGCGAAGGATATCAACCGATCATCGTGTTTCGCCCCAGCGAAACCAACCCGGTCAAGTATCCTCGCAGCATGTTTTCACTGCGGGCCGGCCGGTTGACGATGGTTGACGTGGCGGTCGAACTGTACGTGCCGCGCGAAGTTCCGGCCGACAACTGGGCGCTGATCGAGACCTGGGGCGGACAAACGGTCCGGCTGGAGCGGTGTTGGTTGACGGTACACAACGCATCGGACCAACTGACGACGTATCGTGAGGGCGTGGCGTTTGTGCGGGCGAAACCTGCGCCCGACACCGACGCGGCGCTGGAGAGCTCGCGGGCTGCAACGCCCTTGGCCACCATCGAATTGACCGACTGCGTCGCGCGGGGCGAGGCGGTATTCCTCAGCGTCGAAGACCTTCAGCCGGTTTACCTCCGCTGGGACAACGGGTTGCTCGCCACGTCCGATCAGTTGTTGACGGCCGTGGGCGGGCAAATCGCGCCGAAGGCCGACGAGGTGTTGCGCGTGGAACTGCGACACCTGACGGCCGCGGTGCGCGGCGGCCTCTGCCGGCTCAGCGCCACGCCGGCAAATCCCTATCAATTGGCGGTGCAGTTCGTGTGCAGCGACAACATCATCCTCACGTCGCCCGGCGCGCCGTTGGTGCAACAGGAGGGGACGCTCACTGTGGAGAAAGCTCGCGAGCGATTCACCTGGAACGGCGACCGCAATTACTATCAAGACGTGGACGTGTTCTGGATGCTCCGCACCCCCGATTCGCAACTCGTGCCAGACGTAATGACGTTTAGCGGTTGGAAGGCGTACTGGGGGCCATCGCGGGAGAATCAGCCGAGCCGGGCGCCGCTTGCATGGCGAAAATCGCCGAACGCCGACCGGCCGCTGCACGCGCATACCGCGGCCGACTATACGCTCGAGGACCCGACGTTTAACGATGCGTCGAGCGGGGCGCCCGGGTTTCGCGGCCATCGCCTGCCGCCGCTTCCGAGCGAATCGCCCCAGGGAGAATCGAGCCCGGCGGCATCTTCGCTCCGCGGCGGGACATTTCGGCAACCACCGAACAGCGGCTGAAGGGGAAAAGGGGACAGGCACCTTTTGTGCAAAGCACCCCAAGGGCCGTTCCGGCAAAAGGTGCCTGTCCCCTTTTCCCCTGGGTCTTGCCCGCTACCCCAGGCCGCTGTATACAATTGGCCTCAGGAGGACAAGATCATGAAACCGACCCTGTCGTCAGTCGTGGTTCATTTCGGGCCGGCGCTCTGCTGTGCAGCGATGATTGCTTGGGCAGGCGGCTACTCGAATGCGGACGCCAAGAGCAATGGAGGAAAGAAGATGACGATCGAGATTACGAGTTCAGCTTTCAGCCAGGGACAACCGATCCCGAAGAAGTACACGGGCGAGGGCATCGATGCTTCGCCGCCGCTGCGTTGGTCGAATTTGCCGAGCGGCACGAAGGAATTGGCGTTGATCTGCGACGACCCGGACGCGCCGCGGCCGAAACCCTGGGTCCACTGGGTGATCTATAAGATTCCGGCCGATGCCAAGGGCTTGCCGGAAGGCGTGCCGCACGGTCGGAAATTGAAAGAGCCAGCCGGTGCGCTGCAAGGGGAGAATTCGTTCCCGGCGACGGGCTACGGCGGCCCGATGCCGCCCCCGGGCAAGCCGCACCGCTACTACTTCAAGCTCTATGCCCTCGACGCGCCGTTGCAGGTCGAGCCCGGGCTGGAGAAGGACGCCCTGCTGGCGAAAATGAAGGGGCATGTGCTGGGCCAGGGGGAACTGATGGGGACGTATAAGAGGTAAAGGGGAAGAGGGGGTTGAAAGCGCGATAATTGTTGGCGGTCAGAATGGGAAGACTGTGTAGCCGCCGCGTCCACGCGGCGCAGAATCGCCCGCAGTTGCAGCGCCGCGTGGACGCGGCGGCTAAACGGTTCGGAGGCGACCGTCATAATCCGTTACTACACTCGGCGTGGCAGCCCAATTGACGGTGGGCGTTCGCTGTGTTAATCTACGCCTAGGATGTTCCGTTTTTCTAAGCATTTTTTGGCAAGTTCCTTTTTGGGCAGTTTCTCTGTCATAGGAAGAAAGGTGGCCTGACCATGTCTCAGCGTTGGTTGGTTGGTTGCGTGGTGGTATTGGGGGGATTAGCGGTGGCGGTTGCGGGTTGTTGGAACCGGGGGCCGACACGGGTACTGCCGCCGTCGATCGACGCCGCGGCCGCGGGAGAAGAGGCCATCAAAATGTATGACACCAACCACGACGGCAAAATCAGCGGCGCCGAACTGGACAAATGCCCGGCCATCAAGGCCGCTATCGCCCAGATCGATCCTAGCGGCAAGGGGGAGGTAACGGCGGAGATGATCACCGCACGGATCAGGAAATGGCAGGAATCCAAGCTTGGCAAGATGTCGCTGGGTTGCAGGATCATGCACAACGGCTCGCCGCTGCCTGGGGCGACGGTGACATTCGTGCCGGAGAAATTCCTTGGCCCGAACGTGAAACCGGCCACCGGCAAGACCGACGCGGGCGGGACGGCGATGCTCAGCGTTGCACCCACGAATACGGCGCCGGGGCGCCGCGCGAGCCGCCGGGTGTCGCGCCAGGCTTGTACCGCGTGGTGGTGACTGCGCCGGGCGGGAACATTCCCGCGAAGTATAGCACCGAAGAAGGGAGCATCCTCGGTCAGGAAGTCGCCATGGACGCCAAGGGAATTCAAGAGGGGCTCAAGTACGACTTGAAGTACTAAGCCGCATCTTACCTGAATGCCGTTGGGATGGCAGTTGCACTGCCATCCCCAGTCCTAGCCGACGGGGTGGCAGTACAACTGCCACCCCAACGCAGGTTCGCCTTCAAGTTCTAGTGTAGTGCGTCACGCTATTGGGGTTTTATAAATCATGGGATTGACAGGTGGGGCAGACATTCCTGTCTGCCAGGCTTGCCCGATTTCCCTGGCAGACAGGAATGTCTGCCCCACCTGTTGCCCTTCCGTAAAGTCACTCAATTGTGAATCACTACG
>CAWGNG010000034.1:0-190668 GCA_963823895.1 uncultured Planctomycetaceae bacterium
AATTCCCGAACGTTGCGAACGCTGCGGCCGTAGGCTGCGCTACGTTGACGTTCTTGAGTCTGACGGCGAGCGAATACACGTCGGAAAGCAATGCTCCCGGCGGCTGCAACGGAGGGAATCATGCCGCTAGTCGGCCAGAACGACGTGAAGGCCCTCAAACAGCAGGCGGTGGGACGCTGGCGGGAAATCCTCTCAACATTGGGACGTTGCCCGGCAGAAGCCTTAGACGGTAAGAAACATCCCTGCCCAAAATGCGGCGGCAAGGATCGGTTCCGTTTCACCAATGTGGACGGCAACGGGTCTTGCTACTGCAACCAATGCGCCAAGAGCATTGGCGACGGCATCGCGGCGCTCGTGTGGTTGCGGGGCTGGGACTTCAAGATGGCCCTGGCAGAACTGGCGAAGCACCTTCGTGGGCCAGCGGCGGTAGCTCATGCCAAGGGCACCATCGAACCGCAAATCATCGCCAGCTATGATTACTGCAACGAAGCCGGCGACGTGATTTTCCAAGTGGTACGTTACGAGCCGAAGGATTTTCGCCAGCGGCAGCCCAAGCCGAGCGGCGGTTGGGAATGGTCCGTCAAGGGGCTGCCCACCATTCCCTATCGCTTGCCGGAACTGTTGGCCGATCCGGTGCAGCCGGTGGTCATTGTCGAAGGCGAAAAGGATGTAGACAACTTGGCCCACATCGGTGTGTTGGCCACCTGCAACGCCGGCGGCGCGAAGAAGTGGCGCAAAGAGCATTCGCAGTACCTTGCCGGCCGCAAGGTTGCAATCCTACCCGACAACGATGATGCAGGGCAAAAGCACGCCGACCGGGTCGCCCAATCGCTCCAAGGCATCGCTGAAACGATTCGGATTGTCGAACTGCCCGACTTGCCCCCTAAAGGCGACGTGAGTGATTGGCTTGCAGCCGGCGGCACGAAAGCGGAGTTAGAACGACTGATTGACGCAACGCCTATTTGGACGCCGACGGCCGACAGCACCACCAAGGTGCCGCGATACACTCCGTTTCCTACGGACGTGTTGCCGAACGTTGTGGCCAGTTTCATCCGCGAAGGCGCGGCGGCCCTTGGCTGTGATGAGTCCTACGTCGCCTTGCCACTGTCGGCCATGTTGGCGTCGGCGGTGGGCAATTCACGGCGCATCCGGTTGAAACGTACCTGGTCCGAGCCGGGCACGATTTGGGCAGTGACCGTGGGCGAGAGCGGCACGCTCAAGAGCCCTGCCCACGACTTGGCGATGAAGCCCCTCCGCAGCGTCCAGGAGGCGGCGTTGAAAGAGCACGGCGACCGGATGAGAGAATACGCCCGTGGGAAGGCGTTGTATGCCTCAAAGCTGGATGAGTGGCGGAAGTCCGGCCAGAAGAAAGGCGAGCCACAACCCGATCCACCAACGGAGCCGGTGGCAGTGCGGTACGTCGTCAGCGATTGCACGGTCGAAGTGCTCGCCGTCTTGCTGGAACGACAACCGCGCGGTTTGCTCGTCGCACGCGATGAGCTATCCGGCTGGCTCAACGGCTTCGACGCTTACAAGAGTTCCCACGGGGCCGACGTGGCCCATTGGCTCTCGATGCACCGCGCTGGCCCGCTGACGGTCGATCGAAAGGGCAACCCGCACCCAATTCACGTTCCCAGAGCCGCCGTGTGCATCGCGGGTGGTGCCCAGCCTAGAGCACTAATGGCGGCCTTGGGCGGCAGGGGCGAGAGGGAGCATTTTGACAATGGGCTGGCGGCGCGTCTGCTGGTCGCTATGCCGCCACCGCGTCCCAGACGATGGACGGAAAACGAACTGTCCGAAGACACGGAAATAGCCTTGGAAACGATTGTTGGTCGGCTGCTGATTCTCGATATGCCCGAAGATGAGAACGGCCAGCCTCAGGCCCGAGACATTCCCCTGAGTCCCCAGGGCAAACAGGCGTGGATCGACTTCTACAACGCCCATGTGCGCGAACAGTCGGCAATGACCGGGGATCTGGCCGCGGTATGGTCCAAGCTGGAGGGCTATGCGGCGCGGCTCGCCCTATTGATCCACTTGATTCGGGCGGAGTCCAACGATCCGACCTTGGCCAACGCCGGCGCTGTCGATGAGCGGAGTATCGCGGCGGGTGTGGCGTTATCACGGTGGTTTGGTGACGAGGCGGCCCGTGTGTACGCCGTCACCGGCGGTGACGCAGAGAGCCCCGAGGCCCGAGAACAGCGGGAGTTGCTGCGGATCATCCGGGACCGTGGCGGCGAGATAACCGTGCGGGACTTGATGCACGCCAGCCGGCGCTACCGTGGCAGCGCGGAGCAAGCGGAGAAATTGCTTCACCAATTGGTGACGACGGGAATCGCCGAAGCGCGGGAGAAGAGGCACGAAGCCGGCGGCCGTCCCGCAGTCGTTTACGCCCTGACAGAGGGCGGTAACGGTAACGGAACCTGCAAAATCCCCGAGAAAAAGAGGGTTGCGTTACCGTTACCGCATGTGGAGAAGGACAAAGCCAAGCCTGCGGTGCAGACAAGTTTGGGCGCTAAAATTAAGGAAGCTGGGCTCAGGATTGTAGGTGGGCGCGTAATTAGGGGGTAGACGTATGAACAAGTTACCGTCACCAAACGGTACACAAACGGGGCGGGATGCGCGAGGGCGATTCGGCAAAGGCAACCCCGGCGGCCCCGGCAATCCCTTCGCGTCCGAAGTCGGTAAGCGACGCGCCGGCTGATGAAAGCGATCAAGGACCGGGACATCGACCGGGCCGTCAAGGTCATGCGCGAGGTGATGAGCACCGGCAAAGCATCCGATCGGCTGGCGGCGGCCAAGCTGCTACTCGATCGTGCTCTTGGCCCTGCAATCGAGGTGGATTTGATCGAACGTCTGGAACAACTGGAGGCGGCCGTAGCAGGCCGGCGGCAATGAGCCTTAAGAGTCGAGTCGTCAGGTTGGAACAGACCGTCAATGCCGCAGCGGACGCGGAACCAGCATCAATGGGCGACGATCCTCGCTTTATAGCTGCCTTGTGTGGGGCTTTGCCTGAAAAGGAACTGGAGGCGTTTGCCGCGCGGTGGCCTGAATTCGCCCGGCTGCTTGAACCGCCCGATCCCAATGAGGTGGACCCTATCGAAGCGGCGATTCGGGCGGTTGAGGATGAAGGCCAAGCACGGCTGGCAGGATTACAGGATTGAATTGAAACGAACGCGGGGGGCTTTACGTGTGGCCGATCATCCGGTAAAATGTCGGTATCAAAAGTCCATCGGATGCTTGTAGGTTCTCTCCCATGCTGACTCTGTACAGCATATCGCAAAGCCCCATTGGCCCGAGCCGAGTGGTAACACCGGCCGCGTGGTCTACAAGCCGCGTTGATAGGACCAATGGGGTCTTGCCATTTCTTGGGAATTCACAATCATGGCGGACGTTCTAAAGTTGATTCGGGCAGCGGCATACATCAGAATGAGCGGGCGGCAGCAGGACAAAAGCCCTGCCGAACAGCGTGCCGAGATTTCCAAACTGGCCGCCCGTGAAGGGTGCCAAGTGGTCCAGTGGTACACCGATGAGGCAATCACCGGCGATAGCTCCACCTCCAGTCGGCCCGGCTTGGCCGCCCTGCTCCAAGGCGCTGGGGCCGGCACGTTCAAGGTGGTGTTGGCGTGGCACACAAATCGCATTAGCCGCGAAGACCCGATGGATGCCATTGTCTTCTACAACCAGTTGCGGAAAGCCGGCGTGGGGCTTCACACTTGTTGCGAGGGTGCCATCGACCTGGAAGACTTCGCCAAGCAACTTCTCCTATTCATCAACCAAAAGGCCAACAACGACTTCCTCATCGAAATGTCGGCCAAGACGCTGCGGGGCCGCATTGCCAATGCCAAGGCGGGCGGTCACAACGGCGGCCCGGCGATCTACGGCATGGACCGGGGGCTATTCGACTCAGCGGGTAATCTTGTGCGCCGCCTCCACCGCGGCGAGTACGTCAGGCAAGCAGGGCACCGGGTACATCTTCTGCCTTCCACCGATCAAGAGAAAATCGACGCTGTTCGTTTCGCCTTCGCGCGGTTTGACCGTGCGGACCTTGGCGTCCGAGACTTGCGCGAGAGTTGGAGGCGAAGGGCTACCCCAGCCCGACCGGCAAGGGTTGGACACACCACAACGTGCGCCGGCTGCTGAGAACGACAGCTTATGTCGGCACGGCCCGATGGGGTGCAACGGCGTGGGGCAAGTATCACAGCGCCCGTGGTGAAGACATCGTTTCGACCAACGGCAACGGCAAGCACCGTGGAAGGCGACAGAAGCCCTTGGAAGATGCCATAGCCGTTGAGGGTGCCCACAAGGGCATTATTCCCGTTGCCCTGTTCAATCGTGTGCAACGCAAGCTACCGCAATGTGAAAAGGCGTACCGGCCGTCTCGCCGCGCCGACTATCCGTTGGCCGGCTTGATCTTCTGCGGGAGTTGTGGGCAACCGATGTACGGCAACTCGCTCCACGCCAAGGATCGGCAGGGCAGCAAGCGGTACGAATACTCTCAGTATGTTTGCAGCACCTACGTCAACCACGGCCGTGGCGGTGAGCACAACCCAACTTGCGGCCGGAACCCCATCGACGCCCAACGGGTTCTCGGCTGGCTGGTTCACAAACTCCGGCAAGTCTACCTGGGGCCGGGTCGGGATGCACTGGTCCAAGAGATCAAGAAGCAACTCAACGCCGAACCCAAGGCCAACAGCGGCGACGTGGAGCGGTTGCAGAAGAAGGCTGCGGACTTGGAGCGGGAAGTATCTCGGCTGGTCAAGGCGATTCGCACCCTTGATGCTGCGGAACTGGTCGAGGAATTGGCCCTCGTGCAAGCAGAACGTGACCGTGTGAAGGCGGAGATTGCCCAGGCCGGCAGATTCACCGATCCGGTAGACCTGGACAGCGAAGCAGAGCGGATTGCAGACGGCCTATGGGAGATCGGCCAGCACTTGAACGATTCCGACCCCGCCGTCCTGCGCGAAGTGCTGCGTCAGTTCGTATCGCGGATCACTTGCCGGTGGGAAACCCGCAAGAACAAGAGCCGCACCCGTAGCCGGCTTGTCGGGGGCACGGTGGAACTGCGTGAGCAAACGCCGTTTTCCGTTTTAGGGGTAGCGGCGTTAGCTACTTGACGCTCGCGCGTCGTTCAATTGTCTTTGGCGGCCATCGCGGGGCCGCCGCCATCGTTGGTTTACCTCGTCATCGCGTTGTCATCACATTCCTCGCTGCCAGTCGCGGCACGGGAATACAATCGCCGCCATACCAAGAATCCCTCCGAAGTCAACAATCCGACCGCCCAAAATACGCCGGTTTTTAGGGGGGAGGGGGTGTGATTGAGCCGAGAGCCTATAGATTGTGCCAACGCAGCGTTGACTTGCACGCCTCCCCCACTGGGCTTAGAATGAAGCCAAGTCAACGTCTGTTACTACGGTGGGGCAGACATTCCTGTCTGCCGGGCAAAACGCGGCACATTCGGCAGACAGGAATGTCTGCCCCACCGGACAGAACGAAAACAACCCCCGGCTTCTTACCCGACCCGGCTACTCGCGACGGTAATCCCGATGAAGGACTTGGCGAAGCGCAAGCGGGTGATGGCGCGTTCGATGCGGTTGGGACACTGCATCTGCAACGCCAAGAAGTCGTGCCCCTGCGACGTCTTCCAGCAACAGGACATCTGCCCGTGTGCCGGCGAATCGGCGAACGGCGACGCCGGGCCGGTGTACCTGATGAGCATGGTGCAAAGCGCCGGCTGCGCGTCGAAAATCGACAAGGCGACGCTCGGCCGCGTGCTGGCGGGGCTGCCATTTTTCGACAACCCGCGAGTGCTGGTCGGAGCCCCGGCCGGCGACAACGCGGGCGTTTACCGGCTCGACGACGAAGTTGCCCTCGTGCAGACCGTCGATGTCTTCTCCCCGTCGGCCGACGATCCTTACACCTTCGGGCAGATTGCAGCGGCCAATTCGCTCAGCGACGTCTACGCGATGGGCGGGCGGCCGATCACGGCCCTTTCCATCGTCGGTTTTCCGCTGCACACCCTGCCGACCGACGCCCTGCATGAAATCCTTCGCGGCGGCATCGACAAGATGGCCGAGGCGGGCGTGGCGGTCGTCGGCGGACACAGCATCAACGATCCCGAGGTCAAAGCCGGCTTCGCCGTCACCGGATTGATCCATCCCGAGCGGATTGTGACCAACGCCGCCGCCCGGCCGGGCGATTGTCTGATCCTGACGAAGCCGCTGGGGACGGGCATCATCACGTTCGCCGCGCAGATCGGCCGCGGCCCGGCCGGCGCGGTGGAGGCGGCCGCCCGGTCGATGGCCGCGCTCAACCGCAACGCGGCGCGGCTGATGATCGAGTGCGGCGCCCACGCCTGCACCGACGTGACCGGCTTTGGCCTGACGGGCCACTTGGGGGCGATGGCCGCCGCGAGCGGCGTCGATGTCGAGATCATCTGGGACGACCTGCCGCTGCTGCCCGGCGTGCTCGAATGCCTGGCCGAGGGAATCGCTTCCGGAGCGGTCGAGCGGAATCGGGAATCGTCGGGCGACTGCCTGGTGGCGGATGACGGCGTGCAGCCGGCGATGCTCGATCTCTGCTTCGATCCACAAACTTCCGGCGGCCTGTTGATCGCGGTTGCGGCGTCGGCGGCAGGCGACTTCCTCGGCCGACTCCACGCCGCGGGTATAGCGGAAGCCGCAGCAATCGGCAACGTCGTAGCCGCGGGTACGGGCCGCGTCTTCTTGCGCAGCGACGGCCGGCGGCTGATTCCATCCTGTCGCGCCAAAGGGGACAGTCCCATTTTCGCTGACGCGAAAATTGGGACAGTCCCCCCGTCCAACTCCAAACAACAACCCTTAGCAGCGGAGGCCGACACGATGGCTTGCTGCGACCCCAATCATCAATCCGATCAGTCCGTAGGCGCTGCCGCCGGGGGCGTCACCGTGGCGGAGCGGAAGTTCCAAGAGTTCCTTCAGGCCGCCGGCGCGGCGGGGCGCTCGATGCGAAAACCAAGCAGGCCATCGCCATCGCGTTGTCGGTGCTGGCCCGCTGCGAGCCGTGCGTGATAAACCACTTGAAGAAGGCCCGCGCCGCCGGTTTCTCGCAGGAGGAGATCGACGAAGCGGCTTGGATGGGCATCGCCTTCGGCGGATCGCCGACGATGGTGTTTTACAATCGCTTGCGGAAGAATTGAGGAGTATCCGGCACACGCCGTGTGCCGTTGTTGTTGTCAGTTGTGATGTCATTCGTGTAGACCCAGAAATCGCGTGGACGGCACACGGCGTGTGCCGGCTACGCCAATCGCCGATGTAGGAACGGTTACGAAAAATGAGACGCCGCTGGTTACGACTGCTGTTTCTCGTCTTCCTGCTCCTGGCCGGAAGCTATGCGCTTGTGTACGGGCTGTTTTTCCATCGAGCGATTCTCGAGGAGACGAAGCAGCGGGAGGTCACGATTGGTGTCAGCACGTTGGGCGATTCCGGCGAGTCGTCGCCCGAGAGCGGCGATGCGCAGGCCGCGCCGCCGGACAAGACGCCGCCGGAGAGCGGCCCCGCCTCGGAGGATGTCGATCCGTTTCGTTCGCCGCCGGCTGACGGCGGGCCTGCGGCTAGCTCCGGCAACCCCTTCGAGAGCCCGCCTCCGCACGGCTTGCCGAATATCCCCGGCGTCCGATTGAAGAAGATTACGGAGGACTACGTCGAGTTGGTTGAGGATTCAGAACCGGCGATCGTGCGAGACGTGACCGTCGGCGGAATAATGCTGCTGCCCAACGGCCACTTGAAGCGAACCTACAGCGGCAAGCCGCCCGCGCTCTGCCCTACGTGAGTGAAGTGAAGCCGGTCATGGTGTCCATGACCACGAAACTCGCCGCGATTAGAACAGCCCCACGATCTGCTCGTTCTCGTCGATGTCGATCGTCTCTGCCGCGGGGACTTTGGGCAACCCGGGCATCGTCATGATGTCGCCGGTCAAGACGACGACGAAGCCCGCCCCGGCCGAGACCATCACGTCGCGGAGCGGAACGTCGAAGTTCTTCGGACGGCCGACCAGCAACGGATCGGTCGAGAGCGAATACTGCGTCTTGGCCATGCAGATCGGCAGGTGGCCGAAGCCGGATTCTTGAAGCTGGTGGAATTTGTCGCGGAGCTTTTTGTCGGCCAGCACGTCGGTGGCGCCGTAAATCTCGCGGCAGATGATGCCGACCTTCTGCCAGAGCGTGCAGGTGTCGGGATAGAGGAGCGAGAAGTCGGTCTTCGTGTTTTCGACCACGTCGACCACCGCGCGGGCGAGCTCCTCGGCCCCGGCGCCCCCTTCGGCCCAGTGGTTGGCGGTGACGATCTTCACCGACAGGTAGGCGCACTTGTCCTTGATGAACTGGATTTCCTCGGGCGTGTCGCTGCTGAAGTGGTTGATGGCCACCACCACCGGCAGGCCGAAGCGGTGGATGTTCTCGATGTGCTTCTTCAGGTTTTCCACGCCCTTGTCGAGAGCCTCGACGTTCGGCTTGCCCAGGTCCTTCTGCGGCACGTTGCCGTGGAGCTTTAGCGCGCGGACGGTGGCGACGATCACCACCGCGTTCGGCTTGATGCCCGCCTTGCGGCACTTGATGTCGAAGAATTTCTCCGCCCCGAGATCGGCGCCGAAACCGGCCTCGGTCACGGTGTATTCGGAGAGCCACATCGAGAGTTTCGTGGCCAGGATGCTGTTGCAGCCGTGGGCGATGTTGGCAAACGGCCCGCCGTGGATCAACGCCGGGCTGTTCTCCAGCGTCTGCACCAGGTTCGGCTTGATGGCGTGCTTCATCAACGCGGTCATCGCCCCGTGGGCCTTGAGATCGGCGGCGGTGACCGGCTTTCTCTCGCGGGTGTAGCCGACGATGATGCGGCCGAAGCGTTCCTTCATCTCCAGGAGCGACTCGGCGAGGCAGAAGACGGCCATCACTTCGGAGGCGACGGTGATGTCGTAGCCCGACTCGTGCGGCACCGAGTTGTTCACTCCGCCGAGCCCCACGATGATGTCGCGCAGCGCCCGGTCGTTCATATCGACCACGCGCCGCCAGACGATCCGCCGCGGATCGATCCCCAACGCGTTGCCGTGGTGAATGTGGTTGTCCAACATCGCGGCCAGCAGGTTGTGGGACAACTCGACGGCGTGGAAGTCGCCGGTAAAGTGGAGATTGATGTCCTCCATCGGCACGACCTGCGAGTAGCCTCCGCCGGCGGCCCCCCCCTTCATGCCGAAGCACGGGCCCAACGACGGCTCGCGGAGGCAGACGGTCGTTTGCTTGCCGATGCGGTTCAGCCCGTCGCACAAGCCGATGCTCGTCGTGGTCTTGCCCTCGCCAGCGGGCGTGGGGGTGATGGCGGTGACCAAGATCAGCTTGCCGGTGGGCTTGCCGGCCAGCCGACGATACAGACCGAGCGAAATCTTGGCCTTGTCCTTGCCGTAGTGCTCCAGATCGCCATCGCCAATCTTCAATTTGGCGGCGATCTGCTCGATCGGCAGCACCTTCGCGCGGCGGGCGATTTCAATATCGGGGGGCAGTGTTGTGGTGGTGTTGGACATCGGTAGTGGGAGTGGGCAGTATGCAGTCGGCAGTACAAGGAACAAGAAACCGCTTGCGGCTTCGTAACGACCCGTGCAGGCCGCCTAAGTAGTATAGAATTCCCGCACGCGCATCAGCACGTCGAATCCCTTCAGTTTCAAGCATTCTTCGAGGCAGACCATAGCTGGATGGTCGGGGGCCAGCTTCTCGTAATTCCGCTTCACCGAGCCGATGACCATGTCCAACCCCAGCGGCATCGCTTTGGTGAGGAACGCGCTCTCCAGCGCCCCTTTGACGGGCGAGCCGTCGGGCCGCTTCGGTGGCAGCATCACCGTGAAGTTGCTCAGGCCCACGGACGCATGGCAGCCGGCAAAAGTCTTGTCGGCGTGGATCAACTCCATCGCGGCGATCAGCCGGTGGAGATTGCCCTCCGAATCGCTGCCCATCGGGGCAATGCCGGGATCGATAATGTAGTCGTCGTTGCTCGCGCCGGGGCAGCGAGTCAAGAAGGTCTCGACCAGTTGGTGCGCCGCCTCGAAGGTCTCCTGCGCGGTGTGGCAGGGTTTCGAGCGGCCATCGACAACGTTCTCTGACACGAGCAGGATTGGCTTGAAGGGCTGGATCTTATAGAGATCAAACATGCCCGCCCGCAACGCGCTAATCGAGTTGATGATCGGCTTTTTGCCGCCGGCGCGGGCGAGGTTGTAGGCCATGAGGCCGGCTTCAGCGATGGCCGGATCGGGCGTGTCGATCGACAGCGGCTTGGCGGTGACGCCCTGAATCTTGGCGACGATTTCGGCCATGAACTCGGCCGGGCGCGGGCCGACGTTCACGTCGATGTACGCCGCCCCCTTCTCGTCCTGCATCTTGGCGATTTCCAGAATGCCCGGAATGTCGCCCGCGTCGAACAGTTTCTTTGTCGACGGCACCGAATCGTTGATCGTTTCGCCGATAATCGATAGGCCGGAAATGGGCATATGCACAAACTCCTTTTTAAGGGATTGGGATTGGAACACGTCTCTTTTCGAGTCCAATCCCTAATCCCCTTTCTTTGGCGCGTTGTGGTCCCGGTCGAGGAACGTGTTCGCCCAGGACGATGTGTCCTTGAGCGTGGCGTTGTAGATCGTCACTGGGCGATCGAGCATCTTCTCCGATTCGCCGTAGACCTTCAGCCGCTCGTAGATGCGAGCCCAGATGCATTCCTTGTCGTCCAATTCGCAGCGGCCCTTGTCCGAGCCGCCGCAGGGGCCGTTGCGCTGCGACTTCGAGCAGGCGGACTTCGGGCAGAGATACGCGCAGTCGGGCAGGCTGCAATCGCCGCAGTCCTGGCAGCCGTACATCGCCAGCTTCGAGGCCTTCTCGATGCGGTAGGCCATGCGGCTCACGAAGCCGGGCTTCTTGTCCCAGCGGCGATAGATCCAGCGCAGCAGCGGATACAACTTCTGGTCCCGCGTGAACGCCATCTTGTGTACCCAGCGCGAAAGCCGGTAATTCAGGTTCACTTCCTTCGACTTCGGCGGATTCTTCAGCGAGGCAAGATATTGGCGGCTGATGCGGCTGGCGTCGCTCAGTCCGGTGAACTTCTCGTGCTCGAACAAAAAGAACTCGTCGGGCTGCGAGAACTGGATCTCTTTGAGCAACTCCTTCCAGTCGTCCGGGCCGTAGCTTTCGGCCAGTTCGATGATCGGGCCGAAGCCGTCGGCCTTATGGATGCCGCCCAAATAGCCGGCGGCGAAGCCAAGCCCCTTGAAGACCGCCAACTGCTTGGCGGCCAACTCCTGGCAGAACTTTTTGCCCTTGTCGGGCCCGGCGGCGTAGGTTTCGATCTTCCGCAGCAGTTCGTTGCTCACCACGCAGCCGGCCAGCTTGCCGCTGTTAAAGAGCTTGGCCACGCCCTTAGTCAACAGGTAGACGTTGCCGACGATCGGCACTTTGATGCCGCGGGCATCGAGGAAGAGCTTCACCTCGTGGAACTTCCGCATGTCGTAGCCGAGTTGCGGAATCACCCATTGGGCGCCGACGCCGATCTTGCGGGCCAGCTTGAAATACTGCGGCACCAACTCCCGCTCGTGCCGCTTGAACGGCGAGACGACGCAGCCGATGAAGAAGTCGGTCTTTGGCAGCACCTCGGGCTTGCCGCTGCGTCCCAGCACTGCCAGCCCGTCGTTCATCGACTTCAAGAGGTGGATCAGGTTGACCGAATCGAAATCGAAGACCGGCTCGGCCCGTCCGCCGTAGCCGCCGGTCGGATAGTCGCCCGTGATCGCGAGGATGTTGTTGAAGCCCTCCGAGGCGTAGCGCCAGGCGGCCGCCTCGATGCCGTTGCGGTTCATGTCCTTGCAGGTCAAGTGCAGGACGACGCGGGCGCGATGCTCGGCCACAAGCCCGGCAAGCCAGTCGGGCGGCAGCATCGGCCCGCCGCCGGGGTTGTCGGTGATCGAAATCCAGCCGATGCGCGGATCGGCCAGCAGGTCCTTGGCGAACGAAGCCAGGTTGCCCGGCGAATCGACCGGCTCCAGCCCGCGGGTGGTTACAACCTCGGCGCCGTAGAAGAATTGGCCCGTGGAAAGGATGTCACGGTAGGTCAGGTTTTGATTGGAGGGGATCACGTTGATAGCCAGTGTCAAAAGGGGACAGTCCCATTTTCGTTACCACGAAAATCGGGAGAGTCCCCTCGCCGCGCGACCGTCAAAGGCAGAATGTCGCCGTAAAGCGAAATTCGCTTCCGATCGTTCGACGAGCGAGTGTTGGTAGGAATCTGCCTCACACTAATTTCCGGGCGAGCGCCACCGCCGTGCTGGCGTTGTCGCTGAAGCCGTCGGCGCCGATCTCGTCGGCGAATTGCTGGGTGATCGGAGCGCCGCCGATCATCACCTTGGTCTTCTTGCGGATGCCGGCCTTCTCCAACGCCGCGACGACGTTCTTCATCATCGTCATCGTGGTGGTCAAGAGGGCCGAGAGGGCGACGATCGTGCCGTCACGCTCGCGGGCGGCCTCGACGAAGCGCTCGGGCGGAACGTCCACTCCGAGGTCGGTCACCCTGAATCCGCCGCCTTCGAGCATCGAGGCCACGAGGTTCTTGCCGATGTCGTGCAGGTCGCCCTGGACGGTGCCGATCACGACGTGGCCGACCGGCTCGGCGCCCGCCGCGGCCAGCAGGGGCGTGATCAGTTCCAACGAAGTCTTCATGGCGCGGGCGGCGATCAGCAATTCGGGCACGAAGTACTCGTTGCACTCGAAGCGCTTTCCGACTTCGTCCATGGCCGGAATCATGTACTTCTGCACCAGTTCGCTCGGATCGGCCTTCGCGGCAATCGCGGCCTTGGTCACTTCTTCGGCCTTCTTCGCGTTGCCCGTGAGAATTGCGTTGTAGAGCTCCGAATAGTCGGACATCTCGATGACTCCCTCAATAGAACCTGATAATGTTTGTACCCGAGCCCTTTATAATAGCACTCGGCCGGCGGGGATGCCAGTGCCGCCGCGGCCGTTTCAGGGCCAATCAGTTTGTGAAGAAGTGAATTGTAGGAGGCGTCTCCTGACGCCGATTTGCAGGGTTTTTTCGCCCCGCGGCAACGAATCGGCGTCAGGAGACGCCTCCTACAATGAAAACTGATCGGCCCCGGCCGCCGTTTGCGGTGTCCGTTTTCCGAAAAAAGCCGTGGCCTTTTGCGGATTAGGAAATCCAAGCCCCCTCTGGCTAGGTAGCCGTTGTCGCACAACGCCGAATGAAACGCGGTGCAACGCGGTGGGGCAGACATTCCTGTCTGCCGAATGTGCTGCATTTTCCCTGGCAGACAAGAATGTCTGCCCCACCGGCCTCTCCTTCACGCCACTATAAGAACTCGATCTTCGCTGACCAAACGAATTCGCGGCGGCGACCGCAAAATGGCGGTCAATTGTCGGAAACCAGCGGGAAGTGTGAAATCCTCGCGGGAACTGGTATAGTAGAACCTGGAAAAGGCGGATTCGTTTTCTGGCTGGTGCGAGTCGGATTCACAACGTTCCATAGCCGGGGGGCAACGACCCGCGGAATGTGTTCTCCATCGCCACCGCGGGCCGTTGCCCCCCGGCTATTGGAGGACATTGACGATCTCATAATCTACGACCGCCACGCGAAATTATCGAAGGAGTCCGCAAAATGCTAGAACGAATGCTGAAGTTTGCGTCCCTCGTCGCTCTTGTCGGGACGTTGGCAGCGGTCAATACCGAACTTGCGACGGCGGCCGAGCAGACCGCCGCCGACTTGCGAGTTGCGAAAAACGGTACCGCGGTGTCGGTATTCGATGGCGGGCGACTCGTACTGCATTACCGCGAAGCCAACGTTCCGATGAAGCCGTACGTCGACCAGCTCTTCTCGCCCCGCGGCGTGCAGGTGCTGCGCGATTCACCGCACGATCACCAACACCATCATGGCCTAATGTTCGCCACGACCGTGGACGGAGTCGATTTCTGGGGCGAAGTCGGCCAGGGTTACGGGAAGGAGATCGTGACGGTCCACGACGGCATCGAAAAAGGAGGATTCGGCGAACTGTTGGAGTGGATCGGACCGACGTCAAAAAAGCCCTTGTTGATCGAGCTTCGGGCGATCCACGTTTTCAAAGCCCCCGATCTTGGCGCGATGCTGATCGAGTGGCGATCCCGCCTGGGAACGCCGCCCGGCAAAGACGCGGCTGTTTTGACCGGGGCGCATTACGTTGGCCTGGGAATGCGGTTTGTGCAGTCGATGGACTCCGGCGGACGATTCTTCAATGCCGACGACAAGCCGGGCGAGATCGTCCGCGGCGACGAGCGAGTAACGCCCGTCAAATGGTGCGCGTATACGGCCAAAGCCGAGGGTAAGCCGGTGACGGTCGCCATTTTCGATCATCCCAAGAATTTTCGTCATCCCGCCACGATGTTCACAATGAGCACTCCGTTCGCTTACCTCTCGGCCACGTGCAACGTATGGAAGGAACCGATCACGATCAAAGCCAGCAAACCGCTCGACCTCCGCTACGGCGTGGCGGTGTGGGACGGAGCGGCGGACAAGAAGACGGTCGAGAAGCTCTACCAACGCTGGCTGAAGTTGAGCGGCAACGGACAATGATGCCAGCAACACCATTCGGAGCAGAACTCGCTTTGTGCGGTTCTTTAGCGATTTCCCGTATATTGGTGTAAGAAGGAAAAAGGGAAAAGGGGGAAAACGGAAATCAAGAAAATGGCCACATGAGTCGGCAAGTGTCTTTGAATGCCTTCCCCTTTTTCCCGTTTCCCATTTTTCCTTCTTACACTCACCGCCATCCAACTATTCGCGCCCTCAGAAGGAGTCCAATCATGACCGACATTCCCGCCGTTGCGTCAAGACCGACCAACCGCCGCGATTTCCTCCGCACAACTGCCGTCACGGCGGCCACCGCGGCGGCGGCAAGCGTCTTTCAGCCGAAATTCACGATCGCCAGTGAGGGCGCCAAGGGGGCCAATGAGCGGATCGGCGTCGGCTTCATTGGCACCGGCGGCCGCTGCCAGGCGCACATTGATTGCGTGCTGGCGATGAAAGCCCAGGGCCGTTGCGAGCCGGTGGCTGTTTGCGACATCTATCGGCCGCGGGTCGAGTTTGCCGCGCAGCGGACCGGCGGCAAGATCTACCGCGACCACAAGGAACTGCTGGCCGACCCGCGCGTCGACGTGGTCTGCATCGCCGCGCCCGACCGCCATCACGCCCCGCTGGCGATCGACGCGATCCGCGCCGGCAAGGACGTCTACTGCGAGAAGCCGCTGACGCACTGGTCGCAAATGGACTTGGCCCAGAAACTCGGCGAGGAGGCGGAGAAGCACAAGCGAATCGTGCAGGTAGGCACGCAGTTTGTCGCCGACAACGCCTACGCCAAGGTTCGCAAGCTGTTAAAGGAGGGGGTGATCGGCAAGGTGGTTCAGGTTCAGGCCGGCTATTTCCGCCGCGGTGATTGGGGCGAGCGGATGCCGATTCCCGATGCGAACGCCAAACCGGGGCCCGATCTCGACTGGGAGAAGTTCCTCGGCGATGCCCCGAAGCGCCCATTCGACGTCTCGCGGTTCTTCCAGTGGCGGCTCTACTGGGATTACGCCGGCGGGCCTGCCACCGATTTGTTGGTCCACGTCTTCACACCAGTCTTCTGCATCCTGCAACTAGACTACCCCGAGCGCGTTTTGGGTGGCGGCGGCACGTTCCAATACAACCGCGAGGTGCCCGACCAGTGCAATATCATTGCCGACTACGCCGGCGGGCCGAGCGTGGTGCTGATGAACTCGCTGAGCAACTTTAGCGGCATCGACACAGTCATTCGCGGCACTGACGGATTGATCAAGTTCGGCAACATCGACCACCCGGGCCCCGGCATTCGCGTCGTTCCCGCGGAAAAGGGGGCCAAGGAGACTATGTTCCCCTGGCAAGGCGCCGGCGACACGGGCAAACTCTGGTCGAACCTGTTGGACTGCGTCCACAGCCGGCAGAAGCCCTACAGCCCCATCGACATCGCCGTCCGCGTGCAAGCCCCATTGAACATGGGCATCCTCTCGCACCGCTCGGGCAAGGTGGCCAAGTTCAACAAGCAGACGATGAAGATCGATCTCGTGTAAGGGGGGCTGGCATGGAGAACAGAGCCGTTACGCCAGCCGGTTCTTCTCGTCGACGTGGACGACCTTCGGCTTGAACGCACGGGCTTCCGCGTCCTCGACCGCGGCGTAGGCGAGGATAACCACCTTGTCGCCGACGGCGCCCAGTTGCGCGGCGGGACCATTGAGCATCATCGTGCCCGAGCCGGCGGGGGCCTCGATCACATACGTCACCAGCCGCTGGGCGTTCGAGAGATTCAAGACGTGGACCTGCTCGCCGGGCAATAGTCCGGCGGCCTCGATCAAATTGCGATCGATGGCGATGCTCCCTTCGTAATCCAATTCCGTGCCCGTCAGCGTGGCACGATGGATTTTGGACCTCAACATAATGCGTTGCACGCGAGTTCTCCCTCCGTAGCACAATTCTAACACTCTACCGGAGTGCCGGCCTGCAAAGACTACTACTATGACGTGATTGACGTGGGAATTCAACCGCCACGGGCCATCGGCGGGGGGCGATGCTCCCGATTCGCACCCCTTTGCCCGGTTCATTCCGTGTCAGATGGACAATCAATAAACGATGCACACGTAAACACTTATGACACGAGAACCTGCAATCGAGCACTTCAACTTTGCTGCGTTTCATCGGGCGGCGTCACCAATCAACTCCGGCTCGATCACCCGCATGTGCCGCCAGCGGCCTTGGACGTAGCGGGCCAGATAGATCAGGCCGGAGATGCAGATCCAGAGCGTAATCACGATCCAGCACCAGATCAATCCGAGGCCGAAGAAGTGGATTCCGACCCATGCTGCCGCAACGGGTATCGGCGTCAGCAGCAGGGAGACGACCATAATGAAGCGGGTGTCGCCCGCCCCTTTCAGCGTGCCGGCAAAGGTGACATTCAGCGCGTCAAACAGGCAATAGGCCGCGACAAATCGCAACAGGACCACGGTAGTGGCGCGGAGTTGATGAAATTCGGCCGGCGACGCGCCCCATTCATACCCCAGCAAGAGCACGCCGGGAAAGAGAACGTAGAATAGGGCCATCGCGCCCATGTAAGACAAGGCCATGCTCAGAGAGGTCATCGTGGCGCGGGCGGCCAACTCCGGATTGCCGCGGCCGAGTTGCTGCCCGACCAGCGTGCTCAGCGCGATCCCCAGGCCGAGCATGGGGACGAAGGCGAGGCAATTGACGTTGAAAGCCAGGTTGGTGGCCGCCAGGGCGTCCTCGCCCAAGACGCCTACAACCAGCAGAAAGAGCGTGAAGCCGGCGACTTCGACGAGCATTTGCAGACCGCTCGGGCCGCCGTAGCGCAGCAGCCGCCAGAAGAGCGCGGGTCGAAGCGCCAGCCGCGGCGGATGTTGTAGCGGCGAAAACGGGGCAGCATCAGCAGGGTCGAATAGACGGCAACCCGCCACCAAAGCGCCACCACGGTGGCCAAGGCTGCTCCCTGAATTCCGAGCGAGGGCAGCCCGAAGTGCCCGAAAATCCAGCCGTAATCGAGCACGATATTCAGCAACCAGGCCGACGAATCGACCAGCATCACCACCCGGGTTACGCCGCGGCCGGTGAAGAACGCCGCCATCGCCGCGGCGATGATCTCCGCTCCCGCGCCGAACAGGGCGGTTCGGAAGAAGAGCACCTCCTGGTCGGCCAGCAAGCGGGCGTGGCCCGCAAAGATCCAAGGGGCCAAGGGAATCAGCGCCAAGTAAAGAGGGACGCAGACGAGGCCGAGGTGCAGGCCCTGCCAGACGGCCGGCCCGATCCGCCGCAAAGATCCGGCCCCGTAGTACTGGGCTACGAACGTATTGGTATACGCGGCGATGCCCAACGGAAAACTGATCATCGCAAAATGGACCATTCCCGCCGGCAGCACAGCCGCCACCGCCTCTTTGGAGCGCCAGAGCAGGAACATCCGATCGATGAAGTTCATGACGGTCCATGAGGCCGTGGAGACGAATAGAGGGACCGCCAGCAGCAAGACCTCCCGCCCGCCGCAGGGGCGCGACCACCAGTTCGTTTGCTCGTGAGAATCCGTCGCTGTCGTCATGGGTTGCGAAGCCGCAAGCGGCTGAATCACGATTTTCGAAGAAGCCGCACATAGGCCGCGAGCGTGCGCCGCACCTGTCGTACGTCCTCTTCCATCAGCAATTCTACGCGGAAGTGCCGCACGCCGCGCTCTTGCAGACGCGGCACGATCTCCAACAGGCTTTCGGCCTCGGCGTGAAAGAGCGTGTTGCGGCATTGGCTGTCAGCCGACAAGATGTGTTCCACGCCCAGGCGATCGCGGAGCCGAATTGCGTGCCGGTCGCAGGGGCGGCCACAATCGGCCCGGTTCGTTCCCAACGACAATGCTCCGCAAAACAGACAGTATTCCGAATGGAACATCGGCACGTGGCGATGCACCACCACTTCAAGCCACTCGGGCGGAACGGCGGCCGCGAGATTGAGCAATCGCTCGCGGCTGAGATCATAGGCCGCAGTCACTCGCCGTGCCCCTTGGGCATGAAGCCATTCGACGGTCAGATCGTTTGCGGCGTTCAACGAGAAATCGGCCACGGCCGGCAGGCCCTTGCCGCGGCAGAAAGCCAAGCCCGCCAGGTTTCGCACGAGCATTCCGTCCGGTTCCGCTTCGGCCAATTGCGCCAGGATGTCCGCTGAGGGGGACAGTCCCATTTTCGCGGATGCGAAAATTGGGACAGTCCCCTCGCCGGGTTTATGAATTCGCGGCGTGGCCAGCAGCACCGACGCGCCGCCGAGATGCGCCGCCCGAACCGCGCCGCTGCACTGGCGCAATTCGCGGAGGTCGGCGATTACGCTCGTAACGCCGCAATCGAGCGCCGCTTGCACTTGGTCCATCGAGCGGCAGAGGACGTGAAGAGAGGAGTCCGTTTGCTCTCGTTTAGCGGTCGACGGCACGTCGGCCTGTAACGCCGCTCGGGCCGACGTGCCGTCGGCCGCTAAACGGAGCCCGCGAATCGCCGTCGCCACCGATGCTGCCGCCATCACCCGCCGCGGCGGCGCGCACGCGGCGGCGTCCAACTGCCGCACCATCTCGTGGCGGAGCTTGCCAAGTTCGCTCAAAGGGATCATCGCCCGGCCGTCGAGTTTCGCTTCGAGGTGACGCAACCGATAGGGCGTCTTGCCGAGACGGCCGAATTGCTCGATAAGCGTTTCGGCACTGAGTGGGTGCTTTGTCGCCTCCGGCAGCGGCTGCGAGGACTCCATCCGGCAGGTGGCGCCCGTGGCGGCGATGGCCACCACTCGCATCGGGCTTCCGACCGACGCCTCCACCTGGAGATCGACCGGCACGCGGCGCTGCGAGTGGCTCGAGGAATATGTCTGACGAAGCCGCCGAGCCGCCCGCGGATCGTCGGTCTTCCAGACCTTCTGGCCGAGGCAAATCTGGGCAAAATCGATCGAGCCGTAACGGAAGGCCAGCTCGACCGTGCCGCCGGCAACCTCGGTCTCGATCGAGCGGCGATTCTGGAAGATTTCGTAGACGCGGCCGCCCTGTTCCGTCGTTTGGGCGCCGCGAAGGGGGACAGTCCCATTTTCGTTGGCACGAAAATCGGGACAGTCCCCTCGGTCCCCCGCGAAGACGACACCGTCGCCACGCCGCAGCGGGCCGGCCAACTCGACGAGGATTCGTTGGCCGCGATCGCCGCGGACCTCACCGAGATAAACACCCCGCTTGGCCGAGCCTTCGCCGGAGACCAGCCGACGATGGTCGGGTCCGTCGAGCCAGCCATGGCAGAAGCCGCGGGAGAAGGTCGTCTCCATCTCGGCAATGTGTTCGGCAGCAAGTTTGTGGTGCAGGCGTCCCGCCTGCACGGCATCACCGGAAGCAGGCGAGACGCCTGCACCACAAGCGGCGTCCAGTGCCGTGCGGTAATGGCGGGTCACGCTGGCGACGTATTCGGCCGGCTTCAGTCGCCCCTCGATCTTCAAGGCGGAGACTCCCGCGGCAATCAGTTCCGGCAGCCGGTCGTAGGCGGCCAGATCGTGCGGACTGAGCGGGTACTTCTTGTCGCCAACGAGCGTAGGGTGGGTCAATCGCAGCGCAGCCCCACCAGACTGCTTCTGCTTCTCTTTGGTGGGGCTGCGCTGCGCTTGACCCACCCTACTGCCGCTACCGTCGCAAATGATCTGATACGGCAAGCGGCAGGGCTGGGCGCATTGGCCGCGATTGGCGCTGCGACCGCCCAGCGACAGGCTGGCCAGGCATTGGCCGGAATAGCCGATGCAAAGGGCGCCGTGGACGAACGCTTCGAGTTCGACGACCGTCTGCCGGCGGATGGCGGCGATCTGATCGATCGAAAGTTCGCGCGGCAGCACGACCCTTCGCACGCCCAACGACTCGACCTCGCGGATGCACTCGCCGCTGCTCACGGTCATTTGCGTCGAAGCGTGCAGGGGCAACTCGGGGCAGAGCCGGGCCAGCAGCCGCAGCAGCCCGAGGTCTTGAACCAGCACGGCATCGATCCCAGCCGCGATGGCCACGCGAGCGGCTCGCTCGGCCTCGTCCAGTTCGTCGGAGAAGATCAGCGTGTTGAGCGTCAGGTAACCTTTGACGCCGCGGGCGCGGAGGAACGCCATCAACTCGGGCAATTCCGCCGGGCTGAAGTTCGCCGCGCAGGCGCGGGCATTGAAACCGCCTTGAAGGCCGAAGTAGACCGCGTCGGCCCCGTTTTCGACCGCCGCCCGGGCGCAGTCCCAGTCGCCGGCGGGGGCCATCAGTTCGGGAGCAGTTTTGGAAAATGGCTCGGTCATTGGCCGTAGAGCGAGCGCGGTGGGAAGAACGGAAGAACTTACCGCAGAGGACACAGAGGACGCAGAGACTGGGTTTTCAACTGTGCTTCCTCTGCGGTAGAATTCTAGGGGTTCTAATGAAACTGGGATGCCGATGTACTCCTCACGCTCCGCGTGAGACGATTCCGCCCCCTGTTTCCCTCACGCGGAGCGTGAGGAGTACATTTTGTTCGAGCTTTTAAGTGTATCCCGCCGTGCGACCATCGACAACGACCCGCCCTTGTCAGCCGAGCCGGCATCGACTAGACTACTGTCTCCTTAATTGAATGAGAATGTTCAGGAGAGAATACTGTCATGGGAATCCGCCCGCGCACCGGTCATGTGATGAAGCTGAAGAGTCGCCGCTGTCCGAAGTGCGGCGGAGTGATCAATTCGCAGAAGACCCGCTGCAAGCGCTGCCACGAGCCGCAGCGCCGGCCGAAAAAGACGAAGAATAGTTAGCTTCATTTATCAGACAGTGGGGCAGACATTCTTGTCTGCCGCCATGCATAGCTAGTCCGGCAGACAAGAATGCCTGCCCCACCGGTCACGGTGGCGTCTGCGGCCGCCCAACCGCGATCAGATGCGTGGTGGTGGCGATATAGAGCATGTTGTCGGCCACGACCGGCGTGCTGTTGACCTGGTCGCCCATCGCGTTCTTGGCCAATTGGTTTGGCTTCGGCGAAAGCTCGAAGACTACGACGTCGCCGTCCCGGTCGCCGAGGTAGATTTTGCCGTCGACCACGCAAGGCGAACCCCAAATCTCCGCCATCAAGTCTTGCGTCCAGTGGACCTTGCCGGTCTTTGCATCCAGGCAATGGACCACACCTTGCAGATCGGGGATCACCAGCAGGCCGTCTCTGATAACGGCCATGCTGATCGAGCGGTGCATGGTCTCCTCGAAATCGAGCTTGCCGTTGCCGTTGGCATCGACGCCGGTGTAGCGCCAAACGACGGCCGAGTTCGGATTGGGCCGCAACGTCTCGCCGGCCGACTCGTCGATCGCGCAGATTCGCCGCGCAGCGCGCAGGGCGTCGGAAATCGGCTTGCCCTGCTTGTCGATGACAAGCTCGGGGCTTACGTCGCCACGCCGCGTCGGGTCGATGCACCAGAGGCAGCCTGGCCCCGCGCCGTAGTCGGGCTCGGCCCCGACGGCGATGTAGACACGACCGTCATGCACCACCGGCGTGGCCACCAGATTGTTCCGCTTGCCGGAACCGTCGGGCTTCCAGACAGCTTTCTTGGGGTTCGTGTCGAATTTCCACAGCAACTCCGGCTTGCCGCCGACGCCGGCCGCCGCGCGAAAACTGTAGACCCAGCCGTCGCCGCCGGGGAAAATCGCCTGCGGAACGCCGCCGAGCACCGCCGCGGCGGGCGACGACCATTGGCCGTCGAGGATATTGTTGCCCGGCGAGTTGTCGGCCCAGATCAGCTTGCCCGAGAGCTTGTCCAGCGCGATGAAACTGGGGGCGTTGGGCGAAGGGACGCGCTTATGCGGATGGTCGGCCCCGTTCGACGTATTCACCAACAGCAAAGCACCGACCGCCGTCACCGAGCAAGAGCTCATACTATAAGGAGTAACGCCAAGCTCCTTGACCATGTCGAAGCGCCAGACGACATCAGGCTCGTTCGGCTTGGCCTTCGAGCCTTCGGTCTTGAGGCAGACGACCTCGCAGCGGTTGGTGACGACCCAGAGCCGTTTCCCCTCGACCAGCGGCGAGCAGCAGATGCCCTGGTCGGGATAGTCGATGACCCGAGCGAGTTTCTGGCAGGAGAGTTGCCACTCGAACCGGCCGTCGCTCTGCCGGAAACAGAGCAGGCAGCCGAGATCGACCTTTGCCGGGTATTGCTTGAGCCAGCCGCCGCCGTTGTTGCTGGCGCAGAAGACTCGGCCGTCGGCCACCACCGGCGTGCCATAGCTAGTCGAGCCGAGCCGGGCAACCCAGCGGATATTCTTCGCCGAGTCGCCCAACCATCGGCCCGACTTCTCGTCGAACTTGCCCACGTCCCATTCGACGGGGATGTTCTTACCGTCCGGCGTATTGTTGCGAGCCGGCGAGCCGCCCCACTGCGGCCAGTCGGCCGCGGCAGCGAACAGAAGGATTAGCGACGACAACAGCGGATATGCGATTCGTGACATCTGCGGTGGGCAGTCGGCAGTAGGCAGTGGGCAATGAGGGACGGGACTGCACGGGCGAGTTTAGCCCCCGCGTCCTCGCGGGGCGGGCCGGCATGGCGGCTACACGGGACTGCTGGAACCACTTCCCGCACGACTTTCCGGTAGTTTCCAACTTTACCATAACGGCTCTTGTCGGGCCATTGCGGGCGGGATGTCGATCTTGCGCGTCGGTGAAATTGGGATGGGTTTCCGGGTAGCGGAGAATCTGCCGGGCGGTACAGCAGGCTTTTACAGCCTTACAACCGGCAGAGTTTTACCAGCTTGCGCGTGTGGAAATCTTTGCGCAGCAGGAGCAGTAAACCTTTTGCTGGAAATGTCTTGCGTTCACTCAAGCGCTCTTCTCACCGAGGCCGATACCGTAATTGACCCTTAGCAAATTGAGCGTGCCGCGTGGTACGCCTTGAGGGCGCGTCAGGCAACCGGATAGGGTGAGAATCGAGCCAAGGAATGGTTCGACGGCCCTGGCGCAGTACACCGTATGAACTGCGGGTAACGACTCAACAACTCCAACCCCAGTTCACTGTAAAGGAGTGGTTGCTCAATGAGAAGCAAGATGATTTTTGGAGCGCTCCTTGTGAGCGTAGCTCTGTGCAGCCAGGGGTTCGGCTTCGAACTCTTGGATCGCATGCTTGGGCTGAACGGCGGTGGCTGCTGCGAGTGCAACGCTTGCGCCAAGGTCGCCCCCTGCTGCCAGCCGTGCTGTGCAAAACCGTGTGCTCCGGCCTGCTGTGAGAAGCCCTGCTGCTGTGAAAAGCCTTGCTGCGAACGCTGCAAGGTATGCCGGCCGACCCCGGTTCGCGACATGTTCTGCAACATCAAGGACCTGTTCGCGTGCAAGGGCTGCTGCTGCGAGCCCGCCTGCTGCGAAGCGAAGGGCTGCTGCCCCGAGCCGAGCTGCTGTGCGCCGAAGTGCTGCAAGGTTCGTTGCTGCGAGAAGTCCTGCTGCTGCGAGAAGGCTTGCTGTGCGCCGAAGTGCTGCTGCGAGAAGGCTTGCTGTGCCCCGGCTTGCTGTGAGAAGGTTTGCAAGCCGAAGTGCCACAAGCTGTATCGCCGCCCGGTTCTCGAGATGCTCGAGAACATGTTCGGCTCTTGCGGCGAGTGCGGCTGCGAAGCCGGCTGCTGTGAGACCGGCTGTGGCTGCGGCGGCGCTCCCGTCGCCCCAGGCAAGGCCCCGGCCCCGACAACCGGCCCCGCCAAGGCCCCGGAGACGACTACCCCACCGCCACCGGTGGTTCCGAAGCCTGATCCGGTGACCTCGAACCAGCCGCGTGGCATCTACCAAGCCTCGCGTAGCTTGGCCCGCAACTAGGATCGAATCCTAACCGAAACCCTTTCACAGGTCTGCCCGGGAGCGATTCCGAGCAGACCTGTACGTTTTCTTGAGGGGCTAGGGGCTAGGGGCTGGGGGTCAGAGGCCAGGGGTCAGGGATCAAGGGTCAGGGGACAGGGACGCGGGCAAGCAGTGGACCAAGATTCACGATGGCAGTGCGCGCTCAGCGTTGGCGAGTACGATTCTCGACCTACCTCTCCGTACGCTGTTCTCTGACCCCTGGCCTCTGGCCCCTGATCCCTGACCCCCAGTCCCTAGCCCCTAGCCCCTAGCCCCTACTCTCTGCCGAGGGGGGTGTTGACCCGGCGTTGTCCCTCAATTACAGTAAACTTAATGTTGGCGAAGAGGGTGATTCCATGCCTCGACGTATGCCGGGGTCGGGTGGTCAAGGGAACAAACTTCCTTAATCTCCGCGATGCCGGCGATCCCGTCGAGGTGGCGGCACGGTATGAGCAGGAGGGGGCCGACGAACTGGTCTTCCTCGACATCACCGCCAGCCACGAGGGGCGTGAAATCATCCTTGACGTGGTCCGTCGCACGGCCGAAGTGGTATTCATGCCGCTTACGGTCGGAGGCGGAATTCGCACGATGGAAGACATCCGCGCCCTCTTGAGGGCCGGGTGCGACAAGGTATCGATCAATTCGGCCGCCTGCCGCGATCCCGAGTTCGTTCGCCAGGCGGCTCGGCGTTTCGGCAGTCAGTGTATCGTGGTGAACATCGACCCGAAACGGGTCGCCAAAGACGGCAAGGAGTTTTGGGAGGTACACATTAACGGGGGCCGCATCGGAACCGGCCTGGAAGCCGTCGCCTGGGCCCGCGAGGTCGAGCGTCTGGGGGCGGGCGAAATCGTACTGACTTCGATGGATGCCGATGGCACCCACAACGGCTACGACCTGGAGATCACGCGAGCCGTTACCGACGCGGTCTCCATTCCGGTGGTGGCCAGCGGCGGCGCCGGCTGTCCCGATCACCTTGCCGACGCGATCCTGTTGGGCGGCGCCGACGCGGCGTTGGCCGCAGGCATTTTTCACTTCGGGCAATACGGAATTGAAGAGACAAAACGCGTTATGCAGCAGAGAGGAATCCCGGTTAGAATGATGAAGTATGAGTGATGAATGATGAGTGATGAGTGACGGACGATGAAGGACGAATGACGCCGAAAAGGCCAAGGGGAAGAGTGTTTTTTCCAGACTCCTGGCCGGCGTTCTTTGAGTTCCGCCACCAATTCCCCCGTTATCGTCAATCAGCATTCATCAATCAGCATTCATCATTCATCGTTCCCGATTTGCCATCCCCTGACCCCTGACCCCTCCGCCATGTCCTCCGCCGTCGTCGCACCGCAGCAGTTCCTCGGCAAGCATCAGGAACTGGAAATTGACAAGCTCTTCCGCGCCGTCGTGAAGCTCAGCGGCAGCGATCTACACTTGAAGGTCGATCTGCCGCCGTTCGTTCGCGTCAACGGTACGCTGCGGCCGTTGAACCGCGAGGCGATCAACGACGAGGAGATGGTGCGGTTGATCTTCCCGATGATCAACATGCAGGAGCGGCGGAAGCGGATTTTCGAGGAAGACGGCGGCGTCGACTTCGCCTACATGCTCGACGTCGACGGCGAGCGCTGGCGGTACCGCGTGAACGTCTTGCAGCAGATGGGCCACGTCGGCCTGGTCGCCCGCCGCGTGAACCGGACCATTCCCGACTTTGAGAAACTTCATCTGCCCCCGTCGCTGGCCGAGTTGTGCAAGTTCGCGCAGGGGATGATCCTGCTGGCGGGCATCACGGGCTCGGGCAAGAGCACGACCATCGCCTCGATGCTCGACTGGATCAACCACCGCTACCGCAAACACGTCTTGACGCTGGAAGACCCGATCGAGTTCGCCTTCACCGACGACAAGTGCCTGATCAACCAGCGCGAGATCGGCATGGACGTGAAGGACTTCATGATCGGCATGAAGCACGCCGTGCGCGAAGACCCGGACGTGATGCTGGTGGGCGAAATGCGCGACCGCGAGACGTTCGAAACGGCGATCCAGGCGGCCGAGACCGGGCACCTCGTGTTCGGCACGATCCACGCCTCGACCGCCCCCAGCACGATCGGCCGTATTCTCGACCTCTTCCCGCAGGCGATGCACTCGGCCATCCGCAGCGCGCTGGTGTTCAACATGAAGGCCATCATCGCCCAGAAGCTGCTGCCGTCGATCAAGGCGGGCGTGGGCCGGGTGCCGACCTGCGAAATCATGACGTTTTCGCCGACCATCCGCAAGTTGTTGTTGGAGAGTCAGGACGAAAAACTGGCCGACGCCATCCGCATCAGCAAGGACGACGGCATGCAAGACTTCACCATGAGCCTGCGCGACCTGATCGAGAAGGACATGATCGATCGACCGACGGCGTTCGAGGTGGCCCCCAACGCCGAGGCCCTGAAGATGGCGCTCAAGGGCATCGAAATGCGCGAAGCGGGAATCCTGTGATCGAGCAATCGAGGAATTATGAGTTTTGACTGGCGAAAACACGCAACAGTGCTTCGCGTCGCTCTGATCGTCGCCGGCGTCGCGTTGCTGCTTACGATGGGGGCGGGGCAGTTGCGGGCCGACGAGTGGCCGGCGTTTCCGCTTCCCAAAGGGCCCACTTTCCGCGGGCCGGGCTCTTATCTCAATTGGCTCAAAATCCTCGCCTGCTGGAGCGTGTTCCTCCTCTGGGTCAAGAGCTGTGACTGGGTCAGCACCGACTGCCTGGATCTGAAGCTGGATTACCTGCGTTGGAATCCGATCGTCGTCGGCAGCTTCTTTGCAACGTTCATCCTTATCTGGCTCATTCCATCGTTTCCGTTCTTTGCCGCCTTGCCCCTGCTGTTGATTGCGTACGTCGCGCCGTTTGTCGCGTATGTCGTCTATCGAAACGGCAAGGTTGACAACAACCGCCGCGTATTCACCAAGGAGCACCTCCGCTATTGGCTTGCCACGCGGGGGAGCAAGGTCGGGGTCAAGATGCAAGCGGAAAAGCTCGACCCGCACGAGGCCGGGCCGCCGGTGAAGGTCTTCGGCCAAAGCGGCATCGACAGCGTCACCGACAATGCCCGCTTGGGAATGGCGCGGCAGTCGCCCGGGCTGTTGACGGCGCGGGAGATTCTCGCCGAGGGGTTGGCCGTCCGCGCCACGGCGTTCATGCTCGACTATACGCAGCAAGCGGCAGCGATCCGCACGATGATAGACGGAGTGTGGATTCCCGGCGAACCCCGCGACCGCGAAACCGCCGACCCGTGCTCGAAGCGGTCAAGCTGCTCTGCGGCTTGAATCCTCAAGACCGTCAGAGCCGTCAGGAAGGGACGTTCGCCCTGGAGTATCAATCGCAGCGTTACGCCGCCACGTTCGTTTCGCAGGGGACGCAAGGCGGCGAGCGGGCGCTGATCCAGTTCGTCGAAGGGAAGATTCCGCGGCGAACGCTCGACGAGTTGGGAATGCGGTCGAAGTTGCAAACGCAACTCGGCGAGTTGCTGGAATTGCCGCGGGGGCTCGTGCTCTTCTCCGCCGCTGCCGGCGGCGGACTGAAGAGCACGATGGACGCGGTGCTGCACCATTGCGACCGCTTCACCCGCGAGTTCGCCGCTCTGGAGGAAGAGGCCAACCGTTACCAGGAAATCGAGAACGTTCCGGTAACCGCCTACAACGTCGTCGGCGGCCAGCCGTTGGCGGCGGTGCTGGCGAAGTTCTTCCGCACCGAGCCGAACGTAGTGGTGATCCGCGACCTGGTCGACGGCGAGATGATCGAGTTTCTCTGCGAGCAAATCCATGACGATCGCTTGATCCTCAGCACGGTCCGGGCGACGGACTGCGCCGACGCGTTGATGCAGGTGTTGGCCCTGGGGGCGCCGCAAGCCGAATTCGCCAAGTCGATCAGCGGCGTGGTGAACCAACGGCTGATCCGCAAGTTGTGCGACTCCTGCAAGGAGGCCTACGCGCCGGCGGCGAACGTCTTGCAGCAATTGGGCATTCCCGAAGGCCGCGTGCAGGCGTTGTACCGGCCGTTCCAGCCGAACCCGCAAGAGCCGCCCAAGGAGCCGTGCCAGGCGTGCGGCGGCATAGGCTACCTCGGCCGCACGGCGATCTTCGAGCTTCTGGTCGTCGGCAACGAAGTCCGCCGGACGCTGTCCAATCATCCGACACCCGAGGCGATTCGCCGCGCGGCCCGCAAGGAAGGGATGAAAAGCCTTCAGGAAGAGGGCGTCTTGTTGGTGGCCAAGGGCGTGACCTCGCTGCCGGAATTGATGCGCGTGTTGAAACAATAGGGAGGGTCAGTGGCCAGTGGCTAGTGGCCAGTGGCCAGATCAATCGCATGTCAGGAATAGCGCCTTGGAGAGCGATCCATCCCTCGTCCTTCTTTATCCGTCATTCATCAACCACTCCCACTATCCACTAGCCACTACTTCCCATGACCATCATTCTGCCCATCCTGATGCTCGTGTTGATCTTCGCCGTCGTGGCGACGTGCTTCAACGAGGGAATCTGGAGCAACGTGGTGCGGCTGATCAACGTCATCACCGCCGGGCTGTTGGCCATGACCTTTTTTGAGCCGCTGGCCCGCGCGCTCGACGGTTGGCAGCCTTCGTACACCTATATGTGGGATTTCCTTTCGCTCTGGGGACTGTTCAGCGTCTTCCTGTTGATCTTCCGCGAAATCACCGACCGCGTCTCGCGCGTGAACGTCCGCTTTCTGAAAATCGTCGACCGCATCGGCGGTGTGGTGTTGTCGCTTTGGATCGGCTACGCGATGGTCTGCTTTACGATGATGACGCTTCACACGGCGCCGCTGGGGCGCAATTTTCTGTACGAGGGTTTTTCGACGCAAACGGACGCGCGGATGTTTTTCGGCGTCACCCCGCCCGACCGGCAATGGCTGGGGTTCACGCAGAAGATGTCGACCGGCGCGTTTGCCGGTGCGGAGGAGTTCGACCCGAACGCCGAGTTCATGCCCAAGTACGCCACCCGCCGCACGGACCTGGAAAAGCACATCGCCGCAATGGACACCCTTCGTGTAGGACCGTAAGAAAAATGATGACTGCGGAATGATGAATGATGAATGTGTCTGTCATTCATCATTCATCGTTCATCATTCATCCTTCATCATTCAACATTCATCATTAACCATGCGTCCCAGTGTTCCCGACGTCAATATCACCGATCCGCAGGACGCGGAGTATGCCGCGTACCGTCCTTTGGCCGTTCAGGCGGTCGTGGGCTTGTTGTTCGGGCTGTCGGCCCCGTTGGCGCTGCTAGATCCCGCATTCTGGCTCGCGCCGGTGATCGGGTTGTTCTTCTGCACTTGGGCGCTCCGCCGCATCAAGCGGGGCGAAGCCGCGCCGACCGGCCGAAAACTGGCCTGGGCGGGACTGGCGCTTTCACTGTTGTTTCTCGTCGCCGCGCCGACCGACTGGTTGGTCTACCGCCGCATCGTCCGCAACGAGGCGCAGCAATTCTCTATGCTCTGGTTTCGATATCTTACCCACGGCGCGCCGCAGAAGGCCCACCAGTTGACGGTGCCGCCGCAGTCGCGCCAGCCGTTGGGCGAAAACCTATGGAGCTTCTACGGCAAGAATGCTCGCATGAGGAAGACGCTGGAGGGCTACGTGGAATTGCCGCTGGTCCGCACGCTGCTGGCCTTGGGACCGCGGGCGATGGTGCGGTTCTACGAGACCGCCGGCCAGTCGCACGGCGGCAACGACGACGTCGTCGAATCGGTGTTTGCCGTTACCTACGAGGACGAAGGGGAGAAGAAATCGTTCTTCGTGAACGTTCAGGCTTATCGGACGGAACTCGCCGACGGATCGGCCGGTTGGCGCATTCTCAATGCCGGCGGCGGAGTGAAGCCGGAAGGCTGGTGATAGGCGGCCAGCAGTCGGCGTAGCGCTCTTTGCGATCGCTCGCGACCCTTCCCGCCCGGCGATATTGCAGGGCCGATCAGTTTTCCAAATTACGTGGCACGGGCATCTTGCCCGTGGCCGAAAAACACGGGCAAGATGCCCGTGCCACGCCGGATATTGTTACCCAACTTGAACAATTGATTGGCCCTGGGCGATATTGGGCGGGCGTTTACGCCGGGTCAAAGTGAGTGTATCCTATACGTGTTGTCGGGTCTGTTTGCGGACCTCCTCTGCCGCCGCTGACCAGCGCGGCGGTGAATCGGTGTGGAACCTCGTCGGCCGATGCGCGAGTTTGCGCCGGACCGCGAGGCAATCGAAATGAAGTTGCTAGTATTTGTTGCCTGCCTTGCATCGCTGCTGACCGGTTGCGGCCAGAGGACGCCCACATACCAACTGACCATCAGCGCCAAAGTCATTGACTTGCCCGTCCACAAAGACCCCACGCGAATTCAGGATGATATCATTGCCCAGATCAAACCGCTCTGGGACCAGCTCGATAGCGGGGACTCGGCCATCTTCCGCTATAAACGGGTGGGCCCCCTTGATCTCGGCCCGGGACAACACGAGTTGGACGAAAAGGCGAAAGCAAAGCTCGGCGACGGCGCTAAACTCACCTCGACGGAGACCTGCGAAAGCCTTGCCTACAGATTTTACAAGAACCGGAATGGAACCAACGGAATCGAGCAACTGGGTGATGGGAAGCGGCCGCCGGTTTCTTGTGGGACGGTCATGGACCCCAAAGATTGGGGCATGGCCGAACGCCTGCTTCGCGACGACTTGATCAGTATCGAGGTCATTCGCATTTTCATACAACTGGATCATGCGGAAGGAGCGCTCGATGAGCGATCAACAAGCCCATGTCCTCTCTCTCAGGGCGGCCTATGAGTTCGGTGACGCACACGGCCTGAGGGCCGACGTAGACGAAATCCGCGACATGGAGATCGAGTGGGACAAGACCTACACCTCCAGCCTGCGGCGCGGTTACATCGCCGAGCTATTCGAGAAGCATGGCTTGCTGGAGCAGTTCAAGACCCAGCATTGGCCCGTAGGGAACACGGATGAAGGCAGGGCACAACTTCGACGCTTCAAGCGAATTAAGGAGCAATAATGGGTTTTGACAAACAGATTCGGTAGTAATCACGTAAAATGCAGCGATTGGGCCAGTTGACCGTTGCCGAGCAACCCTACGTACCGCAGAAGCTGTTTCGAGCCGCGGGCGAATTGCTCCAGGAAGTCGGTGACGCGCTGGTGCAAGGCGGGCCAGTCGTTGGCCAAACGGTGCATTTTGAGGATTGTCTCCTTCAGCCATCGCCATAATTTTTCGATCGGGTTCAGCCAGGGGGCGTAAGTCGGCAACCAGATTGGCTTGATTTGAGGATATGCCCCCACGGCCGTGAGTACGTCGGGATGAGTATGGATCGACCAATTGTCTTGAACGACGTAGATCGTCTTGGCGCGAGCGTAAGTTTTCGCGATCCGTTCATACATCTCGATGACCTTGGCTCGACCGATAATGTAGTTGTCCACGTAGGTCACTTTTCCGCTGCAGGCGTTCAGGCCGCCGATCACGCGCCACAGCCCATTGTTGGACTGTTGCCGATCCGCTTGCGGTGGAGCCGCGGGCGGGGCGGCAGCCCAACTCGGCGCCGGCTCGGGCCAGACGGCGTACCCCATTTCGTCGATGAACAGCAATGTCGTTTCCTGGGGGTTGCGCCGCTGCTCGCAGGCATCGTTTCAGTTTGGCTACCTTGCTTCGATACTGCGGATCCGGGCTAAAATGCTGGACCCGACCCGAACGCAATTTCACTCCCAGTTTGCGACGGAGCCACCGCCACACGCCACTGAGCGTGTAATTCTGGATCGTCTTAATGCTGGCGCGAATGGTCCGCAACGTCCAGCGGCTGGGCGGCGGACCAGCGGCTGTCGGCATCGCCTCGCGGCGAGCTTCCTCGCCGGGGCCTTGCCGCAGCCGCTCCAACACCTGTTCCCGCTGCTCGAAAGGGACGGCGACGGCTGCCTCCCTGCCGCCGCCGCAACAGTCCTTCGATCCCGTGTTGTTCATAGCAATCCAACCAATGGTACACGGTGTCAGGATCTCGCGGTCTCAGTAGTCCCTGAGTCGCTACCGCATGAGGCGATTGGCCGTCGGCGACCTTCAAGATCGCCGCACACCGTTCCCGCACGTCCGGACGCCGATCATGGTTCCGATACTCGACCAACGTCCTGCGCTGAGCCTGTGAAAGTTTCAAAGTTCGCTGGTACATGACGATTCATCCTCCTTTGCGAAGTTACTTCATGGACCCTCCTTTCAATTACTCTCAAGCAACGCCGCCAAAGGCAACCACAAAATGCGCCTGCTAGCAGTGGTGTGCTAGCACAATACCTTGAATTCACTACCGATTTTGGCTGTCAAAACCCATCATGGCGTTTCTCGAGGGCCGCGTGGGGCCCAGCCCATGCTGCGCCCGATACACAGGAGGATCTGGAAGAACAGCAGTTCGCCGCCGAGGCGGACCTACGCGACTTTCTCGCTGACAATCCGACCTGCATCGAGCCTGGGCTGCGTCTCTACGAAGCTGAGGGCCGCTCCGGAATCGAGTACGCCATCGATGATGGATACATCGACCTCCTCATGATCGACCGCGAAGGGAAGTTCCTCGTGATCGAGCTGAAACTGGGGCGCGGGCGAAACAAAACGGTTGGCCAGCTACTGTATTACATGGGCTGGGTGGACGAGCATCTGGGGAGCGCGCCCTGCCGCGGTATGATCATCGCAAAGGAAATCTCGGATGATCTAAGGGTCGCCGCCCGGCGCGTGCCTGGCGTGTCCCTGTGCCGCTACACCATGAGCGTCGCGGTCCACCACCTGGACCAGTAGCCTACCCAAATCTGGCAGGCGGCACTTGCAGCGAAAAAGGGGCGAGAACGATTTTCCCGCTCCTTCGTCATGACATTCCGAACCGTCCTTCGATGATGCCGATCACGGATAGGTCTTCATCAAGGTCCGGCCAGTGCAAGCCGGTGCCACTGCAGATCAATTCGATGTTGGCAAGTTGGGCGGGCGAGGCGTTCCGCAAGCGGCGGTTTTTCGATGCTGGAGAACGGATTTCGCGTTCGTCCTCAAGGCGAACGCAGATGTACCCGTTCTCCACGAAAACCGCCGTGGCCCGTTCCTGCAACTCAAGGATGGAATGCTTCATCCCATTTCCTCCGAATACGGTCCAGATTATCGGCAATCAACTGCTCGGCCCGAGAAAGCTCTCGCGTTTTCATCCCATGCGAATAATCGAGCGAAAGGGGCTCCAACCAGAATTTGGCGAATCCGCCGCTGCCCTCCGCACATGTATGTGCAAGGGCTCGTTTCCCTCATTGCTGTAGAAGGAGAAGACGTAACCTTCCGTACGGAAGACCTCAGGCATTCTGACCTCAATGGCGCCAAACCAGCCAAATCACTACATCTTACCTGCTGTTAATTGTACAATAACTGAGCCCCATGCGGAAGAAGGGCACGGAAAACTGGGGGAGAAAAAGGCGAAGGCGAAACGGAAGCAGCAGGAGAAGGCCCGCAAACGGAATCGAAAGCGGCGATAGCCGAGACAAACGAAACAGGGATAGGTCCAATCACAGGGGGGGCGTGATCGAACCTATCCCCGTTGTTTCTGTCGTACTCCTCACGCTCCGCGTGAGGCTGATCCACCGTCACGACCTCACGCGGAGCGTGAGGAGTACGTTCGATTCGCCGATTCCTATCCGATCTCATCGAGCAACCGCTCGATCGCCGCGTTGAGCCGATCGCTGGTCTCGTAGGTGCCTTCGGCGATCTGCAGGCGAACCGCTTCGACGCGGTCTTCCCGGATGTCGGGCATTTGATGAATCTGCTCGGCGAAGCGGGCGGCTTCGGAAATATCGACCTCGTCGGCAATTTGCGGCGCCTCGGGACGGGTCGCGGGCTGCGACGGACGCACCGAGTGCGGAGCGCCGATCGGCTGTGTACCGTGCAACTGGCTAGGACCGTAGATGTGCATTGCTTCTTCTCCTTGAAGACAAGTTGGCAGTCGTCTCATCGGCCGCTATCGAGCCGCGGATTAAGCCAATTGTCCAGCATCCTGCTGGTAGTGAAAACGTGTCCCCAAATGCTCGTAACAGATGTGACGGCAAAATTTCTTGCCCAATGATGTTCCACGGAATCGTCGGTGTGTTTCGTCAACGTCGCGTCGCGCACAACCGCGCCGCTCGGCACGCGACGAAACCGAACGTGCCGCTCAAAACTCCTCCACGACTCTTGTTTGCCGTAAGGGGGCTGGCGGATATTCCTATTATGCACCGCCACGCCCCACGGGCCAAGCGGAGTCTTCTCCGATCCGCTCGCCACGACACTTCTCACTATACGGTCGCCAGCCGACGCCAGTTCAAAGCCTCGGCTCCTCGGCCCGACGCCAAGACGCAAGCCAAGACCGGGATGACCTTTAGATCAACAGCACCTCGCAGCTTGACGGGGATTGCCCGCCGTGGGATTATAGGCGGCTGTCGAAGACTGGACAAGATCGATCGCAATGGCGTAGCCCCCACTGTAGACGGGCAGTGCAGTTTCATGGTTTGCCGCGGAACCGCCGCTGCGCCTACGGGTTTACTAGGGCTGTAGGATACATGTGGGTCCACTTCCCTTTCAGTTTTGAGGAGACATGCAATGCAGAGGATTTTTGGGGCTTTGGCGATGGCCGTGGCGGTCGTCGCGCTGCCGCAGTTTGCGGCGGCACAGGATGGAAAACGGCCCGAGAGGCCCAACCCCGAGGTGATGTTCAACCGCCTCGACGTAAACCACGATGGTGTAATCACCCCGAACGAAGTTCCGGCGGGCATGCCCGAACGGCTGAAGAACTTGCTCCTTCAGACCATCAAGAATCACGGCGGCAAGCTGACCAAGGCGGAGTTGGTCGAGGCCATCAATCGTCATCGCGAAAGCCGCTCGGAAGGCCACGGCGGTTTCACTAAGGTCGGTGCCGGAACGCTGACCCTCGGCGGCGCGAATCGGTTCGCGGGCGCGACAACCGTGCATACGGGAGGGGCAGGATTCGGAGGCCCGGGCCAACACCCGATGGGGCCGTTCTTTGCGGCAAGAGGCCCGGCGATGCCGGGGATGCCGGGAATGCCCGGCTTTCCACCCGGCCCGCGGCCCGAAGCCAAGCCGCCGACCAGTGCGAACGGCACGGGCACACTGGTCGTTAACGGCAACCTGATTATCAACGGCGGCACCGTAATCATCAACGGCGGCACGCTCGTCGTCGGCGGCCCCGCCGGGGCTCTCAAGGGCGCCGCCACACCAGGCCGCCCAACGGCCAGGCCGATGGGCAGAGGCGCAACGTTCCCCATGTTCAACGCCCGGGCGATTTTCGATCGTCTCGACACGAACCATGACGGCAAACTCAGTTTCGAGGAGTTCGCCGTCGGCGTGCGTCATCTCCACGCCTTCTTGGCGGCGAAAATGGGTGAACTACAGCGGCCGTTCTGGGATCGAATGCGCTCGTTCGGCAAGAGAATGGGCCAATTCCGCGGCCAATTCGGCCACCCCGGCATGGGGCCAATGGGCGGTCGTCCCGGTATGGGGCCGATGGGTCAGCATTCCGGCATGGGGGCGATGGGCGGCCATCCCGGCATGGGGCCGATGGGAATGGTCAGAGCATTCGGCGGCCATCAGGGGCCCGGTGACGGCAAAGTGCTGGTCCGAGTCTTTATGGGCGCCGATGGCGGTAAGCACGGCGTGAAGAAGCCCGCAGTAGCGTGCAGCAAGTGCGGGGCGAAAACGCCTGAGGCCTGCACCTGCGGGAAGAAGCACGAGGCGAAGAAGTGCGAAGCGAAGAAGTGCGAAGCGAAGAAGTGCGAAGCGAAGAAGTGCGAAGCGAAGAAGTGCGAAGCGAAGAAGTGCGAAGCGAAGAAGTGCGAAGCGAAGAAGTGCGAAGAGAAGAAGTGCGAAGAGAAGAAGTGCGAAGAGAAGAAGTGCGAGGCGGGTAAGTCCGCCGGTCATCGATCGATCGAAGAGCGGTTGACCGCGCTGGAAACGCAACAGGCGGAGATTCTGAAATTGCTACGGTCGGTAACAAAGCCCGACCACCACGGCCGGGGCGCAAGATAACCTGCCGCGGCGACCGTTAGTCAAGCACCTGTTGGGGTGGCAGTTGCACTGCCACCCCGGGTGCGGCAGTGCAACTGCCGCACCAACGATCTTCCTAACAAAACTCCCGATAGAACGCCCGGCAAAGGGAAGGATTCTCTTGCCGGGCGTTCCTTGCGCCCATCTCGGCAATGTCCGCCGAACCCGGCCGGCCAGTCCTCCGTAGTAGTAAGTGAGGGCGCGAGCAGCGGTCCGCGAGCCGGAGCAAATCCATGGGCGACGACAACGTATTGATTGGCCGCAATCACTGGGACGTGCCGGTGCGCGTCGAATTGCGGGCCTATTTGCGCTTCGGTCGGCGGATGGATCACCAGTTGCGGCGGCTGGTTCTTCGCTGGGCGCACACGGCCGCGCCCGACTCGCGCCAACGGCGATCGAACCCCTTCAGGTCTACAACAACGAGCCGTGAATCGCGGTCAGAAGCCGAACTGACGGCTGTCCCCGGCGCGGCAGTAACGCCAAGCCCCACTGTCTGTGCCGCGCCGGGGAATTCCAAACGGCACTTTGGGATGGCTTCCGGGCGACACGGTGTCCGGTGGGGCAGACATTCTTGTCTGCCAGATGCGCCGCCGTTTCTCGCGGCAGACAGGAATGTCCGCCCCACCGCGGCGAGAAATGCCGATTAGTCCCACTTTAGCACGGCGCCGGTGTCAGCGCTGGTGGCCAAGGCGGCGTACTTGCCGAGGCAGCCGGTGGTGTAGCGCGGCGGGCGCGGTTTCCACTGCTTCGCCCGGCGGGCGAGTTCTTCCTCGCTGAGTCGAACGGCTAGCTTGTGGGCGGGGATGTCGATGTCGATGATGTCGCCCGCTTGCAGCAGGGCGATCGGCCCGCCCGCGGCGGCTTCGGGACTGACGTGGCCGATGCAAGCGCCGGCGGTTCCGCCGGAGAATCGCCCGTCGGTAATCAGCGCCACGCGGTCGTCGAGCCCGACGCCCTTGATCGCGGAGGTTGGGGCGAGCATCTCCTGCATTCCCGGTCCGCCGCGCGGGCCTTCATAGCGAATCACCACGACGTCGCCCGCCTTGACCTGTCCGCCGACGATTCCCTCGTACGCCGCGGTTTCGGCGTCGAAAATCACGGCGGGGCCGGAGTGTTTCCGCATTTCCGGGCGGACGCCGGCGGCCTTGACCACCGCCCCCTTCGGCGCCAAATTGCCGTAGAGGATCACCAGCCCGCCCTCCTGGCTGTATGCCCTTTCGACCTCGCGGATGCAGTCGAACGGGTCGAAGCCGAGGTCGGCCGGCGTCAGATCGCGGATCGAGTTGGCCCGCCGCGGGGCGGTCATCCCTTCGGCCGTCCGCACGCCGGCGGCAGTGACCGCGGCCAGTTCCAACGCCTCTTCCTTGACGCTATCGGCGCGAATGTCGTAGTCGGCGATGTTCTCGCCGAGCGTCTTGCCGGTCGCGGTGGGGCAATCGACTTTCAACAAGCCGGGCCGCCCGCGGCCGATCGAGCCGAGAATCGTGTGAATGCCGCCGGCATTGTGGACGTCCTCGACGTGATACTTGCTGCTGGGCGCCACCTTGCAGATGTTCGGCGTGCGGCAGCTCAATTGGTTGATGCGGTCCATGCCGTATTCGACGCCGGCCTCGCGGGCGATCGCCAGCATGTGCAGGACGGTGTTCGTGCTGCCGCCCATCGCCATGTCGAGAACCATCGAGTTGTCGATCGAGTCGGCCGTAACGATCTCGCGGGGGAGCAGGCCGTGGCCTTCGCCCTGTTTGTCGAATTGCAAGGCCATCTCGACGATCCGCTCGGCGGCGCGGCGATAGAGCAGCTTGCGATCGGCGCTGGTGGCCAGCAGCGTGCCGTTGGTAGGCAGGGCCATGCCCAGTGCCTCGCACAGGCAGTTCATGCTGTTGGCCGTAAACAGGCCGGCACACGAGCCGCACGTCGGGCAGCCGGCCCGCTCCAACGCCAGCAGTTCGGCCGCGCTCACTTTGCCGTCCTGCTTGGCCGCGGCGGCGATGAAAACGTCGATTACGTCGACGCTCTTTCCGTCGGGCGTCCGTCCGGCCTCCATCGGACCGCCGCTGACGAAGATCGTCGGAATGTTGCAGCGCAAGGCGCCCATCAACATGCCGGGTATGATCTTGTCGCAGTTCGGAATGCAGATCATCGCGTCGAACCCGTGCGCGCGGATCATCGTCTCGACCGAATCGGCGATCAACTCGCGGCTAGGCAACGAAAACTTCATCCCCTCGTGCCCCATCGCAATCCCGTCGTCCACGCCGATCGTGTTGAAGATGAACGGCACTCCCCCCGCCTCGCGCACGCACTGCTTCACCAGTTGGCCGACTTTGTCGAGATGCACGTGGCCGGGAATGATATCGACGTGGCTGTTGCAGACGGCGATAAAGGGTTTGCCGAAATCGTCGTCGCCCACTCCGACCGCGCGTAGAAGGCTTCGATGGGGGGCTCTGGCGTCGCCCAGCTTGATCGTGTCGGATCGCATGAAAAAAGCTCCTGGAAGGGGGAAAAATCCGCTATCCCGCATTTCTCGCCACACGGGGAAAACGGGCGACACTGTGTCCGGTGGGGCAGACATTCCTGTCTGCCGGATGTGCCGCCCTTTCTTGGGCAGACAGGAATGTCTGCCCCACCTTGGTGAAAAATGCGGCTATCTCATTGTAAGTCACTCGGACGCCGATGGGTAGGAGTAGCGTCATCGCTGGTCGAGCGCGTTGGGGTGGCACTTCGCGTTGGGGTGGCAGTTGTACTGCCACCCCTGAATTGGCGGCGTTTTCCGGGGGTGGCATTGCAACTGCCACCCCAACAAGCATCCTGTCATCCCTGATCGAGTAGACTACGCAGTCGAAATTGTTGGACTATGGCCGCTCAAAGGCGAGTGAAACCAGAGGAGCGCCCAGAAAGGCGACTTCTTCAACCGGCCTGAACGATTGCCTCATGGCGTCGAAGCTACGCCGCCTGTCGTCGCCACGCATAGCCGAGAAGGCCGATTACCCCGATGCTGAGTAGAATGAAAGTAGAGGGTTCGGGGATGATGCTAAGCTGCTTGTCCTTGCTAATGATGAGGCTGGATCCTGCCCCGATGCTCGTGTCCCATTGAAACGCCCAGGCCAAATCGCCGTTGGTCTGGCTGCCGTTGTCGTTGAGAAGTCCAGATTGCAGATCGGCCAAAACATCCTGCTGGAATCCCGCTTCGTAGCGGGAAGGTATGGGTACGTCCGCGGTTTCCGAGACCGCCAGGTCGCCATTACTCTGTATGGCGGTGTTGCCCCCGCTAATTGACACGGACGTGTTCAGCGGCGTGCCCAGCAGGTTGAGATTCACAAACTCCCAGAAGTGGAAATTCAAAGGGGCAGACGAAGTGTTGGTAATCCTGATGAGCTCGGGAACGTCAGACTGTTCGTAGCCGGGGGCCGCCCCATATAGCGTCCAATCGACGTCGATCTTGAATCCCGAACCCGTATAAGTCGCTTTCAATTCATTAGGACTAACAATGCTGGAACTGGATAGCGTCAGCGTGTTGACCCGCTGCACGGAACCACTGCCCAACTGATACCAAAACGACTGTTCGTAAAGTTGATTCACGCCGTTGACCGTCCAACCGTCCATTCCCAGTCCGGTGCTGCTGAGATCAAAACTTGTGGTCGAATTGCCGTCGGTCAGAATTTCTGCCGGCGCCAGCGTTGCCGTGCAGAGGACGATCAAAGCTGCTGCAAAGAGATTGGTCTTCATTGCCGATTCCCCCCCCGAGTCGATGCCCCCGTGTTGCCGTCAGCGCTTTCTCCACAATTGGCCCTGACAATGGCCTGGATAATCAGGATAAACTGAGAATAGCAGTTCTGACGAAAACGTCAAGTAGCTAGAAGGGCGACCACGTAAGAATTATTGTAAATCGGCTCTGTTGAGGGGGGAAACCGCTCGGAAATGTCCCCAGTCGGGTGGGAAAAGGCGACCGGGGACACGGGAACCAGCCTGATCCTCGCGTGGTTTGCCACGTGCGAGTTGCGTGGAATTCGGATTCTCGCCGCGGCCAGCGCGGCTTTGCGGAAGAAAGCCCGCCACGCCGTACGAAGTAACGATCACGATCGCGGCGGGAACAGTCGTTTCTCCATCGCCCAATGAGGGATTGTCACCTCCTCGAATCGATCTCCGCGTCGGGAATAGCCCGCCCTCTCGTAGAATGCGACCGCAGTCTCGCGGGCGTGGAGAATCATGCGGCGATATCCGCCGCTGCTCGCCCAGGCCTCCGAAAAATTGACCAGGGCCCGGCCGATTCCGCGCCTTTGCAGTTCAGGCACAACGGCCAACTGCCTCATGCGAACGTCACTTTCGTCCGCCGCGAGAAGCACAAGGCAAGCGACCAGACGATCGCCATCGTAGCAGGCCAAATGGTGCGAGTGCTCTTCGGCCTGCAATTCCTCTGTCGAGAACCGAAGGCCGAGAGGTTTGCGGAGGACCGAGTCCCTCAGATCCACCGTGGCCCAGTATTCGGCAGAACCGTGTGCAACTTCGCGAAATGTCAGATGCCGGCTCGCTCGATTCTCAGATTCCATCAGCGGCTCCCTAGTGCTCTGTCAACCGTGCTTCGGAGCGTTTTGTTGGGGTGGCAGTTGTACTGCCACCCCGGTGACCCAGGATCAGGGGTGGCAGTACAACTGCCACCCCAACTACCAGCCCATCAGCGGCCCCTTAGTCCCTGCGGCAACACGTCACAAGCCGAAACAGCGGACTTGCGATTCAGCCCTCATCATCATAGCCGGCCGACGCTGTGGGAAGAAGAAGCGCAAGAGGCCGCCGGGTGTAGTAATGCGGGGTGTCTCCGGCTACAATGGCCGTAAACCAACTCGAAGGGAGAAGCCTATGGCAGTAATTAAGCACGAGGTCAAAGGGGACGTTCGCGTAATCGCCATCGACATTGTGCGGTTTGTGGATGAGGGGTCGATCGAGCAGTGCAAGCGAGAGATCATCGAGGTGTTGGACACGACTGAGGAGGGCAACGTGCTGCTGCACTTCGGCCGGGTGACCTTCATGTCCTCCGCCGCCCTCGGCATGCTGATCCGCGTCAGCAAGAAGTGCAAAGAGTACGACATCGCGCTGAAGCTGTGCAACATCTCTCCCGATATCCGCCAGGTGTTCAAGATCACCAGCATGGACAAGGTGCTCGACATCCACGACGACGCCGCCGGGGCGATGGAGTCGTTCCGGAAAGCCGGCCGGTCCTTCTTTCGCAAGAACCGGCCATCAAGCTATGAGGTGACTTGACATGAAGACGACTTTCGCTTGCCTTTTCATCGCGTTCGCCGCGACAGCCGCCTTGGCAGACGGCGCCGCGCCGACAGACGAGCAGGTCCCGACGCCCTCGTGCGATCGGATCGACTATTTGCACCCCGACGCTTATCTGCCGCTGAATGCCCATTTCGGCGACAAGGGCCATATTATGAAGGTCGCCGCCACGCTCGGCGGGAAGACCGCGGAGGAGAAACTGGTCTCGATTTCCAAGTGGGTGCATTCCCATCTGACCTACAAAGCCGACTCCCCCTATGAATGGCGCGATTTTGACCGCCTCGTCCGCGACGGCAACTACGGCGGCTGTGCAGACTACTCGGTGGTGTTCGGCTCGCTGGCTCGCGCGTGCGGCATTCCGACAGTCTGGGTGAAGACGCTCGACGCCGAATGGATTCGCGACTACAAGACGCTGGGAAAAGAGGGACACTGGAACGGCCACGTATTTCTCGAAATCTATATCCACAATCGCTGGATGCTCTTGGACGATACCGCGATGGCGCTCTACGAGGACTACGATCCGAAGATGCGCATCCTGCCGGGCGATCGCTACGCTTACGACAAAGGGGGCGATCCGTTCGACGTGGTCCTGTCGAGCCGCTGGGAGCTTTGGAAGAAACAGACCCGCGCTCACTTTCGCTATTTCGATCTATCGAACCTGCCGGTCGGCCAGGGCAGGACGCTCGTAAGCGACACGAAGTATCCCGCCGTGTTTGTCTTCTTTTCGCCCAAAGCGTGGCCGTCCCAAAAGGCGTTGGAGAAGATTCTCTTCCCCAATCTGACGCACCATCTCACCGGCCGATATCATTCGCTGGCCGACTATCGCGAGCAATTCATCCGCTGGGCAAAAGCCGGGGATACCGTCGTCTTGCTCCTGCTGCCCGGCGACAAGGACAGCATACCCGCGGAATACCGCGATCTCCTGCCGAAGTCCTGGTCGGAAATGCAAGCGGAAGCCAACCGCAAAGGCGCGGCCCGCTTCGACGGCGAGAGCCGAAAGATGCACGTCGTCGCCCTGATGGGCAGGAACGAGGGGGAGTTGACGAGTCTCACGCGGAAGACTCGATGGTAGACGAACGATTAGCAGCGGGTCGCCAGGATAGCTTGGCTATCGATCGGGGCTGCGAAGTCGCAGAAGTGTCCTCGCGATGAACCGATCCCTCTGCTGCCTGCCGCATCCCGATAGCCGAGCTATCGGACCACCCTCGCGATTTCGACCGCCTCGTCCGCGACGACAACTACGGCGGCTGCGCCGCTATCGTGCCGCGAAACGAAAACGGGTCGCCGCGAAGACGACCCGCTATGCGTCTGCCGTGCTACGGCGGACTACACTGCCCGTTTCCGCCGCCGCCAACCGATGGCAAGGCCGATGCCCCCGAGTAGCGACCAGATGACAATTGTGGCCGGTTCGGGGGTTATGCCGTTGTGTGGATTGTTTACGACTGTCCAAACCATCTGATTTTGTGCGTCGCCGTTGAGCTGCAATTGCGCGATCTCGATCCCGTCCTCGCAATTCAAGAAATTCTGCCAGTCGGTGGGGTTAGCGGTGACCTCGTGTTTGTAATCGGTGTACCAACCCGCAATCATAGGCGCAATGTAAGTAAGATAGTTGGAGTCGTTCATCCACCCCGAGTTGGCAAGCTCGTTAGTGCTGCCGTTCGTCAACTGCTGCCAGATTCCCTCTTGGATCGCCCCCGCCTCGTAGTATCCAAGATGGTTGTGACCGTCAATATAGACGTTGCTCTCCGCGTATTCGTAATAAATCCACTTGCCGAAGTCACCTAGAGAGTACTTAAGGTAGTTCTCGGTCGTCACCGCAGAGACAAAGTAAGCTGGGCCGTAACTCATAAGCGTCGTCGGGTCGGCACAGAAGGTGTAGAGCGTCTGCGGATTGTTGTGACTATCGCGAATCGGATTCCCGCCGCTATCCGTAATCGTCATTCCGAATTCGCCGCCGGTTTCATCGTTATACACGTACTGCTGGGAACCAGCCGACATCACAACGTATTCGCCCGCGACGATGCTGACCGAAGCCCGGGCCCAGGTCGTGGCTGCCAATACAGCGATAACCGCCAAAACACCTGCAAATCGTATCATGATGGAATCCTGCGCCAATGGGTTAACGTGTTTTCACCCACCAATAGCCCGCCGAACGTGGGTTCCTGACAAACTGGACAAGGAGTTCTTTGAGAATTAACTCTGCGGGGGTAAGGATGGCTGCGGCTCGTAACCACAATGGATAACGACCGCCAACCACTTAAGCGGGGTAACAATGGAGGAGGAACGAAGCGGAGACATTCCAGACACAGTGTTTAGTTATGGAGGTCTGCGAGACTTCCGCGGACGACCACTTTATTCCACCGTCACGCTTTTGGCCAGGTTTCGCGGCTTGTCGATGTCGCAGCCGCGGGCCACGGCGATGTGATAGGCCAACAGTTGCAGCGGAATCACCGTGACGATCGGCTGCAAGCACTCCTCGACGGTGGGAATCTCGATGATGTCGTCGGCCAGGCGGGCCGCCTCCGTGTCGCCTTCGCAGACCACCGCGATCACTGGGCCGCCGCGGGCCTTGATCTCCTGAAGATTCGACAATACCTTGTCGTAGACGTGCCCGCGCGGCATCAAGAACACGCTCGGCGTGCTGTGATCGACCAGGGCGATCGGCCCGTGCTTCATCTCGGCCGCCGGATAGCCCTCGGCGTGGATGTAGCTGATCTCCTTCAACTTTAACGCGCCCTCCAGGGCGGTGGGGAAGTTGATCTGCCGGCCGAGATAGAGGAAATTGTTGCACTCGGCGTACTTCTCCGCGATCTCGCGGACGTGGTCGTTGCAGTTGAGCGCCTGGCGAACCTTGTCGGGCAGTTCTTGGAGTTGCTCGATAATCTCCATGCCGGCCGAAAAACTCAGATGCCGCAGCCGGCCGAAATACAAAGCCAGCATCGCCAGCAACGTACATTGCGAGGTGAACGCCTTGGTCGAGGCCACGCCGATCTCCGGTCCCGCGCGGAGGTAGAATCCGCCGTCGGTCTCCTGGGCGATCGTGCTGCCCACGACGTTGCAGATGCCGAGCGTGGGACAGCCCTTCCGCTTCATCTCCCGCAACGCGGCCAGCGTGTCGGCCGTCTCGCCGCTCTGCGTGACGGCAAACACCAGCGTGTCGTTGTCCAGCGGCGGGTTGCGATAGCGCAATTCGCTGGCGTACTCGACTTCAACCGGGATGCGGGCCAGCGCCTCGATCTGATACTCGCCCACCAGGCTGGCGTGCCAACTCGTGCCGCATCCGGTGATGATGATCCGGTCGAGCGAGCGAAGCTGCTGCGGCGTGTGGTTGAAGCCGCCGAACTTCGACGACGCGGCGTCGCGATCGAGCCGCCCACGCATCACGTTTTCGATCGACTCGGGCTGCTCGAAGATCTCCTTGAGCATGAAATGCTCGAAGCCCCCCTTGGCGATGTCGCCGGCCTGAAAATCGAGCACGTGCACGCTGTGGTTCACTTGTCCCTGATCGCGATGAACCACGCGCAAGTTGTCCGCCGTGACCACCGCCAACTCGTGATCCGCCAGGTAGACGATCTTGTCGGTATAACCGGCCAGCGGTGAGGCGTCGCTGGCCACGAAATGCTCGCCAACGCCGACGCCCACAACCAGCGGGCTTCCCAAGCGCGCGGCGATAATCACCTCGGGCCACTCGCGGAAGAGGATCGCCAGTCCGTAGGTTCCTTGCAGTTGCGCCAAAGCTGCTTGCACCGCGGCGACCAGCGGCTGATAGCCGACGGCCGCCATGTCGGCCACGGGGGCCTGACGTTTCAGACAACTGTCAATCAGGTGGGCGATCACCTCGGTATCCGTCGCCGACTGGAAGACGTATCCCTCGCCTTGCAGCCGCTGCTTGATCGCGTGATAGTTTTCGATAACGCCGTTATGGACCAAGGCGAGCGAGGAGTTCCCGCCCAGATGGGGATGGGCGTTAACGTCGCTGGGCGCCCCGTGGGTGGCCCAGCGGGTGTGTCCGATGCCGATGTGCCCAAGAATCGGCCGGGACGCCAGCAGGGCTTCGAGCCGATCGATTCGGCCAGCGGTCTTCACGACGGCCAAATCGCCGGCGGGCGTGACGGCAGCCACGCCCGAGCTGTCGTAACCGCGGTATTCGAGCCGGTGCAGCCCGACCAGCAGGAATTCGGTTGCGTTGCGGTTTCCCACGTACCCCACTATCCCGCACATGGTTTCATGATCCTTTTCCAGGCTTAACGGCGTAAAAGAAGCCGCGTGTACGGTCGAGGCCGCTACTAAACGATAACTTGTGGTTCAGGCGGCTCGGCTGCCTGCGCAGGCCGGACCGCGGCGCCACCGAACACGAAGGATATTCCTGGACGATCGCAAAGTATAGCATTCCCGTCAGATTGGGGGAAGGCGAGGGCGCACAATAACGGATTTCGGGCCCCTAGCCGTTTGGCGGCCGACGGAACGTCGATCGATGCGCTCGCCGCCGTGCCGGCGGCGACGGCAACGTTTGCCCATTTTGACCAGCGCCAATGACTGCGCCCGACGAGAAACCCGGGGGCGGGGCCCGATTTTCCGGCGAGATTCTCCGCTGCGCTTGGAATGATCCGACCTGCCCGCAAATCCGGCCGCGGCCGAAGAGGTTTGGTCCTTGACAATTCGGCGCAATTCGGTCAAAGTGAAAAGACCGAGGGGGATTAGTCTTCCTTGTATTCTCGCCGCGATGACGGCGGAGAACGAGGGAATTTGCTTCGCGGAGAGCCCTTTTCAATTGGACGCCCGATGCCGCTAAGAGGACACCTTGATGTCTTCTGTCAACACGACTGTTGCGAAACGGCCAAGCCGCCGGTCTTATTCCGGGTGCTGCAACGCCTGAGAAGCGTCGCAGCCGGCAGATTCGGAGCGAAAAGCGTGGAGAACGAGGTTTCGGCATACCCTTTGCTCTTATCGGCAGCCAGCGAACAGCACGGTCATTCGACCCGGTGATGCATGAGTATGGAATCCAAAAGAGATCGCACCTGGCAAGAGGATTTGCAGCAGTTCGTCCCGGGGCCCCAGGTGTTGTTGGCCGCGGTCGTGCTGGTCGGCTGTTTCATCTGGTTCTATTGGAGCTCTTTCGCCCTCTGTCGTCGCACGTGGGCGCAGGACGACTACCAGCACGGTCCCCTTGTTCCGCTGTTTTCGCTGTTCTTGTTGTGGTATCGCCGCAACTTGATTATCCCCTTCGCGGGGCGCGGAAGTATGTGGGGCCTGCCATTTCTGGCTCTTTGGGCGGTGATGCGATGGGCGTCCGTCTTTTTCAACTTTGGCAGCCTCCCCGAGTATTCGATGCTCCCGTTCTTCGCGGGTTTGGCGCTGTTTGTCGGCGGGTGGCAGGCCCTGCGGTGGAGTTGGCCGGCGATCTTTTTCCTACTGTTCATGCTTCCGCTGCCGGGCGACGCCCAGGGATTTTTCAGCCAGCAGTTGCAGTACGTCGCCACCAAGACCAGCGTCTACGTCATTCAAACCTTGGGAATTCCGGCCATGGCGGTCGGGCATAAGATCCAACTGACCGACAACCGGCAGTTGAACGTGGAGGATGCGTGCAGCGGTTTGCGGATGATGATGATGTTTGGGGCGATGTGCGTCGGCGTGGCGCTCGTGGTGCGAAAACCGTTGTGGGAGAAGCTGCTGATTGTCGCCAGCGCCATTCCAATCGCCGTGCTCGGCAACGTGATGAGAATTGTCGTGACCGCAATCGGCTCTGAAATAGTCCACCGCTATTTTACGACTATGGATCCGGGGCAGGTTGTGAACACGATTCATGATTGGGCGGGTATTTTCATCGAAATGCCCACCGGAATGGTGCTGTTGTTCATCGAGTGGACGCTGCTGTCGAAACTGTTGATCTCGCCGCTGTCGGAGCGGCCTTTGGTGATGGGCGAGTTGTTGTTCGAGGGGCCGGCGCCCGCCGCCCGACGAAACCCACGGCAGGGCAAGTGAGCTTGAAGAGGCAAGACTGTGCAATAGATTGCCGGCGCAATCCCGTTTGCCGGCATCCTGACCTAGGAAGAGGATAAAGCATGAGCATGGCTGACGACCGTTTGTCGTTACCGGATGAGACCGATTCGCAGTCGGGAGCGTTGCTCCCGGTCAACGCATTGCCGCACGGCAATGGAGAATGGGGCGGCCTCTCCGCCAAGGAACCGGCGGCCGGACCGGCAGCATCGGACCTGTCGACGTACTTCCATGCCATGCGGCGGCATTGGCTGCTGGCGCTGGGGATCGGCGTGCTTTGTGCGGCCATCGCCGGCCCCGCGGTCTTTTTTGCCATCGGCACGCGGTACACCGCCTATTCGGTTATCCGCCTCCAAATGCAGGAGAACCCGATCTTCCAAAAAGACATGCCCTTGATGGACCGCGATCGTTTTGATATTTACAAGAACAGCCAACAGGAAATGCTGCTCGCCAAGACGGTTCTCATGTCGGCGCTCCGCAAGCCCGAGGTAAAGGACATCCCCATCGTCCAGTACAAGACGCAATATAGCGATGTGGTCGAGTGGCTGGCGGGCAAGCTGTCGGTTTCGTTCCCGGGAAAGGCCGAGCTGATGATGGTCAGCATCAGCCTCGAAGATCCCAAGCAGGCCCAAGCCCTGGTGAAGGCCGTCGTCGATTCCTACATGAACGACGTGGTCCTGAACGAACAAGAACGAAAGCAGCGGCGTTACGATGAACTGGACAGGATGTGCGGCGAAAAAGAGCAGGAGATGCGCAATAAACGGGAGGAATTGAAGAACCTGGTTACTTCCGTCTCAGGTTCGGAAAGCCCCGAGTCGCTCAGCACAAAACAGCGGCTCGTTCTCGAAGAATTGCAGCTCTATCGCAGCGAACTGGTCAAGAGCCTGGGTGAGATCGGCAAGGCAAGGGGCGAGTTGGCCGCGCAAAACGCGCTGTTCAAGAACGTCGACACCGCCGAAGTCCCTGAGATGGAAATCGACATGCTCGTGCAGACCGATCCGGTGGCCAAACAGCTCTTCGCCGAATTGGGTTGGAAGCAGATCGATAAGACCTACAACGAAGGCGCGGTCAAGAAGGGCGCCCACAACCCCTATGCCGAACGCTATGCCGAAGAAGTAGAACGACTGGATAATCAGTACAAACAGCGGGTCGACGCCCTGAGGCAAAAGGCCAAGGACAGGAAGAAGAGCTACATCCAAGCGGAGATTCTCCGGCTGGAGGCGTGGCTGCAACCTATGGAGAAACAGAAGGACGAACTGACCGCGAAGCTCAAGCAGAGGGAGGACGAGGCCAAGACCATCGGCCAGACGAGCGTCGATATTCAGATGATCCAGGCGCAACTCCGCAACAAGGAGCAAGTGCTGGCGAATTTTATCAATGAACACGACAAGTTGGGGGCAGAAATCAAGTCCCCGCAGCGAATCTTTGTTACGGAACAGGCAGGCGAGCCGCTGATGCCGTCGAATACGCTGATGCGAATCGCGCTCACGATCCTCACGGTCTTGGCGAGCTTCTGTCTCCCTGTGGCTGCCATCGCCTTCTGGGATACCCGCACCCACCGCATCAACACCGCAGCCGACGTCTCGCACGGGCTGCGGCTGCCCGTGATCGGCTCGATGCCGTTGGTTCCCTCCAGGGTGATTCGCCAGTTGGGCTCTCCCTCGCCGCGTCATCGGGCCTGGCACTTGCGGTTGACCGAATCGGTCGACGGCATCGCCGCCCGACTCCTGCGAAAGGCCGATATCGAACAGTCCCGCGTGATTATGGTCTCCAGCGCAACCGGCGGCGAAGGCAAGACCACGCTGGCCACTCAGTTGGCCCTTAGCCTCGCTCGAACCGGACGACGCACCGTTCTGGTCGATTTCGATCTGCGACGTCCCTCGTTCGACGAAATGTTCGGCGTGCCTCTCTCGCCGGGCGTCTCCGAGGTGCTGCGGCACGAAGCCGACGCCGCCGGGCTGGTGCATCCGGTCGCCGCCGACAATCTGGCCGTAGTCACCGCGGGCCGCTGGGACCGCCAAGCCTTGGCCTCCTTGTCCAACGGCTGCGTGGATTCCCTCTTCAAGCAACTCCGCGAGGATTTTGACTTCGTGGTGGTCGACACCAGTCCGATTCTGCCCGTGGCCGACGCCCGTTTTGTCAGCCAGTACGTCGATGCGGTGGTTCTCTCGGTGTTCCGCGACGTCAGCGAAGCCCCGAAGATTCAGGCGGCTTGCGATATTCTGGCGGCGTTCGGCGCAAAGCGTCGAGGCCGTGGTCACCGGCCCGACCAACGGCCTCTACGGCAGACATACGGAATACGAATCTCTGGTCTCCGCCTGATAGCGAGCAACTTCGATGATCAACGGCACTGCTGTGCGTATCGGTATCGTGGCCGCCCTGATACTGTTCACCTTGTGGGGCGCCGGTCGCGTGAATGCGGTTCTGGACCCGCCGGGAACCGAAATGCCCGACTGGACTTTCCACGACATGCCCGTGCAATTCGGCGTCTGGCGCGGCATAGAAACCAAAATGGATCCAAGAACCGCCGTGCAAACCGGCGCCAAGCTCGACACGATCATCGAACGCAGCTACCACGATGACTCCACACCGGCACACGTCATCGGCATCCACGCCGCCATGTTCGACGATCCGGCGGCGGGCGTCATCCATAGCCCTTTGGTTTGCTACGCTGCCGCAGGATGGAAAAGGCTCTCGGAAAAGCGCGGCTATCTGCAACTCCCCGTCGAGTTGACCAAGCTCCCCGACAAGCTGGTCGTTCCCGTTAGCATCAGCACCTGGGAAGACGAAATCAACAGCAAGAAGGTCATGGTCGTCTACTGGTATCAGGTTGGCGAGCACTATCTCTTCGGAAGACTGGATTTGGGAATCAAGATCCGCTGGGCGCTGGCAGGCAAGCCGAAATGGCCCGCCCTGATGAAAGTGATGATGGAAATACCGATCATCGAGGGGGATGATCCGCAATCGGCCGTCCTGAACTTCGCCCAGCAAGTCGCCGGATGGCTCAACCAGTCCTCGCGGCGAAATGGAAAAGGGATGCTGGGCGTCCAAGCCGGGGGCTCATCCGGCGCGGCATCGGCAAACCCGTAAGGGTGGTCGTAAAGTCGTGCCCGATAGACAATAATGGTTGTTTCAATTCTTCTCGTGGCCTCGTCGCAACTCCGATCGCAGAACATCCATGAGCATTGCCAAACGAAGGAATCCCAGCAAATCCGCCCCTTTGAATAACGGGTCCGGCGCCCTGGTGGACGGAATCCGAGCCCGATCGTGGAACGACGTCTTCAGGTCGACGTTTCGCGACGGCTTCCACCGCCTGACGCGGCAATTCAGGACTCCGCGCGTTTGGCTGTTGGCGGCGGCGCACGCGGTGGTCTTTGCGGCGGCCTATTGGGTGGCATTATTGCTCGCATTTGATTTCGCGATGCACCCGAACGATCTGCGCGATTTCTACCGCACGGTGGGGTGGGTCGTCGGCGCTCAACTCCTGATCTTCGGACTGCTTGGACAATTCCACGGCTGGTGGCGCTATGTGACCTTCGCCGACCTGACGGCCGTGCTCAAGGCGTCGGTGTTGTCGGTGGTCGGGGTCGCCGTGCTAAAAGGCCTCCTATACCTGAAAATCCCTCGCAGCATGTTGGTCCTCGACGGCATGCTGCTAATCGGCATGTTGTGCGCCGTGCGGGCAAGTTGGCGGATGTTTCGCGAGGTGTTCCATCCGATGCTCAACAGCAAAGACTGCCGCTGGGCGCTGCTGGTCGGCACCGACCTCTCCAATGGAATTCTCGCGCACCAAATCCAGTCCCACTTCCGTCTGCCGTATCGCGTGCGCGGGTTTCTGTCGACCGAGGCATCCACCCACTTGGCCGCGACGCACATAGGACAGATTCCGATCCTCGGCCCCTTGGAAAACGTCAGCCAAATCTCGGTCGCTTACGGCGTGACCGACGTGTTGGTGGTCGCCGGCACGCTGCCCGGCCCGCGGCTGCGAAAGCTCATGGAAGCTTGCGAGAACGAAAAGCTGAATCTGAAGATCATCCGTCCCCTCGAAGACCGGCTCGGCGGCGACAACCACGTGCCCGTCCGCGACATCGAAATCAACGACCTCTTGGGCCGCGACCCGGTCTCGCTCGACACGGAGAACATCGACAAACTGCTGGAAGGGCGACGGGTGATGGTCACCGGCGCCGGCGGCAGCATCGGCTCGGAAATCTGCCGGCAGATCATGACCTTCCGGCCGCAGTCCTTGATTCTCGTCGGCCGCGGCGAAAACCGCATCTTCGCCATCGACAGGGAACTCCGCGACCTGCACACGCCTACCACGATCTACGCCTGTATCGGAGACGTCACCAATCGCGAGCGGATGGAGCAGATCTTCACCACCCATCGTCCCGAAGTGGTCTTCCACGCCGCCGCCCACAAGCACGTCCCCTTAATGGAAACCAACGTCGGCGAAGCGATCCGCAACAACGTCTTCGGCACGAAGTGCGTGGCCGATCTCGCCGATCGCTACGGCGTGCTGAGTTTCGTGCTGATCTCCACCGACAAGGCCGTTCACCCGTCGAGCGTCATGGGGGCCACCAAGCAAATCGCCGAGCGCTACGTTCACACGCTCTCGCAGGAGTCGGCCACGCGCTTCACCGTCGTCCGCTTCGGCAACGTGCTCGGCTCGGCCGGCAGCGTCGTGCCCATCTTCCAGCAGCAAATCCGCGCCGGCGGACCGATCACCATCACCGATCCGCGGATGACGCGGTTCTTCATGACCATTCCCGAGGCGTCGCAGCTCGTCTTGCAGGCCGCCACCATGGGCGCCGGCGGCGAAATCTTCGTGCTGGAAATGGGAGAGCCCGTCAAGATCGTCGATCTCGCCCACGATCTGATCCGCCTCTCCGGCCTGCCCGAGTACGCCATCGAGATCAACTTCACCGGCGTTCGCCCGGGCGAAAAACTATACGAAGAATTGTATTTCGACAACGAAGAGACCCTGCCCACCTCGCATCCCAAGCTCCGCGCCGCCTACCATCGTCCCTACGCCCTGGCCGAGGTCCACCGCGCCATCGCACAACTCGAACGAATCATGGGCGACCCCGAAGAACTGCTCCGCCGAAAACTGCGCGAGATCGTCCCCGAATTCACCTCGCCCTCGGGCCATGCCGACGAGAAGCAACCCGTTTTGACTGTGGAACACCAGGATGTGACTGTACGGGCGTGATTGCGGTCGGTCGGATGCGGTTTTTGTTCTCGGGAGCCGGCGGTTGTCTCATCCAGAATATCTGCGACAATCGACACAACCCTCCTCACGACGCAAGTCCGTCGCTTGGCAAACCCGCGTTGCGATCGCAGTTGCACCGCCGCTCCTGCAATCGCACGTTGGGGTGGCAGTTGCACTGCCATCCCCGGAGTCGCCGCCACGTTCGAGACGGCAGTGCAACTGCCGCCCCAACGCCGCGACTGCCACCCAACGGTATTGCACCGCCAAACCGCCCCGGCGGTTAGCCCCGTAGCTCAACCTACCGGTGCAGAGAAAACAACCCTATACTGGTATATTGGCTGCTAAATGTGATACGATGTAGGGTTCCCTGTAACTGAGGATTCCCGGGAGTACGTCTCCCGCGGACATGGACCGAATCGGCACCGCGCAATGAGGCGCAGCATCGACAGCGAACAACCACATTTATGGGGGCAAATGCCACCCACGGGGACGGAGTTCGCGCCCAGCCCGCCCCTTCTGCTGTTGAACGGTTTGCGAGTCCTACGTAAACTGGCATGACTTCAATGACTAACCCGCATTTCTCACCCAGGTGGGGCAGACATTCCTGTCTGCCGCAAGAACGGGCGCACACTTGGCAGACAGGAATGTCTGCCCCACTGGATACGGTGTCACCCGCTCTCGCCGTGCGGCGGGACGTGCGACATAACCGTTCACACCGAATATCGAAATGTCCCAACCAGTAAACGTCCCCCTGCTCGACCTGAAAGCCCAATACGCCACGATCCGCGATGAAATCCGCGCGGCCGTTGACGGCGTCCTGGAAAGCCAGCAGTGCATTCTCGGCCCCGTCGTCGCCGATTGCGAAGCCAAACTGGCCGCGTATTGTCGCTGCCCCCACGCCGTTACCGTCTCGTCGGGCAGCGACGCCCTGCTGGTGAGCCTGATGGCTGAGGATATCGGGCAAGGCGACGAGGTGATTACCACGCCGTATACGTTCTTCGCCACCGCCGGCTCCATCGCCCGAGTCGGCGCCAAGCCGGTCTTCGTCGATATCCAGCCCGATACCTACAACATCGACCCCGCACAGATCGAAGCGAAGATCACCTCGCGCACCAAGGCGATCATGCCGGTCCACCTCTACGGCCAATGCGCCGACATGGACCCGATCCTGGCGATCGCCGCCAAGCACGGCATCCCCGTCATCGAGGACGCCGCCCAGGCGATCGGGGCGGAATACAAGGGACGCCGCGCCGGCTCGCTGGGCCGCTACGGCTGCTTCAGCTTCTTCCCCTCGAAGAACCTCGGCGCCGCCGGCGACGGCGGGCTGGTCACCGCCGGCGACCCCGCCGTGGCCGACAAGCTCTTTGTCCTCCGCGAGCACGGCTCGAAGCCGCGATACTGCCACTCGTTGGTGGGCGGCAATTTCCGCTTCGACGCCCTGCAAGCCGCCGTCGTTACTGTCAAACTGAAATACCTCGACCGCTGGACCACCGGCCGGCAAGCGAACGCCGCCCGCTATCGCCGCCTCTTCGCGGCCGCGGGACTGTCGCTCCCCTCGCCCGCTGGCGGGAGAGGGGCCGGGGGTGAGGGCCCGGTGCGGTTGCCGCTCGAGATCCCCGGCAATCGCGACATTTACAATCAATTCATCATCCGCGTGCCGCGCCGCGACGAACTTCAGGCCCATCTAGTCCAAAACAAGATCGGCTGCGCGATTTACTATCCGATTCCATTGCATTTGCAGAAGTGCTTTGCCTATCTCGGCCACCGCGAGGGGGAGTTTCCCGAAAGCGAGCGGGCTGCCCGCGAAACGCTGGCCCTGCCCATTTACCCCGAGTTGTCCGACCAGCAGGCCGAGCGCGTGGTTGAACGCATCGGCGCGTTCTTGACGAAATCGAGTTCGTGACGGTTGTTCCGTATCAACTTGGCGTCGAGCATCTCTCGCTGGAAAACGTGCGCGCCTGCCTGACGCCCGTGTTTCAGCGGTACGGCATTCTGAAAGCGATTGTTTTCGGCTCCGTCGCCCGCGGCGAGCCCTCGCCCCACAGCGATGTCGATTTGATCCTGATTCAGCAAACGACGAGGCGATTTCTCGATCGATATGAAGGCATTTTGCTGGAATTGAACCAGGCGATTCCGCACGCGGCGGTCGAGGCGTTGATCTACACGCCCGAAGAAATGGAACGGATGCGGGAGCGGCGGTTCGTTGCCACCGCCCTGCGCGAGGGGAAGGTGATTTACGAGTCGGAGTGACGACAACCAACTGGCTCGGCGGTGGCTTGACACCGCGGCGGTAGACCTCGCGGCGGCTCGCCAATTGGCCGCCTCCGGTTTTCACGCGCACGCATGTTTCTCGGCGCAGCAGTGCGCGGAGAAAGCTGCCAAGGCGATGTGGTTCGCCATCGGGGACGATCCTTGGGGGCACTCGATTCAAGCGATCATCGACGAGTTCTCCATGCGAGATCATCTCGACGAAGTCAAGAATTTGCGGGAAAAGGCGGCCCTCTTGGATCGCTTTTACATCCCCACACGGTACCCCAACGGGCTGCCCGACCTCACACCGGGTGAAACTTACTTCGCGGCCGATTCGCAACAAGCCATCGAGTTGGCCGGCGACCTGCTGGAGACGTTCTGCTGGAGACGTTTCGCAAGTGGGTCGAAACATGGAAATAGCGCAAAGCGGCCGATGCCGCCAACCCCTTGCCCAATTTGACCGATTCTGCTATGATGGCGCTTGGGCCAATCGGACAGCGCACGCAGCGGAACAAGGGCAACTCTACTTCTCTGCCGACAGTTTGACTGTCGAAACGGTAGCGATATGAACACGCTCTCCCCCACCAACCGAAACCGGCCCGCCGCCGCCATCCGTTGCCGAGCCCGCTCGGGCGGCAGTTGCACTGCCGACCCGTTGCCCGAAATCAGGGATGCCAGTGCAACTGCCATCCCAATGCGACTTGTCCCCGCGGGCTTTACGCTCGTCGAACTGCTCGTGGTGATCAGCATCATCGCCATTCTGGTCGCTCTGACGATACCCGTCGTCATGGGCGCGCGGGCAAGAACCAAGAACGGCGCCATTGCCTTCGAAGTCGGTCAGATCGACATGGCAATCAAGCATTACAAGGCAGATTTCGGCGACTATCCCCCCGACTTCGCCGGAATTTGCGGAGCACAAAGCACCCAAACCGACCCGCTAACGGGCAACCCGGGTGTCCAGTATCAGGTCGAGGCGCAAAACCTGGTCCTGCAACATTTCAGCAAAGTGTTTCCGATGTACACCCCGGGCCTGCCGTCCGGCTCGTCGAAACCGACCCAGTGGTTGAAGTTTCGCGATGATGTCCTGCAGTTTTGGTCCATCGATGTCAATAACCTCACTCCCTCCGCAGCGGTGGTCTTCTTCCTTGGCGGGCAGCCGGTCTGGTTTCTCAAGCCGAACGGCAATCCGATCCTTCCAGGCGATCCGCTGTTCAACCCCAGCAAGCCAGTCCAACGATTTCTGGGATTCAGTGCAAACCAGAACAACCCCTTTGACGCTTCTACCAGCCGTATCCATCCCTACTACGATTTTGACCTCGCCTCGGTGGGCTGGCTTAATGGCGGCCTCGTCTGCTGGCCAAAGGAACAAGGCGTCGACACGACCAACCCCACCGGGCCGATGGTCTACTTCCGCGCGGAAAACAGCAACTACACGATTAACGGATACACGCTTAATCTCCGGAAGATAGGCAATGCCCCGCCCATCAGTCCGATCCATTTCATCAGCACGAATGTCAAATGCGATCCTACCACGGGACTTTATGCGGCGGTCGACACGAGATATTCGAACTTTAAGGACATGTACAATTACAACTCTTCGAAGGCCATCGTTTATACCTGGGTCAATCCTCAAGGGTTCCAGATATTCACATCCGGCCTCGACCAGAGGTACGCCCCCCCATATATACCGTCGCCGCCGGCGCCGTCGGCCACCCTCGTCGACTGCACCACCTTCCCAACCGGCGAATCGTATTACATCCCCCAACCCCCCGACCCCAACGCCAACGCCAATCCTTTCGACAACATCACCAATTTCAGCAACGGAACGCTCGAATCGGCGATGAAGGCCAATCCGTAGGCGCTTGCTCACCTCGGCAAAATCTACCCTTGCCATGTGCAACTCGCGATGTTTCGGTCGGAAGGGCCGACTTCAGTGTGTTCGGCCAGCCAGTGCGGAGTCTCGCAAATCACATTCTGTACGGAACGCCCTCCGCGGCGTTCCGGGAGCCGCAAAAAACGGCGTTCTCCTCGCCGGCTCGGAACGCCGCGGAGGGTGTTCCCTACAGCGTAGCGCTAGCCAAGATACGGCGTGAACGTCGCGGAACAGCCTGACACTTTGAAGACGCCGGAATCTCACCCGTGTGTGCCGGAACAACAGCGGCCGGACTGCGCCTTGGCCGCCAGTGCCGAGGCGTGCGAAGAGGCGGTCGAGGCCGTTTCCACCGCCGAAGAGGGCTTTGTCGTCCCCGCGACACGCCCCTCGACGTCCCCGCGCGGACGGGACACCGTCAACCTAATTTCGAGCATCACGATTTTCGGCTTCAACGTGCTCATCGGGGTCTGGTACACGCCCTACTTGATTCGCCATCTGGGCACGAGTTGCTACGGCATCATCCCCTTGGTGTCGCAGATCACCAGCTACATGATCGTCATCACGGCGACGTTGAACTCCGCGACGGGCCGCTACGTCACCCTCGCCTTCGAGCAAAACGACGAAGAGGAGGCCAATCGCTACTTCAACACCTCGTTGTTCGGCAGCGTGCTGCTGGTGTTGCTGTTGATCCCGCCGACGATTTGGGCCACCGCGGGCCTCGGCAGCATCATCAACATGCCCGTCGGCCAGGAAACGCAGACCCGCTGGCTGTTTCTCTGCACGGTGGCGGCCTTTTTTCTGGGCACGTTGCAGTCCCCCTTCGGCGTCGCCTGCTTTTGCCGCAACCGCTTCGATCTGCTAAACACCATCGGCTTGGTGCAGCAAATCGCGCGCGTAGGGTTTGTGGTGGTGTTCTTCAGCATCCTGGCGGCGCAGATTTGGCAAGTCGGGGTGGCGGCGCTTCTGGCCATGTTCTTCGGTTGGGGCTGGTCCATCCGCCTTTGGCGCCGGCTGACGCCCAGCCTGAGGATTTCGCTGCCGCATTTCAGCGGCAAAGCCCTCAAGAACCTGTGTTCGATGGGCGGCTGGGTCGGCGTGAATTACCTCGGCGTGATCCTCTACCTGAGCATCGATCTGCTGGTGGTCAACCGCATGTTCGGCCGCACCGACCCGGACGCCGGTGGCCGCTACGCCGCGGTGATGCAGTGGTCGATCCTCTTAAGAACGCTCGTCGGGGTGATCGGCACCATCTTCGGTCCCACCATGATCGCCTACTACGCCCACAACGATTTCGACGGCCTCGCCCTCTACGGACGGCGGGCGGTGAAGCTGGTCGGCCTGTTGATGGCCTTGCCGATCGCGTTGATCTGCGGCTTCTCCACGCCCCTGCTGCAAACCTGGCTCGGTCCGAAGTTCACCGACCTGGCCTGGCTGATGACGTTGATGACCGTGCATCTCTCCTTCAACCTTGCGGTCACTCCGCTGTTTTCCTTGCAAGCGGCTACGAATAGGGTGCGGACGCCGGCCCTCGTCACGGTCGTGATGGGCTTCGGCAACCTCGGCCTGGCGATTCTGCTCGCCGGACCGATCGGTTGGGGGCTCTATGGCGTGGCCGCGGCGGGCGCCATCGCCTTGACGGTGAAGAACTTCCTCTTCACGCCGTTCTACGCCGCTTACATCCTCCATCGGCGGCTCAGCACATTCTGGGGAGAAATGGCGCCGATCATCATCGCCACGATCGCAACGGCCGCCGCGTGCAAATGGCTGGCCGCCACGTGGGACGTTTCCGGTTGGTTCCGCCTGGCCGTCGCCGGTGCCGCCGTATCGCTGCTCTATGCCGCCGCCGGTTATTGGATCCTCTTGAACCGCGAAGAACGCGCGCTCGCCTGGAGCATGATTCCGAAGAACAGGTTTACGAGCAGGAAGAGGTAGTCCGCTCCGTCACCGGAACGTTCGCATGGTCAGCAGAGACGTCTCTAGCGGAATCCGATCTTGTCTGCGGAGGTGGACGACGTCCGTCTCGGATTTCCTTCTGAATCGGGTGACGTCCGCGTTTCCGAGCAGGCACGTTCGCATGTTCGTGCTCAAGCGATTCGGGGTCGCCGTGTCAGGTCGGGTGGCAATGTATGCCGGATTTGAAATAAGAAATCCGCGCGGCTTGGTGTTTCTGGGAGACGCCTCGATCGGCCCCAGGGTCCTGCTCGACGCCCGCAGCGGTTTGGTTATCGGGAAGAACGCAACGATATCCACCCATGCCATGATCTGGACGTTGCACCATGATTACAATGACCCCGACTTCAAGGTCGTCGGCGGCAGCGTCCGCATAGGCGACTATGCGTGGATAGGCTCCGGCGCGATCATAATGCCTGGAGTCGAAATCGGCGAAGCGGCCGTGGTCGCCGCCGGGGCGGTCGTTACGAAAAACGTAGATCCTTACTGTGTCGTCGGCGGGGTTCCAGCCAAGAAAATCGGCGAACGCGAGAGAAAGCAATACCGCTATTCTCCCTACCATGTGCTGCACATCGTGTGAGATCGGCCCGGTTCCGGCATTTTTGATCCATGTGGCGCATGCAATGAAATCTGCGACGACAACAAGATAGATCGAAATGCCTACGACGGAACCCCAGACGTTGCTGCAAACGGTGATCCAAGGCGATTATTGCATCGGCTGCGGCGCCTGCGCGGCGATGCAGAATTCTCCGTTTCAGATTGCACTGGACGAGATCGGCCGCTATCAGGCGTCAGCCGACGCGGCAGCCGCCGCCGAGTGTCCCGTGTTGGCCGTCTGCCCGTTCTCGGGAGAGGGGCCGGACGAAGACGCCATCGCCAAGCCGCTCTACGGCGACGATTGCCGCTACGATAAGAACATCGGCTATCACCTGGCGACGTATGCCGGCTACGTGGCGGAAGGAACGTTCCGCCGCAACGGCAGCTCGGGCGGGATGGCAACCTGGATCTGCGTCGAACTGCTGCGGCGCGGCCTGATCGACGCCGTCGTCCACGTGAGACCGACCGCGCCGGCCGTGAAGGGCCATCCGATGTTCGTCATGTCCGTCTCGCGCTCGGAAGAGGAGATTCGCGCCTGCTCCAAGTCGCGCTACTATCCGGTGGAAATGTCGCAGGTGCTGCGGGAAGCGGCGTCCACGCCCGGCCGCTACGCCGTCGTCGGCGTTCCCTGCTTCATCAAGGCGGTGCGGCGGCTGACGCTGCAAGACCCGCGGCTGAAAGATCGCATCGCATTCTGCATTTCTCTCATCTGCGGCCAATTGAAGACGACGGCCTTCGCCGAAATGATGGCCTGGCAAGTCGGCGTTCATCCCGATTCGCTCACGAGCATCGGCTTTCGGCGGAAGATCAAGGGGGTTCCGGGTTACTACTATTTCACCGAAGCGACGGGCGCCAGCGAAGAAGGGCCGGTGATTGAAATCGGCGCGGATTGTTACGGCCTCTATAATTGGGGCGGCGGGCTGCTGAAATACAACGCCTGCAACTACTGCGACAACATCGTCGGAGAAACCGCCGACGTCTCCCTCGGCGACGCCTGGCTCCCCAGGTACCTGGGCGACAGCGGCGGAACGAGCATCATCATCGTCCGCAATCGTAGACTCTTCGACATTATCGAACAGGCCAAGAGCGAAGGCCGCTTGCACCTCGATCCGATCACCCCGAAAGTCGTAGTGCAATCCCAAGCGGCCGGTTTTCGCCAGCGCCGCCAGGAGATCGCCTATCGGTTGTTCCTCAAGGACGTCGCGGGCGTATGGCGGCCGCGAAAACGCGTGGCTGCCTCCGCTTCGTCGGTGTCCAGGAAGCGGAGAAGAATCCAGGATCTGCGGTTGCAGCTTACCCCGTTGAGCCACGTCGCTTTTCAGCGGGCGCGCGACGCCGGACGCTTCGAGGTCTTCGAGCAGGTGCTCGGTCCGTTGTTTCGCCAGTATGCGAAGCTCTACCACGTTCCCCTGTGGCGACGAATCATCGGGCGGCTTATTAGGGAGTTGAGGGGACGGATTTTGCACCGCTGAGCACACGTCCCTGTCCGGCGACCGTTCGGACAGCGGCACGAGGCGTTAGGAGAAGAAGAGAAGGGGCAATGGCACTGCGAGTCGGCGTCTTGACGTTCCACTGCTCGAATAGCTGTGGCGCCGTGCTTCAGGCCTACGCGATGTGCAAGACGATCGAGGAACTCGGCTGCTCGCCCTGCGTCATCGACTATCGGCCAAAGTTCCTTTCCGCCTCTCCGCCACCGCGAAGCCAACGTCCGCTCGGAATATTGGAGAAAGTTTGGCGAAAATGGCATAATCGCCAGTTTGCCGAAGCGTGGAACAACGTTGTCAGAGACCGGCGATTCGAGCGGTTCCGCCGTGAGTTCTTGCCCACCACAAAGCGTACCTACTGGAACATCGAAGAACTGCGGGCCGATCCGCCCGGCGTCGACGTTTGCGTTTGCGGCAGCGACCAAATATGGAACCTGAACCTCTTCGGCGAGCGGTTGGGCCTGGATCCGACGTTCTTTCTCGATTTTGTCCCGCCGGCGGTGCGGCGCGTCGCCTACGCGCCGAGCTTGGGCGGCGTCGCTTTTCCGCAAGATGTCCGCGATGAGGTTGCAGTTCTCTTGAAAAAATTCTGCGGCTCTCGGGCCGCGAAAACGACGTCGGCGCGCTGGTGAAGCAACTGACCGGCCGCGACGCGCCGACGGTGTTGGATCCGTCCTTGCTGATCGACGATTATTCGGCCGTAATCAGGAAACCGAAATGGCCGCCGAGGCGGTATATCCTCGCTTACCCTCTGGACTACTCGCAACCGTTCGTCGAATGTGTGCGAAGGGCGAAAGAGCTGCTCAACTTGCCCGTCGTCAACATCGGCAGAGATCGCTTGCCCGGAGCCGACGTCAATCGGTGCAGCCTGGGACCGAGCGAATGGCTGGGGTGGATGCGGGACGCGTCGTTCGTCTGCACCAATTCCTTCCACGGCACGGCTTACTCCCTGTTGTTCCGACGCAATTTCGTGGCCTTTTCCTTCCTGCGCAGGCCGGCCAATAACGTTCGCATGCAAGGCATCCTCGAACAGGTCGGGCTGAGCGAACGGTTCCTCGCGGATGCGGCCCCACTGGCGGAAGGCGGCCTGTGCCGTCGGGCGGTGGATTACAGTAAGGTCGTCCCGTTGCTGCAAGCCGCGATTTCTCGATCGCGCCAATACCTCAAGAACGCCCTCTACGCGACGCCCGATTCGGCAAACTGATGGTTGTCGCAGCCTCGACGGAATCGATGAAGAGTCGCCAGCCCGCAAAAACGAAGAGTCAAGCAAAAGCGCGTGGGACGCGACCGACGTGCCTCTTCCTTTCGACCTATTTTCCTCCGATGATCGGCGGGAGCATCGTCTACTACCGCTATTTGCTGTCGAAATGCACGGCGGACGACGTGGTCGTGCTCAGCCTCGCCCACGAGGGCTCGGCCGCGTTCGACGCCAGCGCGCCCTACCGGATCATCCGCAGCCGGCTGTTGCCCTGCTTTGGCATACAGTCGAGGCTTCGCAAGCTCGTCGGCGCGCTGGCGATGTTCCCGATCCTGCTGTTCTGGGTGTTGCGATACCGCGCACCCGTCTTGCACCTCGGCAACTTCTCTCCCGACATCCTCGCCGGTTGGCCGATCGCGCGGCTGATGGGTCGTCGGCTCGTGGTGACGATTCTCGGTGAAGAATTGACGACAGTAGGCGGGCTGTGGAGCGTGTTCCGGCCGTTGCGAGTGTTGGGTGACTGGGCGGCCTACTGGATGCTGCGGCATTGCGCCGTGGTGCAGACCATCAGCGGTTTTACGCGGTCCGAATTGTTGCGGCGCGGCATACGCGAGGACCGCATTGCAGTCATCACGCCGGGCATTGACCTGGACAAGAGCCGTTGCGACCGGCCGATCGCGGCGGAAATCGCCGCGAGACTCGCCGGGAAGCGCATTGTTCTCACCGTGGGACGGTTTACCGCGCGAAAAGGCCAAGACATGACGATTCGGGCCTTGCCGCGCGTCTTGTCGAGCCACCCGGACGTTGTGTACGTCATGGCCGGAAGCGCTTGTTACGAGAACTGCCAGGAGTGCGCCCGTTTGATCGAGGAGCGCAACCTGCAAGGCAGCGCCGTCCTCCTCAAGGATTTGGACAGCGATTCCATCGCATGGCTGTATCAGAACTGCGAAGTCTTCATCATGGCGAACCGCACGCTGGCCAATAACGACACGGAAGGCTACGGCATCGTGTTCTTGGAGGCCGGCGCATGGGGAAAGCCCGTTGTCGGCGGCCGCGCCGGCGGCGCCACCGACGCCGTGGATGACGGCGTGACCGGAATTCTGGTGGACGGAACCAGCGAGGAGAGCATCGCCGACGCCTTGAATCGGCTGCTTTCCGACAAGGAATTGGCCCGGCGGATGGGAGAAGCGGGCCGCCGCAAGGTGGCCCAGAATTCGTGGGACGCAAAATGTGACCAATACCTCGGCTTGATCGGAGCATTGGCGCACCCCGAAAAAACGCGGTAAGGATTGGCCCGGAATTACTTCCTGATTTCGCCGTTGGGGTGGCAGTTGAACTGCCACCCCAACGCGGCGCACCCGGAAAAAACGCGGTGAGACCTGCAATCGGCGTTCTGACGGTTTTGACCCTCTCCTGCCGCAAGACGGACGAGAATCCATGAACGGCGCGGTGGGTGCCATGCCCACGCTTGCCGTGGGCATGTTGCACAGGTCCGCCGTTTACATGCCCACGGCAAGCGTGGGCATGACACCCCGACATTGATTATCTGACAGCCAATAAGTGGGGGACTGTCCCGATTTTCGTTCGACGAAAATGGGACTGTCCCCTTCGGAATTACGACAGTTATTGATTCGCCGGTCCTTACATGCCCACGGCAAGCGTGGGCATGGCACCCCGACATTGATTATCTGACAGCCAATAGCTGTTTCCTGCCACAAAAAGGACGAGAATCCATGAAACGCGCTTGCATCACGGGCATCACGGGACAAGACGGCTCCTATCTGGCGGAGTTGCTGTTGGAGAAGGGCTACGAGGTCCACGGCTTGGTGCGGCGGTCCGCCCTGGAGGATCCCACCCATCGCTTCTCGCGGCTCCACTCCATTCTCGACAAAATCCATCTTCACCCGGCGAGTTTGGAGAGTTTTGCCAGCATCTACACCTGTATCGGCCAAATCCAACCCGACGAGGTTTACCATCTCGCGGCGCAGAGCTTCGTCTCCTATTCCTTCGAGGACGCCTTCTCGACGTTCCTGGCGAACATCCACGGCACGCATTACGTGCTGGAATCGGTGCGGCAGCGCGTCCCCCAATGCCGGGTGTACTTCGCCGGATCGAGCGAGATGTTCGGCAAGGTCGCGGAAACGCCGCAGTCGGAGACGACCGTATTTCATCCGCGATCGCCCTACGGCATTTCCAAAGTCACCGGCTTCGATTTGTCACGAAACTACCGTGAAGCCTACGACATGTTCGTGTGTTCGGGCATCCTTTTCAACCACGAGTCGCCGCGGCGGGGGTATGAATTCGTCACGCGAAAAATCACCTCCTTCGTCGCCCGCATCAAGGCCGGCCAGGCCAGCGAGCTTCCCCTGGGCAACCTGGAAGCCCGCCGCGATTGGGGCTATGCCAAGGACTACGTCCGCGCCATGCACTTGATGCTGCAACAGGACAAGCCCGACGATTTCGTCGTTGCCACCGGTCAGACGCATTCGGTGCGCCAGTTTTGCGAGCGGGCTTTCGCCCGCGCCGGGCTCGATTATCGCAAGTACGTCACGGTCCGCGACGAGTATTTCCGCCCGTCCGAGGTGAATTTGTTGCAGGGGAACGCCGCCAAGGCGGAGAGAGTTCTGGGGTGGCGGCCTACCGTCGCTTTCGACGAACTGGTGGATATGATGGTCGATCACGATCTGGCCATTGGGGCCGAACGCAAGGCATGACCGCCAAGGGCCAGGGCCAATCAGTTTGTGAAGATGCGAATTGTAGGATGCCGGGTGCCATGCCCACGCTTGCCGTGGGCATGTTGCTCGGGTCCGCGGCTTACATGCCCACGGCAAGCGTGGGCATGGCACCCACCAAACCTCGTTAACGTGACATTGTCAACCTGAGAGGCAATAGGGAACGGCGGCGCAATCCGTCGAGGAATCCATGCGTAATCTAGCCTTTATCGCCATTTGCCTCGTGGTGTTCTGCATCCCCTGGCAAGAGATGGCCATTTTCTCGGAAGTGCTCAGCGTATCATTCGTGTTGGGCGGCTTAACGATCTTCCTGTCCGCTCTGGCCGTTGTGATGAATCTGCGAATCCGTAAACTGCCGCCGGCCTTAGTCGTCCTCACGCTTTACGTGGTCGTATCGACCGCGTCGATGTTCTGGAGCATGGATTTTGATATTTCGCGCGGCAGCGCGTTCACCTATCTTCAAGTGTTTGTTCTTGCCTGGCTAATCTACGAGTTCGCCGACACGCAAGGCCGACTCGTCTGGCTGATGCTCAGCTATATCGCCGGTGCATGTCTCTCGCTGGCTACAATGTTCCTCGCTGTTCCCGGATATGTCGCTAGCTGGGACGTTGCACGCGTCAGCGGTGGCGGGATGAATGCAAACGACCTCGCCGGGACCCTTTGCCTCGCCATCATCATGGCGGTCTATTTGGCAATGGCGTCGGCAGGGAAGGGCACGCTTGCCCGCAAGCTGCTCTGGGGCTTCGTGCCTTGCGCCGCCGTAGGCGTATGCATGACAGGATCGCGCATGGGAATACTCGTGCTCGTGGGTTCTCTTCTGATCATGGCCTGGCAGGCAAAAGCGAGCGGTTTCAAGGCCATCATCATTTTGCTCGTGGTGGCGGGCGGCACGGCTTACTATCTGCCCCGCTTCATCGAATCGGGGGTGATGGAACGCGTCGCCGAGGGAACGGAGGCCCGTTCGTTTCAAGATCGCTTGGTGCTCTGGCAATCTGGGCTTGAGTATTGGGCTTCCCATCCCCTCCAGGGCTGCGGTCTCGGCTGCTTCCCTCTTGCGATTGCGCCGAAGGTGCCGCGACCCGATGTCGCCCACAATACCTTCGTCACAGTCCTCGTGGAGACTGGGATTGTAGGTTTCAGCTTGGCTACCCTCTTTGGGATTCTTGTCTTCAGCACGATCGTGCGGATGCCGAGACAGGAGCGTGTGTTGTGGCTCGGCCTCTTTGTCGTCTGGGTGCTTGTGCGATGGTATTGACGTGGGACTACCGCAAGGATACCTGGTTTCTCTATGGACTCGTTATGGCCCATTATGCAGTCGTCCGATCGCAACAACTGCTTCAGCCGAAGGCAATCTCCCCGAAAAACCAGCGTGCAGTAACGTCGCGAAAAGCCGCTCTGTAATGTCATCTCCAAATGGCCGACGCCTCCTGAAACCTCGCGCTACAGGAAACCCGTGGACGCCGTGAATCGGAAGATCGTCCTCTTCATCGCCGACTTCAGGCCCGCAGGCGCGGAACGCGTCTTCGCCAACTTGGCCGGCTCGCTCTCGGATTGTGGATTCGACGTCGTCCTGCTGGTCGGATCGCTTCGAGAAGCGGCCTACCTCGAAACCCTTCCGCCGGCGGTGCGGGTCTGTGAGTTGGGCATACGGCACATGCGCTACGCCATTCCCGCCATGATTCGTTTTCTCCGCCGCGAGCGGCCCGCCGTGGTGATGTCCGCCCGCGATCATTCCAATATCGTGGCCATCGCCGCCGCCAAGATTGCACGGACGCGAACGCGGACAATCGCCACCATTCATCAAACCATCTCGCAAGACATGAAAGGCCACAAGTCGCTGCGAGAACGCCTGGTGTACCGCACGATGTTGTGGTGCGTGCCGCACGCCGACGCAATCGTCTCCGTCTCGCACGGCACGGCCGCTGATTTCGCCGATCTGGCGAGAATTCCGCCAGAGCGCATTCGAGTCATCTACAATCCGGTCCTCGGTCCCTCGCTGAAGCAGGACGCCAACGAGCCGCTCGACCATCCTTGGTTCGGGCAGGGCAAGCCGCCGGTGGTCTTGGGGATCGGGCGGCTCACCGCGCAGAAAAACTTTCCCAACTTGGTTCAAGCCGTCGCCCTGGTCCGAGAAACCCGTGACGTCCGCTTGCTAATCCTGGGCGAAGGAGAAGATCGCCCCGCCCTGGAACAACTCGTGCGATCGCAGCGTCTTTCCGACTACGTGGCTTTGCCGGGAGTGGTGCGCAATCCATACGCGTTCTTGAAAGCGGCTGCGCTGTTTGTGTTGTCGTCGGCCTGGGAGGCGCTGCCGACCGTGTTGATCGAGGCTCTGGGCTGCGGTTGCCCGGTGGTCTCCACAGATTGCCCGAGTGGCCCGCGAAATTTTGCAGGACGGCCGCCTGGGCCGCCTCGTGCCAGTCCGCGACGCCGCAGCGCTGGCCGAGGCCATCCTCGCTGCATTGCAGGACGAGTGTCCTAATGTCGTCACCGAAGACGATCTGAAGCCCTACACCTACCAAGCGGCAACCGATGCATACGTGCGGTTGATTTCTCAATTGTTGGAGCGTTGACAATCCCATGTCAGGCATACACAACCTCTGGTATCTCGGACGCGATTTCACCCGCTATTTGGCCGGAAAGGACTACTTCCGCCAGCGGCAGGGATTGGGTAATTACTTCCGCGATGATCGCTGTTACTACAACGATGTCACGAAGAAGGCGGATTGGACCGGCGCACGCCGCGACGGCTTGCCCGTGCTGCTCCTGACCGACTTGGGCGAGAACATCGTCTGGCCTATCACGATTCTCTTCTACGGCCTGGGAAGCATCGATAAGTACCTTACCGGCGCCGGCGATCGATACCTCGACCAAGTGCGGACGGTGTGCCGCTGGATGCCCGACAATCTCTTGCCGCAAGGCTATTTTGACAACCGCTGGAGCAGTATCGATCCCGCCCACCAATACTATTCCAACAATAGCGGCATGTGCCAGGGCCTCGCCCTATCCTTCGCGGTCCGCGCCATCCGCTGCAAATTGACCGATGAAGACACCTGCCGGCGGCTCGATGCCCTCGTGGAATCCGTGAAGACCAACATGCTCGCTCCCCTCGATCAAGAAGGCGACTTCGCTGCGGACGCAGGAGGGATTGTTCCTGCTGGAGGACTGCCGCAAGGACCACAACCTGGTTCTCAACGGCTGGATTTTCGCCGTCTTCGGGCTGATCGACTACTTGAAGTATCGGGAAGATCCGCAAACAGCCGCCTTTCTCAAGGAGACGCTGTCGACGATGGTGGCGGTCTTGCCCCGCTACAGCCTGCCGAACGGCTGGTCCTTCTACGACAACGACGGCCGCGTCAGTTCGCCCTTTTATCACGATCTGCACATCTCCCTCATGGATGCCATGTATCGGCTCACCAATGAGAACGTCTTTCGCGAATATCAACAGAGGTTCGACCGAGCGAACCGTCCATTCAACAGGTGCCGCTACACCGTTCGGAAAATGTGGGACAAGCTGACCGACTCGGGCAGCTACAGCACTCAGCGATAACAATCCTATGAAAGTACTAGTCACCGGCGGGGCGGGCTTCATCGGCAGCGTCGTCACCGAGCAGTTGCTCGCCGAAGGGCACGACGTGGTGGTGCTCGACAGTCTGAAGTACGGATTCGTCGAGGCCGTCACCCCGCCCGCGCGGCTCGTCCGCGGCGACCTCCTCGACGAGCCGGGCGTGAATGAACTGTTCTGCCAGGAGCGATTCGACGCCGTGGCCCATCTGGCGGCCGAGGCGTTCATCGATGACTCCATGCGCGACCCCGGCCTGTTCTATCGCGTCAACGTCTGCGGCGGGCTGATCCTCTTGGACGCGATGTGCCGCGCCGGCGTGAAGCGATTGATCTTCTCCTCGACCGCCGCCGTCTACGGCGAGCCGCAGTCAGTTCCCATCCCCGAGAGCGCCCTGAAAAATCCCTGCAATTCCTACGGCGACTCGAAACTGGCTTTCGAGCGCGGCTTGGCGTGGTATTACAAGGCGCACGGCCTGCACTCGATCAGCCTTCGCTATTTCAACGCCTGCGGCGCGACCGAGCGCTGCGGCGAATCGCGAAAGAAGGAGACGCACCTGATTCCGATCGCCTTGGCCGCCGCCGCCGGAGCCCGCGACGGCCTCGATCTGTTCGGCGCCGATTACGACACGCCCGACGGCACCTGCGTTCGCGACTACGTCCACGTGGCCGACATCGCACGGGCGCACGTGCTGGCGCTGGCCGCCGTCGATCGGATAGAGCCGGCCGTTTACAACCTCGGCAACAACCAAGGGTATTCCAATCGGCAGGTCGTCCGCGCGGTTCAGGAAGTGGTCGGCCGCCCGTTTGCCGTCCGCGATGCGCCGCGACGCCCCGGCGACCCGGCCACGCTGGTCGCCGATTCGTGCCGCGCCCGCCGCGAATTGGGATGGCAGCCGCAGTTTCCCGAGTTGCACCAGATGGTCGAAACCGCCTGGCAATGGCGCCGCCGCCACCCGGCAGGATACGCCTCTTGACCTTTTGATCCTTTGAAGCAAGAAGAGCAATCGAGATGATGGCAATCGTGCTCGCCGGCGGCAAGGGGACGCGGCTAAAACCGTTCACCATGACGATTCCCAAGCCGCTGCTGCCGCTGGGAGACGTGCCGATCCTGGAAGTGGTCCTGCGGCAGTTGGCCGCCGCCGGCGTCTCGCGCGTCGTGATTACCTTGGGGCACATGGCCCACATCTTCGTCGCGGGGATCGGCGACGGCTCGCGACTGGGTCTCCGCATCGAATACTGTTTCGAGGATGAGCCGTTGGGCACCGCCGCCCCGATTCGCCTCGTCGGCGATTTGGAGGATGATTTCCTGGTGATGAACGGCGATCTGTTGACGACGTTGAACTTCCGCGATCTGATCGACGCCCACGTCCGCCGCGGCGCGTGGGGCACCATTGCCCTCCATCGCCGCGAGGTCAAGATCGATTACGGCGTGGTCGAAACCGCCGCCGACGGCCTCTTGGGCAACTACATCGAAAAGCCGACCATCCCCTACGAGGTCAGCATGGGGATCAACGTCCTTTCGCGCCGCTGCCTCGATTTCATTCCCGCATCCGGAGCGTTCCAGATGCCCGAATTGATGCTGGCGATGCGCCGGGCGGGCAAACCGGTCTTCTGCTACAAAACCGACTGCTACTGGCAAGACATCGGCCGCTTCGACGACTATCAACAGGCCAGCGCCGATTTCGTCGACAACCAATCAAAGTTCCTTCCATCGCCCGGCTGAACGACATTCCGACTGCCCTGATCACCGGCGTTTGTGGCTTTTGTGCGAGGCATCTCGTGCGGATGCTCAGCGGCGAAGGCCGCGTGCGCATCGTCGGCGCCGATCTGCTCGCCGCGCCGCCGGCCGACCTCGAACTTGCCGATTATCGTGCCGCCGACCTGGCCCGCTCGGACGAGGCGGCGGCCCTGATCCGGCAAGTCCGCCCCGATATGGTCTTTCATCTTGCCGGCCGTTACCGCGGCACGAGCGATGAGTTGTACGGTGCGAACCTGCTGGCCGGCGTGCATTTGCTGGAGGCAGTGCGCGAATCATCGCCGCAAGCCCGCGTGCTCGTGGTGGGCACGGCGGCCGAATACGGGCCGGCGCCGCCGGAGAAGATGCCGATCGCCGAAGATCATCTTTGCCGTCCCAGCGGCGCGTACGGTCTGAGCAAGCACGCCCTATCGCTGGCGGCGCTCGATTATGCCCGGCACCGCGGCCTGAAGGTCGTCGTCGCTCGCCCGTTCAACATCATCGGCGCCGGCGTGCCGCCGTCGCTGGTCGTCGGCGCCGTTCTCGATCGGGCGAAGCGCGCCTTGGCGGAGAGCGAGGCACCGGTGGTTACCGTGGGCAACGTCGACGCCAGCCGCGATTTCCTCGCCGTCGAGGACGTGGCGAGCGCCTATCTGCGGATGATTCGCGGCGAATATTGGGGCGAGGTGTTCAACATTTGCTCCGGCACTGCCTATCGGATTCGCGACGTCGTCGAATCGCTCTTGTCGCATTCCCTCCGCCCAATCGAGTATCGGGTCGATCCGAATCTGCTGAAACCGGATGACGTGGCGGTCTTCGTCGGCAGTTGCGAAAAGGCCCGCCGCACGTTCGGATTTGTGCCGACGGTGGCCGTCGAGGAATCGCTCAACAGCGCGTGGCAGCATGTAATGGGGCCAATGAAATCGTGCGAATCCTGCTCGTGATGTCGATCGGCTCACCTTGGGCGCGAGGCGCCGCATTGCGGTTGTCGTCGCTTGGCCACGACGTGTACGTCTTCGATTTTATTGAAGAGCAATGTACCGACTACCTCTCGGTAAAAGACCCCTGTCAAGCCGCGGCCGTCGAGACGTTTAAGAAAAGCGTGGCGGACGTCCACGAAATCAAGGCCCAACTCCCCTCGAAAGGCCGCTATCTCGCCGCCGTTGCCGCCCTCCGCCGCATCGCCCGCGAATGCCGGGCCGAGGTCATTGTGTCGCTCTACGGCGGCGGGTTCGCGCTGATGGCCTACTTGAGCCGCCTCCGTCCTTACGCCGTTTACGTGGTCGGCAGCGACGTCCTGTTGATTGGCCGCTTCAATCGCTGGCTCAGCCGGCGCACGCTCACGGCCGCCAAGGCGGTGTTTGCCAACGGCCGTTACCTGGCCGAGCAGACCCGCGCGTTGGCGCCGCGGGCCAACGTCGTGCCGCTGCTGTTTGGCGTGGACGTGGAGAAGTTCTTCCCCGACTCTCCACCCGCCTCGCCCGTGCGGCTGGTATGCACGCGCGGATTCCACCCTCTGTACAACAACGACTATTTGATTCGCGGCCTGGCCCTCTTGCCGGAGGGACTGCCCGAGTTTCGCGTCACGTTTGTGTCGCCCGGCCCTTCGTTGCCCGAGGTACGGGACCTTGCCGACAAGACGCTCTCGCCGGCGATGCGCCGCCGCGTCGAGTTCCTCGGCGGCGTGCCCGATGCGGAGTTGCCCGGAATTCTGCGGTCATCTCACGTCTACCTCTCGCTGTCGCGCTCCGACGGAACGGCCACCTCGACGCTGGAAGCATTGGCCTGCGGGCTGTATCCCGTTCTCTCCGACATTCCGCAGAACCGCGAGTGGATCGACCCGGCGTCGCCCAGCGGTTCGTTGGTTCCGCTCGACCAACCGCAGAAACTCGCCGACGCCCTGGCCGCCGCCATCACGGGCGAGGAGCAGCGTTCCCGCGCCGCCGTCCACAACCGGCAATTGATCTTGGACCGCGCCGACAGCTCACAAACGATGAAATCGCTCTCTTCGATGTTGGAGGCGATGGTTGCAACTCATGAATCCTGATTCTCCGCAAATGGACGCCGCGTCGTTATCGTCGTTGGCCACCGGTCGCAGCGCGAGTCTCTTCGCCGGCGACGTGGACTCTCGCCGCGAAGAACTCCGTCGTCGCATCGGCGGCAGCCGCATCCTGATCGTGGGCGGCTCGGGCAGCATCGGCGCCGCCACCACAGCCGCCGTCGCCGCCTACCGCCCCGAGTCGCTGCACGTCGTCGATCAGAACGAAAACACCCTGGTCGAGTTGGTGCGCACGCTGCGAAGCGATCCGGCCGGCCTTGCGGTGCCCGATTTTCGCTGCCTGCCGATCGACTTCGGCTCGACGATCATGGAACGCATGTTGCGGGAATCGCCCCCGTACGATTACGTGCTCAACTTCGCCGCGCTGAAGCACGTCCGCTCGGAAAAAGACGTCTGCTCGCTGCTGCAAATGCTGAACACCAACCTGATCAAGCAGACTTGGCTGCTTTGCTGGTTGGCCGAAAAAGGCGGCCTGAAACGCTACTTCTGCGTCTCCACCGACAAGGCGGCCAACCCGGTGAACCTGATGGGCGCCAGCAAACGGGCGATGGAACACGTCGTCTTCTCCGGCGAAACCTGCCCATCGCTGACCGCCGAAACCGTCTCGGCCCGCTTTGCCAACGTCGCCTTCTCCGATGGCAGCCTGCTGGACGGTTTTCTCAAGCGGTTGCAAAAACGGCAGCCGCTTGCCGTGCCCCGCCAAACGCGGCGTTACTTCATCTCCTTGGTCGAGGCCGGGCAAATCTGCCTGCTGGCGGCGTTTTGCGCGCCACATCGCCACACCGTGGTGCCGCGGCTCGATCCCGCCGCCGACCTGCACGACCTGCAAGACGTGGCCGAGGCCGTCCTGCGCCGCGCGGGTTTTGCGCCGGCGATCTATCACGACGAAGCCGAGGCGCGAACCCGCGTTCCGGCGGATATGAAAGCCGGCCGCTATCCGCTGCTGCTGGCCCCGTTGGACACCAGCGGCGAAAAGCCCTATGAAGAGTTTCTCGGCGAAAACGAAACCGCGGTCGAGATCGGCATGAGCCAGTTGCTGGCGATCCCCTACGTGCCGGCACCCCGCGGCACTGTCGCGACATTGATCGAGGAATTAGAACGATACGTGGCGAATGCCCGCGTCCCGGCCGACAAGGCGGCGATCGTTGCCCGCCTGGCCGCCGCCGTGCCGCAATTTCATCACGTCGAGACGGGAAAGACTCTCGACCAGCGCATGTGAAGAAGACAGCGGAAAGAAAGCGCAGACCATGCTCCGGCACGTTGCGTTCGTTGACGACAACGACGGCGGCACATTATAATGCCGAATCCTGCGCAACGCCGGTTTCAGAAATTGTAATAACAAGAGGACAAGCATGTTGGTTTGGCTGGTGACGATCGGCGAGCCTTTGCCTGTGCAAGAAGGGGCGAAGGACCGCCCGCATCGAACGGGACTTTTCGCCCGCCTCTTGGCCGAACGCGGCCACGACGTGGTGTGGTGGACCTCCGCCTATGATCATTTTCGCAAGAAGCACCTCTTCCCGGACGATCACGTGCTCCGCGTCAATGATCGGCTCGAGATTCGCATGTTGCACGGCTGCGGCTACAGTTCCAACGTGTCGCTGGCGCGGTTTCGCGACCATCGTCAAGTTGCCGAGCGCTTTGCCGCGGCCGCGGCGGCCGAGCCGCGCCGTCCCGACATCATCGTCGCCGGGTTGCCGACGATCGAATTGTGCCTCGAATCGACCCGCTACGGCAAACAACGCGGCGTGCCCGTCGTCTTGGACATGCGCGACATGTGGCCCGACGTCTTCCTGGAGCTTCTGCCGCCGGCGCTTCGTCCGCTGGGCTATCTGCCGTTGGCATCGCTCTTCCGCAAGAGCCGAGCGGCGTGCCGCGACGCGACCGCGATCACCGGAATGACGGACGCCTTCGTCGATTGGGGACTCGCCCGCGGCGGCCGCCAGCGGTCTCCGCTCGATCGCAGTTTCTACTTCGGCTACGTTCGCACCGAGCCGTCGGCGGAGAAGCTGGCGGCCGCCGAGGCCTTTTGGAACCAGCACGGGGTTGCCGCCACTGGCGATTTCAACGCGGCGTTCTTCGGCGCGATCGGCCGGCAGTTCAACCTCGAACCGATCATCGAGGCCGCGCGCCAGCTCGGACCGACGAATCGCAAAATCCGCTTTGTCCTCTGCGGCTCCGGCGATCGTCTCGAACATTACAAATCGCTGGCGGCCGGGTTGAACAACCTCGTCTTTCCCGGCTGGGTCGGCGCGGCCGAGATCTTCGCGCTCATGCGGCGCTCGGCGATCGGCTTGGCGCCGTACCGCGAAAGCCGCAATTTCACCATGAACATCGCCAACAAGCCCGCCGAGTACTTTTCCGGCGGCTTGCCCATTGCCTTGAGCCTGAAAAGCGGCGTGCTGCACGATCTGTTGCGCGACCGCGACTGCGGCTTCTCCTACGGCAACGACCCGGAAGCACTGGTTCGCGAGTTGGGCCGGCTGCAAGACGACCCCGCCCGGCAGAAGCGGCTCTCCGCCAACGCGCAGGCCCTGTTTGAAGAGTCGTTCGTTGCCGAGAAAGTCTACGGACGCATGGCGGCGTATCTGGAGGAAATCGTCGCAACGACGAAAGCCGCCCCATGAACCACGAAGAACCCCGACGCAATAGCACGCCGATCGAGGATGTGGGGAATGACATGAACGACGCCGCCCGCTCCGCCAAGGACGACGCCTTGCCGCTCGATCCGCAACGCCAACAAGTCTCTAATTCCACGCAACAGTGGTACCAAAGCTACTATCGAAAGAAAGGCGCCGACCGCAACGATCTCCGCGCCAATCGGGGCGTGTTGTTTCAGACGTTGGCCTGGGAAGCGTCCATCGTGCGGGCGTGCCGGGCGATCGACCACGACCCGGCCAACGCCTCGGTGTTGGACGTCGGTTGCGGCTGCGGCGGCGACGTCCGCGAGCTGACGCAACTGCATTACGATCCCGAGAAGATCATCGGAATCGACCTCTTGCCCGAGCGCATTCGAGCCGCGGAGAAGCTCTGGCCGCGGACCCGCTTTATCCTCGGGGACGCCAGCCGCCTGGAGTTCGCCGACGATTCCTTCGACCTGGTCTTCGAGTCGACGATGTTCGCCACGTTGCCCGACGACGTGCTCAGTGCGGCGATCGCCCGCGAAATGGTGCGGGTTTGCCGGCCGGGCGGCTACCTGATGCTGGTCGATTGGTGGACGCCGAAGCCCCGCGATCCCAACTACAAAGCCCTTACGCGGCGAAGGCTGGCCGATCTGTTCGCCGTCGGCCGCCAGACGGACGTGCTGCGAATTTGCCGCGGGGCCTTGGTCCCGCCGCTGGGCCGCTCGCTTTCCACCTGGCTCCCCAGCGTCTATTTCCTCGTGGCCGCGGTCTTTCCGTTTCTCGTCGGGCAGGTAACCTACGTCTTGCAGAAAAGAGCTGAAACCCCGGGTCGCTGACATGCTAAAACGCCTCTTCGACATCGTGATGAGCGCTTTCGGATTGTTGCTGTTTTCGCCGCTGCTGCTGCTGATCGCGCTGTGGGTGAAACTCGATTCGCCGGGACCGGTGTTCTATCGCGGCCGCCGGGCGGGCCGCAACGGAGTCCCCTTCTATATCTTCAAGTTCCGCTCGATGGTCGTCAACGCCGACAAGATCGGCGGCCCTTCGACTTCGGGCGACGATCCGCGTGTCACCCGCAGCGGTCGATTCGTGCGCAAGTGCAAGTTGGACGAGGTCTCGCAACTGATCAACGTTTTTTTCGGCGACATGAGCCTCGTCGGCCCCCGCCCGGAAGTGGTCGACAAGGCCGAGAACTTCGACGCGGAAGCCCGAAAAACGCTGGCTGTGCGCCCCGGCATTACCGATTGGGCCTCGATCTGGAACTCCGACGAAGGGGGCGTGCTGGCCGGCGCACCCGATCCCGACGCCGCTTATGAAAAAGTCATCTTCCCCACGAAGCTGAAGTTGCAACTGTACTACTTGCAGAGCCGCAGCTTCTTGGGCGACATCAAAATCATCCTCTATACGATTCTCCGCATCCTGCGGAAAAATTGGACGCCCGCCGAGCTTAAGGACTATCCGACCTTCGAGCAGTTGCGGGCGGAAGTCGAAAAACTGATTGCCGAGAACGCCAAGAGCTAAGCGCGGTTGCTAGCGGACGACGAGCGCCACGCCGCTTTTCAACCAAGGAGAGACGACGATGAATTCGCCGAAAAGCCAACGTTCCGTCCCCTTCTTCAACTATCCCTATGTATTCACCGCCCATGAGGCCGAGTTCTCCGCTCTAATGACCGACGTCTGCCGCCGCGGCGCGTTCATCATGCAGCACGACCTCGAGGACTTCGAGCGAAATCTGGCGGCCTACGTCGGCGTCAAGCACGTCGTCGGCATGGCCAACGCCACCGACGCCATCCATCTGCTCCTGCGGGCCGCCGGCGTCGGGCCGGGCGACGAGGTCGTCTTCTCTTCGCACACGATGGTGGCCACCGCCGCCGCGATCCATTTCGCCGGCGCCACCCCCATTCCCGCCGAGTGCGGCCCCGACCATCTGATCGATCCGGCCTCCGTCGAGAAAGCCATCACCCGCCGCACGAAAGCAATCATGCCGACGCAGCTCAACGGACGGACCGCCGACATGGACGCCTTGCGGGCCGTCGCCGACAAGCACGGGCTGATGATCGTGGAAGATGCCGCCCAGGCGCTGGGATCGAAATTCAAAGGACGCTCCGCCGGCACGTTCGGCGTCGGCGGCGCGATCAGCTTCTATCCGGCCAAGACGCTGGGCTGCTTGGGCGACGGCGGCTGCGCCATGACCGACGACAACGGAATCCACGAGAAACTCGTCCTGCTCCGCGATCACGGCCGCGACGCCGCCAGCGGCGACGTGGTTCTCTGGGGGCTGAATTCCCGCTTGGACAATTTGCAGGCGGCGATTCTCAACTTCAATTTGCGGCGCTACGACCGCCAGATCGCGCGGCGGCGGGAAATCGCTGCACGCTACCGCAGCCGGCTCGGCGGCCTCGCGCAACTGCGGCTCCCGCCCGGCCCCGACGACGATCCCGACCATTTCGACATCTTCCAGAATTACGAGATCGAGGCCGACCGTCGCGACGACTTGCGCGCCTTCCTCAAGCAGCGCGGCGTCGGCACGCTGATCCAGTGGGGCGGCAAGCCGGTACACCAGTTCACCAAGCTGGGATTCACGCAAACGCTGCCTTATACCGACGCGCTGTTTACCCGCCTGTTGATGTTGCCGATGAATGAATCGCTCGTCGACGAGGACGTCGAGTACGTCTGCGCTTGCATTTGCGAGTTTTACGCCATCTGAAGAGAGATTTGTCCCGTGCGGAGCGATGTTTCCATGTCCGTTTCACCCGAACAAGTTCTCGAGCTGCGCGAGCTCGCCCGCAGAATCAGGGTCCACTCCCTCCGCATGACCCAGCGGGCCAAGAGCTCGCACGTGGCCAGTTCGATGTCGATGGCGGAGATCTTGGCCGTCTTGTATCGGCGGATTCTGCGGCTGCGGCCGGAGTCGCCCGACGCTTCAGACCGAGATCGTCTGATTCTCAGCAAGGGTCACGCCTGCGCCGGTCTGTACGCGGTGCTGGCCGAATGCGGCTTCTTTCCGCTCGATTGGCTGGACAGTTTTTACATCGACGGCGCGAAGTTGCCCGGCCACGCCACGGCCGACGGGATTCCCGGCGTCGAGATTTCCACCGGATCGCTGGGCCACGGTTTGCCGGTCGCTTGCGGCATGGCGTTGGCGGCCAAGCGCGACGGGCGCGGACACCGCGTTTTCGCCGTGCTCAGCGACGGCGAATGCGATGAAGGCTCGAACTGGGAGGCCATCCTCTTCGCCCCCCAGCACGAACTCGACAACCTCGTCGTCATCGTCGATTACAATAAAATCCAAAGCCTCGCAAGCGTCAAGGAAGTATTGGAGTTGGAACCGTTCGTCGAGAAGTGGCGGGCCTTTCGCTGGGCGGTGCGCGAAGTCGACGGCCACGACGTCGCCGCTTTGATCGACCTCTTGGCCGGCCTCCCCTTCGAGCCCGGCCGGCCGAGTTGCCTGATCGCCCACACCGTAAAGGGAAAGGGCGTCAGTTTCATGGAAAACACGGTGCTCTGGCATTACCGCTCGCCGCAAGGCCAGGAATTCGAGCGGCGCTCGCGGAGTTGAACGCGCAAGCATGAGAACCACATTCATCCGCACGCTGACCGAACAGGCCGCCAAGGATCCCCGCGTCACGTTGGCGGTGGGCGACCTTGGCTTCGGCGTCGTCGTCGATTTCGCCCAGCGGTTTCCCCGCCAGTTTCTCAACGCCGGGGTCGCCGAGCAGAACATGACGGGCATCGCCGCCGGCATGGCCCTGAGCGGCAGGATCGTCTTCACCTACTCCATCGCCAATTTCCCCACGCTCCGCTGCATCGAGCAGATACGAAATGACGTCTGCTATCACCGTGCCAACGTGGTCGTCGTCGCCGTCGGCGGGGGCTATTCGTACGGAGCGCTGGGAATGACGCACCACGCCACCGAGGACCTGGGCGTGCTGCGGATGTTGCCGCGGATGACCGTTATCGCGCCGGGCGATCCGGTCGAAGCCGCCGCCGCCACCAGGGCCGTCGCCGCCGGCATCGGTCCCGTCTATCTTCGCCTCGGCCGCGACAAGGAGCCGATCGTCCACCAGGAGCCGATCGCCTGGCAACTCGGCCGCGCGATCACCGTTCGCGAGGGCGGCGACGTGACGCTGATCGTCACCGGCGCCATGCTTGCCTCCGTCGTCGAAGCCGCCGACCTGCTCGCCCGCGACGGCATCGCCGCCAAGGTTCTCAGCATGCACACGCTCAAGCCGCTCGACGTGGAGGCGGTGACGGCGGCCGCCCGCGCCGGCGGCCGCGTCGTCACGATCGAGGAACACAGTGTTCTCGGCGGCTTGGGGGCGCCGTCGCCGAGACGCTCTGCGAGGCGGGCATCCCCGGCGTCCGCTTTCGCCGCATCGGCCTCCCCTCCGAGTTCCTCAAGGTCGTGGGAGATCAGGACTATTTGCGAAAGGTGCAGGGCTTGGATGTTCCCTCCCTGTGCCGCCGTGTAAAGGACTTTCTCGACGGGAAATGATTGCTGACGCTGCACCTGCCCGGTGCAGAGATCGAACTATGGGTTCCCGGCCTCGCGTTCTTACCCTGCTCTATCACGAAGTGGTCGACGATCCGACTGAGTCGGGATTCCAGACCCCCGGCGCGCTCGTTTACAAGCACCAGACCCGCGATTTCCTGCAAAATCTCGATGTGATCGTGCGGAGCGGCGCGCGAATCTGCACCGTGGATGACATCGACTTCAACTCCGGCGGACGCTGCATCATGCTCACCTTCGACAACGGCGGCAAGTCGGCGATGCGCGTGGCGGGCTACCTGGAAGAAAGAGGCTGGCGCGGGCATTTCTTCATCACCACCAACATGATCGGCGCGTCCCGCTTCGTCAGCGCCGACGACCTCCGCGATCTTCGCCGCCGCGGCCACGTCGTCGGTTCCCACTCCCACACCCATCCGCCCGTCTTCCGCTGCCTGAGCGAAGCCGAGATGCTCCGCGAATGGCAAACCAGTTGCCATACGCTCTCCGCAATCCTGCAAGAGCCGATCGCGACCGCCTCAGTTCCCGGCGGCGACATGAACCGCATGACCGCCGATACCGCGGCGCGCGCCGGCATCCAGCGCCTATTCACCTCCGAGATGACCCTTCGTCCCTGGAAACAAGCCGGCGTTACCTGCTTCGGTCGGGTCTATCCACGACGCGACACCAGCCTGCAAGTCATCGACGACTACGTCCACTTCCGCGGGCTGCTCAAACCGTTTCTGATCCGACGCTGCAAGCAGACCGTCAAAACACTGTTAGGACCGCTCTATTACCGTCGCCAAAATCGGCCCCGCTGATACCGATGCTCAATGGCAAAACAATTGACGCGTTGGGATGGCAGTTGCACTGCCATCCCTTGATTCCCCGCGACGGGGCGGCAGTACAACTGCCACCCCAACAGCGAAAGCAGCCCCGCTGATACCGATGCTCAATGGCAAGAAAGTCACCGTAGTTCTTCCCGCCTATAAGGCGGAAAAGACGCTGAAACAAACTTGCGACCAGATCCCGCACGACATCGTTGACCACGTGATCCTGGTCGACAACGCCAGCACCGACAGCACCGTCGCCTTGGCCCGCCAACTCGGAATCCGCACCTTCTGCCATCACCAGAACCTCGGCTACGGCGCGAACCAGAAGACCTGCTATCGCGAAGCGCTGGCACTGGGGAGCGACATCGTCGTCATGCTCCACCCCGACTACCAATACGACCCGCGCCTGGTCACCGCGATGGCCGCGATGGTCGCCTCGGGCGTGTACGACGCGGTCTTAGGCTCGCGCATCCTCGGCCACGGCGCGCTCCGCGGCGGCATGCCCTTGTACAAGTACGTCTCCAATCGCTTCTTGACGTTCCTGCAAAACCTGCTCTGCGGCGCGAAACTCTCGGAATACCATAGCGGCTACCGCGCCTTCTCCCGCGAGGTGATCGACCGCCTGCCGCTTCTGGGCAATTCCGACAACTTCGTCTTCGACAACCAGATGCTCACGCAGCTAATCGCCTTCGGCTACCGCATCGGCGAGATCAGTTGCCCGACGAAATACACCCCCGAGGCCAGCTCGATCAGTTTTCGCCGTTCGGTGACCTACGGGCTGGGGGTCGTGCGGATGAGCGTGAAGTACCGGCTGTGGAAGTGGGGCCTCATCCGCACCCACCTCTTCGACAACCGCCCGACCTTGCGGCTTCGGCAAAACTACTATCAGGACGGCGAAAGCACAGATACATCCTCATAACGGCGTTAACGCAACAGGAATTCAACCGTGACTGACCAACTGAAGCAGGCGATTGCAGACGAGTTGAACGTCGATCCCGGCGAACTGACCAGCGACAAGCGGCTGGAGGACTTGGAGTATTGGGATTCGGTCATGGTGCTTTCCATGATGGTGATTATCGGCGAGTCTGTCGGCAAGGAGATTACGCCGGAAGAAATGATCGAACTTCGCACCTTCGGCGACATCGAGGCGCTGGTCGCTTCCAAACAATCGTGAGAACTTCGACAATGTCTGCGACATCGACGATACGCGCGATCGCCCACGCCTTGCCGGCCACCTCGTTGACCTACGAAGACCTCGTCGCCCGCTTCGGCGAAAAGCACGTCGCCTCGATCTATCGCATGTCGGGAATCCGCGATCGGCGGGTGGTGGCGGCGGGGCAATGCGCCTCCGATCTGGCGGTGGCGGCGGCGCAGCGTCTGTTCGAGCACGCCCGCGTCGAGCCCGGCACGATCGACGCCCTGATCTTCGTTTCGCAAACGCCCGATTACCGCAGTCCGGCCACCGCCTGCAAGCTCCAGGCCGAGTTGGGACTACCGGAACGATGCGCCGCGTTCGACATGAACCAGGCCTGTGCCGCGTTTATCTTCGGCCTGCAAGTGGCCCACTCGATGGTCGTCGCGCAAACTGCCCGGCGGGTTCTGCTGCTCAACGCCGACGCCATCAGCCGCTTGATCAACCCCATGGACCGTGGGCTGGTCACGCTGCACGGCGACGCCGCGGCGGCCACCCTGGTCGAGCCCGGCGACGCCGAAGCCGGCGGCATCGAGTTCATCGAAACCGGAACCTCCGGCAAGGATTACCAGAAGCTGATCGTCCCCGCCGGCGGCACCCGGCTTCCCGCCGGGCCGGCCACCGCCGTCGAAGAGACCGACGCCGCCGGCTGCACGCGCAACCAGGAGCAGCTCTTCATGGACGGCCCGGCCGTCTTCCATTTCGTGCTCTACAAGATCAAGGATTTCCTCAAAGATTTGCTGCAACGGCGGAATCTCTCGATCGCCGACTTCGATCTCGTCCTCTTCCATCAGGCGAACAAGACGATGGTCGATTTGTTGTACACCGGCCTTGGGATCCCGCCCGAAAAACGCTGCTATTATCTGGAACACGTGGGCAATAGCGCCGGAGTTTCGTTGCCGGCGCTTTTGGCCCACGCATGGCGCGAAGGCCGCGTGAAGCCGGGAAGCCGGACGTTGATGGCCGCGTTCGGCGGCGGGCTTTCCTGGGGCGCCATCTCCATTCGTTGGCCCTCCGACGCCAACGCCGCTGTCCCCGGCGAGATCGACGTACATTGATGAATCTCCGACCGATATGCAAGGAATAATCGTTTTCAGAGAAGCAACGCAGCCCCCGTTTAGCGGCCGACGGCACGTCGGCCCTGTCTTGCCATGAGCCGCCGTTCCGGTGGCTGCTAAACATGTTGCATTGCTTTCCTGGCCTTCAATAACAACAGCAATCCATCCGCACTCCTTAGCGGAGAGAAAACCATGAGCAGGTTCGACGGTAAACTGGTGCTCCTCGTGGGCGGATATTCGGGCATCGGCGTCGCCGCCGCCGAACGTCTGGCCGGCGAGGGGGCCTCCTTGGTCCTGCTGGGCCGACAGGAAGAGAAACTCAAAGCGACGTTGGCCAAGTTACCCGGAGCAGGCCACGAAATCGTGGTGGCCGACGCCGCCTTCGCCGAACAGTTGCAGCCGGCCGTCCAAATCGGGCGAAAGCGGGGCGGCTACTCCGCCGCCGTCGTTCTGCGCCGGATCGCACGAGGTTCGGCCAATCTCCGTGCTCAATCGCGACGTGATCGCCCACTCGTTCGAGGCGAACGTGACGACGGCCCTGCTCTCCACCGCCGCGTTCGCCAAGGCTGCGGCCAAGGACGGGGGCAGCGTCGTTTGGCTCTCCTCGGTGGCGGCCCTGCGCGGCACGGCCACCTTTGCCGCCTATTCCGCCGCCAAGGGGGCCCTGATTTCCGCCGCCCGCGTCGCCGCCATCGAGTTGGCCCCGCGCCGCATCCGCGTGAACGTGATCGCCGCGGGCGTCGTCGAAACCGTTATGAGCGAAAGCTGGCTGGCAATGCTCAATGAAGAGCAAAAAGCTGCACTCCGCCACCGACATCTGCTCGGCACCGGACAACCCGCCGACGTCGCCGGTGTTATCGCCTTCCTCCTCTCCGACGACGCCCGTTGGATGACCGGAAGCCTGCTGACCGCCGACGGAGGACTATCGACACAGTAATTCCGCACGTCAAAAAACGACACCTATGGGTAGTAATCTGGGTTAAAAGAAGAAAGAGAGGGGGCATCTTGGCGCTCCCCCTCTGCGCGGGGGCCGGAACGCGGGCAGTTTCAAGCTCCGCTCCTTCCCGCCCCGTATGATTCCGCTTTCCGCCCCGGCTAGAAACATGGACCGACTGTTTGCTCTTCAAGAGACGTTTCGCCAGGTGTTCGATGACGATGGAATGGTCGTCACGCCGGACACGCGCCGCCGCAACGTCGCCGATTGGGATTCGGTGGCCCACGTAAAGCTGATCCTCTCGCTCGAAGAGGAGTTCGGCATCCGCTTCAGCGAAGACGAAGTCTCCTCGATCCAGACCGTGGGCGAATTGCTCGACGCCGTCGAGGCACACAAGATCCGCAACCGATGAAACAGCAAGCCGCCGAGAACGAATTGGTCGATCGCCTGCTCGCCGATGCCCCGGCGGCGGAGCTTGCTGCCGCGGCGCAAGCCATCCTGCGGCAGCAGCAAGCGTTGTCGGTCGGCGTGGGTGAAGCGATCGCCCGGCAGCTTGTTTCCCGACTCGGCGACGCGGCGACCCTGGCCGACGCGATGCGGATGCTAGAAAAACACGATACGGCGATGTCGCGGTTCGTCCGCGCCCGAGTCCTCGCCTACCGCGGCGAGTCGGCGCGGGCCATCGACGCATTCCAGTCGGCGCTGCGAGCGGCCTCCGTTCCCGACGCCGACGTGCTCCTACACCGCGCGCGGCTCTTGGCCCGCGAGAATCGCTTCCCCGAGGCGATCGCCGATTTGCGGCTGGCCTTGCAGTTGTTCCCTGCCTACCACTTTTTCGTCAAGTGCGAGAAACTCTTGGATCGCATCGTCGCGTCCGGCCAATGGCAGCCGCGCCGCACGGCGAAACTCGCAATCCTCGCCAGTTCCACCACCGCGCTGCTCGCCCCCGTCTTGCGCAGGCCGGTTTTCGCCGCGGCCTGAAACTCGACGTCTACGAAGGCGTCTACGGTAATTACCGGCAAGAGATTTTGGACCCTCAATCGGGCTTCTACCAGTTCCGACCCGATCTGACGGTGATTCTGCTGAATCACCGCGATCTCGGCCTGCCGCCGGCGGGAGGCGAGCGCGACGCGCGGGAGTTCGTCGCCCGGCTCCGCGAACTGTGGACCATCCTGCTGGAGCGCAATCCGTGCCATCTCGTGCAAGTCGGTTTCGATTCGCCCCCAGCCGGCGCCTGGGGAAGCCTGGAGGATACACTGCCCGAGGGACGGCGGAGAGTCGTCGCTTCGGCGAATCTGGCGATGGCCGCCGACCTTCCGCAGGGAGTCTCCTTTGTCGATGCCAACGCCCTTTCCGCCGAGGTCGGTCCCGGGTATTGGTCGGCGGCGGAGTGGCACGCTGCCAAGCAGTATCCGTCGTCGGCCGCGCTGCCGCGGCTGGCCGACGCCCTCTGCGCTCACTGTGCCGCCGCACTGGGCCTAAGCGCCAAGGTCCTGGTGGTCGATCTGGACAATACCCTCTGGGGCGGCGTCATCGGCGAAGACCTGCTCGAAGGGATCCGCATCGGTCCGTCGTCCGCCGAAGGAGAAGGCTACCGTGAGTTGCAGCAGTACCTCAAAGAGTTGCAGCAACGCGGCGTGCTCCTGGCCGTCTGCTCAAAAAACAATCCGGCCGACGCGGAATTGCCCTTCCGCCGCCACGACGACATGCTGCTAACGCTTGACGATTTCGCGGCGTTTGTGGCCAATTGGGACGACAAGCCGACGAACCTCGAGCGCATCGCTGAGAACCTGTCGTTGGGCCTCGACAGTTTCGTTTTCCTCGACGACAACCCGATGGAACGCGCGCTGATCCGCGCCGGCTGCCGCAGGTGATCGTGCCCGAGTGCGGAGAGACCCCCTGGGAGATGCTGGCGGCGCTGCACCGCGGGCAGTACTTCGAAGCCGTCACGTTGACCGACGAGGACCGGCTCAGGCACGCCGCCTACGCCGGCAACGCCGCCCGAGCGGACGCCCAGCAGAACGCGGCGTCGCTCGAATCGTTCTTCAGCGGGCTGGAAATGGCCGCCCGCCAGGGGCCCGTCGACGCGCAAACGCTGCCGCGGGTGGCACAACTGATCAACAAGACCAACCAGTTCAATCTGACCACCCGCCGCTATACCGAGGACCAGGTGGCGGCGATGGCCGCGTCGCCCGAGTGGTGGTGCCGCTGGTTCCGGCTTGCCGACCGCTTCGGCGATCACGGCTTGATCGGCGTCCTGCTGGCGCGAAAGGGGACGCCCGCCTGGCGCGTCGACACGTGGCTGATGAGTTGCCGCGTGCTCGGCCGGCAAATGGAAGATTTCATGTGCGCATCGTTGCTGTCGGCCGCCCAACGTGAAGGCGCGCGAGCGGTGATCGGCCAGTACGTTCCCTCCGAGAAGAACGCCGTCGTCAGCGACCTCTATCCGCGACTCCGGTTCAAGGCATCTTCCGCCGACGGGCGGGAATACGTCTTTTCGCTGACGGATCGCCCGATCCCGGCTTGCCAGTTCATCCGCGACGAATCGACGGGAGAGAAGAAGGCATGAAGCTGACAATCGTCCCCTACGCCGCCGAGCATGAAGAAGCGGTGCGAGAGTTCAACGCTCGTCTGATGGCGAAGAATCTCGATACCTCGCTCTATTCGATACCGTTTCCCGCGTCCCATATTCCGACCTGGCTGCCAAAACTGCCGGGGCGCGATTTGTATCAGGAACAATACCTGGCGCTCGATGAGCAGTCGGTGGTGCGCGGCGGCTACATCCTCAAGCACCACACGTTCTTGGTCAAGCGGACTCCTCTCCGCATGGCCGATTACCAGTTGCCGATCTCCGAGGGTATCGCCGACCGCCGCTTCGTCAACGTCGCGCTGAGTCTGTATCTGGACGCCCTGCGTCGGCAGCCGTACTTGTTCGGTCTCGGCGGCGGGGGCTACCACGTGCCCATCGTCAAATTCCTCATGCTGGCAGGTTGGCGGGCGACGCTGGTGCCCTTCTGGTTCCGCATCGTGCGGCCCAACGTCTTCCTTCGCAATATCGAGGTCCTTCGACAGTCTCCCTGGCGGCGACGAGCGACCGATCTTCTCAGGTGCAGCGGCCTCGGATGGCTCGGCATCAGGGCGGTTCATGGAGTCATCGGCAAATACCGTCATCCCGCCCGCGTAACCTGCGAACTGGTCGGCGAGTTCTCCGACTGGGGCGACAACGTTTGGCAGCAGAGCAAAGACCATTATTCGTTGATTCCCTTGCGCGATCGAGCGACCCTGCAAATCCTCTACCCTGCGGAGAACCCCCGCTTCAAACGGCTGAAGGTCATGCGCGACGGCAAGACCATAGGTTGGGCCGTATTGCTCGTTACTCAGATGTCCGGCCATAAGCAGTTCGGCAACATGCGGGTGGGAACCTTGGTCGACTCGCTCGCCAAGCCCGACGACACCCGCGACGTCGTCGCCTGTTGCCGCGATCTGCTCATCGAGGAAGGCGCCGACCTGATGATCTCAAACCAGGGCACACAGAGCTGGAGCGACGCTCTGAAGCAGTGCGGATTCCTGGAGGGGCCCTCAAACTTCGTCTTCATTACGGCGCCCAAGGTCACCGCCCTCCTCGAACCCTTCAACGAGACCGCTAAGGGCCTCCACCTCAATCGTGGCGGCGGCGACGGCCCCATCCATCTCTGACGCTTAGCGGTGGGGCAGACATTCCTGTCTGCCCACGGATCGACCAGCGTGCATGGCAGACAGGAATATCTGCCCCACCGGATTCCCCCCGCGCCCTTGCTCCCGCCCGGCTTTCTGTGGTATCTTGCAGGCCGGCTCCATTGCCGCGGAAGGAATGCCTATGGATACTGTCCTCGTCACCGGCGGCGCAGGCTTCATCGGCGGCTGCTTCGTCCGCCAGTGCATCGCCCAGCGCCCTGCCAGGTCGTCAATCTTGACAAGCTGACCTACGCGGGCAATCTCGATTCGCTCCGCGCGGTCGAAAACGATCCCCGCTACCGCTTCGTCCACGGCGACGTCGCCGACCGCGCGACCGTCGATCGCGTGCTGACGGAATACGACCCGACGGCCATCGTCCATTTCGCCGCCGAGTCGCACGTCGATCGTTCCATCGACGGGCCCGCCGAGTTCGTCCGCACCAACGTGCAGGGCACCTTCCAGTTGCTCGACGCCGCCCGGCGGCACGTCGCGCGCCTGCCGGCCCAACGGCAATCGGCCTTTCGCCTCCTGCACGTCTCGACCGACGAGGTCTACGGCTCGCTCGGGCTGTCGGGCCGCTTCACCGAGACGAGCCCCTACGACCCCAGTTCCCCCTACTCGGCCTCGAAGGCCGCCGCCGACCACCTCGCCCGCGCTTACTTCCGCACCTATCGCCTGCCGGTGCTGGTCAGCAACTGCTCGAACAACTACGGCCCCTACCAATTTCCCGAAAAACTGATCCCGCTGATGATCCTCAACGCGCTCGAAGGAAAACCGCTGCCGATCTACGGCGACGGGCAAAACGTCCGCGACTGGCTCTTTGTCGAGGACCATTGCAGCGCACTGTGGCGCGTGCTCGAAGCCGGCCGGCCCGGCGAAACCTACAACATCGGCGGCAATTGCGAACAGAAGAACCTCGACGTGGTGCAAACCATCTGCCGCATCGTCGACCAGTTGCGGCCGGGCCTGCCCCACGCCCCTTGCTCTTCGTTGATCACCTTCGTCCGCGATCGCCCCGGCCACGACCGCCGCTACGCCATCGACGCCTCCAAAATCGAGCGCGAACTCGGCTGGCGGCCCGAGCACGATTTCGCCTCGGGCATGCGCCGCACCGTTCAGTGGTATCTCGACAACGCCGAGTGGCTCGCCCGCGTCGCCAGCGGCGAGTATCAACGCGAACGACTGGGACTGTTACACGACGATTTACCGGCGGCGAAGTGATTCAACCGCCGTTTAGCGGCCGACGGCACGTCGGCCCGCGGCGGGACTCGGGCCGACGTGCCGTCGGCCGCTAAACAAACGATCCAGTATTTGTCCGCCACACAGGACCTTTCAACCATGCCGCAATCGACGTTCTTCTCCAAAGGGATCATTCTCGCCGGCGGATCGGGCACGCGGCTCTATCCGATCACCCGCGCCATCAGCAAGCAACTCCTCCCCGTCTACGACAAGCCGATGATCTACTATCCGCTCTCGGTGCTGATGCTGGCGGGCATCCGCAACGTTCTGCTGATCTCCACGCCGCAAGACATCGGCGGCTACCAACGCCTCTTCGACGACGGCAGCCGGCTGGGCATCTCCATCTCCTACGCCGTCCAGCCCGAGCCGAAAGGGCTTGCCCAGGCGTTCACCATCGGACGGCAATTCGTCGGCCCAAGCCACGTCGCCCTGATCCTCGGCGACAACATCTTCTACGGCCAGGGTTTTCAGACGAACCTCGATCGGGCGGTCGCGCGGCAAGTCGGCGCCACGAATTTCGCCTATCGCGTCAAAGACCCCGAGCGCTACGGCGTCGTCGAGCTCGACGGCGACAACCGCGCACTGTCGATCGAAGAGAAGCCGAAGCGGCCGAAATCGAACAACGCCGTCACCGGTCTCTACTTCTACGACAACCAGGTCGTGGACATTGCCGCCTCGCTCCGGCCGTCGCCGCGCGGCGAACTGGAGATCACCGACGTGAATCGCACCTACATGCAGCAGGGCCAACTCTACGTCGAGCGCCTCGGCCGCGGCTTCGCCTGGCTCGACACCGGCACCGAAACTTCGCTGCTCCAGGCCGGCGACTTCGTCCGCACGATCGAAGAGCGGCAGGGCCAGAAGATCGCCTGCCTCGAAGAGATCGCCTTCGCCAAGGGCTTCATCTCCGCCGAGCAACTCGCCGCTCTGGCCAGCGGCTTCAACAACAGCTACGGCCAGTATCTGCTCGGCCTGCTCGACGGCTAGTAGTCCGACGCACCTAACTTGTCACGTAGGACGGATCTCCGAATCCGTCCATTTCTCGGGACGGATTCGGAAATCCGTGCTACGCAACCCGACACTTTAGTTGTGTCAGACTACTAGTCCGCATCGCCCTCCTCGGCGAAGCCGGAGCGCGGGCGTCTCGCCCGCCCGGCCATCGCGGGCAGGACTTCTGCATTCCGGGTTGTTTCCGCGCCGCGTCCGCCGTTGTATAATGTGCCTACCTGCCATTGTACAACTGCCAACCGCGGCCGCCCGCCAATGTACTTCACGAGGTTCGCTTCTTTCCAGCGAACAATCCCATGGGAGACTCTCTAATGACGCCCAGAAGATGCGTCGGCTCGTTCGCTTTGCTAATCCTTTTGCAGGGAATGACCGTTTCCGCGGAGCCCATCGTTCGATTGGCCGACAAGGTTCCCGCCGTTGTCTCCGATCGGCAGGACATTCAAGTCCCTGATCGCGTGCATCTAAGCGGAATGCTCGGCCAGCGCATCCAGCGCAGCGACGTCGACCGCCTGCTGAACGTCGTCGATTGCAGCGAACTGCTCGCGGGTTTTCGCCATCGGCCCGGCAGCCAGGATTGGATCGGTGAACACTACGGCAAATGGCTCGACGCCGCCACGCTCGCCTGGGCCTGCACCGGCGACGCCCGCCTGCGGGCCAAGATGGACGCGACCGTCGCCGGGCTTCTCAAGTGCCAGTTCCCCGACGGCTATCTCGGCACCTACGTCGCCAAGAATCGCTGGACCTCATGGGACGTCTGGGTCCACAAATATAATCTGATCGGCCTGATCACCTACGTGCAATACACCGGCGACACTACGCCGCTGCCCGCTTGCCGCAAGATGGCCGACCTGCTCTGCAAGGAGTTCGGCGACAAGCCCGGCCAGCGCGACATCGTCAACGGCGAGCACGCCGGCATGGCCCCGGGCAGCGTGCTGGAGCCGATGGTCCGCCTCTACCGTCTCACCGGCGAGCCGCGCTACGGCGACTTCTGCCGCTACATCCTGCGGGCCTACGAGCACGCCAACGGCCCGAAAATCGTCTCCCGCCTCCTGGACAAAAAGGGCGTCGATCGCGTCGGCGACGCCAAGGCCTACGAGATGCTCTCCTGCCTGGTCGGCATCGCCGAATGGTATCGCACCACCGGCGACCGCAAGTACCTCGATGCCTTGCTCAACGCCTGGAACGACATTGTTGCCAAGCGCCTGTACATCACCGGCGGCTCCAGTTGGAACGAACATTTCCTCGGTGACTACGATCTTCCCAACCAGGGCAATCTCTGCGAAACCTGCGTCACGGTCACTTGGATCGAACTGAACTCGCAGTTGCTGCGGCTGACGGGCGAGGCCCGTTTCGCCGAGCAACTCGAACGCGTCGTCTACAACCAACTTCTCGGTGCCCAACATCCCAACGGCAAGGCCTGGGACTACTACGTGCAGATGGAGGGTAAGAAGCCCTACGACGATAGTTTGCACGTGAACTGCTGCGCGTCGAGCGGCCCGCGCGGCATCTCCTACATCCCCACCTTTGCCGTCACCACCGACGCCGACGGCGTGGTCGTCAATTTCTACGACGCCGGCGACGCCGATCTTCGCCTCCGCGATGGCCGCGAGGTCAAATTGCACATCGACTCGGCCTATCCCGCCGACGGAAATATCGCCATTACGGTTAACCCGGCGGTAGAAGGCGAGTTCACTCTCAAGTTCCGACAGCCCGAAGGATGCGGAGGCTTTTATCTTCACAGCAACTTCACCCCAATCGACGTGGATCCCACCGGCAAGGGCTACCTGTCAATCAAGAGAACGTGGAAGCCGTCTGACAAGCTCGAACTGGCGCTGAACGTTGAGCCGAGGATTATCATTGGCGATCACAAGAACGCCGGCAAGGTCGCAGTCATGGCCGGGCCGTTGGTGCTCGCCGCCGACGATGAGCTTCTCAACGGCACGGGCCTGGATGTTGAAAAACTCGTGATCGAAGCCGCGGATCCGACGGCTGCCTCCTTCGAGCGTCAGCCGGCGCCGCCCAAGTTCCGCCTTTGGCCGAAGACGTGTGTCTACGTCTTCAAGCCCTCGCCCGCGACGGCCGCATACGCAAAGGGCTCTGCGTCTCCGATCGCCCTCCCCCTGGTCCCATTTGCCGATGCCGGCATGACCGGCGCCGCCTACAAGGTATGGCTGCCGTTAAAGAAGTAGCGACGTGCTCGAAGTCTGAGTAGGTAATCAACAGTGTGCCACTGCTTCGCAGAAGCAGTGCCGAGCAGGGGAGAACGCCGTACACTGCCGCCCCCCTTTCTTGTTCCCGCCGGATGGGAATTCCGCAGCCCAAGTCTTCCGCTATAGACATGCGCCGCCGCAATGTATACACTAGTACATGATGCCCCTAAACCCCATTCATCACTCATCCTTCATCATTTCCCCCCCGTGTACGCCGAGCTCCACTGCAAAACGAACTTCTCGTTTCTCGAAGGGGCGTCGCATCCCGACGAGATCGTCTGCCGCGCGGCGGAACTGGGATACCACGCGCTGGCGATCACCGATCGCAACAGTCTAGCCGGCGTAGTGCGGGCGCACGGGGCCGCCAAGGACCACGGCTTGAAACTGATCGTCGGCGCCGAAATCACCCCCGACGATGCCCCGTCGGTCGTGCTTTGGGCCACCGATCGGGCCTCTTACGGCCGCCTCTCGCGTCTGATCACCCTCGGCCGCCGCCGCGCCCCCAAGGGCGAGTGCCGACTCCGCTTCGAAGACGTCGCTGAGCACTGCGGGGGACTGCTGGCCGGAATAAGGGGAGAGGGGAGAGGGGAGAGGAGAGAGGGAAGAGAAAGAGACAGAGACAACGCCGCCGTCCCTCTCCCCTCTCCTCTCTCCTCTCTCCCCTCCTACCGTGATCTCTTCGGCAACCGCTGCTCCCTCCTCGCCGAACTGCACTACGGCCCCGACGACCGCGGACGATTGCAGCGGCTCCTGGAAATCTCGCGGCAAACCGGCATCCCGCTGGCAGCGGCCGGCGACGTGCATTATCACGTCCCCGAGTGGGCGGCGCTGCACGACGTGCTGACCGCCGTGCGGCACAACTGCACGGTGGCCGAAGTGACCGCCCGTCTGTTTGCCAACGCCGAGCGGCACCTGAAATCGCCCGAGGAAATGGCGATTCTCTTTGCCGACGCGCCGCACGCCCTGCGCCGCACGATCGAGATCGCCGAGCAATGCACGTTTTCGCTCGACCAATTGCGCTACGAATATCCCGAGGAGTTGGCCCCGCCGGGCATGACGCCCCACGAGTACCTCTCGCAACTCGCCTGGGCCGGGGCTGCCCAGCGCTGGCCGCGCGGCGTGCCGCCAAAAGTCCGCGGGCTGTTGGAGCACGAGTTGCAACTGATCGCCGAGTTGCATTACGAGGCGTATTTTCTCACCGTCTGGGATTTGGTGCAATTCGCCCGGCGACGCGGCATCTTGTGCCAAGGTCGCGGCTCGGCCGCCAATTCGGCGGTCTGCTACTGCCTCGGCGTCACCTCCGTCGATCCCGAGCGAATGGACGTGCTCTTCGAGCGTTTCGTCAGCCGCGAGCGGAACGAGGCCCCCGACATCGACGTCGATTTCGAGCACGAGCGCCGCGAGGAAGTGCTTCAATACCTTTACGAGAAGTACGGCCGCGATCGCGCCGGCATCACCGCCGAAACGATCACCTACCGCCCCCGTTCGGCCGTCCGCGACGTCGGCAAAGCCCTCGGCCTGCCGGCGGAGACGATCGACGCCATCGCCAAGCACATCGAGCATTCCCGCGAAAACTGGAAAGCGCAGATCGCCGAAATCTCCCCTCTCACTTTGGGAGAGGGGCCGGGGGGGAGGGCCCAACAGGGTTCAAGGTTCAAGGCTCAAGGTTCAAGGTCCAAGGTTCAAGATTCAAGACGCAGCGTTCAAGCCTCCGACGATTCCCTCTATCCCTCATCTCTCATCCCTCATCTTTCATCCCCGAAATCCCGAAATCCCGAAATCCCCAGATCCCCAAATCCCCCGCCCACGCCAACCGCCGCCCATTTCGCCGCCCTTGTCGACGAACTGATCGGCTTTCCGCGGCATCTTTCGCAGCATACCGGCGGCATGGTTATCACCCGCGGCAGGCTCGACGAACTTGTGCCCATCGAAAACGCCGCAATGCCCGATCGCACCGTGATCGAATGGAACAAGGACGATCTCGATAAATTGGGCATCCTCAAGGTCGATTGCCTGGCGCTGGGAATGCTCACGGCCGTGCGACGGTGCTTCGATCTGATCGAGCGGCACTACGGCCGGCGGCTCACGCTCGCCGACGTGCCCGAGGGGGACCAGGAGGTCTACGCCATGATCCGCCGCGCCGACACGATGGGCGTGTTTCAGATCGAAAGCCGCGCGCAGATGAGCATGTTGCCCCGCTTGCAGCCGCGATGCTTCTACGACCTGGTGATCGAGGTGGCGATCGTCCGGCCGGGCCCGATCCAGGGCAACATGGTCCATCCGTACCTTCGCCGCCGCAACGGCGACGAGCCGGTGACCTATCCGAACGACGCGGTCCGCGGCGTGCTGGAAAAGACGCTCGGCGTGCCGCTGTTTCAGGAACAGGCGATGCGGTTGGCGGTGGTGGCCGCTGGATTCACGCCCGGCGAGGCCGACCAGCTTCGCCACGCGATGGGCGCGTGGCGCCGCCCCGGCGTGATCGACCAGTTCCGGCAAAAACTGCTGGCGGGGATGCAAGCCAACGGGTTTTCGCAGGAATACGCCGAGGCCGTCTTCGGGCAGATTCGCGGCTTCGGCGACTACGGCTTTCCCGAGTCGCACGCCGCCAGTTTCGCCCTGCTGGTCTACGTGTCGGCGTGGCTGAAGTGCCACTATCCGGCCGCCTTCACCGCCGCATTGCTAAACAGCCAGCCGATGGGCTTTTACGCCCCCGCCCAACTCGTCCGCAACGCCATCGAGCACGGCGTCGAAGTCCTGCCGGTCGATGTCAATTTCAGCGATGGCGACTGTACGTTGGAGCGGAGTGGGCAGTGGGCAGTCGGCAGTCGGCAGTGGACAGTGGGCAGGGGGCAGGGGGAGATCGGGCTCTCGCCTCTTGAATTGGTCTCGTTTCCACAACCAATCGCCGAATGTTGTCTCCCCACTGCCGACTGCCGACTGCCGACTGCCGACTCCCCACTGCCCACTGCTCACTGCCCACTGCCGACTGCCGACTCCTCCCTCCGCCTCGGCTTCAACATCCTCTGCGGCATTCCGTCCTCCGACATCGACCGAATCATCGCGGCGCGACGGCAAGGGCCGTTCACTTCGTTCGACGATTTCGCCCGCCGCACCCGACTCGGCCGCGCGGCCATCGCCCGGCTGGCGAAGGCGGGAACGTTCGAGTCCCTTGCCCTCAGCCGCCGCACCGCCCTCTGGGAGTCGTTGGCCCAAGACCAGAAGGAACTGCCGCTGTTCGAAGGGAAACACCAAGAAAAGGATGAAGGCGGAATGATGAATGATGAAGGCTCACGCGATGAACCTGCCATTCATCACTCATCATTCATCACTCATCATTCCAGCGCCCCCCTTCCCCCAATGTCTCCTGCCGAAGAGGTCTTGGCCGACTACCGCGCCGCCGGCCTGTCGTTGCGGGGACATCCGTTGGCATTCCTTCGCACTGAGTTGGCCAAGCGAAATGTCGTGCCGGCCAGCTCGTTGGAAACACTCCCCGACGGCAGCTCCGTAAGCGTGGCGGGCATCGTGCTGGTTCGCCAACGGCCCGGCACCGCCAAAGGCATCACCTTCGTCACCCTGGAAGACGAAACCGGCACGGCCAATCTGATTGTTCGCCTGGCGGTGTGGCGGCGCTGCCGCCGCGCCGCCATCGCCGCCACCGTCTTGCTGGCCCACGGCCGGCTGCAACGCCAAGGGCAGGTCATCCACCTGCTGGCCGCTCGATTGGAAGATTTGTCGCCCTGGCTGGAGCAATTGGGCTCCCAATCACGGGATTTTCGCTGATCGCTGACAGTGGATATCGTACATGAATAGCCGGGAGTCAACGACTCCCGGAATGTGCGTGGGTGGCCGCCGTCCTCCACGAGTCGTTGACTCCCGGCTATTTTGATGTTGTCGAGCAGCACTGTCCTTGGCGGCGGCGCGAGGTATAATTGTGCAGGGCCAGACCACTCATCTGCAAGGAGCCATGCCATGCCGGTCAACAAACTCAAAGAGTTCCTCGACGGTCAGAAGGTCAAGTACGTCACCATCGCCCATTCCGCCTCCTACACGGCGCAGGAGGTCGCGGCCTCGGCCCACGTCCGCGGCAAAGAACTGGCGAAGACCGTGGTGGTCACGCTCGACGGGCGGATGGCGATGGTCGTGCTTCCCGCCTCGCGAAAGGTCGGCTTCGAGCAGCTTCGCCAAGTCTCGGGCGCCGAGAACGTGCAATTGGCCAGCGAGCGGGCGTTCAGCGACATGTTTCCCGGCTGCGAAGTCGGCGCAATGCCCCCCTTCGGCAACCTCTACGGCATGGAGGTCTACGCCTCGAAGCTGCTCGAACAGGACGAAGAAATTGCCTTCAACGCCGGCAGCCACACCGAGCTAATCCGCCTGGCCTACCGCGACTTCGTCCGCCTGGTCAATCCCAAGGTCGCCCACGTAGCCTTCGGCGAGTAGCCCGGCGACAACGTTGGGGTGGCAGTTGTACTGCCACCCTCTCTGGCCGCCAGCGTAATTGCCGCCTCAGCGGGCGACAATTTCTGATCGCAGGCCGCTGTCGCAGCACGCGGCGTTCCCGCCAGAAAAAACTATGCTTCAGTATGGCGATACTGGGGCAGTTTCCGCCACGTCTGATTTTCACTATCGGCATTCTCCGGCCGATCAACTGGCGTCCCGCCAAGTCTCAGCGGCGATCGAGGAAGAAACGGCGACGTGCCAGCCCTCGCGTTAGATAACGCCGCAGCTTCACGCGGCAGGCAGAGGTCCGGCGGCGACCAGTTTCTTTCCGGCGGCATCGACAGTGAGGTTCAGCCCCTCCAACGTTCGCGCCCCGAGCAGCAGCAAGTCTCCCGGCTCGGCAAAAACGACTTCGTCGATGGTGAATTGCCGCTCCACGCGCAGAATGGCGAACCCGACGCTTCGCGTGATCGTCTGGCCGTTCGCCATGATGAACTGAAGGTCCTTCTTCTCCCGCTTCACGCCGATCTGTTCGAGCTTGGCAGACGGCAGCCACGTGTACTCGCTGCCTGTGTCCACCAGCAGCTTCGGAATCCGCACGGATTTCGAGCGGTCGATGTGGTTCTTGACGAGACATGCTACATGAAACGTGCCCATCGCGTTCTCTCACTTCTAGGAGAAGTCACTTCTTCCAGAAGTATAGGATATTCGGGCACGAGTATCAATCCACGTCGCCAGCGGCTACCCGATCCACAGCCCTTCCAGCCGCACCTGATACTGATCGCCCGTGCGGTTCAGATAGTTCAGCAGACCGCTGTGCCGCCACTGCAACATGCACATTTTCGGCTGAAAGAAATATCGCAATCCGACCTTCAACTCCGCCCGCGTCTCGCGGACCAGCCCCTCGTAGCCCTCGGCGATGTAGTAGCCGAGATCCTTGAAACCCTTCGCCCGCGGCGCCAATGGACCGGTGACGCACCAGACGATCACGCCGGTGCGCATGTCGACTTGCGTGGCGACGCCGCAGTGCGTGATCGGGCAACCGCACGACATCCCCAGCGGCCGGCCGATCAGAATGTCGCCCACCTGCACGTCCATCTCCCGCGTGATCGCCGGATTGTGCGGCAAAATGATCTCCCGCGGGCCGGGGTCTTCGGGAAAATGCTCCAGATAGAAATCGAACTCGCGGCCGAGGTTGTCGCGCCACGGCTGCTGCGCCTTCGCTCGCGACCGCGCCATCGGCAACGCCGTCGTGCATCCGCCGCACGTCGTCTGGCAGGTTTGCGGGGAAAGCGAAAGGGGGACCGTTCCCTTTTCTGCGGGCAAATGGGGGCTGTCCCCTTTTTCCGTCGCCTTCGCCGCGAACGCCAGATGAGGACCTTCCGTCTTTCCAGTGGTCTCCGGCCGAACGCTGCTCTCCGAAAGATGAATGCAGCGGCGGATCGACTCCGGCGAGGAGGCCAATTGGCCGCGGAATTCTTCGCACGTGCGATAGCCGCACAGTCCGCAGTCGAGCCCGGGCAGTTCGATCTTCGTGGTAACCATGAGTTTTCCTTTATGTGTTTCGCCTGTTCCTATTGACTCAACTGACCGCACCGACCATTCCGTGCATCGGCCGCAGCGAACTAACCACCGCGGGCAGCACTTCCACGAGCCGCCGGGCCTCTTCCATCGTGTTGAACCGCCCCAATGTGATCCGCAGCGAGCCGCGGGCCTGAATCGGATTCAAACCGATCGCCTGCAACACGTGCGAAGGCTGGCCGGCGTGGTTCGCGCTGCACGCGCTGCCCGACGAAATCGCGATCCCCATCTCGTCGAGCTTCAGCAAGAGCTTGATCGCCTCGCCTTCCATGCCGTCGAACCCCAGACAGACGTGGCCCGGCAAGCGGCGATAACGGTGGCCGATGAAATACGCATTGCCGATCAACTCCTGAATCGATTCGATGAGAAAGTCTCGAATTCGCACCAGCCGGGCGGCCTCGGCGGCCATTTCCGTTCGGGCGATCTCGGCCGCGCGCCCCAGGCCGACAATCCCCGCCACGTTCTCCGTGCCCGAGCGGAGCCCCTTCTCCTGCCCGCCGCCAGCCAGCAGCGGCGTCAGTTTCACCCCCTTGCGAACGTACAACGCCCCAACGCCCTTCGGCCCGTGCAGCTTGTGGGCGGAAAGCGACAGCAAGTCGATCGGCAGCGATCGCACGTCGAGCGGAATCTTGCCGGCCGCCTGCACGGCGTCCGTATGGAACAAAATGCCGTTGGCACGCGCGACCCTAGCGAGTTCTGCCACCGGCTGGAGCGTGCCGAGCACGTTGTTGGCCGCCATGACCGAAACCAGCCGCGTGTCGGGCCGGATGGCGCGCCGCAAATCCGCCGGATCAACAATGCCGTCGCCGCTAACGGGCAACAGCGTCGCTTCGACGCCCAACCGCCGCAGTCCGCTGCAACATTCCAACACGGCGGGATGCTCGATCGCACTGGTGACGACGTGGCAAGGCTGGCTCTCCGCGGCCGACACGACGCCCCAGAGCGCCATGTTGTCGGCCTCGGTGCCGCTGCCGGTGAAGACGATTTCGCCCGCCTCGGCGCCGAGCAGCGCCGCCACCTGAGCCCTCGCCGCCTCGACCGCCTCGCGCGCCACTCGGCCTTCCTGGTGCAAACTCGACGGATTGCCCCAGAGGCCGTTCAGGTACGGCTCGACCGCCTCCCGCACGCGCGGGTCCATCGGCGTCGTGGCGGCATTGTCGAAGTAGATCCGCGCCTGCATCGCTACTCTCCGCGATAGAACGTCTGATTTTCCAGTGCCCGCACCACGCCGAAGTGCGACTGCCAGCCGATCTCCTTCTTGCCGACGCAAATCGTACACGTGCCCACCGGCGGATTGCCGCGGAGAAACAGCGGCGCGTCGATCGCGGGAAATTCGAGGATTTCGGCCACCAGCGGATCGATGCCGATGCCGTGCAGGGCGTTCACCTCGCGGACGCGAACGTGCGGGGCCACGTCCTGGATCCGGGCGCGAAACACCTCGCGCTCGGCCTGCGAAATCCGGTCGATCTTCGTCACCACCGCCACGTCGGCCAGCGAGAGCATCGGCCCGACCTTCAACGGCAAGTTCATGCCGCTGGTGGCTTCGAGCACCACCAGCCCCAATCCGCCATCGACGTAGGGAGAGCACCGCAGGCAGAGGCCCGCGGTCTCGACCAGCAACGTGTCGCAGCCGTTTTGCTCGGCCCAGCGCAGCCCATCGCCTAGCACCATCACGTTGCAATGGTCGGGGCAAAGCTCGCCGGAGTAGACCTTCCGCGTGGGAATGCCGAACTCCTTGGCGAGCGCTTCGTCCTCGTCGGCGTACTGCACGTCGAGCTTCAAGAACGCCGTCTTGTGCCCGGCCTGAAGCAGTTTTCGCGTGGCGTGGCGGATTACCGAGGTCTTGCCGGTGGTGGCCGGCCCTGCGACAATTGCGACTCTCATGCCACCTCCCGCAGTTCGCTGTGGTCGGGGACTGTCCCAATTGTCGCCGCGAAAATGGGACTGTCCCCTTCATAATGCAACTCGTCCGCACTCAGCCGCTCCCCCATCCGCAGCCGCTCGCGCAAGGCCGACAGCGCGTCGTCCAGCCGATTGACGTGCGACGACACGCCGCGCTCTTCCGGGCTGGTGGTCAGCACTTGCGTCACCCGGCCCCCTTGCATCACGATGCGGAAGTCCGAAAGCAGCGCGATTCGCGGGTCGTGCGTCACGAAAATGAATATCTTGCGGTACTCGCGCAGCAGTTGCACCGCTCGCGTGCGATGGATGCCGGCATTTTCCACCTCATCCAACAGCACCACCGGCGTGCTGCAAATCACGGTGGCGTCGGCGATCAACAGCGCCCGGGTCTGTCCGCCGGATAGCTCCGTCATGCGGTTGTCCATGTCGATCGGCTCGCCGGTCAGTTTGTTGGCGAACTCGATCGCCTGCGCCACCAGCAGCGGGTCTTCGCCGCCGCCGGTCCGCACGCGCGAATGCGTCAGCAGAAACTCGCGCACCGGCAGATCGGAGAGAAACGTCGTGTGCTGCGTGATCAGGGCGATCGGGTTGCACGCCGGGTTATAACGGAACTCTGATGGAGCAGGCTTGCCGTCGATCAAAATCCGCCGCCCGCTCGGCGTGTCGCCGTCGGCGAACAACTCGATGTCGGCGATCAGCGTCGTTTTGCCCGAGCCGGTCGGGCCGACGATGCTGACGACTTGCCCCATCTCGAGATCGATCCGGCCGAACGACTCGCTCCGGCCATTGCGGCCGTGGCCGCTGAAAATGCTGATGGACTGAATCATGGACTGGCTCCTGGTTTTCACACCGAAGCCAATGCAATCGGCGTGCCAGAGATTTGTTTGCGTTTCCAATCGAGCCACTGACGCAGCATTGCCGGGAACGGAAAGCTCGGCACAACAACGTGCAAGAAGCCGCAAGAAATAGCCGGGGGCCAACAGCCCCCGGAGGAGCGGAGAAGAGCGTAACGCCCGAGAAAAGCGCGGTTTTGGGGAGCGACTCGCATTTCGCGAGCGACTTTTCCGGGGACTATCAGCCCCCGGCTATTTCTGCCCAGGTTCAACACCCGAAAATCCAAGAATCGCCAGTTTGCCGCGGGAGAAACGCCGTTCCCGCCGTCTCCGGCAACGGCTTTTCAGTGCCCTGCCACGGCCACACCGTGTCGGCGCGTGGCCAAACCACGTTCGAGAAGCGGGATTTCTGCTCTACGACGCAATGATTTCAGTTAAAATGGGCAAACCCTGCCGCTGAGCCACCGGCACGACCGCGAGCGGCTGGGCCGCCGTCCCGTCGGTCGCCAACCGCCGGGTGATCCCTAATCCATTATTGCCCCTCCGCAACTCCCCAACAGGAGAGCTGCAAAGTCCTTCGTAGCACGGCCATCCTGGCCGTGACACACGGGCAGGATGCCCGTGCTACGACCGATATTCTCGACTTTGCAGTCCTCCCAACTCCCCAACATGGCCCTTGTGGCCCCGATCCGCCGATGGTAAACTGAGTGGTTTGATGTTTTCAGGAGTCGAGTAGCGAGAAGGCGAGAGTGCGTCATGAAGGATAAAATCCACCCGAATTACGTGGTTACGAAGGTCACCTGCGGCTGCGGCAATAGCTTTGTCACCCGGAGCACCCAGCCGGAGATGAAGATCGATATCTGCAACGTCTGCCACCCCTTCTACACCGGCAAGTTGAAGTACGTCGATACGGCGGGCCGGATCGAGAAGTTCCAAAAGAAGTTCGCCGCCACCGGCTACACGAGCCTCAATCGCGGCAAGAAGGCGGCGGCCCCCGCCGAGCCCGCCGCGGCCTCCTGAGCGGTGGGACGCTGTTCAGAAGATCCGTGCCAGCGCGTAGGTTATGCTTCAGCATAACACGCCAGGTTGCGCGGCCTTTCGTTATGCTGAAGCATAACCTACAATCTTGCGAAGCCGCACGCGGCTTAAGCGGCCGCGGCGGTAACGTCCTCGACGCCGCATCACTGCCATGCCTAATCCGCTCGACGAAAAACTGGCGCGATTCGAGGAATTGGAGCTACGTCTCGTCGATCCCGACACCCTGGCCAATCCGGCGCAGATGACGGCCGTGATGCGCGAACGCGGCTCGCTGGCCAAATTGGCCACGAAGTACCGCCGTTTCAAGGAGCTCAACACGCAGATCCGCGAGGCCCTTGAAATGCTCAACGGGCCCGATGCCGACATGCGCGAGCTGGCCGCGGCCGAGATCGACCAACTCAAGGCCGAGCGCGAGACGCTCTGGATCGAACTGCTCGACATGACCATCGGCGGCGAGGACGCCAACCGCACGAGCTGCATCCTCGAAATCCGCGCCGGCACCGGCGGCGAAGAGGCGGCCCTCTTCGCCCGCGATCTCTACGAAATGTACAAGCACTACGCCGAGGACCACCGCTGGAAGGTCGAAGTCCTCGACATGTCGCCGACCGAGTTGGGCGGTTTCAAAGAGGTGATTCTGGGCGTCGAGGGGGAAGGGGCCTACCGCACGCTGCAGTTCGAGAGCGGCGGCCATCGCGTGCAGCGCGTCCCCGAAACCGAGGCCAAGGGCCGCATCCACACCTCCGCCGCCACCGTGGCCGTGATGGCCGAGCCCGAAGACGTCGAGATCGACCTGAAGCCCGACGACTATCGCAAGGACATCTTCCACGCCAGCGGCCCCGGCGGCCAGCACGTCAACAAGACCGCCTCGGCCATCCGCCTGACGCACTACGAAACGAACATTGTCGTCTCCTGCCAGGACGAGAAGAGCCAGCACAAAAACCTGGCCAAGGCGCTGCGCGTGCTGAAAACCCGGCTCTACGAGGCAAAACGCGAGGAAGAACACAAGAAGCGCTCCGACGAGCGAAAGACCAAAATCGGCTCGGGCGACCGCAGCCAACGCATCCGCACGTACAACTTTCCCGACAACCGCGTGACCGACCACCGCATCAACTTCACCATCCACAAACTCGACAGCATCATCGCCGGCAACTTGCAGCCGGTGATCGACGCCCTGATGGAATACGAACGGCAGGAACAAAGAGCAACGTTTGGCGCCAATGATGAATGCTGAATGATGAATGACGGCGTTCATCCGGATTTGTTTGTTATTCATCATTCATCATTCATCATTCCTCATTCCCCCCATGCCACCCCCCGAGCCCTGGTCCGTCGGCCGCCTGTTGCAGTGGACGGCGGACTATCTGAAGGGGCACGGGTCGGAAAGTCCGCGGTTGGACGCCGAAGTGCTCTTGGCCGAAGTTCTGGGCTGCCAGCGGATTCAACTCTACGCGACCTTCGAGGACGTGCCCAACGAACAGCAGCGAGCGGCCTTCCGCCAATTGGTCCGCCGCCGGGCCGAGGGGACGCCGGTCGCCTATCTCGTCGGCCGCCGCGAGTTCTATTCGCTCTCCTTCCGCGTCACGCCCGACGTCTTGATCCCCCGGCCCGAGACCGAACTGCTCGTCGTTGCCGTGCTCGACTTGGGAAAGGAGGGGTCAGGGGTCAGGGGCCAGGGGTCAGGGGCGGCAAATCAGCAGTCAGCAGTCAGCAATCAGCAATCAGTCATCTCCATCGCCGACGTCGGCGCCGGCAGCGGGGTGATCGCCGTCTGCTTGGCGAAACATCTGCCCGCCAGCCGCGTGACGGCAATCGACATCAGCCCGGCCGCGTTGGCTGTTGCCGCGGACAACGCAAGGCAGCACGGCGTAGCGGATCGGATCGAGTTTGTCGAAAGCGACCTGTTCGCGGCGGTTGCAGCCGATCGAAAGTTCGATTTTATCGTCAGCAATCCCCCCTACGTCTCGACGGCCGAGTTCCAGAACCTCGCCGCCGACGTGCGCAACTTCGAGCCGCAGTCGGCATTGCTGGCCGGTCCGAAGGGAACCGAGGTCATCGAGCGATTGATCCCGCAAGCCGCAGGCCGTCTCCGTCCCGGCGGTCATTTCTTGATCGAGATCAGTCCCATGATCCATGATGCCGTCTGTTCATTGTTGAAGAGCGAGCCCCGTTTCCAGCTCGGCCCGACGATCAAGGACATCGCCCGGCTGCCGCGAGTGGTGCAGGCGAGGAAGAGGATCTGAGATCTGAAATCTGAGATGGAGGCCGTCCGTTTAGCCGCCGCGTCCACGCGGCGTCTTCGGCGGGGCGATCTGGGGGAACTTCCATTGCCGCCGCGGAGTGGTACAATGGGGAGCGCCTCATAAACGGGACACACGTCACGAGTTCGTGCCCAACTCCCCATGAACAGTCGTTGGTACAATACGACCGTCGTTGCGCTATGGCTTGTCACCATGAGTTGGCTGGTGTACAAGAAGGTGCTGCCGCCGTTGCTGGTCGGCGAGCCGCCAAGTTATCAGCAGGTGATCGAAGCCCAGAACCGCGATCCGGCGGTGGGCTGGCGGGTGTTGTGGAAGGAAAAGTCGCTCGGCTGGGCCCTAACCGATACAAAGTCGCAGCCGACCGGTCTAACCGAGGTTCACGGCCGCGTCCACTTCGACGCCTTCCCGATGAGCACGATGGCCCCGATTTGGCTCCAGCCCTTCTTGGTGCTTGCCAAGAAGCCGCTCGACCACCTTTCTCTGGACGCCAACAGCGCGATGCTCATCGACGCGTTCGGGGGGTTGCTGCGGTTCGATTCGGCCGTGCAGTTGCCCCCGCTGATCGACGAGATTACCATGCGGGGAACAGTCGACGGCGGACAGTTGCAATTGTTGATCCGTTCCGGCAGTCAGTCGTTCAGCCACGAAATCGCGCTTCCGCCGAAGGCCCTATTGGCCGACGCGCTCTCGCCGCAAACGCGCCTGCCCGATTTGCACGTCGGCCAGACCTGGAGCGTGCCCGTCTTCAATCCGCTCTGGCCGACCAAGAGCCCGATCGAGATTATCTCGGCCAAGGTGGAAACGTCGGAAACCATCCTCTGGAACGGAGAGCTCGAACGCGCCTGGCTGGTCGTCTATCGCTACGATTCGGGAACGGGCGAAACCAATCAGAACGTGCAGGGCAAGCTCTGGGTGCGGCACGACGGCGCCGTGCTGCGACAGGAGGCGATGCTGTTGGACTCCTCCATCGTCTTCGTCCGCCTGACCGACAAGGAAACCAAGAAACTCATTGATACGGTCGGTCCCCGTTGGTGGGCTTTCGGCCGCGGCCGGCGGGGCAAACGACGATGATCGAATTCGACAACGTAATGCGAAGTTACGCCCAGAAGGTCGCGGTCGACCACCTCAGCCTGACCGTCGCCGGCGGTGAATTATTCGCGCTGTTGGGCCCCAACGGCGCCGGAAAGACCACCACGATCAAAATGCTCGCCGGACTGTTGCGGCCGATGGGCGGTTCGGTGCGGGTCTGCGGGCATGACGTGGTGACCGACGCCCGACGCGCCGCCCATTCGATCGGCTACGTTCCCGAGGAGCCCTTCCTCTACGATAAACTCTCCGGCCGCGAGTTTCTCGAGTTCGTCGCCGAGATGCGCGGCCTCCGCCGCCCCGACATCGACCAACGCATCCGCCGCGAGTGCCAGTTCTTCGATCTGGGCGATTTCCTCGACGACCTGATCGAAACCTACTCGCACGGCATGAGGCAACGGCTGGTCTTCGCCTCGGCCCTGCTGCACGATCCGCCGGTGCTGGTGATCGATGAGCCGATGGTCGGCCTCGATCCACGCAGTGTGCGCGCGGTCAAGGACCGCCTCCGCGATCGGGCCGCCGCCGGAACCACCATCTTCATGTCCACCCACACGCTCGACATCGCCGAAGAAATCGCCAGCCGCATCGGCATCATGGATTATGGACGGCTCCATTTCCTCGGCACCGTCGCCGACCTGCAAAGCCACCTGGCCGCGCACGACGCTTCGCTCGAACGCCTCTTCCTCGACTTGACAAGCGGAGACGGAAGGGCGGAAGGCGGAGGGCGGAAGGCGGAGGGATGAAGGCGGAGGGCTGGGCACTTCAGTGCCCAGTAAAGACCGAAGGCCGAAGGCGGAGGGCAGAGAGACGAGATTGGAGGGAGATCGTGGAAAACAACAAAACACCAGAGTACGTTTCGGGCAAGACCTCGCGGTCTCCCCTCCGCCCTCCGCCCTCCGCCCTCCGCCCTGATTTCCTCTCGCCCGAGGACGAGGCGCGGGCGTTCGCGCGGATGCGCCGACGAATCATCGTCGCCTTGCTGCGGCAGTTGTTCGCCCATTCACGCTTTCGCATCTCACTGATCGTCGTTCTCACCACGCTGCTCTGGGGTGGAATGTTCTGGATGTTCGACAACGGTTTTTCCTTCCTGCAGTCGGCCTTCGTCTATCCCGAAACGTACGCGATGGCCGTCGGCGGCCTGTTCAGCGCGTTCTTCTTCGCGTTGATGCTGATGCTGGCGTTCTCCGCCGGAGTGATTCTCTACGGCTCGTTGTTCCGCTCGCGTGAGATCGCTTTCCTGCTGACGACGCCCGCCCGCACGGGCAGAATCTTCCTGCACAAGTTCCACGAAGCGATCCTGCTGAGTAGTTGGGGGTTCGTCCTGCTGGGAAGCCCCGCGTTGCTCGCCTATGGAGTCGTGGTCGCCGCGCCGTGGTACTACTACGCCCTGCTGCCGCCGTTCGTCGTCGCCTTCATCTATATTCCCGTGGCGATCGGAGCGATCCTCTGCATGTTCGTCGTGCGCTATCTCCCCGACCGTCTCATGACCATTCTGATCGGCGCCGGTGTGCTGCTCTTGGCGGTCGGCGTATGGACGGGATGGCGGGTGCTCACCAGCCCGAAGAACGACCTGCTCACCCCCAGTTGGTTCCAGGAAATCCTCGGTCGCATGCAAGTCTCCGACCAACGCCTGCTGCCAAGCTGGTGGCTGAGCACCGGCCTGCTGGCCACCGCCGGCGGCGTCTGGTCCGACTGCCTCCTCTTTCTGTCGCTGATGATCTCCAACGCCCTTTTCTTCCGCCAGTTGACGCTCTGGACCGCTGACCGGCTTTACCGGCCCGCCTATAGCAGCATGTTCGGCAAGGCGCGACGGCACAAACGCCCCCGCGCCATGCGATTCGACCGCCTGCTCTCTTGCCTGATGGGGTCGCTTCCGGCAACGGTGCGGCTGATGACGATCAAGGATCTCCGCCTCTTTCGCCGCGATCCTCTGCAGTGGTCGCAGATTCTGATCTTCGTCGGCTTCCTGGTTCTCTATTTCCTCTACATCCCTTCGTTCAGCTACACCACCACCGCCGTCAGTTATGTGAATATGGTCAGTTTTCTGAATCTCGCGGTCGTGGGGCTTTTGTTGTCCACCTTCACCACCCGCTTCGTCTTTCCCATGATCAGCCTCGAAGGCCGGCGTTTTTGGATTCTCGGCCAGCTCGGCGTCCGCCGCGAGACTCTCCTCTGGGGCAAATTCCTCTTCGCCGCCTGCGGGGCGATCATCCCCTGCTCGGGCCTGGTGCTGCTGAGCGATCTGATGCTCCGCGTGCCGCCGCTGATCCTGTTCAGCCATCAGTTGACCTGCCTGGTCTTCTGCCTCGGCCTGGCGGGCCTCGCCGTGGGGCTCGGGGCTTGGCTGCCCAACTTACGCGAGGAATCCCCCTCGCGCATCGCCGCCGGCTTCGGCGGAACGCTCACCCTGGTTAGCAGCACGCTGTTCGTTCTCTTCGTCGTCCTCATGACTGCCCTGCCCACCCATTCTTTTCTCGCTGCCCAGACCCTCAGTTCAACCGGTGACATCATGGGCCGGATGCACCTGCACTCCTGGTTCCTCTGGTGGTGGATTGCCGGCACCGCCGCCAGCCTACTACTCGGCGCCGCCGCCACCTTCCTCCCCTTGCGCGTCGGTTTCCGCGCATTCCGGCAAATGGAGTTCTAACGCTCTCCCTCTTAGCCGCTTGCGGTGTCTCAATCCAGCCACTTGCGGCTTCGCAACGGCCCCCCCAACCGCTCGCTGGTAAACGTGTTATGCTAAAGCATAACCTACGCACAGCTCGTCATTTCAGGTTGGTCGGGGCACTAGTGCCTCAACCGACCTGAATTGACGGGTAGAGGCGTTTGAGTTTGATTCGGGCGTTGGCTGTAGTGAAACGCCAGTCGATGCGGCATCGAGCGGTGTTTCGTGTGGATTCCCAAGCGGCAACCTCGCGGACCAGTGTGGGTTTATCGGGAATCCGCCGCCGAAGGCACTGTTTGGTCATCACGCTTAACTCCGTCTCGGCCATGTCCAGCCAACTGCCGTGTTTCGGCGTGTAGTGAACCTCCAGCCGTTCGATCAGTCGGCGAGCCTCGTCGGGGGCAAACGCCTCGTAGAGCGAAGCCATCTTGTGCGTGTTCAAGTTGTCCATCACCAACACGATTTTCTCCGCCATCGGATAGCTGTCCACCAACTCCCGAATCACCTCGGCGAAATCCAACGCGGTACGTCGGTCGGTCACCTTCACGCGACGCTTGCCCGCCAGCGGCTCAAAGATCATAAACAGATTGGCCGTTCCGTTACGCTCATATTCGTAATCCACCCGCGCCGGACGCCCAGGCGCGGCGGGAATCGCCCGACGTGTTTCTTTGGTCAATTGCCTGCTTTGCTCGTCAAAACACACGACCGGTCGCTGCGGATCGTAGGGCCGTTGGTAGACTTCAAGCACGTCTTCCATCGCGCAGACAAAATCGGCGTTTTGCTCCGGCGGCAATACCCATTGCTCTTTGCGCCAGGGCTGAAGAACGTTTTTTTCAGCGTGGTGCGAACGGCCTCGCGCCCAATCGATTCGACGATCTCCAATTCCACCAATTTGTCGGCCAGCAGTTGCATCGTCCAACACACCCGGCCCGTTGGCGGTGACGAACAGGCCAAAGCCACCAAGTGGGCCTCTTGCACACCGTCCAGTTTGCGATATTGTCGATTTGTGGCCGGCTTACGGTACAACGATGCCTCCCAACCTTCTTCGACGAACTGTTGCCGAACTCGGTGGACCGTCGATAAGCTGACGCCCACCAAATCCGCAATCGCTTCGTCCACGGCGCAGGAACCTCCCTGCCCCTGATCGGCACGTAGCAACACCTGTGCCCGCTGACGAGTCGCCTTCGCCACCCGTCCTCGCGCCACAAGATCCTCCAATTGACCTCGTTCCTCGTTCGATAGCCGAACCACGTACTTGGCTTCCTTGCCCATGTTCGCTCTCCTGACAGGTTGTTGCCCCGGAAAGCGAAATACCATCTCCACCAAAACCTGTCAAGTCAGATCGGTTGAGGCACTAGCCCCTGGCCCCTAGCCCCCGATCCCTAGCCCCTGTCCACTGGCCACTAGCTGACCACTAACCACTATTGACCCCCCTGGCGATTTTGCCTATCCTACGCACCCTATGGACGGGTCCGCGAATCCAAGGATGGTTCCGCGCGCACGCGGTCGTTCTGCCGCCGTGATGATTCTGTCGGCGGCGGCCCTCGCCGTCTTGGCCGCCGGCGGTTGCTCCTCAAGCGCCGTCTCGCTCCGCTCTGTTCCCAAGAGCCCGCTGATCGACGAGTTGAATCTCGCCTCCTACGGCGGGCCAAAGCCAAGCGCGCGAACCGTGCAACTGCTGCGAGTCTACAACCTCAGCGACGAGCTAAACGGCGACTATTCCGCTCTGCTCAAAAAGCTCCAGGCGATCAGCGACCGCGATCCAACGGCCGACACCGTTTGCGCCATGTCCGAACTGGCCTTCATCGGCGGCAAAAAGATCGAGCACCACGACCCCAAGGCGGCCTTGGACCTCTACGGCGCGTCGGTCCTGCACGCCTACGACTATCTGTTTGACCCCCGCTTCGCCGCCACCCGCAACCAGTACGACCCCCAGTACCGCGGCGCTTGCGATCTCTACAACGGCGCACTCGAATCGGCCTTGCGGATCGTCTGTGCTACCAAGGAACTGGTCCCCGACACCACCAAGACGATCAACACCGCTTCCGGCGCCTGGGACATCAACTGCGTCTTGCAGGGCAGCCGCTGGCAGCCGCAAGACTTCGAACGCTTCGAGTTCGTCTCCGACTACAAAGTCAACGGGCTCACGAACCTCTATCTGACGCACGGCCTGGGCGTGCCGCTGATCGCCGTCCGCCACAGTCACCCCGACGAGCCGGTCGGGGCGAAATACTATCCCGCCGGCCTGAGTTTCCCGGTCACCGCCTTCCTCCGTCCGATATCGCGGATTGATCCGCAAACCGGCCAGATCGCCGCCCGCAACCAGTGCTGCCTCGAACTCTACGATCCGCTGGCGAACGACACCACGCTGGTCGCCGGCCGCCCGGTGCCGCTGGAAAGCGATCTCAGCACGCCGCTGGCCTATTTCCTCTCGCGGCCCGAGATGAATCTCGACACTTCCACGCTCGGACTGCTGCATCCCGAGGAGATGCTCAAGAAGCCCGCCGACGCCCTGCTGGGAACCACGCCGCCGCTAAAGGGCCTCTACATGTTCCAGCCCTACGAGCCCGGCAAGATTCCCGTGCTCATGGTCCACGGCCTCTGGTCCAGCCCAATGACCTGGCTGGAGATGTTCAACGACCTCCGCAGCCAGCGCGAGATTCGCGATCACTACCAGTTCTGGTTCTATCTCTATCCGACCGCCCAGCCCTTCTGGCTCAGCGCCGCCCAGTTGCGCCTCGATCTGGCCCACGTTCGCGAAACGCTCGACCCGACCCGCCAGCAGCCGGCCCTCGACCAGATGGTGCTGATCGGCCACAGCATGGGCGGGCTGCTCTCCCATCTGCAAACCATCCAGAGCAACGACAACTACTGGCGGCTGGTCAGCAACGAGGCCTTCCCGCAGATCAAGGCCGACCCGAAGGCGAAGAAGCGGCTCGAAGAGGTCTTCTTCTTCCAGCCCAGCCCTTCGATCCGCCGCGTGGTGATGATCGGCACCCCGCACCGCGGCAGCAATTTTGCCAACCCGACGACCGAATGGATCCTCGGCAAACTGACGACGCCGATCAAGCGCATCGCCGAGACGCAGGAAGAGCTCTACAAGAACAATCCCGGCGCCTTCCCCACGACGTCGCTGCTGTCGATCGACACCAGCATCGATTCGCTCTCGCCCCATGCGCCGATCTTCCCGGTGATGTTGGCCGCCCAGCGTCCCCCCTGGGTCAAATATCACAGCATCGTCGGCGTGCTGCCGAAGGATTCCTGGCTCGCCAAGATCTCGGCCGAGGGCGACGGCGTCGTCCCCCGCGAGAGTGCTCATTTCGAGGGCGCGGCCAGCGAAATCACCGTCCCCGCCGACCATTCCTCCGTCCACTCCCATCCCGCCGCCGTCCTCGAAGTCCGCCGCATCCTGCTCGAACACCTCGCCGACCTCCAAGGCCGCCCCACCGACTCCCTCGCCCGTCGGCCGCAGCCCGTTTCGCCAACCGCAACGCAGCCCATGCTGCAATGATCGTGGAACCTGCCACCGCGCTAAGCGGCGGCGCTCGCCTCCTTACGCCGAAGGCGTACGATTCCCCTGCTTACGCCGAAGGCGTACAACTCGACAGCCCAGGCCAGCGGCCCTCGTTGTTATACACAAGTCAGACCCCGGCGGGCTTGCCCCGCCGGTGAAACAGTTTGACTGGCTAGGATGGGCAATAGACCTGATACGACCCCCACGCGCTTGTCGCGTGGGTGAAGGAGTTTGGGAACCAGCCAAGGCAATATACGGTAGCTTGGCAAACTTGTTTACCGTCCGGACAAGCGGGACAGGGTCTTGGTTACGCACGCTCGTCGTGCTAGTGTAGTGCGTCACGCTGTTGGGGATTTGTAAATCATGGGATTGACAGGTGGGGCAGACATTCCTGTCTGCCAGGCTTGCTCGATTTCCCTGGCAGACAGGAATGTCTGCCCCACCTGTTGCCCTTCCGTAAAGTCACTCAATTGTGAATCACTACACTAGCTAAGCGAACTTCTTCACCATCCACACAAGGTGGATGGGGCCTGGGCGGACTTGTGTGTAACAACGAGGCCAGCGGCCTGGGGGCCGAGTCCGATCCCCCGGCACACAAGGCCCAACGGGCCGCAACATGGCGCTCCCAACGCGGCGTGACAGCCTCGATCACACGCCACGGAGACTCCTTCGCAAGATACGCGGCGTCCAACCGCGCCGAAGCAATCGCAAAGCGGGACGCGACGACGCTTCGCATAGGATAGCGCCTGACAGACACAGATTCACGGCTGCTCCACTCCCACGCCCCCGCTCTGTCCCGCTATTCGCCCCTCTCCCGGTGTGCTTGCCGCCCGAGCCTCATTGCCGAAGATCGGGGGGGTTGACCGACCCCGACGAACCAATATATTGGGTGCCTGTAAAGCTCCGACAACAGAAGGAGATACCGATGCCCGACCGATCGAAACTCGTGAAAATGCGGATCACCAACCTCGGATGCGTGGGACACGAAGGATTGGACGTCGTCTTGGACAACATCATTTGCATTGTCGGGGCCAACAACTGCGGCAAATCAACGATTTTAAGGGCATACGAGCTGGCCATCGGCACCGAAGTATTTGATGCGCAACGCGACCTCTGTAACAGCGTGCCCGATGGCCCCGCGATGGTTGAAATATGGGTTCATATTCCGGCGGGCACACAAAACATCGCGGACAAGTGGAAGACGTCGGACGACGGGTACCTGCTCGTTCGCAGCAAGTGGGAATGGAGCAGGGAGAACGACTGGAGGAGAAGACGATTCACCTGGGATCCTGACACGGGCGAGTATGCAGAAGACGGGAACGCGAGCGGATTGGACAACGTCTTCAACAGCCGGTTGCCGCAGCCCTTCCGAATTGGCTCCCTAGAGGATCCGACGACGGAGCACGACAGGCTGCTGGAATTGGTCCTCCAGCCAATCGCGGAAAAACTTAGGCAGGAGATGGACGCGGACGGCTCCAAGCTGAAGGAAGCCATATCACTGGTCAGTACCCTAGCAAACGAGCCAATCGCGGCCGAGAGGGGAACGCTCACCAACTTAAAGACCGATCTCAACAGATCACACAGCCGCATCTTCCCCGATCTGTCAATCGACTTCGAGATCGGAATAGGGGATATTCGCGTAGACCCGCTGAAACTCCTTAAGCAGAACTCCCACCTCAAATTCACCGAATGGGACCGGGACCTTCACTGGTCCCAGCAAGGAACCGGGTCGCAGAGAGCGCTTTTCTGGACGATGCTTCAGGTCCGTTCGAGACTCAAGGCCGTTTTCGATGCAAAGCAGCAGGCTGAGAAGGCAATTAAGGAACTGGATAAGAAGATCGCAAGGCTCCAGAAAGAAATCGCCGGCGCGAAGAAGCCCGATACCAAGGCAAAGAAGCAACAAGAAATGGACGCGCTCGAACAGCAGGCCCGCGCCCTACGGGAGCCCCAGCGCACCGGCGGTGCCGACGTTGCGACGGATGAAGTTGCCCTCCCGGGGTACATGCTGATAATCGATGAACCAGAGAACGGCCTTCACCCCAACGCGATCAGGGCAGCGTGCGAGTACCTCTACGGCCTCGCCGATGACCCGTCGTGGCAAGTGATGTTGGCGACCCACTCGCCCGTGTTTATCAACCCACTCTACGACCACACAACGATCGTTAGGCTGGATCGCTCACAGTGCCAACCGAGCCCGAGCGTGTACCGATCAGAATCCATCCGGTTCTCCGCGGACGATATGGAGAACCTCAAGATGTTGAACCGCTTCGATCAAGGGTTCGCGGAGATGTTTTTCGGGCAACTCCCCATCGTGATCGAGGGGGACACCGAGTTTGCCGCGTTCGAGGCCATTATCAGCCGGAACCCCGATCGCTTTCCTCTCAACAGGAAGCCGGTCCTGGTTCGAGCTCGTGGCAAGGCCACGATGCTCCTGATCATCCGGATGCTGCGTGAATTTAAAGTGCCGTTCGCGATCCTACACGACATCGACTCCCCCACCTTGGAGAGCGGCAAAAAGAATCCGGCGTGGACCACAAATGACGAAATCTACAGGGAAATCGCCGGGCGCGGCAGGAGAATATACGTGTCGTGCATAGGGTCTGCATCTCCAACTTCGAGGAAGCGCATGCAAACGGACGCCGCTCGGACGGCCGGAACAAGCCTTGGAGAATCTTCGACGCGATCAAAGCTGACTCACGAGTTGAAAACTCAATTCTGTCCGCAATTAGCGACCTAGTCGACCCAAACGCGAGAGAAGAGCCGTTCGATAAACCATTCGACAAGGCGGTTCAGTCGAAATGGCAAAAATGGAACGACAATCGCGAGAAGGATCGCGCAGCGGGCGAGGATGCTTGAGGCGGATGAAGAAATTGGGCACTGGCGCATCGACGCGAGCCCGATTACGCAGGGACGTGGTAGGCATTCGGGTATCGCCCGGGGGCGATGGTAATAACCTCTCGTCCGACGAAGAACTGCGCCAACGAATCAGCGGCCGTTCTGTTGCCCCTCGGTCGAGATTAACGTCGCGCCCCCGTGTTAATTAACACGGGGACCCCAGGTTGAACAACCTGGGGTTAATCTCGACTTACGACTCCGCCGCAACGCCGCCCGCTTCTCACAACCATCAGTCCAGCAACCACTTGCGACGATTCCGACTTCACCGCGCAGCGACGTAACTCCTGCCGTCCGCTTTCCGACAGATTCTTACCTCGGCCGTCTTGCGAGAATTCGCCGTAACACGTTGTCTCATTATGACTTACAAACACGGTGCAACTTCTCGCTGTCGCACGCAGCCCAATCGGCTGCGTACATGCAAGAAATTCTACCAGCCATAAGTCCTTGCCACAAGGCAACTTATTGGCCACCCCTCGATTCGCCGCCCCGTCGCCAGCACCGCGGGCTGCGACAGTTACACAGTGGGGCAGACATTCCTGTCTGCCGCAGAGAAGGGCGGCACATCTGGCAGACAGGAATGTCTGCCCCACCCTGGTGACAAACTCAGACTATTCTTTTGCGGCGGCTGGCTTCGCTTCGGCCGGTTGCTCGCCCGAGATCGCCACAATCACCAGCCCGTTGCGGTCGGCGAAATCGACCACCGCGTCCTGGTCGAGAAAGATGGTCCGGCCGGCCTCGACCGCCAACACCTTTCCGCCGGCGGCGTGCATGGTTTCCAGCGTGCCCAGGCCGATGGTGGGCACGTCGAAGCGCATGTCCTGCTGCGGCTTGGCCACCTTGACCACAGTGAAGCCGCCCGCGCGGCACAGCGCCCGGCGCGGCGGATGCACTCGTCGGTCCCCTCGACCGCCTCGACCGCCAGCACCGCCTGGTCCTTCACCGCCACGCTCTGGCCGATGTCGAGTCGGCCCATCTCCTTGGCCATCCGCCAGCCGAACTCGATGTCCTTCTGTTGCCAGGCCGTCGGGCCACGCCGGGTAAGCTGTCCTGCTTTCACGAGCAACTCCGGTGCGTAATCGGTCGGCGGGGCGAAGCGAATCCCCTCGCGGGCGAACTCCTCGACAATCGCCAGCAGAAGCGAGTCGTCCCGGCAGTCCTTCTTTCGCGTCCAAAAATGGGGCAGAAACATGCGGATCGTCCGCAGGTCGGGCAGGTGCCGCAGCCACGCCCAACGCTGAAACAGGCGGACCTTGAAAATCTTGCCCGCCATCATGATCTCCGTCACGCCGTGGCGATGGAAGTAGCGGATGGCGGTGCCGAACTTCGCCAACCCCAGCCAGTGAAACTCGGTGCAAACGTTGGCTAACTCGGGATCGGCGTGTCCGATCGTCCCCAGGCAATAAACCTCACACCCCTGCCGCCGCAGCGCCTCCGCGATCACGATCGGATATCGCCCCCAGCCGGCGAGCATCCCAATGCGGCGTTTTGCGTAAGGTGAGGACATGGTGGATAGTGGGCAGTCGGCAGTCGGCAGTCGGCAGTCGGCAGTCGGCAGTCGGCAGTGGGCAGTCGGCAGTGGGCAGTCGGCAGTCGGCAGTGGCGGGAGACTTTTTCGGCTCACACCTCATTCACGGTCGAGGGAATCCGCCAATCCCTGCCGCAAACGACCAACCTCGGCAGCCAAGGTAAGAACCTCCTCACAGTCCTGCTCGTTGATATAGCCGAGGCGTTGCGCGATAATCGCCTGGGTTTCCACTTCTCGCCGTGAACCGTTGGCTATCGAGAGGAATCGCAAGAAATCACCAGCGGAATGCCGGCCTTCGCCTTCGGCGATGTTGGATGGGACAGATACGGCGGCCCTTCTCATTTGGCTTCGCAGGCCATACAACTCATCTTGTGGGAAGTGCGTCGTGATCCGGTAGACAAGCTCCACGAGGTCCATCGCCTTTTGCCACAGGATCAGGTCGCGGTAGTTCCGCACGGCCATGTCCATTCCCCGCAGTATTCCGGCGCCCTTCCGTACTGCCCACTGCCCACTGCCGACTGCCCACTACTCTACGCCACCGCCCGTCGTCCGTTGGCGTCGTTGGGCGAATCGTCGGCGTTGACGGCGATCTTGCCGGCGGCCGACGATTCCTTCAGCAGCAATTCGACGGCCCGTTCGAGCTGCTTCAACTGCCGCCGCATCTCCGGCAACTTGCTGAAGGCCGCCTGCTTGACCTTCTGCTCGCGTTCGGGCGTGGCGGGAATGCCGATCATCCGCGCGTCGGCGGGCACGTCGTTGGTCACGCCGGCCATCGCGCCGAGGACCGCCCGGTCGCCGATGTGAACGTGATCGCGCACCCCGACCTGCCCGGCCATCACCACGTAATCGCCGGTCGTCGTGCTGCCGGCCACGCCGACCTGCGAGCAAAGCATGTTGTGCCGGCCGATGCGGCAGTTGTGGGCGACCATCACCGAATCGTCGATCTTCGTCCCCTCGCCGATGGTGGTCGGGCCGTAGGTGCCGCGGTCAATGGTCGAGCCGGCGCCGATCTCCACGTCGGCCCCGAGCACGACGTTGCCCAACTGCGGCGAAAGGACGTGCCGCCCGTCGACAAACCCGTAGCCGAAACCATACGCCCCCAACACGACGTTGGCATGGATCAGGCATCGCGGCCCGACGATCGTGTTTTCGTAAAGCACCGCATTGGGGAAGATCGTTACGTTGCCGCCGACTTGCGAGCCGGCCATGACGTGGACGCCCGCGTGGATCGTCGAGCCGTCGCCGATGCTCACCCCGTCGCCGATGGTGGCGAACGGATGGATATCGACGTTGCTGCCGATCGTGGCCGTCGGACTGACGGCGGCCAGCGGGCTGACGCCGATCCGCGGCCTTTGCCGCTGCGGGCAGAAATGGGTCACGATCGCCGCGAACGCCGCGTGAACGTCATCGACCTGAATCGCCGGAATCCCCTTAGGCGCGAACTCCCGCGGCGCGACGACCGCGACCGCGAGGCTTTGCTCGAGCAGGTAGGCCTTGTCGGCCTGATCGACCAGCGTGATCTGCCCCGGCCCGGCGTCGCCGAGCGTGGCCGCGCCGAGGATCACCAGCCGGCCGTCGCCGACCAACTGCCCGCCCACCAGAGCCGCAAGCTCGGCCAGGGTAGCCTGCATGAAGGGGATTCCTTTCCGAGACGAGCGCTCCACTGTCGCTGGAATGGCAGTTGTGTTCGACTGACAGGTGTACTGCCATTCGCGATTTCCGGCGACGGGGCGGCAGTACAACTGTCACCCCAGCGGCGTCCTACGAAGACGTCTCCCTTTCGCCGGTGCACAGCAAAAAACCTCGACTCCCGCCGGTCGCAGGGACCACGAACCAAGGGAATGCAATCTACCCAAATCCCGCCCGCGGGGCAAGACCAGGTCGGCAACGTCGTTTCGCATGGGGGGGTGACGGGGATCGCCATAAGGTCGTTCGCAGCTCCGGCTGCGGCCAGTTCTTGTCGTTCCGTCACCGCCTAGAGGGGGAACCATGAACGGTCAGCCGCCTGCCTTGCTGGCGAATCGAGGCACAACGGGCTATAGGGAATCAGATAGGTGATGTCGTGCCATCCGTTTAGCCGGCGAACTTGATCGCCGCGTTTGGGCCAAAACCCCGGATTCCACGGCGAACAAGTTCGCCGGCTAAACGGCGTATCCCGACATTTGTTTCCTGATTCCCAATAGCCGTTGCCGGAAATGCTGCGTGGCTGCCGTCGCAACCGGTTGTGTTGAGGGCCGCGCCCGCTACAATTTCCTCTTATGTCCTACGACAAGGCGAACCAGCGGCTGGCCGATCAGTATACGGAGATCGTGCGGCTGGCCGGCGGGCTGGCGCACGAGATCAAGAATCCGCTCTCGACCATCCGCATGAACATGGAGCTGCTGGCCGAAGACTTCCGCGACTCCGACGCCCCCCGCGAACGCCGGGCGATGAAGAAGATCGACCTGGTGCACCGGGAATGCCAGCGGCTGCAAGACCTGTTGGACAACTTCCTCCGTTTCACCAAGGCCCATCGCCTGAACCTTCAGCCCAGCGACCTCAACGGCCTGGTCCGCCAGGTGCTCGACTTCTACGGCCCCAAGGCGAAGCAGGCGGGCGTGGAGATCGTCGATTATCTCACCGGCAATCTGCCGACGGTGCTGCTAGACCGCGAGGCGTTCCACGGGGCGCTCTTGAATCTGGTGCTCAATGCCGAGCAGGCGATGCCCGCGGGCGGGCAACTCGTAGTCCGCACCTATGGCACGGCCGACGGCGTGGCCCTCGACTTGATCGACACCGGCTGCGGCATGGACGCGGCGACGCAGGCCAAGATCTTCGAGACCTTCTTTTCCACCAAGCGCGGCGGCTCGGGCCTCGGTCTGCCCACCACGCGGAAGATCATCGAGGGCCACGGCGGCCAGATCGCCCTGCAAAGCGAGCCCGGCCGCGGCACGCAGGTGACGATCAAGCTGCCAGTGCTGACGCGGCTGCCGGCCGACGGGCGGTAAGAAGCGACACGGGTAGCATCAATAGGCGAGCTATCAGGGCTACGTGCCGTGCGATCGGATCATTTGCCGCCGGCGAGCCAGTGGCGCACGATCGTTGCGTAATACGTTCCGTGTAGCGACGACGGCGTTTTCGGACGCTCGCCATAACCGCCGTCGGCGTTGTGGCATTTGGCGATGAAGGTGCGGAGCTTTTCGGGATGGAGCGGCTGGGCGTCGAAATAGGCGATGACGCGGACGATGCGATAACAGGCTTCAAGGTCGGAACCGCCGGGCGTGGAGCCGCCAAAACCGCCGTCCTCACGCTGGCCGTCGCTAAGCACACGGAGCACCGCTTCCTTCGACTGCGGCTTTCCGCCGAGCCGCAACTGCGCCATGACGTAGAGGGCCGTCGTGCGGGCTCTGCCCGGACCGCTTCCGTACGAGCCGTCCGGGTTGCGGGCGCGGTCGATCTGCTTCAGCCACTCGTCGGCCTGCGGCACCCGACGGTTTAGCTCTTCCAAGGCGGAAGCGACCATGCGGATTTGCTCAAATCCCTCCGTCTTGTCGTTCATAAACTTCAGGCCGCGCTCGGCATAGGGCTCGACGGGCAGCTTCAATTCACCGAAGATCATCAGCCCCACCGCCGTGCTAATGGCGTCGGGCTTCGCCCCCGGATGGTCGGCGAAACCGCCACTCTGCGGGTCGTAGCAAGCCTTCAGAAATCGGATGACTGCTTCACGGTTGGCGGGTCGGCCTCCCAAGAGCCGAAAACTGCGAAGCGCCGTCCGCGTAAGTCGCAACGACGGCTGCGGCGGCGTACCCTTGGGCGGCGGCACGTCGATGAACCCGCCCGACGGCGTTTGTAACGTGCGGAGAAACGCGATCGCCGGCCGATCGTGTATGGTGTCTTGTGGTGCAGCCGTCCCGGCTGCCACGGAAGGCGAGACGCCTGCACCACAGGTTAGCGCTGCGGAGCCGGCGGCGTCGTTGGCCGAAAGAAGAGCCGCGGCGAGGATTGTCGTCCACAACATGATGCACTTTTGCAGGGAATCTCGTACTCTTCACGCTCCGCGTGAAGCGACCTACGCTCGGAGTAAAGTGATCTCGCTTTCACATCCCTCACGCGGAGCGAGAGGAGTACGTTCTTATCAAAACTTCTTTCCGTCGATCGGTTCGCTGCCGGCCTTGGTGATCAGACTGGCGAACGTGTCGCGATCGAGCGTTTCGGCGACGAAATGGACGGAGCTATCGCACAACAGGATGTTCGCCCCATGAGGATGGAATGCGTAGATGCCCCAGTTGTTGTTGGCGTTGATCGTGTGCGGGCCGCCGGGCGTCGAGCCGTCGTCCGACCAGGTCTTGAAGATCGAGGAGTTGTACGAGGCCCAGGGGCCCCACCAGTTCGGCCATTGCAGCCCGGCGTTGGTCGCCTGCTGCTGGCCCATAATCCAGTGGTCCGGCCGCCCGGCGAACTCGGCCAGCAAGAGCGTGTTCGACAGCCCGTCGCTGATGGCGGCCAGCGGCTGGTTGGCGTTGTCCATTAGCGCCGGGCAGTTGACGGTATCGGCGGCGGCCGCTTTTCGGTCAGGCGGCCACCAGTAGGCGTCGACGCTGTTGGCCGCGAAGTAATCGCCCGCCGCGCCGATCGCCCCCGTCGGCTTGTTCGACTGGTCGATGATCGTGATCATGCGATTCGGAGGGGCCGAAGGGCACGTGAAGACGGGCAGCGGCATTTTGATCCAGGGCTGATTCACCGGGTCGTAGAAGTTCTTGGTCATGTCGTAGCGGTCGCCGATCTGAACTTGCTCCATGTAGTCGAGCAGATATGCCGCCCATCCCTGATAGGGGACGCTGGAGTGGCGGCGCGGCGGAAACCCGCTGTTTGCCCCCTCGAAATCGTGGAAGGCGATTCCGAGTTGCTTCAAGTTGTTCTGGCACGTCACCCGCCGGGCCATTTCGCGCGATGCTTGCACGGCAGGCAACAACAACGCAACCAGGATGCCGATAATCGTGATGACGACGAGCAGTTCAACGAGGTTGAACCCGCGCGGAGAACGCCGCAAGCCGCTGCACTGTGTTTTCACGATGCGATCTCCGCAAAGTGGGAGAAGGTGGGCCAGTCCGATATTGGCAGCTTGGACCATGTGTGCATTTGCCTGTCTTCACTCGAGCGAGTCTGTCCCACTCTTGACCCACCCTCGCCACGTTGGGGCCGGTTGCGGTAAACCTGGATCGCAGCAGTTAACCACCACAACACAAGAAGAGCAAGCATCGTGTAGGTTATGCGATGCATCCAGCGCACGGCAAAGGCGACCCGCTTTGGGTCAATCTCGGGATGATGAGACGCTACGACTTTTTGCTCAATGCGCACCGTCACAAAGTAATACGGAATCAAAATGAGGAGATTTCCCGCGGCCATTGCGATCATGGTGAAGTCGGTGGGAATCATGCCGCCAGTAAACGCGGTAAACGCTATGATCTGAAAACCGGGATCGCGGTACGGAGCAGGCAAGAGAAACGCCAATATTCCGGCTGGAACCAGGCCCGCCAGCGCCATACACCACCCCAGAGGAAGTCCGGAAACCGTGGACCGCCAATTGGCGTGTATCGCTACGGTCAGAGAATCGATCGGTGCGGTTTTCAACACCACGGCCAGAACGATCGCCTCAATCGTGGCGACCAGTGGCAAGAGAATAATGAAGACGATCCAGTGTCCGATAAAGCTCGGCAATGCGACATTGGCAAAGAGCATAATCGATGACCAGCCGTGCTCCGTGACGCGATGTTCACTACCGCCAGCATAATCGCGCCCGCATCACATCACAAGTGGGGGGCTGAGAATTGGACTTTCCACCAGCCGCAATGGGACAAATCACCTTTTCAGCCCATCGGCTTGCGTTTCCGCCGCTGGCGATTGAACCGGCGGAGCACGGCCGACGGCCAGTTCGTGCTGGGCCCGCTTTCGCCGCGCCCGTAATTGCGGATCGCCTTCGAGGTTCTTGAGCTCTTCGCGCAACTCCTGCGGCGTCATCCTGAGGTCTTGCTCGTGCCGCCATCGCTGGTAGCCGTAGTCCAGAATCGCCAGCACCAACAAGGCCGCGCCGATTTTGAGCGCAGTCCAGAGCATCAGTTGCGCCATCTCGGCCGCAAGCGCCGGCGGCGGCAGAGCGATCAGGCCCAGCAGGGCTTCGCGCTGGTTGTACAATACGACGCCGGCCACGCCGATAACGGCCGTCAGTATCAGCAGGCCGAAACCGAGATGGACCATCCGCGCCGAGGAGAAGATGCGCTGCCATCCGCGAATCGGACTGATCCGGCCAAGATCGACCGAAACTCTTTGCGGCAGAAAGAGGAAACCGGTTTGAAGCAGGTTGACGGCCACGCCGGCCAGGCAGAGCAGCCCGAGGATCGGCAACAGGCAGCGCGCGAGCGTCCAAAGCGTGGCGTTCCATTGGCCGGTGATGAAATCCGCGTTGGCCGCCAGCCACGGCTGACCGCCGAGTTGGCTGCGGCAGTAGCTCACCAAGAAGCCGACCAATCCGCCGCCGAGCGACATTAGGATGCCGACGCCCGCCAGTAGCATCAGCGCCGAGCCGAGGTCCTGGCTCTTGGCGACCTGCCCTTCCCGCCGCGCCTGTTGCCGGCGGCGCGGCGTCGGTTCCACGGATTTGTCGGCGTGGTCGGGCATCGCGAATGACGAAGCTCAAATGACGAATGACGAAAGAACGACGAATGAGGAAGACGAAAGCCCAAACGGCGAACGTCTGCTTGGTGACTCTGCCGTTATGTCAGCTTCGTCATTCGTCATTTGAGCTTCGTCATTCCCCTCTACGACATCCACTCCAACTTCAGCGGCGTTTTCAGCGCGTCGAAAATCGTCTGCATCGCCGGCTGGATCTGATCCTGAAACGCCCAGGCGGCGGCGCCGAGGGTCAGGCCGAGGGCGGCGAAGGCCAACAGCGAGTTCAGGCCGAAACCCAACGCCAAAATGTTCAACTGCGGCAGCGTCCGCCCGATCAGGCCGAGAACCAGAGTGGCCAACAGCAGCGAAGTGACCGCCGGCGCGGCCACGCGCACACCGAGCGAAAAGCTCATGGCCACCAGCGTGGTGAATCCGTCCGCCAGCGAACCCGGCGGCACGCCGCTGCCGGGCGGAATCGTGCGGAACGTGTCCAACAATCCGGCCATCACCATGCGGTGGCCGCCGATGCAGAGAAAAATCGTCACGGCCGCCAGAAACATCAGCCGCGAAAAATGGGAGACGTTCTCGTCGATCGTGGGATCGAACATTTCGGCAATGCCCAAGCCGCTGGCCTGGGCGATCATTTCGCCGGCCAACGTCATACTGTGAATCAAGACCACAACGCCCAAACCGAGACACGCCCCGATGGCGGCCTCCGCGCCGAGCATTGCCAGAAGGTGAGCGAAGCCGCCGAAGGGGACAGCGACGCCGTGCCATTGCAACGGCGCGATCAACAACGCCAGTCCCGCGGCCAACAGCACCCGCACCTGCAACGGAACGTCGTTGGTTCCGTAGATCGGCGCGGTCATCGTCAGCCCGGCAACCCGGGCGAAGACCAACGCGAACAGGATGAGCCAATTCTCGTACATAGCGGCTAGAACCGTCCGGGAATGCCGCCGATCAGGGTGCTGGTGTACTGCACCATTCGCGAAATCAACCAGGGCAGCGAAATGCTCAACACCAAGAGCATGACGATGATCTTCGGCACGAAAACGAGGCTCTGTTCCTGGACTTGGGTCATTGCCTGGAGCAGGCCGATTACTAGGCCGACGACCAGCGCGGCGACCAGCACCGGCGAGGCGACGATCAGCGTTGTCCAAAGGGCTTCACGGCCGAGATCGATGGCGGATTGTGCGTCCATGGGAGGGAGTGGGGGCTAGGGGCTAGGGACTGGGGGCTAGGGATTGGGCAGCTTGCTCTGGCCCCTAGTCCCCAGCCCCTAGCCCCTCTTATGTAAACGCCTGGAAACTTTGCAGCAACATTCCGACAACCAGGTGCCAGCCGTCGACCAACACGAACAGCAGCAGTTTGAACGGCAGCGAGACCATCGGCGGCGGCACCATCAACATGCCCGATGAAACCATCACGCTGGCCACGACCATGTCGAGAATCAGAAACGGCAGATAGATTTGGAAGCCGATCAGGAACGCCGTTTTCAGTTCGCTGAGCATGAACGCCGGTAACAGGGCCTGCAAAGGGACGTCGTCATAGCTCTTGGGCGCGACCTGCTTGGGCAGATAGTTCATGAAGAGCCACACGTCCTCGGTGTTCTGCGTCCGCTCGATCTGCATGCTCATGAAGAGGCGGATCGGCGCGGCGCCTGCCTTCCACGCCTGCTCGCCGCTGATCTGGTGTTGCGTGTAGGGCACCACCGCCTCGTCGTAGACCTGCTTCCAGACGGGCGACATCACCAGCAGCGTCAGGAAGAGGGCCAGCGTGGTAATCACCTGCGTCGGCGGCAGGTTCTGCGTGCCCAGCGCCTGACGCAGCAAACTCAGCACGACGACGATGCGAACGTAGCAAGTGGTCATCAGCAACGCGGCGGGCGCGAGACTCAACACCGCCAGCAGCAACATGACTTGCAGACTGGAGCCAAGCCCCTCGGGACTCGTCCAGGCTTTCGGCCCACCGGCCAACCCTTCGGGCAGACCGAGCGACATCGGCGAGTTCGACGGCTGATTGTGCGTATCGGCGGCGGTGGCGGAGTTGCACAGGACAACAACGGCCAGTATCGCCGACAGCAGCAGCCAGCGGCACATGCCGTTCCGTCCGCCTTCCGCCTTCCGCCCTCCGCCTTTCTTAACCATTGCTCTTCCCCTTCTGCCCGAGAATGCGGCTGAGGGCCGTCGTGGCAATGCTGGGCCGAGCCTGCCGGCACAAATCGGTCAAGCGATCGACTTCGGCCGGATCGGTGATCTCGGTCAGCGGCTCAGCGCCGGCGGCGTTCGACGAAATCAACAGGAGCTTGTTGCCGCAACGCAGCAGGTGCGCTTGCTGACGATTGGCCAACGGGGCGCGGCCGAGCACCTCGAACGCCTCGGCCGGAAGCAGGGCGGCCCCCGGCGGCGCGGCCCGGCGAAGCGCCCAAACCAAAGCGAAGAAGACCCCGAGCACCAACGCCAGGCTGCCGAAGACCGTCGCGGCCGACGACAAACCGCCCGGCTTCTTGCCCTGATCGCTGCGGTTTGCGGGATTGTGTGATTTCGGCTCGGCAATCGGCAAGGCCGCTTTGGCGGACGATTCCGACGGGTCCGCCTGAGACGCAACCTGCGCCGGCAAGTCCGCCGGACACGCCGACAAAAGAACGAGCGCGATTGCCCGGACCGCCGATCGTATCGATTTGGTTTTCGTCATTTCTGATGTGTTGGTTGCGAAACCGCAAGCGGTGTCGCCTGAACAAGTTCCGTTACGCGCACGCCGATTTTCCCATTGACCACGACGATCTCGCCTCGTCCGATCAACTGCTCCGCCGCGTAGATGCCCGCCGGTTCGCCCAACAGGCCATCGAGCAGCACCACCGATCCGCTGCGAAGTTGTTGAACGTCGCCGGGTTGCAGCCGCGTCCGCCCGAGCTCGATGCGAAGCTCGACTTGCCGCTGGTCGTTCGCGTGCGAGTCGTCGATCTCTTCGCACGACATCGCCGCTTCGACGCCGCGTTCGGCCCTGGCGAGCAAGTCTGTCAATTGGTTGTCGAACATGCGAACACTCCTCGTTGGGATGGCAGTTGCACCGCCGTCCCGCTGCGGCAGTGCAACTGCCGCAGCAACGATAACTACCGCAGCAACAATGTGCGGCGATCCCGCCGCCGCAAACTACGCGACGGCCGCCTGCAACGCGGCCTCGTCGATCTGCCTGGCTTGCTTTCGCTCCTCTTCCAACCGATGGCGTTCGAGCCGGCGGTCGCGCAGCTTCTCCAGGACTTGCACCTCCTGATCGGCTTTCACCAACGCCTGCCGGCGCTGCTGAATGTCGACGGCCAGCGTCTGTCGCCGTTGCCGCAATTCCTCTTCGCGGGTGCGAAGCGACACGGCGTAACGATGCGACTCGACGAGGCGGCCGATCTGCACCTCGCCGGGTCCGGCGGCCTTGCGGCATTCGTTCTGCCCCCGCTGCTGTTCCATGCCGAGCCGCGTGAGTTGGTCGAGCAGTTCCTGATCGGCCAGTTGCGATTCGGCCAATTGCGCACGCCGTTGGTCGCGCGTCGATTCGCGGAGCCGCAGCAGCGTGGCCAGTCGAAAACGGGGTTCGGGCATCGTCATTGTCCCAGGCGTTCCTGATATTCTCGTTGCAGCCGCAGCACGCCCTGGCGGGCCTCATCGAGCGTCGAAGGCTGTTCCACCGGCTGACGCAGGTAGCGGTTGATCTCGTCCTGCATGTCGATCGCCGCGTCCACGATCTTGTTGGCGCCGCGGCGGTACGCCCCGATCGAAATCAAGTCTTCATGATCGCGGTAGGCCCCCAGCAGGTCGCGGATGGCGTAAGTGGCGCGGGCGTGCTCGTCGTCGGCCACCTCGGGCATGAGGCGGCTAATGCTTTGCAGCACGTCGATCGCCGGGTAATGCCCGCGCGAGCTGAGCTGCCGCGAAAGCCAGGTGTGGCCGTCCAGCAGGCCGCGGACGGTGTCGCTGATCGGCTCGTTCGGGTCGTCGGCCTCGACCAGCACGGTGTAGAAGGCGGTGATGCTGCCTTGCGGCGTGCGGCCAGCCCGCTCGACCAGTTTCGGCAACGCGGCGAAGACCGACGGGGTGAAGCCGCGCGCGGTCGGCGGCTCGCCGGCGGCCAGGCCAATCTCGCGCTGGGCCAAGGCAAATCGCGTCAGCGAATCCATCAGCAACAGCACGTCCTTGCCCTGGTCGCGGAAGTATTCGGCGATGGCGGTGGCGGTCGAGGCCGCCTGCGTGCGCACCAGGGCCGGCTCATTGCTCGTGGCCACCACGACAACGCTCTTGGCCAGGCCGGCGGCGCCGAGGTCGCGCTCGATGAACTCGTTCACTTCGCGGCCGCGCTCGCCGATCAGGGCGATCACGATCACGTCGGCATCGGTGTAGCGGGCCATCATCCCCAGCAGTACGCTCTTGCCGACCCCCGAGCCCGAGAAGATGCCCATGCGCTGCCCTCGGCCGCAGGTCAGCAGGCCGTCGATCGCGCGAACGCCGGTGGCAAGCGGCTGATCGATGCGCAGGCGCGAGCAGGCGTCGGGGGCGGCGCGATCGCGGGAGGTGCGAGTGGCCAATGCCGGTTGCGGCCGCCCATCGATGGCGTTCCCCTCGGCGTCGATCACCCGCCCGAGCAACTCCGGGCCGACGCGAAGCCAGTGCGTGGTGCGGACCAGGCGAACGCGGTTGCCGCGCTGCACGCCACTTAGGTTGCTCAAGGGGTACAACGCCGTCAGATCATCGCGGAATCCGACCACCTCAGCCAGCAGCGGCGCACCCGACGGCCGCTGGATTTCGGCCACCGCCCCGACCGGCGCGGGAAATCCGGCCGCCGAAACGGTCGTTCCCACCGTCTGCGCCACGCTGCCGGTCAAGCCGGTGGGCATGATGTGGCCGAGTTGTGCGATCTGGTCGAGCATGGGGAGGGGTCAGGGGTCAGGGGGAGTAAACCGCTTGCGGTTTCGCAACGCTGCGCCTCGATCGATCTATGCCGCCAATTCTTCTTCAATTCGCTGCAACTGAGTCTCGATCTGCTGGTCGATCGTTCCAAATCGGGTTTCGACGCGGCAGCCGCCCTGGGCGATCGTTGCGTCGGGGGTCACGTCGGCGTCGCCGAGCGAGGACATCGCCTTGATGAGCGTTCGCACTTCGACGCCCAGCGACTTGTAGTCTTCGGGGTTCAAGTGCAACCGCACGTTGGGGCTGCCGGCGGCCAGTTCCAACGCCTCGCGCACGAGCGACAACGTAATTTCGGGCTCATGCCGCACCTCGCGGCGAATGACCCTCGCGGCGATGGCGGCGGCCAGATGCACCGCCGCGGTCTCCCACTGGGAGATCCACGCCTGCTTCTCGCACTGCAACTGAACGACGGCCTGGCCGATCGCCTCGATGGCCGGCGCCACTTGGGCGGCCACCATTTTCTCGAACTCCTGCATCGCGGCCTCGCATCCCGCTTCGGCCGCCTGGCGACGGATGTCGGCGGCCTGTCGCTCGGCCGTCGCCACGATTTCGGCGGCGTCGGCCCGCGCCTGCGCAAGGCATTCAGCAGCCTCCGCGGCCGCGTCGTCCAGGTTGAACGACGCCACCTGCGGGCTGAATTGCGCGTCGGCGGCTCGAAGGATCGTGGCCATGTTCGGGCTTGCGGATGTGTTGGGACGGCAGCGGTGTTGGGACGGCAGTTGTACTGCCGCCCCGAGGCGTGGATCAACGGGGTGGCAGTACGACTGCCACCCCAGCGACTTCGTTCTCGCGGCTCTTTACGCGGCTTTTCGGGGCCGCTCTCGCGATATCTGCTGCACGAGCACGGCGATCTGCCGCTGGGCCTCTTCCACGTCGCTCAGCCGGATCGGACCCGGATGGGCCAACTTGTGACGCAACTGTTTCGCCTCGCTACGCGACATCCGCCGCAACAACCGCTCCAACAGCGACGGCGGCGCTCCCAAGAGAGCCGCCTGGAGCACTTCCGGCTTGGCCGTGCGATAAACGGCCGTCAGCACGGCATCGTCGAATTGGGCGATTTCCTCGAAAGCGATCGGCCGCTGGCCCAATCGCTCGGCCAAGGACTGATCGTGCGCGGCGAGATTGCCGAGAATCCGCCCGCGGGCGGCCGCATCGCACGTGGCGAGGATTCGGGCGACAGCCTCGGGCCCAGCGGCGCGGCGGCGATCGATGGCGAATTGCTGCAACCACCGCGCCTCCAGTGCCTTCTCGATTTCGCCGAGCGTTTCCGAATCGGAATTGTCGAGATCGACGAGTCGGCGGACGACTTCGATCTGCGCGGCCGGCGCCAGCGCGCCAGGACCTCGCCTGCCCGCTCGGGCGGCAAATTAGAGAGCACCAAGGCCACGGTCGCGGGGCGCTCGTCGCCCAGCAGACGCGCCAGCTTTTCGTCGTCGGCGTCACGGAGGAAGTCGAACGGCGGCGGCTCGTCGCCGGCCGGTAGGGCAGACATTCCTGTCTGCCCGGTGGAAGGCTTGGTGGCAGACAAGAATGTCTGCCCCACCGACTTGCCAGCCAAGGATGTCTTCCCTGCCGGCAATCGGTCGAGCTCGATGCCCGAGGGGGATTGGCTGGGGACCATCGGTCCGATGCGGCGGAACTCGTCGCCGATTCGCTGCCGCTCTTCCGGCCCGATTTCATCGAGATACGCCACGGCCTGACGCACCAGATCCGCTCGTTCCGGCCCGAGTTGGCGGAGCAGCAAGTCGGCGGCGGCCTGGTCGAGGCTCGCCACCAGAATGGCTGCCTTGCGAATGCCGGCGTCGTGGAAACTGATCGTGGCAACGTCCATCGGTCAACTCGTCTGTCCAATCCAATTGCTGAGGATGTTAGCGGCCGTTTCCGGGTCTGCTTCGACCAATTCGGAAAGCTCCTCGCGCAGCGAGCGGTCAACGCCGCGGTCGCGTCGCCAATGCGGCGGCGGCAGCGCCGCCTTCACCGCGGGCTTGTCGGCCGGCGACGCGGAGGCCGCCGCCGCTGCTGCCGGCTCAGCTTCGGCCGTCTTTGATCCGATCATCGAACGCAACACAAGAAGGCAAACCAGGGCAAAGCCGACGCCGGCGAGCGGTTTCCACCATTGCCGGGCCCACTGCCAAGCCTTCCGGCTCCACTCGCTCCAATCCGTCGCGGAACCGGCGGTCGCCACCGCGCGAGCCTCTGACATCTGCGGGGATCTGGCTCGCGGCTGCTGTCGGCGAACGCTCATCAACGCACGGTACCTGATTTCCTCCGCACTGCCGACATTGCCGCGCCAAGTGTGGCCGTTCAGGTCGGAAACCGTGACGTTTTCCGGCTTCAACTCGGCATAGGCGCCGACCACGTCGTTGCGGATGTCGATCACGCTGGCCTCGTCGAGTTCGCGCGATCCTTCGGGCCAGACATAGACGACGGCCTTTGCCACCTTCGGTTGAAATCCGCTGGCCTTGGTCTCGTCATAGATGACGCTGGCGTCCTCGATGCCCGACCGCGATCGGATCGCGTCTGCCACCTGTGTCTGTTTGGCGATGTTGATCCGCTGCTGTTCGCGGCTGGAACCGATGTCGAAGATCGAGCCTTCCTTGACGGCGTCGCTCATGGCTTCGTCCAAACCTCTCGGCAAGGCGTTGGCGGCGCGAAGCGCTTCCATGTACGTCGATTGCCGTCCGTGCGGGACGAAGATCGAGGAACCGCGAATTTCATAGTCCGTCAGTTTCGCTTTGCCGAAAGCGGCGAGCATTCGCGGCAGTCGGCTCTTGGCCACGGTCACGCCTTGCAGCAGGTCGGTATCGGCGCACGTTCTTTGCTGCGTGCCGAGGCAGATCAAGCCGACGAGCACGGCCGCGGCCAGCAAGACTGCCGTCAGCCGCGAGCCCGGCGTCATCGACCGAAAGCGCTCGTGCAGTTGCGCGAATGCCCGACGGAGCAGCTCCATTATGCGGCGGCCTCCAGGGCGGCCCGGCGTGGGATGCGGAGCGTGAAGGCGACGCCCCCTTCAGGACAATTGGCGGCCGTGACGCTGCCGCCGTGAATCTTGGCGATGTGGTAGACCATGGCCAACTCCCAGCCCGAGGCGCCGCGTTCGGTGTCGCCGGGAGAATCGAAGGCGTGGCGGCGGGCCTCGTCCGAAAGGGTCGGCCCGGTGTCGGCAACTTCGAGTTCGATAACGTTCGGCCCCGCAGCCGAAGTGACCCAGAGCGAGCCCCCTTTGGGCATCGCCGCGATGGCGCCGAGCATGAGGTGTTCGATCGCGCGGCGAATCAGCCCGCGATTGCCGGTGGCCGTCAGGTTTGCGGGAACGTCGAGAATCACCTCGATCGATCGATCCTTGCACGGCGCGGCCAATGACTGGGCGACCTCGCCGACGAGTTCGCACAGTGGGAAATCCGACCAGGATCGTTGGTTAAAGTGCGGCAACATGATTTGAGCCCACCTTGTGACGCGTGCCGACAAGACCCTGGCGGCCCCGCCGCCGAGCGCCTGCCGGCTGAACTGGAACAGAGAACCGGGAAAAGCGGGCAGTTTGTACTCGAAAAAGCCCGGCGGTGTCAATGCACGTTTTACCCTTGAACGGGGGGAGTGAGGGCCGAGCCGCATTCCTCACCACACGGGGAAAACGGGCGAAACTGTGTCCGGTGGGGCAGACATTCCTGTCTGCCAGACGTGCCGCCCTATCTTGCGGCAGACACGAATGTCTGCCCCACCTTGGTGAAAAATGCGGGCTAATCGCTCGTGGCTGCCACCGTCAACATCCGTGCAACCACATGGGTGCCGCTACGGACTCGGGGAACAACGCTCGTCCGGCGCTGTGAACAGGGCCAAGAGAAACTCCGGCGTCCATCAGCGGAACTGGTATCCCACGAAACACAAGAACGCCCCCACCAGCGACGCGAAGAGCAGTGTCATCCAGGGCGGCGTAATCGATCCGGCAATGTTGCTGGCCGGGTGGCGGGGATTGTAATGGATCGTCACCTCGTTCGGGGCTCTGTTGGCGTTATCCACCTTCATGGTCGCGTCGTACGTCTTGCCGTTCACCACATACGCGTATTCCACATCGTACGTGTAGTGAAAGGAAGACCCTCCCGCGACATTCCCCGGCGGCACGTCCCGCTCGCGGGGCGGAGCTACCCACTTCACGTCGCCGACACGGATGCGATGGAATTGCCCGACGGCCGTGCCCGAATAGATCGACAGCACCATCGAGTTCTTCCACGCCCAGATGCCGCCGATGACAATACACACCGCTCCGACGATGAAGAAACCCTGGCTGAGAAAACGCAGACGCACGTCCGACGGCAGTTCGGCGTATTCCGCCTCGACGGGCGTTTCGCTCTCCGGCAGCGTCTCGCTTTCCGGGAACTCGACCGGTTCATTCGTCTGCTGCGAGCGCCACTGATCGATCACTTCTCTGGCATGGCCCAAATCGCTTTGGCGCACCCAGATGCGGGGTGCGATTGGCTCGCCACACGGTAACCCACCCGCCGCCCCGCCAAGACAGTCGCCCACGATCCGGGCCTGAATGCCGGCTTCCTGCAACAATTCGGAAACACATTCGGCCTCGACAACATTGCCGGCGGAACACAGTTCGACAATCCGCTCGTGCATGCGATCCGCCTCGCGTTCCTCCGCGCTCTTCGGTGGGCCGCTATCGGGGCCGCGATTGGGCATGGCCGGATCGTCCGATTCCACGTGGAAATCCACGGCCCGAGTTCCGTCCTTCGCCGTGCCGCACTTCCAGCAGGCGTCGAACTCATCGGCGATCGATTCACCGCAGTTTGGACATCGCCACATGATGAATCCCCTCGATAATCTTAGCCGTGATGCGGCCGCCGATCCAGCCTATCCAGTAGATGCCACAGCCGAGTCCAAAGAGGACGGGGACATAGACGTACCAAGGAGACTGCAAGAGCGTCAGCATCGGGGCATCGGAGTACATAGTGTACAGATCGACGTACCTAGCGGGGAGCGACTTGGCGGCAGCATCACATTCCCATCTCCACCAACCGAGCAGGATCGCGGCAACGACAGATACACCGAACAGGTTTCGCAATCGCCATTGACGGCCGTGTGCGGTCCATCGCCACACAATGCAGCCCGTCGCCACAAGGACCAGGCACCACACGGTCGCGTCGACAAGAATGCCGGGAAACAATACGGTTCGATCATATTTGGCGGACGCGGGAACAAAAGTATCCCCGGACTTAACTTGGTGCGTATGGAACATGGGCCACCCATATTCCGACGTATGAACGTAGCGGGTAGGATAGGACATTTGGACATCCAGCAGATTACGGTGGCTCTGACATTGCCACATGCCCCCGCCGACGAGCAGTACGGCAGCGGCCGTTACGCAGCATCGGAGGAACTGGCTCTTGGATCCGTGCATGGCCGTCCTTCACATCCGGTTAGCCGCCAACGATCCCTCGTTGCCCTGTATCACGTCGATCTCAACACGGTCGCAAGAGGAATCACTATTTTGCCCAAACCACACAGATCGCGCCAATCGAAATCACCCATTCCACCCCATCTGGCCGGGTGCAAAGCAGCTTCCGGCCTCGGCTCAGGCGGCCGAGGTGACGGTGGAGCGGCGGACATAGGCACACCCCGGCCGAGTGCGAAGGTAGCGCCCGAGACGGTCGTCGTCGCATAGAGTAGCGGCCCGGACTTGGAGTATCGCTTCCGCCCCCTCTGGGTCGTTCCAAAACATCTCCGTCCCCTTCACCCGGTAGTTCACCTCTTTGACCAGCGACTCCATCAAGGCCGACGTTACCGGCAACCCAAGGCGTCGATAATGCGGATAGTCCATGCGACCGCGGTTGTTCCGCAGATAACGTGCGGCATCGACGATCGGTTTACGCGGATCGTTCTCGTCCAGCTTGGCCGTGTCGTCAAGACCGTGCGGAGCCAACCAACGCTTCAGTTCGTCCATCGCCTCCATCGCCCGACCTTGCCAACATGCGCGGGCCATGCGCAGATAGCACGACCACGCAACGGAGAAATCCGGGTGCATCGCCAGTGCCGCAGCGTACAGATAACTCAGCGCGTGGATGAAATCAAGGATGGGCACAAAGTTTGGAAAGTAGTGCTTCCACACAGACCAATGCCAGGGAAGACCGTCTCCCACAAAGGCACGCGCAGCGCCTGCGGAAAACGACGACAGTCGGCCTCCCGCTTCATCTGTTGCCCGAAGACGCTGGCCTCTGCCATGCTCGAAAGACACGTGCGCACCAGACGCTGGGGACGCCAAGCCTTCTCGCCAGGCGGCGCGGCAGATACCGCCGAAATCGCTGACGGAGCCTCTTTTTCCGCTAATTTCGCCACTCGCTTGGGATCGGTGAACGCACGCGGAAGTTCCGGTTCGGGGTCTTCCGCAAACGTCTGGTGCGTCATTCGCAGCAAATTGGCGTTCTTGGTCTCGCGCGAAGCCTCGCCATGAACGCCGCGACCTTGGCCCGGTTTCCGTGTGCGAATTCGTCCGCCGTCAGCTTCCACGACGGCCAACTCGGGTGGATTCTCGGGGGCTTGGACCAGTTCGGGCGCATCCCCTTCATCTCGCAACTCCGCCAGTTCCATCCCCACTTGGTGCGTTACACGCTGCACCGTGCTCGCTGAGACCTCGTTACCACCGACGTGCTTCAGCACCAGCGACGCGCGTTGGCTCGATCGCGTCTCGGCCGAGGCATACACGATCCTCTGCGTCATCGCCGGCGTTAGTTCCCGACTGTCCAATCCCATCGCTGCCCGCAGAGGGAAAAAAATCCCGCCGACAGCGGGTACAAGTCCCTTTCCATTCCAAGATGGGGACCGCACCGTCGGTCGAGAGAATCGTACGGGCCACCAACTCCAGCGAACAAACTTCGCCACAGGTCGGACAGGCGGCGCTGTCGGGACTTTCCGCCGTCATCTCCCGCGCGGCCCATTCCTGAAAGCAACAACTCCAACGGGTCGCCAACCGATGGGAAGCCGCCTCGATTTGACTGAAATGGAGCGGGGTCTTCCGGTCCCAGCCCGCCAAAATGGTCTCGATGATCGCATCCTTCGCCTCAAGCAAAACCCGCTCGAATTTCCGCTGTAAATGCTGCGAAATGCCGTCCATGACAGATCCTCCACGATCCAAAGTGACTTCCTATCCTGCGACAAATTGCCATCTTAACCGAAAAACGCCAGATTCTCCTATTGACGTTTGCTTGAGCCACGTTGGGACACCGGAAGCTGCTTTGCACCCCATCAGGACAATCCACCAAAATCGACGTTGCACGCAAACGCCCTTCTGGGGATGATAGGAGCCCATTGGCAAACCGCAGAAACCATGAATTCTTCTGTAGGGGGACCGTACGGTGTCTCATCGCTGGAAGCCTATTTTAGCATGTTTGAGTCTGCTGTTGTTTGTGGTCGTGGGCGGCTGCGGGGGCGGGGGCGCGAGCGGCGGCGACGGCAAGAAGTCGCCGGCCACCGCTAGCGACGCGGCGACGAAGACCGATCCCGCCGAGGCAACCGACCAAGCCTCACCGACTCCCAAGGCCACTCAGGACTTGGACCACCCGGTGGTCGAAATCGAGACCTCGAAGGGAAAGATCACGGTCGAACTCGACCGCAAGAGTGCGGTCAACACCGTGGACAATTTCCTCTTGTACGTCACCACCTCGTTCTACGACCGAACGATCATCCACCAGGTGTTCAAGGACCAGGGAATCCTTGCCGGCGGCTACGACACGAACATGGTGGCAAAGCCCGCGCGCACGCCGATCTACAACGAAGCCGCCAACGGACTGAAGAACCTTCGCGGCACGATTGCCATGTACCGCCGGCCCGACACGATCGACAGCGCAACCAGCCAGTTCTTCATCAATGTCGCGGACAACAAGGCGCTCGACTACAAGGACCGCACGCCGCAGGGCTACGGTTACTGCGTCTTCGGCAAAGTGACCAAAGGCATGGAAGTTGTCGATGCGATCAATGCCGCCGAGGTGCGTGACACAAAACTGCAAGACAAGACGACGCTGGAACGCACCCCCGCCGTGCCGATCATCGTGATGTCGATCCGGCGTATCCGGTAGGCTTCGCGTTCTTCAACGTGGCGGCGCGGCTCTGTTCCAACCGCTTCAAAAGCATCTCGGCCGTATAGATGCGGCCGGTCGCTTCGTTGAAGTTCTTCCCCTTCGGCGCGTTTGAGAGCTGATCGCCCAACGCCAGCCCGCCCGGCGTGGTCGTCATGTATTCGAGCATCTTGTAACCGTCGGGGCCGCGGATCAGATCGATAATCGTCTGTTTTCCGTGGGGCAAGCGGCTGAGCCGATCGAGGCGATCGTAGCCGTCATCGTAGCGGGCGATCTGCCGCATGAACTTTCGGCCGCCCGGCGTGCGAAATTGCTCGGCCAGGAATTCGTCTTTCGCCGGCACCTTCTGTAGAATCTGCTTGGCGTCGGGCAAAGGCAATATCGTCCGCCGCAGTTGCGCCAACAGCGGCTCGATCTTGTCGCGCGTGATCAGATCGCCCGGCCGATAATCCCGCTGAGCCCGAAAATACCGCAGTACCACCTGCCTCAATTCCGACAAAGAAGGAATCGGCCGGACCACAGCCTGCGGCGTGTCGGCCGCCCCACCTGCTAGCAGAGCCAGCATAGCAGTCAAGAGTATTAGGGATCGCCGCATGACGGTGCGCCCCGAGGCCCTTTGTGAAGATCGCTTCTTACCCAAACAAATTATACTCCCTAGACCGCTAATTTATCCACATAATCCCTCTCCGACGAATACCACCGATTCGGCCTGTTTGCAGCCCATATCGCAAACGTTGTAATTGACAAAATCGCTCGCAAAGCGATAATCGGGTTCTTGGCCCACGGAGCGGCGGGCGCGAACGAGGAGGCTCCACGATGGCTAATCCGACCTATTTCATCCAGGAATGTCCCACGTGTGGCCGCCGGCTGCAAATTCGCGTCGAGTATCTTGGCCGCAGGGTCGTCTGCCAACACTGCCAGGGGCATCTGGTCGCCGCCGATCCCACCAATGCCCGCTGCGACCGTGCGGAGTTGGGCAACGCGCTGCTCCGCCGCGCCGATGAATTGCTCGAATCGATCTCCCACCGCAGGCCGCAGCCGCGATAGTCAGATTCCCAGCAGGCGATTGCCCCAGGAACCTGCTAATGGAATTCCAGCTTCCTTAAGTCCTGAAAGTACCCCGGATATGTTTTCGCCGTGCAGCCGGGATCGCGGATCACCACGCCGGGAATGGCCAGCCCGGGCAGCGCCATACTCATGGCCATGCGGTGATCGTCGTATGTGTCGATCTCCGCGCCGTGCAGTTCGCCGGGCGTGATTCGCAGGCCGTCGGCAAACTCCTCGACTTCGCCGCCGAGTTTTCGTAGTTCGACCGCCAGGGCGTGAATCCGGTCGGTCTCCTTGTGGCGAATATGCGCGACGCCGCGGATCGTGGTCGGGCCGTCCGCCAACAGCGCTACGGCCGCGAGCGTCTGCACGGTGTCGCTGATGGCGTTCATGTCGATGGCGATTCCCCGCAGCGGGCGGCCTGCCACCGTGATGCGGTCGTCGAAATACCGCACGTCGCAGTCCATCCGTCGCAGGCAATCGCAGAAGGCCACGTCTCCCTGCAAGCTGCCGCGCGAGAGCCCCTCGACCGTCACTTCACCCCGCGTGATCGCTGCGGCGGCGAAGAAGTAGCTGGCGGCCGAAGCGTCGGGCTCGACGGCGTAACGCACGCCGCGGTAACGCTGCCCGGCACGCACGCAGAACCGGCACGGCGCTTCCTCCGCAACCGACACCCCGAACGCCTCCATTACGCCTCGCGTCATCTCGATGTACGGCCGGGAAACGAGCGTTCCATCGACAACCAATTCCACGTCGATCTCGGCATACGGGGCGGCCAGGAGCAGGCCGCTGAGAAACTGGCTCGATATATCCCCGGCGACCGTGGCCACGCCGCCGCGCAAGCCCCGACCGCGAATGATGACCGGCGGACAGCCGCCGGGCGACTGGCAAGCAGCGTCGCCGCCCAGTTCTCGCAGCGCTCGCAGCAAATCCTCGACCGGCCGTTGCCGCATCCGCGGCGTGCCGTCGAGCCGGAAGACGCCGTGCCCGAGGGCGAGCACGGCCGTCAGAAACCGCAGTGTCGTTCCGCTGTTGGCCGCGTCGAGATCGGCCTGAGTCGCCGGCACCCGCCCGCCGCAGCCGACAACCCGCACGGCGGCCGCCGCCGGGTCGTCTTCCACCTCGATCCCAAGCCGGCCGAGCGACTCGATCATCACGCGAGTGTCGTCGCTATCGAGCGCCCCGGTCAGCAATGATTCTCCGTCAGCCAAGGCGGCGCAAACCAGCGCACGGTTGGTGATGCTCTTCGAGCCCGGCGGCCGAATGGTCCCGTGCAACGGCCCGGTCGGTCGGATTTCGATGGCGTCGCTCACGGCACTGCCTGTCTATTCGGAATCAAATAGCATTTGCTCTTTAGGATTCCATACGCGGCGGAAACACAAGACCAGTATACCATATCGTCAACCGTCGCTCGCCGACGGCCTTGAATTCCGCGTGCCGCCTGCTCTAATGACTCGTCATGAACCGACACGGCAACGCGACAATTCTCTGCGCCGGCCTCTCGCCTGCCTGGCAGCAGATCATGATGTTTCGCTCGTTCCGCTACGGCGAGGTGAATCGGGCTGCCGAGGTGCACTGGCTGGCGCAGGGGAAAGTAATCAATGCGGCCATCGCCGCGCATCATCTCGGCGGGCCGACTCTCGCGCTCGCGCCGTTGGGTGGGCCGTCGATGGCGCTAATCGACCGCGAACTGGCTGAATTGGGCCTCGCCCGGCGGTGGGTCGTCACGCAATTGCCCACCCGGGTCTGCACCACCATTCTCGACCAGGTGACCGGCACGATGACCGAACTGATCGAGGAGAGCAGGCCGCTTGCGTCGGGCGAATTGAATGAGTTTCGCCGCGTCTACGCCGACGAGGCCGCCAAAGCCGCGGTGGCCGTCGTGACCGGCTCGCTGCCGATCGGCACGCCGCCCGCTCTCTACCGCGAGTTGGTCGAGCGAACGCCTTGTCCCGCGGTGCTCGATTTTCGCGGCGAGGGACTCTTGGCCACGCTCGACTTGAAGCCGTTGGTGGTGAAGCCGAATCGCGAGGAGTTGGCTCAAACCGTCGGTTGCTCGCTCGATGACGACAACGAGTTGCTCGACGCCATGCGATCGCTAAACCGTCGGGGGGCGCAGTGGGTGGTGACAACCCAAGGTGGCCGGCCGGTGTGGGTCACGTCGGCGTCGAGCACCTATCGCCTGCACTGCCTGCCGATAGACAAAGTTGTGAACCCGCTGGGCAGCGGCGACGCCATGGCCGCCGCCATCGCTTGGGCGATTCGTGACGGCCGCTCGATCGTCGACGCCGTTCGCCTCGGCATCGCCGCCGCCGCCGAGAACCTTCGCCGCCTGGAAACCGGACGCTTCGACTCGGCAGTGGTACAACGGCTTGCCGGCGAAGTGCGAGTCGATGCGCTTTGACGTTTCCCCCACCCTCCTCGCCGAAAGGCGACAAAATCTCCCCTCTCCCTTTGGGAGAGGGGCAGGGGGTGAGGGCTTCTCAACAGCGGATGGCCCTCACCCTAACCCTCTCCCAAAGGGAGAGGGGACTTTTCACTTCATGACCGCCGCTCAATCGGCCGGCTTGTTCGTCGTTACCCAGAGAAACGGCGAGCCGGCGTCGTCGTAGCGGACCTCGTATTTCAGCTTCGCCCGAAACAGCATCGTCCGCAGCGCGAGGCTGTACGTCGTCCGCCGATTCGGAAACGACACCGGCGCCTTGGCGGGATCGATCTTGTACTTGGCCAGCGCTTTGCGGTCGAGAAGGACCGGTATCTTTAGCCGCGCGGCGATCGCTGCCAGCGCCGTGGCGGCCGAGACGTTCTGCACGTTGACGTTCCGCGATTCGAACAAGCCAGGGACCGCGTCGTGGTCCGATTTGTCGGTCGTCCAGCCGATCGGCCAAGTCTTCCGCGTGGCCAGGCTCGCCTCCTCGATGTTTGCGACGGCCGGCTTCGCTTCGGCCGTCACCACCGTGTAGCCAATCCGCCCGTCGGCGGCCCGCGGCGCCATACTGTAGCCCGCCGGGCGAAGCAGGCAGGCTAACGCCGTGCCGCAACTGAGCCCCTTCAATTCGTCCTCGATTTTATTGTCGGCCAATTCACGAGCGACGTCGGCATCCAACCGCAACGGCAGTTCGAGTTGTTGGCCGATCTTCTCGACGGCCCTCCGCCGCGTCATGCCGACCGTAGAGAAATCGACCGTCGCGGCCAGGTCCTTGCGAACCTTGTTGAAATCGCCGCTGGAAAGGCCCAAGGGGGATTTCGCTGCGCGGCCGGCCGCCGGACCGTTTTCGGCCAAGTCCCTAAGCCACGTGGCAAGCCGAGCCAGGTCGCCGCGCCGGAATCGGGCACCGGGCAGCACGATTTCGTTGCGCGAGGTGATGAGGCCGGTGACCAGATACACCGGCCTGCTGGCGTCCCCTTCGGTGGCGATGCCCGGCTTGTCGTCCTCCGTGCCGGAGCGAATCCGCACGTCGCGGATGCCGGCGCGGCTGAGCGCCTGCGACCACTCTTGAAAATACAACGCCGCTCCCTGGCCTTGGCCGACCAGCGTCAACTCGACCGTCCCGCCGGCATGGGCAGGCGCGGCCGCGAGAAGAAGGCCGACAACGAACAGCAGCGGCGGAAGAAAACGGCGGATGTGCATGGAAGCGCCCCGAATTGTGATTTTTGGAACAAGGCTACATCAATTGTAGCATGGGCGCCCTCGCTCGGCCTCCCCGCCAAGAGCACTCCTTTGCGGGATGCTTCACTTGTCGCGCGCGACGGCGGCCCCTAATGGGTTTTGACAGCCAAAATCGGTAGTGAATTCAAGGTATTGTGCTAGCACACCACTGCTAGCAGGCGCATTTTGTGGTTGCCTTTGGCGGCGTTGCTTGAGAGTAATTGAAAGGAGGGTCCATGAAGTAACTTCGCAAAGGAGGATGAATCGTCATGTACCAGCGAACTTTGAAACTTTCACAGGCTCAGCGCAGGACGTTGGTCGAGTATCGGAACCATGATCGGCGTCCGGACGTGCGGGAACGGTGTGCGGCGATCTTGAAGGTCGCCGACGGCCAATCGCCTCATGCGGTAGCGACTCAGGGACTACTGAGACCGCGAGATCCTGACACCGTGTACCATTGGTTGGATTGCTATGAACAACACGGGATCGAAGGACTGTTGCGGCGGCGGCAGGGAGGCAGCCGTCGCCGTCCCTTTCGAGCAGCGGGAACAGGTGTTGGAGCGGCTGCGGCAAGGCCCCGGCGAGGAAGCTCGCCGCGAGGCGATGCCGACAGCCGCTGGTCCGCCGCCCAGCCGCTGGACGTTGCGGACCATTCGCGCCAGCATTAAGACGATCCAGAATTACACGCTCAGTGGCGTGTGGCGGTGGCTCCGTCGCAAACTGGGAGTGAAATTGCGTTCGGGTCGGGTCCAGCATTTTAGCCCGGATCCGCAGTATCGAAGCAAGGTAGCCAAACTGAAACGATGCCTGCGAGCAGCGGCGCAACCCCCAGGAAACGACATTGCTGTTCATCGACGAAATGGGGTACGCCGTCTGGCCCGAGCCGGCGCCGAGTTGGGCTGCCGCCCCGCCCGCGGCTCCACCGCAAGCGGATCGGCAACAGTCCAACAATGGGCTGTGGCGTGTGATCGGCGGCCTGAACGCCTGCAGCGGAAAAGTGACCTACGTGGACAACTACATTATCGGTCGAGCCAAGGTCATCGAGATGTATGAACGGATCGCGAAAACTTACGCTCGCGCCAAGACGATCTACGTCGTTCAAGACAATTGGTCGATCCATACTCATCCCGACGTACTCACGGCCGTGGGGGCATATCCTCAAATCAAGCCAATCTGGTTGCCGACTTACGCCCCCTGGCTGAACCCGATCGAAAAATTATGGCGATGGCTGAAGGAGACAATCCTCAAAATGCACCGTTTGGCCAACGACTGGCCCGCCTTGCACCAGCGCGTCACCGACTTCCTGGAGCAATTCGCCCGCGGCTCGAAACAGCTTCTGCGGTACGTAGGGTTGCTCGGCAACGGTCAACTGGCCCAATCGCTGCATTTTACGTGATTACTACCGAATCTGTTTGTCAAAACCCATTAGTATGGGTGGGTCGGGGCGGACGGGACGTCTCCGATCGTCAACGCTGAGTCGACGTGGGCCGGCTTCTCACATGTTCATGAACACAACCATGGCCATTCCCCGATTGGTGCGTGTGGCGTCCTTCGTGAATTCGGCCCAGGCCGAGTTGGCGCGGATGCAACTGGCGATGGAGGACATCCCTGCCTATCTGGGCAACGCCGCCCTCGTGACGTGGTTTTGGCACTACAGCAACGCGACGGGCGGGGCCAGGGTGTACGTGTCGGCCGCCGATGCCGACCGGGCCGTCGCGGTCCTGCGCCCATCGCGCGAGGAGATTCCGACCACGCCGCCGTGGGAATGCGGCAAGTGCGGCGAGCACATCGACGGGCAGTGGAAGACCTGCTGGCGCTGCGGAACCTCGCTCGATGGCCAAGAAGATGCGAACTTCTTTGACGAGCCGCCCCTGGTTCCCTTGAAATTCTCAGCGAGAGCATGGGCGTTGATCGTCGGCGGCTCGGGGCCGCTCGTTCTTCTCTTGTCTCGCGGTTCGCTGCCCTTGCTGCTCGAGTGGTGCGGCGTGGTTGCCCTGATGCTCGCGTTAAAGAGTCTCTGGCCCGCCGGCGAGGATGGCAGTGAGCCGGCGCCGAGCGCGGCCGACCTTGCCGCGATCGACGCTGCCGCAGAAGCCGCGGAGCCGGCGGCGAGGGAAGGCTACGCCGTCATTGAGGAGACGGCGCTGCGAGCGTGGCAGGCGTCCGTCCTCAGTATGAGTTTTCCGCCGCTGGCGCTCTATGCAGTCTGGCTGCTGTTGCGTCTCAGTCTCTCGGAAGAACGGTTGAAACCGCGCGAACTGCGCCGCTGCGTGGGCGCGTGGATGTTCAGCTTCTTCGAATTCACTGTTTTCGTGTGGTTGCCGTACTTCCTGCGATGAGGACTCCCGAATCGCGATGTGGAGAACGCAATCGCCATTGCACGATTAGCGGACTTGTGATCGCGTGCATTTGGGGCGGTGTTCGTGCCGCCGCCCTTGCACGCCGCTTCTCACTTCTTCTTCGCGGGCGTTTTGTCGCTTTCCCAGAACCGCACCCGATAGGACGCAACCGTTTCGGCCGTGCCCTCGGGAACGAGTAGCGAGCATGTGTCGTCCCTACCCTTACACGCGAGCCCCCGGCCCGCAAGATCGCCCTCTCCGGATACGTTCTTGGGGAAAAAATTGATCGGTTCTCCGCTCTTGTCGAGCAGTGCAATTTCATAGCGGAAATGCCGGGCGGTCTTCGAGCTGTTCTCCACAAGGGCGTCGGTCGTGATGTGCGGGCCGTCGGCGCTATCCTCGACGTAGAACTTGAAGGTGCCGTGAAGTTTGTTTCCAACCTCGACCGCGAAGATGTCTTTGTCGGAACCGCCGTGTTTCTTGAGCGCGCAGGATCCTTCCTCTTCGGTGAAGGTCTGGTGCAGCGGGCGCGCGGATGGCTTTTGCGCCACAGACGGAGAGTTCGTCGGCGCGAAGGTCGGCGGGGTGGCGGTCGCGAGCCAGCCTGGAGCGGCAACCGGAAAGTAGTTCCCGGCGGGGATTGCCACCTGAGCCGTCGACACAACAGGCCCAGCAACGACGATCGGCGGCTGTGCAGCGCTACCGCGGATTTGCTGCAAGAGCCCAGCGACTTGCGACCTTTGCTCCGCCGACAAATCGGGGCAGCGAGAAAGTTGCCTGAGCGGGCGCTCGACCTCCGCGGACTTCCCTTGCGCAAGCTTCTTGCCCACCACATCCATAAGGGTGTCGAACGAACTTTGCGGCGAAGGCGCGCTGGATTGCGCCGCGGGCGGCGGGGTGTTCGGAGCATAAGGATCGAAAGTCGCCGGCGGCGGGGCATAGTTTGGCACGGCATTCTCCCGCGGCGCGTAGCTGGGCGGCGGATAGACCGCCGGCAAGCGACTCGGCGGCGGATTGCCGCCGGGGCCGGCGGCCGCGGGCATGTAGATGACCATCGGCACATAAACGATAACCGGCTGGTAGCCAGGCGGCGCGGGCGGAACCGACGAATATGGCGGCATAGCAGGTGCCCAGCCCAACGGCGGGTTCGGGTTCCGCGGCGCTGGAGGCACGCAAGGGACCGCGTAGGGCATCGGCACGCTGGGCGTCGGAGCCCCATAGCCTCCCGCGACATCATACGGAACTTGCGGCGCAGTGGCAGATGCATAACCGGGCGCGTTTTGCGGAGTTGCAGAATACTGCGGACGATATCCTTCAGGCGTGGAAGTAGACGCATAAACCGGAGGGGGTACGCAGGGCGCAGCAGTCGCGCTGGGCGGAGCCGGCGTGCTGCTACTCGACGGATTCCGAGCAGACTCGCGTCGTGCGGCATCACTCGGCACGCACGCCGGGGCCGAATCGCCGGCTTTGCCGTTGGGATTGGCCGCGGCCGGAACACTGCCGGTGAAAGTCAACTCTTCGGTTCTCCGAGTTGGGTCGGCCATATAGCGCGGCACAATTGGCGAAATCCCTGCTGCGCCATTGACCGCCCCGACGGCAGGACTCACCTGTTCCGCGAATGCCCCGGCGTTGGCCGGCAAGAGCGAGCAGAGCACGCAATACAACGTTGCCCCGAGATTCCCATTGGGCAGGCTTTGGTGCATCGTCAATTGCACTCCCTTCGGCGCGACCGACAGCGTGCTTACCGCCGGCCGGAGATACTTGGCGATCGTCGGCCCGGCCGGCAGCAGCATCGGATCAATGCCATCGGTCGGCAGACCGTCCTGGGCCGCCGCCACCATCGCCCAGCCCTGCATCAACGGATAGGTCATGCGGAACATCCGCCGCGAGTCTTCGTACATCAATAACGTCGGCGACCGTTTGTCTCGCAGCGCCTCGATTACCGCCGGCTCATCGGCCAGCGACGGCCCGCCGGACTGGCGGAGCAGATACGCCTTGACGTTCTGCGGCGAGAGCGACCAGACCAACTCCTTCTTGACCAGGCACCACGTCAGCACGCCGGCCGATTCGCCCTGAGCGCGGACCATGTAGTAGACGTCGTGATCGGCAAAACGGGTCTTCCGCACCGCCCAAGTTCCAGATTTGAGATCATCACTCGTCGCCGCCTTTTCCGCTGCTTTGGGGTCGGTTGTTTTCGGTGGTTTGGCAGCGGCAAAGGGGACAGTCCCATTTTCGCTGACACGAAAATTGGGACAGTCCCCTGGTTTGCGTGCGGCCAACTTGTCGAACAGCTTCGTGAGCCGCCCGGCGTCCTTGACGTGAACGACGCCCGTCATGCCGTTGAAAATCGAGCTTCCTTCGCCGGGCGAGGTGTAGAGCCGCCAGGCGTCGTCGAGCGACGCGGCCAGTTCCGTGCATATCTCGTCGTCGAGCGCGATGTCGATCGGTTTCCTGCAAAGTCGGTTGATCGCCATCTGTGCGGTCGCCCCAGGCGACATCGCCATCGACATCATCCAGTTCTGCACGTCAATCGGCACGGCAGTCTCAGTCTGCGGCGGTTGCTCATTTGCGTTCTTATCGGCGTTTGCAGCGGAGTTCTTCTTGGCTTCCTTCGCCTGCACGTCGAGCCATCGCAGGCCGGTAGCGATGAGATTCGGATTGAATCGCAAGGCCATCGCCAGCGTGGCGTCGCGGGGAATGACGGCCAGATCTTCGGCCTTCAAGGGACGATCGACGATCGTTTTTAGCAGCGCACCCGCGATGCCGTCGGTTTCGACCAGCAACTGGCTCACGAAGTCGTCGTGGCCCAGACCGGTCACGAGCGTGACGGCGCGCAGGTGCGTGTCCTTGATCTGCCTGGCGACTTCGCGATCCTCGGCGTCGCCCTTGGCGAACGGCGCCGCGATCGCAGCGAGATCGACGCGCAACACCACCGCGCGGCGCTCGATCGGCAGGTCCTTGCCCACCGCGACGAGCCATTTGGGCTCGGGCCCCTTCATGCGTTCGAGAATCTTCGCGGGCGATGTATCGCCCCACGTGACGATCAGATACTTGTTTCGCAACGTCCAGCGCAGGTTCAGCGGATCGCCGGCTTTTTGCTTATCGCCCTTGCCGGCGGTGCTTGCTCTTGCCGCTTCCTTAAGGGCGTCGGTGTGGAAGAAGGCAGACGGATCGTCGATTTTGAGATGGTACTCAATTCGCCCATCGACGGTCTTCTCTTCGATAGCGTCCTTGGCAAGCTCCCGATAGTGTCTGAGCATGGCGGCGACTTTTTTGCAGGAGTCACCGACATTCATCACGAACCCCGACGCGCCACAAACCAACATCTCGTTTTCGCCCGGGGCAAGATTGCCCACAAAACCGGCACAGGGCCGCGTCACCAGCAGCTCGCACCAGAACTCCGCGTCGTTGGAGATTTGTGACGGAATGCTGCACGGACCTACCGTTATGCCATTTCCGTTGGCGTGGCTCGGCGACGTCGCGGCGGCTTTCATCAACAGGCGGAAGCGGCGGGCGGCCTCGGCTCGCATGTGGCGGATTTCGGGATCGGCCAGGAATCGTTCGGCGCTGTTTGCGCTTTTCGCATCTGGCGCGCCCATGCCCGCCCAGCCGACGTAGAAGACGCATTGCTTCGGCGCGATTTTGCCCAAGTTTGGGTCTTGCACCGGCGGCGAGCCCAATGGAATGCTGGAGCACAGCAGCAGCGGCGCAAACATTTCCGTAACAAACGCCAAGAATCCGGTATAGACGATGCCGGTTTCCATAGAATCTCCTCCGTGAGTTTCGAGGGTATCCGGCACACGCCGTGTGCCGCTTCGGGTAATTCTCGCAGGCTCCCGCCTACGCGCCCACGGCACACGGCGTGTGCCGGATACTCCATCTTTGTCATTTACGGTGATATGACGGGAAACGTTCGCCCGCGATTATAGGAGGGATAGCGCGAGTGGGCCAATAGCGATTCCGGCAGATTTGGCCAGACAGCCGCCAAACCGCGTGCAGTTTGGCATGCATTGCCCTATCGCCCCGATTTGAACCGCTCGACCGGCACCAACTCTTTGCCGTCGAAGACTTGCACGCGATGTTCGATCCAGTCGGCCACCCGATCACCGCGGCGGAGCCCCAGCGACGACATCTCGAATACCGCCGGATCGATCGGCTCGTTCACCTTGGTTTGCTGCAGCGTGAAAATGCGATGCGAGGTCATTGCGCCCATCGCATGTTTGCTGTGTGGATCGCCGTGGGGGTTGTTTGGACCTTGGTACGTCTGGAACTCGATTCTCGCGGGAATGAAGATCCCCTTTTCCTGTTGGAAAGTGCGTTGTTCCGACGAAACAAGGTGCCCCTGCTCGAACGTTCGATGGGAGACGACGTTGAAAGCGGCCGCGGAGGAAAAAACGTCTTCGCCGATGACGTTTGCGCTCATATCGTCGTCGTCGGAGCAGCGATACCGGATGAGAAGCACGTATTCTGTGGCCGTTCCGTTGCGACGCTGCCGAAGGACGAGATTTTTCCTCGCATGGTCGGGATCAATACGGCCGTTGCCACGAAGGCAACTGGCATATCCGGAACAGACCTTCCAATAGGACAAGCCTCCGTTTCCACCGATGAAGGAACGAGGATCGACGAAGGTGCTGCAGGAGGCGAGGTGTGTTGCCCCGGGCCCTTCGCGATAGAGAATTCGGAAAGGCTGATCGGGACCGCTGCCAGCCTGAGGAAAACCCTGAACCTGGTTTCGCAAATCGTTCATGGGGAACTGGAGTGAATGGTCCGGGGTTCTCACCCAACGCCACTCCCGGGCCTCGGGAACAGGTGGGAAAGGAATCCGGCCAAAGCCGTCGTGTTGTTGCGGCGGAGCGGATTTTACTGGCGGTTGCGGTGGTCGGATTTCGCGGTAATCGGTGCGAAGCCGGTCTCGGCCCGGCTCGACATGGAAATTGATCACCACGCGAGAAACTCCCGCCAAGGACGGTGGCCGCATTTTGAGTTCGTAAGTTCCGCTCCACGAGACAATCGCCTTGTAGTTCGCCTCAATTGGACGGCTGAGCACGTCGAGTGTCTTCGGTACGTCGTCGCCGTGAAGTTCACGGCCCGGATTGGCCTGGCTGCCGTCTGCCGCGTCAATGGCGGCCACAGCGGCCTGCATCGAATTGGCCTCTCGGACCTTTTGCCCCTTTTTTCTCTCTGTCGCGTCGACAAGCTCGTAACCCTTGGGAGCGACCAGGCTGAAAAGGCTTTCGTCCAACGGCTCGTTCCAGCGGAAATCGTGATAAGTGACCGCAATTTGCCCGTCGGCAATGACCGTGTGAATCTGGGCGGGAAGGTTGCTCCGCGGGTCGATCCAAAGCTTGACCCACGGGACGTCCCAACCGAGGAAGACGGGCTTGTCGACGCGGTACACGTGACACAACACGCCGTCGATGCTCTCGTCGGGCTGCCGTTTGCTGGCGGCGTCCTTCAGTTTCAGCAAATCCGCAAGCGGATTGCTTCCGCGAACGGCTCGGCCGTCCGAGTCTTTCACCAGATCGCGGAGCGTGGCTTTCTTCGTCGCGGTGTTCAGTTCGAGCAACTCACCTTTTTGGAAATCGGCAATGCCGATTGTCGGCGGCCTTTCATAGCGAGTTCGATCTCCGGCAATGTAGATTGTATCGGTCGTTTCCGGTCCTCGGTGAACGCTAAGTTGGCACCGCGCGTTGCGTACCCGCGACAATTGCTCGATCACTTGCGCCCACGCCGTTGCCGTACCCGAAGAGAAGACGACCCACCACGCTCCGACCGCCACGAGCAAAACCAACGCGACGCTCGTGCTGTACCGGGCAATACGGATCATCTTGGACCTCCGTTTCGCGAGAATGACGGGAAGCGACTCAATAGAATCGACGGCCTCGGGATGCTGCCGTCGCCAGGCGGAAAAATCGGGCCGGGCCGCCAGATCGACGGCGCCGGCCAACAGATCGTCGAGCTTGCTGCGGTTTGGCGAAGGACTCATAGTTCGATTTCCCCCATTCCGTTGCCGGTCAGACGTTCGGCAAGCATTCGCCGAGCGCGAACCAAGCGGCCGTGGACCGCCTCGGCCGAGAGACCGAGACTCGCGGCAATCTCCTTGTGCGACAGGCCGGTGAAATAGTGCAGGACGACGACTTCGCGCGATCGGTCGGGCAAAGCCAAAACGGCCTGGCGAACCAGGTCGCTGGGAGGCGGCCCGTGGCTGGGCGTCGCGGCCACCTCGGTACCGTCCAACGTGTTTCGTTCCCGCCGGGTTCGCGTCATCTGGCCGGCGACCCTTCGGGCGATCGTGCAAAGCCAGGGAGCGAATCGCTCGGCATTTCGCAGGCCGGCGAGTTGTCGGGCCGCGATCACAAACGCCTCCTGGGCGGCGTCTTCGGCCAAATGCCGGTCGGCCAACACGCCGTAAGCAATGCCGAGCGCCGGCGCATAGTGCCGGCGGTAAAGCTCGCCAAAGCTCTCGATGTCGCCCTTTCGGGCCGCCCCGACCAATTCGGCTTCCGTCCGTGCGTTCACAGCATACCGAGGAAGTTGTTCATGGTTTGTCCTCCCACAGTATAGTGGGACGAAGTCGCGATAATGTGCGCGGAGAAGGGAAAAATGTCGCGGCAGGGGCGAAGGGAGAAGTTCCGTCCGGCAGACGGAACCTACTTTGCACCCCGTTGCAAGCGCCGGCGGATTTGAGAGAATGGCGTCCGATCAAGCGGTTCCTAATACACGGCACACGATATTCACCGGAAGGAGCTTTCCAACATGGGACGACCGGTCACGATGTTCACGGGCCAATGGGCGGACTTGCCCCTGGCCGAATTGGCTCGCAAATGCAGCGGCTTCGGATACGATGGGCTGGAACTGGCCTGCTGGGGCGACCACTTCGAGGTCGATAAAGCCCTCGACCAGGACGACTACTGCGGCAAGAAACGCGAACTGCTGGAAAAGAACAACCTCCAGGTGTTCGCCATCAGCAACCACCTGGTGGGCCAGGCGGTGTTGGACAACATCGACCCGCGGCACAAGATGATCTTGCCCCCGTACATTTGGGGCGACGGCAACCCGACGGAGGTCAACGCAAGGGCCGCCGACAATCTGGCCGACAGCGCCCGGGCGGCGCAGAAGCTGGGCGTCGGCGTCGTAAACGGCTTCACCGGCTCGAGCATTTGGCCCTTGTTGTATTCCTTCCCGCCGGTCTCGCCCGAGATGATCGACGACGGCTTCAAACTGCTGGCCGAGCGGTTCAACCCGATCCTCGACGTCTTCGGCGAGTGCGGGGTGAAGTTCGCCCTGGAGGTACACCCGACCGAGATCGCCTTCGATCTCTACACGGCCGAGCGGGCGCTCGATACGCTGAAGTACCGCGAGGAGTTCGGCTTCAATTTCGACCCGAGCCACTTGATCTGGCAGGGGGTCGATCCGGTCGAGTTCATCCGCGCGTTTCCCGACCGCATCTACCACGTCCACATGAAGGATGCGATTGTGACGCTCAACGGACGGAGCGGCATCCTTTCGAGTCATCTGAATTTCGGCGATCCGCACCGCGGCTGGGATTTCCGCTCGCTGGGGCACGGCGGGGTGAACTTTGAGGAGATCATCCGCGCGCTGAACGCCGCCGGCTACGACGGCCCGTTGTCGGTCGAATGGGAAGACTCGGGCATGGACCGCGAGCACGGGGCCAAGGAGGCGTGCGAGTTCGTCAAGAAAGTCGATTTCGAGCCGAGCAAAGTCGCTTTCGACGCCGCCTTCGACAAGGAAGAACAAGGCAAGCGATAACGAATGTGCCCGATGGGGCAGACGAATGTGTCCGGTGGGGCAGACATTCCTGTCTGCCAGATGGGCCGCGGACTTCGCGACAGACAGGAATGTCTGTCCCACTATGCACGCCGTTTGTCCCACTGTGCGCGCTACTCGCCGGTGTACGGCAGCAGGGCCATGAAGCGGGCCCGCTTAATCGCCTTGGTCACCGCGTGTTGGCTGATGGCGGTGCATCCGCTCTTGCGGCGGCTGATGATTTTGCCCTGCCGGTTGGTGAGCTTCTTCAGCAGTTCGACGTCCTTGTAATCGACGTACATCGGCCGCGGCCGTTTGCCTTCGACGAAGATTGGGTCCTTCTTTTTGGTGCGGACCTTCGCCTTGGCCCGTCGCTTGCTAACCTTATTGACTTGAAGTCGCCTTGCCATAAGCAATCCCTGATCTAGACTTGTCCAGTTTGTTAGCGTTCCCGGCCCAACCGCACAGACCGCCCAAGACCGGGAGAAAAGTTTAAGTGTACCAGAATCGGGCAGGCACACAAGGCGTGATCGAGCGGAGTTGAAAGTGGGGAGCCGGCCATTCGTGCCCCCCACATTGACGGGGTCACGCAGAGAATGTGGGCCCGGCATGGCATTGACCGTGGCGTGCATTGCCGACATTTGACGCCGAATTCCGCACTCGGTACACTGGACTGAATGGACGGGTGCGTGCAGGCCCGTCCCGTGCTTTCTACTACGACATCGAGGTGGGGATTCGTGGCAAATCGAGTTTTCTTGGTCGGGGCGATTCTGCTGGCTGGGCTGACTTTTGCGGCGGGCTGTGGGCAGCGTTCCCAGGGCGCGGGGCCAACGCCCGCAGCACCGCCCCCCGAGGTCGTCGTCAGCAAGCCCGTGGCACGGCTGGTGACCGACTACTTTGAGTTCCCCGGCCAAACGGCCGCGGTGGGCGAAGTCGAGGTCCGTGCCCGGGTGACCGGCTACCTCGTCAAGGTGAATTTCGAGGATGGCCAGGACGTTAAGAAAGGCGACCTGCTCTACGAAATCGACCCGCGACCGTACCAGGCGGCGTTGGATCGGGCCAAAGGCGAGCTGGCACGGCTGTACGCCCTGCTAGAAAGGGCCAAGACCGACGTCGCCCGCAGCGAGCGGCTCCGCCCGTCGGGCGCAGTGAGCCAGGACGACTACGAACAGCGCAAGGCCAATCTAAAAGTCCATCTGGCGTCAATCGAGATGGCGAAGGCCGCCGTGCGCGACGCGGAGTTGAACCTGGAATATACCAAGATCACGTCCCCCATCGATGGCCGTGTCAGCCGCACGCGGATTACCGAGGGGAATTTGGTCCAGCCGGGGACAAACGACGCGGCCGTATTGACCACGGTCGTCACGAGGAATCCGATCTACGTCTACTTCAACGTCGACGAGCAAGCGTTGCTGAAGTACCAGCGGCTTGCCTTCCGGCAAGGAAAGGAGCTTCACCCAAAGCGGCTGAAGGATCTGAAGTTTCCCATCGAAATCGGCCTGGCGAACGAAGAGGGTTTCCCCCATGCGGGAATCATCGATTTCGCCGACAACAAGGTGGATCGCACGACGGGAACGCTGCGAGTTCGCGGCCTCTTTGAGAACGACAAGGAATATCTGACGCCGGGGTTGTTCGTGCGGGTGCGAATTCCCTTCGGCGATCCGCACCGATCGCTTCTGGTTCCGGAAGACGCGGTCAGCCGCGATCAGCGGGAGCGATTCCTGCTGATCGTGAACAAGAAAAACGAGGTCGAGTTTCGCAAGGTCGAGGCGGGAAGCCTGCGCGATCGAATGATGGTGATCGAATCGGGCATAGGACCCGACGATTGGGTGATCGTCAAAGGCTTGCAGCGTGCCCGGCCGGGAATCATGGTCACGCCGCGGCGTCTCGACAAGAAGGACGTGGCCGGGTCGCAGTCCCCGCCGCCTGTGACCAAGACGGCCGGCCGCGGCAAAACGACCTAGGAGGCCCGCGCGCCGATGTTCTCGCGTTTCTTCATTGACCGTCCGATTTTGGCCTCCGTGCCGTCGATCCTGATCACGTTGCTCGGGCTGGCGGCGGTGTTCAATCTGCCCGTGGCGCAGTATCCCGAGATCACCCCGCCGACGATTCAAGTCGTCTGCAACTATCCCGGCGCCAATGCGCAGGTCGTGGCCGACACCGTGGCCGCGCCGATCGAGCAGCAGGTCAACGGCGTGGAAGACATGCTCTACATGTCGTCGCAGAGCAGCAACGACGGCAGCTACAGCCTGATGGTCACCTTCAAGGTGGGGACGAATCTGGACATGGCCCAGGTGCTCGTACAGAACCGCGTCGCCTTGGCTCAGCCGATTTTGCCCGACGTGGTCAAGCAGATCGGGGTGTCCGTCAAGAAGCGGTCGCCCGACTTGATGTTCATCGTGAACCTCTACTCGCCCAAGGGGCGCTACGACCAGTTGTACATGAGCAACTACGCTCTGATCAAGGTCCGGGACGCGCTGGCGCGGTTGGAAGGGGTCGGCGACGTGATGATCTTCGGCCAGCAGGACTACAGCATGAGGGTCTGGCTGAATCCGTACCGGCTGACTTCCCGCGATCTGACGGCGGGTGACGTGGTCAAAGCGCTCCGCGAGCAAAACGTGCAAGTGGCTGCCGGCCAGACCGGTCAGCCGCCGGCCGAGAAAGGGGTCGATTTTCAGTACACCATGACCACGCTCGGCCGCCTGACCGAGCCCGAACAGTTCGGCGACATCGTGCTCAAGACGGGGGCCGACGGCCAAATCACCCGCCTGCGCAACGTGGCGCGAATCGAACTGGGGGCGAAGAGTCAGGACATCAGCAACCATCTCGACAACATGCCGGCGATCGGGATGGGTGTCTTCCAACTGCCCGGCTCGAACGTCCTCGATACGGCCGCGCTCGTCAAGGCGAAGATGAAGGAACTGAAGACGCATTTCCCGGCCGGACTCGAGTATGCCATCGCCTACGACACGACGCCCTACATCAGCGAGTCGATCCATGAGGTCTTTCGCACCCTGCGCGACGCCGTGCTGCTGGTGGCGGTCGTCGTGCTCGCGTTCCTGCAAAACTGGCGTTCGGCGATCATTCCACTGGTCGCCGTGCCGGTGGCGATCATCGGCACGTTCGCGGCGATGGCGGTGATGGGATTCAGCCTGAACACGCTTTCGCTCTTCGGGTTGGTGCTGGCGATCGGCATCGTGGTGGACGACGCCATCGTGGTGGTCGAGGCCACCGAGCACCACATCGAGCAGGGAATGGCCCCGCGCGCCGCCGCCCACCAGGCGATGGCCGAGGTGTCGGCGCCGGTGTTCGCCATCGGCCTGGTGTTGACCTGCGTGTTCCTGCCTTGCGTGTTCATTTCGGGGATCACGGGGCTGTTCTTCCGCCAGTTCGCCTTGACGATCGCCGTTTCCACCGTGCTCTCGACGATCAACTCGCTCACGCTGAGCCCGGCGCTGTGCGCTATCCTGCTCAAGCCTGCGCGGGCGCATCGTGATCCGCTTTCCTGGCTGTTGAATCTCCTGCTCGGTTGGTTCTTCAAGGGGTTCAACAAGGTCTTCGCCTGGTCGACCGCCGGTTACATGGGCATTGTGGGCAAGCTGCTGCGCATCAGCGCGCTGGTGCTGCTGGTTTACGTGGGCCTGTTGTATCTGACGGTCTGGAGCTTCGGCCGAGTCCCGACCGGCTTCATTCCCGCCCAGGACCAGGGATACCTCTTCACGGCGATCCAGCTTCCCGACTCCGCGTCGATGGAGCGCACCGAGGCGGTCGCGGCCAAGGCCACCGAAGCCGCGCTTCACACCAAGGGAATCGCCCACGCGATCAGCGTCACCGGCTTGTCGTTTATCCTCGGGGCCAACGGTTCGCACCTGGCGACGATGTTCATCGTTCTCAAGCCGTTCGAGGAACGAGGAGATCCCGAGCCGGAACAACAGCCCGACGGAACGTGGCAGAAGCCCGACCTGAGTGCCGATGCGATCGCGCAGAGCCTGCGAGCCGCATACTTCAAAGCGATTCCTGAGGCCGATCTACTCGTGTTCGGCTCTCCGCCCGTTCGAGGTCTCGGCAACGCCGGCGGCTTCAAGATCATGATCGAAGACCAGGGCAATGCCGGCTTGCAGGAGTTGCAGGATCGCACGGACGACATCATCCAGGCTGGAAGCGACACGCCGCGCACCGGCCTGATCGGTTTGAAGAGCATGTTTCGCGCCAACTCGCCGCAGTTGTACGTCGATATCAACCGCACCGACTGCAAGACGATGAACGTGGCCCTCAGCGACGTCTTCGAGACGCTACAGGTCGAGTTAGGCGGGCTGTACGTGAACGATTTCAACCAGTTTGGACGGAGTTGGCAGGTGAACGCCCAGGCCGACGTCCCCTTCCGAATGCAGCCGGACGACCTGCGGCGATTGCAGGTGCGGAATGCCCAGGGAAAGATGGTTCCGCTGGGCGCCGTGGCGACGGTCCGCGACAGCACGGGCCCGTTCGTCATCAACCGCTACAACCTCTTTCCCACCGCCGCCATCAACGGCATGTTTCGACCCGGCATGAGCACCGGGCAGGTGATCGAGAAGGTGCAGAACATCGTCAAGGAAAATCTGCCGTCGTCGCTGGGCTACGAGTGGACCGATCTGATGTATTTGCAGATCATCGCCGGCAGCACGACGCTGTTCGTCTTTGCCGGGGCGGTCGTGCTGGTCTTCCTGGTGTTGGCCGGACAGTACGAAAGCTGGTCGCTGCCGCTGGCGGTCATCTTCGTCGTGCCGATGTGCATCCTCTGCTCGGTCGCGGGCGTGGCCATCGCGCACATGGACATCAACATCTTCACCCAGATCGGCTTCGTGGTCTTGGTGGGCCTGGCCAGCAAGAACGCGATTCTCATCGTGGAATTCGCCAAATCGAAGCGCGAGGCGGGCATGCCGCGGCACGAGGCTACCCTGGCTGCCTGCCGATTGCGGTTGCGGCCGATTATGATGACCTCGTTCGCCTTCATCCTCGGCGTCTTGCCGCTGATGATCTCCACCGGCGCCGGCGCCGAAATGCGGCGAACGCTCGGCGTGGCCGTCTTCAGCGGCATGTTGGGCGTCACCCTCTTCGGCATCTTCCTCACGCCCGTCTTCTTCAACGTCATCCAGTGGTTCAGCGACCGTCGCCAGCAGCGGCGGGCGGCCAGGGCATCCGACCATGATAGCGTTACATCCGCCGTTTGGCGGCGGACAGGAACGTCTACCCCGCCGGGGCGAAATGAGGGTTAGCGGGCCTTAATCGCAGGTAGTTCTTTCAGCCGGATGTTGCGGAACTGCACTTTCATCGGCTCGCCCGCGTGTATCTGCAACGCGACGATGCCTTCCAGCTTCCGGTTCTTCGCATCGTCGTCGGTCACGTCGATCATCAGCCGGCCGTTGATCTTCTGAACGAGGTGATTTCCGCGGGCGATGATGTGGTACTCGTTCCACTGGCGGTTCTTGATCGTTTTGGCCAATTCGTTGGGATCGGCGAACTGCTCGACCAGCTTCGGGCGATGATCCGCGCCGACGATCGTCTTCTGGCCGCGGCTGGCGAGAATGCCGCGCCCCCGCTCGTCATAGAGGAAGCCGGTGTATTGGTTGTCGCCGTCCATGTCGGCCTGGTATCCGCCGACGACCCAGCCGCCGACCTTCTTCGGCTCTTCGCGGCTGCGGTACTGCACGCCCGAGTTGGCGAAGCCCGCGTTGGGCATGCGAAATTCGAGTTTCAGCTCGAAATCAGCCGGCCGGCCGCCCCGCCAAATTAGGAACGTGTTGTTCTTAGCGGGGTTTTCGGCGGTGGTTTGCCCGGTGATCGCGCCATCCTCGACGCGCCACAGTTTGGCATCCCCCTCCCAGCCTCGCAGCGTTCGGCCGTCGAAAATCGGCTTGAAACCCTCCTCGGCAGCCACGCCGCGAGCAAGCAGTAGCACAAACAACACAGTCGATAGTCTTGTGAAACGTCGCATGATCTTCTCCTGACAGGATCGGCTTAGAAGTTAAACGTAAGTGTAAGAGGGAGGAAAAAAGGGAAAGGGGGAAAAGGGAAAGGAGCAGGGTTTTTGATTTCGTCTCTTTCCATTTTCCCCGTTTCCCCTTTCTCCTTCTTACACACAGGATTGCTGAATTCGACGAAAAATGCCACTCCGAACAAACTCAAGAACTGGCGCTGGACATTTCCTCGTTTCCCGCAACAGGGGTTGGTTGCGGGGCGGCAGGTGCGCGGTGACCGATGATCTCCAACAGATGGCGTGCGGTGGCGGCCAAGAGGAAGAGCCAGGTCGCCGCGATCGCAGTGACCACCGCCCACGTCCCGCCGCTGCCGGAACCGTAGGAGTGCATCCCGCTTCCCCACACGAAATTGACGAAGTACCACGTGCAGACGATGGCCGTGAATCCGAACACCGCCGCCACGGCCATGGCGAAGTCGCCCGACCAACCGAGCGACCGCGTGCGAAGGATAAGGCAACGGAGGTGGAGGATGAGCAGATACACCAGCAACGAGATGAGCGCCCAGGTCTCTTTCGGATCCCAACTCCAGAAGTGTCCCCAGGCTTTGTCGGCCCACAACGCGCCGAGAATCGTGCCAGCGGCCAGTAACAGGACCGTGATTTTGATCGCCGTGTAGATGAACCCGGCCAGCGCGTGGCACGCCTCGGGCGGACGACGCCGGGTATTGCTCTCGTCGCTGTAGCGGCCGAACAGATAATAGCCCAAGGCGATGCAGCCCAAGATCAAGGCGATGGCGGCCGAGGCGTAGCTGGCCATAATCGTCACCACGTGTACGGCCAACCAGAAGTTGTCGCGGAGGATGGGCGTGACCGCCCCGATGTTCCGGTGCATCACCGTCGCCGGCGCGTAATACGCCAGCACCGCCGCCGTGAAACTGACGATCGCCCCCGCCACGGCGAATAGCCGCCGCTGGAAAACTAGATCAGTGCGCGACAGAGGGGTGGGCACTTCAGTGCCCACTAGATCGCGGCTTAATGGGCACTGAAGTGCCCATCCCTCGTTGCGGCGAGGGCGAGAACTCCGTCGCCAAAGCGGTGACAGGGCGAACCACAAGCCGAACAGGCCGGCGTAGAGGGCCACGAACTCGACCGTCTCGAACATGCCGGTCAGCGGCGCCAAGCCGGTGATGTAACCGCGAAGTCCCATGCCGACGATGCCGATCGCTTGGCCCGCCACCAAGACCGCCGCCCCCAGCCAGAACAGCGGCCCTCGCCACCGTCCGACCGCCAGCAACAAGCAGAGCGTCGCCGCCAGGCTCACCGCCCACGACCAGAAGAACGGATCGAAGCGATTGCAGAAGACCTCGGCTGCGGTGGAACCGACCGGCGGATAGGCCGTCGCCTCGATCAGCTCCCGGTCGCGATGCAATATCGGCAGTTGTTGCCGCAGCGGCTCGATTTTCTGGGCAAGCGTGCGAAGCGAATCGGCGAAACACTCCATCGCCGCTGAAAATTTACCTGGCCGATCGGCCGCGCCGCGATTGAGGTATGCGGCCTTCACCTCGGCAAATGCCTTCCGCACATTCTTCAACTCCGGCTGCGGATACGCTCGCAGCAGGTCGTCGGAGCCGTAAAGCAGGGATTGAAAACTGAGCCAGGGGGAGGCGTCGTCCTCCGGCGTGCGATTCTCCTCGAGCGCGCCGGCATCGAGTGCGGGCACGAGCCGCAAAATCTCGCCGGTGCCATAGAACGCCATCTGCATTTCCGCCGCCTGATGACGCAGATTGGCCGCCAGCGCGGTCAGCGCCGCATCGTCGGGAGTGGCCAGCCGCGACGCCAGTTCGATCCGCCGCCCGCGCGAACTCCGCCACCGCGGGCTCGATCTTCTCGCGTGAGACCCCGCCGCCGTGCAGCGCGGCGATAATCTTCTGCCAAGAATCGACAACCTGCACCGCCAGTTTCGCAGTTTTGGCGTCGCGGCTGATTCGCTTGGCAACCTCCGGGTCGCCGCTAAGCCTCTTCAGGGCGTCGGCGGCCATCAGCGCCCGATTACTCGGCCACCACAGCAGGTTTTGCGACGATTTTGGGTCGAGAGTCAGCCGCCTGTACTTGCCCAGGGCGTCGAGCAGGCGGCCGAAGTCTTTTTCGGTGCTGCTAAGGTCGAGATTTTTCCCGTTCTCTGCTCGTTGCTGCAGCTTCTCCTCCAAACGGCGGGCCAGCGCCTCGTCGCTTTCCAGTTCCGCGGGGGACGCGTCTCGCAGCCAGCGGCCATCCTTGTCCCAAAGCCGCAGATAGAGATACCTCTTCATTTCTTCGTCGGCGGGCAAGAAAGGAACGTGTTCCCATTTTTCCGGTTCGACCAGCCAGGAGAACAACAGTTCGGCAGCCTCGAATTTCCGCGTCTCGCCGTCGGACTGCGCGTCCGACATGCGAAGCACGGGATTCGCTCGGCCGCAGATCATCTCGACCGTCTGCCGGGCGAATGTGTCTAACGGGGCGACCCGGCCTTCGCTCAACACCGGCAATTGCCGCCAGGTGCTCCAATCGAGCGGCTCCTCTTCGGCATGGATGCTGGCGCCGAGAAAGAACAGAGCGACGCCCGCCAGCATGATTCCCCGCAGCAGGGCGCTCGGCGGTGCGTGTGAAACCGCAAGCGGTTTGCCGGCGGCGAGGCGACGCAGATAGTAAACGATGCCGATGCCCACGACGATCAGCAGGCAGCCGAGATACTTCAATCCGCGTCCCGGATCATAATTCATGCTCAGCACCGAGCGATATATTTGGTCGCGGTTGCGATCGCTGCCCGCCAATTCGTCGAATTCCACGTCGCCCGGCACCCACGGCTCGCGAAAACTCGCTTGAAAGAAGCGGTACGTTCGGCTGGTTTGCGGATCGGTGAAATCGACCGGCGCATTGAGCGAAATCAACACGTCTTCCCGCAGCTTCTTCTCGTCCTTCAACGGTTTCGGCGGATCGCTGCGTGCGAGAAAATCGACCCGGCTCGAATAGTGCGATGGCATGCCGCTGCCCGGATCGAGCCGACGGCGGAATTGGTGCAGATAGACCTGGAAACCAAGTTCCAAGGGTTCGGCTTTTTCGTCCTCCCCGTCTTTCTGCGGTCGGTCGATCGCGGCAACATGCGCGGCATGCCCCTCGTACACCGACAACTGCGCCTCGACGCCCTTCCAACGCGTCAGCGCGCAGCCGGCCAGCAACACGAGGATGCCTCCGTGCGTCAGCAGGAATCCGATCTGCCGCCGCCGCCACGGAAGTCGAATCAGCATGGCCGAGAGCATGTTGACCGCCAGCACGACGTGGATCGCCGCGAACCAAGCCGTGTCGTAGACCGCCCCGCGGGCCGCCGCCGAACCGTGGTACTTCTCGATGAACGTCGCCACGGCCAAAACGACCGCGTAGACCACAATTACCACCACGGCCAGTTGCAGCGACGCCAGCCGGCGAAAACAGAGTTGTAACGGGGGCGGCAGCAGGTGAACATGGGACGGAAGGGAAGCCGGCTGCGGCATAGGCCTCGCGTGTTCGCCCTCACTTGCCGCTGCATCGACAGGAGCGCCGCCGGCCGACGTCTCGGGCAGATTCTCGTTGCCGCTCTCATCCCTCATCCTTCATCCCTCATCCTTTCACCTCGGATTTTACTCGGATTTTACCACCGCAGGGGGACGAAGTTTAGATGCCACCCGTCCAAGCCTCCTGTTTCGCGCCCAAAAAAGTCCCGGGAGCATGATATTCGCCGGACCAATGTGGAAAACTCCCAAACCGCTACGAAACAAGGCCCTTCCTCACTTTTGTCAGCCGCCGTTGTCTAATGCGTCGTCTGAGGGGGAAGCTGTCGCAACTTCCCTTCCCCCAGGGTTTTAAGACAACTTATCCGGGCACGGTTGACCTCGATAAGGAAATCGTTAGACTTGGACTCTTTCGGCTGTATATTGTGGCCGCTACGGGACGAGGTACAATATATAGTAGGAAGGATGCCAAGACAAACTCCTGATGGAATAAGGAACTCTCTTATGGACAGGCCCGAACACGATACCGGGGAAGCGGTTGCGATGGCCGATCACCCGACAACGAAAATGACGAAACCCGCGGTTGCAGCACTCCATGTTTCCGCCCTGTTTTGCCCGGATGACGGCAGCGACCCGTTCGCCAGCGTCCAATGGGATCAGCGGACCGCCGCGATCAAGGGCGAAGGGGGCGAGGTGCTTTTCGAGCAGAAGGACTGCGAGATTCCCACCTCGTGGAGCCAATTGGCCACGAACGTGGTCGCCAATAAGTATTTCTACGGCGAGGTGGGCACCGGCGAACGCGAAAAGGGCGTCCGCCAGCTCATCCACCGCGTCAGCCGCACCATTGCCGACTGGGGCGCCCAGGACGGCTACTTCGCCACCAAGGCCGACGGCGAGCGGTTCTACCGTGAGTTGGCTTGGTTGTGCCTGCACCAGCACGCCTCGTTCAATTCGCCCGTCTGGTTCAACGTCGGCCTGTATCACCAGTACGGCATCAAGGGGGCGATGTGCAACTGGCATTGGGACGAGAAGCGGCGCGAGGCAATCCAGCCGCAGAATCCCTACGAGTATCCGCAGGCGTCGGCGTGTTTCATCCAGAGCGTCGGTGACAACATGGAAGACATCATGGAGTTGGCCCGCAGCGAGGCGATGCTCTTCAAGTTTGGCTCCGGCACGGGCACCGATCTCTCCACGCTCCGCTCGCACCGCGAGAAGCTCTCCGGCGGCGGCAGGCCCTCCGGCCCGTTGTCGTTCATGCGGGTCTACGATCAGATTGCGGCCGTGGTCAAGAGCGGCGGCAAAACCCGACGGGCCGCCAAGATGCAATCGATCAAGGACTGGCATCCCGACGTGCTGGAGTTCATCGAGTGCAAGAATCGCGAGGAGAAGAAGGTCCGCACGCTGGTCGAGCAGGGCTACGATCCGCAGGAAGCCTACGACACCGTGCTGTTCCAAAACGCGAACCTCTCGGTCCGCCTCAGCGACGACTTCATGCGGGCGGTCGAAACCGACCAGCCGTGGACTACCCACTGGGTCACCAAGCCGGAGATCGCCGGCCCGGCGTATCCGGCGCGGGAAATGTTCACCAAGATGGCCAATTCCACCTGGTGTTGCGGCGATCCGGGCGTGCAATACGACACCACCATCAACCACTGGCACACCTGCCCGAACTCGGGCCGGATCAATGCGAGCAACCCGTGCTCGGAGTACATGTTCGTCGACGATTCGGCCTGCAACCTGGCGAGCATCAACCTGATGAAGTTCCGCCGCGACGACGGTGCCTTCGACCACGAGCGATTCACCGCGGCGTGCCGGCTGGTGTTTATCGCCCAGGAGATTCTGGTCGATCACGCCAGCTATCCGACGAAGAGGATCGCCACCAATAGCCATCGCTTCCGGCCGATCGGGTTGGGCTACTCGAACCTGGGCAGCCTGATTATGACGGCCGGACTGGCGTACGATTCGGACGAAGCCCGCGGGCTGTGCGGCGTGATTACCGCACTCTTGCACGGGGCGGCCTGCCATGCCAGCACCGAACTGGCGGTGGCGGTCGGGCCGTTCGATGAGTTCGAGAAGAACCGCGAGCCGATGCTGCACGTGATGGAAATGCACTGGGAGAAGGTCGATCAGATTCCGGCCTGCCCGAAGTACTTGCAGGAGGCCGCCCGCGACCTGTGGGACAAGGTGCTGGCGCACGGCCGGCGGCACGGCTTCCGCAACGCCCAGGCCACCGTGCTCGCGCCGACCGGCACGATCAGCTTCATGATGGACTGCGACACGACCGGCATCGAGCCCGACATCGCATTGGTCAAGTACAAGCAACTGGCCGGCGGCGGAATGCTGAAGATCGTCAACCAGGAGGTGCCGCTGGCCCTGCAAACCCTGGGCTACGACCCGCCCGAGGTCGAGGCGATCGTGGCCTACATCGACAAGCACGACACGATCGAGGGGGCGGCCGAGCTGAAGCCCGAGCATCTCTCGGTCTTCGACTGCGCCTTCCCGCCGCGCAACGGCCGGCGTTCGATCCCCTGGCGGGCGCACATCCAGATGATGGCGGCCGCGCAGCCATTTATCTCGGGGGCGATCTCGAAGACGGTGAACATGCCGCGGGAGAGCACGCCCGACGACGTGGCCGACGCCTACATGGAGGGCTGGCGACTGGGGCTAAAGGCGTTGGCGATCTACCGCGACGGGTCGAAGGAGGTGCAGCCGCTCTCGACGAAGAGCAAATTGGACAAGGCGGCGGAGAAGCTGGTGGCCGCGCCGCGGCGCGAGCGCCTGCCCGACACGCGGCATTCGGTCACACACAAGTTCAGCGTTTCGGGCCACGAGGGCTACATTACCGTGGGCTTGTATCCCGACGGCCGGCCGGGCGAGCTTTTCATCACGATGGCCAAGGAGGGGAGCACGATCGGCGGGCTGATGGATTGCTTCGGCACCGCAGTTTCGATGAGCCTGCAATACGGCGTGCCGCTGGAGGTCTACGTCAACAAGTTCTCGCACACCCGCTTCGAGCCGATGGGCTTTACGAAGAATCCCGACATCAAGATCGCCAAGAGTATCGTCGATTACATCTTCCGCTGGCTGGGCGTCACCTTCCTGCCGGGCTTCCGCGAGGCGAACAAGATGGTGCCGCCATCGCCGACCGACGTGCCACAGCCCGAGCCGGGGCCGGGAGACGCGGAAACAGAGCCCCGGCCCGCCGCCACGATGGCCGGCGGGCCAATTGCGGCCAACGGATCGGCGCCCAGCGGCAACGGAGCGAAAGACGCAGCCCACGTCTCCGGCAACGGCCATGCAGGTCCAAAGCAGGCGGCCAAGCGCAACGGCTCGCCCGCCGGGGCCGCGAAGAAGGACCGGGTGGGGCAGACATTCTTGTCTGCCCCTGTCGGCCAGGCGATGCTCGCTGCCCCAGTCTCGGTCGAAGCCTCGACCTCACCGCTGTCGCGCGGCGAACAATTCGCCGCGTTCCAAACCGACGCTCCCGCCTGCGACAACTGCGGCGCCATCACCGTCCGCAACGGCAACTGCTACCTCTGCTACAACTGCGGCAGCAGCATGGGGTGTTCGTAGGAGAGGGGCTGGGGGCCGGGGGTCAGGGATCAGGGGTCAGGGATGAGGGGTCAGGGCGGTGGCCTGCGGCCAACGGCCATGATCGCTCGGCTGGCCGCTGAAAGCTGATCGCTGACCGCTTTCCGACGATGTTCGTGTCTTGTGACGCAGCCTTTGGTGGGTGAAACACATCGGCGCGGCGGAGGGGTGGCCAGTAAATTGGCTTGAGACAAGGAGTTGCGGCTGGTAGAATTCAAATGTCGCCGCAAGCCGTTTTTCAGCGATGCGACAGCTTATTCCGGCTGGGTTTTCATAACCTCAACTGCGGCAATGACTAGGGGCGAAATTCCTGCACGGATCGTACGCAGGATTTTTCAGAAAGTGGTCACCAAGCAGTTACGTTGCGGCCGGTTCGGCCAGGAATTGCCGCAAACGATTGAAATTCGACCATTTGCGGCGACCGCGGCGTTGAAGACATAAGTGCAGATTAACACCAGGTTGATTAACGCGAGGACCCCACGTTAATTAACGTGTGGGCGTGGCGTTAATTGCGGCCGGATGGTTGCGAGATCGTTTTCGCCGGATGCTGAGAACGTGAATGATCGCACTGGTTGACGCGGGTGGATGGCGGGAGTATAGAAGGGGGTGAAACGCTAGATCCCTGTCTTGACTCCCGAAATACTAGTGTAGTGATTCACAATTGAGTGACTTTACGGAAGGGCAACAGGTGGGGCAGACATTCCTGTCTGCCAGGGAAATCGGGCAAGCCTGGCAGACAGGAATGTCTGCCCCACCTGTCAATCCCGTGATTTATAAAACCCCAATAGCGTGACGCACTACACTAGTGGACGAACCGACCTGAATTGAGACGTCGTAGGTTATGCTTCAGCATAACGAAAGGCGTTGCTGGTAAACGTGTTATGCTGAAGCATAACCTACGCACGCCTCGTCATTTCAGGTCGGTCGGGGCACTAGGTGCGTCCCCGTTTCGAATCTAAGTAACCTTGAAAATTTCTTCGCCACCAATTGGCAAGCATGGGCATTACGGGTACCACCGCTGGAACCATTCCATCGCGGCCTATGTTGTCGTCGGCCTGCTGGCGGTGGAGGGATGTCTGCTGCTGTCCGAACGATTTCATTGGTTCGCCTGTAATCGGCACCGAGGGCAGACGGTGACGATAGCGCTGGAGGCCGTCGGGCTGGCTCTATTACTCCTGCTCGTCCTCCTGATCGTCGCCCTACTCCTACGCTGGCGCTTCCAATACAGCCTGCGCTCGCTGCTGTTGCTCGCCGTCGCTGTCGCTGTCCCATTCATTTGGCTGACGACCGAAGTACGCCAGGCAAGGACAGAACAGGAAATCGTGGAGATGGTTCAGAGGGCCGGCGGCTGGGTCGCGTACGATTATGGGCCCGGTTCCTTCGCCTGTCAAGTCCCGCCCTACCCCGAGTGGTTTCGAAAAGTGGTAGGTGACTGCCTCTTCGGCGACGTCGTCTCCGTCTGCGTCAACCACTCCGACAGCCGAATCAGCGATGCCGAACTGGCGCAGTTTCAGAAGCTCAGCAAACTCCAGACCCTCCGCCTCGAAAGGACCGATATCACAGACGCCGGGCTGAAGCATCTCGCCGCGCTGAGTCAACTGGAGGAGCTCAATCTTACTGCCACAAGAGTCTCTGACGCCGGATTGGCTAGCCTGGAAACCTTGACTCGCCTCAGTTTGCTGGCACTGCGGAGGACAAAGGTCACCGACGCGGGAATGGCACACCTTGAGCCGTTGACCCGGCTGGTATCGCTCGATCTCTCCCACACCGAAGTCGGCAATGCCGGGCTGAGGCATCTCCGGGGGTTAGCTCAACTTACAACCCTCGACCTTTCCGACACCAAAGTCACCGACGCCGGGCTGATCCGCCTTGGAGGATTGCGCGGCCTAAAGCTGCTTGAATTAGCCCACACTGGGGTGACCGACGATGGTGCCACTAGGCTCAAACGGGCGTTGCCGTCTTGCACAATCACCTTTGCTGATTTTGACGAGGCGATTGAGCCCAGCTATAAGGCCGTTTGCTCCTATGAAGGTCGCGCGGTGGAGCGGATTCGCCGTGGAGACTATGCTGGCGGTATAGCCGATCTTGAGACCGCTATGCGACTTAACCCGAAAGACCAAGCGGCAAAGTTCGAAGCGTGGCCAAAGGCGCCACTTTCCGTAAACGCGCTCCGCCATGGACAGAAGCAACTGGCTAAAATGTTGAGGGATCGCAAAACGATGGGGCAGTATGGAAAGCTGGCAGACCCATTGTACCAGTGGGCGGTGCGGAAATTCGCGGGAGAGTATCTCGGCGAGGGGGTTTTCTGGGATGATGCAGCCCCAGTTGGTGGATTCGACGCTTGCCACGGGATCCCCATGAAGGAAACACCGGCATGGATCCTCGTGCGCGAGGAACGCCGTGAAGGGGGAAGGACTATTGGGCGATCTCCGGCATGGATCCGCGTGCGCGAGGAACGCCGTGAAGGGGGAAGGACTATTGGGCGGTCCTTTGAGGACATGTGGTCCGACGCGGTGTTTGAGCTCTATAACGTTACGAATGCCAAGGAGTTCCTTGAGCTTCACTATCAAACGCTGGCTGGCGGTGTTTCGAAGGAGCAGTATGTCACGAAGATGGCCGAGATTGAGTCGCACGCTGCGGAAAAAACCCGTTCCTTTTACATCCACGTCTTCCTTCCCTGGGCAAAGTTGCACCATGTGGCAACCAACCCGTCGTTGTGGTATCTCGCCGCAAGGTCAGATCCGTCGGAGAAACTAGTCCTGAGCCGCGTAGATAGGAATGGCGAATACTGGCTGTACTGGAGCAATGCCTACGATGATCTCACCGCCTGGGTAAAGACCTGTGCGTTCATATCGCAACTGCAACGGCCTTTTCCCGAGCGTTTTGACCTGCAGGCTGGCCAAACGTCCCAAATTGTCGAGTTTTCCGAGGCCGTTACCCAGAAAACGTCGAATTTGGAGTGTTGCATTTGGAATTTGCATTCACTGGACCATGAGTCGGACCGAGCGAATGGAGATGTTCTAGAGGAGGCAGCACCAGCAGACCAGAGGACGCCAACCAGCGCTGGAGATTACTCTTCAAGCCCCAAAGCGGGATCGCCTGAAAATTCCGACCTTGCGGCGACGAGGCAGCGGATCGAGCCCCTCGATGTACTGACGGTCTCGGTCAGAGGCGCGCTCTGGGATGAGCCCATTCGGAAACGTGTGCTGGTTGAGCCCAGCGGACGCATATCCTTGGGCGCATCTTATGGAAGAGTCAAGGTGGCACGATTGACGCCGCAAGAGGCCGAGGCCGCCATCAAGAAGCACTTGTCGCAAAAGTCTCCGCTTGCCCGGCGGGAGCGCGACGATTCGTTGCAGCCCTTGGGGGTCCTGCCTCAGGATCCGCTGACGGCGACGCTGACGGCGTATGACGTAAAAGTCCTTGCAGCGGGCCACGCTTCGAAATGGCGCGGAGAAGTGCCGAGATTCCCTTACCGCATTCGTCGCAATGACCTGCTGAGAATTGACGTTGGCGGCAGCACCTTTGTCGGACGCCCCATCGCAGGAGAATATCTCGTGGATGGCCGAGGAAACGTCCAGTTTGGCGGCGATTATGGAAATGTGTTGGTGAAGGGTCTTACGCTCGAAGAGGCCGAGGAGGTCATTGGCCGGCAACTTGGCGGGATTGAGGGAATTGGAGCCAATCCACCGGTCTCAGTGACCTTGGCCGGCTGGAAGAGGTGATGGCATATCGGGGCGGGAGGGGCACAGGCGTAAAACGCGGGCAAGACAGGCAAAGGGTATCATTGCACGTGATCGCTTCGATGGGAGAATAATCATGAGACTGTTTAAGTTATGGTCGGTCGTGGCCAGTGTGATCGGTCTGTTGGCAGTGTGCCCGTCTAGAGGCGACGAGCCGAAGAGGGCAGGCGAGATTAGTGATATTGACGCTCACATCGCCGCCTGGACGGAGTTGATTCAGAGCAACCCCAAAAACGCAAGGGCATACTACAGACGTGGCAGCGAGTACCGGACGAAGGGTGACATGGACAGGGCCATTTCCGACTTTACGGAGGACATCCGGCTCGACCCCAATCTGGCCGAAGCCTACTGGGCCCGAGGTGCTGCCTACCAAAGGAAGGAGAGGTATGACAGCGCAGTCTCCGACTACTCGGAGGCTATTCGTCGGCTTGATCCAAAGTCCGCCACCGTCTACTGCAACCGGGGAAGCGTCTACGTGTACATGCGCGCTTTCGATAAGGCCATCGCCGATTACACCGACGCCATTCGGCTCAAGCCAGGACTTACCGAGGCATTTGATGGACGAGGAATCGCATATGTAGGAAAGGGGGACACTGACAAAGCCCTGGCGGACTTCAGCGAAGCGATACATCTGGACCCGAAATCCGTGAACGCATACTTGCAACGAAGCCACGCCTATGTAAGCCAGGGACGCTTCAGCGAGGCCATTGCAGACTGCACGGAGGCAGTTCGCCTTAATCCAAAGCTGGGGACCGCATATTCGTATCGCGGCATTAGCTACTCAAAAAAAGGTGACCTTGACAAGGCGATTGCGGACCTCAGCGAAGCGTTGCGCCTCGATCCGAAGTCGTTGGAGGCATATTCGTATCGCGGCATCAGCTACCTAAAGAAGGGTGACTTCGACAAGGCGATTGCGGACTTCACCGAAGCGCTGCGCCTCGATCCGAAGTCATTGTCGGCATATTCGTATCGCGCCATTAGCTACTCAAAAAAAGGTGACCTTGACAAGGCGATTGCGGACTTCAGCGAAGCCCTGCGCCTCGGTCCGAAGGTGGCGGGGGCATATTCGAATCGCGGCGTTAGCTACGCAAAAAAAGGTGACCTTGACAAGGCGATTGCGGACCTCAGCGAAGCGCTGCGCCTCGATCCGAAGTCATTGGTGGCATATTCGTATCGCGGCATCAGCTACCTGAAGAAGGGTGACTTCGACAAGGCGATTGCGGACCTCAGTGAAGCGCTGCGCCTCGATCCGAAGTCACTGGCAGCATGGAACAACCGCGCTCTTGCGTTTGGGGAGAAAGGTGAGTTTGACAAGGCACTTGCTGATTGTAACAGGGTGATTCGCCTGAATCCGGGGCTTTCGGCAGTTTATGACACCCGTGGCGACGTATACACGGAAAAGGGCGACCTCGCCAAGGCGATCGCCGATTTTACTGAGGCGATCCGTCTGGACCCGCGGAATGCCTCCGCCTACCAGCGTCGAGGAATGGCTTATGTGCATTGCAGCCAGAGTTTGGCTAAGATGCGAGAAGGCAATTCTGATAAAGCCATAGGCGATTATAGCGGGGCGATAGGGCCTCACCCATCGGCCAGCGAAGCACGCCCCGGACGGGAAACCGCCTCTCCAAGGAAAGGCCCGACCGATAGGACCATTACAGATCTCATGGAGGCCCTTCATCTGGACCCGAAGTCTCTCAGCGCGCGCGGAACCAGCAGTTGGACCTACGCAGAAAACGTTGCTTGGGACAAGGCTATTGCTGACTTCGACGCAACGATTAAGCTCGATGACAGATGCATCTATTGCTATGAAGCTCGCGCGGTGGCACAAATTCGCCGTGGAAACTATGATCGTGGTATCGCTGATCTTGAGACGGTTCTCCGACTCAACCCGAAAGACTCGGCAGCAAAGTTCGAGGCATGGCCAAAGATGTCGCTTGATAACGCAGCGCGACAATGGGGCGAGCGACAAGTGCGTCGGATGCTCCACGATCGACCGATGATGGCAGAGCACGGGGACAAGGCCAAGGTATTGTACGAATGGGCAGCACGCAAATTTGCCGGCGAGGATCTGCGTGCCCAAATCGTCTGGGATGCATCTACTCCGTCCACGGACGCCGAGAGCCGCGGCCAAATCGATGGTAAGTCAGGGGTTATTCGGGTGCGCGGCACATATTACGATGGCCCCAAGAAGGGCAAACCGAAACCTTTCGAGAGGACGTGGTGCCAAGCTGTGTTTGAACTCTACAATGTCACTGGCACGGACCAGTTCCAGTCAGTTGAGCGGGAAGCGGCTGCGGGCCGGCTAACAAGGGAGCAATTTGCCACGAAGATGACTGAGATCGAATCCAGCGCGGCGGAGAAAACCCGGTCGTTCTACATTCATGTTTTCCTGCCTTGGGCGAAAGAGAACCACTTTGCGACCGATCCGTACCAGTGGTATCTGGCAACGCGGCAAACGCCAGGAGAGGATCCGCTGCTGCGTGACGAACTCCGTAAGAGGGGAGAGCACTGGAAGTACCTTGAGCGTTGCTATGACGAAATCAAGGAAACGTCTGGGGGCTCGAAAAAGGGAGACGATGGACGCTAAAGCGGACGCAACTGGTGGAGTCGAAACGGGGACGGGAGTCGCAATGGGGACGTAGCTAAATGGACTTGCTGGGGATAAAGGGACAGGTCCAATTTGTGCGAAGCACCCTGCGGGCCGTTCCGGCAAATTGGACCCGTCCCCTTTTTCCCTGTCGACGCCCAGAGGAGATCATGACTATGACCCGCCGCCTTGTAGCCTTCGCCGCACTGCTGCTGGCGCCGCTGGCCGGCCTACGTGCCGCCGATGTCCCGTCGCGGCCCAACATCCTCTACATCATGGCTGACGACCATGCGGCGCACGCGATCAGTGCGTATAGCGGCCGGATCAACAAGACGCCGAACCTCGACCGCCTCGCCCAGGAGGGCATGCGACTGGACGCCTGCTTCTGCGTCAACTCGATCTGCACGCCCAGCCGGGCCTGCATTCTGACGGGCAAGTACAGCCACAAGAACGGCGTGCCGGTGTTCAACCGCTTCGACGGCTCGCAGCCGACGCTGGCCAAGTACCTGCACGCGGCGGGCTACTATACCGGCATGATCGGCAAGTGGCACCTCGGCAGCGACCCGACCGGCTTCGACCGCTGGACGATCCTGCCGGGCCAAGGCGTCTATCACAACCCGGACTTCCTCGAACCGCGAAGTAGCACGGGTATCTGGCTCGTACCTCACGGCCAAGATGGCCGTGCTACCGAAGGGCCGGGCCGCCGGCGGATCGAAGGCTACGTGACCGACATCATCACCGATCTCTCGATCGACTTCCTCAAGAATCGGCCCAAGGACAAGCCGTTCTTCCTCATGTGCCACCACAAGGCGCCGCACCGTCCGTGGGATCCGGACGACAAGCACTTCACGCTGTACGATGAGGGGGACATTCCGGAACCGAGAACCCTCCGCGACGATTACGCGACGCGAAGCGACGCCGCCCACGAGGCGACGATGCGCGTCGGCAGGGACCTGAACCGCCGCGACTTGAAGGCCGTTCCGCCGCCGGGCTTGCGCGGCGACGATCTGCTGAGATGGAAGTATCAGCGGTTCATCAAGGACTACCTGCGCTGCGTCGCCTCGATCGACGACAACGTCGGGCGGCTGCTGGATTTCCTCGACAAGGAAGGGCTGAGCAAGAACACGGTGGTGATCTACACCAGCGACCAGGGGTTCTTTCTCGGCGACCACGGCTGGTTCGACAAGCGGTTCATGTACGAGCAGTCGATCCGTATGCCGTTCCTGATCCGCTGGCCGGGCGTCATCAAGCCCGGCGCCACACAAGCGGCGATGGCCCTGAACGTCGATTTCGCGCCGACGTTGCTGGAGATTGCCGGGCTGAGCGTGCCCGCCGACATGCAAGGCCGCAGCTTTCTGCCGTTGCTCAAGGGCGAGCGGCCCGCCGACTGGCGCACGAGTTGGTACTACCGCTACTACCACGACCCGGGCGACCACAACACGCGGGCCCATTACGGCGTCCGCACCGAGACGCACAAGCTGATCTACTTCTGGAAGAAGGACCAATGGGAGTGTTACGACTTGATCCACGATCCGGACGAGTTGCACAACCTGGCCGGCGATCCGGCCTACGCCGACCTGGTGGCAAAGCTCAAGGTGGAGCTGTATCGACTGAAAAAAGAGGTGCAGGACAACGACGAATTCGCCGAACACCAGCCAACGACCAGTGTTGCGGGCCCGCCGGTTCAACCAAGGAAAGGCGGGCGAGCGAACCGGAAGGCGGCCGCGCCGTGAGGAGAAGCACGGCGGGATCACAGTGGGACATTTCCTTAACGGCTATTTGTCTTTCTTTCTCCCGGCCGCGAAGTTACACTGGATAGAATGACGGCAATTTTGGGGATTTCGGCATTCTATCACGACTCGGCTGCCGCGCTTGTCATCGACGGCCGCATCGTTGCGGCTGCCCAGGAAGAACGCTTTACGCGGATCAAGCATGACAGCCAGTTTCCCGTGCATGCGATCCAGTATTGTCTCAAGGCGGCGGGGGTCGACGCGGAACAGCTCGATTACGTGGGCTTTTACGACAAGCCGTTCTTAAAGTTCGAGCGGCTGTTGGAGACGTATTTGGCTTTTGCCCCGGCGGGCTTCCGTTCGTTTTGTCTGGCCATGCCCGTCTGGCTTGGGCAAAAACTGCACCTGCCGCGGGAGATTCGCAAGGGACTGGGGGGCCGACACCGCCGCCGCATCATTTATACCGAGCATCACGAATCGCACGCCGCCAGCGCCTTCTTCCCCTCGCCGTTCGACGAGGCAGCCATCCTGACGCTCGACGGCGTCGGCGAGTGGGCCACGGCCAGCCTGGGCCAAGGACGCGGCAATCGCCTCACGATCTTTTCCGAACTCCGCTTTCCCCATTCGCTCGGTTTGCTCTACTCCGCCTTCACCTATTTCTGCGGATTCCGCGTCAACTCGGGCGAGTACAAGCTGATGGGCTTGGCGCCATACGGCGAGCCGGTCTACGCCGATCTGATCCGCCAAAAGATGATCGACCTGAAAGCGGACGGCTCGTTCCGCATGGACATGTCGTACTTCCACTACTGCCAGGGATTGGTGATGACTTCGCCGAAGTTCGCGCGGCTGTTCGGCGGGCCGCCGCAACGCGCTGAAGGGCCGTTGACGCAACGGGAAATGGACATGGCCGCCTCGATCCAGCAGGTGACCGAGGAGGTCATGCTCCGCGCCGCGCGGCACTTGCACGCGCGGACGGGCATGAAAAACCTCTGCCTGGCCGGCGGCGTTGCCCTGAACTGCGTCGGCAACGGGCGAATCCTGCGCGAAGGCCCCTTTGAACAGATCTGGATTCAACCGGTGGCCGGCGACGCCGGCGGCGCACTGGGCACGGCGTTGTTCATCTGGCACCAACTGCTGGACAACCCGCGCACGCCCGGCCGCGGCGACTCGCAACAGGGCTCGATGCTGGGACCGCAGTTCAGCGACGAAGAGATTCGCAACTCGTTGGACCGCCTCGGCGCCAAGTATCGGCGTTTGCAAAGCGACGAGGAACTATGCGATCACGTGGCCGATCTGATCGCCGCGCAGAAGGTGGTCGGCTGGGTTCAGGGTCGGATGGAATTCGGGCCGCGGGCGTTGGGAGGGCGGAGCATTCTCGGCGACGCCCGCAGTTCCGAGATGCAGACGCTGATGAACGTGAAGATCAAGTTCCGCGAGTCGTTTCGCCCGTTCGCCCCCGTCGTGCTCCGTGAGCGGGCGAGCGAGTTTTTCGACTTGCCGCCCGGCCAGGAGAGCCCCTACATGCTGCTGGTCGCGCCGGTGGCCCAGCGGCAGCGGATCGCGGCTGCCTGCGAGTCGCTCCGCGGCTTGGAGAAACTCAAGGCGACCCGCAGCACGATCCCGGCCGTCACGCACGTCGATTACTCCGCCCGCCTTCAGACGGTTGACCCAGAGCGGCATGGCAGGCTCTATCGGCTGCTGCGGGCGTTCGAGGCGAAGACCGGATGTCCGGTGATGATCAACACCAGTTTCAACGTCCGCGGCGAGCCGATCGTCTGCGGTCCCGAGGACGCGTACCGCTGTTTCCTGGCCACGAACATGGACGTGCTCGTATTGGAGCAGTTCGTTTTGATGAAGGAAGAGCAGCCGAACACCGCAGAACACCGGATCGGCGACTATTTGACGCGATTTGCTCCCGATTAGTCCGTAGGAGGGCTCTCCTTGCTGACCCACATCGAACGCAACCCGAGCCGCCGGCAATTGACGGTCTTCGGCCTGACGTGGCTAGTGTTTTTTTGCCTTCTGGGCGGCATTTCATGGTGGAAAACCGGCTCGCTGGCCGAGGCGGCGGCGCTCTGGACGATCGGAGTCGCGGTTCCGGCGGTCGGCTACGTCTTTCCCGGCTTTCTGCGGGTCGTTTTCCTGGGAATGTCTTATGCGACCTTTCCGATCGGTTGGGGGGCTTCCCATGTTGTCTTGGCTCTGGTATATTATGGGGTGTTGACTCCCATCGGACTTTTCCGGCGATTCAGCAGCAACGATCCGATGGGGCGGCGTTTTGAGCGCGGCGTCGAGACTTATTGGACGCCGCACGAAACAGAGGAAGGCACCGAGCGGTACTTCAAGCAGTTCTAGTTCTTGTCGTTGCGACTTGAGAAAGGAACTACTGATGGAGCGCAAAGGGGCGGTGCGCGCCCGCCAGAACGGGCCGAAGAATGACTTTCAGCGGCAGGCCGATCAGACGGCGCCGGGCATCCTTTCGGAGTTCATCGACTTCGTGCTGCACAACAAGAAGTGGTGGATGATCCCGATCGTCGTTTCGTTGTTGATCCTCGGGCTATTGGTGTTGGTTAGCGGCAGCGGCGTGGCCCCGTTCATTTACACGCTGTTTTAGATCGCACGTGATTCAGCAGTGTGCCGTTGCTTTGCAGATGAGGCGCTGCGCAGCCCGATGCTCTGGCACAACACTTTGTGCGGCGGGGCAGACATTCCTGTGTGCCGGATGTGTCGCCCTTTCTTGCGGCAGACAGGAATGTCTGCCCCACTTTGATGCTCTCTGCCCCACTTTGATGCTCTCTGCCCCACTTTGATGCTCTCTGCCCCACCTCAATGATGTCTGCCCCACCTCGATGCGAAACGCGGTCTATTGCTTGGCTGCTTGCTGCTGGCGAGCCCTCAGGGCTTTTTCGAGTCCGGTGCGAGCTTGCGGAGAGTTGGGCGCGACGCCAGGGCCTTCTGAAAATGGGCAATCGCCTCATTGAGTTGTCCTCGCTTGCGGAGGATCTCTCCGAGGCCGCTGTAGGCGACCACCGAACGAGGATCGATTCTCAGAATTGTCTGGTAATGCTCGATCGCTTCGTCGGTCCGTCCGCGATCATTCAAGGTGATGGCGAGATTGTAGTGAACTTGCAGACACCGTGGGTCGATCTCCAGGGCCCTCTGCAATTCCGCAATCGCTTCATCCAACCGCCCTTGGTCGCGCAGGGCATTGCCAAGATTGTTGTGGGCCGATATCGACCTTGGATTGATTTCCAGGGCCTTCCGCAGATGGGCGATTGCCTCGTCGCGCCGCCCCTGCTGGCTGAGAAGATTGGCGATGTTGACGTGAGCAAGCAGAAGCGTTGGGTCGATTTTCAGCGCCTGTTGGTATCGATCAATAGCTTCGTCGATTCGCTGGCAGCCGCTCAGCGCGGCGGCAAGATTGTAATGGGCCATCGCATAAGCGGGATCGATTTCCAGGGCCTGGCGGTATTCGGCGATCGCTTCGTCGAACTGTCCGCGATCGGCGAGCGAGACGCCGAGATTGTTGTGTCCAAGAGCGAGGCCGGGGTCGAGTTGCACCGCTCGGCGAAACAGAGTGATTGCTTCGTCGAGTTGTCCGCAACCGCGCACCGCCTCGCCCAGCGAGTTGCAGATGGAAGGTTCCCAGGGCATTTTCTTCCACACGATCCGCAGTTGCTCGGCGGCCAGTTTGTATTGGCCGCAGGCCGTCGCGAACTTCCCCAAGCGGTAGTGAAGGCACCAATCGTCCGGGTTCTTCTCGATCGCCGCCTCGTAAGCCGCTTGCGCCGCCTCAAGGACATGCGGCGTGTGTACAGACCGCCCGAGGTCGGCCACCTGCTGCTCCAGCAGGGCCTGACGCGCGGCATGATCCAGTTGAGCGGTGAACGGCGGCCGCGACGTCATGTTCTTCATCGCGTCGGCCATCTCGTATTCGTCCCAAGGGGTCAGCACCAGCAGTTCGGCGCATCGCTCTCGTGAGGGGACGGGCTCCTGCTTGCCCGAAGCGGCCAATTGCGGCAGAGCGGCCTCGACCTCGCCGAGCAGTCCGCCGGCCAAGAGACAGTTCCCTTCGAAGGTAAAATGAACGTGCTCGTAAAACAGGCCCTCGCCCGGAATGCCTCCGACGGCCAACTCGCTGCGGGCCACGAGTTGTTCCGCGTCTGCCAAGCGCACGCCGGCAGCCTGTTGCTCGGCCGCCACTTCGCGGATTGTCGCGTTGATGCGGGAGTCGGCGCGGAATCGCAGCGCGTCCAAGTCACGAGCCGCTGCGAATTGCTCGCTCGCCTCTTTGTAGCGGTCCAATCCCGCGAGACATCGGCCGAGCCGATACCGCAGTTCGGCAAAACGATCGTCAATCCGCGCCGCCTGCTCGTACTTGGCGATCGCTTCCAGCCGCTTTGCTCTGTTCTCCAGCGCGATGCCGTTCTGATAGAGCGCGTCCCATTTTGCCGACTCGTCGGGCGACAAGTTGGATCGGTGCTGCGATGCAAACGGCGGGCAATCCTTCAGATTCACGGCCACGGTTGAAAGGACCACGCCGGCCCCCGCGCGGCGAGCGCGGCTACAGATGTCCGTCAAGTTCTCGCGGAAGTTGTCGTAGACGGTCTCAAGCCGGGGGTCGTCGGCCGCCACGCGATTGTTCGTGAACATCTCCATCCCCTGCCATACCGCGGGAGACCCCTTGCCGGAACCGAGCCAAGCCGTCGTGTCGACGAGCAATTGCCCGAACGCGCGTTGTCTTTAGCCAGAGATTGGCCCGAATGAGCATCCGGTTCGGCGACCACTGCTGGAATACGGTGCCGGGACCGTACGGCCCCACCACCTCGTTGTTTCCCATGTAAACGATAAAGAGGTCTGGCTGATGGGCGGCGCAGTCGCGGGCAATCTCCCGCGCCACGTGTGAATTGACCGCCGTCATCGCCGCGTTGACCACCTCGAACTTCAAGTCCCGATGGCGTTCGCGCAACATGGCCTCGAGGATTCGGGCAACGCCGAAGGACGGATCGGGCACGCCTTGTGCCGCGGAACCGCCGAAAATGAAGATGCGGACCGTGTCGGCCGACTTGCTGGAAAGAAAACAGGGCTCCGGTTTGCGGGCAAGCGCGGCCGGAAAGAACCGCCGCGCAAACTGCGGATTGCTGGTGTAGATTCCCCGCGCGTCGGGACCGACTAAGAATGTCGTCGGATAGCCGTAGCCGCCCAGCCGCAGGCCAACTTCCAGCAGGCTGAAAAGGAGCACCGGCAGGAGAGTTACGACCGCCAGACGAAACAGCCACTTCCGCCGCCGGCTGAGCGGGGGCCGCGGCGGCGCGGAATCTCCCTTCTTTCGCGGCGCGTTGGCCCGCGGAATCGAGCCGCCCGACAATCTCGGCTTTCGCCTTCTGGCCGACATGCTGCACCCCCGTGCAACAAGAGGCAAGATGAGTATCGCCCCACGCCACCAATTCTACTTTAGCGAGCGGGCTGTTGCAACGGACGTTATTGCCCTCTTGATGCCCGCTCGCGCATTTCCACGGCCTTTTGCAGGTTTGCGCGGGCTTCGGCGTAATCGGGCTTCAGCTCCAGCGCCCTCTTGAAATGGGCCGCGGCATCGTCGAATCGCCGCCGGCTGCCCAAAATGAGCCCGAGACCGTTGTGGGCCGGCGCCGACGTCGGATCGATTTCCAGGACCTTCTCGTACTCGATGGCGGCCTCATCGGCGTTTCCCTGGTTCTTCAGCGTGTTGGCGAGATTATAGTGAGCCGCCAGGCAGCCCGGGTCGATCTTCAGCGCCTTGCGGTATTCGGCGACGGCCTCGTCGACGCGCCCCCGGTTCTTCAGCGTGTTCGCGAGATTGTAGTGGACCGCCATGCAGCCCGGGTCGATCTCCAGGGCCTTGCGGTATTCGGCGACGGCTTCGTCGAACTGGCCGCGATTGGCCAAGATGTCGCCGAGATTATTGCGTGCCATGATCTGATAGGGGTCACACTCCAGCGCCTTGCGGTATTCGGCAATGGCCTCTTCGAGCTGTCCACGTCTTTTCAGCATAGCGCCGAGATTGTTGTGGGCCATGGCGAATCCGCCATCCAGCTCGATCGCCTTTCGGTAGTAATCGATGGCCAGATCGATCTGCCCGCAACCTTCCGCGGCGGCGCCGAGATCGTTATACACCAGGGCGTCACCGGCCCACTTTGTCTGGACAATCCGCAGTTGTTCCAGCGCTGCCGCAGGTTGCCCGCGCTCCAATTCCAGCTTTGCGAGGTTGTCGCGCAGATAACAATCGTCCGGCGTTTTCTCGATGGCCGCCTTGTACGTTTCGCAAGCCGCCTGCATGGCTTGCGGCGAGACCGCGAGCCGAGCGATGCTCTTTTGCACTGAAGCGTCGCGGACGGCATGATCCAACTGGTTGGTGAACGGCGGGCGGGAGGTCATGTCCCCCATGACCTTGGCAATCCGGTATTCATCCCAGGGAGTCAGCGCCAGGAGCTCCGCGCACTGGTCTCTCGACAGGGGAGGCTCTTGTTTGGCGGCGGAGGCCAACTGGGGCAGGGCCGCCTCGACCTCTTCCAAAAAAGCCCGCGCCAGCAGATAGTTGCCGTCGAAGGTGAAATGAACATGCTCGTAGAACAAGCCGTCCCCAGGTATGCCGCCTGCCGCCAAATCGCTTTTTGCCAACGATCGTTCCGCATCGGCCAAACGGACGCCGGCGTCCTTTTGCTCGGCGGCGACTTCGCGGACGATCGCATTGATGCGGGAATGGGCGCGGAACCGCAATGCGTCCACGTCCCGCGCCAGCGAATACTGTTGGGCGGCCTCCGCCGACCGGCCCAGCGCGGCGAGACATCGCCCCTGGCGGAATGGTAGTTCCGCGAAACGGTCGTCGATCTTCGCCGCCGCCTCGTACTTGGCGATCGCTTCCTGCCGTTTTCCCTGCTTCTCTAGTTCGATCCCATCCTGATACAGCGTCTTCCATTTCGTCAAGTCGTCCGCCGATAGGTCGGAGCGATGCTTTGAAGCAAGCGGCGGGCAATCCCTCAGGTTCACCGCCACAGTCGAAAGGACCACTCCCGCCCCGGCGCGGCGAGCGACGTTACAGATATCGACGAGATTCTGCCGGAAGTTCTCGTAAACGGGCGGCAGCCGCGGGTCGTCGGCCGCGATTTCGTTGCCGGTAAACATCTCCAGGCCTTGCCACGTGGTCGGAGAACCTTTACTGGAACGGAACCAACCCATCGCGTCGCCGAGCAACTGCCCAACGCGCGTCGATTTCAGCCAGAGATTGGCGCGAATGAGCCTGCGGCTCGGCGACCACTGCTGGAAGACGGTGCCCGGCCCATAGGGGCCGATCACTTCGTTGTTGCCCATGTAGACAATAAAGAGGTCAGGCTGATGGGCGGCGCAGTCGCGGGCGATCTCCACCGCCACGTGCGAGTTGATCGCCGTCATCGCCGCGTTGACCACCTCGAATTTCACGTCCGGGTAACGTGTGCGCAACAAGACCTCGAGAATCCGCCCAACGCTGAAGGCTGGCTCGGGTATTCCCTGCGCCGCCGAACCCCCCAGAACAAAAATGCGGACTGCGCCGGCGGGTTTGGCCGAAAGCAGACACGGAACCGGCGTGCGGGCGAGCGCGGGGGAAGAATCGCCAGGCAAACTGCGGGTTGCTCCGATAAGCCCCACCGGCGTCCGGGCCGATGAGGAAGGCCGTCGGGTAGCCGTAGCCTCCCAGCCGCAACCCGACTTCCAACAAGAGGAAGAAGAGCACCGGCGCGACGACCGCAACCGCCAGGCGGTATAGCCATTTGCGCCGTCGGCTGAGCGGGCGCCGCGGCCGCGCGGAATCTCCCGTCCTCCGCGGCGCTTCGCTCCGCGGATTTGAGGCGGACAACCGTTTCTGCTTTCGCCTACGGCCCGACATGCTGCGCCCCCGTGCAACAACAGGCAAGATGAGCACCGTCTATAAGGGTGATTCTAAATCGGCGGCGGGAGCGCTTCAATAGTAGTCATACATATATCACCTCTCCCCGAAAATCACCGGCCGTTGGCGGCCATCGAACGATGCGATATAATCGACGCCGGTTAGCAACACGCGAGCAGAGGCGGTCGGATGGCAATCGCAAACCCAATCGATGAGGCGTGTCCCGAGGAAATTCGCAACTGGCTGGCATTGGCCGTCGAGGCCGAGGCTTCCGACCTTCACCTAGTGCCGGGCTATCCGCCGACGTTGCGGGTTCACGGCCAACTGCGGCAGTTGGACGCGGGGCTGCTCGACGCCAACAGAGTCCGCGATCTGCTGGCGCGGCTTTGCCCGGCGTACGCGCTGGGCCGCTTTCGCGCCGCCCACAACGTCGATTTCTCGTTGGAACTCGCGATTGGCGGCCGGGCGGAGCGATTCCGCGTCAACTACTTTCTCAGCGGCGAACAGATGGGCGCGTGTTTTCGCCTCATCCCCGCGGTCATCCCGGACTTCCAGTGGGCGGGGTTTCCCGAGGATCTTGCCCGACAACTCGCCCACTACCGAAACGGACTGGTGCTGATCTGCGGCGTGGTCGGCTCGGGCAAGTCGACCACCTTGGCGATGCTCATCAACCAGTTGAACCAGGAGGGGGGCTATCGGATCATCACCGTCGAGGAGCCGGTCGAATACCTCTTTCCCAAGACGCCGGTCTCGCTGGTCACGCAGCGCGAGGTCGGCCGCGACGTCCACACCTTCGCCGACGGCCTGAAATATGCCTTGCGGCAGGACCCCGACGTGATCCTGGCCGGCGAGATTCGCGATCGGGACACCGCGCAGATGGCGCTGAGCGCTGCCGAGACGGGCCACCTCGTCCTCTCGACTCTGCATACCCGCGACGCCAAGGGGGCCATCTCCCGCTATGCCGACCTCTTCCCGCAAAGCGTGCAGCAGGAGGTTCGCTCGCAGCTTGCCATGAGCCTACGCGCCGTGGTCAGCCAGCATCTGCTGCCTAACGTACGCAAGGAGGAAAAGCGGGTGTTGGCGCTCGAAATCTTGTTCAACAATCCGGCTGTCGCCGCGGCGATCCGCTTCGGCAAGATCGAATCGATCGACACCGTCATTCTCACCAGCCGCGCCGAGGGCATGCGCACGCTCGACGAATCGATCAAGCGGCTATTGAAGGAGGGCCGCATCTCCCGCAAGACGGCCGAGCGGTTCGCCAGTCCCGGAAGCAAGCTCTCCTAGGGCAGGGCCGATCAATTCCCCGTTGTAGGAGGCGACTCCCGTCGCCGACACCCCGAAGTTCTCACCGCGGTGGGTCAGACATTCCTGTCTGCCGCGAGAAGGGGCGGCACATCTGGCAGACAAGAATGTCTGCCCCACCGGGCACAGTGTCGCGCATTTCTCCCTACGATGAGAAATGCAGGGCAGCCCGAATTCCGGGCACATTTCTCCGTCCCGTTCCGCTGCCCAGAACGCCACGGAGGGCGTTCCCTACAGGTACATTACCGCTATTGTTTGTCGAAACCCATTAGGCCTATTTTGACAAACTGATCTCCGCTCGGAGGGAAATTCGTTGGAGTCGAACCGACAAGAACGGTATAATCCCCAAGCGCGTCGGGTAAACCAATACTCCAGTCAAGGGAGGGTTCTCTCATGGCAGAAGTCGAAATCGGCAAGGTCGTGCATTACTTCAGCAAGGCGGGCGTGGCGGCGATCCAGGTCACTCAAAATGTGCTCCGCGTCGGCGACACGATCCATGTCAAAGGCCACACCAGCGACTTCACGCAGAAGATCGACTCGATGCAGGTCGACAACCAGGCGGTATCCGAAGCGGCGGTGGGGCAAACGATCGGGCTACGGGTGAAGGAGCACGCCCGAGAACACGATCTCGTTTATAAGGTCGAGTAGCGGCGGCGGCGAAGCCGCTGTGGCCAAATCGTTGTCGCGGAAATGCAGGCCAGCGATCCTAAAGTATTGTGGGATAATGGATAACATCTGTTTCCCCTTGAGCATCCGCCTCGGTGTAGATCCGGGCTAACTGATGGATGGGTTTGAGCGGGGGTGACGGGTGTTTCTTGTCCGGATCGCCGGCTTCGGCACACCCGCTCCGCCACGGCGCGAGATAGCCATGCCGGGGGGCACATATTGCCCGCGGCACTTGCAGAAACTGGCAAGGGCGGTATATAATGGCCAGCATGTCGGGTTATGTGTGGCGGCTTGTTGGTCGCGTGACGGGCAAACGGCAATCTCACGCTTCGTGACCGTTCTGCGCGGCCGAAGGAGGCTCTGTTCTTTTCTTTAGGAGCGTCGTCATGACGATTCGTCCAAGTCGGGTTCCCAGTCGATTGTTGGCCGCAACTTTGGCGGCAAGTCTGAGTCTGGTCTTTGCGGCAAACGCATGGGGCAACGACGCCGAACGCAAGGCGATGCTGGCCAAGGTCAATAAATCCGTCGTCCAAGTCAGACATGAGCAATCACTTGGCAGCGGATTCGTCGTTTACGTCGATGGCGATAACGCTATTGCCGCCACAAACTTTCACGTCGTCGACGGGGCCAAGAAGATCACGATCTTCTTCCCGGCAACGGACCGCGAGATGAAGGATGCACACGAAGCGGACGGCTATATCGAGATTCAGCCGGAGAGAGACCTGGCCCTGGTCCATTTCAAGCTCCAAGGAAAGAAGGTCGTTCCCGTTCCCATCGCCAAGGAATTGCCCGAGCAAGGCGACACCGTCTATACGTTCGGTTCGCCCGTCGGTCAGCAGAACGTCATCGCTCCGGGAATGGTATCCAGCGTCCGAACTGGAAAGGAAGTCGCCGACCTGATGGATCGTTTGGGCAAGGGGGCGTATGAGAAGGGGATGCACTATACTCTGGACGCCAATTGGATTCAACACACCGCTGCGATGTCGCACGGCAACAGCGGTGGCCCGCTGATTAATGAAAAGGGAGAGGCGGTTGGAATCAACACGATGAACTTCGCCCCCGAGGGTTCCGTCAATAGCGGGCAACAGTTGAACTATTCCATTTCCACCACGCATCTCGACAAATTGTTGCAGTCGGCCAACAAGACCGCCGTCAGGGCATGGTCGACTCTGCCGCCGCCCCGTTCGGATCACGGTTTGGCGATTCTCGGCGACATCGGAAAAACCCTTGATGTCTGGAAGCAAATGAATAGGGCCTTAAATGCGCTGAATACGAAAGTTGCCGCCTGCGAGGAGAAGTTCAAGAAGATCCCTCAAGGCAATCCCGCGCGACCAATGCAGGGGTTAACCGGCCGAATGAAAAGGAAGGGGAAGATTTCAGAGGAGATGGCCGCCGCGTATAAGGAATATGCCGCGAAGGTGAGGGCGATTGACACGCTCAACGCCGATAGGCACGTGCTGAAAATCAAGATCAGTGAATCGGAACTCGCCCAAACCACCGCCAACAGCTACCATGAACTGGCCATGCAAATGGCCAACCCGTCCGACCTCAACATCTCGGAGATCATGGAGATCAAGTTGTTCGAGTTGAAGGAAATCACAGAGAAGATGCGCACTGAACGGGAACTTCTGCGGGTCGAACTCACCCACACCTACGACAAGGAATTCCCCACGCTGGAAGAGACCGCCAACGAAACGGCGTCGGCGTCGACGGACACGTCGAAGAAGAAGCACGACAGCGGCGCGGATGACGACAACTCGTCGGCCAGTCCCGGCCGCTCGGCGATGCGCACCTGGACCGATCGCAGCGGTAAGCATCATATCAAGGCCAAGTTCCTGGGCATGGAAGACGGCAAGGTGAAGTTGGAAAAGCCCAACGGCGACGTTATTCGCATCCCGCCAACCTCGCTGAGCGACGAGGACCGACAGTTCATTGGCGAAGAGTAAGATTCACCGCTTTGCCGGGCTCTCTTGACCGGGATGGCCATCCGCGCCTCGGCTTCTTGCCCGTGGCGGCCGTGATTTGCTCTTGAATCTCCAAGTACGCCGGCAGGGGATTGATCGCGATCGCCGCCGCGATGTCGGCTTGCGCTTGGGCAGGTTTCTTCAGACACAAGCGGGCGATCGCCCGACCGCTCAGCGCGTGGTCGTCGTGGGGGTCGATGGCCAGTGCTTGGCCGAAAGCCGCCTCCGCCTCTTCCCACCGCTGGCCGTTGATCGCTCGTTGGCCGTTCTGCCGGTATTTCAAGAGCAATTCGAGGTCGGACGAAGGCATCAATCGCGTGACTTGATGCAGTGCGCCTTTGAGCAGCGGATCGAGCGTGTGGGTGCTAAAAAGAACGACCAAGACGACAAGGAAGAACATGCCGTTCTTCGCTTGAATCGCGGCCTTGGCTTTCGGCAGCACGCAGGGCCATATCTTCGAGCCGTCAAGCGGGGGGATCGGCAGTAAATTCAACGTCGCGAGCATGACGTTGATCAGCACGGCGCACTGGAGAAGCGCGAACGCCAACAATACCGCCAACCGCCGCCATCCTTCATAATCGAATGGGTGCATGAAGAAATGCATCAGCGACAAACAGATCGCCGCCAAGAGGAAATTGGCCGCGGGGCCGGCCAGACTCGTCAGCAGGTAATCGCGGCGTGGATGCGCGAAATTGTAGAGATTGACCGGCACCGGCCGTCCCCAGCCGAAGGGCAGGAACAGGATCGCCAGCGTACCCAGCGGCGTCAGGTGCCGGAATGGGTTCAAGCTCACCCGCCCCTGCCGCCGCGAGAAATCGTCACCCAGCAGGCTTGCCGACCAGGCATGCGCGCACTCGTGCAGCGTCAGGCCGATGACCAGCCCGGGCAAAAATACTATCGCCGTTGCCAAATTCACGCGGTCTCCTCCTGCTGCTGACGGAATCTGCGCGCCCTGTCGGCCAATGCCGGGTCGATTTGCTCCAGGGCTAGCAGGGCCTGTTCCGCTTCCGCGGCCGCGCCGACGGCGCTGAACGCGTCGACCTGAAGCGATAGTGCCTCCGCTGGCGAAACGCCGATCTTCGCCAGGGCTTCGGCAAGATCCCGATGCCGGCCCTCTCGCCAATCCAATGCCCAAAGCGCGGCCGCGGCGATCGGATGATTCTTGATGCTCCACAGGTGCCGTGCTCGTCGCTCAACCTCCGTCCATTCGCGGCGGCACATGGCCATCGAAAGCTGCGTCGATAGCAACAGATCGGAAGCCTCGGGCGGCAGGTCGCGGCGCGATGCAAAGCGGCCGACCAATTCGTCAATCGCGGCTTGGTCGCCGCACGTCATTACCACGGCGAACTCTAGCAGGTCGAGCAAACCCCTTGGATCGTCGCCCAACTGCCGGCCTCTGGCGACCAACTGTCGGGCCAGGTCGACGTTCCCCTGGCCGACCGCCAGCAGCCCGGCGAACGCGGCGATTTGCGGTCGCGGCCGCCGACCAAGCCAGTCCAGGGCCGTGGCAAGCACCGTCTCGACGCGCTGAGTCCGCTTACGATTGGCCAGCGCCGCGTTGGCGACGTAGCCGTCGCCGCCGATCCACCATGCCGTCTGCAACAACGGCACGGCCAGCGGCAGTTTCAGCAGCGAGGCCAACTGGCCCGCCCACAACACCGGCAGCGAAACCACCCACGCCGCAAATCGAACGAGAAACATCAAGTCCCCCAATCTCTGGCGTAGCGAAAGTCGCGATCCATCGTGCGGTGCGAGAGCTTGGCGATCACCGGCATCCGCCGCTTGTAGTGATTGCGGCGAATAATCGTGGTCACACGATCGACGAACTCGGCCGCGAAGCCGGCTTGCAGCAGTTCCGCCCGACGCCAGCGGCGATCGACCAGCAGCACCAACAGCCGATCGACCTCGGCGTAGGAGAAGCCCAACTCGCCCGCGTCGGTTTGCCCCACCCACAGGTCGCCGGTGGGCTCCTTCGCCAAGATCGGTTCGGGCACGCCCAGGTGCGCCGCCAAATCGTAGAGTTGCGTCTTGTAGAGATCGCCGATCGGGTTGATGGCCGAGGCCATGTCGCCGAACTGTGTCCCGTAACCTAAGAGCAATTCGCTCTTGTTGCTTGTACCCGCCACCAACCCGCCAAACGCCGCGCTCTGGTCGTAGAGCACGGTCATTCGCTCGCGGGCGCACTTGTTCGCCAGGCGAAGTTGCGAGGCGTCGGGAAACTGCGAGAAATAGGCGTCGATCTGGGCCGCGATCGGCACGTTGACGGCGCCAACGCCCAACCGCTCGATCACCGCCTGGCTGTCGCGGCGCGTGGCCTCGCTCGACGTTGTGTAGGGCATCGTGACGGCCAGCACGTTTTGCGGCCCAAGCGCGCGGGCGCAAAGAAAGGTAACCACGCTGGAATCGATGCCGCCGGAGAGCCCCACGACGACGCGTTGGAACCCCGCGCGGTGAATTTCCGCGGCGATGAAGCGGCAGAGAATCTCCGCAACCAGTTCGGCGTTGATCTTCAGCAGGTTCTCGCTCAATTCATTGTTCATAACGCCGCCGCTTGATGCGATGGAACTCCTCGATGGTCAGCAGCAGCCGCTCGTCGCGGGCAAGCGGGCTGATGAGCCGCTGCCGACGCAGCTCGCCCGGGTCGAATGCGGCCAACGCCAGCGCCGGATCGAGCATCGCCGCCTGGGCGATCGTGCGGCCGTCGGGCCCGACCGCCATGCTCCCACCCCAGAAGCAGAGCCCATCCTCGAATCCCACCCGGTTCACCACCACCACGGCCGCGCCGAGCATCTGGGCGAAGGCGGTCGCAAGTTGCTCGTAGGTCTCCGCAGTGCGGACTTTGGGCCCATCCACTCCCCGCGCTGGCGAGTTGGCGACGCACAGCAGCAGATCGACCTCTTCGGCCTGCATGATCGCGGCGGCCGAGAGGTGCCAAAAGTCCTCGCAGATCAGGATTCCAACGCGGCCGAAGCGGGCCGTGTCGAACGCCATCAGCCGTTCTCCGGCGGCAAAATACCGCTGCTCGTCGAATAGCCCGTAGGTCGGCAGATAGACCTTGCGATGGACGTGGATCACCTGGCCGCCCTCGGCCCAGAGCGCGGCGTTGTGAAAGCGGTGATGCGGCGACTCTTCGATGAACCCGACAACCAACGACATCGGTCCGGCGGCGTCGATCAATTGCCGAATCTCGGGCCCCGCCGGCGAGATCGCCAGATCGGGCACCATGTCGCGGACGAAATAGCCCGTCAGCGATAGTTCCGGAAAAACGACCAGGTCGGCGTGCTGCCGCCGCGCAGCCTCGATCTGCTCGACGTGGAGGGTGAGATTGTGCGGCACGTCGCCCAGCTTTGGCGCGATCTGAGCCATCGCCACCCGCAGCACGCCGGGATGCCCGCTCAGAGCCGATGCTTCATCCGCGGCCGGTGACATCTATTTCAGTTCTCCTGCGGCGGTCTTGATGCCCAGTTCACGGAGTTGTTTCGCATCGACCATGCCCGGCGCGCCGGTCATCAGATCGGTTGCCCGCTGGGTCTTCGGAAAGGCGATCACGTCGCGGATGTTGTCCAGCCCGCCGAAGAGCATCACCAGCCGGTCGATGCCGAGCGCGATTCCGCCGTGCGGCGGGGCGCCGAACTGTAAGGCGTCCAAGAGAAACCCGAATCGCTCACGTGCGGTCGGCTCGTCGATGCCCAGCAGGCGGAATACCTCCTGCTGGAGCTTTTGATCGTGGATACGGATCGTGCCGCCTCCCGCTTCATAACCGTTGATTACCAGGTCGTACGCCTGGGCCCGGCATTTCTGCGGATCGGTGCTAAGCAACTCGCGGTCTTGCACTCGCGGCGACGTAAAGGGATGGTGCATCGCCGTCCAGCAATTCTCTTCCATGTCGAGCGCGAACATCGGAAACTCGACGATCCAGGAGAAGTTCATCGTCGCCGGGTCGTAGAGTTTCAACTCCGCCCCCAGCCGTTTCCGCAAGGCATAGAGCGTCTTGCAGGTCACCTCGAACTTGTCGGCCGCAAGCAGCAGGAAGTCGCCCGGTGCGGCGTCCATGCGTTGGCCGATGCGGGCCAGCAGTTCGGGGCTGAAGTTCTTGGCGATCGGCGATGCCAGCCGGCCGTCCCCCTCGACCTTGAACCACGCCAGCCCCTTCGCGCCGAAATTCTCGACGACGAAAGCCGTCAGTTCGTCGATGCCCTTGCGCGAGTAGCGATCGGCGGCCCCTTTGGCGTTGATGCCGCGCACGCGGCCGCCAGCGTCGGCAACGCCGCGGAACACCTGGAACTCCGACTCCTTCGCCAGATCGGTGATGTCGACGAGTTCCATGCCGAACCGAAGATCGGGGGCATCGTGGCCGAACCGCTCCATTGCCTCGTCGTAGGTCTTCCGCGGCAGCGGCAGCGGCACGTCCAGGCCGAGGATCTCGTTGGCCAGCCGCGCCGTCAGACCCTCGATCACCCCCATGATGTCGTCGGCGGTGATGAACGACATTTCCAGGTCGAGCTGCGTAAACTCCGGCTGCCGATCCGCCCGCAAGTCCTCGTCGCGGAAGCAGCGGGCCACCTGGACGTAGCGGTCGTAGCCGGCGACCATCAGAATCTGCTTGTAAAGCTGCGGCGACTGCGGCAGGGCGTAAAACGTCCCCGGCTGAACCCGACTCGGCACCAAGTAGTCGCGGGCCCCCTCCGGCGTGCTCCGGCCGAGCATCGGCGTCTCGACGTCGACGAACCCCAGGGCGTCGCAGTAGTCGCGCATGATTTTGATCATGCGGTTTCGCAGCAGAATCGTGCGTTGCATTTCCGGCCGGCGCAGGTCAACGTAGCGATACTTCAGGCGAAGATCCTCGCCGGGCAGTTCCTTCCCGGTCGGTTGGAACGGCGGCGTGAGACTGCGGTTGAGGATTTCGAGGTGGGCCGCCCGAAGCTCGATCTGGCCGGTACTGAGCTTGGGATTGACGGTCCCCTCGGGCCGCGGAGCGACCTTTCCCCGCACCAGCGCCACAAACTCCGATCGCAGCGATTTTGCCGCCTGGAGCGTTGCGTCGCCCCCTTCCGGGGCAAAAACCACCTGCGTCTTGCCGTAGCGGTCGCGGAGATCGATAAACAACACGCCGCTGTGGTCGCGATAAGTGTCAACCCAACCGCAGAGCGTAACCTGCTGCCCGACGTGTTCCAAACGCAATTCGCCGCACGTGTGAGTCCGTAACAAGTCAATATCCCCACTGAAGAGGGCCTATTCAGAACAACGCCGTTGGACAATTCTACTTCCCAGTAGCGGCGGTGCAAAGGTAGATGACTCATCCGTGTAGCCGGCGGGCAGAAATTCTCGCCTGGCACGGCAGGCAGTGGGGCGGACATTTCTGTCAAAAGTGCCCCATTTGTCCTGGGCACACATTCCTGCCGTCGAGAACAGGCGAGAACGCCGCTTGTTGGGCCGGTTGCGGTGCCGCTCTTTAAGCGTCGCCTAAAGACACGGCTATTGGAGCGCTCCCAGGCACAACGCCGCCCCTACTCGTTGAGAAGCTGGCTCAATGCCCGTTGGGGCGGCAGAGTAGTACTGCCGCCCCGATGCGGGAAACAAAGGGAGGGCACGGTGACTGCCCTCCCGAGGCGCTGGATTACACTATGCGCGCTTCTTCCGGGCGTAAGCCAACAGGAGCACGAGAGCGACGGACAACAGGGCGAGAGTGGCCGGCTCGGGGACGGCGGTGGCGCCGCCGGAGGGCAGTGCGGCGGCGAGCGGCGGCAGGCCGAGGTGCGAATACCACAAGTCGCGATCCAGGCCGTTGACCGCACCGTCATAGTTGGCGTCGCCCTGCTGCCAACTGCTGCCGGTGAAAACGTTCGCCGCCCAAATCGCCTCGTCCTGGCTGTCCACCACGCCGTCGAGGTTGAAATCGCCCGGATACGTGGCCATCACCTTCACTTGGTCCGTCGCAGTATTGTCGACGCACCCCAACGTCAGTCCCGTCGCCGCCGCCGTCGAATCGCGGAACTGGCCGACGTCCCAACGGCCGCCGTCGTAGCTTGCCTTCAGCAAGCTCTGGATCGTCGCGATCGGATCCGCGCCGGCGGCGTAATCGAAGACCAGCGAGCCGGATTGAATGTCGGCGCCGCCGACGTTCAAGACGCAATTCTCCGCGGCCGAGCCCAACTCCAGCGTGCCGCCGGCGACCGTGGTGCGGCCGCCGTAGGAATTGGCGCCGGTCAGCAATGCCGTGGCCGGGCCCGACTTGGTCAAGCCGAGGGAACCGCCGGACAAGACGACATCGACCCTGCCGCCGCGAACGTCGTAGGCGGCGTTGCTCAGCAACGTGCCCGTGCCGGTCAGCGTGCCGCCGGTGATCTGCAAGGCGCCGATCGAGGCGGAGAGCGCGGCGGTGTTCAGCGTGCCGCCGGAGATCGCGTAATTGCCGGTGGGCAGGGCTCCCGTGAGGTTCAGCGTCCCCGACGAGACGTTCGTCGTTCCGATGTAGATCGGGGCGCTCACGGTGGCCACCCCGGCAGTGGTCTTGTTCAGACCGACCGAGCCGCCGAGGACCGCGTTGACGGTCCCCGCCTGCACGTCGTAGGCGGCATTGCTCACCAGCGTGCCCGTGCCCGTCAGCGTGCCGCCGGTGATCTGCAACGGTCCGATCGAGGCGGAGAGCCAGCCGATGTTCAGCGTGCCGCCGTTGATCGTGTACGGGCAAGGCGTGATTGTCGCCGGGGAGGTCGGACCAGTCGGGCCGCTGGGATAGGCGGTCGGCGTGCCGGGCAATACCCCCGCGCCGCTGTAATCGAGCGTGCCGGCGTTGACCGTCAGGCCGCCGGTGTAGGCGCTGCAATTCCCGCCGAGAAGCGTCAACGTGCCGGAACCGCTCTTGACCAACGCCAGCAGACCCGTGCTCGCGGCGTTGGCGGCGAAGTCGCCGTTGCGGATGTAGCCGCCGTAGGTGCAGTTGGCGGTGTTGTTGATCGTGAGCGTGCCGTTGCTGCTAATGCCGCTCTGCTGCTCGGCGTTCTCGATGATCCCGCGGCCGCTGCTGTCGACGATGCCGGCCAACGTCTGCTGGTTGCCCAGCAACTCAAAATAGGCGTTCATGGCGCGGACGGGGGCGAAAGTGAGCGTGGCCGAGGAGGCAATCTGATTGCTCCCATTGAGAATCAGGTAAGTGTCTCCCTGGGCGCTGGTGTCCGAGGGGGAGATCGTGATACTGCTGGGAATGGCGATGGCCCCGCCGCTCTTCTGCAAGTAGACCGTGCCGCGGTTGATCGTCGTCGTGCCGCTGTAATTGTTGCTGGCCGTGCCGGCAAGCGTGACGCCGCCGTACTGTGTGACCGACGCCGTTCCCGGCTTGCCGATCACCAGCCCGCCGGGGCCGGTGATCTTGCCGCTGAGGATCAGCGGGGCGTTGTTTTCCGAATTGCCCACGTCGCTGCTGGCGGCCAGTGTGATCTGCCCGGAAAGCGTGTAGGCCGCGCCGCTGCCGTCGCCGTAGATCGCCGGCATGGTGACCGAGTTCATCGTCCCGCCAATGCCGTTGAGGGTGAACGGATTGCCAAGCGTCGTGGTGCTCGAGGTGAGCAGGTCGTAGATGACGCCATTGCCGAGACTTACCGGGCCGCTGCCCAGCGCGTTGCCGCTGTACAGACACACCTCGCCACTCAACAGGCTCACCGTGCCGGCGAAGCCGCACAGCGCGGTGTTGGCCCCCGTGCCCGCGTTGAAACTGTGCGCCCTTGGTTGATCTGCACCATGCCCGAGCCGGTGATCGGATTGGCGTAGCCCAGATAACCGGCGGTGCGGTTGAAGTACAACGTGCCGCCCGCTGCGATATT
>CAWGNG010000035.1:0-413145 GCA_963823895.1 uncultured Planctomycetaceae bacterium
ACGCGAAGACTTCTCTGGCCGCGGCCTTCACATCGACCGCCTCGGCGATCCACCCGACATTCAAGTGGTAGGCGACGGCCGATTCGGTGCTCGCCTTGCACAGGGTTTCATAGTCGAGGATCGGGGCGCCGATCTTCGATGCCGCGGCCCGCATGACCCGCCAGCACTCGGCATGGGCCGTCAGCGCTCGCCCCTGAAGGTCGAGTTGGTCAGCCTCGATCTCGCCCTTGGCAACCATCGCCGTATAGATCGCGTCGTACCACGCCCACACCCGCAACCGGCTCGGGGGAAAGACATTGGACGCCGGCCGATACAGAAAGACGATGTCGAAATGCTGGGCGAAGAAAGGCACCTTCAACGCCGAGAAGTTCTCCTTGTCGAAATTGTTGCCCTCGATCTCCCACGATGCCCGATAGGCGGCCTCAAGGTCGTGGGCCTGGAGTTCCGAGCGAACGCCGATGTTCTCAAAGCAGGAAGCCAGCTCGCAGCCGAACGGGCCTTCGAGGACCGTTGCATACTTGAGGTTGCAGATCGGATTGAAAAACTCCTTGTCGTAATACCGCAACGCATCGCCGCGGCCATGCTTGGCGAGAATCCGGCAGAGCCAGTCGGTGCCGGAGTTCGGCAGGGACAACATCATGTACTGGTGGCGTGGTGAACCCATCGCTCGATAGCCTTTCCAAGTTTGGCGGTGTGAGGATCAGAGTTGTCCACGAGGCCGGCGGCGATTTCCAACATGCACCCGTCAGCCGACGTTTCCCGAAGATCGATCCCGTCAACCTCTTGCCAGAATGTTTCGTTGCGCTGGATGCCGGCCGCCTCTTTCACGAGATTGCGGAAGGGGTCGCTGGCCCGCTGGTGGTTGACGATTGGCCGGCCGATCGTAATTGACCAGCCAAGGTGATCGCATACCCGCTTGGCAATGACCCCACCCCAAATGTCGTCGAAGCGGTCGTACGGCTGACCTTCGCCCATCAACGGCAGGTACATTAGCGGCAACGCCTCGATGCGGAAGGCCAGGCTCATCGTCGAAATCGGCACGAACTGGCCGCGGGGCGCAACCCGGGTGACCGGATCAGGCTCGAAATGATTCAGGTCCGCCCCTTCCACGAGCGACCGCGGGGCATCGTAGTCGCCGACGCATCGCCACAGGCCGACATTCAGCATCACCTTGCTGATCGCGCCTTGGTGTCGATATGGCACGCCGCGAGCGATCAGGTTTCGATCCGAGCTAACCCATGCCGGCGTGGTGAAGAAGTTGGCAAGGTGCCCGGCCATCAACCCCTGTTGACCTGCGATCGGCCGACAGTCATCGTCGATCGTCGCAATAACTTCGGCGCCGTGCTCGGCGGCCTTGAGGTATCCGAAGATGCGGAGCCCGGCATTTTTGCGCGAGACGATCCACGCATCATCCTTCAGCCCGTTGTCGATGTCCCCCCAGTCGTACACGTCGCAATCGTCCGCGCCCTCGATCGGCGGTGCCTCCGGCCCGTCGAACACGATGATCGTCTCATCCCAATCCTTGACCGGCGCCCAAGCCTTGAGGAACTCGGCCAACAGGGCCGGCCGGTTGCTGGGGATAACGAGAGCGGTTCTCATGGCCGTTGTCATGGTCAGTCTACCTGCTTGGCCGTGGGGTTGTGCCGTTGAACGCGAATGGACATCGGGGCCACGTTCCCCTGCCCCCTCATAAACCCGGGCCGCTTGCGGCCGATGTACTTGCCCCAGCGATCGTAGAGAATCCTGGTACCAGCCTCGAACCCTTCACGGCTGACGATGCCGACGGCGCCGCCCTTGCCCGAGAATATCCGGCCATGGTCGAAATAGAATCGCATGTCGGCCAGCAGCACCCGATCATCGAGCATCGTCCTCATCGTGAAGTCGAGGTCGGCCCGCCCGGGGATCGTTTCATCCCACAGCCGATTGCGAGCGGCACCCCGCATCCCGAACGAGCAGCTCACGGGCTGGACAAACCGGATCGGCAGAAAGATCGGGTCCGACAGAAAGTTGTTGGCCGTCCGGCTCCAGCAGAACACGCCGATGCCGAGGTCTTCTGCCACCCGGTGGCCGTTCTCGATCAACTCGGCAATCACGGCCGGGTCCGTGATTCGCTTGGCCTTTCCGAGTTGGGGAATGACGCCGCGCAGGTCGTCGTCGATCTCGACCAGGCAATCCTCTTGCAAGGTGCGACCGAGCCAATTACGGATCGCGGCCAGGCCCTTCAATTCGGGATGCAACAGCAGTTGCTTCTTCGGCACCACGCCGGCATAGTCCGATGCCTCCGACTCCGCAACGGTGATCGTCGCGTTCGGCAGCATCGACAGGATGCGGGGGATGTTACGTGCGCGCTTTCGACTTGGCACGACGATTCGCCGCGTTTCCATTGGACCCCGCCTTCGGTTTCGTTTCCTGTTGCCGTTTCGCCACGCCCTCAAGCAGTTCGATCAGCTTCTCGGCCGGCAGGCCCCGGGCCGCCCCGATGCGACCGCGGCGCCTAATCGTTTGCAGGTCGAGCAGTTCGACAAGCCGGTTCCACTCCTGCGTGTTCCGGGCAAGCACAATCACGTAGTCGTAGTGCTCGTGCGGCCGAAGTTCCATCTCGACCGGGCCGCCGAGGTCCGTCTTACCGCCACGCCCGCCCTCCTCATCGTCGGCCGGCGTCGCCGCCAGCATGTCCGCGATCATCTTGCGGAGACTGGCCTCCTCCGCGTCGATCTCCTCCAGCAGCCGGCGCCTCGCCTCGACGTTGTCGGTTGACATCGCCCCGAGCGGATCGTGGGTCGCCAGAATCTTCTTGGCCTCCTCCTCCGTCACGTCGAGGATCAGGACCGGCATCTCCTGGTCGAGGTCCAGTTCGGCCCTCATGTGGCCGTCGATAAGTTCTAGGCTGCCGTCCTCAAGCTCGCGGGCAAGCCCAGCCCCGGCAAAGCCGACTTCGGCAAGGATCGCCTCCAGGGCTTCCCGTTGCTCTGGGGGGTGATCCCGCCAATTCCAAGGGCAGGGCCGCAGGTCGCCGGCACGGACGCGGCGGAGTTCCTTGATACGGTCTCGAAAGTGGCCCATTTCAACCGTCTCGCTTTCCGTCCACCCAAGCTACGACTTTCCGGCACAGAGCGACAAACTCCTCGATTTCCATTGTGCCCTTGGCGCGGTTCACGTCTTTATGCACGACCTGAAGATTCTCGATTGTGTGCGTCCCACCATGGCAAGCGGGAACAACATGGTCAATTGCCGCCGTCTCAGGCGTTATTGGCCTCCCCGTCATCGCGCACTTGTATTTCTGCCGCTCCAGAAGCGCCAGGAGTTGTCCGATCGTAACGACGCTTTTCGTGTCGTTCAGAATTAAGCCTGGCTCGGACGGCGTCTGCCCATTTCCACCAAGCGCTGCGCTGGGTGCAGTAAAAGCTCTTGAGTGCATTATTCATCCGTCTCCTTGCGAAAAGCTCCCAGGTATCCGTCACCACTGGTTTTCGGCACGTTCTATAACCCGTTCGCTTTGTGAGTTTTCGGCGCTGGTTGTTGCAGAAGCTCTGTGCGAAACGATACCAAGGGTCGCGCCTTCGTCGCTGATTCCCATATCTGTTTCCGGCGTGCTGTAACGCTGCTCGTAAAGCGTTATCCCAAGTCATGTTGCGTTAGTTATTTTTTGGAGGGAGTGTGTGTCTGGAACGAATGCCGCCGGTTGGGAACGGCCGGCCACAATCGGCCGGAAGGACCCTTCTTCACTTGCTACTTGATCCAATTTGCCGACGCCCGCCCCGCCGCGAGGCCCTCGTTGTAATTGATCGTGGCACCCGCTGCCTGCCCTGCCGCGTAGACCGCTCCTGTCTTGGCCGTACCGTTCGACGCCCCGAACGCCACGGTCGTATCCGTCCCGTCGGCGTTGAGCGTTGTGCCGGTCAGCGTTGCGGCGTCGGCGGCTTGGATGGTGGCAGTGGTTGGGTATTCGCCGCCGCTGAGGTCCGCGGTCACGTAAATCCGATCGGCGACGGCCACGAAGTAGACCACGTTCGAGACGCCTTGGCCGGCGGCCAGCACGCCGTTTGCAATGTTGAAACTGCCGCCGGTTATCGTACCGCTGTTGCTTACTGCCCCGTAGAACGTGCCCCCGCTGATCGAACCGCCGGCGTTCACCGTGACCGTGCCGTAAAACGTGCCGCCCGTGATTGTGCCGCTGCTGTTGACGGCGACGGACCCCAGGAAGTATCCGCCGTTGATCTGCGTCCCGCTGCCTACGGTAATCGCGCCGGACCAACAGCCGCCGTTGATTTTCGCCGACGTGCCGCCGGTCAATGACATTGAACCGTTTGCCGCGCCGGTGGCGGGATAATTGCTGCAATTGCCCATCGTGCCGGAATTGTTGTAGGTAGGCAGGGTGCTGCCGGACCAATTGGCCGTGTTGCCCAGTTCCGTTGACGTTCCGCCCGACCAGTTGTTAGAAGGCATGGTTCACCTCGCGCGTGTTGAACAAGGCCCGCCGCTCGATGGCCAGCAACGGCAGCAGGCAACGTGCCTCCGTCCGCGTATCGCTCGGGCTTGCCGGCTCGGGCTGGGGCTCCTCGCCGCGGCTCAAGGCTTCCAGCGCGTCCAAATTGGGCAGCGATAGCTCGGGCGGCGGCCACGGCTCGGCGTGACGGGTTTGCATCTTGGTTTTCATGGTTTCCGGCTCCTGATGCGTGCGGCAAGGTCGGCCAAGCGGTCCTGGTGGCCTATGACATTTATCGCGGCCCGAAGAACCAATACGGCAAGATTCCGGGCGTCTCCGGCGCAAGCGCGGGGCACGGGCCGCACCAACAAGACGGTGGCTGGCGCGCGGCGGCAAACGGTAATCGTCAGCGTGCTGGAATCGCTCCGCCAATATCTTTCCACCTTTACGCTATCGAGCGTCATCGAGGAAATCCGGCGTTGGTGCAAAACCGGCCGCAGTTGTTTCGCCCGCTGGGTGGAGAAGCTTGGGTTGATCGGTAACGGGCTTCCGAATGACGGCCGCCTCTCGTTGCTGGACCGCGTCATTCCGGTGCCGGACGGTTGAGGGCACGAAAATGCCTTCCAGACCCCAACCCGAGAGTTAGTTATCAGATCGTCTTCACAAAGAATTTGGATTTTCTTGCGGGGGGGGGCATATTGCTTTTCCGCAGGGGACGGGTAAAATCGCATTCATGTCGTTTGACTTGGTTTCCCAGCGTTCGTTGGGAGTTGGACGGCTACTTTGGCGACGGCATGGCGATATGACAACCCGTTCCGGCGTTCAGGCGGTGATTGCCGCGTTCGACAAATGGCGTGACCGGAAGTGTTTTCCTACCCCGCAGAGTTCTTGCCAATGAGCAACGCTGACGACCTCGACGAATTGATCGCACAATATCGGGACATCCGGCAGCAGATGCCCCACGCCTGGAACGCCTTCTTCGCTAGGTTTGGAAGTCTTCGGGCAGTTCAGCTTCAAGCAATTCCGCCGATTTTGTCGTGCAAGAATGTTCTTGTGACAGCACCTACCGCTGAAGCGTGAAGTGCGGAGTCGAGAATACTATGAGAAGCCTTCGGATGTGAAACGAAAAGCGAGAAATCGTGCCATTCGACGGGCTCAGGCTCAGTCTCGACCGAAGGTAGATGGCCGGACCTGAAGTGGAATGGCTGTCGCCGCTTGGCTGGTTTGGCGGCGGGATGATGCCGTTGTGCCGATGGTGCTAGTCGGCAATTGCAGCGACGACGGTCGTCATCTGGCGGCGTTCCACACTCGCTGGTATTCTCTTCGTACCCTATCTGACGTGGGTGAGCTTCGCCGTCGTCTTGAACTTCGCCCTCTGGCGGCTGAACGGGGTGAGGGCCACTTTCTTGCATTTCCCCGGCAATCGGCCCGAGACGGTCTGACCCGTTGCCACCCTTCCTCCACTCCGTCTGGCAACGAGCCTCGCAACATCCTATCATAGAAGAGGATTGGGCCAATCGTTTAAGGGAGGGCCAGATGAAAGACGACGAAAAGACCAGAGAGCAACTTCTCGAAGAACTGACGGAGTTACGGCACCGGGTTGCGACCTTAGAAACGGTGGAAGCGGAACTCTGGAAGAGCAGAGCCATCCTTCAGGCGACCATTGACAATCTGCCTTTTGATTTCTTCGCCATCGGTATGGATGGCCGCTACATGTTACAGAATGCCACATCAAAGGCACATTGGGGAGACGCAGTTGGAAAGCTGCCCGAAGATGCGGCGGGAAACGAGGAGACGCTCGTTCTTTGGGAAGAGAACAATCGACGTGCCTTTGCTGGCGAGAAGGTCGAGGAAGACGTGACGTTGACGATCAAGGGTGAAAATCGTTACTGCCACAACGTGATTGCTCCCATCATTGATACAGGCCGAATCCAAGGTATTCTCGGGGTGAACATCGATATCACCGATCGAAAGCGGGCAGAGGAACGACTGCGGGAAAGCGAAAGCAGATTTCGCAGCCTCTTCCAAGAATCGTCGGTGGGGGCGGCGGTGGTGACACCGAACAGTCAGTTCCTTCAAGTGAACCGAGCCTTTTGCGACTTCCTCGGCTACTCCGAGTCTGAACTAATCGGCCAAACGGTTCTGTCCGTCACGCACCCCGATGACCGTGAATCAAGCTCCACGGCAATCCGTCAAGCAGCAGAATCAGTGGCTCCCCTCCAGCGTCTCGAAAAACCCTATCTCCACAAGTGTGGCCAAGTCGTCTGGGGCGAGGTAAGTTCCACCCTGATGCACGATACAGAAGGCAAACCCGACTATTTCATCACCCAGATATTGGACATCACCGAGCGAAAGCGGGCTGATGAGGCGTTAAAGAAGGCTCACGACGAACTGGAACGTCGGGTCGAAGAACGCACTGTCAAGCTTGCCGAAGCCAGCCAGCAGCTTCGACGTGAAATCGAGGAACGCAAGGCGGCTGAAGAAACTTTGCGGGAGAGTGAAGAGAAGTACAAGACGCTCGTGGAAACCTCACCCGACGTGGTGATTATGACCGACTTAACGGGTCATGTCACCTTCGTGTCCCGGCGGCTTCTGGATCTCCACGGTGTCGACTCTGCCGACGAGTTCCTCGGAAAGACTGCCGGAGATTATTTGGTGTCCGAGGACCACGACAAGTATCGCCTGAGTCTTCAAGACACAATAGAAAACAGTATCACGAGGGATGTCGAATATACCTTCATCAAGAAGAATGGAACCCGCTTCCCCGCCGAGTTATCTGCGGCGTTGGTCAAAGACGCCTCGGGAAAAGCGGTGGCAATCATCAACGTCCTGAGAGACATTACCGAACGCAAGCTGGCCGAAGAGGCTCTGCGGCAGAGCGAACGCCGATTCCGCAATTACTTTGAGCAAGGGTTGATCGGGATGGCCGTGACCTCCGTGGACAAACGCTGGCTGGAGGTCAACGACCGACTGTGTGAGATTCTGGGCTATTCGAGAGAGGAACTCGTCCAGACAAGCTGGGCTGAACTGACGCATCCCGATGACCTTGAGGAGAATTGTCGGTTGTTCAATCAGCTTCTTGTAGGCGACATCGAGAATTTCACGCTCGATAAACGCTACATAAAGAAGGATGGGGGCATCGTCTACACCACAATCCATACCCGTGCGTTTCGCAAGGAAGATGGGACAATTGACCATATCGTTCTTCTGGTCGAAGATATCACGGCCCGCAAACAGGCTGAGGAGGCATTGCGGCAAAACCATGACGAACTCCGCACCATCTACGAGGAAATAACAGATGGCATCGTCATCGTTAGCGTCGAGAACCCCCGCCCGCTGCGAGCAAATGCTGCATTGTGTCGAATGTTGGGCTATTCCGAGGAGGAGATGAGAAACCTGTCGCCTACCCAGGTTCATTCGCCTGAAACGCTATCCGCAGTCCGTGAGCAGCTTGAAATGGCCAAACAGAAGGGCATTGCACGGAGCAGTGACGTTCCGTTCTTACGTAAGGATGGCAGTGTCTTCTATGCAGATGTAACCGTAAGTCAGATTATCTACAACCGGCAGCCTTGCTGGGTCAGTGTCATCCACGACATTACGGAACGTAAACACGCCCAAGACGCTTTAGAGCGGGAGCGGCAGTCATTATGGAGAATGCTTCAGGCCAGCGACCACGAACGGCAGACCATATCCTACGAAATTCACGATGGACTGGCCCAGTATCTTGCGGCTGCGGGGATGCAATTCCAGGCTCATGATTCCTTGAGAGAGAACTCTCCCGACAAAGCCAAGAAAGCCTACGAGACTGCCCTGGAGCTTGTTCGCCAAGCCCACTCTGAATCACGGCGGCTAATCAGTGAAGTTCGCCATCCGGTCATCGACGAGAGTGGGCTTGAGACTGCGATTTCACATTTGGTTCACGAACAACGGCGACGTGGTGGCCCGACGATCAAGTTCGATAGCGAGGTGCAGTTCAAGCGACTACCGTCGATCTTGGAGAATGCGATCTATCGCATCGCACAGGAGGCACTGACCAATGCCTGCAAGCACAGCAAGAGCAAGAAGGTGACGGTCACCATGACTCAAGAAGGGCAGGACGTTCGGTTGGAAGTTCGGGACTGGGGAATTGGGTTCGACCCAGAGGCGATTGGAAAGGGGCACTTCGGCGTGGAGGGTATTCGACAACGGGTGCGGCTTCTCGACGGTCGGCTGACCATCGAGAGCAAGCCGGGTTCTGGCACCCTGGTTCAGGTTGTTGTGCCGATTTTGGAGAGGGAGATTGGAGGATATCGCCGGGTCGAGAATCTGCCGTAGTGTCTCCGCATCCTTATGCACGCCGAAGAACAATACCCGCACCTTCTCCGAGAGAAAGGCCCACACGCTGTTGATGCTCCAGCCCGTCTCATCGGTATGCACTACCAGCGAGTTGGCCAGCAGCAAGCACAGCAACTCGAATTCCTCTTCCCATTGCCGCGCCAACTGGTTCAACAGGGCGTCGGCCTGCGACTTCCGCAGCGTCAAGTGCTGGAAGAAGTTCATCAGCAGGCATACTTTGTCGAAGGAAAGGCCGACCACGTACACCTGGTAGGCAATGGCCAGCACGATCTCCGCCCCGAACTCGCTGCGGCCGAAGACGCCCGGAATCTTGCCGTATTGGTTCTTCGGGCCGCGATAAATGTCATAGGCCACCAGGACCGCTTGGCCGTCTTCCAGCCGCCATGCCACCCGCGTGTGCGACAGCCGGCAATCTGCCTTCCGCACCCCAGCCGGGAAGACTTTCTCGGTTCGCACGGCTTGAGCGATCTTCTCAGCCGTGCTAATCCGTCCGCCCGACCGCTGCTTTCGCCTCCGCCGCTTCCTTCCTCGCGCCTCCTGCCGCCGTTCTTCTGCCTCCACCGAGAACGGCTACGAAATCTTCGGCGGCGAGCCGCCCTTCAGTTGACGCTCCAACTCTTCGTTCCGGCGCTGAAGGGTCACAATCAAATCGATCAGCCGATCGGGTGTGATCCGCCCCGCATGAACATCTTTCCTGAGTTGCTCAACATCCATGCCACCTTGATAGCCGATTTCCCAAAATCAGGCAGCGCCAGTTTTCAGGGAATGGACGGCTACCCTCGGCGGTTCTTGGCTGCACGAAACGTGCATCGGTGGCGCAAGCCACTGAACGACTCTCAGAAAGAACGATCTGGCGACAGGACGGTTTCGTTGGGGTCGAGGGGTTGAAACACCGCTCCTGCCGGGGCCATAATCGCGATCCGAGCCCTTCGGCCTTTCCTCCCCACACAGCGGACGATGACCTGCACGGCGCCGATTTCCACCACGCGAGACTGACCTTCAGCGTACCAGTCGATGCACTGGCTTGCCTTGGCCGGCGCATGGGTTAGGTTACCGGTCGCTTCTTGGTTATTGTTCTGCTGAGAGTCCATTTCTAGGTCGCCTCGATCTCTGGCCTTGGCGTTGCCTCAGCCTGAACGTAGCCGAAAAACTCCCCACACAGCCGACACGTCCGCTTGGTTCTACCATCGCCGTTGCGGGTGTCCCGCCAATCGTGGAAGCAGTCGGCCGGTGAGTCCGGTGAGTGAGTGTGAGTGTTCTGGCACTCGTCCGCCGCGTGCGCGTGCGTGCGCGCGGCGCGCACGTGCGTAGGGTAGAGTTGAACTCACACTCACTCACTTCACTCACGTTTTTTCCGCCTTCCGGGGGCTCTTGTGGTGCGATACCTGTGGTAGTGTTGGCCAATTTCCAGAGGTATGCCCGCTGGCGTTGGCCCCCGCGCTCGATTCGTAGGTGTATGGACTCGCCTTGGATTTCCAGCGAGAAAGTCCGGTCGCGCTTGTCCGACAGCAGCTTGCCGAGCTTGATTTTCTGCGCCTGGTCGGTGTCGCCGGCTATTGGCAACGCAGTATCGTCTTTGATCTGCTGCCACAATTCCGACACTTTTACCTCCAGATCCCCGAACGTTTCCCACCATGTCAAGACAAAGGACCGCCAAGCGGCTCCCTCCGCGTCGCTCTCTTGATAGAAGTCGTCCAGGTTCGCCAAGAACCCGGGGATGCCGACGGCATCGAGAATGCCGCCGATGGTTTCGGCCCACTGCTCGAACATACCCAGCGTTTTTGGCCCAGCAGGTCGGCCTGCAACAAGCCAGGCGCGAATCATCGTCAGGGCTGCCCAAATCAGCCGGCCGCGGTTTTCCTTCACCCATGCCCGTAGGTTGGGGATTCTAAACCCTTGCCGCAACCACGGCTGATCCGTCTTGGCGTCAAGCCGAATTCTGATACTGCGGCGGCCGATTTCGTTCGATACGCTCGGGTTGTTGCCTGATGCCACCCAAATACAGCGAACAGGGATTCGGATAATCTCGGAGCAGCCCAAGATCCGGTCCTCCCAAGATGGCGCGGTGACGGCCGCGGAAAGTGTAGGCGAGTCCAGCCGGCGGCCCAGATTGTCGATGAAGAGGTACGTGGGGCCCGTTCGGAATTTGCTGGTGAGTCGTTTTCGCCATTCGTCCTCGTCGCGTCCCTCGGTCATGGCGGCCACGGGTCGGCCGATTGCTGGATAGGCGAGACAATCAACTAGGAGCGTGGCACCCGTCCCTGGGGATGGCTTTTCGACAAGATGAATCGGAGTCGCCCCGTTGCCGATGATCTCCCGGACGAATGGCAACAGAAACAAGGCGACAGTGTGAGCGAGTTCGGATGGACTTGTGACTGGAAAATCCCCAAGCAGGTCTTCGCAGACAAGCCGCTTGGCCACGCTGATTTCTTTAGGCGTTGGGTCTGCCGGCACGTCTGGTACTACAAGACCGGCGGCCGGCGCGTAGTAAATGCGTCCCGCCTGATGGTATCCGGGCGCAGCTTGGAGTGTTCCATCGGCGGCGAAAATGGGGGCCTCCACGATGCGGGTAAGCACCGGCAACGGCATGTCGGGTTGCGCAAGAACGTCTCGCACAATGTCCTTTGGCCGTTGCCGTTCTGGACGCCGAGATGATCGGCAAGCAATTTGACGGCGCTCTTGAAGTCGATTCCGTTGGCCCATTGAAGCGTGCTGATGCCGTCGCCGTTACCTTGCGAAAAGCACTGATTACAGAGACAGGCGCCGGCGTCTGCGTCGATCAGCCGGAAGCGGTCCTTGCCGCCGCACTTCGGGCATGGATGGTGCTTCCCGTCGAGAACTTCGGCGGGGATAGCACGGTCCGAAGACCGGCCTTCTGAAGATCGCAGAGCACGCGGGGGCCAAGCCCAAGCCGGCGGCCGAAGGTGCGAAGGTCGAGTAGCTCATCAGCGTGAATCGGGCCGCGGGCAACATCGGCGGCGGGTAGTTTGGGAGGGTGTTTCACGATGTCCCTCCGTCGCGCTCTTCCTCAATCCGGCGCAGTTCAGACGCGATAAAGGGGATGTCGGTCTCGGCGTACACGTTGGCATTCCCCGCGCGACTGATGGGCTTGATGCCCCTGGTTCTGATAATGTGTAAGTGACTGGCGGAACACGTCTTGTGCAGTCGGGTAGGCTGGGGGCATCGGCCGGGATGGTCTCGGCTCGATGAACCTCAGGAGCCCGAACATGAAGAAACGAATTCGACACGGCGATCCGCGGCGACGGAGCTATTGGGAAGAGGTGGTGCGGCGGTGGAGGGAAGGCGGCCAATCGGTGCGGGCGTTTTGCCGCGCCGAGGAATTGCGGGAGTCGGCCTTCTATTTCTGGCGGCATAAACTGGCGCGAGGTGGTCACCGCACCGGCAAGCGGGTATCCGGTGCCGTGGACGGTGCGCAGTTCCAGTCACGCCCGGCGACGCCAACGTCGCGTTCATCCAAGCGGGTATCGCCACGGCATGGTGCTACGCCTTCGTTTCTGCCCGTGCATGTGGTGGGACCGGCAAGCAGGTGCTTCGGCGCGGCTGAGGCGGACGGCGGCGTGGAGATTATCCTGGGGCAAGGCCGCACGGTACGGGTGCAGGCGGGCTTCGACCGGCAAACGCTCGCCGCTGTGCTGGCCGTGCTGGAGGTGCAGCCGTGTTGAACCTGTCGGAACTGGTGCGGATCTACGTGTGCTTGGCGCCGACAGATATGCGAAAAAGTTTCGACACACTGGCCGCCCTGGTGCGGGACTGGCTGGGATACGATCCCTTGTCCGGCCACTTGTTCGTGTTCCGCAGTCGCCGTGGCGATCGCGTGAAACTTTTGTGGTGGGATCGCGACGGGCTGACGTTGTACTATCGGCGGCTGGAAGAAGGAACCTTTCGCTTTCCGACGAGCAACGACCCACAAGCGCGGAGCGTCGAGGTCTCGGCGCAGGAGTTGTCGCTGGTGCTGTGGGGCATCGACCCGTCCAGCGTGAAACGGCAGCAACGCTACCAACGCACGGCTTGATGCGGGGAGAAAAACCTTTCTTGCGGTGGGAATAATTTCGCGTTCACGGTATCTATAAGGGCATGGACACGGACGCCATGCCTCTTCCCGATCCCGCCCTGCTGCCCGACGATGTCGCGGTGCTCAAGCAGTTGATCGTGCAATTGTTGGAGCAGTTGCGTCTGCGCGACGAGCGGCTCCAGCGGCAAGAACATCACATTCACTTGCTGCTGAAAAGGATTTACGGGAGCAGCAGCGAGAAGTTCGATCCGCAGCAAGGCATGTTGTTCGAGAACCAGGCAGATGCGGAAGAGGCGGCTGCCAACTCGCCGCCGCCGGTCGCACGGGCAGCTTCCAAGAACCGCGACAAGCACGGCCGAGGGCGGATTCCCGACGAGACCAAGCGTGAGGAAGTCGTTCACGATCTTTCCGAAGCCGAGAAGGCGGCATTGGGCGGCCTGGAGAATCTGGTCGAGTTGCCGCCGGAGACCAGCGAGCAACTCGATTGGCGGCCCTCGACGCTGTTCGTGATGGTGCATGTCCGCAAGAAATACGCCCGCAAAGAGCAACTGCCCGAGAGCGGCCTGACGCTCGTTGAGCAGAACGTGGTGCTGGCCCGCAAGCCGCCCGAGGCGATTCCCGGCGGTTTGGCCGGTCCGGGGCTGATGGCCCAGGTGATCGTCAGCAAGGGGGCCGATCATCTGCCCTTGCACCGGCTGGAAGGAATCTTCCAGCGACAGGGCGTCCGCATCTCCCGGCAGACGATGGACGGCTGGTGGCTTCAAACGGCCGAGTTCTTACAACCTTTGTACGCCCTGGCTATCCGCGTGGTGTTGGCTTCTCACGTAATCCACACGGATGACACCTCGGTGAAGGTCCGCGATGCCTGGCGGAGGCTGAAGTACACGGGCCACTTCTGGCCCTACGTGGGCGATCCACTGCACTCGCTGACCGTGTTCGATTACACGACGAATCACAAACGGGACGGACCGGCCGCGTTTCTCAAGGATTATCGCGGCTATGTGCAGGCCGACGCCTTCAACGGTTACGACGGAATCTACCTGGAATCCGACGGTCGAATCATCGAGGTGGCTTGTTGGGCGCATGCGCGGAGGAAATTCCACGAGAGCCGACGGCTGGATGCGGCCCGCATGGAGACGGCGTTGGCTTGGATCGGCAAGCTCTACGCCGTGGAGAAAGATCTCCGGCAGCGCTGTCAGGGCCAGTGGCAGCCACTCACGCTGGAGGAGCGTGCCACGCAAATCGCCGCCGAGCGGCAGGAGCGGTTGCGGCCGCTCTTGGACAGCTTCCATACATGGCTGGAAGCCGAGGCGCCCAAGGTCTTGCCCAAGAGCGCGGTTCGTGGAGCGATTAACTATACGCTCGGCAACTGGACGGCCCTGTCCGTATACCCTAACGACGGCTGGCTGGACATCGACAACAACGAAGGCGAGAACTCGTTGCGGGGCCTCTGTATCGGACGCCGCAATTGGCTTTTTGTGGGGAACGACCGGGGCGGCCGCGCGGCGGCGATCCATTTCAGCCTGTTGGCGTCATGCAAGCGTCACGGCCACGATCCTTGGGTCTACTACCGCGACGTGCTGACCCGACTGCCAGCGATTCTTCCCGGCGCCAGCGAGGAAGAACTTCTCGCCCTCCTCCCCCACCGCTGGCATCCGGCTTGATCTCCCCGTTCGCCAAGCCTACGCCCAGGCGGCGATTTCTCCCTATGTGCTCGGCGGGACGCTTACGATAATGTAGTCGATGCGATGGATCGGCTTGCCCACTTGACGGGCAATCTCGCCGACCGTCGGGACGGATGGAATGGTCGTTGCCATACTCTTTTTCTCACACGGTATAAATCGGGAGGTCGTAATTTAGTTGCCTGTACACTGCAACCAACACTCGCGCCTGATACTCGTGTGTGTGCGTTCCATCTCGCGGCAGAAAGTGAGATGGAACGATGGAACGACGATACGACAAGTGGGGATTGGTAAAAGACTTGCGCAAATCTGGACAAGGAGGCCCCGTAGCTCGGGGCGAGATGGAACGATGGAACGACGCTATTCGTTCTCGTCGTCGTTCAGGTCGTCGTCGCGCTCTGTTTTCGCGTTATCAGTCGCGCCCTGGCCAAAAAGAGCGTAGTCGTCGTTCATCTGCTTTAGTTTCTCTTTTAGGCGTCTTCCACGGTTCTGACAACAAGCGGCTTTGTACTTTTGGTGTCCGCCGAAATTGGCTCGGAACCACCTGGACGCGACGGCTTTTTTGACATGGTAGGTCGCGTCTAGCTCGGGCAAGCTGATGGGAGTGACGTTCAGGATAACGCCTTGGTCGTAGCGGTGGTGCGCCAACAAGGCTGGCAAAACTGACTCGGATGCTCCGCGGTTGTAGTCGCGTGTCTTGCGTTGGGCTAGGCGCTTTATCAGCCCGTCCAGCTTTTGCAGAACCAATGGCTCGGCGGGAAAACGATCGACGTAGCCCACGTCGTCATCAAGAACCCGCTCGATTGCTCGCAACACCACTGGCGGACCTATACTTTCGTCAATCAAAACCTGGCCCGCCTCCACTTTGTACACTAGCCCCGCGACCGCGTCTTTTGCACGTCTGGCCGCGGTGATTTCCCGAGGCTCTCCTGGCTCAGCAAGAAAACGAAGGGAGGAATCGGGGAAGGTATCGGCAAGAGTGGTGACGGCTAATGCTTTTCGCAGAGATCGGAGGGCCTTAACGAGTCGGCTCCGTGGCGATGATGTTGCTCGCATTTCTTCACCTTTTCTGCCGAGCCGGCCGGGCGACTACCTCGGGCGGTGAAGATTCCCGAGTCAGTCGCCGGCCTGCGTGGGTGTACGGCCCACAAACCCGGCAAGCTCTATTGTATCAAATTGAGAATGTTACCTACAATGTTACTGGAAACCGCTTCTGCACCGCTTCTGAAAGGATCGGCTAGCGGACTGCATAGGCCGATTTCGCGGGAAAAACATGGTTCTACAAAGCATCGGATGACGTACTGCATAGGTGTATACGATCCGGAATCACACGAATCCGTCGCCACGCTGAATATCTACGTGCTGACGGGCAAGGGGCGACCGCGGCGGCAGATGATCGCGTACTGGCTCCATCCGGACCTTAAGGAGAAGGCGTTCTGCGATCTGCGAGAGTTTTGCGAGCGGAAGGGCATCCTGTTGTTGTTTCAGCGTTACCCGAAATGAAAGCGTTGCCGGGGAACCTCTTCGATGTCGGACTCGTCGCGTCCATCACGACGGTGCCCGCCCCATCCGCTGGGCCTTCTCCAAAATCCCCGGCCGTGCCGCTTCCATGATCTCGCGGACATCCTCGTAGCGCATGGTGCGACCCTCGAAGGTGCGTTTCTGGATCGCGCCGAGAAAACGCGATTCGAACTCGCGGAGGTTCGATCCGTAGATGTGAAAACTGTCGGCCATGTGGCAGTAACGCCCCAGCTTCACCGGCCGGCCGGAAATCTCGGCGATCCGCGCCGCGATGCGTGATTGCAGATGCGTCAGCGCGAACATGTTCATAAAGGCCGCCTTGTAGGCGTCGTTCGAGCGGAAACGTACGTTCATGCTCAGGAGCGGCTGTTCGTTTTCGACGGTGATCCGGCACCAGATGCTCTGCAAACACGCCGGGTCGTAGCAGGAGTTGTCTTCCCAGACCTTCCAGGTGATCGCCTGCGCCCGTCGCGTGTGGGGCGTGGCCGCCAACTTCTGGCAGAGTTGCTCGATCTGATCGACCGGCGTCAGCGTAGGGGCCGCGTACTGGAAGAGACGCTGGTGATAGGTATATTCCCAGCGGGTGTCGGCCGGGTCGTCCGGGTTGCGCACGCAGTGGTCCTTGATGCCGTCGCAGACCTCCATCACGTACTCCTGCAACTCCTCGAAGCCGCCGGGAAAGTCGCGGTGGATCATCGGCTCGGCCAGCGGATCGGCGATCGTCACGATCATGGTGGCGTCTTTGCTGGGCGGGTCGTCGGGCTTGTCGTATTGCGTCTTGATGTCGCAACCGGAAGCGTGCAGCAGGATCAGGGCGTTTTCCCACGCCCGGGCGATGCAATCGCCCTCCGCCATCAGTACGGGGATGCCGGCCATCGTGACTCCTTTCAGGATAGAGAACCGAGGGAAGGCCATTGTGCCCACGGTTAGCGATTCTCGCAAGGGGGCGGTCAGGGCCATTCCACGGATGCCCCGCAGCAGGGTACACTGCGGCGAAGAACGGCACCCGGGTGAGGCCCCGCGGCGAAATCGGATTTGACTGTACATACACTTGTACATATAATTGAGGTGTGGAAGCATGTTTGAGTGGGATGCGAACAAAGAGCGGCTGAATCGCCAAAGCACGGAATCGCTTTCGCGGACACTTTTGCCGTGTTCGAAGACCCGAACGCGCTGACCAGGGAAGATGACGAACGTGAGAAAGAACGGTACGTGACGATGGGAATGGACTGTTTCGGCCGGCTTCTCGTGGTTGTTTTTGCATGGCGCGGCGAGAAGATTCGGATCATTTCGGCCAGAAAGGCGAACAAGTCGGAGGTGAGGCAATATGAAGGCTAATTACGATTTCAGCAAGAGTCGTCGCGGCGCCGTGCTGCCAGCTTCGGGCAAGAAACTCAGGATCACGATACGCCTGGATAAAGACGTCGTCGAATGGTTCAAGTCACAGGTCGAGGCTGCCGGCGGCGGCAACTACCAAACACTGTTGAACGACGCCCTTCGTGAGTACATCGCCCATCGGGAGGAACCACTTGAGAAGGTTCTTCGCCGCGTTGTCCGCGAGGAATTACACGCTGCACGGTAAGCCCCGCGGATACGATTCCGATGCCGGCAGGAGTTGATGGTGATCGATCTGGTTCCCGAACGGAAAGGGAGCGCCGATGAACAGCGTGGAACCGAGAAGTAGCCGATTCGTTGGCCTCGTCGGAGTTTACGCGTGCTCGTTTCTGGGGCTCTGCATCGTTCCCGCGATTGCATGGTGGTGCCTGTGGTGTTCTGCGCTCGGGGCGGACTCCGACGATCGTTCGTTGCCGTCGAAATTCGCGAAACTGCTCCCCTTGCACACGAAGCTGGGCAAGCCGCTGCCCGGTGACTGGCTCGACCGACATCCCGAATTGAGCCAGACGTATCGCCAATATACCGCCAGCCGGCCGATCCGGGCCAACCGAGAGCGGCGGGTGATTTACGTCCAGCCTTTGGGCGACTTCACTCCTGCGGAGAAGAAGATCGTCGATCAGGCCACGGAATTCCTCGGCATCTACTTCCAGTTGCCCGTGAAGTCGCGGGAGGCGCTTCCGTTGGACGTGATTCCGCAAAGCGCCCGGCGGCAGCCCGGCGGCGAGCGAGCGGAGCAGGTGCTTTCGACCTACGTGCTCGACGAAGTGCTCAAGCCGCGCCTGCCGAAAAACGCCGTCGCGCTGATTGCTTTCACCAACGCCGATCTTTGGCCGGGCGAAGGCTGGAACTACGTCTTTGGTCAAGCCTCATTGGCCGACCGCGTCGGGGTGTGGTCGATCCATCGCTACGGCGACCCGGGCGGGGGCGATGCGGCCTTTCGACTCTGCCTGTTGCGGACGCTGAAGACCGCCTCGCACGAGACGGGACACATGTTCTCGCTTCCCCACTGCACCTTCTACGAGTGTGACATGTGCGGCAGCAATCACCTAGCCGAGGCCGACCGTCGCCCGTTGGAAGTCTGCCCGAGTTGCCTGGCAAAACTCTGTTACGCTACCGGGGCTGATCCCGTCAAACGGTTTCACGGCCTCATCACCTTCTACAAAGCGCACGGATTGAAGGCCGAGCAGGAATTCTGCGAGAAATCGCCGGCGGCGATGCAAAGACGATAGACGGGCGACGGGATTTCGTTTCGCGGAGGAAGGGGCAGACAAGAATGTCCGCCCCACCTGCTTCACCGCTTACGTCCGCTTGATCTTGCAGTTTGGCAGCGCCTTGCGTAATTGTTCGGCGGCCGCGCGGGTGACTTTTGTCTGTTCGAGGCTGAGCGACTTGAGGTTCTTGAGACTCTTCAGGTGCTCCAGGCCGGCGTCGGTAATCTTCGTCAGGTCGAGGTTCAATCGTTCCAGGCTGGTCATCTTGCCGAGTTGCGCCAGTCCGGCGTCGGTGACTTTCGTATCCATGAGATTCAGGTTTTTTAGCCCCCGCAGGGCCGCGAGCTGCTGCAGGCCGGCGTCGGTGACGCGGGTGTGCCAGAGGTCGAGCCATTCGAGGGCGGGGAAAGCGGCCACGTGCTTCATGCCTTCATCGTTGGCTTGCGTCTCGCACAGATCGAGCTTCTTGAGCCCCTTGGCGCCCGCGATTTCGGCGAGTCCCGCTCCGCTGATCGCCAGGTCGCGAACAGCAAGCTGCGTCAGTCCGCTGAGTCCCTTCATCGACTGAAAAGCGTCGTCGGTGACGTTGTAGCAACGGAAAACGCTAAGGCTCCGCAGTTTGGAAAACTTCTCGAGAACCTTCAGGCCGTCGTCGGTGATTTGGGCGTCCTCGATCGAAAGCTCTGTCAACTGGACGAGCTTATCGAGGTGGGCCAGGCCCTCGTCGGTGACGGCCGTGTTGCGGAGTTTCAAGCTCCTGAGGTTCGTCAGTCCGGCAATCTGCTCCAGGCCGGAATCGCCGACTTGCACACAGCCGCGAAGATCCAAGAGGCGAAGCCCTGTGAGGCTCTTCAACTCGGACAGACCGTCGCCGGTGATGTTGTTGTACAGCAGCGATAGGGCTCGGAGATTGGTGAGCTTCTTGAGACGCGCCAATCCGGCGTCGGTCATGTAAGTGCTGCGGCGGAGGTTCAATGAGGTGAGTTTGGGCAAGTTTTCGAGCGATTCGAGTCCGGCGTCGGTGATTTCGGTGTTCTCAAGCACCAAGGCGGTGAGTTTTGGAAAGGCGGCGAGTTGTTTTACGCCGGCGTCGGTGATTTTGCGCCCCAAATCGATAGGCTCTGCACGTCGCCCAGGGCGGTCAATAGCGTGACGTCGGCGTCGGACGTTGGACGGCCGAGCAAATCCACGCCGACGATGTTCTTGTCGGCGTCGCGCTGAATCTTGCCGCCGAGCGCCTGGATGCGCTTGATCGCGGCAGCGGCGTCGGCCGGCGTCGCCGCACGCACGTCGCCGCACGCCAAAACCACAAGACTGAAAAACACCGCCAACGCGAACGGGCGTTTCATGATGCAAATGTCTCCTCTTCCCATCCTATGTCGATCATCGGGCAACTCGGCAAGGGGCCGTCCCAACCGTAGCGGGTGGCGGCACCGAGCATTTTCAGCCTAGCGAATAACGGCGACGTGTGCAAACGGGTTGGATGAATCGCAGGACTGATCGGTTTTCGGCAGAGTTGGGGTGGCAGTATAACTGCCACCCCAACAAGTTAATACAAGCCCCCCGATGCCGCCGAAGAGCAATCGGCGCTGGTTTGCAGTCAGGAAAGCTTGCACATTCTTGCGACACTGGTTATTCTAACAGTTAAAGCGGTGACAGGCGGCCGACGAGACCGCCTGCCCATCGCCCCGCCGTGCCGCTCGCCGCAATAGCGTAGAGAATCCCGCCTTGCCATCCTTCCCATCTACAGGAGTTGAGATCTGATGTCATTCCGCAGCAATCGCCGCCAGTTCTTGCAGACAACCGCCGCAGCCGGCATCGGTTTTTGGGTGGCCGGTGGAGTTCAGGCGAAGGAGAGCCGCTCGCCCAACGAGCGAGTCGCCATCGCCGCCATCGGCGTCGGGGGAAAGGGCTCGAGCGACACGAGCGATGCGTTCGACAACGGCGATCTGATCGCGATCTGCGACGTTGACGAAAACACGTTGAAGGCCGGCAAGAAACGGTATCCCAAGACCAAGACGTTCACCGATTTTCGCAAGCTGCTTGAGACGATGCACAAGAGCATCGATGCGGTCACGGTCAGCACGACCGACCACATGCACGCCCCGATCGCGCTGATGGCGATGCGGATGGGCAAGCACTGCTTCTGCCAGAAGCCGTTGACGCACACGGTCTACGAGGCGCGGTTGATGGCCAAGGTGGCCGGCGAGATGAAGGTGGCCACGCAGATGGGCAATCAGGGGACGTCGTTCAGCCCGTTGCGGAAAGGGGCGGCGATTATCAGTTCGGGAGTGCTCGGCCCGGTCAGCGAGGTCCATGTCTGGACGAACCGGCCGATCTGGCCGCAAGGCGGCCCGCGCCCGGCGAGCAAGCCGGTTCCCAAGCATCTGAAGTGGGCACTGTGGCTCGGCGTTGCCCCGCGGCGTCCGTATGCCGACGGCTATCATCCCACTTCGTGGCGCGGCTGGTGGGATTTCGGCACCGGGGCGCTGGGCGACATGGCCTGTCACACCGTCAACATGCCCTACATGGCCCTGAACTTGCGCGATCCGATCGCCGTGCAGGCCGAATGTTCCGGCCACAACCGCGACAGCTACCCGAAGTGGTCGATCATCACCTTCGATTTCCCCGCCTTGGGCAACCGGCCGGCGCTGAAGATGGTCTGGTACGACGGCGGCAAGCGGCCCGACGAGAAACTGATCGAGGGCAAGCCGATGTCGGAGAGCGGCTCGCTGGTGATCGGCCAAAAGGGCAAGCTTTATGCCCCGGGCGACTATGCCGAAAACGAATTGCACCTGTTGGGCGGCGTCTCCATGCCCGACGTGAAGTGGGTCGAGTCGCCGGGCCATTTCCAGGAATGGATCCGCGCCATCAAAGGGGGCGAGCCCGCCATGTCGAATTTCCCCAACTACGCCGGCGGATTGACCGAGACGATCCTCTTGGGCAATCTCGCCGTTTGGGTCGCCGCCTCTGGCAAGGGAGAAAAAATCGAGTGGGACGCTAAGAACATGAAGTCACCCAACGTCTCCGGCCTGGAACCCATCATCAAGCCAACCTATCGCGGCCGCTACACGCTCGACGCTTAAGCGCCGGCGATGCCACGAGAAGTGCTGATCTCCAAGTAGTCGAGAGCCATTGGCGGCTGGCTATTCCCGTGTTGAGCGGATTTCGGACACTCGATCGCCCGCGGGTTGCCGCCCGTGGGCTTTTTTTCTGTTTGACGAATGTGTCCGGCGGTCTAGAATTGGCTCGACGGGATCGGGAGAAACGCGGTTGAGGCGGCAGTGCGGCACTACAGCGTTAACTTGACGAGCGCAAAGCCCACCACATGAAGGACGCTGAGAAGGCGGGCAGAAGCGAGCAGAAACTACAGACAAACACAAATGAACGCAGATGGCGCGGCTTGGGGCACAAATTTTGCCGCCGATGCCCGTGTTTATCCGTGGCTCCTTCCATCCCGCCTCGGTGTCCTCCGCGGCGTGGACGCCGACGCCGGCGATGTTCAGCAGGCAATTCAGGAGATGCAGACAAAGGGGGTGATCGTGATCCAATCCGATCAACTGCGGGATTCTATTGGCGACGCAGTCAACCGGACGGAGGGCGACGAACCGCGAGTCCTCGGCGAAGGGCGATTCACTCGGCTGCTGAGTTATCGCGGCTGGGAATGGGTCGAACGAACGAATGTCAAGGCCGCCGCCGTGATTGTGGCGATAACCGAACAGCGGCAGTTGCTCTTGGTCGAGCAGTATCGCATTCCGCTCGCCCGCCGCGTGATCGAATTGCCCGCCGGTCTGGTCGGCGACCTGGCGGAGAACAAGCAGGAGAGCCTGGAAGAAGCCGCGCGCCGCGAACTGCTCGAAGAGACCGGTTACGAAGCCGCCGACATCGAAGTCCTGCTGGAAGGCCCGACGACGCCCGGATTGGCCAACGAAGTCTACACGCTCTTGCTAGCCCAAAACGTTCGCAAAGTCGCCGCTGGCGGCGGCGATTCGACCGAGGACATCCAAGTCCACGTCGTACCGCTCGACCAGATCGATGCTTGGCTCGACGCGAAGTGCCGCGAGGGGCTGATGGTCAGTCCGAAAATCTACTCTGGGCTGCATTTCTTGGATGCCCGAAAGTAGCCTGTAATTCTCTTCTATGGCGGCGTTGTTCTCGCCGGAAGTTGCGGTCGGCGATCCACAATTCTCTCCGGGTGCTCAGCCTGCCGATGCCGCAGATCCTCGACGATTTCGTCAAGGCTGTGGTGGTGTTGTTCGACGTACTCGTCACGGATTCGCCAGATTTCCTCGAGCACTTCATCGCGGTACATGTTTGGGCTCCTCGGATAGAAGTTCGAGTGGCGTACTGATCCTATCGTCAATCGCGATCTCGGGAATGTCCTGGATTTTCTGAAGACGTTCCCGTGCCGCCTCACCATCACCCGCACTAGCTTCCGCGACAACCAATTCCGATGTAAACAGCTCGTACTTTGATCGTTCTTGTTCCCACCATTGGCTCGTAATCTGCTGCCAAGCTGCGACACGAATATCCTTGCTAGTGTAGTGATTCACAATTGAGTGACTTTACGGAAGGGCAACAGGTGGGGCAGACATTCCTGTCTGCCAGGGAAATCGGGCAAGCCTGGCAGACAGGAATGTCTGCCCCACCTGTCAATCCCGTGATTTATAAAACCCCAATAGCGTGACGCACTACACTAGGACGGGAGGTAAGATAACCAATGATAGACGTTTCGATGTAGACCGTCTTCATGATTCTATTCTATGTCGCCATTCCCGGAGCAGCAAGACAACGCTTATCACGGCGTAAACTCCGCCTCTGCGTCGAGTCGTTCGGCGAATCGGGCCAACAGGTCGGCGGCGCGGTCGATGTCTTCCAAGGAGATCATCTCAACCGGACTGTGCATGTAGCGGTTAGGAATGCTAATCAGGCCCGTGGCCACGCCGCCGCGGCTGATCTGCATGGCGTTGGCGTCGGTGCCGGTGGCTTTCGACGAGGCGACCAATTGATAGGCGATCTGACTGCCGTCGGCGGCCTGGATGAGCCGCTCGACGACCTTCGGGTTCATGTTCGGCCCGCGATGGATGGCCGGCCCGCGCCCGAGCGCACATCCCCCTCCTCCTTTTTCTCGACCGTCGGACAATCGGTGGCGTGGCAGACATCGACGGCCACACCGACCTGCGGATCGACGCCGAAGGTGCTGGTATGGGCGCCGCGCAGCCCGATCTCTTCCTGCACCGTCGAAACGGCGTACAGCCCGCAGGTTAGCTTGCCGCTCTGGCTCGCCCGCCGCAGGGCTTCGACGACGACCCAGCAGCCGGCCTTGTCGTCCATCGCCGGCGAAACGGCCAGATTGTTGCGGATCGTGTGGAAACCGAGTTCGACCGTCATCGCGTCGCCGATGCGGACGGCTTGCGAGGCTTCTTCTTTGTTCTTCGCGCCGATGTCGAGCCAGAGGTCCTTGATCTTCGGCACCTGCTTCCGTTCGTCTTCCGTCAACAGGTGGATCGGCTTCCGCGCAATCACGCCGAACACGGGCCCGTCGGCGGTCCAGACAGTCATTCGCTGGCCGATCAGCATCTGCGGGTCCCAGCCGCCGATCGGCTGCACGTAAATAAAGCCTTCATCGTCGATGTGCTGCACGATCAGCCCGATCTGGTCGCAATGGCCGGCAAACATGACCCGCAGCGGGGCGTCGGGATTCTTCACTACGATCACGTTGCCGTGCAGATCGGTGCGGATTTCGTCGGCGAACTCCTTCGCATAATCGCGGACGAACCGCTGCACGCCGCTTTCATAGCCCGAAGGGCTGGGAGTTTCCAAGATCGTACGGAGAAAACCGAGGGCGGTGGGGTCCAAGATGGGCGTCCTTGTGTTGGCGGGTAATTGCTGAAGGCGATGGAGACAAATCGCCTAAGAGCGTGTCTTGAAAATCTCCCCTCTCCCTTTGGGAGAGGGGCCGGGGGTGAGGGCTTCATGGCACGGATTGCGGAAAATCGAGCAATTCGCCGGACTCTGCCCTCACCCTGACCCTCTCCCAAAGGGAGAGGGGACCAATTTGCGCACACGCTCTAAGGCCGACGGCTTGCGGCGATTGCATCGCTGAATTGCTCGACCGCGTTGATCTCCTGTTCTATCTCTCGCGGCCACACTGGACAAGCCCTTCAGCGCGGGGGGACGGCGTTTGCAAACCGTTCGACTTGACATTGATTGCCCCGCGGGCATACAATCGGGGGGCTTGGAGGAATTGCCATGAGCACCGTAACGCCCGATACTCTGTCGCAAACGCTGGCTTGGCGGCGAGAGACCGGCATCGACAAATATGACGAAATGTGAGAGGGAGTGCCACACATGACGCCTGCGCCGAAGCGTTCGCATCAAGACATTGTGTTGGACATGACACTGTGGCTGCGGACGCATTGGGCGCGACCACAGGGAAACCGCGTGCACCAAGATGTGAATGTCGCCTCGCCTGGCGGGTGGCCGAGCAACTTTCGCGTTCCCGATCTCGTGCTGCTCACTCCCGATCGCTTCGCCATCGACCATTTCGAGGGGGCTCCCACTGTCGTCGTCGAAATCCGCAGTCACGGCGACGAGACGATGAAGAAACTGCCGTTTTACGCCCAGATTGGCGTGCCGGAGGTCTGGTTGATCGATCGCGACACGCGGCGGCCGGAACTTCTTGTGTTGCGAGACGGCCAGTATCAACAGCAATCGCCGGCCGCGGACGGCTGGTTCGATAGCGCCGCCACCGGCGTCGGTCTGCGCGGGGAAGCCGGCAACTGCCTCGCTATGCAGTTCGTCGCCAACGAAGCCACGCGGCGGCTTCTGCCCGAGGCGTGAACCGTAGGAGGCCACTCCTGTCGCCGATTCGGTGGCAGTGGGGGGGCCGTCGGCGACTGGAGTCGCCTCCTACAATCCCTCCCGATGAACTGATCGGCCCTGAGGGTGCAAAGCAGCTTCCGGCCTCGGCTCAGGCGGCCGAGGTGACGGTGGAGCGGCGGACATAGGCACACCCCGGCCGAGTGCGAAGGTAGCGCCCGAGACGGTCGTCGTCGCATAGAGTAGCGGCCCGGACTTGGAGTATCGCTTCCGCCCCCTCTGGGTCGTTCCAAAACATCTCCGTCCCCTTCACCCGGTAGTTCACCTCTTTGACCAGCGACTCCATCAAGGCCGACGTTACCGGCAACCCAAGGCGTCGATAATGCGGATAGTCCATGCGACCGCGGTTGTTCCGCAGATAACGTGCGGCATCGACGATCGGTTTACGCGGATCGTTCTCGTCCAGCTTGGCCGTGTCGTCAAGACCGTGCGGAGCCAACCAACGCTTCAGTTCGTCCATCGCCTCCATCGCCCGACCTTGCCAACATGCGCGGGCCATGCGCAGATAGCACGACCACGCAACGGAGAAATCCGGGTGCATCGCCAGTGCCGCAGCGTACAGATAACTCAGCGCGTGGATGAAATCAAGGATGGGCACAAAGTTTGGAAAGTAGTGCTTCCACACAAACCAATGCCAGGGAAGACCGTCTCCCACAAAGGCACGCGCAGGCGCCTGCGGAAAACGACGACAGTCGGCCTCCCGCTTCATCTGTTGCCCGAAGACGCTGGCCTCTGCCATGCTCGAAAGACACATGCGCACCAGACGCTGGGGACGCCAAGCCTTCTCGCCAGGCGGCGCGGCAGATACCGCCGAAATCGCTGGCGGAGCCTCTTTTTCCGCTAATTTCGCCACTCGCTTGGGATCGGTGAACGCACGCGGAAGTTCCGGTTCGGGGTCTTCCGCAAACGTCTGGTGCGTCATTCGCAGCAAATTGGCGTTCTTGGTCTCGCGCCAAGCCTCGCCATGAACGCCGCAACCTTGGCCCGGTTTCCGTGTGCGAATTCGTCCGCCGTCAGCTTCCACGACGGCCAACTCGGGTGGATTCTCGGGGGCTTGGACCAGTTCGGGCGCATCCCCTTCATCTCGCAACTCCGCCAGTTCCATCCCCACTTGGTGCGTTACACGCTGCACCGTGCTCGCTGAGACCTCGTTACCACCGACGTGCTTCAGCACCAGCGACGCGCGTTGGCTCGATCGCGTCTCGGCCGAGGCATACACGATCCTCTGCGTCATCGCCGGCGTTAGTTCCCGACTGTCCAATCCCATCGCTGCCCGCAGAGGGAAAAAAATCCCGCCGACAGCGGGTACAAGTCCCTTTCCATTCCAAGATGGGGACCGCACCGTCGGTCGAGAGAATCGTACGGGCCACCAACTCCAGCGAACAAACTTCGCCACAGGTCGGACAGGCGGCGCTGTCGGGACTTTCCGCCGTCATCTCCCGCGCGGCCCATTCCTGAAAGCAACAACTCCAACGGGTCGCCAACCGATGGGAAGCCGCCTCGATTTGACTGAAATGGAGCGGGGTCTTCCGGTCCCAGCCCGCCAAAATGGTCTCGATGATCGCATCCTTCGCCTCAAGCAAAACCCGCTCGAATTTCCGCTGTAAATGCTGCGAAATGCCGTCCATGACAGATCCTCCACGATCCAAAGTGACTTCCTATCCTGCGACAAATTGCCATCTTAACCGAAAAACGCCAGATTCTCCTATTGACGTTTGCTTGAGCCACGTTGGGACACCGGAAGCTGCTTTGCACCCCGGCCCTGAAGGCATAAGTCTCATCCCTTGACGGCCCGAGGCACGATACCCTACCATACGGGGCTTCCGCACCGGTTTTTTGCCCCTAGAATGCCACCAGCGAGCAAACAGGTCAGTCATGGAAACCGCCAAAGTCGGCATCATTGGGTTTGGCACGATCGGCACTGGCGTCGCCCGGCTGCTGTTGGAGCACGGCGAGCGCATCGCCAAGCGCGCCGGCAAGCGGCTGGAACTTGTCGGCGTGGTCGATCCCGATCTGAAGCGGTCGAGGAATTTTACGCTGCCGCCGGGGCTGTTGACTGCCGATCTGACGAAAGTGACCGGCAACCTGGAAATCGTTGCCGCGATTGAACTGGTCGGCGGACTGGAGCCTGCTCGGACAATCGTGCTGAAACTGTTGGAAAGCGGCAAGGACGTGATCACCGCCAACAAGGCCCTGTTGGCGGAGCACGGGCCGGAACTGTTCGACAAGGCCCGGCAGATGGGTCGCTCCATCGCGTTCGAGGCGGCCGTCGGAGGAGGCATTCCGATCATCTCCGCCCTGGCCGAATCGCTGACCGCCAACCAGATCGAGTCGATCCACGCCATCCTCAACGGTACGAGCAATTTCATCCTCTCGCAGATGGAGGAAAACGACACCGACTACGCCTCGGCCCTGGCCGAGGCCCAGCAGCGCGGCTACGCCGAGGCCAACCCGACGATGGACGTCAACGGCAGCGACGCGGCCCAGAAACTCGCGATTCTCGGCCATATCGCCTTCGGCGCCCGGGCCGATTGGCGAGCCATCCCACGCACGGGCATCGACGTGGTCGATGTGACGGACATTCGCTACGCGAAGGAACTCGGCTACAGCATCAAGCTGCTGGCGGTCGCCGAACTGGTGCCCGAAGGGCTGGAATTGCACGTTTCGCCCACGCTGGTGCGTCAGGGCTCGCCGCTGGCCGAAGTCCGCGGGGCGTACAACGCGGTGCGCGTGGTCGGCGACGCGGTGGGGCGAGTCTTCTTTCACGGCCTCGGTGCCGGGCAAATGCCCACCGCCTCGGCCGTGGTGGCCGATCTGATCAGCACCGTGGCCGGACGGACCGCGATTACGTTCCGCCTGTTGAACCTCTGGACGACCGACGGCGAGCCCGCCGTACACACGCGCGACCCCGGCAAGGTGCCCGGCCGCTTCTATCTGCGTTTCAACGTCGATGATCGGCCGGGCGTGATGTCGGAAATCACCGGCATCCTCAGCCGGCATCAGATCTCGATCTCCTCGGTGATCCAGCACGAGACCGAGGAGGAAGACGCCTCGAACGCCGTCCCGCTGGTCATCATGACCCACACCTCGGCTGAGGGCGACATGGTCGAAGCCATGAAGACAATCAACCAACTCGCTTCGGTCCATCCGAACAGCGTGCGGATGAGAGTGAGGAATTAGGGGCTAGGGGTCAGGGGCTAGGGGCTAGGGATCAGTGGTTAGGGATGGGAGATCAGGCGCGAGGGCACGGGACGGGAATCCGGGGCAAAGGTTCAAGGTTCAAGGTCAAGGGTTCAAAAGCCAACGCCACCTCACTGTGTGATCCGTGATCGCTTATCCCCGCGCCCGAACCTCTACTCCCTGATCCCTGCCCACTAGCCCCCAGCCCCCAACCCCATGAAATACGCCCTGATCATTCCCGATGGTTGTGCCGACGAGCCGCAAGAGTCGCTCGGCGGCAAGACGCCGCTGGAGGCCGCCCAGATTCCGGCGATGGACGCGATTGCAGCCGCCGGCGTGGTCGGCCGGGCAAACCACACGCCGAAAAGCTTGCCTGCCGGGTCCGACGTGGCCAATCTCAGTCTGTTCGGGTACAACCCGATCGAGTATTACACCGGCCGACGCCCTTGGAGGCCGCGGCACAGGGAATCGAGTTGGGCCAAGACGATTGGGCCATCCGCTGCAACCTCGTCACCATCGAGGATCAGGTGATGAAGAGCTTCACGGCCGGCCAGGTTTCGACGGCCGAAGCTGCGGAACTCCTGCGGACTGTTCAGGAACAATTGGGTAGCGCGGCAGATACTCGTGAGTGCGGTGGGGCAGACATTCCTGTCTGCCGGGAGAGACCAGGGGAACCTGGCAGACAGGAATGTCTGCCCCACTCAGTCTGCAAGCGGCTTGAGTTCCGGCCCGGCGTCAGTTATCGAAATCTGCTGATCTACCGCGGCGCGGGCGAGCCGCCGATCTTCTCGACCGACACCAGCGCCACCGCCCCTCACGACCTGACCGACAAGAGCGTGTTGGACGACTATCCCCGCGGGCCGGGCAGCGACCTGTTGAATCACCTGATGAGCGAGAGCGTCGCCCTGTTTGCTAATCATCCGGTGAACGTCGCCCGGCGTGCGGCGGGCAAGTTGCCGGTTACGAACATCTGGCTGTGGGGCCTGGGCGGCACGCCGCATCTTACGCCGTTTTTTCAGCTTCACGGCAAGCGGGGGGCGATGATAACGGCCGTCGATCTGCTCCGCGGCCTGGCCACGCTGATCGGCTGGCGGCGAATTGAAGTGCCCGGGGCGACCGGCTATCTCGACACCGACTACGCCGCCAAGGGCCGTTACGCCATCGCAGCCCTAGGTTGTTGTGGTGCAGGCGTCTCGGCTGCCCAGGCAGCCGAGACGCCTGCACCACAACTCCTTGGACAATCGCTGAGCGACGTCGATCTGGTCTGCGTTCACGTCGAGGCGACCGACGAAGCCTCGCACGAAGGCAACGCCGCCGCCAAAGTCGAGGCGCTCGAACAGATCGACCGCCACATCGTCGCCCCGCTTCACGAAGCCCTAAAACGCCACGGCGACTATCGCATCCTCGTCACCCCCGACCATCCCACCCCGCTCCGCACCAAGACCCACAGCCACGGCGACGTCCCCTTCGCGCTGGCCGGCAGCGGCATTGCTCCCGATGCCGCCGCGACTTACGATGACCCAACGGCGGGCCGATCGGTGTTGGCGTTCGATGATGGATGGCGACTAATGGGGTATTTCCTGGGAACCTGACTTCTGACGAGATGGGCTCGCCGAACGCGAGGAACCGAGCTCGCGCGCCATGAGTGATCAAGCAGAAGTGGCACGGCCATCTTGGCCGTGGAGAGCTTCTTTCACGGGCAGGATGCCCGTGCCACAGGTGCTTCCCTCATCGTCCAGGACGGCGTGCAGATCGCTACAACTGCCGGCCCATCGCCAACCACGCAGCCCCGCCGCGAGAGGGTTATTTAGAACGTACTCTACTGCATGAAACAGATCAGCCTCGTCACGGATCAGGTGATCATAATATTCTGGCTGCCAAAAGGCTCCCCGTCGCCGCAACAGCTTGTTGGCTTCATTGGCCGTGAACGATTTCCACGAATGCAAGATGCCTTCCAACTCTCGGCCGGGAGTCGGCCGAAATACGACGTGAACGTGATTCGGCATGACACACTACGCAAGGAGCCGATAACGTTCGCCGTCGAAATGAGTCAAGGCGTTTGCAACTGCGTCGGCAACTTCCGGTTTGCGCATCCAGCAATCGCCATATCCCGCGTCCAAGTGTTTCTCGACGCGCTCGGAAAAGAGCCTCTGCATCTCTTCCTCGTCCGCTGAAGTCAGGGTTCGTTTCTTGGGAAGCCGTTCCCGTTCCGCTTTCCACTCGGCGACCACATGGGCAGGCAGGGAATCGTGAAGCCGGAAGACCACAACATAAAAGCCGCCATCGCGCGTCCAGTGTGGGAGATAGGCTCCCAGGCGAATACGCACTGTGGCACGGCCATCTTGGCCGTGGATGGCTTCCTTCACGGGCAGGATGCCCGTGCCACGTGCTACTGAACGTTCAGCCATTGCCCGGCTCCTTCCTGCGGAATGCTCTGGGTTTCGGAGAGTACGGACATTCCATTTGTCTTTCTCGGCACACGTTGGCGACAAATGGGGTGCTTCCTGGGAAGCGCACACTCCGGAAAATGAGCGAGCCAAGCCTCAGCACGATTCGTCTTCCGGCTCCTCCGCTTCCGTGACCGTCCAAATACGCTTCAGCGGCACTTCGGCACGAATGTCTTCGTCAAGTTTCTCGTAATGCTCCAACAGTTGATCGATCAATGCCTTTTGGTCCCACAACCGTACGCGGAAGAACTCGGTCGGGGTCTCGCGGTCCACCGATGATTTGAATCCCGACCAGGAGACAAGCAATCCCTGATCGGCTTGAACCTTCTGCATGGTGCCGATCAATTGATCCAGCGTGGGGCGGTCAATTGGTTGATCGCCCGATTTTACCTGAACGGCAATGCGAGGGCGGCCAAATCCCAAGGGTCCCGGCGAGGCGAGGATGTCCAGGCCTTTGTCGGGGCCTTCAGGGCTGCGATACGTGGTGTAGCCTTGGGCCTTGAGGAGCGCTTCCACAAGCACTGCCATGCCGTGTCCCTTGAATCGCCTGATAATCAGATCGGCAATCTTGTCACGGGCAAGTAATTCTAGATCAACAACGCTCTCATCATCGTCGTCCGGCTCAACGGCCGATATGCCCTTTTTTCCAGTGCCGGTCGCCTTCCAACCTGACGCCGCCATTGCACGCACTCTCTTTTCGGCGTCATGCCGCTTGATTTGGCATATGGTGGAAAACGCCCCCAACGACATTAGGACGTCCTTGTCAAAGTTGGTACGGGGAATATCCGTCTCAAGCCACTTCACCGTGCGATAATGAAAGAATGGATCTTCGGCTGCGGAATCAAACACGTATGGTCCGGTAATTTCCGCGATGTGAATTGCAGCCTTCATCTTGCTGGGCAAGACCACCCAATCCCCTGGCTTCATCTCCTGGGAGAATTGCCAGATTTGACCGAGGTTTTGTCTGATTCTTCCCTTGAACGCGATTGGATATACCTTTCGCAACAGTTCGGCCAAGTCGGATTTCTTGTCGATCTCGGCGAGGTTGTGCTTCAAGCCATCCCAGGTTAGGTAAACGCGGTCTTCGTCGAGAAACTTCTTCTCGTATTCACCGTGCCGGCCCGCACGATTTAGCCACAACGCCATGTTTTTTACCTCCACGTCATATTTCTTCTGCATGCCGAATTGGTTCCAGTCCATTATCTCAAAACCAGGTGTAGTTGCCACCCCCGGCGAGCAAAGGAAAAACCGGGAACAGCATTGGTATGCAGCGGCCTTGCCTGGCGAGGGCGGTGCATGGAGGGTTAATTCGGATCCCAGTTGTTCCGCCGTCTCGCAGGCCCAATCCCAACGCCCGCCTGTTCCCCTTCCCCGTCTTCCTCTCTTCCCCTTCTTGACAGTTCATTATTTGCCGCATAGCATGGCGATCATTGCGGGCAACCGTGTTCTTTGCATGAGGATGCCGAGATGGCAGAAAAATCAACACCGAAGCGGCGTTCCTCGCGGCAGGCTATGGTCGAGATCGTGGCGGAGGCCGAAAAGGCCGTTGCCGAGCGGAAGGAGACCGAGGCCAAGCCGGAAGAGCGCATCGCGGCCAACACCGTCCGTGACGCCGTGGCGGCGGCGGATGCGCTTTCGAGTGACGGCGTGGTCCGTTCGATCGGCGAGTTAAAATCGACGATTGCCCGCACCCTCACCCAACTTTCCGATCGACTCGAAGAGGAAATCGGCAAGTACAGCCAGATTTGCCGAGCCATCGCGGCCAAAGAGAGCGAGTTGAAGGAGATTTACGAAATCCAGCGATCCGCGTCGACGCTCCTGGCCTTCCTCGAAACGCAACAGCGCAAGCAGGAGGAGATGCAACGCGAGTATCAGACGGAGAAGGAACAGTTGCAGCATGAAATCGAGACCACTCGGGCCGAGTGGGAGACAGAGAAGCAGCAGCGCGAACAAGAGATCAAGGAACGAGACGCCGCGGAACAGAAACGACGCCAGCGCGAACTGGAAGAGTACAAGTACACTTTCGCACGGGAACAGCAGCTTGCCCGCGATCGGTCGGGCGACGAACTAGCCAAGGCCCAAAAGGAACTGACCGAACGGCAGACGCAACTGGAACGCGAGTGGGGCCAGCGGGAAAAGGCATTGGCCGCGAGCGAGCAGGAGTTGGCGGAGCTTCGGGCGCGGGCCGCAGGCTTCGCGCACGAGTTGCAGGCGGCGGCCGAAGCGGCCGCCGCCGAGGCCACGCAGCGGGCGGAGCAGCAGCACAAGGCAGCCCAGGAGTTGCTCCGCGGCGCGCTGGAAGGGGAGAAGAACGTTCTGGCTACGAAGATCGCCGCGTTGGAGCGCACCGTCCAAGAGCAAGCCGAGCAGCTTACCCGGCTCGAACAGCAGGCCGCGAAGGCCTACGCGCAGGTGCAGGAAATCGCCGTGCGGGCCATCGAAGGCTCAGCCAGCACCAAGCAACTGGCCAACCTTCAGCACCTATTTGCCGAACAGGTCCGCAAGAGCAGTTCGCCCGAGCGATGATGGGGATGATTTCCCCGTTCCCCGACGGTTCGCGGAAATTGCTACTACCCATAGTCGCGGAAATTGCTATACTACGCCGTCGGACGATGGGACTGGCCCGCCGTCTGATAGCATCCACCCCTATTTGGGAGGGAACCCATGGGTACCCGCGTTCGACTTCGCAAAACTGATACGAGAGAAAAGGACATTGCCAACAAGTTGGAGATGAGCACGGCCGAAATCGGCTTGACGGTGCGGACGACGAACTGCCTGGAAGAGCGGGGCATCTTCACGGTCAGCGACCTGCTGAATTGCACCCGCGAGGATCTGCTGGGCATTTCCAACTTCGGCGAGAAGACGCTGGAGGAGGTTTACAAGGCGTTGGAAGGAATCGGTTTTTGTCGCGAGGGGCAGGAGACGGCCGGGAGCAGCCCGCCGCGATCTTCTCCCTTGCCCCGCTAACCGCTTCTCACCAAGGTGGGGCAGACATTCCTGTCTGCCGCAAGAAAGTGCGGCACCTCTGGCAGGCAGGAATGTCTGCCCCACCGGATACAGTGTCGCCTGTTCTCTCCGTGCGGTGAGAAAGGCGGGCTAACATCCCGTTGGCGTAATCGGTTGTAGGAGGCGGCTCGCGGCGCCGATTGGGTCGCGATTATAATGCAATCGGCGACGGGAGTCGCCTCCTACAACGTCCAGGATCGAGCGCGGAGTCCCTTGCCTTGGCGCGCCGTTTTCGCTACTACGGGAAGAAACGTGGGCACCGGCGCACCGGTTCGCCAGCCTTGGCCGGTGTGGCCGAGGCGGTGTTCTCGGCCTTTTTCGTGCTGCTCGGTCTTGCCGGCCTCATGCTGGTGCTCTCGGGCTACGTCGTGCCCGAGTGGCGGGCCAATCACGAGTTCGTCGAGACCACCTGCCGAGTCCTGGCGAAGCAGATTGGCGAAAAGGACTTCGGCGAAGGGCCGCTCTACCGGCCGGAAGTCAAGATTCAGTATGAGGTCGGCGGCGTCGAATACCGCGACTGGCACTATGACGTGCAAAGAGCCTATTCGAGCAGCCGCGAAGACGCGCAGGCCAATCTCGACCAGTTCGAATTGTACGCGACGGGCCACAAGACCTATTCCTGCTGGTACGACCCGGCGAACCCGAGCGTCGCGGTGCTGGTGCGCGGCTACGGTTGGGTGAGCTGGCTGACTTTCACCGTGCCGATTTCGTTCATCATCATCGGGGCCGGCGGTTTGGTACACGTGGTGCTGCACTGGGGCAAGTCGGCCGAGCGGCGCGCGTTGCTGGGGCAGCGGGGCGGCCGGCGAGACCTCTTCGCGGCGGGCGGTGCGGGCCGTCCGCCGTTTCCCACGGTTCCCCCCGGCGCCGACATTACCAATAGCCCCGGCACAAAGCTCAAGTTTCGCCTGCCGATGGTCAATTCGCCCGGCTGGGCGGTGTTCGGCACGTTGGCGTTTTGTATCGCCTGGAACGGCATTGTGGCGGCGTTCATCACGATGGCCGTCAGGAGCTACTTCACCGGCAAGCCCGATTGGCTGCTGACGCTGTTCACTGTGCCGTTTGCGGCGATCGGCGTTTGGGCCATCGTCGCACTGGTGCGGCAATTGCTGGTCGCTACCGGCATCGGACCGACCCTGGTCGAAATCTCCGATCATCCGTTGGCTCCCGGCGGGCAGTACCGGCTGTTCCTGTCGCAGTCGGGATGGTTGACTATGAATCGGCTGCGGGTTCTGTTGGTGTGCGAGGAGGTCGCAACCTACCGCCAGGGGACCGACACTCGTACCGAAACCCGCGAGGTCTTTCGCAAGGAGCTCTTTCGCCGCGATACTTTTGAGATTCGCGGCGGGATGCCGTTCGAGTGCGACATCGACTTGACGCTGCACGAGGGAGCGATGCACTCGTTTGCCGCCAACCATAACGAGATCGCCTGGACGTTGGTCGTCGAGGCGGACGTGGCGGGCTGGCCGGAGTGCAACCGGGCCTTTCCCGTAATCGTTCGCCCTGCGATGGGAGCACCCAACCGATGAGCAGCGAACCGAGCGTTGTCATTCGCTTCGAAGGGGACCAGCGCATTCACCGGCCGGGTGAGCCGCTGGCGGGCGAGTACTGGATCGAAGCGCTCGCAGCCGAACAGACCAAGGCCGTCGAAGTCTCGGTGCTGTGGCACACGGAGGGGAAGGGGGACGAGGACATGGTGGTGCATGAGTTCTGGCGGCGCGATGCCAGCGACGACCAACCCATCGATCCCCGCCGCCCCGAACGGTTCTCGACAACGTTGCCCAACAGCCCGTTGAGCTATGACGGACCGATCATCAAGCTGCGTTGGTGCGTGCGCGTCCGCGTCTTTCCACTCCGCGGCAAAGAGATTGTCGGCGAGAAGCGGTTTCAACTCGGCGACGTGCCGGCGGTCGGCATTCGCAACGTGGTGGCGGAGCCGAGTTAGCACCAAAGCGCTAAGTAAACCACGGAGACACGGAGGACACGGAGAAGACGGCCAGAAACAGACAAGAACCACGGACCAACACGGATGAACGCAGATACCACGCGGCGCGTACGAATTGCACGATTGATGTCCGTGTTGATCGGTGTTTATCTGTGGTTCGGTTTGTTCCCCCCTCCGTGTTCTCCGCGTCTCCGTGGTGAACTCCTATCGGCACCGCAAATTGACGACGTAGTATCAGGCGTTTACGAGGATTGACAGGGCCGTTTCGGAGAAAGGGTTTCCCAATTCGTCCCGCGTGCCTCTCCCAATTTGTTCTCTTTCATGTCCAACGAACTTTCTGATAACCCATTTTGCACGCGGCGCGTTCGGCCGGGGGCGATCCCTTTCTTGTTTCCGCCGGGTGAAGACGTGGAGACGTTGGTGCGGCGGCTGCAACGCAACGGCTGGTGGGGCGAAATCGTCGGCGGCCACGGCAGCGGCAAATCGGCCTTGCTGGCCACGCTGATTCCGCAGATCGAACAGGCCGGACGGCACGCCACGCTTGTCGAACTGCACGACGGCCAACGGCGGCTCCCGTTGGATCTCAGCCGCGACAGCCGGCTTAAGCCGCCGCTGGTTTTGATCGTCGATGGCTATGAGCAGTTGAGCCGGTGGCGCCGATTTCTGTTAAAACGTCATTGCCGCCGCCGGGGTTGGGGCCTCCTCGTCACGGCCCATGTTTCGGTCGGGCTTCCCGAACTCTTCCGAACCGTGGCGTCGCCCGAATTGGCCGAGAGAATCGTAGGGCAACTCATGGCCGGACGTTTGCCTCCATGTACCGCGTCGGAGCTCGCCGCGTGCCTCGCGCGCCGCGGCGGAAACCTCCGTGAGACGCTGTTCGATCTGTATGACCTTTACGAGCAAAGCCGCTCGTCCGCGGAGAGTTGAAACGCCATCGGCGCCGAGCCGCCTGCTGAAAAGTGGCCGGCGGAAGCCAAGGCAGAGGAGATGCGAGTTCTACAGGACCAATTGTCGCTGAGTGATTTGCGGGAGCGGGGAGCGACCGTTTTTCCACAATCGTCGCGGTAGGACAGGAGACAATTCCCCCCGGCCGATTGCCCGAAAACGACCGCGAAATCGCCGATAGAAGTCGCCTGCTGCAATCGAGAATTGATGAGCCGTTTGCAGGGGGGGATTGATCCTTAGCGGAGCGGCGGTTATAGATTAAGTGTGGTCTCGGGCGAAACCTCGTCCCCACTTCAGCGGGAGAATCGCAATGGGTATTCAAAAAGGCGATCACGTGTTAGTCAATGTGGCCCCTTTCATCGGATCGGTGATGCGCGGCAGCGAATCGATCCCTTGCGAGGTGCTCGACGTGGACGGCATCCAGGTATACGTTCGTGCAGAACCGCCCTATCGCGGCGTATCGTTGTGGGTCTTGTCGAGTTGGGTCGACAGCCAGCAACGGCAGAAACGAGAGTTGCTCTCCTCGTTGTTGTGAAAAGTATACGCGGCGCCGGCTCGCTGCTGTCTTTCAACAACATCGCCGCCACCGACGCACGCCAAGGCGTTGTAATCTCTCGCGATCTCGCCTCTCCCACGATCGCCCACTGCTTTGGCACGAGACCTGCTGTTCTCAGAGCGCCCGACGATGGAAATTGCAGGCGGCGACTCCCGTCGCCGCAGCCCGTGTGACAGAGTGTGACAGAGCGGGGAATTCGGCGACGGGAGTTGCCTCCTAGAAATGCCCTTCCGCGGGTCAAAACGCCGAGAGAACACGCAACACGCAGGAGGCCTCCGATGAGGACGCGCGGAGTGAAGTTGCTCGATCCGGTGCTCGAAACCTCGCAGGTTGACTGGCTGCTGTTGCCCGCCGAAGAATGTCCGGCCGAGGAAGACGAAGTGCGGGTGATTTCCAGTCAGTTCCGCAAGCCGCACGAGCCCTGGGGCCACAGCGGCGCGTTTGTCCTCCCGGTTCGCGTCCGCCGCAGCCGTTGGCGCGTGCTCTTCTGCCAGGAATCGGGGCTGGACAGCTAATCCGCAGGCCCGCCGCAATCCCATCACGTTCCGGGAGTCGTTGACTCCCGGCTATTTCATCTCCCCAGGGTGGCCGGCAGGCCGATGACGTTTTCCTGCACGTCAAACGGCCGAACGTCGCGCAGGCCCATCGCATTGATGGCAGCTTCCAAGACGTCGACGGGCGGGATGTCGGCGGAACGTCGGTCACGGGCGAGATAGAATTTGCCGGCATCCAAGAGAGCGGCGTAGGGAATCATGCCGACCAGTTCGCTGCCGGTGACCATCAGCCCGCGATCGGCTGCGAGTTGCCGGGCGCGTTCTAGCACGAGATGCGGCGGCGTGACGTGGTAATTGGTTAGATTCATGGAAATCTGCGCCGCGCATACTCCTCGACGTACCAGCCGATCGCCTTGCAGAATTGGAACTCGCCGGCGCGGCGGACGTTCTGGCCGATCACCTTCGGGTAGCTCGGGATCGCGTGGGCGGCGAGTTGGCGAAGCTCGTAGCCGTGGGCCGTTCGACAGTGCTCCTCCGTGCTCCGCAACGTAGGCCCGACGAATTCACAATTGCCACAAGGGTAATGGTCTTCGGCGTAGACCAACGCCTCGCCGTCGGCGTAGAAAGGGGAAGCCGCGGGCCGCCGGGCAACGCGCCCCCGTTGGCGCAACTCGTACGCGATGTCGGCGGCCGCCGCTTTGTCGCGTGTGTTCAGCGTGATGTTGAAGGCGATGAGAAACTCGCGGGCGCCGATGATCGTCGCCCCGCTGCGATGGTTGAGAATCGCCGGACCGCAATCGGGCGTCCAAAAACCGTCGCTGAGCTTCTCGGCCAGGCCCTCGTATTCGCCGCGGCGGACGTCGGCCAAGTTCTTTCGGCTCGGGTCGGTGGCGGCGGCTTCGTAGAAATAGACGGGAATGCCGAGTTCCTCGCCCACGCGGCGGCCGACGCGGCAAGCGATCGCCGCGCACTCTTCGAGGGTGACGCCCTCCACCGGAACGAAGGGACAAACGTCGGTCGCGCCCAGGCGGGGATGCTCGCCGCGGTGCTCGCGCATGTCGATTAGCTCGGCCGCCGTGGCGATCGCCCGAAACGCCGCCTCGGCGGCCGCTTCGGGCGTGCCGATGAAGGTGACGACCGTCCGATTCGCCCCCGGCCCGGGGTCGACGTGCAGCAGTTTCGCCCCCGGCACCGCCGCGATGGCGTCGGCAATAGCCTTGATCTTGGCCTCGTCTCGGCCTTCCGAGAAATTGGGGACGCACTCGACGATCTTCGGCATGGCCGCGACTCCACGGGTCAGTCCAGCGGGCATCCTAAGCAATCCGGCCCGTTGCGACAAGGGCGAGGGGCCTTGCGGCGGCGGCGGATTGGTGGTAAGAATCATCGTGAATTACTTGCGCGCCGCGGAATCCCTTTCAGAAGGCTTTGTCAGTCACGTGAATCAGCACCGCAAACTCCAGCAGTGGGTGGCCGAAATGGCTCGGATGTGCGAGCCGGTCCGCATCGTCTGGATCGACGGCTCGGAGGGGGAGCGTGAACAGCTCACGCAAGAGGCCGTTGCCAGCGGGGAACTGATTCTGTTGAATCAGAAGAAATATCCGGGATGCGTCTACCACCGCACCGCCGCCAACGACGTGGCCCGCACCGAGCACCTCACCTATATTTGCAGCAGACTCCGCGAGGACGCCGGGCCAACGAACAACTGGATGTCGCCCGAGGAGGGCTATCGCCGGGCGGGCGAGATTTTCGCCGGCTCGATGAAGGGGCGAACGATGTACGTCATCCCCTTCTCGATGGGCCCGCTCGGCTCGCCGTTCAGCAAGATCGGCGTCGAACTGACCGACAGCATTTACGTCGTGCTGAACATGCGGATCATGACCTGCATCGGCACGGCGGTGTTGGAGCAACTGGGCGCCGACAGTGAGTTTACCAAGTGCCTGCACGGCAAGGCCGAACTGGACGTCAATCGCCGGCTGATCCTGCACTTTCCCGAGGATAACACGATCTGGAGTGTCGGCTCGGGCTACGGCGGCAACGTGCTCCTGGGCAAAAAATGCCTCGCCCTGCGGATCGCCAGCCATCTTGGCCGGCGCGAGGGCTGGCTGGCCGAGCACATGCTGATTATGGGCGTCGAGAGCCCCGGCGGCCGCGTCGAGTACATCGCAGCGGCCTTCCCCAGCGCGTGCGGCAAGACGAATCTCGCCATGATGATCCCGCCCGAGGGGCTGCGGGCCAAGGGCTATCGTGTCTGGACGATCGGCGACGACATCGCTTGGATGCGGATCGACAGCGACGGCCGCCTCTGGGCGATTAACCCGGAGACCGGCTTCTTCGGCGTTGCTCCCGGAACCAACTCCCGCAGCAACCTGAACATGATGAGGACGATCGACCGCAACACGATTTACACCAACGTCATGCTCGGCAAACAGGGTGGCGTGTGGTGGGAAGGGGGGGACGGCAAGCCACCCGCGGAGGGCTGGGACTGGCAAGGCCACCCCTGGAAGCCCGGCATGAAGGACGAGAAGGGCAAAGCGGTTCTCGGCGCTCATCCCAACTCGCGTTTCACCGCGCCGGTCGAGCAGTGCCCCGCCTATCTGTTCCGCGCGGAGAAGCCGCACGGCGTGCCGATTTCAGCGGTCCTTTTCGGCGGCCGCCGCACGCACCTTACCCCGTTGGTTTACGAGGCGTTCGACTGGGATCACGGCGTTTTCATCGGTGCGACGATGGCCTCCGAACGTACCGCCGCCCAGATCGGCGCAGTCGGCGAAGTGCGGCGTGACCCGATGGCGATGTTGCCCTTCTGCGGCTATCACATGGGCGATTATTTCGAGCACTGGCTCGCGATAGGGCGTCGGATGGCCAAGCCGCCGAAGATCTTCCACGTCAATTGGTTCCGCGCCGACGAGAACGGCCGATTCCTCTGGCCCGGCTATGGCGAGAATCTGCGGGTAATCGAATGGATTCTCGCCCGCTGCCGCGGCGAGGCCGAGGCCGCGAGGACACCGATCGGCTACGTACCCACGCCGGAAAGCCTCGATCTCAGCGGCCTTGACATTTCCCAAGAATCGCTCGCCAAGTTGCTGACGGTCGATCGGGCCGACTGGTATCAGGAAACCGAGCAGATCGCCGGCTTCTTCCAGACGTTTGGCGACCGGCTTCCGCCGGTCTTACGGCAGCAACTTGATGAGTTACGTCGCGAGCTCCGCACGCCGATTTTGCCGTTGCAGCCGGGCGCACAAATCCGACCATTGGCGGCCGAACTGAACCAGACGATCGAGCGCGAGAACCCGCACGTCTTTGCGATGCTCTCGGAGTTGGGCAAGAGAATCTACTTTCCCAAGGGAATCCTGCGCAGAGCGCCGAGGCGAAGGAGAAGGCGAAACGCTACGACGCCACCATCGGCATCGCCCGCGAAAACGGCAAACCGATGTTTCTGCCTTCGATCATGCAGTATTTCAACGACCTCAGCCCGGCCGAGGCTTTGACCTACGCCCCGGCGACCGGCAGGCCCGATCTACGGAAGAAATGGCGCGAGGAACTGCTGCGGAAGAATCCGAGCTTGGCCGGCAAGAGCTTTTCGACGCCGATCGTCACCTGCGGCGTCACCCACGCCCTGAGCCTGGTCGCCGATCTGTTCGTCGACAAGGGCGACATACTGCTGCTGCCCGATAAGTATTGGGAGAACTACGAATTGCTCTTCGGCGTGCGTCACCAGGCGCAGATCGGGCTCTATCCGTTCTTCGACGCGGCGGGCGGGTTCAATGTCGAGGCGCTCCGCCAGGCGTTGGCCGCTCGCCCCACCAGCGGGAAGACCGTGTTGCTGCTGAACTTCCCCAACAATCCGACCGGCTACTCCGCAACCGATTCGGAGCTCGACCAGATCGCGGCTGCACTGACGGAAGCCGCCGATGCCGGCCGCGACCTGGTTGTCGTGACCGACGACGCCTATTTCGGGCTGTTCTACGGCGATGGCGTCGCCCATGAGTCGCTTTTCGCTCGATTGGCCGGCGCCCACGAGCGGCTCTTGGCGGTGAAAGTCGATGGGCCGACCAAGGAGCAGTTTGTTTGGGGATTCCGCATGGGCATGTTGACGTTCGGCTCGCGCGCCCTCGACAGCAGCGAATCGCTCTACCAGGCCCTCGAAAAGAAGACGGCCGGCGCGATCCGCAGCGCGATCTCGAATTGCTCGCACATCGCCCAATCCGTCTTGGCCAAGGCCTTGGCCAACCCCGCGTTGCCCGAAGAACAACAACAGAAAAGAAGCGTGCTCGAAGCCCGTGCGGAGCGAGTTCACGCCATCCTCGCTTCGCCGAAATTCGCCGATCTCTGGGAGCCATACCCCTTCAACGCCGGTTACTTCATGTGCGTAAAGCTCAAGGGCATCGACGCCGAGACCTTCCGCAAGCACTTGTTGGAAAAATACGGCGTGGGCGTGATCGCCGACGGCGACCGCGATATCCGCATCGCCTTCTCCTCGGTCGATGAAGACCAGTTGGAGGACCTGTACACGATGCTAGCCGCGGCCGCCAGCGAATTGCTCAATGCCCAAGGGGCGGCGAAGTCCTGACGTCCCGGCAAGTCTAGAGTGAGGGGCGGCAGCGTTGGCTTGCCTACTCGTGCTTCCGCCACCGCTGGACAAATCAAGAGCGCGATCCGAAGGCAGCGTCCCCTTGTCGTTGACCACGTTATGTCATCGTCGATGCAAACACCACGAGATAACAACTCCGCCCGTTGTCCCGCCCAACGCCTTCGATCGGCAGGTCTATACGTATGATCTCCTCTCCGTCCATCACTATCGGCGGCTCGCACGTGTCAACCTTGAACTCGCTGTGGCCCGCCATCAGTGCATGTAGTTTCTCCTCAAGGCTCGACACTGTCAGCGGCGGGCGCGTGGGATCCCTGATCAGCAACACCTCCTCAGACTCGTTGTCGATCTCCACGGCTGTGACACCCTCTCGGGCGCCGACGTCTTGTTCTTGCCACTCACCAGACGGCGACTTGCGGTAGGCGGCGAACATGACGGGCCACTCGGTAGCGCCCGCACAATCTTCGCGTATCATCTCAACAAGGCGCTGGAGCTTCATCTGTGCACTGGTGCCAAACTGACTCACTGATTCAGTTTCTATTCCCGGAATTGTAGGTGGCCGATGATTTCACCACAAGTGGGGGCAACCGGCGATTTTGCTCGTCTGCTTCCCGCTATGGCCGCAAACTCTGTGTATTCGGCATATTCGGCTGAAGGTTTCCCCCTTCGCCGCTCGATGTGAATATCACGCTCGGTATTGCGCTCGTTCTCGGCCAGTTACGGCGATTGGAAGCCCCATGAAAGCCATGAGCCTATCAAATTCGTGGTGTACGCTGCTGTTTCCTTGGTTGCGGGCTCGCTTGGTCGAGCAAGCGGGCGGCGAAGTCGCCAGAGAATGTCGAGGGGAACTATGGCAGCGCGTCCACCGGCAAGTTGCCAGCATGAGCGTCCCGGAAATCAGGGGGTACGTTAGGGCTCATGCGGCCAGCATCGCGGCTGTTCAAGTGGAAGCGGTGCTCAGCCGCCGCTCTCTTAAGCCCTCGTTGGGAACCCGCGTGCTGGCCTCTGGAATCGATCAACTCGTGAGCATGACCGTCCGCAACGCGCTCATCGGGGAACTGCCGGCCGAAGTCAGACCGCTGGCGGCCTGATGCCTCTCGGTTCATAGTGTAGTGTCTCGCGAATAACATCCTGATGGGTTTTGACAGCCAAGACCGGTAGTTAATTCAATCGCTGTAGGGAACGGGCTCCGTCCCGTTCCGCCGCCCGGAACGCCACGGAGGGCGTTCCCTACAGACACATTACCGGTTTTGTTTGTCAAAACCCATTAGGGAACGGACTCCGTGCCGTTCCGATCATCGCTGGCCGGGGTGGCAGTGCAACTGCCACCCCAACGCTCCACTGCCACCCCAACGACCCGCCGCCCGCAGCCGCAAGTTCTTGTCGGCTCTTCCTGTTGGCGATACAATCATGCCTCTGCCCCCGCTGCGGAAAGTGCCATGAAAATCGTTCGAAACCTCGTCGTTGCCCAAAGCGGCGGCCCGACCCCGGTTATTAACAGCAGCCTACGTGGTATCATCGAGGGTGCCTCCCATTTCCCCTCAATCGGAACCGTCTACGGCGCCCGCCACGGCATCGAGGGGGTTCTTAAGGAGGAGCTGCTCGACCTTTCCGCCCAACCGCCCGAGGAGGTGGCGCTGTTGCGCTACACGCCGGCGGCCGGCTCGATCGGCACGTGCCGCTATAAGCTGCGGCCCGCTCAAACGGAGGATTTCGATCGGGTGCTCGAGGTATTCCGTGCGCACGATGTCGGCTACCTGCTCTACATCGGCGGCAACGATTCGATGGACACCGCCGACAAGATCGCCCGGCTTGCCCACGAGCGCGGATTGGACCTCACGGCGGTCGGCGTGCCGAAGACGATCGACAACGACGCAGGCGACAGCGAGTTCCGGCTGATCGACCACACGCCCGGCTACGGCTCGGTCGCCCGCTACTGGATGCACAAGGTGCAAGAGGCCAACGAGGAGAACGCCGGTTCTTGCCCGGCCGATCCGGTGCTGGTGATGCAGGCGATGGGCCGCAAGATCGGATTTATTCCCGCCGCGGCCCGATTGGCCGACCCCGGCCGCGAAATGCCGCTGCTGATTTACTTGGCTGAGAGCGCCTGCACGTTGGCCCAACTGGCCGATCAAGTTGCCGACCTTTTGCGAAGCCGCGGCCGCGCGATCGTCGTAATTAGCGAGGGGTTCGACGTCGGCGACTTGGGCAACGTGGCAGATTCCTTCGGCCACACTTCGTTCGGCTCGACCAAGTTGAGCGTGGCCCAGGCGGTGGTGAATTATCTGAACCAAGTCGGCCTGCCCTGCAAAGGCGCCGCCCGCGGAAACGTCCCCGGCACCGACCAACGCCATTCGATGGCCTATGCGTCGGCGGTTGATCTCGACGAAGCCTATCGCGTCGGAAAGAAAGCCGTCGAGCTGGCCGCCGGCGGCCAGAGAGGTTTCATGGCCACGATTCTCCGCGATCCCGGCCCGATTTACTCCGTTCGCTACGAAAGAGTCCCATTGGCCGAAGTGGCCAACAGCGAGCGGTCTTTCCCAAAACACTGGATTGCTCCGAGCGGCTGCGACGTGAGCGACGACTTCGTCCGCTACGCCAAACCGCTCGTGGGCAGCGAGATGATTACCCTGCCGACCATCGACGGGCGGCAGCGCATGACCCGTTTCCAGCCGATTTTCGCCGAGCAGAAGCTGCCGAAATACGTTCCGCAAGCAGATCGAGCAACATGACCGACTTCACACCCAAGCACGCCTACCTGGTTGGCATCGACTCCGACGGCTGCGCGTTCGACACGATGGAACTGAAGCACAAGGAATGCTTCATTCCGAACACGATCCACTACTGGGGATTGCAGGGCGTGAGCAAGTACGCCCGCGAGGCGGCCGAGTTCGTGAATCTCTACTCGAAGAGCCGGGGAGTCAACCGCTTTCCCGCCCTGGTCGAGGCGCTAGAATGGACTAACCGCCGGCCGGAGGTCAAGGCCCGCGGCATTCATGTGAAAATCCCGCAATCGCTATTGGATTGGATGCGGCGGGAAACGAGGCTCGGCAATCCGGCGTTGGAAAGAGAAGTAGAACGAACGGGCGATCCGCACTTGAAGCATACTTTGGAGTGGTCGAAGGCGATAAACCATGCAATCGGGAGCATGGTCCGCGCCGTGCCGCCGTTTCCGCTGGTCCGCGAGTGTCTCGAACGCCTCAGCCCCCAGGCCGACATCCTCGTCGTTTCCGCCACACCGCACGAAGCCTTGCTGCGCGAATGGGAGGAGCACGATTTGGCCAAGTACACCGTGGCGATTTGCGGCCAAGAGATTGGTACGAAGCAGGAGTCGCTCGAAGCCGCGGCGAAATATCCGCCCGATCATACGCTCATGATCGGCGACGCCCCCGGCGACCACAAAGCGGCAGTGGCCAACCACGCATTGTTTTTTCCGATCAATCCCGGCATGGAAGAGGAGAGTTGGCGTCGTTTTCACGAAGAGGGCATCGACCGTTTCTTGGCCGGCGCGTTCGCCGGCGAGTATCAGGCCGAGTTATTGGCCGAGTTCGACCGTTATCTGCCGGCGCAGCCGCCGTGGGCCGTGGATGAGGGATGAACGATGAGGGATGAATGATAAATGATGAGTGACGAATGGTGCCGTGAACCGGGCGTATGGCCACAATTCACTGTCCACTAACCACTAGCCGCTACCATGACCTCAAATTGCGACATCGGACTAATCGGCCTGGCCGTGATGGGCGAAAATCTGGCTCTGAATATCGAGAGCCGGGGATTTCGCATCGCTGTGTACAACCGCACCGTCAGCAAGGTTGACGAACTGCTGGCGGGCCGGGCCAAGGGCAAAAACTTCGTCGGCTGCCACTCGCTGGAAGAACTGGTCGGCAGCCTGGCGTCGCCGCGAAAGGTGATGCTGATGGTCAAGGCCGGGCCGGCCGTGGATGAGTTCATCGAGAAACTCATCCCGCTGCTAAAGCCCGGCGACGTGATTATCGACGGCGGCAATACGCTTTTTAGCGAAACCGAACGCCGCACGAAATACGTCGAATCGAAAGGGCTGCTCTACATCGGCACCGGAGTGTCCGGCGGCGAAGAGGGGGCACTGAAGGGCCCGAGCATGATGCCGGGCGGAAGCAACGCGGCGTGGCCGCTGGTCAAGCCGATCTTCCAGGCGATCGCCGCCAAGGTCGGCCCGAACGGCGACGTGCCCTGCTGCGAATGGGTCGGCCCGCGCGGGGCGGGGCATTACGTGAAAATGGTCCACAACGGCATCGAATACGGCGACATGCAGTTGATCTGCGAGGCCTATTGGATGCTCAAACAGGCCGTCGGACTGGCGAACGACGAACTGTACGACGTTTTTCAGCAGTGGTACGAAGGGGACCTGAACAGCTACCTGATCGAGATCACCCGCAACATCTTCAGCGTCCGCGACCCCGAGACCGGCGGGTATCTGGTCGATATGGTTCTCGATACGGCCGGGGCGAAGGGGACGGGCAAGTGGATGAGCCAGTTGGCGCTCGATCTGGGCGTGCCGAGCACGCTGGTGACCGAAGCGGTCTATGCCCGCTGCCTCTCGGCGATGAAGGACGCCCGCGTGCGGGCGAGCAAATTGCTCAAGGGGCCCACGGGCAAGTTCCGCGGTGATCGGGCGAAGTTCATCGAGCAGATCCGTCAAGCCCTCTACGCCGCGAAGATTTGCAGCTACGCCCAGGGCTACGTGCAGATGCAGGCGGCGGCGAAGGAATACGACTGGCCGTTGAACTTCGGCCAGATCGCGCTCTTGTGGCGCGGCGGTTGCATCATCCGCGCGGTCTTCCTCGAACGGATCAAGGAGGCGTTCGACGCGAAGACGCCGCCGGAGAATCTGCTGTTGGCCCCGTACTTCGAGACCGCCGTGCGCAAGTCGCAGACCGCGTGGCGCAACGTGGTGACGACTGCCGTTCGCTTGGGCATTCCCACGCCCGCCCTTTCCGCGGCGCTGGCCTATTACGACGGCTACCGTTCCGAGCGCCTGCCGGCGAACCTGTTGCAAGCCCAGCGGGATTACTTCGGCGCCCACACGTATAACCGCATCGACAAAGAGGGTGTTTTCCATAGCGATTGGATTCGGCTGCGAAAAGAGCCAGGGAAATAGGGACGCATCGAGGCGCACCACGGAGACGCGGAGGACACGGAGACGCACGTTCAGTCAATTTCAGTCTTCTCCGTGACCTCCGTTTCTCCGTGGTTGAATCGTCGGCTTGTCAAACGCCACTGGAGACAAAACTGTGTCTACGAGTTACCTTGAGAATCTGTTCGGTCTCAGCGGCCAAACGGCCGTCGTGATCGGTGGGGCGGGCGTGCTGGGCGGCGCGATGTGCGCGGGGCTTGTCCAGGCCGGCGCTCACGTCATCGTCGCCGATCTGACGGAAGACGGCTGCAAGTCGCGGGCGCAGTCGCTCGAACAACTCGGCGGGCGAGCCGGATATTGCACCGTCAACGTCACCGCGCGCGAGTCGATCGAGAACTTGCTGGCCGAAACTCTGCGGCAAACCGGCCGGGCCGACATCCTCGTAAATGCCGCGGGCGTTAATGTTGGCAGCGCTTTTCTTGACGCCACCGAGGCCGATTGGGACCGCATCCTGGCGATCAACCTGAAGGCCGTGTTCCAGGCGTGCCAGGTTTTTGCCCGGCACATGGTTGCCGCGGGCGGCGGGTCGATCGTCAACATCGGCAGCGTCAATTCGCATCTGCCGCTGTCGCGAGTGTTTGCCTACGCCGCATCGAAGGCGGGCGTGCTGAACCTGACGCGGAACATCGCCCACGAGTTCGGCGCCAAGGGCGTGCGGGCCAACGTGATTTGCCCGGGGTTCTTTCCCGCTGAGCAGAACCGCAAGCTCTTGGACCCCGCGCGGATCGATAACATCATGCGGCACACGCCGATGAAGCGATTCGGCGAGCCCGACGAGTTGATCGGGGCGCTGTTGCTGTTGGTTTCGCCGAAGGCCGGCAGTTTCATCACGGGCACGGCGGTCAACGTCGATGGCGGCTTTACGGCAGCGTGGTTCTGAGCGAAGGTAACGCTTCGTTTAACCCGGAGCCAACGGCGACGGCGTTCGCAGGACCGACGATAGAATACCAGCGATCAAGCCGTAGACGGCCAAGCCGTCGCCGTTGGCTCCGGGTTAAACGAAGGATAACGAGCGGAGCGACAGAAGCCTGTAAAATGAAACGTCCATTTGCCTCGGTGCTATAATTCCTCAGAGGAACGGCATGGCTCACACAATTGTGATTTTCGGCGCGTCGGGCGACTTGACCAGCCGCAAACTGATTCCCGCTCTCTATGAACTGTACCGCAAAAAGCGGTTGCCGAAGAACACCCGCGTCGTCGGGTTCTCCCGCACCAAGTTCAGCCACGACGCTTGGCGCGACAAACTCGGCCAGACCACCGCAGCTTTCGTCGGCAATAAATTCGACAACGTTCTCTGGCGCAAATTCGCCGCGTCGATCTTCTATCATCCGGGCGATATCGCCAACGCCGACGATTTTCCGTCGCTCCGCAACTTTTTGGCCAACTTTGAGGGGCCGGAGGGCGCCACGCGGGTCTATTATCTCTCGACGGCGCCCGAGCACTATGCGCGGGCCATCGCGCGAGCTTGGCGCGGCGGGTTTGGCGAAGGACGACGGCGGGCCGCGCCGCGTGGTCGTCGAAAAGCCCTTCGGCACCGACCTGGCCACCGCGCGCACGCTAAACGAGCAACTGCACGAGGTTTTCGCCGAGCGGCAAATCTACCGCATCGACCATTACCTCGGTAAGGAGACGGTGCAGAACATTCTCGTGCTGCGCTTCGCCAACGCGATTTTCGAGCCGATCTGGAACCGCAACTACATCGACCACGTGCAGATCACCGCGGCCGAGGAACTGACCGTCGGCCACCGTGCGGCCTATTACGATTCGGTCGGCATTCTCCGCGACATGTTCCAGAACCATCTGCTGCAACTGATGACGTTCACGGCGATGGAGGCACCGTCGCAATTCGAGGCCGACGCCATCCGCGACGAGAAGGTGAAGGTCTTGCGGTCGATCCGCATCATGAAACCGGAGGAGGTCTACAACGACACGATCCGCGGGCAGTATCGCAAGTATCGCGACGAGCCGGGCGTTCCGCCCGACAGCGAGGCGGCCACGTTCGGCGCGGTCAAGCTGCACATCGAGAATTGGCGGTGGCAGGGCGTTCCGTTCCTGTTGCGGAGCGGCAAGGCGATGTCGTGCCGCACGACGCAAATCGTGATCCAATTTCGCCAGGCCCCGCACATGATGTTCGAGGGTGGCCCGCGGGCGGCGTTCCAGTCGAACCGGCTGGTGATTCAGGTGCAGCCGGCCGAGGGTATCCAATTGCACTTTGAGACCAAGGTGCCCGACGCGGGGATGAAGCTCCGCATGACCGACCTGAGCTTCAATTTCCGCGACCAGTTCAGGGGCAGAATGCCCGAGGCCTACGAGCGATTGCTGTTGGACGTGATGCTGGGCGACGCAAGCCTGTTCTCCCGCGCCGACGAAGTGGAGCTTGCCTGGTCGATCATCGATCCGATCCAGCGCGGCTGGGAGCATCCCGGCTGGCCGCCGCTGGCATTGTACGAAAGCGGCGGCTGGGGTCCGCCCAATTCGATCCATTGGATGTGCCTGCAAAACCGCGAGTGGTTCGACGCCTGCCCGGTGCTGAAGCAAGGCGACTGAAGACGCGCTCGCGGAATCCACGAGTTCTCTCACAAGGCCCCGGTCTCCACCAAGATCGTCCGCGGCCGCGGCCAAAGCGTCATGGAGGCATCGCTCGACGACATGGCCTCACAGCGCGTGTACGTCAATCGCCAGGAGGACTATGCCGCGGTAGAAAACGCCTGCCGCTCGCGCCTCGGCGACGTGCCGGCCGTCTACAGTGTCCTTGCGGCAAGCGTGTATGAAATGTCTTGAAGCATTTGGTATCGTTGGCTGTCAGCAGAGACTTTTGCGGAGGACAGCCAATGAATGGCAGAGAGACTCGCGACATTCCGGCCCGGCTGGAGGCACTTCGGCGTCGATTTCTGCGTTGGCGGGCGACGCATCAGGTGCGCTGACGGATTCCGGACGGGCTGTGGACCGCAGCAGCAAGAGCGGCTGTCCGGTATGGGCTCCATCGCACTTCCAGGGTATTGCGTCTGGAGTACTACTCGCTGAAAAAGCGTGTCGAACAGCAATCCACGGTCGCCGTTGATCTGCCGAAGAATGCCTATCGACGCCGACCACCTCTTCCTCTCGGTGCCGAGTCGGCGGCCACGTTTCTTGAACTGGCCCCTGCCAGCAACGGTTGCGAATGCACGGTGGAGTTAGAGGACGCTGCCGGGGCAAAGATGCGGGTCCATCTGAAAGGAGTCCCGACGCCCGATCTGGCGGCGCTGAGCCGGAGCTTCTGGAATCCCTCGCCATGATTCAGGTCACGCCTCAGATGCGGGTAGTGGTGGCCATCGAGCCAGCCGACTTTCGCCGCGGAATCGACGGTCTGGCCCGGTTGTGCAAGGAGGTGTTGAAGCATGATCCGTTTAATGGCTGGGTATTCGTATTCCGCAATCGAGCGGCGACGGCGGTAAAGATACTCGTTTATGACGGCCAAGGTTATTGGCTTTGCCACAAGCGGTTGTCGAGCGGCAAGTTCTCCTGGTGGCCGTCGGCTAAGAATGCGGCGGCCAGAACGCTGGCAGCCCATCAGTTGCAGGTTCTTCTTTCGGCGGGCAATCCGGAAGCGACGCAAGCGGCGCCTGCTTGGCGATCGGTGGGGCCGGCGGATTGACGCGGCGATTGGCGGCGGTGCCCGCGAAATCGCGGCAAATCGCTCTTTCCACGCTTTGCGGATGCGCGTTATTCTGCGCCCGCTTGAAATGAACGCCATAGTGGTTTTCGTCGGCCTCCGTTGCTGGTATCATCATGCCAACGAAGCTTTCGACCATCGAGATCGACATGAGCCAGTTGGAAGACGCTCTGCGGCAAGCCGAGAAAAAACTCGACGAGAAGGATTATGCGATCCTCAGGGCGGTGGTGGATGCCTACGACACCATCGCCGAGTTAGTGGACGACAAGAACACCACGATCGCTCGCTTGCGGAAGCTGCTTTTCGGTTCGCGGACCGAGAAAACGAAGACGGTGATCGGCGGCGGCAAGGATTTGGCGTCGCCGCGGTCGGCATCTGCGGCCGTTTCGACTGCCGTGGTGTTGGCGCCGGAAGACGCGGCGAAAACGCCTGCCAAAGGACACGGCCGCAACGGGGCCGACGCCTACGCCGGGGCGGAGAAGGTTGCGGTGCCTCACGAGTCGCTCCAGCCGGGTGACGCCTGCCCGAAGTGCGACAAGGGCACAGTTTACGAGACGGGCCGGCCGGGCGTGCTGGTTCGATTGGTGGGGCAGGCCCCGATTCAGGCCAAGATTTACGAACTGCAGAAGTTGCGGTGCAACTTGTGCGGCGTCGTCTTCACGGCCCAGTCGCCCGACGAGGTGGGCCCGGAAAAGTATGATGCAACGGCGGGCAGCATGATCGCCTTGCTGAAGTACGGAACCGGGATGCCCTTCAACCGCGAGGAGAAGCTACAAGGAAGCTTGGGCATTCCGCTGCCGGCTTCGACCCAATGGGAGATCGTTCACGCCAAGGCCGAGAAGATCGAGCCGGCTTTCGCGGAATTGATTCGCCAGGCGGTGCAAGGCGAGGTGGTTTTCAATGATGATACGACGGTCAAGATTCTGGAAGCTGATGGGCGCACGAGCCAAGGAAGAGACTTTCGCCGCAGAGGCTGCCGACACTTCAGCCGAGGGCTCGGCGAAGAAACCGCCGGCCGAGTGCAAGGGCATGTTCACTTCGGGCGTTGTTTCCAGCAAGGAAGACCGCAAGATCGCCCTGTTTTTCAGCGGGCGTCAACACGCGGGCGAGAATCTGGCGGACGTGCTGATCGAGCGTGCCGAATCGTTGGCCGCGCCGATTCAGATGTGTGATGCCTTGCCGCGGAATTTGCCTGGGGAGCTGGCGACGATCGTGGCCCACTGTCTGGCCCACGGACGGCGGCAGTTCGTGGAAGTGGCGGAACGTTTTCCCGAGGAGTGCCGGCACGTGTTGGAAGCGCTCGCCGTGATTTACAAGAATGACGGCATCGCCCGAGAGCGAAATCTGTCGCCGCAGGAACGATTGCTCTTCCACCAGGCCGAGAGCGGCCCGGTGATGGAAGAACTTCACGCCTGGCTTGTCCGACAATTCGAGCAACGGTGCGTCGAGCCAAACTCGTCGTTGGGCAGCGCGATTTCGTACCTGTTGAAACACTGGGAGCGGCTGACGTTGTTCCTCCGCGTGGCCGGTGTGCTGCTGGACAACAACGTGTGCGAACGTGCGCTGAAAGCGGGCGATCCTGCACCGCAAAAACGCCTTGTTCTACAAGACGTGCCACGGCGCGGAGGTGGGGGATTTGTTTATGAGCCTGATCCACACCTGCGAACTGTGCGGCGCGAACCCGTTCGACTACCTGACTGAGCTTGAGCGGCATGCGGGCGAGTTATCCGCCAATCCAGAGCACTGGATGCCGTGGAACTATCGAGACGCGCTGGAGAGCAAAGGAACGCGACATGTCAAAACACCGTCCGAAGAAAGCCGTTAAGACGGCAGATTCCGCGGCTAGGCTGCGTAAGGCATTGGCGAAACGCAGCAAAGGCGACCTGATCGACGTTCTGCTGGAATTGGCGAAAGATGACCGCACGATTCTCCGCCAACTCGACGCCAGATTCGAGTTGCAGGCCCCGGCCGAAGAACTGGCTGCCGCGACGCGGCAAGCCATCGCCGACGCGACCGACTTCGACGAACGAGACATCAACCGCAATTTCAGCTACGACTACGCGGCCTATGAAGCGGTGAAACGCAACCTAAGCCGATTGGTCGATCTGGGACAGTTGCGGCCGGCGATGGAGCTTTCGCTGGATTTGATGAAGCAAGGGAGCCAGCAGGTGGAAATGAGTGACGAGGGAATGATGATGGCAGACATCGAGGAGTGTTTCGCGGTGATCATCAAGGCCCTGAAGAAGTGCGACCTGCCGCCGGCCGAGATCATCGCATGGTGCGAGGGAATGACGGCAACCGACAGCGTGGGCTTCATCTGTGACGAGGAACTTGGGGCACTGCGAAACCACATTGAGGCGTCACGGTCGTGACACCTCGCCTCGTACCTCTCGTCGCCGATCCCGTGGCGGCACATCGCGTCTGGCATCGCCCTCCGATCATCGACCGTCCGTCGCCGTCACCACCGCCCGGCGATCAAAGATTTTTCACGGCTGCCGCAAGGACACTCCAGGCGGCTTTCTCGTCGATGACGGGTTTGGCGTTGGGACGCTTGCGGCGTTTTTCGACGGTGAGCCGCGGGGGCTCGGGGATCGTGTGGGCGGTGTCGCAGTAGGGCGGGGGCAACTTGCCGGCGTGCTTCATGCGGTGAAACCAGCGTGTCGCCCGCCAGTAGTGCTCGAACGGGCTCCCCTTGCCGGTGCCGTTGCCATCCCCGTTGCCATTCCCATCCCCGTTCCCATCCTTGTGCTGCACTTGGCCCCACAACAGCCCGCGATGATCTTTGATTCCGCGGTCCCAGAAATCGGCGACCACAAGCACCACGTCCTCACCTTTGCCCAGCCGCTCGGCAATCTCGGCGATGTACGCCAACTGCTGCATGTCCCACTCGCTCCGCTTGCCCACCTTGCGGGTGCCGAAGCCAGCGCGGTTACATGCCAGTCCTTGCTGCCGGCGCCGCTGAAAGCGCCTCGGCCGTGCGCTCGCCGATCATGTCGGCCTCGAATTGGGCCAATCCGGCGAAGAAGATCACCACCAACCGCCCCACGGTGCTGTCCATGTCGATGTTCTGGCCGCCAAGGAATTGAATCACGATGACGCGCACGTTCCGCTTGGCGAACTGCTCCAACGTGTCGAGAATGTCTCTGGCAGTTCGGCCCAGCCTGTCCAACTTCGTCACCACAAGCACGTCGCCGGGTTGGGCGTGAAGGAGGAGCCAGCGGCCTTGGGGCCGATGCCGAAAGTCTGTGGTCCGGCCGGAAGTGCCCAGCGGCTCGTCGAGGATCGTCGGCTCGGGCAGTTGCACGGCGGCGCAGTGCTTGCGGATCATCTCCGCCTGGACTTCGGGCGACGCCTGCTGTTTCCGCGTGCTGGCGCGGGTAATGCCGTAGACCGTCATGGCGTATTATCTCCTTCTTCTGGGGTTCAGTAGTCCGCGCAGAAAACGGCCGTGTGCGGGCAGCCTGCAACCGCGTAGGAGTTCGGTGGCAGGCGATCGACGTACCCCTACGCCCAGCCCGCACACGGCACGAAACCCGCTTGTCACACTTCTTGGACGGACGAGCGAACGGAACTGGGGGAGTTCACATGGCCGTTCGTCGCTACCCAGCGCCCGAGCGCCCGCGGCAAGGCGAAGCGGCAGCGGGAAGCAATCGTCTGCCCGGCGTAAGGGTGAAGAGGGCGAAGAGAGGGAGAGGGGAAAAGGCGGTTGGGGAGGGTGAGGGCGAGGCGGGTGTACTGCACCTGTTACGTGGCCACAGTCATTCCTCTACCACTTTAAGCTCCGCACCAGGACAGGATTACGGGAAACAGGGCCGATCAGTTTTCGGTGGCGTTGGGGTGCCAGTTGTACTGCCGCCCCTGAATTCGCGGCGTTTTCCGGGGGTGGCAGTGCAACTGCACCCCAACAAGCGTCCCAAATTGAAAAACTGATTGGCCCTGTTACGGGAAATGGGATACTTGACGGTGGCAGGTCGGGGCATTAGGCTAGAGTGCCTATGAAGGGGTGCCGGGCCAGTTGCCTTACGGGGTGACGGTATGCTCGATCGACGATCATCCGAACGGCTTTCCATGCTGCGGTTTCCGCTAATCGTCGGCGTTGTGTTCATACACGCGGGCTATAACGTCGGTGTGAGCTATGGCGAACTGGCCGCGGCAAACGGCGGCGTTGCCGAGTTCGTTGAGAATCTTATTTCACAAGGGGTGGCGCAAACAGCAGTTCCCCTGTTCTTCCTGATGTCCGGGTATTTTTTCTTCCTCGGATTCGACGCGTCCAGAAAGGCATACCAGGAGAAGCTAAGCACGAGAACGAGAACGTTGCTGATTCCGTTCTTGCTCTGGAATCTCGCCTTGCTGTTAGGGATTGCGATCGCTCAAGCAATGCCTGGAAGCCGCCCCTTCTTATCCGGTAAGAACGCTCCGATAGCAAGCTACGGGATCGTTGACTGCGTTGCCGCTATCTTTGGCATCGGAAGAGACCCAATTGGGTTTCAGTTCTGGTTCATTCGAGATCTCATGCTTCTCGTCCTGCTAACGCCAGTCATTGGCTGGGCCAACAAGCACGCGCCGCTGCTTTTTCTTGGCGTTCTATCGGTTGGTTGGCTGATACCGTTTGGTCCGTTTCATTTGCGGTCAAGTGAGGCTCTTCTGTTTTTCTCGCTGGGGGCCTATTGCGGAACACGCAAGAAAAGTCTGTTTGCCTTGGACAAATATGCGGCGTTCTTTCTGGCAGCCTACGCGATTCTGCTCGTCGCCGGCGCACTGTTCCGGAAAGAGGCGTTTGCCCACCACCTGTACAGACCGAGCATCGCGATCGGCGTCGCTGCCGTGCTGTGTTCGACGAAGTATCTTGCGAGGTCGGCGCGAGTGAGCCGCGTTTTGTTGTCGCTTGACGGAGTCAGCTTCTTTGTCTTCGCAGCCTTTGAGCCGCTATTTCTCATCATGCACAAAGTAACATCTGGCGTTCTGAGGCCAGAATCGTCAGCGATGCTGCTCGCTATATATTTCACTCTTCCAATTCTCGTGATTACGTTTCTGCTATTCGTATTTCGCGTTTTGTCGCGAATATCACCGAGAGTGCTGGGATTCGCGACGGGCGGGCGTGGACTCGGGAGGAACGTTGCCGAGGGTGAAAGCATCGGAATTGCCATTCGCGTTCATGCGGCCACTTCCTCCCCACACCGCAATTCCAGCGCCCCGCCCAAGGCCGTCATTGCCCGCCGCATCGAGTAATTCCCGTTGCGCCAGCCCATTTGCTCCATCCCCAGCGGCATGGGAACATTGGCACCGGCTTCCTGCTGCCAAATCCAGGCCAGCCGCTCCTGGCAGGCTTTCGCAAACGTGGGACCGGCGGAGAAGGGGAAGACCTCGAACCGCTGCAAGAGCGCCTGCTCTTGCGTAAGCTTTCCACCGGCAAGCTGCGCCAAGACGTGCGCGTTCCACTCACGGTCAGAAACGATCGGGGATGCTGTTGCGATAGCCATCGCTAAGACTCCTACGGTAAAGGTTTGATCTATCCGGCGGCAACGTGCCGCCCGCCGTTTTTTTGGCCGTCGCAATTCTGGAAATCGGTCAAGGCGCACCGAAACGGGGGGCGTGAAAAACGACAAGATGTTTCCCGCGCACCCGCGCGGTTGATTGCAAGAAAAGTTCCGCGGCGAAGTGGACACTTTGGCGACCCCCGAAACGCGCAAATAGTTCCCGCAGGCGCGCAGTCGCGCGGCACAATCTCACGCTTGCGGGCACGCCGATGTTTCGCGCGCTCACGCATACGCGGAGCCTCGACAATGGCAACGGCAAGAGCGGGAAAACGGCCGAAATCGGCCGAAATCGCGTGAATCGACCATCGGCCGAAAACGGCCGCGGCAACGTGGCCAGCATCGCGCCGCTTGCGTCGCAACGGCCGTTTTGGCCCCGGAATGCGACGATCGGTCGAAACGCAAACCGGGCGATTCCAAGGCCGTCAAAATCGCAATCGGCCCGCTCTACGCGGAGCCGCGCACGGCTACATGCGTATAGACGTGTACAGAAAAGCATGACATTGCGCAACGTCAATGGCACAGTCGGCAGTCGTGTTTCGACGGCCGAAAAGCGTCAACGTTCGTTTCGACTTTTGCGGGAGCACGTGGTCTAGCTGCGCTTGTAGGGCATCGCGCGAGCAGTCATCCACAGCGCCAGGGGTCCCACTTCCCGCCGGAAAATGAACCAACCCCCCCGGCTCATAGCGCGCATAGCGCCGCCAAACACGCCGCTTCGCCCAGAAAGGCGGTAACCGGTGGCGCTCGACGGCTCGCATCCTAGAGGAGGGGGTGTAGAGGAAGCGGGCCAGGCGGAAGAAGAGAGACAACTGCAAATTGGGTGGTGTTTATCTGGGTGGTGTCAAATCTCAAATGCAACGCTGTAAGATGCGGCGGGTCGTGAAAACCAGCATCTGTCACCAACCGTCAAGCTGGGAAAGATCGGGAAAACAAGGTGTTTGGCCTCGGGGAGCCTCTCAAGTGCCGCAAATGGCTCGAAAACCAGGTCTTTCTGATCGTTGCATTTTAAACAGCCCTGGCAGCGCACGCCACCAGGGCCTTACGGGCCATTCACCCGCCCTAGCCCGGCTATTCCTTGTCGGGTTGCGTCCCCGCAGAGCCCGACTCCGCTTCACCGGACAAAACCATTATAGAACAAGAGAGGAACGGACGGAGAGAGAACGACGGTTGCATCGGCCCTTCCTCCGGGAAGAGGCCCTCGCAGACGCTGATGCCAGTCTGAGTGTCCCCGTGGACTCGGCCTTGGTTGCCGAGCGTAATTCTGATTGAGACGGCTGGCGTTTGCGAGACGGTCGCAGAAGAATACTCGGTGTCAGGCCCTTACGGGCTTGACCGGCTGCCGGTTTCGGCAGACGGATTCACGAAGGGATGGATAGGGGTGCCGCCGCACGAGAAAAGAACGGCGCGAACAACCTCGCAACAAAATGACCGCGACAACCACGTTCCAAAACCGATTCCTCAACGAGTCCCAAACGAAAGTGATCGAAAAGAAGCCCTACCGGGCTTCGGCGCGAACCGTGCGCGAAAAAATCCGCCAGGCGGCCCTTGACACAAAAGGCTCTTTCAGGGACGGGACACAATACTGACTGTGGCGGTTTGCGCGACTCCAACGGCTGACCTCCTCTCTCGGACGACAACACGCGCGTGACCATCACCCCCGATCGCTCGGTTAGGGTTGCGCTTCCAGGTGGCCGAGGAACGCGATGCTGACACTCTATGAGAGCGTACCCGTTTTGTCAATAATAGTAGTACGTTCCTGTCCCTTTCCTGCCTCTGATATATCGATTCACCACATGCCCCAGGCTCTGTCGCAACTTCGTCTCGGACCGGTGGCGATCGACTTCCCGGTCGTGCAGGCGGCGCTGAGCGGATACAGCGATTGGCCGATGCGGGTGATTGCGCGGCGGCTGGGGGCGGCATATACGGTTTGCGAGGTGATGCTCGATCGGTTCATCGTCAACGTGACGAAGGGCCGCAAGGCGAAGCGGTTTCTGCGGATTGGCGACGACGAGCATCCGTGCGGTGCGCAGTTGATGGGGGCCGTGCCCGAGGAGTTTCCGCCGGCGGCAATGGAACTTGTCGCCGCCGGGTTCGACGTGATCGATCTGAACTTCGCCTGCCCGGTGAAGAAGGTGCTGGGGCGTTGCCGCGGCGGGTTCCTGTTGAGCGATCCCGAGACGGCACTGGCGATCGTCGGCCAAGTCCGCGACGCGCTGCCGCCCGGCATCCCGCTGACGGTAAAGATGCGCCGCGGCATGGACGAGAGCCAGCAAAGCCGCGACAACTTCTATACGATCTTCGACGGCGCGTTCTGGCTGGGCGCGGTGGCGGTCACCGTCCACGGCCGCACCGTGCGGCAGCGCTACGAGGGAGCGAGTTCGCGGGAGTTTCTGGCCGAAGTCAAGCGGCACGCCGGCGAGCGGACCGTGCTCGGCAGCGGCGACCTCTTTACCGCCCGCGATTGCCTCGACATGCTCGCTACGACGGGCGTGGACGGCGTTTCGGTGGCGCGCGGGGCGATCGGCAACCCGTGGATTTTCGAGCAAGCCCGGGCGTTGGCCGCCGGGGTCGTGCTGCCGCCGCCGAGCCTGCACCGGCAGCGCGAGGTGATCGCCGAACACTATCGGCTGTCGGAAGAGATTTACGGCCCGAGCCGTTGCTGCCGCGTCATGCGGAAGTTTGGAATCAAGTACGCCCGGCTGCACCCGCAATCGCGGCAGGTGCGCGACGCCTTCGTTGCCGTCACGCAGCCGGCTCATTGGCGGGCGGCCCTCGACCGCTGGTACGCCGAGGATCTGCCGGGCGTCGAGCCGCCGCCGCCGATCGACGGGTTCTACGGCTGACAACGATGGAGCGCGAGCACCGGAAGCGCGGGCGTCTCACCCGCGAGCTGGTATGGGATTCTGCGTGAAAGGGGCAGGCGCAAGTCCCGCCCGGCAGGCGGGACCTACTTGCTTACGTCAATAACGTGCCGACTTCCTGTCGCAATCGCTGCTCGATCGCCCCCTTGAAGAACGCCGCGGCAATCGGGAGTTCGGCGTCCACTTTGACCTGATCGGGGGCGACGGCGACCGTGCCGCTAACGCCCATTCCCATCGCCTTCAATGCGAACGAGAGCGTGTGGTCGCGCCACTCCTCGCGAAGGTTGCTTACGCGGCTCTGATGTTCGGCCAGCGCCGCGGCAAGCTTCTCTTTCAAGCGTCGTGTGGCTTCTTCCAAACCGAGCGAGTGCGGCATTTCAAATGTGATGCGTGGCATGGGGGGGCAGGGGGTTAGGGGGCAGAGATCAGGGGCCAGGGATTGGGAAACAGCCGCTTGCGGCTTCGCAGAAAGTTCTATCCGATTTTTGCCTTCAATTCGTCGAGCAATTGGATGCCGCGGCCGACCTCTTCCTTCTGGCGGCCGGGATCTTGCGGAATTTCGCGTTCGATGGTCAAGGGGCCGGCATAGCCGAGGCCGTCGAGCGTGCGGAGGAAATTCTCCATGCCGACGTCGCCTTGGCCCAGCGGCGTCTCGACGCCCCAGTCCACGCCGGGCCGGGCCGACCACTTGGCGTCCTTGCAGTGGACGCTGCGAACCCAGCGGCCGACCTTCCGCAACGCCTCGATCGGCTCGCCGCAGCCGTAGAGAATCATGTTCGCCGGGTCGAAGTTGACGAACAGGTTGTCGCGGCCGACCTCGCCAAGAAAATCGATCAGCACGTCGGCGGTCTCCTGTCCGGTCTCAAGGTGCAGATTCTGGTCGTTGGATCGGCAGTGATCGCACAGTTCGCGGGTAACGGCGACCACGTCGCGGTGCAGCGGATCGGCAGCGTCGTGCGGCACGAACCCGACGTGCAGGCCCACCGCCGCGACGCCGAGAACCCGGGCGAAATCGGAGATTTCCTTCATTTCCGCCAATCGCGCGGTGCGCGTGGCGGGCGGCACCAGGCCGACGGTTCGCGCGACCGTCGGAATATCGGCGTAGCTCTCTCCCTCGAAACCGCCGAACACCACGGTGATGCGAATGCCGAAATCATCGAGCCGGGCGAGGAACTCCGTAGCCTGCCGCTTCGTCCGCGTCGCTCGCGACGGGGCGTGCAGTTGAATCGTCGGAACGCCGAGTTCATGCACGACTTCGAGCCGCACGCCCAAGCCGGCGTCGATGCTGGCGAACACGCCAAGCGGCCATTTTTCCATTGTTTTGCTCCTCGGGACTTCCTTGCGAAACCGCAAGCGGTTTGGGATTACGCATACCGATTCACGTCAGGTTTCACATTTTCCGGCGTGGCGTCGTTGTCGATCTCGAACCACTCCTTCTTGAAATCGACGCGCGCCCCCGCCGGGCGGCCATGTTGCTCACCAGGGCGATCACGGCGTCGCCCAGGGCGATCTTCGGATGGCAATGGGGCAAGTTCTCCGGCGATCGGTGGCGGATGCACCATGCCCAATGCTCCAATTCCTCGGTATAGCCGCGATCGGCGGGCAAGGTTCCCAGCAGGCCAATGGCCGCCGACTCCGGATCACCGCCGGCAGCGACCTCCAGGGCGGGGCTCCCCTTCTTGTCTTTGCCCTTCTTGGCCACAACTTTCGTTTTGCTGCCGGTATCGTTGGCCTCGTGGGCTTTGAAGAGCATGGCTTCGCATTCCCTCTCGATCAGCAACGTTGCGTCGGTGCCGAAGACGGTTTCGCCGTAGCCTTCGAAGCCGTTGCCGTTGATCGAGGCGTACTGCACGCCGATCTTCCGGCCGCCGGCGACGGGATCGCCCGCCTTGTAACCCGGCAGCGGAAACTCGAAGAGGCAGAACACGTGGTCTTCGCAATCGCGGTCGGGCGGAAACAACGGGCGGTTGCCGGCAGCGACCACGCAGAGCGGATGCGGCTTCTCGGCCTTCGGATCGACCGCCTTGTGCATGGCGTGAACGAAGATGCCCGCCGCGTCGAGTTGATGGCTCCCCAATTCGGCCATCAGGCCCGCGCCGGTGCGGTCCCAGAGCCGCCAGCGGATCAACTCCTCGACCGCCGGGCGGTTGTAGACGACCGTGTCGCCGTCCTTGATCGTCATGTCCTCGTAGCCGAACTTCTTGGCATCGACCACGTCGGCGATCTGGGCGCGAAGCTGCTCGACGTGGGTCGCAAGCTCCTTCGACCTCTTCTCCCAGTCGGCGTCTTTGCTCTTCTCTTGCTTGAGCTTTTCAAGGGCTGTCAGCCAATCTTCCAACTCCTTGTCGAGTTTTCCCGCCTGCGGATCATCGGGCTTGGCCTTATTGGGCATCGGCTGCTGCCAACTGTCTTTGCCGGGCAGGTTTCCACGATGCCATTGGGCGCGGACGTGGTGCAAGTCGCCAAGCAGGCCGCGGCCGATCATCGCGACGGCGTTGTCGTAAAGGATGTTGTAGTGCCGCTGATGGCCGGTGGCCAAGAGGAGATTGGTTTGGGCCGCGACGCGGGCCATCTCCTTGCACTCGTGGACGCTGTGGCCCATCAACTTCTCGGTCATCACGTGCAGGCCGGCCTTCATGGCGGCAATTGCGGCGGGGGCGTGCAGATGGAGCGGCAGCGCGATAATCACCGCCTCGATGCCGTCCTCTTTCGCATGGGCGAGCAGTTCTTGATAGGCGGCGTAAACCTTGACGTTCTTTTTCGCTTCCGCGTCGCTCTTCCAACCGTAGACGCTCATCAGGCCGGGGCGGGCCTTGTTGGCCTCGGCGCCGTAGTGGTCGCCGTTGAATGCCCGCCAGACGTTGTAGGGGCGGATGTCGGCGATGGCCTTGACGGTGATGAACTTCGGATTGACGGCCCCCAGCAGCACGCTCCCTTCGTCGCCGGTGCCGATCACGCCGACGCGGAGCGGCTCGGCCAGCGTGGCGTCGTAGTGGAAGTACAATGGCCCCAGGCCGTTGCCCGGTCGGGCGTCGCTCTTAATCGTCTTGTTGAGCAGATCGCGGCGGATGAGCTTGCTGCCCGCGGCGGCACAGAAGTTCTCTTTTCCGACCGATCTGTCTTCGGCGCTAAGGAACATACGATGTGGCTTTCAATCACGATTTTCCGCTGGTCGGAGGAACGCCCTCCGGAGTCTCGTTGCTGTGAATGTCGAACCAGGAGGGCTTGAACTCGATGCGTTTGCCGCTGCGGGCGGCCATGTTGGCGGTCAGGGCGATAATGGCGTCGGCCATGGCGGCCTCGGGACCGCAATGGGGCTTGTTCTTCGGATGGGGATTGCGGATGCACCAGGCCCAGTGTTCCAATTCCTCGATATAGCCGCGGCTGACGTTCGGCTCGCCGCCCTTTTCCTTCTTTGCGGCAGCGGCCGGCGCCCCGCTGGCCTGAGTGTCGAGCGTGGGCCCGCCGCCCGCGGCGACCTTGACGCTGCTCGACGATCCGGTCTTCGTGGGGAAATTCAGTTCCCGCTCCTCCTCGAGCACCATCACGTTCTTCGTGCCGAAAACGATTTCGCCGTAGCCGCCGAAGCCGTTGCCGTTGATCGACGAATACTGCACGCCGATTTTCTTCTGCCGGGCGAACTTGTCCTTGGGGTCGTAACCCGGGGCGGGAAACTCGATCACGCAGTAGACGTGGTCCTCGATATCGCGGTCGGCGGGGAATAACGGACGATCGGCCACCGCCGCCACGTTCAAGGGATGGGGCTTCTTCGCGTTGGCATCGGCCGCCTTGTGCGCGGCGTAAATGAAGATGCCGGCCGCGTCGAGTTGATGGCTGCCCAATTCGGCCATCAGGCCGGCGCCGGTGCGATCCCAGAGACGCCAGCGGATCAGCTCCTCGATCGCCGGACGGTCGTAGATCACCTTTCCCGCGGCGTCCTTAATCTGCTCCTTCTTATAACCGAATTTTTCGGCCTCGACGATTTCGTCGGCGAGTTGGGCGTCGACCTGTTCAAGCCGCTGGCGGCAAACGTCGATCGACGCGCCAGAAGCAGCGTTCAGGTCTTTCTCATAGGTCTTTCGTGTTTTCAGCAACGCCTCGGCCAACTTGTCGCCCGGCTTGACTTTCGGCGGCAGCGGCTGCTGCCAGCTATCGTGGCCGGGAAGATTGCCGCGGTTCCACTGGGCACGGACGTAGTGTAGATCACCCAAGGTGCCGCGCATGATCGCATCGACGGCATTGTCGTAGAGAATGTTGTAGTGGCGCTGATGGCCGACGGCCAGGATCAGGCCGGTGAACTCGGCGGTGCGGGCCATGTCCTTGCACTCGTGGACGCTGTGGGCCATGAGCTTTTCGGTCAGCACGTGCAGCCCGACCTGCATCGCGGCGATGGCCGCGGGGGCGTGCAGGTGCAAGGGCAGGGCGATAATGATCGCCTCGACGCCGTCGCGTTTCGCGTTTTTCAACAGTTCTTCGTAGCCGCCGTTCTGCTTCTCGTAGACCTTGACGTGCCGGCGGGCTTCGTCTTCGGTCTTCCAGTCGTACTTGGCCATCAAGCCCGGCCGGGCGGCCAGCGAGGCTTCGCTGTAGTGATCGCCGTGGAAGGCACGCCAGATGTTGTAAGGGCGGATGTCGGCGATCGCCTTGACTTCGATGAACTCGGGATTGATCGCGCCGAGGAGCACGCTGCCTTCGTCGCCGGTACCGATCACGCCGACGCGGAGCGGGTCGCCGAGGGCCTTGTCGTAGCCGTAATAGAACGCCCCCAGCCCGCCGCCGACCACGACCCCCGCGGCCAGCCCGCCGAGGATAAAGCCGCGGCGATTGACGCCGGCGGCCGCGGTCTGCTTTTGTTGTCTTGGGTCCATGCGATTCACTTCGTCTTGGGCGATTTGCGGGAAAACAGCGGGCGAAGAATCCACCGGCTGACGAAAACGTCCAATCCGCCCCAGCGTCCGGCCCGCGTCGCGGCGATGACCAGCAGAGCGAGCATCTCGATGAAGTCCTTGTTGACCAGCAGCGAATGGCCGACCACGGGCGGATCGTGCGGATAGACAGTGGGAAAGGGCCACTGCGTAAGCACGACCGAGCACATGAAGCAGGCCCCGCCCAGCGCGGCCAGCGGCGTACACAGCCCGAGCATCAGGCACAGGCCGATCGCGGTGAGCGCGAAGTTCACGGCGAAGTCGATCTGCTTCTCGCGGTCCCATTGCAGCGGATTCCAACTGGACGTGGGCAGGCCGCGTGCTTGTCGCTCCTTGACCAGCGTGTCGTCATGTGACAACAGGCCATAGAGTGCTTGAGCGTAGGCTCGTTCCTGAGCTTCGATCTCCTTGATCCACTTATTGGCCTCGCCGCGCAGCTCGATCATGCGGTCCCAACGCCGCTGCTTCTGGAATGCGGCATCTTGATTGCGTTCTGGGTCATTTTCGAAACGATCGAGCGACTTGAAATGGGCGGCAATGTCGTCGGCGTTTTCCTTGAGGTATCCGTCGAGGAGTGTCAACGCCTTCTTGAGGGCCTCCTTTGTATCATCATCGAATTTCGCGTTGTCAGTCGCCGGCTTATAGTACTCGACGAAGTCCTGTCGGATTCTCTCCCAACGATTGGCGACGCTGTTGATGACGTAGGTCTTTTTCTTGTCCTTCGCATCGAGGACTTCGACGTGCAGCCGCTGCCGGGCGTCGATGTCGGGCATCATCGCATAGAAATAAGCGGCCACCGGGCCCTTGGCGCTGGTCAGAAAGGGTGCGGCGGTAAACTCGTCGTGCAGCTCCTTCTCCGACTTCCAGTGGGCATCGTGGCGGAAGTCGCTGCGTTTGTTCTTCCACAGCCCTTCGTAGAGGAACTGGCAACCTAGGGCCAGCCGCAGCGTCACCAGGGCAAGCACGGCCAGCCCACCGATCTGAACCCGTTGCTTGCTCAGGGCAGTGCTCCTTCCAGGCTTGCCGCCGTTTAGCCCACGGGGGGTGGGAAACTATCGTCGAGGGCGGTTTCAGGCGTGACTGTTGGGATTGGCGGCCGCGGTTCGCATCCAGGCGCAAAAACGCCGCCGTGGGCCACAGCCTACATTATAACCGCTTGCTTTTTCATCATCCAGGGCTGGTGAAGAAGTGCCGAGTTGGGCAGAATGGGGGGAGATTGCAGATTTAAGATTTGAGATTTCAGATTTGGAATTTGAAATGAGATGTCGCGAAGCCGCAAGCGGCTTTCTTGCCCCCCGTTATGCCTATGCGAATCGTCCTCAGTTACCCAGTTGAACGGAAGCACATCGAGCAGATCGCCGCCACCATGCCGGAGGCCGAGATCGTCGATACCGGCCAGGAGCGGATTGCCGAAGAGCTTTTCGCGGCCGACATCTTCTGCGGACACGCCAAAGTGCCCGTCGATTGGGACGGCGTCGTGCGCCAGGGTCGGCTGAAGTGGGTTCAGTCGTCGGCGGCCGGAATGGACCACTGCCTGGTTCCTGCGGTGATCGAGTCGGACATCGCCGTCACCAGCGCCTCGGGCGTGCTGGCCGATCAGGTGGCGGAACACACGATCGCACTGATGACGGCCTGGTGCCGCAGTTTGCCGACGTTTTTTCGAGCCCAACAGAACAGGGAGTTCATTCGCCGGCCCACTCGCGATCTGACGCGGAGCACCGTGGGCATCGTCGGGCTGGGGGGCGTTGGGCGGCGGCTGGCCCAGTTGTTGGCCCCGTTTGAGGTTCGCATCCTCGCCACCGATATGTTCCCTGTGGACAAGCCGGCGTGGGTCGAGACGCTCTGGCCGGCCGATCGGCTCGACGATTTGCTTGCGGCAGTCGATTTCGTCGTGCTCTGTCTGCCGCTAAACGATTCCACGCGCGGAATCATCGACGCGGCGAGGCTCGGCCGGATGAAGCCAAACTCGCTATTGGCGAACGTCGCTCGCGGGGCGCTGGTGGTGACCGACAACCTGGTGGCGGCACTGGAAACCGGCCGGCTCGCCGGCGCGGTGATGGACGTCACCGAGCCCGAGCCGCTGCCGCCGCAGAGCCGGCTCTGGGCGATGCCCAACGTCATCATTACTCCGCACGTCGGTGGGCAAAGCTCGTGGCGGATCGATAACATGACGCGGCTGTTCTGCCGGAACCTGTGCCGTTGGCAGCGGACTCTGCCGCTGGTGAACTTCCTGGCCGACAAGCGGCTGGGATTTCCGATCCGCGGCGGCGGCTACCCGCTATGGGGGGAAGCCGTCGAGCCGTAGCTGCAAGATGTCGTAGGTCCCGCTTGCCGAGCGGGACTTGGATGCCGAGGAAATCCCGCTCGGCAAGCGGGATCTACGGAGAAACCGCCGTAGGGCCCGGCTTGACTATGTACGCCCGTATATTGTAGGATTACGCCAGCGAGGATACTACCACCGCCATCCATACCAACCAGCGAGGGGAGAACCATGGGATTGCTCGACAAACTGACGCAGCGACAACAGGACGTGTACAAGTTCATCCGCGAGAAGATCCGCGGCCGGGGCTACGGCCCGACCGTCCGCGAAATCGCCGAGCACTTCGACATCAACTCCCCGAACGGGGTCGTTTGCCACTTGAAGGCTCTGGTGAAGAAGGGCTTCATCTCGCGCGAGCCGAACATGTCACGGGCGATCCAGTTGATCGCCGAGCCGATCGAGGAGCGGGGCATGCCGCTGGCCGGCCGCATCGCCGCCGGCGTCTTGCACGAGGCGATCGAACAGGACGAGCGCGTCGATTTCGACGCCATGTTCAATCCCGGCGCAAGAGTCTCTTCGCCTTGCAAGTCAGCGGCGAGTCGATGATCGAGGATCAGATCGCCGACGGCGACTACGTGGTGGTGCAAAAGCAGCGAACGGCACGGAAGGGCCAGATCGTCGTCGCCTTGACCGACGACGGCGAGGCCACGCTGAAGCGCTGGTATCCCGAAAAGAACCGCATCTGCCTGAAGCCGGCCAACTCGAAGATGAAACCGATCTACGTGAAAAACGCCAAGGTTTTGGGGGTGGTAGTCGGCGTGGTGCGAAAAGTCGGATAGAGAGGGCGAGAACATATCGCCCGGAAACGCGAGGGCCTGATATGCACAAGGTACTTTCCGTTAAGGTGTTGGAGGGCTATCGCCTCGACCTGACATTCGACGACGGCACGCGCGGGCTGGCAGATCTCCACGGACTTGTCGGCAGCGGCGTGTTTGCTCTCTGGAATGACTATCGCGCATTTCAGGCGGTCAAGATCGGAGACGGCGGAGAACTTGTCTGGTCGGACGCCGTGGATCTGTGTCCCGACGCGATGTACATCCAGGTGACGGGCAAGAGTCCGAGCGATGTGTTCCCAAGCCTCAAGCGGGAGGCGGTGAATGCCTGAAATATGCAGGTTCCTCGGAATTGTGATCAAGATGTTCGTCAACGATCACAATCCGCCGCATTTTCACGCGATTTATGGCGACGTTGAGGCCCTGGTGGAAATCCAAGGACTTTCAGTTTTCGCAGGGCGATTGCCCCCGCGGGTTCTCGGCCTCGTATTGGAGTGGGCCGCACTTCATCAGGATGAATTGCTCAAAGACTGGAATCGAGCGCAAAGCCACGATCCGTTGGTTAGGATTGAGCCGCTGTAACGTCCCGCCATGAGAATCATCTCCGATTTTCACGACTACTACGACGCCGTTCAGGCCGCCGGACAGGATCAAACGCTGATCTACTTCCGCAAACGGGAAGAGGAGATAGTTTCCGACTATTCTCTGCCCGTTATCGAGTGGTCAGTCTGGCTCCGCGATAGTAAGAGGATCCGGGTTCAAGAACACATTATTGGATTCTGTGGGAAGATCTACCCAGCAATTCTGTTGACCCAGGTGACTTCAGAGAAGTCGGCACTGTGCTTCAACCTCCCTGAAGTAGATTCCTTCATTGAAAGCAACTACCGCAAGAAAGAGGTGGAGGAATATCGAGCCAAGACAAAGAGGCCATGGCGACATCCGTGGCAATCGTACCTTCGCCGAGAGGCATACGAGAATCACTTCACAAAATGTGCCGAAAAACAAGATGCGTTTGCGGAGGTCTTCGTCGAGAAACGTTGCCCAGTATGGATCGGCACGGTGCAGGAACACTCTTGGAGAAAATGCACAGGAAAAATCGTTTACAATGGTTCTCTGAAGGAACTGGAGTTCTTCCGGCTGTTCGACACGTACACCGCATTTCAAGAAATCGCGATGTTCCTCGGCGGACTGGCAGTGCCGCTGAGGGAAATCCCCGAAGTGCCTGACAAAATCATGGTCGGCATCAAAGGGTTCGATAAGTGGAGCTTTCGGAAGCAGCCCAGCAACGAATAGTCGTCGCTATTTCTCTCCGCGCACATCGTACGCCAGCAACACGTCTTGATCGCGGACGTACATCACGCCGTTGGCGATGACAAGGTAGGGCCAACTGTTGCGGTCGCTGCGGTCGGGCTGGTCAAATCGGCCTTTGAGGCGGAAGCCCTGCGGCGTGGCCTCGACGAGGCTGATCGGCCCATTCTCGTCGCGGCAATAGAGCATTCCGTCGGCCCAGAGCACCGAGCACTTGCCGGCAGTGCGGTCGGCCCATTTTATCTTGCCGGTCTTGTAGTCGAGGCAGGTGAGCACGCTCGGATTGCTGCAACCGTAGAGATAGCCGTCGACGAGGACCATGCCGCCGTGGTGGTTCTGCATCTTCTTGGTGAAATACACCTGGTCGGCGGTAAATCCGCTGCCGGACGGCGTGATCTGCACCAGTCCGCCGCCGGTGCCGTAGGCGCTGGCGGCGAAGACGGTGTCGCCCGAGGTGACGCACGCCGCGCAGTTGGCCACGCGGCTGGCCGGAGCATCGTAGCGCCACAGGAGCTTGCCGTTCTTCGCGGCCACTCCGATCACGCCCTTTGCCGTGAGGTTGACGTACTGTTTCGACTTGCCGACCATGACTTTGATGACGGAGGCATAAGCGGCCGGATCGCCGACGGGCGAGCCCCAAACCAGCCGGCCGTTGTTCTTGTTGAGCGCCACAATCGTATTCTTCGGCCCGCCGGGCGTGCAAATCACCAACGGCCCATCGACCAGAACGGACTCGGCGTATCCCCAACTCAATCTCGCCTGCCTGCCGCCGAAATCCTTGACCACGTCGCGGCGCCAGAGGATTCGGCCTCGCTTGAACTCCATGCAGACGACGTCGCCGGCGATGCCCAAGGTGTAGAGGCGGTTGCCGTCGATGGTCGGCGTCGAACGGGGGCCGGGGAACCCGTTGCCGTCATAGCGGACCGGGCCGATGGGCGACGCCCAAATCTGCTTCCCCTCGCGGCTTGCGTCGAGGGCCAGCACCCACTCCTTGCCGTCCTTTTGGCCCATCGTATACAGCACGTTGCCGACGACCGAGGGCGCGCTGTTGCCGATGCCCATGCCGGTCACCTTCCAGAGCAGCTTTGGCCCTTCGCTGGGCCACTCCTTCAAGAGTCCCTTTTCGCGGCAGATTCCGTCGCGATGTGGCCCACGAAACCCCGGCCAGTCGTCGGCCCGCAGCCCCACGGCCCACGGCGCCACGATCAACGCAAAAAAAAGAGCGAAACGTAAGACAGGGGTGCTGTGCATCGTCGGTTTTCCAATTTATGGGTCCGCGGCGGGTGGGACTGACAAAGGCCGCGGATCGGGACAGTTCGCTTCGGCTTTCAAGGCGAGACAACCAGGAGATTCTACCGCAGGGCCGCCAAAAAGAAAAATGTAAACATTCGTTTAACCCGGAGCCAACGGCGACGGCGTCTGCGGAACAGGGTAAAACGCCGGCTATCCAGCCGTAGGGAGCCAAGCCGTCGCCGTTGGCTCCGGGTTAAACGAAGCGCTACAGAAAAATGCGATCCTCCTGCAACGCCACCGACGGGGGGAATGAAACTTTTTCGCCCCACGGTCGTCATAACCCTGGACCCATCCCTGTCGTCAACACCGCGGGTGTGAAACGACAATCGGCAAACCATCGTTCCATCCATTCCAGGGAGACTCAAGTCATGTCGCATCGTTTTGCGCTCTGTGCCTTATTGTTGTGTGCCGCAGCGGCCGTCGCCCGGGCGGAAGGGGCTAAGCAATCGAATCTGCCCTTGAAAAAAGTGGTGATTTTCAGCTCCGGCGTCGGGTTCTTTGAACACGATGGGCAAGTCACCGACAACGCCAAGGTCGAGATGCAATTCAAGACCGCCGACATCAACGACCTGCTAAAAAGCATGGTCGTGCAGGACCTCGACGGCGGCCGGGTCTCGACGGTCACCTATGCCTCGAAAGACCCGATCACGAAGACACTCCGAGGTTTCGCCATCGATCTGACGACGAATCCGACGATGGCCCAACTCCTGCAACAGCTTCGCGGCGAGCGGGTGATGGTCGAAACGCCCAACGAGCTTCGCGGCGTCATCCTCGGCGTGGAACAACGCAAAACGAAGGTCGGCGAGCACGAGACGATCGAACAGCCCATCCTCAACCTCCTCACCGACCAAGGCCTTCGAGCCGTTTCGCTCTTCACCGTCGCCGGCATCAAGCTGGAGAACGAGAAACTCGATGCCGAACTGCGCAAAGCCCTGGCGGTGCTGGCCTCGGGCCACTCGAACGACAAGAAGTCGGTCGAGTTGAGCTTTTTGGGCAAGGGAACCCGGCACGTCCGCATGGGCTACATCCAGGCCGCGCCGATCTGGAAAACCACCTATCGACTCGTGCTGGCCGACGACCAGAAGCCGCTTTTGCAGGGCTGGGCCATCGTCGAAAACACTTCGGAGGAGGATTGGAACGACGTCAACTTAACGCTCGTAAGCGGCCGGCCGATTTCGTTCACGATGGATCTCTACCAGCCCCTCTACGTGCCGCGGCCCGAGGTGCAATTGGAGCTTTACTCCTCGTTGGCGCCGCAACTTCACGGGCAGGACTTGGCCCGCAGGCAAGTGGAGCTTGCGGCCAGGGCTGAAGGAAAGGAGCTGCAATTAGGGACCGCACTGTCGATGGCCGGGGGCACGGATTATGCCGGAACCGCAGGCCGACACATCGCCTTCGGCTTTGGCGCCACGCCGAACTCCACGGTCCAGGCGAACTGGCGGGCCGGCCTGCAAGCCGCCGCCCAGGCCGCCAACGTCGGCAATCTGTTCAAGTACGTCATCGCCACGCCCGTCAGCCTGCCGCGGCAGCAGTCGGCAATGCTGCCGATCGCCAACGCCGACGTGAAGGGGGAGAAACTCGACATCTATAACCCGGCCGTGCAAGCCAAGCACCCGCTCTACGGGCTGCGCTTCACCAACACCACCGATCTCTACCTAATGCAGGGCCCGATCACCGTCTTCGACGGCGGCGTCTACGCCGGCGACGCGCGGATCGAAGACCTCCCGCCCGGCGGCGAGCGCTTGATCAGTTACGGCATCGACCTCGACACCGAAGTCGCCCCCGAGGCGAAGAACCAGCCCGAGGAATTACTCGACGTCCGTTTGGTCAAAGGGACGATGTTGACCGATCGCAAGTACGCGCGGTCGCAAGAGTATACGGTGAAGAACTCCGGCAAAAAGGCAAAGACCGTGTTAGTCGAGTATCCGATCGACGCCGCCTGGAAGCTGGTTTCGCCGGAGAAGCCGACCGAGAAGACCCGCGACCTCTACCGTTTTGCCGTCGAGGCCAAGCCGGGTGAGCCGGCCAAGTTGACGGTCGAGGAGCAGCGGACCGAGCGTCAGCAGATCGCACTGACGAACCTGGACGACAACGCGATCCAGTTCTACCAAAGCGCGAAGGTGGTCGGTGAGAAGGTGAAGGCGGCGTTAGCCGAGATCGTCAGGCGGAAGACCGAGTTGCAGCAGGTCGCCGCCAAACGCCAGCAGTGCGAGCAGCGCATCCGTCAGATCGCCGAGGACCAGAACCGCGTGCGTCTGAACATGGACCGCCTCGACCGCACCAGCGAATTGTACAAGAGCTACGTGAAGAAGTTTACCAAGCAGGAAGAGGAAGTCGTCAAGCTCAACGAGGAGATCGCCTCGCTCACCGAGCGGGAGACGAACCTGCGAAAGTCGCTCGACGAGTATATGATGGGATTGGATTTGTAGCCGCTTCTCTTTTCCCAAATCCCGATCTCGCTTATACTTGGAGGATGATGGATGGTCGAAGAACATCTTGGCTTGCCGCCGCCTTCGCCGCTGCTGCCGTGGCAGTGGTCGGCTGGCCGGATTCGCTCCCGGCCCAGTGGGGCGGCATGTTTTCCAGCAGCCAGTTCGAGCTGTCCGACGCCGTGCAACTCGACCAGGCCGATACGGCCGTCCGCGCTCAATTGGATCGCGTCAATCCGCTGCTGGCCGACCGCCAGTGGGACGAGGCCGTCGAAATTCTCCGCCAACTGTCGGAGACATCGGAAGACAAGTTGCTGGCCGTCAGCCCACATCGCTTCATTGGGCTGCGCGATTGGTGCCAGTTACGGCTGGCCTCCCTGCCGCCTGAGGCGTTGAAGCTCTACCGCAGCCGCGTTGATCCGGTGGCCCGCAAATGGTACGAGCAGGGCATCGCCAATCGCGACCCCAAATTGCTGCGGAACGTCGTCGATCAGGCGTTCGCCAGCAGTTTCGGCGACGACGCTTTGATGGCCCTGGGCGAAATCGCGCTGGAATCGGGCGACTTTGCCGCGGCACGTTGGGACTGGGAACGGATCGTGCCGGTACGCAATCTAGGAGTTGGGGTGGCAGTTGAACTGCCGCCCCAACAGAACGCCGTGCCGCCGGCGTGGCCGAGCTATCCGGACACCGATCTCGACCTGGCTGCGGTTCGGGCGCGGCTCGTGCTGGTCTCGAGTCTCGAAGGGGCGACCGCTCGCGCCGCGCTGAATTGGCGGCTTACCGTAAGCTGCACCCCGACGCCCAAGGCCACTTAGGCGGCCACAATGGTCGATACGTTCAACTGCTGGAATCGCTGCTGGCGGAGAGCGTCTCCTGGCCGGCGGCCCCCGCTGATGCCAATTGGCAAACGTTCGCCGGCAATCCGCAGCGCAACAAGGCGGCCGCGCCGCTGGTCGACGTCGGGGCGGTCGCGTGGCGTGTAGCTTTGCGGCCGCCTCGCATCGCTGTGAGCCCGATGGGCGGCAGGCCCGTCGGCGAAGACACGCGCGAGCGGCTGAGCTTCTTCCCGCTGCTGGTCGGCCGGCGGGTGTTGGTCAATACCGATCGGCAAGTCCTGGCGATGCGATGCGACAGCGGCCAACCGGCGTGGGGGCGGACTGCCGCGATCTATGAGAGCGAAATCGCTCCGCCGTCAGACCGGCCGATCTTTCCGGCCGAAAGTCTCGGATCGCCTCGGTTTACCATGACCGTCTTTCGAGACCGGCTTTTCGCCCGGATGGGCGCGACGGTGACCGGCCAGGTACGGGAATCCGCGCCGGATCGGGCCGGATGCCTGATCTGCTTGGACTTGGCGGCCGAGGGGCGTCTGCTCTGGAAGATCGCACCGGAAGAGGGCTGGGCCTTCGAGGGCGCGCCGCTGGCCGACGAGCGAGGCGTCTACGTGGCAATGCGGCGGCAAGATATCCGTCCGCAAGCGTTTGTCGCCTGTTTCGACGCCGAAAGCGGCCGATTTCGCTGGCGGCGATTCATCTGCGGCGCCGAGACGCCCGCCCGCGGCCTCCTGCCCGAGCAGACCCACAACCTGCTGACGCTCTCCTCCGACACGCTCTATTACAACACGAATCTCGGCGCCGTAGCGGCGTTGCGGGCCGACGATGGCCGTGTGCTTTGGATCAGCCTCTATCCCCGCGCGCTGCGGGGCGACCTAGCCAAACTGGCGCCCCACTGGCAGCGCGGGCTGAATCCCTGTCTGCTGGATCGCGGCACGCTACTGGTCGCCCCGGCCGACAGCCCGCGCATCTTCGCCTTCGACGCCGCCACCGGTCAGATGCTTTGGCAAACTGGCACGGAGGTCGAGGACGCGACTGGTCTGTTGGGCACCGCGGGCGACTGGTTGATCGCCGGCGGTGGGCGGCTCTACTGGATCAGCTTGAAGGAAGAGGACCGCGGCCGGGTGAAGCACGTTTGGCCCGACGGCCCGCAGCGGCCCGGCTACGGCCGCGGAATCCTCGCCGGTCAGGACGTCCTCTGGTCGACCCGAGACAAATTGTATATCTTCAACCAGCAAACCGCCCGGCCGCGGCGGATCGTCGATCTCGGAGCGCTCGGCGCTTCCGGCGGCAACCTGCTGGTTGACCAAGGCCGGCTGCTGATCGCCACCGAACGCGAGTTGATCACCCTGGGGACCACCGGCGTGGCAGTTGGCGATGAAAGAGGATCACGCGGTACGCATTGAAGAGTGCAAAATGAAAAATGCAAAGTGCAAAGTGCAAAATGTAGGACGACGCTTCCGCCTGGATGACGGTTCGTCCGGCTTCCCATTGCGGGAATGCCTCCGTCACTTTGCATTTTGCACTTTGCATTTCTCATTTTGCATTTCGATTGGCACCCATTCCCTGCAAAGATCGAATCATGTCTGAACACGACAACCTTCAAGCCGTACAAGAGCTGAGCGAAGCGTACCGACTGATCACCGAGCAACTCGGCCGGGTGATCGTCGGCCAGCGGCAGGTGATCGAGGAACTGCTGGTGGCGATGTTCGCCCGCGGACATTGCCTGCTGGTCGGCGTGCCGGGCCTGGCGAAGACGCTGCTGATTCGCACGCTGGCCGAATCGCTGGCGCTGGAGTTTCGCCGCATCCAGTTTACGCCCGACCTGATGCCCTCCGACATCACCGGCACCGAGGTGATTCAGGAGGATCGCCGCTCGGGCGGCCGCGAATTGCGGTTCCTCAAGGGCCCGATCTTCGGCAACGTAATCCTGGCCGACGAAATCAACCGCACACCGCCGAAGACCCAGGCTGCGCTGCTGGAGGCGATGCAGGAATACCAGATCACCGCCGGCGGGCAGCGGCACCTGCTCACGCAGCCGTTTTTCGTGCTGGCCACGCAGAATCCGATCGAGCACGAAGGCACCTACCCGCTGCCGGAGGCGCAGCTCGATCGCTTCATGTTCAACACCTTCGTCGATTACCCGGAGGAGGACGAGGAGTTCGACATTGTCCGCCGCACGACGGCCGACATCACGCCGACGATCACGCCGACGCTCACCGGCCAACGGATACTGGAGTTGCAGAAGATCGTGCGTCGCGTTCCGGCGGCCGATCACGTCGTGCGTTACGCGATGAAGCTCGTGCGGCTGACCCGGCCGAACAAGCCGGGCGCCCCACAGTTCATCCGCGATTACGTCAGTTGGGGCGCGGGCCCGCGGGCGAGTCAATACCTGGTGCTGGGGGCGAAGGCCCGCGCAGTGTTGCACGGGCGGTTCCATGCCGGGTTGGACGACATTCGCGCCGTCGCCTTTCCGGTGCTCCGCCACCGCATCGTCACCAACTTCAACGCTGAAGCCGAGGGCGTCAGATCGGACGACATCGTTCGCCGGCTGATCGAAACGGTCGGCGAGAACGGCGGCGGCGAAGAGAAGCTCCCGCCGGTGTTTAAGAAGGAAAGAGGGACCGTTTAGCCGCCGCGTCCGCGCGGCGTTTCCACGTACGATAGGGACCGGCGACTGCGGAAGAACGATAGCGATCGTGTTTCGCGTGGGAATCCGTCCCGGCGTGGACGCCGGGGCTAAACAGAGAAATGACGAAACACTCGCAACAACTCCTCGATCCGCAAATGCTTGCCCGGCTGCAAGCGTTGCCGCTCCGCGCACGGCGGATGGTCGAGGGATATACGGCGGGCGTTCACCGCAGCCCCTTCCACGGCTTCTCGATCGAATTCGCCGAGCACCGCGAGTACTCGCCCGGCGATGATTTGCGGTATCTCGATTGGAAGGTCTTCGGCCGCACCGACAAATACTATTTGAAGCAGTTCGAGGAAGAGACCAACCTGGTTTGCCACCTCTTGTTGGATACGAGCGAGAGCATGCGCTACCAGAGCGACGCCGCGCCCGCGTCGAAGCTTGATTATGCCCGGCGGGCGGCGGCGGCGCTGGCATACCTGGTCCTCCATCAGCAGGACAGCGTCGGACTGGTCGCCTTCGACAGCGAAATCCGCTCGCTGGTTCGCGCCAGCAGCAATCCGTCGCACTTGAAGGAGATCCTGCACGTCATGGAAGGCACGTCGGCCGAACGAAAGACGTCGATCGGCCCGATCTTCCACGACCTGGCCGAACGGATCAAGCGGCGCGGGATCGTGATCGTCTTAAGCGATCTGTTCGACGACGTGGATTCGCTCATCAAGGGCTTGAAGCACTTGCGGCATCGCCGGCACGAGGTGATTCTCATGCACGTGCTCGATCCGGCGGAGGTCGATTTCCCGTTCGAGCGGATTACGCTGTTTCGCGGCCTGGAGAATCTGCCCAGCGTATTGGTCGAGCCGCGGGCGATTCGCAATGCCTATTTGGCCGAATTCGGCCGCTATCTGCGGAAGCTGCAAACCGGCTGTCGTGCCCATGCGATCGACTATGTCGCCATGCGAACCGACCGGGCGTTGGAAGTGACACTGGCCAGCTACTTGGCGTCGAGAGGATAGAACGAGCTGCGAAACCGCAAGCGGTTGTCGATCAGCACTCAACAATCAATAATCAACAATTCCATGTTTTTCCCGTCGCCGCTTCTCGCCTTCGGATGGGTCAGCCTGCCGATGCTCGGCTGGCTGGGGGCGGCGGCTGCGCCGATCTTAATCCATCTCTGGAGCCGGCGGAAGTATCGGGAAATGTCGTTTTCGGCGATGGAGTATCTGCTGGCGGCCGTGCGGCGGCAGACTCGGCGGCTGTTGTTCGAGCAATGGCTGTTGTTGGCCGTCCGCACGCTGCTGGTCGTGCTGGTGGTGTTGGCCGTGGCCGAGCCGTACGTCGAACGGGCGGGCATGGCCTTCACGCCCGGCGGACACGTCCATCGCGTGCTGGTCTTCGACGGCTCGTACTCGATGGCCTACAAGCCGGCCGACAAGACACGATTCGACCACGCGAAGCAGTTCGCCCGGCGGATCGTCAATGACAGCCCGCAGGGCGATGCCTTCACGCTGGTGTTGATGTCGTCAACGCCGCGAGTGATCGTCGGCACGGCCGCGTTGGAACCCGCCGCAATCTTGCAGGAGATCGACAATCTGGAGCTTCCGCACACGATGGCCGACCTGCCGGCGGCGATTCCGGCGATTCGACAACTCATTGCCAGCGTCGCCGCCGACAACCCCCGGCTCGACCGCCGCGAGGTCTATTTCCTCAGCGATTTGCAGCGGACGACCTGGGCGCCGCAACTTTCGGAAGCGGCCCGCGCCCACTTTCTCGACCAGACGAACGAACTGGCCCAACTGGCCAATCTGTTTGTCGTCGATCTGGGGCAGCCGTCGGCGGCAAACCTGGCGATCACCGATCTCCACACGGCCGATTCGCTGATCACGGCAGGCCGCGACACCTCTTTCCAGGTTCGCCTGCAACATTTCGGCCCGGTCGTTAACGACCGCCAACTCGTCGAGTTGTTTGTCGATGGGCGAAGAATCGCACAAACGCAAGTCGAACTGTCGCCAGACGGGACGGGCAGGGCGGAGTTCTCCTATCGGTTCGATGCGCCGGGCGATCATACGGTCGAGGCCCGCGCCTCGGGCGATGCGCTCGACGTTGACAATCATCGCTATCTGGCCCTGACGGTGCGGCAGGCGATCCGCGTGCTGTGCATCGACGGGCACCCTTCGGGCGGCTCGTTCCGCGGCGCCGCCGATTATCTCGCTGTGGCGCTGGTGCCGCAAAGTGAGACGTCCGACCGCGCCCCGCTGCAAGCCGAGGTCGCCGCCGAGAGCGCGCTGTTGGAGCGCAACCTGGCAAGCTACGATTGCCTCTTCCTCTGCAACGTCGCACAGTTCACCGGCAGCGAGGCCGGCGCGCTGAATGCCTACTTACAGGGCGGCGGTTGCGTGGTGTTCTTCCTCGGCGATCAAGTGCTGGCCGATCGCTATAACCATGAGTTGGGCGTTGCCGGAGAGGGCAGGGCAGGGGAGCCGCACATCCTGCCCGCTCGCCTGGGCCGTGTCATCGACCGACCGCAGTTCCGCCTCGATCCGCTCGGTTATCGGCATCCGATCCTTGAGGCGTTTCGCGGCCGGGGGCAAACCAGCCTGCTAACGACCCCCGTCTTCAAGCATTTTCAACTGACGCCTTCGCAGAAATCGCGGGCGACAACCGTGCTGGCGCTGGGCAACGGCGATCCACTGGTGATCGAGCAATCGGTTCGCCGCGGGCGGGTCGTGTTGGTCGGCACCTCGGCCGAGCCGTCTTGGACCGCCATGCCGCTCTGGCCGAGTTTCGTCCCGCTGGCGCAGGAGATCGTGGCTTGGTGCGCGGCCGGGCAACTCCAGCGGCGGAACGTGCTGGCGGGCGAAACGTTCGATGCGCTAACGTCGGCGGTTGGCGCATCGGTGAGCGTGCAGTCGCCCGACGGCCGCAAGCGTCCCGCGCAGCTAAAGCCCGCTGGCGACCGCTTCGCCCTGACGTACGCCGATACGCTGCAAAGCGGCATTTATACGGTTCAGTTCGGTCCGCCGGCCAACCGTAGCCAGACGTTCGCGGTTAACGTCGATACGGCGGAAAGCGACCTCGCCGCGATCGATCCGGACGAGTTGCGCGACGAGACGTGGCCGGACATTCCGTTCGTCTATCAAACTTCGTGGCAAGACATCAAAGGAACCGGCGTCGGCTCGGCACGCGGTCAGCAAGGGTTGCACGTCGATCTCTTGTACGCGGCGCTCGGGCTGGCGTTGGCCGAAGTTCTCCTGGCGTGGAAACTGGGGGCGAGAGGTTGAAGGTCAAAGGATAAACGATGAAACTCTACCAAACTCCCGCAGCCGCTTGCACTAACCACTAACCACTATCCATGAACCACGTCGTGCCAGCTTGGGTCGAACGCCTGCTCGGTATCAACACCGGAAGCGGCGAGGGGACCGTCTGGTCGATCGACTCGGCGTGGCCTTGGCCGCCCTGGGTGACGCTGCTGCTGGCGGCGCTGGCGGTGGTTTTCGTGGCGATGATCTATTGGCGGGAGGGTGCCCGCGTTTCCCGCCGCTATCGGATCATGCTGGCGGCGTTGCGGCTTGCGATTCTCGGGGTGTTGCTGCTGATGATCGCCCAGGTTACGCTTTCGCTGAAGCGCACGGGACTCCCTTATGCCGCCGTGCTGATCGACGACTCGCTGAGTATGACGATCGTCGATCACTACGCCGAGAAGCCGCGCAAGGCGATGGCCGAGCGCTTGCACGGCAGTCGCATCGGCGCCGACGAGTTGAGCCGCTGGAATCTTCTCCGCACGCTGACGGCCGAGCGCGACGGCGAGCTTCTGCGCGGGATCGCCGCCGGCCACAAGTTGCGGGTCTATTTCGTCACCGGTTCGCGGCCCAGCCGGCGTCAGGACGTGCCCGGCATCGTCAGCGAGTTGCGATCGTTGACGCCCAAGGGGGAGATGACGCGGTTGGGCGCCGGCGTGCGGGCGGCCCTGGACGACTTACGCGGCGCCGCCCCGGCCGCCGTTGTGGTGCTAACCGACGGGATCAATACCGATGGACCGACGCTTGCCGACGCGGCCGAGCACGCCCGGCGACGCGGCGTGCCGCTCTACTTCGTCGGCCTCGGCAGCGACCGCCCCGTCCGCGATCTGAAACTCTCCGATCTGATCGTCGATGACGTCGTGTTCGTCGACGACGTCGTGAACTTCGAGTGCAAGCTGACGGCCGCGGGCTTCGAGGGGCGGAAGGTGTTGGTCGTGCTCCGCGAGAAGAACAAGCCCGCCACGCCGGAAAACATCCTGGCGAAGACCGAGGTGACCGCGCCGACCGACGATCGCCCGCTCCAGGTTCGCTTGCAATACCGTCCCACCAAGGTTGGACAATTCGAGTACGTCGTCGAGGCCCAGCCGCTCGCCGGCGAATCATCGACGAAAAACAACCGGCAGACGCGCGTCGTGCAGGTCCGCAGAGAGAAAATTCGCGTGCTGCTGGCTTACGGCTATCCGAGTTTCGAGTTCCGCTACCTTCGGAACATGCTGCGGCGCGACGAGACGATCGCGCTCGACACCGTTCTGCAGGATGCCGATCCTGAGAGCGCGGAACAAGACGCCTCGTCGTTGCGGGCATTTCCGCTACGGCGTGAAGACCTGTTCGCCTACGACGTCGTGATCTTCGGCGACGTGAATCCGGCCCTGTTGAACGCCACGGCGATGCAGAACTTGGCCGATTTCGTCGATCAACCGGCCAAGGGGGGCTCGTTGGTGCTGATTGCCGGGCCGTCGTACATGCCGGCCGCATTCCACGACACGCCGCTGGCCCGGCTGCTGCCGTTTGCCGTCGATCGCGTTCGTTATCCCGCCGAAATGCTCAGCGAGGGCTTCGTCGTGCAGCCAACCGATCTCGGGCTGGCCAGTCCCGCCATGCAACTCGGCGACACGCCGGACGAGACCGCGCGCATTTGGAAGAATCTGCCGCCGTTGTACTGGCTGCTGGAGGTCCCCGAGGTGAAGCCGGGCGTCCGCGTTCTGGCCGAACATCCAACGCGGACCGCCCCCGATAGCCGCCACCTGCCAGTGTTTCTGTTTCAATACGTCGGCGCCGGCAAAGTGCTGTTCCATGCCACCGATGAAACCTGGCGTTGGCGCTACCGCGTCGGCGACCTCTATTTCACCCGCTACTGGATTCAGACGATCCGCTACCTCTGCCGCTCGAAACTGGCCGACGGCGGTCATTCGGCCATCCTCAGCACCGACCGCCGCGAATACCCCCAGGGCGAATCGGTGCGGCTGCGGGTGCGGTTTGCCGACGAGCGGCTCGCCCCGACCGAGGACGACGGCGTGACGGTTGTGGTCGAACAGGCCGGGCGAAAGACGCAGCGAATGTCGCTGCACCGCGCGGCCGCCGCTCGCGGACTGTTCGAGGGCGTGCTCGATCGCCCCGCGACCGGAAGTTATCACGCCTGGATCGCCGCGCCGACGCTGCCGGGCCAATCGCCGGCGGTTGATTTTACGGTGATTCCGCCGCCGGGCGAGTTCGCCCAGGTGCGCATGGACGCCGCCGCCATGCGCAGCGCTGCCGAGATTTCCGGCGGGCGGTTCTATACGTTCGACACGGCCGACCGGCTGCTGGAAGATTTGCCCCCCGGCCACCAGGTTCCGATCGAATCGGTGCCGCCGCGTCCGCTCTGGAATCGCTGGCCGGTGCTGGCGTTGTTTCTCGTGCTGCTGATCGCCGAATGGATACTGCGGAAACGTCGAGGAATGGTGTAAAATAGTCATCATGACCCATCCGCTCGAACAGAAACTGGTCGAGTTGCGGCGCCGCGTGCGGCCGATGGCGGTGCTTCGCGGGTTGTTCATCGTGGCGACGGCCCTCCTGGCGGCGCTGGTGGGCGCGGGGCTGGTCGATTATCTGTTTCGCCTTCAGGACCGCGGCTTGCGGATCATCGCATCGCTGGCGGTCCTCGGCGTTTGCGGATGGGCGTTCTACCGCCATGTTGTTACGGTGTTCTGGATGCGTTTCGGCGAGATCGATCTGGCCCGGCAAGTTCAGCGGCAGTTCCCTTTTCTGGGCGATCAACTCGTCACCGCCGTCGAGTTTCTGCACACAGCCGACAACGATCCGGCGGCCGGTTCCGTCGCGCTGCGTCGCAACGTCATTGCCCGGGCGACGGCGGAGGCCGAGGGACTCGATTTCTCGCAGACGCTCGACCGTCGCCCGTTGGTTCGCGCCGGAGCGGCGGCGGGACTTGCCTACACGGCGGCGCTTCTCCTGCTGGTCGCGCCGAATCTCGCCGCCACCGAGAGCGCGTTGAAACGGCTGCTGAATCCTTTCGGCAACACCCCTTGGCCGCAAGCGACGAATTTGGCGATCCGCCGGCCGGTCGAGCGGGTTGCCCGCGGACAGAACTTCGAGATCGAAGTGATCGACGCCCGCGGCGCCCGGCTGCCGCCGGAGGTGCGAATCCACTATCGCCTGCCGACGCCCGAAGGCGGCACGATCGAGGAGACCGAATGGATGCGCATCGCCGGCGGCGTGGCGGCGGCCAAGCGCGACGGCGTCTTGCGGCCGTTTTCCTTCCGCATCGAAGGGGGCGATGACCAATCCTCCATCCCCTGGACCGACGTCGACGTGGTCGAGCCGCCGGCGGTCGAGTCGCTCTCGATCCGCCTGACTCCGCCGGCATATACCGGAGAACCCGCAGCGCCTTCCGAACGGTTCATCCGCGCGACAATCGGCACGAGCGTGCAGTTCACCGGCAAAGCCACGAAGCCGCTGGCCTCCGCGGCTCTCTGCTTCGAGGATGGCCGGAAGATACCGGCCGAGGTCAACGAAGACGGCGACACGTTCACCGCGGCGTCTTCCGTCGCGAAATCGGGGGCATACTGGTTCGCGCTGACGGACCGCGAAGGGCTGCACGGCGGCGGCGACGACCGCTGGGAGATCCGCGCGATCGCCGACGCCCCGCCCAGCGTACAGATCGAGCAGCCCCGCGCCAATCTGTTTGTCACTCCGCAGGCCGTGGCGCCGATTCGCATATCGGCGAAAGACGACCTGGCCCTTCGCGACATCGCGCTCGATGTTCCGCCGCGCCGAGTCGGAGCCCGAGACGGCGCTGCGGCTTTTTTCTGGCCCCGCGCGGCCGCCGCGGCAGCCGGAAGCGAATCCCGCAGGCGATAGCCGCGTGGTCGATTACCGCTGGAATCTCGCCCCGTTGAATCTGCAAGCCGGAGCGCAAGTGACGTTTTACGCCACGGCCAGCGACTATCTGCCGCAAACGGCGAAGAGCGAGCCGCGGCGGCTGATCGTCGTCACGCCCGATGGGCTTCGCGATCGGCTGGCCGACCGCGAGCGGCTGATCGTGGCGGAGTTGGAACGGGCGTTGCGGATGCAGCGCGGCTGCCACGATCAGGTCGAGTCGGCGCAAATCCGCCTGGGCGATCTGCAACGCTTCAAGCCGCCGGACGTCGATCGCCTGCAAGCCGCCGAGCACGCCCAGCGCGAGGTCGACGAGTTGTTGGCCCGCCGCGGCGAAGGCGTGCCCGTCCGCATCGCGTCGCTGCTGGCCGATCTGGAGAACAACGGCATCGACAACGCCGACGCCCGGCAGCGGATGAACGGGCTGCTGGAAGAGCTCGATCGGCTCAATAGTGACGTGCTGCCGCCGCTCGGCCGCGAGTTGACCGCCGCGGTGAAGACGGCCCAGGTCGATCGCGAAGGGCAGGGGGAAGCCGCTTCCGTCGCAATTGCCGAAAAGTCGCTGGCGGTAGCCGCCGAACGGCAGGATGCGATCATCGCCGCGCTGGAACGACAAATCCACCGGCTCGGCCGTTGGGATAGTTACCGCCGGCTGCACCGCAACGTCGCGCAATTGCTCCGCGATCAGGAGGACGCGGCCCATCCCACGTCGGAAGTCGGCCGCCGCACATTGACCCGCGATCTTCGCGACCTCGCGCCGCAGGACGTCGCCGATCTGCACGCGGCTGCGGCCCGGCAGCTTGAGCTTGCGCGGCTGCTGGACCGCATATTGCAGGAAGCGGAGCAGGGGGTGGTCGAACTTCGCAAGAGCGACCCGCTGGCCGCCGATTTTGTCGCCGACGCGCTGGACGAAGCCCGCCGCTTGGCCATCAGCGGGCAAATGCGGGATGCCGGCGCGGAGATTGGGCAGAATCAGATAGGTCAGGCGGCCGCCGCGCAGAAACAGATCGCCCAGGACCTGCAACAAGTCCTCGACGTCCTCGCCAATCGGCATGAGAACGAGTTGGACCGCCTGGTCAAGAAACTCCGCGGCGTCGAGGCCGATCTCGCGGCCCTCGAACAGCGGCAAGAGGAATTGCAGAAGCAGATCGAGGCTAACGCCAAGGAGAAGGAGAAAGAGGCCGCCGATCGCCAATTGCAGTGGCTCGGCCAAAGCCAACAGCGACTCCGCGAGGAGACGGAACGGCTCGCCCGCCAACTCGCGCGATTGCAGGCCGAGCAGGCGGCCGAGGCTGCCGCGCTTGCCGCGAAGCAGATGGACGAGGCCGGCCAAAGGGCAGGGGAGGGGAGCGCGAGCGACGCCGCCCGCAAAGCCGCCGAGGCTCGCCGTTCGCTGGCCGACGCCCGCCGGCAACTTGCCGATCAACTGCAGAAGTCCACCGCCGAGTTGGCCCAGGAACAAATTGCCCGGCTGCAAGATAATGTCAACCACCTCCGCCGCCAGCAGGAGAACGCTCTTGACGAGGCCCAGCGGCTGCGCGGGCTCGAGCAGTCGCAAGGCCAACTCACGCGCTCGCAGGCGCTTTCCGTCCACGAGTTGGCCCGCTTGCAGCGATCGCTTCAGACCGACGCCGCCGGGTTCGGCCAGCAACTCGCCGCCGCGGCGGCGTTCGAGTTGGCCCTTGCCGGGGCGGCCGACGACATGGGCCAGGCGGCCGATTCGCTCGACCGGCGAGAAACCGGTTCGCCGACCCAGCAGCCCCAGCGGAACGCCCTTCGCCGGCTCGATCAATTGGTCGAGGCCCTCAAGCCCGAGCCGCCTGCCGAACAGAAAGCCGATCAGGACAACGCGCCGGGCGGCGGCGACAACGGCGGCAAGAAGCAAGGCGCTCCCTGCGACGGCATTCCGCCCATCGCCGAGTTGAAGCTCTTGAAACTCATGCAGGAGGAGATCAATTCCCGCATCGAGACCTTGCAACAGAAGGCGGCCGACAAGCCCACACCCGAGCAACTGCAACAGTACACGGCCTTGAGCAACGAGCAGGGGCGATTGGCCGAGATCGCGCTGCGATCGGTGCCGCCGGCCGAGCGGAACGCCGCGCCGCAATCCGAGCCGCCGCAGGTCAAGCCGACGTACCAATCCGCTGTAGGAGGCGTCTCCCGACGCCGATTCTACACAGCATACCCGGCCCTGTCGGCGTCCGGAGACGTCTCCTACAGCGTGGACGAGGGCCAGTTGAAACGCGAATTGGGTGCGGCAGCCGAAAAGGAGAGCGACAACCCGATGCTGCAAATCGCCCGCCAAATGACCGAGGCGAAACAACGCATCGCCAAAGCCGACTCGGGCGCCGGCACGCAGCAGCTTCAGCGGCAGATCGTCGACGATCTGAACCGATTGATCGAACAGGCCCGCAAGAAAGCCTGCCAGTGCAAGCCCGGTCAGTGCCAATCGCAGCCGAGCGAGCAAAAACAGCCTCCGCAGCAGCCGCCGAAACCCAACAGCAAGCCGGGAAAGAACCCGAACAGCAAGCCGGCCGCGCCCGGTTCGCCGCGCCCGCCCGGCAAGAACGCCGCCAAGAAATCCGACGCGGCCGCCGAGACCCGGGACGCGATGCAGCGGCTCTGGTACTTGTTGCCGCAGCACGCCCGCGAGCAGATGCTTCAGTCGCCGGGCGAGGAGTTCGCGCCGAAGTATGAATTGCAGATCGAAGAGTATTTCCGCCGTTTGTCGCAAGAGAAACGCGGGCCGTAGAACGGATTTCCGAATCCGTCACAGAGAACAGGACGGATTTGGAAATCCGTCCTACGGGATGCGAAAAGATTGTCCTATTGCAATATGAATCGCTCGACCATCATCGCCGCCGTTCTGATCTGCGGCGTCGCCGCATCGCTCGGGGCGGAGGAGAAGAATCCCGAGAAAACAGCGGCGAAGCTCATCACACCGGCGGTGCAACGCGGCATCGAGCGCGGGCTGAAGTGGCTGGTTTCGCAGCAGCGCGACGACGGCAGCTTCAACGACGGCTCGTACCGCGGCAACGTCGCGGTCTGCGCCTTGGCCGGCATGGCGATGACGGCCGACGGCAGCACCCCCGGCCGCGGCCCCTACGGCGCCCAGGTAAGCCGCTGCGTCGATTATCTGCTGGCCAACACGCAGCCGAGCGGCTTCATCTGCGGGCCGAATTCGACTTACGGGCCGATGTACGGCCACGGCTTCGCCACGATGTTCCTGGCCGAGTGCTACGGCATGTCGCCGCGGCCGGAGCTGCGCGAGAAACTGTCGAAAGCCGTCAAGATCATCATCAACAGCCAGAACAAGCAGGGGGGCTGGCGCTACCAGCCTGTCCGCGAGACCGCCGACATCTCGGTCACCGTCTGCCAGGTGATGGCGCTTTGCGCGGTCCGCAACGCCGGCCTCTATGTTCCCCACGAGACCATCGACCGCTCGATCGACTACGTCAAGCGCAGCCAGAACGCCGACGGCGGGTTCATATACATGTTGAGCAATCCCGGCGAGGCCGACTTCCCCCGCTCGGCCGCCGCCGTGGTCGCACTCTACAGCGCGGGCATCTACAAGGGGCCGGAGATCGCCAAGGGGCTCGATTACCTCACCCGCTTCATGCCCGCCGAGGGCGTCACCCGCCGCGAAATGTACTTTTTCTACGGCCATTACTACGCCGTGCAGGCGATGTGGCAGGCCGGCGGCGAGCGATTCGGCCGCTGGTATACGGCGGTGTCGAACGAGCTGGTCTCCCGCCAACGCGAAGACGGCTCGTGGCAGGCCGCGCAAGAGGGAAACACCTGCGCCACGGCAATGGCCTGCATCGTCTTGGAGATTCCGAACAACTACTTGCCGATTTTTCAGCGGTAGGAGTTAGGGGAGAGGGGAGAGCAGCGAACGATGCGAGTTACGAGCCTTCATTTTGCATTTTTCATTTTGCATTTTTCATTTTGCATTCCTTCCTCCATCCGCGCGGACGCACCCGTGGCGATTCCCATCGAAGGCGAGCCGTTCCGGGCGAAACTCGTCGCCGCGGACGCCCGATGGCAACTCACGTTTGGCGTCGGCAAGGAGCAACGCACGATTCCGGCTGCGGATCTGGCTCGCTGGGGACGTTGCACGGAGCAGGGCAGGGCAGGGGGGCTGGTGTTGGCCGACGGCAGCCTGCTTGTGGCCGAAATGGTCGCGGCGGACAAGGACCGGCTCACCGCCGATTCCGATCTGTTCGGCACGCTGAAACTGCCGCTCGACTCACTGGCCGGCATCGTCCTCCGCCCGCCGTCCGACCGCCAACAGTACGACTTGCTGCTCGATCGCCTCGGGGACTGTCCCAATTTTCGCACCAGCGAAAATGGGACTGTCCCCTTTAGAGCCGCCGGCGACTCCGACCACCTACTGTTGGACAACGGCGACGAGCTCGCCGGTTTTTTCGAGGGCATTGCCGACAACACGGTGACGTTCAAGACCGACGTGGGATCGGTTCCCGTCAAGATCGACCGCATCATGGCCATTGTTTTCAACCCCGCCTTGCGACGCAAGCTGCCGGTCAAGGCCGATTCTCAGCGCGTTTGGGCAGGCTTCAGCGACGGCAGCCGCCTGCTGGCCAGCGAGCTGATTGTCCGGGGCGATTCCCTGAAGATCACCGCAGCGGGCCAAACCCTTGCGGCCACGCGGTCGCCGCTTGTTTTCTTGCAACCGTTGGCGGAGCGCGCGGTGTATCTCTCCAATCTCAAGCCGGCCGAGTATCGGCAAACACCTTTTCTCGATCTGCCTTGGCCGTATCGGCCCGACCGCAATGTCACCGGCGGAATGCTGCGTTGCGGCGGCCGGCTCTTCATGAAGGGCATCGGCGTCCACAGCGCCGCAAGGTTGGTTTACGATCTCTCGCGTGGCCCGCAGGCGGGAGCGGAGGAAGGTTCAAGGTTCAAGGTTCAAGGTTCAAGGTTCTTGAGTCCCGAAATCCCGAAATCCCTAAATCCCCAAATCCCCAAACCTCCAAATCATTTCCGTCGTTTCCAATCCCTGATCGGCATCGACGACTCGACCGCCGGCCGGGGCAGCGTAATCTTCCGCGTCCTAGTCGATGGCCAAGAGCGTTTCGCCAGTCCGATCCTCCGCGGCGGCGACGCCCCACTGCCGGTTTCCGTCGATCTTCGCGGCGCGAAGAAGCTCGAGCTCTTAGTCGATTACGCCGATCGCGCCGATGTCCTCGACCACGCCGATTGGCTTGATGCACGGCTCACGCGATAGCAACGAAAGCAGATCACTAACCGCAGAGGACGCGAAGGACGCAGAGGGCAGGGGACGGCAGACGAACACGGATGAAACAAGAACAATAGCCGGGGGGGTCAACGGCCCGCCGGGGAGAATCGCCAACCATGCAGTTTCGCCTCAGCACACTCCTGCTATTGTTCGTCGTCCTCTGGTCGTCGCTGGCGGTGTTTGGGGTCGGTGGCATCTTTGTGCTCTTCCTTCTGGTTGTGGCGTCGATGATCATCGCCAGATCATGGGCGGTCTTCCTCGGTTTCCTTGTCGTTGTTGCCGTGATTGCCTTCCTGCTGTCCGCTCTGCCCAATGTCCGCGAAGCCGCTCGCAAGGCTCAGTGCAACAACAATCTACACCAGATCGCCTTGGCGTTATTCAACTACGAAAAGGCCAACGGATGCTACCCGCCGGCATATATCGCCGACAAGACCGGCCGGCCGATGCATAGCTGGCGGGTGCTGATCTTGCCTTACCTTGGCAGTTATAATTCCCTTTACCGGCAGTATTCATTCGACGAGCCGTGGGGCGGGCCAAACAACAAGAAGCTGCTCGCGGCTCGTCCTCAGGAATATGCCTGCCCGTGCGACACGCACGACGACTCACCGGAAGAGGGACAAACTAGTTATGTCGCCGTGGTCGGCCCCAATGCAGCGTGGTCGGGGAAGAGGTCGAAGAAGGCGGTCGATCTTGCCCCGTCGGACGCGACCATCATGGTGGTCGAAACCACCGGTGCGGATGTCGGGTGGACTGAGCCAAGAGATCTTATCGCCACGGGGTCCGATGCCACGGACGCCTCCCCGTCGACGATATCCATGTCGAGCCAGCACGGCAATAGAAGTGGCTTCTTCTACACCTATCACGTGGGCGTCGGCGCCCACGCCGCGTTCGCCGACGGCAGCACTCGGTACCTGGTCCCGGAGTGCGTCCCGCGGCACCTTCGTGCGAAATACCTGAGGATCGGTGGTTATGACCAACAGGTAGCCGATGCCGAAGAGCACTCGACGTCACCTTTGCCGGCTGAGACGCCGAAGTTGAACCTAGGTAATTGTTGCGCCCTGGCAATTTGGCTCGCGACGGTGGGCCTGTTCCTATTTCGCGCCGCGAGGAGCAGAAAACCGAAGCAAGCGGCGGGCAATTCTCCGGCTTGAAGATGAGCGGCTTCGGGGATTGGCCAAAGGGAATTCAACACGGAGACGCGGAGAACACGGAGGAGATCACAAAGAATGACTTGGCGTATTTCGTCCCCCTCCGTGACCTCCGTGTCTCCGTGTTGCCCTAATCAGGGATTCCCTACGCCCCGAACTTGCCGAGTCGTTCCGCGTGGGCCAGCGCCAGTGGCATGAGATTCACGGCGGCAAAATGGCCGAGGCCGCCTTGCAAGGCTTGTTTCTCGCCGAAGGCCGTCAAGCCATCGGGCCGGCAGGTCTCGGAGACCAGAAGCGTCGGCACGGGATGCCAACTGTGGCTGGCGAGCCGGGCGGGCGTGCTGTGGTCGCCGGTGACGATCAAGACCGTGGGCTTCAATGCGACGATCCGCGGCACGATTGCGTCGAGCTGCTCGATCATCTTCACCTTTTCGGCGAAATTGCCGTCCTCGCCGCGGCTGTCGGTGTACTTGAAGTGGACGAAGAAAAAATCGTAGTCGTTCCACGCCTTTTCCAGCACGTCGATCTCCTCGGCGAGCGTGGCCGGCTGGCCGACCACCGTCATGCCGACCAACTGGGCCAGGCCCTTGTACATCGGATAGACGGCGATCGCGGCGGCCTTCAGACCGTAGACGTCGGCGTAGCTGTCGATCTTGGGGGCGGCCGAAAAACCGCGCATCGTCAGCCCGTTGGCCTTCGGCTCGCCGGCCAGGAGCTTGTGCGCCCCGACGACGAACTGCTTGGCCACTTCGGCCGTTCGCCGGCTCTGCTGGTCATGGGCGACGGGATCGAGCGGGGGGACGCCGGTTTGTTGCGGATCGGTATCTGCGACGCTGCCGCCGAGCCCCTCGCCGCGGAAGATGACGACGAAACGATGCTCCTTGACCGGCTCGACGAATAATTCGACGTGGCGCAGGTCAAAGACCGGCAGGTCGATCTTCACCTGCCGTAGTTTGATCGCCAGCGGGTGCTCTCCTCGCTGGGGATGCGTCCGGCGCGGCGGTCGGCGATGTTACCGGCCGCGTCAAGGGTGCAGAAATTGCAGCGCACCGCCACGTCCTTCGGCCCGAGTTTGAAGCCGACGCCGGTGGCCTCCAGCGCCCCGCGGCCGATGAGGTGTTCGACCGGGTCGTAGCCGAAAAGGCCCAAGTGTCCCGGTCCGCTGCCGGGGGTGATGCCCAGGGCGATGGGATACATGCTCCCCTGGACCCCGTGTCTCGCCAAATTGTCCAAATTCGGGGTCTTGGCGGCCTCCAATTCGGTCGGTCCGCCCGGTTCGATGGCGAGTCCGCCGAGGCCATCGGCCACGAGCATGACGATCTTCGATTTGTTGTGGATTTTCAATTCGCGGACGAGTTGTTGGCTATCCATGATGGGGGCTCCTTTATTTTCCCGGTTAGGTCGATAGAATGTCTCACGGTAGCAAAAGATGGGGGAGGGCGGAAGGGGGATGGCGTCGCCACATTCCGCGAAAGACTGCCCCCGATTTCGCCGCGTGGACGCGGCGGCTAAACGGTTTTGGCAACCTCTGACCCCTGATCCCTGGCCCCTAGCCCCTAACTTCCGATGCAACCACTAGCCCCCATTGCGTACGACTATTCCGGTCTTGTCGCCCCAAAGGACGCTCCGCCGTTCGCCCAGCAGACGGGGCTTGTGGCCGCCGATCTGAAGTGGCTCGTGCCGCAACTGGCGGCGGCGCGGCAGGAAGTGCTCGACAATCTGGCGGTCTACAAGCGTGGGCTACCGCTGCCCGAGGAGATGCAGCCGCTGGATATCGCTTTTTTCGACCTGCCGGAGCGGTTGCTGGATCAAGAGCGGCCGTTGCTGGATCGGATCACGGCGGTGGGCGATCGGCTGGCCAACGAGGTCGATCGGGTCGTGGTGCTGGGGATCGGCGGCTCGTATATGGGGGCCCGCGCGTTGTTCGAGGCGTGCTGCCATCCGTACCACAACGAGATTGCCCGCAAGCGCCGCGGCGGCCGGCCGCGAATCTACTTCGAGGGGAACAACGCCGACAACGACGCCGTGCAAGGGCTGCTCGATCTGGTCGAGGGGAGCGACGATTGGGGGATCATCGTAATCAGCAAGAGCGGCGGGACGCTGGAGACGGCCGTGGCATTTCGCATCTTTCTCGAAGCCCTGCGAAAATCGTGCGGCGGCGACCAAGAGAAATTCCGCCGCCGCGTGATTCCGGTCACCGGCGACGCGGGCCGGCTGCACGATCTGGCCGTCGCGCTGGGGTGCAACGACATCTTCCCGATCCCCGACGGCGTCGGCGGGCGTTACTCGGTCCTCAGCGCCGTCGGTCTGCTGCCGGCGGCGGTAATGGGGCTCGACGTTCAACATCTGCTCGAAGGGGCGGCGGCCATGAACGAGCGGTTCCGCACCGCGCCGCCGCTGGACAATCCCGTGCTGGATTACGTCGGCATGTCGCGGCTGATGGAGACCCGCCGCGGGGCCACCATCCGCGTGCTCTCGACCTGGGGCAAGGGGCTCGAATCGGTCGGCCTGTGGTACGATCAACTTTTGTCGGAGAGCCTCGGCAAGAACGGCCAGGGGGCTACGCCGCTGACGGTCGTCAACACCCGCGATCTGCATTCCCGCGGCCAGCAGCATCAAGAAGGCCGCCGCGACAAGCTCATCACCAATCTCATTGTCGAGAAGACGCAGCGCGAGCCGGTGGCCATCGAGCGGTCGGAGTTCGATCAGGACCAGCTCAACTCGCTTTCCGGCAGGACGCTGCCCGACATTCTCCGCGCGGCTTATTCCGGCACGAACCAGGCCTATGCCGAGGATTACCGCCGCACGGCGACGATTCGTCTGCCGCGATTGGACGAGGGTTCGCTCGGGCAACTCTTTCAGATGCTGATGTTGGCCACGGTCGTCGAAGGCCGCCTGGTCGGCATCAATCCCTTCGGCCAACCGGGCGTCGAGGCGTATAAGAAGAAGATGACGGCGATTTTGCGGGGAAAATGAAGTAAGATGAGGATGAGGGATGAGAGATAAGAGATGGGGCGATGGCAAACCGGCAGGCAGCCGGCGGTTCACCAATGATACCACATCGCACGAATACGACGACAACGGCCGGCGCGGATGAAGCGAATCCCTACCGGTCGCCTTTGACGCCAGGGGTTGTTGCTCCGCCAAATCGCGGCGGTTTCCCTTGGCGCATCTTCCTTGTGGTTGTTTTTTGCCTCTACGGCGGATTCGCGTTATTGCTCGGCGGGTCCGGGTTGCTGTTCGTTCCAGGGCTGCTTTCCGGCGGTGTCTCCCTCGGCGGGCACACGTCGCTATCGAAGATTCTCTTGTGGACGTCGGTCCATGCCGCTGTAGCCGCCCACGGGGCCGCCTTTGCCTTTGCGGCTAGAAATGCTTGGAAGGTGCGATGGAAGCAAGCTGCTATTGATATCGGGATTGCGGTGGCGATAGCCCTCGTGGCGTTGGCGATATGCGCGGGTGCCGCGGCGATTACGGCTGATTGAGACTTTCAAAGAGCGACCAGCGACCCGAGCGAAAGCTGCGGCACACGGTCCGTCGTTCAGCCTGGCCGCCCCGTGGGCCAGTCCTATTGTCTCTTTCTCGCGATTTACGCCGTCATCCCCTTCGTCAGCGCCATGAACGCGGTTTCGAGGTTTAGTTCGTCCTCGCGGAACAGCCGCAATTTGAAGCCGGCGTCGATCAGTTGCGTGGGCAGGTCGCTGTAGTCGGTGACGTTTTCGGCCAGCGTGACGGAAATGTGGCCGTCGTTGAGCTCCACCTTTTCGACGATCGTGCTCTGCTCCAACAACCGCGCGGCCGGGGCTTGATCGCCGACAACGGCGACGTTCAAGAGAATCCGCTGGCGGATTTGCTTCATCAGGTCCGTTACGGTGCCGTTGAACTGCAACTCGCCGCGCTCGATGATGCCAACCTTGTTGCAGATGTCGGCCAACTCGGGTAGGATGTGGCTGGAGACCATGATGGTCTTGCCCATCTTGCGAAGCTCCTTCAACAGCCCGCGAATCTCGATCCGCGCGGGGGTCCAAACCGCTGGCCGGCTCGTCCAACAACAGCACTTTGGGATCGTGCAGCAGCACGCGGGCCAGCCCGAGCCGCTGCGTCATGCCGCGCGAGAGACTGGTGACAAAGGCGTCGCGTTTGTAGCCGAGATCGACCAGTTCCAGCACTTCGTCGCAGATTTTGCGGCGCCGCCCCCTTGATGCGATAGGCGGCGGCGAAGAACTCCAGGTACTCGATCACCTTCATGTCGTCGTAGACGCCGAAGAAGTCGGGCATGTAGCCGATCATGCGGCGAATGTCCTTCGGATGGGTGTAGATCGAGTGGCCGCAGATGCTCGCCTCGCCCCAAGTGGGCTGCAAGAGCGTGGCCAGAATCCGCATCGTCGTGGTCTTGCCCGAGCCGTTCGGGCCGATGAAGCCGAACAGGTCCCCCTCGGCCAGATCGAGGCTGAGGTTCTTAATGGCGTGCAGCGTGCCGTAGACTTTCGTAAGGTCTTGGGTCTTAATCATGGGCGGTCTTTACGGGAAAAATGAATCGATACATGGTTTCGTGCTGGTCTTGCCGGCCACCCAACGGCTTGCCGCTGGTTAGCAACTGCGCTCCCTCGTGCCCTTCGGCGGCGGGCAGCGGCGTGGTGGTGACAAGAATCGCACGACCGGTCTTCAGCAACTCGCTCAGATCGACGAACTCCTGATAGCTGTTCCAAAGGTGGGCGTAATGCCGCCCGCCGGACGCCTGGTAGAACATCATTTCTTGCAGGATGGAACCGGGATCTTGGCTCGACGTGCTGTAGGCGGTTCTTGTCAAGAACGTCTTCAGTTCCATCCGTCTGACCGTCGGCCCCAAACGCTGCGACTGGCCGGGCGAAAGCGTGCCGAGTTCATAGGCCGAGCTGCCGTACGCCAGTACGCAGTCGCTAAGCGGAAACGGAAACGTGTTGCTGATCGAGCCCGAGAGAATGTGATCGCTTTCGGTCAATTCAGCGGCGGGAAAGACGGCGCCCGCAGCGCTCCATCGGGCGGTGAGACTCTTGGTTGACCAGACCTGGACCGGCACGTCGTCGAGCGCGTCGAGATCGGTCGCGTAGCGAAATTGTTCGGTCCACAGCATCGTGCCGCCGCCGGCATGGGGATTCATGCCGCCCAACCCGTTGCCCGGCAATCCGAACCATGCCATCAATACCCGGGCATCCGCGGCGGATTGACCGTCGGCCCCGCGCGGCTCGACGGTGAAATTGAACGACTCCATCCGCGGGCTGAAGACATTCAGCCACGTGGCGCCGCGGGTCTGCCCCGACGCCGCGTCGACGTCGACCAAATCGATCTGGTTCACGCGAAACTGGTTGCCCTTGAGCTTGTAGGCCAGCACGTAGGCGGCAAAACAGACCAGCACGACGACCAGCGGAAACGTCAGCCACGTCCATTCCATGCGGCGGACGACTTTGCGGAGGAAGAAGTAGTCGGCCGGTCCGATCAAAATGATGTATCCGACGATCAGGCCCGCCACCAGCCAAAACGGCACGAGCTGCACCCCCTTGAATTGGTCCAAGGCGCTGCGCAACTGGCCGGCCAAATCGGTGAAGCCGTAGTGCATCATGGCGGCGCTCTCCGCCGACTCGTCGGCGTGGACGGTGGGCAGGCCGAGCAGGCGGGCCAGCAGCAACGGCCGATCCTGCCATCTGTCCAGCGGCCACGCGTCGAGATCAACGGTGACGAAGATCACCTGTCCGAAGCCCCGGGCAGTGCGAATCACCAGCGGCACGCCCCCCTCATCGACTTCGACGACCCCCTGAATATCCGCAAGCCGCGAGATTTGCAGTTCCGGTTTGCCTCCGACTGCCTGCCCGATCGACACGCGGCTGCCCGCGTACGTCTCGATCGCTCCGGTCTGAGCCAGGGTCGCTCTCCTCTCGAATCGGCCCGGCGCGAACTGCCGCAGCGGATGACTTTCGGCCAAAACTTCGGCGCCCTGCGAACCAACGCACAGAATCAGCCGTCCCCCCATCCGCACCCATTGATCGAGCGCCTGCACCCGCGCATTGTTGGCGGCCAACTTGTGATAGATCTCCGGCCGGCTCGTGGAAAGAACGACCGCATCGACGCCTTCATAGGCGTACCATTGGCTCGGCAGCCGCTCGATGTCGGCCACCTGCGCGACCGCCGGCTTGGCTTCCGCGTCGAGACGGCCGGGCTTGCTCTCGTCTTCCACATATAGCGGCGACGCGCCCACCGAAACGATCAGCTTTTGCAATTCGAGCGCCTCGCCAAAGTGCTCCTCGTCGGCCTGCAACCCGGCGTGGAAGTCTCGAGCGGCAACGACGCGGCCGTCGACGCGGAACTCCGCCCGCAGATCGCCGTCGACGCGGCCAAAGCGGGTGACGAGCCGCACGACGGTGCGCTGGCCCGGCAGGACCTCACACGGCCGGGGCGTCGAGACGCAGCCGGGCACGCCGTCGCCGTCCGGCACAATTACCGACACTTCGCCAATCAGCGGTTTGCTCCCGCCTAGCAACGTCACTTCCACTTGCGTCCACAGCCCCGCCTTGTAGCGATCGCCGATGCCAACCCGCACGCCGACGAATTCCGGCCGCTTCACCTCCTCAGCCGCGGCCCTCGACGGCCAGGCGGCGACCGCCAGAAACATCAAAAGAGCACAAAGAGGCACGAGGAGACCGCAGATCGAGAACCCGCGTTTCCAACCCCTCGACCCACGATCTTCAATCTGCAATCTGCACTCTTCGATCTTTATCATGGTTTTCCCGCGTCGGGACAGGTGCAGACGAATCGCCCGCAGCCGGGACAGCCGGCACCGTACTTCCGCATCACCGCCTCGGTCAAATCGACGCCCGCCACGTTGGCGATCGTGGCCAGCCAGGCCAGCACGTCGGCGAACTCGAGGCTGCGCTCCTCCTGGGTTCCATTGCGGAGGGCCGAGGCCAACTCGCCCACCTCCTCGATCAGCCACATGAACGTGCCGTCAATGCCGCGGGCGACGTCCTTCTCGATGTACATGTTACGGATCAATTGTTGGAAATCCGTTAGGGTCAACTCCCGCGGCGCGGCAGCCGGCTCGCTTTTCTGGATGCTGGGATCGGTCACGACGCTTCCTCAATGATCTCGCTGATAGTTACTTCGTCTGTTCCAACAGTTTCTTGGCGGCGGGGTAGTTGGGCGATTGTTTCAACAGCCGCTGGAGCACGACGCGGGCCTCGGCCGGCCGCTTGGCCTCGACCAGCGTTTCCGCCAGAACGAACTGCGTCTGGGCGTCGTCCGGCTTTAGCTCGACAACCGTCTCGTATTCCTCGACCGCCTCCGTGTAATTATGCCGCTTCGCGGCCGCGTCCGCTACCACCCGGTGCAAATCGGCGTCCATCACGTCGATTTCGATCCCCTCGGTTGCCCATCTTTCCGCGGCGGCATAGTCCTTCGCGTCAAGGGCCATTTGCAGGAGCTTCTTTCGGATCGCCAAGTCTTCGTGATCGGCATCGGCCAGAGCGACGGCCGCGGCCACGTCGGTCGGATGGTCCTTGGCGGTCTTGCGAAGTTTCGCAACCGGCGATTTCAGCCCCTTGTCCATCTCCTGTTTGAGAAACGCCCTGTAACCTCGCTCGAACGCCTCTTGCGAAACGCCGAACACGCGGCGAATCGCCTCGGGAGTGCTCAAGCCGTCGGTGTACGCAGCCAGCATCTGCCGTAGCGTCTCTTCGCCCTTCACCGGCTCCAGCCTGGCATCGAGGGAGTAGCGGCCGTTGTCCAACGTCCCGCGATTGCGATCAGGGGGTGTTTCTCGCGAGCGAGCGCCTTCTGAACCACTGATCGGCGGCGGCTGCGTCGCCAACATGTATTCGACAAACAATTCCGACTGGCAGTAGGCGAGGTGCCAATCGCCGCCGGACTGTGGTCGCGAGAAACCGAAGTTCAACGTATCGAGAGTGAACAACTTCCCGCTGGCCGACCGATCGCGGAGCAACTCGTTCCAGGCATCGGACCGCCGACCACCTTGGCACCAAACCGCCAGCCCTTCGGTGTACCAGTGGGGGCAATTGAATCGCGTTTGTTGAAGCGTGACGACGTGGACCAGTTCGTGCGTCAGCACTTCGGCCCAATTCATGTGATGGCCGGCCTCGGGATCGTTGGGCGATGCCATCGCCACCATGTAGCCGGTGCTGGCGGCCACCGTGCCGATGTACGGCAGGCCGACCATGCGGGCGCTAAACCACTGATGGCCGTCAAGCCCGCCGGAACGATTAAAGACCTCGATCAGCGTCTTGCCCGGCGGCGCGTAGCCGAACCGCCGGCAGAGTTTCGGCAGCACCTCCGCAACGTGCCGGACGGCATAGCGGGCCAGCAACTTGTCGTACTCGCGGCTGTACTTGATCGCAAAACTGCCCGAGTCGAGCGTTTGCATCGAATTGAGCACGTCGAGCACTTCCAGCGAGTTTTTCACCCGCACGTTAAACGGATCGGCCGCGAATGCCCCGTGCAAGGCCCGACGCGCTTCGCTCTCCCGGCCGGAACTCATGTAGAGCAGGCCGAGATCGGCCTCCGGGCCAATCTGCTGCGGCATGACCCGAATCGCCTCGCGGAAGTACTTCTCGGCCTCCGCCTGCTTGTTGCGCTCGCGGAGCGGAGCGGCCAGGGCGAAGTAGAACTCGCCGGCGTGGGGATTCCGCCGCGTCACCCGCTCCACCAGCCTCGCAAATCGCTCGCTCGTACGGTCAAGCAGAAGATAGCACGCCGCCACGCGGCCGAGCGTCTCTTCGCAGATTGGATTCAGCGGCACGGCCTTCTCCTGCAACAGCGCGAGCGTCTCGTGGACCTGGAAATTGTCCCAGAGCAGGTCGGCCTTCAGCAGCCAGGCGTCGAGCAGGCGGGGGTTGATCTCCAGCGCCCTGGCCAGCGCGGCCTCGGTCTTTTCGATCTGCCGCTCTTCCAGCCAGGCCGACGCCAGGCCGACGTGGGCTTCCGCGGCGTTCGGGTTGATCTCCAGCGCCGCCTTGAACTCGCGGGCCGCGTCGCCGCGGTTGTGCTTCTCCAAATACAGCATTCCGGCCTCATAATGGGCCGGCCAGTAGTCTGGGTCTTCCTTCAGAGCGTCGGGATACAGATCGTGGACAAGGAACTGGAATTGGTCGGCCTGCCTCGTCCACCGCGCCCATTGCGCGGCGCCCAGGCCGATCCATCGCAGTTGCTCGGCCGACATTTCATCGTGGTCGTTGTAATAGTTGACCAACCAGTGATAGCTGCGCTGGGCCTCGTCGAGGCGGCCGGCGGTTCGATCTAATTCGGCGACAATCCAGCGGGCGAGCAACTGGTTGCGGTCGAGGCGGATCGCCTCCTCAGCCCATTTCCGCGAATCGTCGACATTCCCGTGGGAAAAGGCCATCGCGGCCCGCTCAGCCAACACGCCGGCATCGCGGCCGGGCGCGGCAGCCAGCGCCTTTTCGGCGGCGTCGTCCTTGCCCTGCGCCGCGAGGCATCGGGCGAGCCCGACCGCCGCTGCGGCGTCCTTCTTGGCCAGCGGCGAATAGAGATCGGCCGCCTCGGCGTACTTTCCGCGTAGCAACAGCTTCCGCGCCTGCGGCAAGGCAGCCTCGTCGGCGGATGCCGTTAGCCCAGTCAACACGAGGAGCAACAGAGCTAGGGCGATTCGAAGATGATTCACGCAGAACGCCGAGGATTATGAGGAAACGAAGAAAATCGGAATTGAAATGCAACCCCAATCGACGTTTTCAGCATACCCCAAACGACGGTTTTCATCAATGAGCCCCCCCTTTGCAGAAGCCGCTCGGCAACATAGGATCAGCATTGCGAAGCCGCAAGCGGCTGTGCACTCCTTGCGAAACCGCAAGCGGTTTCGTCCACCACCCACTATCCACTACCTACCATCTCCTCCCCATGAAACCCGAAATCACCTACGACGATTTTTCCAAGATCGAATTGCGAATCGCCAGCGTGCTGGCGGCCCGCGAACACCCGAACGCCGACAAACTGATGCTGCTGCAAATCCGAGTCGGCGAAGAAGAGAAGCAGATCGTGGCGGGCATCCGCGGCCATTACACGCCCGAGCAACTCGTCGGCCGGCAGATCATCGTCGTCAACAATCTCCAGGAGGCCATGCTCCGCGGCGAAGAGTCGCACGGCATGTTGCTGGCCGCCAGCGACGCCGCCGGCATCGTGCTGCTGCGCCCAGATCGAGAGTGCGAGTGCGGAGCGGGCGTGAAATAGTGGCTAGTGGTTAGTGGATAGTGAAGAGTGAAGCGAATGCAGCCGCCATTGAGCCCTCGGACCCCTAGTGGACGAACCGACCTGAATTGAGACGTCGTAGGTTATGCTTCAGCATAACGAAAGGCGTTGCTGGTAAACGTGTTATGCTGAAGCATAACCTACGCACGCCTCGTCATTTCAGGTCGGTCGGGGCACTAGTCCCTAGCCCCTGGCCCCTCCACCACCCACTCAACGACTTGCACCAGCCCATCCTCGTCGTGCGTCGGGGCGATGCGGTCGGCGGCGGCTTTGACCGAAGGCTGGGCGTTGCCCATCGCCACGCCGAGACCGGCGGCGCGAATCATCGGGATGTCGTTCACGTCGTCGCCGACGGCACAGATCTCCGACTGGTCGATCCCCCACTCGGCAGCCAATCGTTGCACCGCCGACCATTTCGTCACCCCGGCCGGTGAAATCTCGATGAAGAAGCCCTTGTAGCGGGGAGGATGCAGGACGTGCGTGTGCAGTTTGCCGGGCATTCTTTGCCGCAGCAACCCCTCCAGGTCTTGCATCTGCTCCAGCGTGCCGACGACGAAACCTCCGAAGACGCCCGGCGGCGGGTCGGTGAGCATCGCCGGCCAAAGCCGGCTGCGACGCGGATTCATCGCCAAGTAGTGGGCCAGTTCCGGCGTGCGGGCCTCCTGCCGGGCGTGGTAAAAGTCGAAGCCTTCGGCAAACGTGTCGCCGCAGAGCACCGGGTCGAAGCCCGCACGATCGACGATCGTCACCACCTCGCGCAGTACCTGCGGCTCAAACCGGGCCTGGTATAACGTGCGATGGTCGATCGGACTTTTCACCAGCGCCCCGCTGGCGGTTATCAACGGCACGTCGATTTCCAGTTGTTGCACCAGCGGCAGCGCATGGCTATAGCGTCGCCCGGTTGCCAGCACCACGTGGACGCCCGCCTCGCCCGCCCGGACAAGCGCCGCCCGAGTGGCCGGCGTCAGTTCGTCGCGGCTGTTGACCAGCGTTCCGTCAATGTCGATGGCAAGCAGATGATAAACACTCATAGATAAAATGATCTTCCTTATTGCCTGCCGATGCAAGTTGTCTTACCACCAAAGGCCGAGCCGACTGCCCGGCGCCACTTCCACGTAACTGCCGTACTCCGTCCCGTCATTGGCCTTGAACCGGTAAAAGTAGAGCGGTTTTCCCGGCGTCACGCGGTAGGTTCTTCCTTGCTCGACGAGTAATCGATCGCGGACGATCTTGGCGTCGGAAGTGTCTTGGCGCGGACAAAGGCTGAAGCTCGACTCAAACGAGCCGCACCCGGGCCAGGCTGGAAAGCCGCCGCAGGAACCGCCGCCACCGCCACCGCTGCCCGGCAAGCACCTGTGTCTCTGGGTGGTGCCGCTTGAGCACCGCGTCGAAGCGGCGATTTCAACATCTCCGTTCTCGTGGACGAGCAACTTATCAATTCTCACATAACAGAAATCGCCCGTTACGAGCTTTGGAAAGAATCCCGTGGATAGAAACCACAATGCAAGAGGCGCGAGGAACAGGGTTTTCAGCCGATACTGCCAAGGGTGGATGGTATCCGGTTGCGTCGAACCATCCACGCTAATGTAATCACGGCAGACACGGAAAACCAGAAAGAGAGCGGGCGATACCCACGCGATCCATGCTGCGCCACAGACAACATATGAGGCCGTGAGGCCGCCGCCCAGTTCGGGACGCGTTGGCAGCAGCAACGTTGCTCCGATTGAAAAGACCGGATAGGCGATTCGAAGGCAGTCGGTACACTTTTTAAGGTCGCCACGCCCATGCTGAGCGGCGCAATTTCCGACTGCGCCGAGCAACGACCAGAACAAGACAGAGCCGATCGCTGGACGGACGAATGCGTACAAGGTTCCGCCGTCGCCAATAATTGGATCGCCGATCCGAAACAGGTCACTCAGCCAGGCCGATCCACATAGCCAAGCAAAGGCAATCCAGGCGAGGACCGCCACTCCCATAAATCTGGGCACATTCGTCGCAAGACCGGCAGCGCCCACCGCAAGAAGGATATATCCAGGCGCGACAGTGGTAAGGCAACCGCATCCTGTAAGCGGCATGCTGGCCAGCAATACCCCCGAAAACAGAATAGCAAAGTGAGTTGTTATCGGTGCTGGTATCGGCATTCGTCCGGCCCCGTGTTCGTCTTCAGCGAAGATTGCCGGTAAACTTGCCGTCCACTGTGCCGTCCTCGGCGTCGATCGCATCGACGATTTGTCTCATCTCCCCCTGCGTGACGACGCCTTTGGAGAGAAGGATTCGAATCACGGCCGCCAGGTAGAGCCGCAATTCATCGTTCTCCGCCTGGAGCCGTCTGAGTGCATCCGTCGAGCCGGAGCCAGCCGAGCGACTGCGCAACATCTCTTGTCTCAATTGGTCAATCTCGGCCTTCTGGTCCGAAATATCCAGTTGCTGCCCAAGGTCGCCCAATAAGAAGTATCTTCCCCATCCCATGTGCTTCTCCATTTTCGTTAGGTCTGTCGTCTCACGCCTGCACGTCCTTCACCAATCGCTGAAGCCGTGCGGCGTTCTCGGGCAGTTCGGATTGTCCGAACAACCAACACCCTCCGACCATTTCCGCAAAGTACGGATTTGAGCGGGCGGCCCGCTCCATCCGTGGAAAAATCAAATCGAAGTGATACTCCAACAAGTGTTCCAAGATACACGTAGCCATTGCCGACCGCAGATCGTCGTCCGGATGTTTGCCCCATCGCTCTACGAACGACCACACTGGCTCAGGGTCGGTCTCGATGAAGGCGGCAACCGCAATAATCGCTTGCCAGCGCGGATCATCCTCGCCCTCGGCCGCTTGCTGGCCGGGGAGAATCGCCTCGGCGTTCCGGATTGCTTCTGCGACGCTCATAGCCATCGACGGCCCGACGCTCCTCACAACTTGCGAGCGGCGATCGGTGTCATCTCCTCTCCGTAAGCAGACCTGACGCGTACTTGTGGATCACGCTGGACAGAAGCGTTTGGTAAGGAATGCCCTCCCGCGCCGCAATCACCTGGATGTTGTCAAGGTCTTTCGACGACATCCGAATGTTGATCCTGGCGTCCTTCTTGAGCGTGTTCTTCGCCGTGTTACGGAGTTTCTGCGATTCTCCCTTCAAGTTTTTGACGGATCGCCACTGGCCGCGTTCAAACGATTCGGCCAATTCGCGTTCCTCATTGTCGTGGTAGCTCTTCTTGGTCATTCGTTTTCCCTCAGATACTCTGCTGTGGCTTTTCGGCTCGGGATGATGGTTTTGTGGAAGATCTCGTCCTCGTCTTCGACGTAAGGGACCAGATAGGCGTAGTCATTGATAGCGACAACCGCCATTTTCTGGGCAGGATACTGTCTGGGGTTGGGGTGATCCACTACGTCCAGCAACTCACCGCGTTCAAGCAGGAGAAGGACTTGCTCGAAGCAGACTCCGCGATGACGGATCAACCACAGGTTCTTCTCGCTATTCCAGCGAATCGCCTTCATGGTTGTAGTATATGACAATGTGTGCCTATTGTCAACGGATCAACGGTCGCCGACGGCTTGCGCAATCGACAATTCGCACTCGCGTTTCAGATATTCGCGCCCTTGCCGAATCCCGATGTGATCCCAGGGCAGGGCGGCGTCGGTGGGGCAGGGGAGGTGCAGCGTTCTTTCGACATTGATGCCGGCGTCGGCCAACGCTTGCCACCATAGCTCGGGCTGCAGTTGCTCGGCCCAGCCGTCGAAGCGGGCGCCGCGGCGCCAGGCCAACTCGATCGCCGCGCCGACGCGGCCGTCGCCGCGACACATTACGCCCTCCAAGAGGCTCGTCTCGATGTCGTGACATTTCAGTTGCACGCTCCGCAAGCGTTTTTGCCGATGCAGAAACTCGTGGGCGTCGCGGAAATACTCGCGCCGGCGCATCGGGTTCCACTGAAACGGCGTCTGCGGTTTCGGCACGAAGTTCGAGACGTTCGCCACGACCGTAATCGCCCGGCCGCGAATCTCCAGGCCAAGTCGCGCGATCGTTTCCGACATCTCGATGATTCCCGCCAGATCGGCCTCCGTTTCGCCAGGCAGGCCGCACATGAAGTAGAGCTTGACCCGCGAAAAGCCGTTCTCGAACGCCCGGCGGCACCCGGCGTACAGATCCTCGTTGGTGATCGGCTTGCCGATCCGCCGCCGCATCTCGTCCAACGCCGCCTCGGGAGCGAGGGTCAAACCGGAGTGGCGGTCGGTGTTCATCAGATCGCCGACCATCAACAACTGCTCGTTGATCCGCAGGCTCGGCAGCGAAATGCCAACGCCCAGTGGCCGAAACGTCCCTTGCAGCCGCCGCATCAACTCGTCGAAGTGCGGATAGTCGCTGGTGGAGAGCGAGAGGAGCGAAATCTCGTTGTAGCCGGTGTTGTGGTACTGTTCGAGAGCGGCCTGAACGATCGTCTCGACCTTGCGAAACCGCAACGGCCGCTTGATCGTGGTGCTTTGGCAGAAGCGGCACTTGCCGGGACAGCCGCGCATGATCTCGATGGCGATGCGGTCTTGCACGCATTCGACGTACGGCACGACCGGCCGCGATGGCGGCGGGAACGCATCGAGATCGGCCACGACCGCCGGCTCGATCCGCTCGGGCAGGTCGCCGCGAATCGGCAAGACCGACGTCGGCCGATCGCCGCCGTGTTCTTCCAAGTGGTAGAATCGCGGCACGTAAGCATAGGGCAGTCGCGCGGCCATCTCGGCGAGCGCTTTCTCGCGAGCGTCAAAGGGGACAGTCCCATTTTCGCTGACACGAGAATTGGGACAGTCCCCGCCGCCCGCTTGCTTCAGTTGCAGCCAGAGATCGCACACGGCCGGCAGCGCCTCTTCGCCGTCGCCGACGACGAACAGGTCGATGAACCGCGACATCGGCTCCGGATTGACCGCGCACGGCCCGCCGGCGATCACCAGCGGATGGGCCATCGTGCGATCTTCCGCCAGAATCGGAATTCCGCCGCGATCGAGCATCGTCAGGACGTTGCTGTAGCAGAGGTCGTATTGCAGCGTGAAGCCGAGGACGTCAAACTCCGCCAGCGGCGTGAAGGTTTCAAGACTCCATAGCGGCAGACTTCGCTCGCGGAGCATCTTTTCCACGTCGCCCAGTGGCGTAAACGCCCGTTCGCAGGCCCAATCGTCGCGGCGGTTCATCAGGTCGTATAGCACCTGCAAGCCGTGGTGGCTCATGCCGATCGAATAAGCGTCGGGAAAGGCGAGGCACAGCTTGCCGCGGACGGAGCGATGGTCTTTGACTACCGCGTTCCATTCGCCGCCGATGTATTGAGCCGGTGTTTGTGCATCCGGCAGCAGGTGATCGACAATGATGCTCTTCAACGCCTGGTTCAGCATGTCCTTCGCCGCACCCTTCCTACAACCGCCATTTCCAAAAGCCTCTTTCCGCTGAGCCGATTATCGCAGATGCAGTGCCCGAAAAACAGGGCACCGGGCTTGGGGGACGGCGAATTGCCGACTATAATATAGGGAACGCGCTGCACGTTGGACGGCGCCGGCCAAGTCACGATCGTGGTACTCCCGTTTGAAGGAATGTGAATATGCAGATGTCACGAACCTCGCTAACGGTCTTCCTTACACTAGTCCTTGGAGCCTCCAATGCCCTGGCGCAGGGGCGGAGCGCGTTTGATGCCGCCCGGAATAAGATGGTCGACGACGAGATCGTGGGCGCGGGAGTAAAGAACGCGCGGGTGATCGAGGCGATGCGCGACACGCCGCGGCACGAGTTCATCCCGATCGGACAGCGAAAGAACGCCTACTTCGACATGGCGTTGCCCATCGGCGAAGGCCAGACCATCTCGCCGCCGTTTATTGTGGCCTACATGACCGAAGCCATCGACCCCCAGGCGGGCGACAAGGTGCTGGAGATCGGCACCGGCAGCGGCTATCAAGCCGCCGTGCTCGCCAAGCTCGTCCACGAGGTCTATACGATCGAGATCGTCGCCTCGCTCGGCCGCAAGGCCGAAAAGACGCTGGCGCGATTGCACTATAACAACGTGCATGTGAAGGTGGGCGACGGCTACCTGGGTTGGCCCAAACACGCGCCGTTCGACAAGATCATCGTCACCTGCTCGCCCGAAAACGTTCCCACGGCCCTGGTCGAGCAACTCAAGGACGGCGGCCGCATAGTGATTCCCTGCGGCGAGCGATACCAGCAGACGCTCTACTTGCTGAAAAAGGCCAACGGCAAACTTACCGCCGACGCATTGCAGCCGGTGCTGTTCGTGCCGATGACGGGCAAGGCGGAAGAGGGGCGCAAGGTCCAGCCCGATCCGACGCGGCCGACGATCGAAAACGGCGGCTTCGAGAGCGTCGCCGGCGATCCTCCCGCTCCCACGGGCTGGTACTACCAGCGGCAATTGGAATTGGTCCACGACAAAGACGCCCCGGAGGGGAAAAATTACATCACGTTTAAGAACACCACGCCCGGCCGCGGCAGCCATGCGCTGCAAGGTTTTCCGGTCGACGGCCGCAAGGTGGTGCAGTTGCGGATTTCAGCGCACGTTCGCGGCCGCGACATTCGACCCGGACCGGCCCCCAAGCAAGTGGCCGCTATCATCGTCAATTTCTACGACGAACACCGCACGCCCATCAGCGAGACGGTCTTCAACACATGGCGTGGCACGTTCGATTGGCAGTCCGAAACGCGGTCGATCAACGTTCCACTAAGAGCCCGCGAGGGCATCATGTACATCGGCTTGCTCGGCGCCGTAGGAGAGATTTCGTTCGACGAGATCAAGTTGAGCGCGGTGAAGAAGTAACGGCCACTCGGCGGTTTCGCCCCGGCATCCACGGGGGAAGTGTCGCGCGTGGGCGCGGCGGCTAAACGGCGTCAACTACGCCTTGGTCCATCGAAACGGCTCGTTCGATACTTCGTAACCGGGGCGAAGGCTAACGTTGATCAACAGGCCGAGCGCCATTGCGTGGGTCAGCAAGCCCGAGCCGCCATAGCTGACCAGCGGCAGCGACAAACCAGTAACCGGCAAGAGGCCGACGTTCATGCCGGTGTTTATGATGACCTCGACGCCGAACAATGCCGCCACTCCCGCGGCCAATAACCGCCCAAAGGGCTCGCGGGTCTCGGCGGCGATGCCCAGCCCTCGCCCTACGAGCAGCGTGAAGAGAGATAACGTCAGCGCCATGCCCGGCAGTCCGAGCCGCTCGCCCAAGACGCAGAAGATGAAATCGCTACGGGCCTCGGGCAGGTAATAAGCCGCCCGATCCTCGGTGGGCTGACCCGCCGCCAAGCTCCCCCAAGCGCCGCCGAGTGCGAGCATCCGTTTCGCCTGGTGCAATTGATAGGCGTTGTCGCCGGGGCGGTGGTCGGGAGGGGGCTGATCGAACAGAGCCGTGATCCGCAACTTCTGCTCGATGCTCATTTCCATCCACAGCCCGGGCAGAACCAGCAGGCCCATCAGCACCACGCAGGCAAGGTCGCCGCGTTTCGCTCCGGCGGCGAAGAGCATCACAAAGAACACGGGCAGAAGCACCAGCGACGTCCCCAGGTCGGGCTCCTTGAGAATCAGCAGCACCGGCACAAGGGTCAAGACCAGCGGCGCCGCCAGCCCGCGCAGCCGCCGGTAGTTGTCGCGATACATCAGGTATCTTGCCAACGCCAAAATGAACGCCAGCTTCGCCAAGTCGGACGGCTGGAATCCAAGCGACCCGAAATGGATCCAGCGATGTGCGGCATTTTTCGCCGGGAAAGCATATACCGCCACCAGCAGTAAAATGGCGAGAAAAAACAGCGCGTAACTGAACCGCTCCAGGACGCGGTAGTCGAAGGTAGTGGCCAGCAACATGACGGCCAACGCGATTGCGGCATACGCGAGCTGTTGGTGCAGAAAGCGTCCGCTCCCTTCGGTCAACTCTTCGACCCGCGCGATTCCGATCGCCCCCAAGCCGACCAGCAGGAGGGCGGCGGCAACAATCGACCAGGGCAATCGCCGAAGCCAGATCGCTGGTTTCACAGCTAGTTTTCTTTCCTGCTGCCGGTTGACTTCCCGTGCGGTATCTGACGTAGTTGAGCGTCCGGCAACTGACGTGGCCTCATAGCCGGAGTGTGTTTAGGCAAAGGCCGATGCCCCATCGTTTACCGCCGTAAACTACAGTGTTTATTACGGTTATGTCAATTGCACCAAGAAGACGGCCCATCTCACCATGCCTTAGGGGTAGCAGATACGCCGCCTGCAACGAAAAAACGTTACAAATAACCTGTTTCTCACAACCTGCCGCGCCCGGGAAGTCTTCCCATACTACTTGATTTTTGCCTGCCTGCTGCTATCTTTTCTACAGTGCGTCAACTGGGGATTTGGTTTTTCCTAATAGGAAGGGAGCAAGAAAAACATGAGTCGTACAAGTTGGAAGTGCTTGGTGGTCGTAGTGATGTTGGCAGTCGCCCTTGCGGTTGCGGCCCCTCAGGCGAACGCCTGCGGAGGTCGGTGTTGCGGCGGCTGGGGCGGATGCGGCTGGGGTTGTGGCTATGGCTATGGTTGCGGTTGGGGCTATAGCTGGGGTGGCTGTTCGTCGTGCTACGGCCTCGGAGGCTGCTGTGGCACTTACTTGGCCAGCGACTGGTACCTTGGGCGGTGCCATGGGTGCGGCTACGGTCATGGGTGCGGCTACGGTTGTGGTTGCGGCTACGGTGGTTGGAGTTACGGATGCGGTTGTGGCTCGGGTTGCAATTACGGCTACAGTCCATGCTGTGGCGATGTCCCGGTGACCGGCACGCTGGCACCATCCACACAAAGTCCGACCCCCGCCAAGAAACCGGCTGGCGAGCCGCCGTTGGAAATGCCCGGCGCGCCCACTCCTTCGGAACCAGGATCTGGCCCAGTGCCTACCGCAGTGCCGGGTACGGTGCCGGGTGGGGTGCCCACACCGACGCCGCCAAAGACCAGTTCGTTCTCGACTGAGAATAGCGGCGTGCTGACCGTTTCGGTCCCTTACGACGCCAAGGTGACGGTAAACGGCCGGTTGACCAAGGCCACCGGCAGCCGACGTCAGTTCATCTCCTTTGGCTTGCAGCCGGGCCTCAGCTACAAGTATGTGGTCAAGGCGGAAGTCGTTCGCGATGGGCAGACCGTCGAAGATACCCGCACGGTCAGCCTGACGGCCGGCCAGATCGAATCCGTGGCTTTCGGATTCAACCTAACGCCGCCGGAGCAAGTGGCAGCTTCCAAGTAACCGGACTTCCACACGGTGTCCGGTGCGAAGCTTAATGTCTGGGTGTTGGGCTGGCAACTGTGCTGCCAGCCCACGCCGGCAGTAAGACTGCTGGCCAGACCCAGTTCAGACAAACGATCGACGAGATTGAGCCCCCTCGACCGTCTTTTTTCGGTGAGGGGGCTTTTTCTATCGCCTTCTGCAACGAGAAGCGATCGGGCCCGAGACTGATTTGCAATTGAGATTTCGCGTCAAGCGTGCGATAATGCTGGTTTCCCCGTTACAGGAGACTGTCCGTGTCTGATTGTGTCGCGGTCGTGGGCGCCACCGGCGCCGTGGGAACCATCATTCGTGAACTGCTCGAAGTCCGCAAGTTTCCCTTCCGCACGATAAAATTTGTGGCTTCCAGCCGATCCGCCGGAAGAAAGATCCCTTTCGCTGGGCAAGAGATCACGGTTGAGGAGTTGAAGGGGCCGGTTTTCGACGGGGTGGACCTGGTCATCAGCAGCACTCCCGACGAGGTGGCCCGCGACTTCATTCCCGACGCCGTTCGCCGCGGCTGCGTGGTGATCGACGAGAGCGGCTACTGGCGGATGGATCCCAACGTGCCGCTGGTCATCCCAGAGGTCAACGGCCATGCGGTTGCGAGGCATCGCGGGATCATCGCCAGCCCGAACTGTTCGACGACGCAACTGGTCCAAGCCCTAAAGCCGCTGCACGACGCCGGCCGCGTGCTCCGCGTGGTCGTCAGCACGTATCAGGCGGTCAGCGGCGCGGGCCTGGCCGGCAGCCGTGATCTGGCCGGCGGCACCAAAGCCATGCTGGCCGACGAGCCGTACCAGTACGAGTGCTTCCCCTATCCGATCGCCTTTAATTGCATTCCGCAGATCGGCTCGCTGAAGCACAAGGGCTACACGTCGGAAGAGATGAAGATGGTCTACGAGACGCGGAAGATGCTTGAAGACGATTCGATTCAGGTTTGCCCGACGTGCGTCCGCGTGCCGGTCAACAACTGCCACAGCGAGAGCATCTTGGTCGAGACCGAGCGGAAGATCACGGTTGAGGAGGCCCGCAAGTTGTTCGCCGCCACGCCGGGATTGGTTGTCGTCGACGATCTCGCCAAGAGGGAATATCCGATGCCGATCGACTGCGACCGTCGCGACGAGACGTTTATTGGCCGAATTCGCGAGGATATATCGAGTCCCAACGGATTGGCGTTCTGGTGCGTCAGCGATAATCTCCGCAAGGGTGCGGCGACCAACGCGGTGCAGATCGCGGAATTGCTGGTGAGTGGCACCAAATAACCGGTAGGTTGCAGGCGTATGACGCTCCGAAGGTGGTTTCTTGCAGCATACGGCGTATTGGTCGGTTTGGCGTTCGCTGCGGTAATTCGGAATGCCGCCGGCGTAACGAGTCCCGTTGCCATCGCCGCTTGGATCGCCGCCCTTGGCGGCGTATTCGGCTTGCTTGGCTGGGCGCTTGCTGGATCGCCTGATTGGCCGAGTACTTGGCGGATCGTTGTCGCGCTCCCTCTCGCGCCTTTCGCGCTGGCGGGGGGGTTGCTGGGACTTGGAGTGGTCCTCGTCCCGGTCGCGGCGATGTGGCCCTTCTTGCGGGTAAGGCATGCTGTGCGGGAGCGGAAGTACCTCAACGCCTTGCGGTCCCAGGGCAGGTTCGTCACCGCAGACGATCTGCGACCGAGGCTGGATGCGGGACTGGGGACTCTCATCGTCGACACGGGACAGAAAGGCCCGCATCGCGTGTGGTGGACGGAAGACGATCTGCTCGGTCTGGGAAATCCGGTATCGACGAAAGAGGAGTTTTTTGCGGCCCTCAAAGGAGAGCACGCCTTCAACGCTCGATGCTTGACGGAGTATCTTGAAGATAAGACAGGTAAGGCTTTACTCACGTCGATGAGAACCGGCGATTTTCGCGGCGAGCGACTGGGCCGCACCTTTCCTAAAGCGAAGGTAGTAACGGTCGTTCGCGCATTCCCGCGGCCGGAAGCCCGAGATCGCCAAGAGCCCTGATTGGAGAAACGTGCGGCCGGCGTGTTTTGTCGAAGCCACATCTCGACGTACGAGGTCCGGCGATCGTTGACACCCCAGTCGGCGGTTGTAAAATCAGATGTGATGATCGCAACCCGCCGTAGCCAATTCTGTGGTTGCAACATGAACCTATTGGGAACGCGAGAACTGGAAGTAACCCGCGAAAAACTGCGGCTGCTGGAAGAACACTACCGCAGACGCCCTGAAGAGCCAGCGGAAAACCCGCACACGCGGGAACTGAGCTTGCTCTCCTTGAAAAAGACGATCAACCAGCTCAAAGAGGAAATCGCCCGTTACGAGGCTCATGCGAGCGCGAAGTGACGAACACAGCGGTCTTCTTGAACTTTCTGCGTCCATCACTCCCCTGGTCATCATAGGTGTTTGACGATGCCGACTAGCAGTCCGTTCTTCCGGAGAACTGGGGCAATCATTTGCGTGACGACGTTTGCATTTCTTCCCCTGGCGCAAGCGGCTCCGAAAACAGCAACATCGGACGCGGCGACATGTCCCATCGGCTTCGATGCGATGCTCCATCTCGAACGCCTGCCGGAGTTCCTGCCCAACGGTACGCAGACGAAGCAGTTCATTACCTACGACCCGATGGGCACCAATGTCTCGGGCTATTTCAAACGCTACGAGGAGAACGGCGAGTATGTCTTCTTCGATGAAATCGGGCCGGGCTGCCTTTACCGGCAGCAGATGAACGTTTTCACAAGACTGACGAAGTTTTCGGCCGAAAAGACCCATATCCGCTACTATTTCGACGACGAGCCGACGCCACGGATCGACATGAGCTTCGCCGAGTTCTTCGGCAAGGGGGGCAAGTACACGCCGCCGTTCTCGCCGCCGTTGGCCTATTTCGACACGCTCGGACTGCAATGGAACGAAGGGCCGGGCACGTACGCCAACATGTATTACCCGCTTCCCTTCAAGAAGCGGCTGAAGATCGCCGCCTACGATCCGGCGGGCATGAAATGGTACGAAGCGACTTGGTTTCAATACACGTACCTGAAGTATCCGCCCGGAACGCCGGTCGAGACTTGGAAGGGTAGGGGGGTCGATTCGCCGGCCGTGCGGAGGCAATTCGAGCAGGTCGGCAAAGACCCCAAGCCGCCGGTCGATGGCACGACGCACAAAACGACGCTCTCGCTTGTTCCCGGCGAGACGAAGACGGCCCTCGATCTTTCCGGCCAAGGGGCGATAACGGCATTGCGGCTTCACCTGGCCCCCTGGTCGGCCGACACGTTCTTCCACACGCGCATTCGCATCACCTGGGATGATCTGCCCGGCCCTTCGGCCGATATGCCGCTCGGCTCTTTCTTCGGCGGTGGCGGCGACACGATCGGCGCCGAAGACGTCTCCGGCAGGACGCTGGCAACGCTCCTGTTCGGCTTCGACGCGAGAACCGGCTGGTGCTACGCGTATTGGCCCATGCCCTACTGGTCGCGGGCCCGCATCGAACTCGTGAACGACTCGAAGACGCCGATTTCCGCTCTTCAAGTCGCGGCAACAACGGCGACTCCGCAGGCAATCCGCTACGATCGCGGCAATACGGGCTATTTCTGCGCCACACGCACCGTCGATGTCTCGCCGATCGGCGCCCTCTATTCCCGCGCGTTTCAGGCCCGCGGCCGGGGAAAAGTCGTTGGCCTGACGATGTATAGCAGCGGCTACAACATGGACGGCGATGAGTACACGTTCATCGACGGCTCGCGCACTCCGCAAATCCACGGCGACGGCACGGAAGACGACCACAACCAGGGTTGGGGCGGATACGCAATTCAAAAGCCCTACTGGGGCGGACTGGTGAACGGCTTCCAAGGCGGTTTCCGGCTCTACATCGCCGAGCCGTACGTCTTTGATTCCTCGATCGACATCTTCTACGAACACAGCAATTGCGGCCCAGCGAAGGACCGCGGCCAGAAGACCGATTTCACCGTGTGGCACTACTGCGACGCTCCCGGCGATTGCAACCTGAAGCTCACCGACGAGTTCGACGTCGGCAAGGCGGAGAGCGAGAAGGCTCATCATTACAGCGTCAGCGGCGAGAAATGGTCGGGCACGACCGCCAGTTCGTACGACCGCATGGAGCAGTCGCCGCGCGTGGCGACGACGACCGACGACGGCCGCGCATTTTCCGGCAGCAGCGAATTCACGGTAAAGATCGATGCGAGTAATGACGGCGTCAAAATCCGCCGCCGCGTCAACCGCAACCGCAGCAACGTGCAGCGGACGAACGTCTACGTCGATGGACAACTGATTCCCGATGCGCCATGGTACGTGTGCGACGTGCCGGTCGATTCCGCCGTGGCCTTTCGCGATACCGATTACGAGATCCCGGCCGCGTATACCAAAGGCAAGGACCGCGTTACGATCCGGCTGGAACACGTTGCGGGCCAGAACGAGAACTGCAGCAACGAGTATTACTACTGGGTCTACTGCTACGGCCGTACGCCGGTTCGACCAGAAAGGCCATGAATTCTTGTAGGAGGCGACTCCCGTCGCCGATTCTTGGCGTACTCTGCACATTCGGCGACGGGAGTCGCCTCCTACAACATGTCCTCGATGCGAACTCTCAAGCTCACCATCGCTTACGACGGCACCGCCTACGCCGGCTGGCAGTTGCAGCCGCAGCGAGCAACGGTGCAGGGAACGCTCGAAAACGCCGTCGCCAAGGTGACCGGCCGGCACGTCCGCATCCTGGCCAGCGGCCGGACTGACGCCGGGGTCCATGCTTCGGGGCAAGTGGTTGGGTTTCGCACCGATTCCGCGCTCCCGCCCGCAGTGCTGCTGCGGGCCATCAACGCCAACCTGCCGCACGACGTTGCTGTGCTCGACGTAGTCGAAGCGCGCGACGGATTCCACCCGATCGCCGACGTCGTTCGCAAGCGTTACCGTTACTTGATCCACGACGGCCCGGTGCGCGATGTCTTCGGCCGGCATTTCGCGTGGCATTACGTTTATGGCCGACTCGACGCCGCCGCCATGAGTCGAGCTGCCGCCCCGCTGCTAGGCATGCACGACTTCAGCAGTTTCGAGAGCAGCGGCGCCGAACGAAAAACCAGCGTGCGCACCGTTTACGAGATCTCTGTACAACGGGGCGGGGCAGGGCAGGGGGGCGCAAAGGGGCCAGGGGCCAGAGGTCAGGGATCAAAGGACCATGAGCGGGAAATAAGCGTCGCAATCGCCCATAACGCCCCACGACCGCGGCCGGGGGGAGCGTGCGATTCCGATTCCAACGACTTCATCACGATCGAAATCGAAGCCGACGGATTTCTCTACAACATGGTCCGTGTAATTGTCGGAACGCTGGTGAAAGTGGGCCGCCGCAGCCGACCGGAGAGCTGGCCGGCTAAGGTCCTCGATGCCCAGAATCGCCGCCTGGCAGGTCCGACCGCCCCGCCGCAAGGACTCTGTTTGATGAGCGTCCAGTATGAAACCCAGTCTTCACCCACAGATAGTGGATAAGCACTTCCAATGGTAGGGGGGTATGCAATTGGCGGGCATTCTACTTGGCCTGAGTTGATAGGGCGGCCAGGCGTTTTTCCCGTCCCAGGATGCAGAATTACATACCACACATGGTGGGGTGAAGCGGCAGGTGGCCGCCGTGCGTAGGGCAACAGGGGGATAGCAGACATTTTCCGCCTTCGACCGCCGCTTCCTCTGTAGTGTGACCTAGGTTTGACTAAGAAGGGAAACGCGAGTTACCCGATACTGGACCAGTTGTTCTAGGAGAAATCCATGTTTGTCGCAACGTTCTTTTTCCTGGGGCTTGCCGTGTGTATTTTCGCCGGGCTGATCTGTTTCACGCTGGCGAGGTCCGCGCGGCAAACCGTCCAGTTGCCGCCCAACGAGAGAGCCGCGTGGAATCGGCTGAAGATCGCCATCATGGAGCTGTACTCGCGCGATGAGAGCACGGAGACTTCAAAGCAGAAGTCGCTTCGCTCGTGGGCAGGAACCCTGGTGATTTGTGCCGGACTGTGCATGATCGGCATCGTGCTCGAAGTGCGGTACAACACCATGATTTCGGCGAGAAGCATTGTTTCCGGCTTGACGGGTGAGCACCACGTGTCGCCCGAGCAACTGCAACGGTATAACCCCGCCCCCGTGCCGAGCAAGACGGCTGCACGGACGACGCGATCGTAGTGGGCCAACTCACCTGAGTTGAGAAGCGGGGTAGACCTTCCGTTCCGCCGTGGGCAGGCGAGAATGCCGGCCCCTCGCGGTGTTGCCTTCGCCGCATCTCCGCTTTCATGCCTCTTGATCTGTATTCTCGCGGGCGACCCCGATGTCTTGCCAACAATCGTGGCCGCCCGCTTGTTTGTGCTGCCGCAGACTGCACACAACCATAACCGTTCGTGCGATGGCCGCAGTGCCTATGCTCGTTGTCATAGTCGGCCGTGACGGGTTAGTATAGAATTGGGTTCAAGAAAATCCGCGGCCCGGCGGAATTAATGCAGATCTATGCGTATCGCCCACGTCATCACGCGAATGATCCTCGGCGGAGCACAGGAGAACACCTTGCTCTCGTGCGAAGACCTGATCCGGCGGCATGGCGACGACGTGTTGCTGATTACGGGGCCGCCGCTCGGGCCGGAAGGCAGCTTGTTGGATCGGGCAAGGGCAGGGGGGGTGCCACTGGAGATCATCTCCGCCCTGCGCCGGCCAATTCATCCTTGCCGCGACGCGGTCAGCTATTGTGCGCTGAAGAAGTCGCTGCGGCGATTTCGGCCCGACGTGGTTCACACCCACAGCGCCAAGGCCGGGATGCTCGGCCGGGCCGCCGCCTGGTCGTTGGGCGTCCCGGCGGTAATTCACACGGTCCACGGCGCGCCGTTCCATCCGTGCCAGGGCAGGGGGGCGCGGTGGTTCTTTCAAGCCTGCGAACGCTGGGCCGCGAAGCGATGCCACGCGATCGTCAGCGTTGCCGACGCCATGACCGAGTTGATGGTTGCGGCCGGCGTCGCGCCGCGCGAGAAGTTCACCACCATTTACAGCGGCATGGAGGTCGAGCCGTTCCTTCGGTCGGCCGAGCATCGGGACCGAGCGCGCCGCGAATTGGGCTATCAGCCCGAACACGTTGTGATCGGCAAGATCGCGCGGTTGTTCAAGCTCAAGGGGCACGACAACGTGATCCGGGCGGCCCGCAGCGTGATCGATGCCGTGCCTAACGTGCGTTTTCTCTTCGTCGGCGACGGCATCTTTCAGGAACGACTGCGGCGGCAGATCGTCTTGGCCGGACTGAGCGACTATTTCCAGTTTACCGGCCTGGTTCCGCCCGAGCGAATCCCCGAGTTGATCGCGGCGATGGACATCGTGGTTCACGCCAGTCTGCGGGAAGGGCTCGCCCGCGTCTTGCCCCAGGCGTTGATTTCCGGCAAGCCGGTAGTGAGTTACGACGTGGACGGTGCCCGCGAAGTGGTGATTTCCGGCGAAACCGGCTTCCTGATTCCGCCGCGCGATGTCGCGGCGCTCGCCGAAAAGCTCAAGTTGCTCGCCGCCGACCCATCCCTGCGCGATCGCTTCGGTCAGGAAGGCCGTAAGCGTTTCACCGACCTCTTCCGCCACGAACACATGACTGATCAACTCCGCGACTTATACCAGAGAGTGCTCGCCGCCCAAACTTCGCGGTAAGAAGCGTCGAATCAGAAGAACATTGTTGCGATCAGGAAGAGGATCAGCAGGGCGTAGCTCGCCACATTGGCCCAGCAAGCGTACCTTCGTATGGCCATCTTCTGCTGCTGGTCGCGGCCCACGGCGTAATTGAAGAGGACGAGATATTCGACCCACCACGTCATGAAGAAGAACGGCACGCACAGCAGAACAAGCGCAAAAGGAACTGCCCAGCGCAACTCCGTGACGAAGGCCGGGCTGAGCCAAGCCGGTCCCTTCACTATATCACCGATTGAGCCGTTGCCCCAACCGCCCCCACCTGTCAGCAGCGACGCCAGCACGCAGACGCACCACATTACCGAAAATCCCAACAACATCGACACCGCGTTGGCGAGAGAAACGAAGCGCAGTGCGAAGATGGCACGCCATCGAAGCATCCATATTGCAACGATGGTCTCGATGGCCACGACGGGAACAATCGTGAACCACCCGAGGGCAATCACTGGCCCGATCAGCGGAATGCCGATGTCTGCGAACATTGGGCTACTCCCCCTCTACACGCAACGATCGAGGCGGGACAGGTTCACAATTTTCATTTTATCTTGTGGGACCGACGGCAACAACAGCGAGCGTTGTAGGATCGTAATATAGAGATATACGCCTGTCACTGCAACCGCGCCGGTCGGCATGGACACGGGCTAGCCGAGAAACTACAATGAAAAAAGTGAGAGGACGCACGCAATGACCACGTTACTATCAAAAGCATTCGAGCAGGCCACCCAACTCCCGGATGTGGAACAAAATGCGCTGGCAAAGTGGCTGCTCGGCGAGCTGGAGGCGGATCGTGAGTGGTCGAAGGCGTTTGCTGAGTCGGAGGACGTCTTGGGCAAACTCGCCGATGAGGCAATTCAGGCAAAGAGGCAGGGCAAAACGACGCCGCTCGATCTCGATCGCCTCTGAACTCGACGACCACCGAACAGTTTTGGATGCGCTATTCCGCGCTGCCAGGCGAGGTTAGAAGGCACGCTAGAGAAGCCTACTCGTTGTTCATCCTGGATCCCTACCACCCAAGCCTGCACTTCAAACGCATCCATTCAACTCGCCCAATATTCTCGGTGCGGATCGGCATCCACTATCGGGCGGTCGGCATTCTGGATGAGCAAGAAATCACTTGGTTCTGGATCGGCTCCCACGCGGAATACGACCGCTTGGTCCGCCAACTTCGAGAATGCTAGCGCCGCCCAGTGGGGCAGGGCAGGGGGGCCGGTCCGTTTCTGCCGCGCATCACACGAGCGCCCACTAGAGCTATCCACCAGAAGCAGGGTTGCCATTGCCCGGTTGCCGCAGATGCCGGTTGCAGTTAAACTGAACGCTAATGGGCAAGAAACTCCCCCGAGAGGCGTATCTCCGTGGCGAAACCTGTTCCCGGCTACCTGGGCTCCTATCGCCTGCTGAACGTCGTTCATACCGGCCACGCCAGCCTGATTTGGCAGGCCTACGACGACGCCAACCAGCGGATCGTGGGCGTGAAGACGCTACTGGAAAAAGACACGAAGGATCGCGAGCAACTCCACTATTTGCGCTGGGAATACACGGTCGGCCAAAAACTGCGGCACCCTAACGTTATCGAGATCTATTCCTCCCCCTGGGACATGTCCCAGCCTCACTTCGCCATGGAATGGTTTGCCTCGCCAAACATGAAACAGCGGTACTTGCAGGGCGCGGAGAAGCTCGCCCCCTTGCTCCCCAAGATCATCGACGAAGCCTGCCAGGCCTTGTGTTTCCTGCACGGGATGGGCTGGGTCCATTGCGATATCAAGCCCGACAACTTCCTCGTGACCGACGAAGGGGACGTGAAGCTGATCGATTTCGCCCTGGCGAAACGGTGTCGGCACGGCCTGACACACTGGCTTGCGTCCAGGACGCGGCTGATCCAAGGCACCAAAAGCTACATTTCGCCGGAACAAATCCGCGGCCAGGCCCTCGATGGGCGGGCCGACCTCTACAGCTTCGCTTGCAGCATCCACGAACTTCTGTCGGGCAAGCCCCCCTTTACGGGGACGAGCACCAGCGATCTCCTCAACAAACACCTTCGCTCCTCGCCCCCCTCGCTGGAGGCGCTTAACCAGAATGTCACCTCGGACTTCTCCCAGTTGATCCGACGTTCACTGTCAAAAAAACGGGACGCACGCCCCGAATCGGTGGATGATTTCTTGAGGGAATTCCGTATGATGCGAGTTTTTAAGGTCACCCCGTCCGTTAATTCGTGCAAAAACCCCATTGTCGGAACCGACAAAGCATAAGAAGTGGATAGTGGCCAGTGGTTAGTGGCCAGTAAGCGCCGGCGTTAGCCGCTGGCCACTAACCACTGGCCACGAGCCACTCTTTCCGCAGGAGCATTATGGCAGGAAGCGAACATAGCCTATCGTTTGAGCGTCCAATCTACGAACTGGAAGCCCGGCTGGAAAAGTTGGAGGCCAAAGGCGATTCAACGCCGGGGGTTCGCAACGACATTCGACTGTTGCATCGCGAGCTCGTCGAAAAGACGAAATGGATTTACGCCAACTTGAAGCCGTGGGAGACGGTCGAGGTCGCGCGACATCCCGATCGGCCGATGACAGAAGACTACCTCGAACTCGTGTTCGAGGAGTTTGTCGAACTGCACGGCGACAAGACGTTTGGCGACGACCGGGCAATCCGCACAGGCTGGGCAAAACTCGACGCCTACCGCGTGCTCGTCGTCGGGCACCAAAAGGGAAAGAACCTCAAGGAACGGAACCTTTGCAATTACGGCTATGCCCACCCCGAAGGCTATCGCAAGGCGATGGCCAAGATGCGCCTGGCCGCCAAGTTCCACATGCCTGTCATCTGTCTGATCGACACCGGCGGCGCGTATCCGGGCATCGGCGCCGAGGAGCGCGGCCAGGCCCAGGTGATCGCCGAATCGATGTTCGAGATGTCGCGGCTGCCGACGCCGGTGATTTGCGTGGTGATCGGCGAAGGCGGCTCGGGCGGCGCCCTGGGAATTGGCGTCGGCGATCGCGTCGCCATGCTCGAACACGCCTACTACTCGGTCATTAGTCCCGAAGGCTGCGCCGGCATCCTTTGGAAGAGTCACACGTTCAAGGAACGGGCCGCCGAAGCCCTGAAAATGACCTCGAAAGACCTCAGCCGGTTGGGCCTGATCGACGCAATCATCGACGAGCCTCTCGGCGGCGCCCATCGCAATCATCATTTAATGGCCAGCCGGCTGAAGTTGTATCTTCGCGGCGCCCTGCGCGAGTTGCTGGCCAAGCCGACCGATCTGCTGCTCGACGAGCGCTATCGGAAGTTCCGCCGCATGGGAGTCTTTCTCGAAGGCGGCCGGTCCGACGGCCAAGTTGCTGCTAACGTTTCCTCTCTCGTTTCATCCTCTTCCATCACCCCCCAAATTGCACCGGATCGCGTGCAGGAGACCGCACAGTGAGTGACAATCAGAACACCCCCTCATCCCCACAGGGCATTCGCCGGCTGCTGACGCTGCTGCTGGAAGTCGGGCTGCTGGCAGTGCTGGCTTTCATTGTTGTCTTGAAGTGGAATGATATCAAGAACGCGGTCCTCAACACCGACGATAGGGGCCAGCGGCAACGTCGGGTCATCGCCGAACCATCCGGCGACAAAGCCGCCGAACTGGAGGCCGCCGAAAAACTCACCGCCCTCAAGGACAAAAACGGCGGCGGCAGATATCTCGTGATTTCGGAAAAGATCGAACCGGGGAAGCCGGAAAAACGAGTCACGAGCATCAACTACAAGGGCGCGACAATCGACGAGGAAGCACTCAAGCTGACGGCCCGTCTCTATCGCATCAGCACCATCATCGCCGACAACTCCAACATCAGCGACGACAACCTGAAGTACTTCTCCGGTTTGACGGTTCTGACGTCGCTGGTGCTGACCAACACTGGAATCACCGATAAGGGCATGGCCAACCTGCGCCCGCTGAGCAATCTTGAGACGTTGCACCTTTCCGGCACGAAAGTGACGGACGCCGGTTTGGACGACATTGCCCAGCTTACCAACCTCAAAATCCTCAACCTCTCCCAGACTGGTGTTACGGACGCGGGAATGAAAAAACTCGTTCCGCTGACGAACCTCGAATGGCTTCTGCTCTCCGAAACGTCACTCAGCGATGCCGGTTTGGATGAACTGGCCGCGATGAAGCGCCTCCACCGGTTGACAATCGGCAAGATGAAAGTCACGGCGGCGGGAGTCGAGCGGCTTAAGAAGGCAATTCCTGCGTTGGCCGTCGATCAGTAAGATCGATTCGCTCGGCGGATTCACTCGTTCCATCCGAGCGACAGCTTGCCATTTCGCATTGCTGGCGTCGCCCGAGATGCCGCTTGCGGTTCCGCATTGGCGGCGGCTGAGTATCAACTATAGCGGCCTGTCCAGGGGCTGCTGCAACGTCCGATAATGTTTCTTATGTTCGGTCGTGAACCGCAAATTCGCCGGAAAAACCGCCAATCGATCCGAACGCGCTTTCCGCTCTATCACTCAGAAACACCGTGTCCTTGCGGCAGCCGTGAAAAATCTTTGATCGCCGGGCGGTGGTGACGGCGACGGACGGTCGATGATCGGAGGGCGATGCCAGACGCGATGTGCCGCCACGGGATCGGCGACGAGAAGAGGTACGAGGCGAGGTGTCACGACCGTGACGCCTCAATGTGGTTTCGCAGTGCCCCAAGTTCCTCGTCACAGATGAAGCCCACGCTGTCGGTTGCCGTCATTCCCTCGCACCATGCGATGATCTCGGCCGGCGGCAGGTCGCACTTCTTCAGGGCCTTGATGATCACCGCGAAACACTCCTCGATGTCTGCCATCATCATTCCCTCGTCACTCATTTCCACCTGCTGGCTCCCTTGCTTCATCAAATCCAGCGAAAGCTCCATCGCCGGCCGCAACTGTCCCAGATCGACCAATCGGCTTAGGTTGCGTTTCACCGCTTCATAGGCCGCGTAGTCGTAGCTGAAATTGCGGTTGATGTCTCGTTCGTCGAAGTCGGTCGCGTCGGCGATGGCTTGCCGCGTCGCGGCAGCCAGTTCTTCGGCCGGGGCCTGCAACTCGAATCTGGCGTCGAGTTGGCGGAGAATCGTGCGGTCATCTTTCGCCAATTCCAGCAGAACGTCGATCAGGTCGCCTTTGCTGCGTTTCGCCAATGCCTTACGCAGCCTAGCCGCGGAATCTGCCGTCTTAACGGCTTTCTTCGGACGGTGTTTTGACATGTCGCGTTCCTTTGCTCTCCAGCGCGTCTCGATAGTTCCACGGCATCCAGTGCTCTGGATTGGCGGATAACTCGCCCGCATGCCGCTCAAGCTCAGTCAGGTAGTCGAACGGGTTCGCGCCGCACAGTTCGCAGGTGTGGATCAGGCTCATAAACAAATCCCCCACCTCCGCGCCGTGGCACGTCTTGTAGAACAAGGCGTTTTTGCGGTGCAGGATCGCCCGCTTTCAGCGCACGTTCGCACACGTTGTTGTCCAGCAGCACCACGGCCACGCGGAGGAACAACGTCAGCCGCTCCCAGTGTTTCAACAGGTACGAAATCGCGCTGCCCAACGACGAGTTTGGCTCGACGCACCGTTGCTCGAATTGTCGGACAAGCCAGGCGTGAAGTTCTTCCATCACCGGGCCGCTCTCGGCCTGGTGGAAGAGCAATCGTTCCTGCGGCGACAGATTTCGCTCTCGGGCGATGCCGTCATTCTTGTAAATCACGGCGAGCACTTCCAACACGTGCCGGCACTCCTCGGGAAAACGTTCCGCCACTTCCACGAACTGCCGCCGTCCGTGGGCCAGACAGTGGGCCACGATCGTCGCCAGCTCCCCAGGCAAATTCCGCGGCAAGGCATCACACATCTGAATCGGCGCGGCCAACGATTCGGCACGCTCGATCAGCACGTCCGCCAGATTCTCGCCCGCGTGTTGACGCCCGCTGAAAAACAGGGCGATCTTGCGGTCTTCCTTGCTGGAAACAACGCCCGAAGTGAACATGCCCTTGCGCTCGGCCGGCGGTTTCTTCGCCGAGCCCTCGGCTGAAGTGTCGGCAGCCTCTGCGGCGAAAGTCTCTTCCTTGGCTCGTGCGCCCATCAGCTCCAGAATCTTGACCGTCGTATCATCATTGAAAACCACCTCGCCTTGCGCCGCCTGGCGAATCAATTCCGCGAAAGCCGGCTCGATCTTCTCGGCCTTGGCGTGAACGATCTCCCATTGGGTCGAAGCCGGCAGCGGAATGCCCAAGCTTCCTTGTAGCTTCTCCTCGCGGTTGAAGGGCATCCCGGTTCCGTACTTCAGCAAGGCGATCATGCTGCCCGCCGTTGCATCATACTTTTCCGGGCCCACCTCGTCGGGCGACTGGGCCGTGAAGACGACGCCGCACAAGTTGCACCGCAACTTCTGCAGTTCGTAAATCTTGGCCTGAATCGGGGCCTGCCCCACCAATCGAACCAGCACGCCCGGCCGGCCCGTCTCGTAAACTGTGCCCTTGTCGCACTTCGGGCAGGCGTCACCCGGCTGGAGCGACTCGTGAGGCACCGCAACCTTCTCCACCCCGGCGTAGGCGTCGGCCCCGTTGCGGCCGTGTCCTTTGGCAGGCGTTTTCGCCGCGTCTTCCGGCGCCAACACCACGGCAGTCGAAACGGCCGCAGATGCCGACCGCGGCGACGCCAAATCCTTGCCGCCGCCGATCACCGTCTTCGTTTTCTCGGTCCGCGAACCGAAAAGCAGCTTCCGCAAGCGAGCGATCGTGGTGTTCTTGTCGTCCACTAACTCGGCGATGGTGTCGTAGGCATCCACCACCGCCCTGAGGATCGCATAATCCTTCTCGTCGAGTTTTTTCTCGGCTTGCCGCAGAGCGTCTTCCAACTGGCTCATGTCGATCTCGATGGTCGAAAGCTTCGTTGGCATGATGATACCAGCAACGGAGGCCGACGAAAACCACTATGGCGTTCATTTCAAGCGGGCGCAGAATAACGCGCATCCGCAAAGCGTGGAAAGAGCGATTTGCCGCGATTTCGCGGGCACCGCCGCCAATCGCCGCGTCAATCCGCCGGCCCCACCGATCGCCAAGCAGGCGCCGCTTGCGTCGCTTCCGGATTGCCCGCCGAAAGAAGAACCTGCAACTGATGGGCTGCCAGCGTTCTGGCCGCCGCATTCTTAGCCGACGGCCACCAGGAGAACTTGCCGCTCGACAACCGCTTGTGGCAAAGCCAATAACCTTGGCCGTCATAAACGAGTATCTTTACCGCCGTCGCCGCTCGATTGCGGAATACGAATACCCAGCCATTAAACGGATCATGCTTCAACACCTCCTTGCACAACCGGGCCAGACCGTCGATTCCGCGGCGAAAGTCGGCTGGCTCGATGGCCACCACTACCCGCATCTGAGGCGTGACCTGAATCATGGCGAGGGATTCCAGAAGCTCCGGCTCAGCGCCGCCAGATCGGGCGTCGGGACTCCTTTCAGATGGACCCGCATCTTTGCCCCGGCAGCGTCCTCTAACTCCACCGTGCATTCGCAACCGTTGCTGGCAGGGGCCAGTTCAAGAAACGTGGCCGCCGACTCGGCACCGAGAGGAAGAGGTGGTCGGCGTCGATAGGCATTCTTCGGCAGATCAACGGCGACCGTGGATTGCTGTTCGACACGCTTTTTCAGCGAGTAGTACTCCAGACGCAATACCCTGGAAGTGCGATGGAGCCCATACCGGACAGCCGCTCTTGCTGCTGCGGTCCACAGCCCGTCCGGAATCCGTGAGCGCGCCTGATGCGTCGCCCGCCAACGCAGAAATCGACGCCGAAGTGCCTCCAGCCGGGCCGGAATGTCGCGAGTCTCTCTGCCATTCATTGGCTGTCCTCCGCAAAAGTCTCTGCTGACAGCCAACGATACCAAATGCTTCAAGACATTTCATACACGCTTGCCGCAAGGACACGGAGAATTTCGATTCCAAGCCCGATCGGCCGGCAGCTATTTTCCCAGTAGCAGCTTTTCGAGCTTGCCGGCGCCCCCCTGCCCTCGGCAGGGCCAGGCGCCTTCGGTGCTTGCTCAGGCGCTTCGGCGATTGCTTAGGGGCCTCTTGTGGGGGAGATTGCGGATTCGGGTTCAATCCGTCGGTTTGCGGAGCAGAATTCTGCGGCGGAGCGTGCAGCCCTTTGTCCAACTCGTCGATGTACTCGCCCAGATACTTGCGGACGTCCTCCGGCAGAACCGGGTTGGCGTTGCGGATGCCCCGGGCGATCAAATCCCCCGAATGCGACGCCAGCACCACCTGTCGGGAAGATTCCGACAGCGTGACCGCGAAGAACGTGATCACGATGCAGTAGAGAACCCCTTTTGCCAGCCCGAACGTGGCCCCGAGTTGCCGGTCGAACTCCTTGAGCTTCACGCGGTCAATAATGTTCGATACCAAGCGGAATAGAATCCAGATCGCCCCGGCCGTGATCACATAGAGCACCGCCATCGCGCAAAAGCGGTTCCACGGCTCTTTGCCACGGAAATAGGAAGCGATTACCGGGCTGCTGTGGACCGCTACCGCCGCGCTGACCACCACGGATGCCAGCGACGCCACTTGCCAGGCCATCCCCTTCCAAACGCCGAACAGCACGGCGCCCGCCAAAACGACCAGCATCAGGACATCGTAGGGTTGCATGATGGGCGGAGTATAGCGGGAAACGGCAGTTGGGGCCAGAAGGGGTGCAAAGCAGCTTCCGGTGTCCCAACGTGGCTCAAGCAAACGTCAATAGGAGAATCTGGCGTTTTTCGGTTAAGATGGCAATTTGTCGCAGGATAGGAAGTCACTTTGGATCGTGGAGGATCTGTCATGGACGGCATTTCGCAGCATTTACAGCGGAAATTCGAGCGGGTTTTGCTTGAGGCGAAGGATGCGATCATCGAGACCATTTTGGCGGGCTGGGACCGGAAGACCCCGCTCCATTTCAGTCAAATCGAGGCGGCTTCCCATCGGTTGGCGACCCGTTGGAGTTGTTGCTTTCAGGAATGGGCCGCGCGGGAGATGACGGCGGAAAGTCCCGACAGCGCCGCCTGTCCGACCTGTGGCGAAGTTTGTTCGCTGGAGTTGGTGGCCCGTACGATTCTCTCGACCGACGGTGCGGTCCCCATCTTGGAATGGAAAGGGACTTGTACCCGCTGTCGGCGGGATTTTTTTCCCTCTGCGGGCAGCGATGGGATTGGACAGTCGGGAACTAACGCCGGCGATGACGCAGAGGATCGTGTATGCCTCGGCCGAGACGCGATCGAGCCAACGCGCGTCGCTGGTGCTGAAGCACGTCGGTGGTAACGAGGTCTCAGCGAGCACGGTGCAGCGTGTAACGCACCAAGTGGGGATGGAACTGGCGGAGTTGCGAGATGAAGGGGATGCGCCCGAACTGGTCCAAGCCCCCGAGAATCCACCCGAGTTGGCCGTCGTGGAAGCTGACGGCGGACGAATTCGCACACGGAAACCGGGCCAAGGTCGCGGCGTTCATGGCGAGGCTTGGCGCGAGACCAAGAACGCCAATTTGCTGCGAATGACGCACCAGACGTTTGCGGAAGACCCCGAACCGGAACTTCCGCGTGCGTTCACCGATCCCAAGCGAGTGGCGAAATTAGCGGAAAAAGAGGCTCCGCCAGCGATTTCGGCGGTATCTGCCGCGCCGCCTGGCGAGAAGGCTTGGCGTCCCCAGCGTCTGGTGCGCACGTGTCTTTCGAGCATGGCAGAGGCCAGCGTCTTCGGGCAACAGATGAAGCGGGAGGCCGACTGTTGTTGTTTTCCGCAGGCGCCTGCGCGTGCCTTTGTGGGAGACGGTCTTCCCTGGAATTGGTCTGTGTGGAAGCACTACTTTCCAAACTTTGTGCCCATCCTTGATTTCATCCACGCGCTGAGTTATCTGTACGCTGCGGCACTGGCGATGCACCCGGATTTCTCCGTTGCGTGGTCGTGCTATCTGCGCATGGCCCGCGCATGTTGGCAAGGTCGGGCGATGGAGGCGATGGACGAACTGAAGCGTTGGTTGGCTCCGCACGGTCTTGACGACACGGCCAAGCTGGACGAGAACGATCCGCGTAAACCGATCGTCGATGCCGCACGTTATCTGCGGAACAACCGCGGTCGCATGGACTATCCGCATTATCGACGCCTTGGGTTGCCGGTAACGTCGGCCTTGATGGAGTCGCTGGTCAAAGAGGTGAACTACCGGGTGAAGGGGACGGAGATGTTTTGGAACGACCCAGAGGGGGCGGAAGCGATACTCCAAGTCCGGGCCGCTACTCTATGCGACGACGACCGTCTCGGGCGCTACCTTCGCACTCGGCCGGGGTGTGCCTATGTCCGCCGCTCCACCGTCACCTCGGCCGCCTGAGCCGAGGCCGGAAGCTGCTTTGCACCCGGCCAGAAGAGATGAGGGATGAGAGATTAAGGATGAAGGACGGGGCAAAGCTGCTGATTTGCGACGGATGGATAAGATGTCGTCGGGCAGTATACAGAGAAACCTCTCTTGCCCAAATCGCGACATTGGGATAAAAGTCGCAGTCTGAAGCGGGCAAAAGGAGCGTTGCCTGGGCCGAATCTCGCTACAAGGAGGATTTTTGCGATGAACAGGGTTGGAGCTGTTCTGGCAAGTGTCATCGTATTGGCCGGGATACCGCTGTGCCTTAGCAGCGTCACTCACTCGGAACCGGCTGCCAAAGAATCGACGGACGGTCTGCACCAGATGTGCGAGTCGTTCGTGACTCACGCTACTCGCGGCGACAAAGATCTGCTAGCCCTTTTCAACGAGAACGCGCCTTGGCAGCCTGCGACGGGCTGGCGAAAAGAGTTGCAGGAAGCGACTAGTCGAAACCAGATGGCGCAGTTGGCCGATCTCCAGAGGCAATACGGCGCCTTCCTCGGTTACGAGCTATCCGAACAGAAAGACCTTAGCGGCTCCGTGCGTATTTGCGTATACATAGCGAGATACGAACGAAACGCGATTCGCTGGACCTTCGTTTGTTATCGACCGCATGACAAGTGGAAGATTCTCAGCGCAAGATTCAAGGATCTCTTGGGCGACCTCTTTCCACAAAACTAGTCCTCTAGAAAAGTATCAACGATCATGCCCGGCTTCAAAACCCACATTACCGGCAGCACTCTTCTTGGCATCGGATACGGCGGAGCGGCGTACGTTGCGTATGGCGTGCCCTGGCCCACCTGCGCGTTGGCGGCCGGCCTGTGCAGCGTTTCGGGGATGTTGCCCGACATCGACAGCGACTCGAGCACGCCGCAGCGCGAGAGCATGGCCTTTGCCTCGGCCGTGGTGCCGCTGATGCTCATGCACCGCTTTCAGCACTGGGGCATGACGCACGAGATGATCCTGCTGGCCGGGGCGGCGGTCTATCTGGCGATCCGCTTTGGAGCGGGGGCGCTGTTGCGGATGTATACGGTCCATCGCGGCATGTTCCATAGCATACCGGCGGCACTGGTGGCCGGCGAAGGGGCGTTTTTATTGGCCTCGGGCGATACCTTGTACTTGCGCCTCTACACGGCCGGCGCCGTAATGCTCGGATATTTATCGCACCTGGTGCTCGATGAAATCTGGAGCGTCGAATGGACCCACGGAATGCACCTGAAAAAATCGTTCGGCACGGCCTTGAAACTCTTCGGCGAAGGCATGTGGTCGAACGTATCGTGTTACGCGAAGGTGCTCATTCTGACCGCGATCATTCTCTTCGAGCCGCAACTGCCCGATCCCTCTAAGCCGGGGCTTGGCGCTTCAAGCCAACAGACTGCCGGCCGGTTGATCGATCGTATCTGGCACCGCTGACAGGCCGCATTGCAAAACCGCAAGCGGTTAGGCGCTCTCGACGATCAACGTCACCGGGCCGTCGTTGACTAGCTCGACCTCCATGTGCTGGCGGAATTGGCCGGTGGCGACTGGCACGCCTTGCTCGGCGACGGCGGCAAGGAAGACCTGATAGAGCCGCTCGGCCAATTCGGGCGGGGCGGCGGCGGTAAAGTCGGGCCGCCGGCCGCGACGGCAATCGCCCAGCAGCGTGAACTGGCTGACCACCAGCATTGCCCCGCCCACGTCGGCCAGCGAAAGATTCATTTTTTCCTGACTGTCCTCAAAAATTCGCAGGCCGGCGATCTTTTGGCCCAGCCAGCGGGCGTCGGCTTCGCTGTCGTCGGGCGCCACGCCCAGCAGCACCAACATGCCCGGCCCGATGCTGCCGCAGACTTCGCCAGCCACGGTGACCGATGCGCGACGGACTCGTTGAATGCAGGCTCGCATGAGAAGGGGCTAGGGATTAGGGGCTAGGGGCTAGCGATCAAACATTCAGGCGCCGCGCACACGGGGAGATGCGTTTTTCCTGACATGATCTGTGACAATTGTCCGGCGGATTCTTCCCCTTCAAGATAAGAAATCTGCTGTTTTCCCACAACTGCCCTTTGGCTCGATGCGAGCGGTGGCGTACAATCGGTTGGGGTGACGTGTGTCGTAGCAATGTGACGTATCGTGAGCAGCAGGCCGACGTTTGGCCCCTGTCGTTCCAAAGCGGTCGAGACGCCCACGCTCGGAGGGCAGAAGAGAAGTGCAGAATTCAAAACCGCTAGTTGCCGTGACAATGGGCGATCCGGCCGGGATCGGACCGGAGATCATCGTCGGGGCATGGAGCGAGACCGTCGTTCACGAGTGGTGCCGCCCGTTGGTAGTAGGCCAGCCCAAAATTCTGCGTCGAGCGGTGCGGCTTTGGCAGACGGGGGTCGAAGTCGCGGAGATCGAGTCGCCCGAGCAGGCCGAGCCGTCGGCCGACGTGATCCCGTGCATTCCCTGCGGTTCGCCCGACGCGCTGGACGTGGCCCCCGGCACGCTCGACGCCCGGGCCGGCCAGGCGGCCTATGATGCCGTCGTCACGGCGATCCGCTTGGCGTTGGCGGGCAAAGTGGACGCCATTACGACCGCGCCGTTGCAGAAGGAGGCATTGCACCGGGCGGGTCACGATTATCCGGGCCACACCGAATTGTTGGCCCACGTCTGCGGCGTCAACGATTACGCCATGATGCTCTACATGGGCCCCAACGAGGACTTGCTCTCGCCGGCCGGATTGGCCGTCGTCCACGTAACGCTGCACACTGCCCTGCGAAAAGTATTCAGCGAGTTGACGGAAGAGGCGATCCTGGCCAAGGCCCGACTGGCCGACCGATTCATGACGCGGCTGATGCGGCCGACAGCGGGACGAGCTGCACAGCAAACGCCGCGGCGGCGAGCGAAAAAGGGGTCAGGTCCAATTTGCCGGAACGGCCCGGAGGGTGCTTCGCACAAATTGGACCTGACCCCTTTTTCGTCCCGGCCGCGGATCGGCATCTGCTCGCTGAATCCACACGGCGGCGAGGGCGGGCTATTTGGCGACGAGGAGCTGCGGATCATTCGCCCGGCCGTCGAGCGCGGATTGGCCGAGGGGCTCCGGCTCGAAGGGCCGCTGCCGACCGACACGTTGATGGTTCGTGCCCGCGACGGCCGCTTCGACGCGGTGGTGGCCATGTATCACGACCAGGGGCACATCGCGCTAAAGCTCTTGGGGATGCACCGGGCGGTCAACGTTACGCTCGGATTGCCGATCATCCGCACCAGCGTCGCCCACGGCACGGCGTTCGACATCGCCTGGAAGCGCCAAGCCGAGACCGGCAGCATGATCGAGGCGCTGCGGGTGGCCAGCCGGCTGGCGGTCGGGAGGGATTAGGGATTGGGAATTAGGGATTGGAGGTTTGGCCGCGTCCACGCGGCGCGGAACTTCGAATCTCCTCCCCCTGCCCTCCCCTGCCCTGCTTGCCAGCTTCAGGAATTGGTTCTTCGATCAGGATCGGCCTGCCGATGTGGTCGTAGATGCGAACGATGACGCCTTTGTCCGACTTTTCGACCGTGAAGTTGCCGGGGCTGTCTTCCAGCAGGACGTCGGCGCCGGTCACTGGGTTTTGGAGTCTGCGCTGTTCCCACTTTTCGCCGCAAAGCTGGAGGAGTGATTCGCCGATTTGCTTCGCCGTCCGTTGAAGAATCCACGGCCGATCTTGCAGTGCCTCTGCGATGTCGCCGTGCAAACTGACAAGTTGAGCGCCTCTCCAATGACGCCCAGTGACCACCTCCGAGGCTGCGAGTTTGGGCAAGCAGGCGAAGAGGATCGTTACGCCGATCCCATACATCGCGACGACCGGAAGCAGCACCCGGCCAAGATACCGCGTCAGCCCCCAAGGTCGCACGATTTTGGCTCTGTACGCCACCATCGATCCGGCGAGCCAGCAGCCCGTCATGCACACAAACAGAATCAGCGAGAGGTGGTACGCGCCCTGCTCGGTATAGAAATGCTGCCGATACCCCTCGAAGGGTTTCTTGTCGAATTGCAGATCGGCGGTCATCCGATCGGCGTCGATCGTTCCGGCGAATTTCGTGAGAATGCACTTATCCCACATTAAAGGGCAGATTGCCGGATGGCCTATGATTTGATCTGTCGTTTTTTCAAGAAAGCAGACGGTCGTTTCGTAGTGAATGTCCCCATAATCCGCAGGATTTAGCGCCCGGCTGAACTGATCGCAAAACTCCTCTCGGAGTTCGGCGCAGGCCATGCGGTCATCTGCGATCACAAATATCTCGAAAGTGGTGCGCCCGCCGGCCAACGCCGTTAGTTTCAACGGATAAACGGGCTTCGGGGCGGCAAATGTCATTTGGATCGGATGCGGGGCATTGGCGCCCGACTCGCCGCGGACCAACTTGGTCGCGGCAAACACCCAGCCCTTCGCGATATAATCGGCAACCGGCGAGGCGGCCGTCGAAGGCAGAACTGAGAAACCGTTCTCGGCGAGCCAGGCATTCAGATTGTCGAGCTTCTGGGGGCGAAGAATGCCGATCTGATAGGATCCGACCGTGGCTGTCTTCTCCACCGCCGCGTTGGCAGCCTTGGTGATAGACGGGCGACCGGACCCGAGTGCGGGCAGCATCAACGCCGGCACCACTGCAATGAAGAAGAGTTCGACCAATAGAAATCCCAAACGCTCCTTCTTCTTGAATAGCAGCGTTGCCAGAACAACGTTTATGACAAAGAACGCATAAACCGCGAAGACGACTTGCGGATAGAGATCGTGCGTGATTTCCGGCTGGATGCAAAAGTCGAGCGTTTTCAAGGTGCCCGGCGTTTGCTTTTCGATCGTCTTCGGCACGGCGGGGAGCGGGATGATCCATCCGAGTTTTTGGGACTCGGAATCGAGGGCCGACGAGATCAGCAGCGTTTCCTGACCGTCTCGCCAGGAGAGGACCGCGCGTTGGGCGGGGATTTCCGGGATTTTCCGCACGGCCCGCTCGGGAATGTAGACGCCGTCGCCAAAGGCGGCCGTTGCGAACGTCAACGCAACGAGAACGCCCATGCCACGCAGCCGTAACGCCGCCATTGTCGTGCCTCCGAAGGGTGCGGAAATTGCACCGCGATGCAAGGAAAACCGGCTTGTTCCAGCCGTGGGCGATCCGTCTGCTATTATGCGTCGCCGCCAGGCAGTTGCCAAGACACCCCTGCCCTCCCCTGCCCCGCTTTGCCCCATCTTCTAACCGCGAACCCAGGGCCAATCAGTTTTTTAATTTGGGATGCTTGTTGGGGTGGCAGTTGCACTGCCACCCCTGAATTGGTGGCGGTTTCGGGGGTGGCAGTTCAACTGCCACCCCAACGCCACCGAAAACTGATCGGCCCTAACCGCGAACCGCACTTTGTTGACAGCCGTGCAGTTTGCTGCGAAAATGGGGGACGCTTTGTGGTTCGAAGCGTATCCATGTGACTGCCCACCTTTTAGAGTATTGGAACGTTAGGAGACCGCTCATGTGTCGGCATTTTCTGTTTGCTGCAACAATTCTCTCGCTTGCCTTTGCCGTGGCCGCTTCGGCCGTCGCCCAGGAGGACATTCGCGAACTGAAACTCCGCGATTGGCACCCCAGATCGATGCTCGTCACCAAGGTGACCAAAGTCGATAAGCCCATGTTCCCGGTGATCGACCAGCACAACCATCTTGGCACGGGCAAGGCGTTCCTTACGCCCGAGCGGGTAAACCACTATCTCCAAGAGATGGACGCGGCCGGTGTGCGGACCGTGGTCGATCTCGACGGCATGTGGGGCAATCGCCTGAAGGAGACGCTCGACGCGTTGGACAACGCCCACCCCGGCCGGTTCCTGACCTACGCGCAGATCGATTTCGACGGCCTCGACGATGCCGACTGGAGCCAGCGCGAGGCCAATCGGCTGGAAGAGAGCTTCAAGATGGGGGCCAAGGGGTTGAAGTTTCACAAAACGCTTGGTTTGGAAGTGAAGTTCAAGAACGGCAAGTACCTCATGCCTGGTGATGCCAAGATGGATCCGATCTACGAGATGTGCGCCAAGTATCATCGTCCGATTATGATCCACACCAGCGATCCGGCCGCGTTCTTCACCCCTTTGGACCAGTACAATGAACGCTGGCACGAGTTGAACGCGCATCCCGATTGGCTTTTCTACGGCAAGGATTTCCCGTCGCGGAAAGAGTTGCTGGATTCACGTATGCGTGCCGTGGCCAAAAATCCGCACACGATCTTCATTGGCGCGCATTGCGGCAACGATCCCGAGGACTTGCGCAAGTGGGCAAGTGGCTTGACGAATATCCGAATTTCTACATCGACATCGACGCGCGGATTTCGGAACTCGGCCGGCAGCCCTACACGGCGCGGAAATTCCTCATTAAGTACCAGGACCGCGTGTTGTTCGGCACCGACACGCCGCCTAACGATCGCGAAGCGTATCGCATCTACTACCGCTTCATGGAGACCGACAACGAGTACTTCGACTGCGCCAAGAGCCACCACCTGCAAGGGTTTTGGATGATCTACGGCGTCTACCTGCCGAAGGAGGTTTTGGCGAAGATTTACTACCAGAACGCCGAGCGGATTCTCTACTTCGGCGATAATGCTGCAAAGGAGTCGTCGGCCACGAACCCCGGCACAATCAAGGTCCGCACTATCCGGCGAAATCGAGGACACATCTGACAAAAGCGTCGGGAGTCTGCTTATGCTTCGGTATCCTCTGCTTGCCGCGATCGTCCTTTCGTTGGCGTTCGTGTCGCCCGTCCGGACCGATCCGCCGGCGGGCGTCCGCAACGTGAAACCCGGCGATTCGGCGGCAACGCCGGCCCCCGTTGCGAAGGCAACCACCGCGGTCAAGCTCAAGGTGCTCAAGGTCCCGCGGACCGACGACTTCAAGTTGTCGGGCGACGGCACCTCGCCGGCCTGGCGGAAAACCCCGTGGGAGCCGCTCGACGCACGGTCGGGCAACAAGGCAAACTACCGCTCGCGCTTCAAGATGCTCTATTCGCCGACCGGCCTCTACGTGCTGTTTCACGGCGAAGACCGCAAGCTGACGGCGACGATCGACAAGGACTTCGAGGATCTATGGAATGAAGACGCCTTCGAGTTCTTCTTATGGCCCGACGAAAAGCAGACGGTCTACTTCGAGTACGAGATTTCGCCGCTGAACCATGAACTGGCGATCCTGATCCCAAACTTCGACGGCCGATTCCTCGGTTGGCGGCCGTGGCATTACGAGGGGCCGCGGAAAACCCGCAAGGCAACGTCCGTCACCGGTGGAACGCTCAGGCCCGGAGCCGAGATTGCCGGCTGGACGGCCGAAGTGTTCGTGCCGTACGCCCTGCTCAAACCGCTGGGCAACGTGCCGCCGCGCCCGCACACCCGCTGGCGGGCGAACTTCTACCGCGTCGATTACGACAACGGCCACGGCAGCGGCTGGGACTGGATGCGCGTCGGCCCCAGTTTCCACGAGTTCAACAAGTTCGGCGTCTTGGAGTTCGAATAGGCAAGAAGGTCTACTGTGGTATCTCACGCAGCTTAACGTTTGGGAGGCCAGTTCTGGCGGGTCCCGTGGTGGCGGCACCGCAGGCGGACAAGCCACCCGTGGCATCCGCTATGTCAGGCCAAGAGCCGCCTCGACGCTCGCGAGGACGAGGCGGCCCCTGCACTGGTACCCGCGGGTTCTTCCTTGAGCGGCGCCACTATAGCGCCCCAGCGCGCAGAGAAGAACCGTGTGTGGGTTACGCGTTGTGTCCCCTGGGGCGATCCCCCCAGATAACTTGAAACCGGAAGGGATGGTCTGACATGAAAACGCAAATTGGGTGGCCGGTGCGGCTCATAATAACGCTGTCAGTCGCAGTGGTGACGTTCGGACTATGGGTTGTCGGTGTGGTGTATATGTGTAGAGGTGAGAATCCCGTGGCCGAGAACCTATTTGGCGCGGCAACAGCACTTGTTGCAATGACCGCAATCGTCGTTGCAGTATTTCAGATCAGAGCCTCCGACGAATCGCAGAAGTTGGCAACTGCCGCTGATATTTACAAGGGATATCTTACCCTTGTGATCGAGCACCCCAACGTGAGTCGCAACGACGGAAAAGGGGGGGGACGGCGTCAATCATGACAAGTACGATGCCTTCATAACATATCTGCTGTTCGCCGCGGACGAGATTCTAAATCGTGCTCCCGATGACATCGCATGGAGGCACGCTCTGACGCTCGATTTGGCGCATCATAAGGACTTTTTGCGATCGCAAGCCTTCTGGGACGATGCCGATTCGTATACCGAGCTTCTACGGACACTTGTGGTGGAAGTGTTGAAAGAAAAGTGAGACAGAATCCTGGTCTCGGGAAGTACCGGGCACACCGGGTGCAACCGCTGTGGACACCACGGCCCCGCCACAACGGGCCATTTGCGGAAGCAGGCTGTCATGGTGAAGCGCGGCCTACGAATCTGCGGTTTGAGTAGCGCCGGTACACTCACTTATCGACCGTGAGTCTCGGAATCGCGGCCTTCAGCCGGTTGACTCCCGCGGTCGTGACCTTGGTCCCCGAGATGGTCAAGCGATGCAGATGCGGCATTTTGGCCAATTGCCTCAAGCCGGCGTCGGTTAGTGCGGTATCGGAAAGCAGCAGCCAATCGAGTTTGGTCAAGGGCAGCAGCTTCTTCATTCCCGCGCTGGTCACTTTCGTCTTTGAGAGATTCAATATCCGAAGGTCGCCAAGCCGGGCGATCGCGCCCACGCCGCCGTCGGAAACTTTCGTGCCGGAAAGGTGTAAGGTTTCCAGATTCGCCAGGCGGCGAAGATGGATCATCCCCTTGTCGCTCACCGACGTGTTGGTCAAGACCAACGAGGTCAGCGACTTCAGGCCGGAAAAGTACCGCAACTGCTCATCCCTGATATTGCAGTCATTGGCGATGATCGTGCCGATTCGAAACAGGCGGGCGGTCAGCTTCAGCGCTTCGTTGTCGAGTTTCGAGCCTTTGTAGTTGATGGCGGTAACTCGCTTTTCCGGGCTGTCCGGATCAAGTCGCTCTGAAATCACGAGGTATTTGCTGCCGCCGTTCGCGTCCTTCATCGCACTCAGCTTGGCGGCGGCGTCTTGTTCGGCCGCGCGAGCGGCTTCTCCCGCAAGCGGCGGCTCGGGCTTCCAATCGTCGGGGTTGTTCGATGACGTCAAGAACCCCGCCGCCGGCCCGGCCTGGCACCGGGGCGCCGACGTGACCATACATCCGAGAACAACTCCTATTATCGACCAAAGACAAATGCGACGGCACATAGCATCCTCCGCGGTTGCAGAATGTGAAGTCTATTTGGCCGCCGCTTTCGCCGGCTTCAACGGCTCGACCACCAGGTCGGCCTTGCCGGGCAACGGTGGGAATTTCGCGTGCGGCTCGGTCTGATACCAGTAGGCGACCGACGCGAGATCGTCCTCCAACGGCAGATACGCCCCATTGTCCTTCCAGCCCAGCGCTTGCACCGTCACCTTCATATCTTTCTTGAAACGGATCGGATCGGTGATGTGCCAGCGATAGAGGCCGAAACGCTGCGGCGGCTCGTAAATGGTATTGAGCGGAATCACCTGTGCCAGCCCGCTGTAGGGCGTGCTGAACGGCACGTAGCGGTGCGTCTCGGCGTCCTCGAAGTCGTAGGAGCCGCAGAAATAGTCCTCGGTGCCGGTGCCGCAGATCGTGGGGAACTTCTTGTCGCCGTCGTAATAAAACTTGATCTCCCCCTCGCCCCACCAACCGGGGCTCCGCGATTCCCAGGCCAGGTACGTGCCCACGTATTGGCCGTGACCTTGCACGCCGTCGAGGATCGTGTACACGGTCTTCGCCGGCAGTTTTCGCGTGCGGCGGAACTGGGCGTGGAAGTACGCCGCGTCGTCGCCCACGTCGGTGAGCGTGTAGTTGACCTGATAGTAGAGCACCATGTCCCGCTCGTCGAGGTTCTCCAGCGTGATCTTCGCTTTCTTACGGAACGGCATCGTCCAGTAGCAGTTGAAGGCGCTGCCGGGATTGACGCAGACGGGCAACGAATTGATCTGGCAATACTTACCCCATCCGCAGGCGAAGAAATCGCCCAGCGGCACTTCGACCGACGGCTCGGTTTCGCCGTCCCAGTAGAATCGCAGGATGTACAGCCGGGTCTTGTCGATCGGCGAAGGGGTCAGCCATATCTGCTGGATGGCGCCCGATCCGTCGATCTCGGCGACGGTAAAGGTCGATCCCGCCTTGATGCGAACGCAGGGCGAGACCTTCCAGCCGCGTCCCAACTCGCGGGCGGCGTTCTTGCCGAGGCCCTCGACGGCCATACCGGCTTTGCCCTTTTCGCCGTTGAAGTTCTCCGGGCTGATCGACCGCGTTTCGGCGTTGGAGAGCCGATGGAGGTTGTTCATGCCCGATTGCAGACCGTTGAATTCCCGCGGCGGCGAAGGCGATTGCGCCTGCCCGACAACGCACGCAACGAAAATCCCGGCGACGGCCGATAGACAAATTCGATAGTTCATGGCATCCTCGCAGTTTGGAATAATACCCTGGTTTACGGGTATTGTAGCACTTCGCCCGCGGGCTGCAAGAAGCGGTCTCGCGGTGTCTTTCGTATGCCACTGCTTCGCAGAAGCAGTGACGGGCGGCGGCTTGCACGGGGCACTGCTTCTGCGAAGCAGTGGCACGCTGGATGCTACGCACGAACCAGGTACGGCGGCCGCTGCTTGCGCTCCTGCCAGGCGTTTGCCTCGTCGTCGCCGACAACTTGCTGGCGGACCGGATCCCACATGAGCTTTCGCTTCAGCCGGATCGAGATGTTCGTCAGGTGACACGCCGTAATCGAGCGGTGCTCGACCTGCGCCGGCGTACACGGCTGTTTGCGGGTCTTGACGCAGTTGAAGAAATTGGCCATGTGATCCAAGCTCGGATACGTGCGCCAGGCGTCGGCCGGCAGCGGGTTCTGCTTCAGTTCTTCAACGGCCCTTCCATGCACGGCCCCGCGATTGACAAAGACCTTGCCCCGTTGGCCGATGAACATGATGCCGTTGCGGTTGTAGCTCTTGATCTCCGTCGGCACATCCTTGCCGAACAGCCATTCGATCTGCTCGGGCGAAGTCACTTCGTGCTCCGCAACGTCGCCGTACCGCAATCGTTCGTTGATCGACGAGAAGTACAGCAGTTCGACGCCGTTGGGATACAACATGCGGGAGAAGAAGCGATCGGGCGTATTGTAGTACTGCGGGCCTGCGGAATTCGGAAACAGGGCGCGGGCCTCGACCGACGTCGGGCCCGTCAAGTCGCAGTCCATGCCCCAGTGGGCGATATCGACGTGATGATTGCCCCAATCGGTGATGATCCCGCCGGCATACTCGTACCACCAGCGGAAATTGCCGACCGTCCGCTGCGGGCAGTAGTCGTGCAGCGGCGCCTGGCCTTGATACACGTCCCAGTCGAGTTGCGGCGGAACCGGCTGCTTGGCGAACGGGCCACCCTTGGTCGAATAATAGGGCAACGCGACCCACACCTGTTTCAGTTTGCCGATTCGCCCGTTGCGAACCAGTTCGACGGCCGTCTGAAACTCCTTCATGCTCCGCTGCATTGTGCCGATCTGCACGATCCGGCCGGTCTCTTCAACAACTCTGCACAGCAACTTGCCCTCGTCGATCGTAAACGTCATCGGCTTTTCGGCGTAGACGTCCTTGCCGGCCTTGCAGGCGGCGATGCTGATCGCCGTGTGCCAATGGTCGGGCGTGGCGTTGGTCACCACGTCGATGCCCTTGTGGTCGAGCAGTTTGCGGTAATCCTGGTAGACTGCCGCCTTGCCCCCAAATCGCTGCTTGGCTGCTTCCGCGTGCCGCAGGTCTACGTCGCAGATGGCCACGACTTTGCCAAAGCGGGCAGCCTCGCCGGCAATGTAGCTCCCCTGCCCGCCGACGCCGATCAGCCCGACGTGTGGGCGATCGTTCTTCGACTTCGTCTCTCCGGCAACGACGTTTTCGCCGGTAAAGCAGTACGGCACGGCCGCTCCTGCGGCAGTCAAGGCCGCGGCAGAGCGCAGGAAATCTCGACGGTTTGAGGTCAATCGTGACATGCCAAGGCTCCGGTGGCAGGGTGCGGGGAAAATGGGAAAACACGGAGTGCTGATTTGCAGCCCTTTCTCCTAACGAAAACGTCAGGCCAAGGGCCGCTGGCAGGAATGTTCTAATTGCAGCGACAACTCGATTGGTCGTCCATCAACAGCTCCCTTGCACAGAACGGAAATCCTTCCATCCGCCGATTCAACTGCCGTTACCACCGGCACGGTGCATCTTGCTGCGGGCCCGCGTGAGAATCGGGCCGATGCTGTTCTCCGGCATGTCCACGGCGACGCTGATCTCGTGGTAGCTCTTGCCGTCGAGATGATACATCCGCACAACCTCCGCCTCTGTGCCGCGCAAACCGCCGAGCAAGCGCTCGACCTCCTCCCGATTGCTCAGCCGGTCCTCGGCCGAGACATGTCGATCGGGAATGCTCTCGGCGGAATGCGGCGACGATGCATCGAGCGGTTGTGCCGCCGACATCCGCGCCAGCAACTCCCGAACGACGATTCGCCGGGCAACCACCGTCAGGTAGGTCGCCAAACTGCTCTTGCCGCGGAAATTGCGCAACAGCGCAAAGTCATTCTTGACGATCGCCAAGAAAACCTCGGCACAGAGGTCGTCGCGATCGGCCTCCCCCAAGCGGAAACTCCTCGCCCGCGCCGTATGGTTCACCACGTGAACGACCAGGCCGAGAAATCGATCGACGAAGTCCTCCCATGCCCGTGGCTTCCGACTTAGGCAGCGTTCCAGCAGGTTGCGGTCGATCTCGGAGAGCGCCACGCTGTTGTTCCTCTCTCGGTAGTGCGAACGGGCTATATCGAGCCTTCTCCTGCGATTGTAATTGTGATTCACCAAAGAAACAAGTGCGACTGGTCCCCCAGAATAGCGGAAAGCGAACCGACGCCGCCGCAAGCCGAAGAGAAACACCGGCGGAAACTCGGTGCTTTAATCTCAATCCGTTCGCCGAAAAGGAGTTACAGCAAATGTACTGCGGTGTGCGGCAATGTCGGGAAGGAGAGTCTTCTTGCAGTTCACACCGCGAGGACGCGGCGGCTAAACAGTTTCTCCGTCATTCCTTCCCCCCCACCTCCCAGCACACCCCGTCCAGCCAAACGCGCCAACTTTCGTACCGTGGATTACTCAACTTCAGCGCCAGCATGGGATTGCGCCGTGGACGAACGGGGGTTCGCACGAGTTTCATGTGAGCTTCGTATGGAGTATGTCCCCCTTTTTTCACGTTGCAAGTGACGCAAGCGCAGACGACGTTCTCCCACGTAGTCTCGCCGCCGCGGCTGCGTGGAACCACATGATCGATGCTGAGAAGATGCGTTGGGAAACGTCGGCCACAGTACTGGCATTCATGGCCGTCGGCGCGAGCACGTTGCGGCGGCTGAGATGAACTCTTTGCTTCGGCAGGCGATCGAACGTGAGCAAGCGGATCACCCGCGGCACTTGGATCTCGAAGTTGACGGCTTTGATCCAATCGTCCTCGGGTTGTTTGATTTCGGCACGCAATTCGCTCATTTCCCGCCACGAATCGAAGGAATAAGTGGCGAATTTGCCCTCTTCCATCGCGATCACCTCGGCCAATTCGCGGCAGAGAAGCGCAAAAGCCCGCCGCACGTTCACCACGTGGACGGCCATATAGAGCCGATTGAGCACCAGAACGCTGCAGCAGAGCGCGCTGCCGGGGGAGGCGGGGGGGGTGTGCGGGGCAACAACGCTCCCGCGTCGCGGGCTGTGTACCCGCGGAGAGTGAGTGTCGGCGGTATGCAGCCCTTGCACGTTCCACCCCCTGAATTGTGCTGGAGCCGCTATTGTAGTCGATTTTCCTGGCCCACGCCAGCACAGACCGCAGAAATTCTGCGGCCGGATCGCTGCCGGCTTTGTGGTGAAGTCGAATCCAGCGAACCCACGAATTCGGCCCGCCTGTAAGCGAAAAACTGAGCCGCATTCGGCAAAAATTCGCCGGGGTCGCCTTGTCAGCGACCCGGTTCTCGCATTAGGATGAGTGGTGTCGGTTGTGGACTTCGTTTTATGTGTCGGCGCGTGCCGGCTGTTAACCGGGAGCGGGGAAATGATCCGGTACTCATGCGATCTGTGCAAACGGAAACTAGACCCGAAAAACGATCTCCGCTACGTCGTCAAAATGGAGATCTACGCCGCTTTCGATCCGGCCGCCGTCGATAATGACGACGACCGCGACCACCTCGAAGAGATCCAGGACATTCTTGAACGCATCGAGGACGCCCCCGGCGACGAAATCGGCGACGAGGTGTATCAGCAAATGCGATTCGACCTTTGCCCCGAATGCCGCAAGAAGTTTATCCTCAATCCGCTGAGACGCGAGACGGCCAAGGCGTTCGGCTTTAGCGCCAACTGAACGCCGTGAAAACGCACCCGCCGATCGCCGAGAGTCCACCGGGCCCCGTCGTGCGGATCGACGGAGCGGAATATCTCTATTTTGTCGGGACCTCCTACCTTGGACTCCATGGCCATCCCGAGGTAATCCGTGCCGCCTGCGAGGCGACGGAGCGTTACGGCATCCACAGCGCCACCAGCCGCGGCGGTTTCGGCAACACCCCCCCTACCCTTTCCTGCGAGCGGCACGCCGCCGAGTTCTTCGGCTCTGAAGCCTCGTTCTGTTTTCCCAGCGGCTACGCCGGCAACAGCATTTTGCTTCGCGCCGTCGGGAGCGACTTCGACGCTCTGCTGGTCGATGAGCATTCTCATTATTGCGTGTTCGAAGCGGCGGCGCAAAGCGGGCGTCCGCTGCTCCGTTTCCGTCATCGCGACGCCGGCGACTTGGCCGACAATCTGCGGAAGCATCTTAAGCCCCAACAACGGCCGCTGCTGATGACCGACGGCGTCTTTTCGGTTCGGGGGACGATCGCCCCGCTGGCCGATTACATTGCCGCGCTGGCCGATTACCCCGGCGCCGGCCTATTGGTCGATGACGCCCACGGCGTTGGAGTGCTAGGGCGTCGCGGCCGCGGAACGCTCGAATATTTCGGCCTGTTCGAGGGCGTCTACGCGGGGAGCGTCAACTCCAAGATCGTCAGTCCCCTCGCCACAAGAGAAAAGGGAGATTCGGCCGTGTTCTTCTGCGCCACGCTGAGCAAAGCCCTTGGCGGCTATGGCGGAATCATCCCCGGTTCGCAACGTTTCATCGAGTCGGTGCGTAGTGCATCGCACTGGTACGACGGCGCCAGCGCCCCACCGGCCCCCGTTGCGGCCGCCTCCGCCCGAGCGCTCGAGATGATCCAGGCCGATCCCGATCTGCGACCGCGGCTGTGGGCGAACGTGCGGCGACTGAAAGACGGCTTGCGGGCGATGAGCTTCGACGTTGACGACACGCCCGTGCCGATCATCTGCCTGGTGCTCGGCGACGCCGCCAACATGCGGCGGATCCAGCAGGAGTTGATGCGCCGCGGCATCGCCGTGGCCTACATGGCGGCCTATTCCGGCCTGCCCGCCGCCGGCGGCCTGCGAATCGCCGTCTTCGCCACGCATACCGGGGTTATGATTCAACGACTTCTCGACGAGTTGCGGCAAGTCGTATAGCGGCCATTGCGAAACCGCAAGCAGTTTTCTTGTTCTGAAATCTGACGTTTGAAATTTGAAATGCCCCATCGCCTCTCCACCGGCATCGAGGGACTTGACGACCTGCTGGGCGGCGGGCTGCTGCCGGGCACGCTGACGGCCGTCGTTGGATCGACGGGCATCGGCAAGACGCAGTTCGGCTTGCAGTTCGCCAACGCCGGTTTGACGCAGGAGGGCCGCCGCGGCATCGTTTTCGACCTCTCCGCACGCGGCGACTCGCAAAACCACGCCGACTACGCGCGGCGGATGTTCGGCTGGCAGTTGCGGCCGGTCGATCCCGAGCGGCCTCTCGGTCTCGACAACTTCTTCTCCCCTCCCCTGCCCTGCGGCGACTACCTGCACGTCTTCGATCAGCACGGCCGCCGGGTGACGCGGGCCGACCTCGATTTCGAGGCTTGGCGGCAATGGCAAGCGGAATTGGCGCGTCGGCTGAACGCCTCGATCGCGTTCTTCTACGGCAATTTCGTCCGCGGCGTGCGCCGCACCGTGGTCGACGGCATCGAGCCGGTCGAGCGTCCGAGCGATTCGATCCAGTTTGAACTATTCGACTACGTCTACCACCAAATCTTGCGCAAGGACGCGGAATGGGTGGCCCGCGATCTGTTCCGCGAGCACTATCGTCGCAACGCCGAGACGGTAGCCCACCATGTCTACGACCCCGCCGAGATCGGCTGCCTGCTGTTGATCACCTCGTCGGAAACGACGCTCGACGGCCTGATCGAGCGGCCGTTGGATGAGGGGGACGTGTTGAGCAACGCCAACACGGTCATCCATCTCGGCAAGATTCGCGAAGGGACTCGCTTTCGCCGGGCGATGTACGTCACCAAGCACCGCGGCAGCGCCTGCACCGACGAAATCATCCCCTATTCGATCGGCGACAAGGGGCTCGTGCTGGAGTGATGATCCGCGGCAACGCTCGCTCCCACGCTCTGCACGGGAACCAGGAACGGCCACGCAGCTTCGCATCTTTCCCCCTTCGCCGCAGTCGTTTCTGCCAGACTTTTCTGCTGTTTTTCCAGGCGGGCCGGCGGTTTTTTTCTTGACCATCGGGGGGTATCCCTGTTATAATGCTATTAGCAATTGAGTGTGACTTGCTCCAAGACCTCGCAACGGAGGGTGCATTATGCAGAGTCCACCGGAGGGCTTGCGTTGAGGAGCAGGCGGTCTGCTCCTTGTCGGTCCGACAACATTCACTACCTCAAACGCAAAGGGTGAACCCCGCTTTTCGGCGGGGTTCCGCATTTCTTGGAGCGGAACGGTGACACCCATGCACTTTCCACGAGCCGCTGCAATCCGGCACGATATTCGGCGTTTCACTTCGCTTTCGCTTATAGACTCCCTTCTGGCCAGCATTCCTGGGGCGTCGTGGCGATAATGCGATGTGACAACCACGCATAGCAGGGGATCATGGCGAATGGACCGCCAAACATGGTCACAAAAACAAGAAGCGTCGCAGAAAGCGTCGCACACTCGTCGCGCGCCTTCCCAACCGTGAGAACCATGAGGCATACAGTGCCAACGCAGAGGAGCGGGAACACCAACGCTATCGCAACCACGAAGATCGCGTGGTTGCATCCGTTTTGAAGCGGGCGCAGATTCCCGATCGACCTAAGGTCATCATCGAGCAGTGTGCGGAGATTGGGATGGACCCAGACTCGAATATGATAGCGCAGGGCTGCGCACGTTGCGCCTAGCCCGATAAGGGTAGTAAATACGACGCCCCCAGCCAGAACGAACATCGTTGTCTCAAACTCGGCCATGTTTGGTTTGGCCCCCAGCCGATCCTCCACTATTCGAAAGACGATGATCGACACGAACGCAGCCGCCGCGGCTTTCCAACACGCCGCGGCGACGTAGAAGGCGAAACATACTCTCCCTCGGCGGCGATGAGGATCTGACCTCAGAAGCCAGATTCCGGTGTGCAATGTGTTCCAGCCCCCGTGCATACACGGCAAGACAACTGCGGCAAGCGTGCTATCCGTGAGGAGATAAAGAAGCACGGCGACAGACAGCGTCACAACAAAGAGATAATCGGATCGCTTATTGGCACCGTATGGCATTTCCCCATTCTACTGCCACGACAAGAGACGATCTAATGGGTTTTGACAGCCAAAACCGGCAGTGAATTCAAGCGCTGTAGGGAACGGGCTCCGTCCCGTTCCGCCGCCCGGAACGCCACGGAGGGCGTTCCCTACAGATACATTACCGGTTTTGTTTGTCAAAACCCATTAGGAACCGATCCTCTGTCACTCGTGCGTCGTCACGGTGTCCGGCTGTCCTCGGCCGATCTCGTCGCCGCTGTCGGCCAGGGCGTCGAGCTTGCCCGGCAGGCTCAACACCGCACGCCACAGGTTCAACACCAGATTGCAGAAGAGGAACACGAGGTATGCCGCCAATGGCAGAGCGGCCGAGGAGACTAGGACTCGTTGGCCCACATCGGCGGTGGCCAGCGATCCCGGAGACGCGGTTCCACCCACCGATGCCAGAAAACAGGCGACAGCCATCGCGACCGTGCCGCACACCACCCCTGCCCCGAATGCCACGGGCGTCAGCCGCAGAAGGGCCTTCAGCGCAAACGTCAACACGCCGATCAACTCTTCGCCGGCCATGGTCTCCGCCGCAATCGAGATGTTGAGCATCGACGGGTGCAGGGCGATCACGCTCAGGTAAGCACAGACGAAGAAGGCCGCCACCCCGCCGAGAATTACCAGGTAGGTCGAGGTCCCGATCGCGAAGCCGATCGATCCCAGCAACAGAGCGACCCCCGCCACCAAACTCAGCACCACGGTCGCGTCGGGCACGAGCGACGAGGCCAGTCGGCCGGCGGTCGCGCGGTTCAGTTCGCCGATCGCAGCGAACGACCTGCCGGCGACGTATTGCAGAACCACGAGCAATAGCAGCCAAATCACGCCCGATAGCACGTGAGCGATCTCAGCGGTCTTCGCGGTGGCAATCGCCGCAAACGCTGCGGTCAGGACCGCCGCCAACAGCAGGCCGTACGAGCCGCACGCTCGAAAAATTCCGGCCGTCGCCTCGACAAAACGGGGGTTGAAATGGGGCCGAAACTTCTCCATCACGGCGTCGAACGGATGCCGCGCGGCCGCGGCGGCGTCTTGCGGTTTGGCCGACGTTTCATCCGCCTTCGGTGCAACCGCAGCCGCCGCGGCAGCCGACCCGCCATCGTGGTCGAACAGCCCTCGCACGTTTCGCGCCGCGGCCCATTCGGTCATCCCTTCGCGCCAGACAAGGTCGTCGGGGCGGAGCTCGTCGAAGGTGGCCAGCCGCTTCAATTCGACCGACGAAACCGGGCCCATTTGCCGGTTGTCGCGGGCATAGTACCATTCAACCTGACCCATGCGAGGCTCCTTTTGCGTCCCAAGAGAAGTCTACGCCATTATACCCTGTCGCCCCGCCAAACGAGAGTCAGTTTGGCGGGCGATAGTAGGTTGCCTCGCTAGCCGGCTTCTTGCGGGTCCGCAGATCAGCCCACTCGGCCTCACGACTCCCCCCATTTGGGAATGACAAAGAGCAGCCCAAACGGCCCGCCAACCGGAAATAGGTACAAGGAACCATCTCTGACATTGCGATTTACGTCAGAAGGTCTTCGTCGTCCGAGTCTTCGTTAAAATCGTCGTCGCTGGGCTCGGCCAAGTCCGCCTCCAGGTCGGCGAAGGCGGCGCGGTCGGCGCAGACCCATGCCAGCCGGCCGAGCAGACGAAAGTAGATCAGCCAGGCGACCGGCTCGACGATCGCGGCGACGATGGCGCCCAGCAACACGCCGAGCCCTGAGGCCGCCCAGCAAACGCCCACCACCGCTACGATCATCACGCCCGCAGTCAAGTAAAACTTCAGCCAGCCGTCGGCGGTGGTCCATAGCGTCCGCACAACGGGCCACGAGAGCACGCCGAACATCGAATTCGTTTCCAGCGTGGAAATCAGCGCGATGGGGAACATGATAAGGACGCTGAGGGGGCCCGTAATCCACACGATCTCCAGGGGAGCAACGTTCAATCTCGTCAGTAACCACGCCACCGCCGCCCCCGGAATCGCGCTCATGCAAACCGCGCAAAATACATGCACCGGCTCGCCGATCCAATCCAAGAAGGCATGGCTCGGCCAATTATCGATCTCATCGCAACCCTCGGAAGTCTCGCGCAGCACGGCCATGACTGTTGCCGACAGAACGGCGAACCACATCAGGCCACAGACCGTAAACGCCGCGAAAAGCAGCGCGCTGGAGAATGCCTCGGTTGCCACGCTCGTCGCCAATCGCGTGACGGCGGCAAACCACAACACGTGCGGCACGACCGACCAGAGCGCTAATACGAGCGTGCGGACCCACACGCTCCGATGGAACGGGAAGGTGAAAGTGCCCTGCAAGAAAGGTCGATCGGGCAACTCGGGGTGCCGGCTGGGCAGCTTGAGTTCCGGCTCCTCCGGCGATTCCTCGCGCGGCGGCGGCTCTTCCCGCACGCGACGCGGCGGCGGCGACGGCTTGGCCGGTCGCACCTCATCCTCGCCGACAACCGCGTATGCCCCCTGATCCGCTCCCGCCATCACGTCGATTTTCCGCCGCGGCCGCGGCATCGGCGGGACGACCGTCGCCGTGCCGCAATCGGGGCAGACCATGTTGCTGCCGACCTGATCGGCCGTGGCGAGCATCCGCGTGTGGCAGAGCGAACAGACCACCGCCACGTATCTTTGCTCCGCCGCCGGAACCGCCCGCGAATCGGGACGAGCGTCCGTGGCCAAGGGGTATTCGCCGATCTCCTCGGGCGAACGTGGCGGCTTCTTAGGGGGCTCGGGCGGCGGCCGCCGCACCGTCGTCGCCGTGCCGCAGTCGGGGCAGATCGCCTGCCGGCCGATTTGGCTCGCCTCGGGGTGCATCCGCGCATGACACACGGGACAAACCAGGAGAATGTACTCAGGTTGTTCGTCCAAGACGACGCTATCCTCGCTTTGCAGCGGATAGACGTCGGTCGGGTCATTGGTTCGCGAATGATGCGGCACGTCGATCATCGTCTGGCAATAGGGGCAGCGGGTGCGACTGCCGGCCAGCGACGGCGGCGCCTTGAGCCGTTTTTGGCATTTTGGACACCCAAAACGCAAGGAATCGCTATCGGCTGTCATAGTGAGTGAGTGCCTGCTGTGCTGTTACGATTCCTCGCCGCCGACGGCCGCTTTGAACCGCCCCCACAATTCATCGCCATATTCGGGCATCGCATGGCAGAACCGTTCGACCAGATCGTCGAGCGCGTGCCAGTCGAGCCCCTCGAAACGGAACGTCATCGCCGGCTCGGTCACCGAACTGCGGGCCAGCGCCCAGCCGCCGGGCGTGTCGATCCGCACGCCGTCGACCGTCCGTTGCGGAAATCCCTCCCAGGCGGCGCGAATCTGCTGGATGATCCTCGGCTGAACGTCCGGCGCAACCGCCACGCGGAGATCGGGCGTGATGTAGATCGGTGGGCAGGCACGGCGCACTTCCGCCAACGTCCGGCCCGATCGAGCGAGATGGGCGATCACAAGACAGGCGGTGTATAGGCCGTCGTCGCCGCCCTCCAACGCTCGATAGAAGTAATGCCCGCTTGCCTCGGCGCCAAACACGGCGGCGGTGTTGCGCACGCGGGTGCGGATGAAGGCGTGACCGCTCCGCTCGACCAACGGCTCGGCCCCGAGTTGACGGGCCGCCTCGGGGATGCGATCGGAGAGCTTCACGTCATGAACAAACCGCTCCCCCTTGAGTTCCTTGCCGAGACAATGCAGCAGCACCCATGCGGCCTCTTCAGCCCGCAAGGCGACGCCCTCGTTATCGACCAGCGCCACGCGGTCGCCGTCGCCGTCGAAAGCCACGCCCAGATGAGCCCGCTCGCGATAGACGGCGCCGCACAGATCGTCCAGTTCTTCTTGGCGCGAGCAATCGGGCGTTCGTCCGTCGAAACGGTCATCGACAACGTCGTGAACGGTCGAGAAGAGACATTGCGGAAAAATGGCGTGCAGGTAGCGCCGCGCCCTCGCCGCCCAGCAGCCGAACATCGGATCGAGAACCACGTGCTGCTGCGCCGTCAGCGAGTCGGCGAACGTCTCTTGCAGGCAAGCGACATAGTCGAAGGAGATGTCCAGCGTGCGGGGCTCGGCACGGCTGCGGGGATTACACTCCTCCTCCCCCCTGCCCTGCCCCGCGCGATCGGTTGGACCGGTAATCGTTGTTGGGTCGGCAGTCATCGTTGGGTGGGCAGTTGCACTGCCGGCCCCATTCGTGACTGCGGCAGTACAACTGCCGCACCAACTCTCGCCGGGTAAACTGCCGCAGCCTGCGGATTCGGCCGCACGCTGGAGCGCCGCTACGTCGTCGGGCGTGGGCGGACGATCGCCGACCATCCACTTCAGCCCATTGATCGTTGCGGGATTGTGCGAAGCGGTGACGATCGCACAACCATCGGCGTGCAGCCGTCGCTTCGCATAGTGAACCATCGGAGTGGGCAAGAGCCCGAGGTCCACCACGTCGAGCCCCTCATTACACAGACCGTCGATCAGCGCCGCTAAGAACGGCGGCGTCGACTGGCGGACGTCGCCGCCGACCACGAACTTTGCCCCCGCCGACAACTGGCGGCCCAAGCCACGGCCCCAAGCCTCGTACAGCGCGGCCGACAGTTCCGTCGCCGCCTCGCCACGAATGTCGCAGGGCTTGTAGACGCTCACAGGTAGCCTCGCATCCGCAATTCGCTGCAAAACAGGTCGAAAACTCGGTCGTAGACGCCGATGCGCTGGCGGTCGGGCGAAAACGTCCTTTCCAAGCGGACCATGTGCCCGACGGCTTCAACGATATTATTGTAGTGTGCCCCCGCCGCGGAGAGAACAGCAGCCCCAAAGGCCGACTCGCCGCAAGCGGGCCGATGGAGCACCCGTCCGGTCGCGTCGGCCCGGCATTGCATCCAGACGTCGCTGCGGCTGCCGCCGCCCGTGGCGTAGACTTCGCCATCGGCCGCGCCGATCGGTTTCTCAGGATTGGATTGTAGGAGGCGACTCCCGTCGCCAATCCCGCGGCTCTCGTCGGATAATCGGCGACAGGAGTCGCCTCCTACAGCAAGACCTCGATCACCGCCGCCGGCCACAGTTCGTGCTGCCGTGTCGAGCACCTGGTAGCCGAGCCGTTCGACCAGGGCCACGCCCTGCAAGCAGGCGGCGTAGCGGTCAGCCCCTTCGGACAACTCGGGGACGAAGAATTCGCGGGCATTCGGGGCCAGGAACGGAAACCGTTCGCCCGAGCGGACCAACGGGTACACCACGTGCTGGCTTGGCAAGTGCTCGGCGGCTGCGACGTCCATCGCCGGCAGATCGGCGCCGGGGAACATTGCCCCGATCCAGTCGGTGCCGACGTTACTTGCCGCCCCCGGCAGCCAGCGTCCGCCGGGCAACTTGTGACAATAGATCACCCCCTGCGGATGCCGGCAAATCTGCGAACTGATGCCCTTGAACACCAGCGTCGTGCCCAGCGTGGTGTTGTAATCGCCGACGTTTCGTGCGCCCGAGGCGAGAAAGGCGGCCGTGCCGTCGGTCGCCCCCGCCACGACGTTCAGTCCCTCGGGCAGGCCCGTTTCGGCCGCCGCCTTGCTCGACACCGTGCCAATCAGGCTGCCGGGCGCGACGACGCTCGGCAGACGCCCGACGACGCCCAAGTGCTGGTCGATCCACGCCGGCCAGCGTCCTCGATCAGATCGTAGCCGGTCTTCAGGGCGTTGCTGTAATCGCTCACCGCGGGCTGGCTGGTAAGCCGCTCTACTGCGTAATCGGTTTGATGAAGGAATCGGGCAGCCTGATCGAAGACGGCCGGCTCGTGCCGCCGCAGCCAAGCGATCTTGGCCAGCGCGAACGAGGCGTTGAAACGGTAGCCGAGCTTGTCGCAGAACTCGCCGGCGGCATCGTTCAGCGCGGCGCCTTCGTCGGCGGACCGTGAGTCGTTGTACATCAGGGCCGGCCGCAGCGGCTCCCCTGCCCTGCTCACCGCGACCAGCGTGCCGGAAGTGCCATCGACCGCGACCGCCCCGAGCTGCTGCTGGACAGTTTGGTACTGCTTCGAAAGCTGGTCGATGACGGCCGCAGTGGTCTGACAGACGGCCCGCCACCACGCCTGGGGCGGCTGCTCATGTCGGCCTTGCTGCGGAGCGAGTATCTCCGACTCGAAAGCCGCCGATGCAGCGGCGGCGACCCGTCCGGCTTCAGTGACGGCCATTGCCCGCACGCCGCCGGTGCCCACGTCGATGCCCAGGAAAAGCCGCTCGCCAGATTCCATGCCGTTAGCGTATCATATTTGGGCCGCGGATTGAATGCCTGTGTGTTCGCTTCCCGGCCGCTCTTGTTGAGCCTCGCCCGCAGTGACGCGCCAAGCTGAATGCGGTATACTAGCGGCGCGAGTTGTTGACCAGCTCCACCTCTCGTCTCCGGAGGAACGTGCAATGTGCAGAATGAACGGAGTCCTGATACTTGCTGTCCTTATTTTTTCGGGATGCGGAAACCAAGAGTCGGCCGCGGAGCGACAACACCGAGAAGCGCTCGACCTTTCCCATAAAGGGCAAGAGCGTCTCAATGCAAACGACAAGACCGGGGCAGAATCGCTACTTAGGCGGGCACTTGAGGTTGATCCACAATGCGAGAACGCTCGCGCGGCTCTTGATTCGATGAAGGCGAAGGAGAGGGCAGCCCTCAAGGCAGCCAGGGACTATGTCAATCTGTGCAGGATGGCATTGGAAGTGTACGAGGCGACGATGTCCAGTTATCCGACCACGTCGCAGGGTTTAGCGGTCTTGTGGCATCAGCCGGACAATTTGCCGGATCCGACCAAGTGGGAGGGGCCCTATCTGAATGGCCCCGTGCCGAAGGATCCCTGGGGCAATCCGTACCAATATGTTTGCCCCGGGAAGCATAATCCCGACACCTTTGACGTGTGGTCGTTCGGACCGGACAGCGTCAACGGCACGCAGGATGACATCGGAAACTGGGGAAAGCCGTGATGCGATAACAGGCGCCTTGCTTGGCGTCGATAGGTTAATCTGAACAAATCAAGGTGGGTTTCTGATGGTTTCAGATGCTCAGCGCGAAGTGGAGGGCCGAAGGGCGCAATTCAGGAAACAAGTCCAGGAAGGCGTCGAGGAATTGGACCGCGGCGAGGGAATCACGGTCGCGGCTGGCGAACTTAGGGCGTTTTTCGATGACATCCAATCTCGCGGACGGCAGCGGTATGAGGCAAGCAAGAAGGTCCAATGAACGATTTTGGCTTTGGCCGGGCGAGCCTCCTACGCTTCCGTCTCTCCGCATTCCTCCGACAGACGGCGAAGACAGTCGATCGCTTCGCTTGCGTCGCACGTCCGCGCGCCGATCGTGCGGCCTTGGCGGTCGCATTCGGCCAGCAGCATCAGTTCGTCGAAGTTCTCCGAGGCTTCCAGGCGGCGGCGGGTTCGCGCACCGATCGCTCCCTGCTCGCCCCACATTAGACCGTCGGCGTGATGCTCGATCAGCCACGCCGTGCGCGGGCTGACAAAACCATCGAGCGCCTCGAGCCCGGCCGCCACGTGGTCCCGCCGATCAATCGCTTTGCCCACGTCGTGCAACAATGCTGCGGTCAAGACTTCCTCGTCGTAGGGAAGCCTCTGCCGGGCAAGTTCGAAGACCTGGAGGCTGTGGTAGAGAACGTCCCCCTCGGGATGTTCCTCCGGCGGCTGCATGACGTGTTCCAACGGCAGCAACAGCAACTCGTAGGCGCGAAAGCGATCGACCGTGTCCCCGCCGGCCGCCGCGGAGGTTCCACTGGCGGTCTCCGCCTCCAAAAGTCTCAAGAGCCGCTCCCTTTCGTCCGGCCCGGCCCGCTCCAGCGCTTGCAGGTGGCCGCGAATGTCACGGTTGGTGGGAAGATCGCCGGGATCGACTTCGGCCGCGGTCAAGTGCCGAACCGCGTTGCTCCTCGCACGCCCGAACTGCGTTTCTTGGCGGGTAAAGATCATCCGCGCCGCTTCCAGGGCCGCTCGCCGCCGCAATCTGTCGTTCGACATACCTCACATTGTACACGATGCGGGGCCATCGTTTCCATGCCCCATACGAACCAACTTAAGCGGCCGTGTAGTCCAGAAGTTCAGGATTTTCAAGGAGTTGGAACAAACTGGGGCGTTTTCTGCGGCGAGTGATGCGGGCGGTTTTGGCAACGGCGGCTGCCAATTGACCGAGAAGATCACGCAGACGTTCGTCATCGTCCAAGACAGCGAGCAAGAGAACGATCCAATCGCGGACGATGGCGGCGGCCTTGCGCAAGCTACGCCGAACATCATGCCACGCCGCGCTCAAGAGAATCCAATGTTGTACGACCACTCCAATCAGTTTTGCATACAGCACTGCCAGTTGACGTTGCGGCGAGGCGCCCGCTTCCAACTCCGCCACGTGATTGTGCGACTTCCACAGCTTGAACAACAGTTCGATTTGCCAGCGGGCACGATACAATACCACCACTTCCTTCCACGTCAGCAACTCCTCGCCGCAGTTCATGACAAAGATCGTCCATCCTTGAAGTTCCAGGTATTCTTGCGACGGCTCTCGGCCGTGGTCGCGGGCATTCTCGCGGACTCGTTGACGCCGCCGCGCGGCCACTTCCTCCGGCACGCGCACCGCAATCAATCGGCAGGCAATCCGATCCTTCTCGCCCAACAAGATCGCAATGTCCAGCAAGCCGTTTCCGCCGTGCTCCCGCAAAAAGGCCGGCAAATCAAGGCTTTTTCCCGCCGCGTCGAAAACTTTTGTGCCGTGCTGCAAACGCGAAATCCAATAGGCGTCCGCTTCGCCCGCCCGACGAAACCGTTCCAACGAAAAATAGCCCAGGTCGAATACGGACAACGAGCCGGCGGGAGGCAGAGCTTCCGCGATTTCGCTCTTGGCGTCGCTGGCGCGGCCGGAGGTGATCTGCCATCCGAGGAGTTGGCCCCTCAGCAGGCTCCACAAGACTTGGATTTTCATGGCCGCCAGGGCAGCGTTTTCCGAGCCGCCGCAACTTGGGAATCGCTCGGCGAATTCGTCCGGCAGCGTCAAGGTGGTGCTGTCGCCGATGCGAACGTCCGAAAACTTTTGCAGCAGAGCCGCAGTCGAAGCTTGTCCGGCCAATGCTTGAGAGACGGCTTGTTGAAGGACTGCTTCGAGAAACGACACCAGTTCGTCGCTGAAGCGATGGTCAATGGCCTCCTCGGTCACGTGAACTCCCGCTTTGGCGGCCATTGCCTGAAAATCGCGGTTCTTGGCGGCGGGCCGCATCAGGACCGTCAGCACGAGGGTTCTTGCCAGCGACGCGCCGGAGAACCTGCGTTGCCGTTGCACACAACGGGTGGCACGCGCCAAATCGTCGATGGATGTTCCAAACACCGCTTGCACGGCCGCCGCAACTTCCGCTACGATTCGCATGGGGAAGCTCCTTCTTCCAGCTTGTTGGGATGTAACACCCGCTGGTTTAAGGACTTCCCTGTTTTGTTGAAAGACCAAAACCCTTAAGTTGGTTCGTATGGGGCCATCGTTTCCATGCCCCCCCTTGGCGGCCGGGCACAGCGGTTCTATACTGCATTGTTTCGCCTGGATTACTTCACCGCTGCAAACCCATGACACGCATTGCCATCCTCGGCGCCACCGGCTATACGGCCTTGGAACTGATGAAGATCCTTCTCCGCCATCCCGAGGCGGAGATCGTGGCGGTCACCAGCCGGCAAGAAGGTCAGCCCCATATCGCGATGATCCATCCCTCGCTCACTGGGCGGGTCGATCTGCGTTTGCAGGACTTGAGTCCGGCCGAGGTGGCCGCTAGGGCCGATTGCGTCTTCAGTTGCCTGCCGCACGGCGCCAGCGCGACGGTGATTCCCGCCCTGCTCGACGCCGGCCGCCGCGTGGTCGATTTCAGCGCCGACTACCGGCTGAACGACGCCGCGGTTTATGAGCAATGGTACGGCCAGAAACACGCCGATCCCGCCCGGCTTGGCAAAGTCGTCTATGGTTTGCCCGAATTGTTCCGAAAAGACATCCCCGCAGCCCAACTCGTGGCCAACCCAGGCTGCTATTCCACTTCGGCTATCCTGGCTTTGGCGCCGTTGTTGAAAGCGGAAATGATCGATCCACGAACGATCATCATCGATTCAAAGAGCGGCGTCTCCGGCGCCGGACGCACGCTGAAGCTGACGAGCCTTTACACCGAGTGCAACGAGAGCATCTCGGCGTACAACGTCGGGCGGCATCGACACCAGCCGGAAATCGACCAGATCCTCAGCACGGTCGCCGGCGCCTCGGTGGAGGTCATCTTCACGCCCCATCTGGTTCCGATGGACCGCGGCATCCTCTCGACAACCTACTCACAGCCCACCTCGGTCGTCGAAGAAAAGACGGTGTTGCAAACGATTCGCGATTTTTATGCCGACGAGCCTTTCGTGCGCGTGGTCGATCATTTCCCCGGCACAAAGGACTCGCTGGGAACGAATTTCTGCGACATCACCGCGCGGGTGGTTCGCGGCCGCGTGCTGACGTTCAGTTGCCTCGACAACCTCATTAAGGGCGCTTCCGGGGCCGCCGTGCAGAACTTCAACTTGATGTACGGATATCCGGAAACGACGGCGTTATGAAGAGGGGCTAGAGGCTAGGGGTTAAGAGCGGGCACCAAGAAGTGTGTTCCTCAATCCTGCCCCTCCGACCCCTGGTCCCTAGCCCCGAGCCCCCAGCCCCTAATCCTCGAAAGGAGACTTGAAAAATGGCCATATCCGTTCCCAAAGGCTACTTGATGGCGGGCGTTCACTGCCGGATCAAGCGCGATCCGCGGCGGCAAGACCTGACCTTGGTCATGTCGGAGACGCCGGCCAGCGCCGCGGGGGTTTACACGCAGAACCTCGTTTACGCCGCGCCCGTCGCGCTCGACCGCGCCCGCACGCCGAGCGACCGGATTCGCGCTGTGGCGATTTGCTCGGGCGTGGCCAACGCATGCACCGGCGAGCGAGGGCTGCGTGACGCCGAGGAGATGGCTCGTCTCGCCGCGGCCGCTTGCGGAGCGGAAGCGGACCAGGCGCTGGTTTTGTCGACCGGCGTGATCGGCTCGTTTCTGCCGATGGACAAGGTGTCGCAGGGGATTTCGGCGGCGGCGGTGAAGTTGGGACGTAGCGAAACGTCGCTGATTGCGGCGGCACGGGGCATGCTCACTACCGACACGATCCACAAGTTGGCCGGTCGAACCGTGGCGATCAAAGGCCGCGACATTCAGATCACCGGCATGGCGAAGGGGGCGGCGATGATGGGGCCAAACATGGCCACCATGCTGGCGCTGGTGATGACCGATGCTCCGCTTGCCCCGGCGGCGACGCAGGCGGCCCTCAACGCCGCAACCGCCGACAGCTTCAATTGCATGAGCGTCGACGGCCACATGAGCACCAACGACACGGTGCTGCTGCTGGCCAATGGGGCCGCCGGCGGCGAGCCACTCTCTGGCGACGATCTGGCCACGTTCCAGACGGCCTTGAACGAAGTCTGCGTCGATTTGGCCAAGGCGATCGCCGGCGACGGCGAGGGCGCCACGCACCTGGTTACCATCGAAGTCACCGGCTGCAAGGATCGCGAAACCGCGCTCGAACTCGCCAAAACCGTGGCCAATAGCCCGCTGGTAAAGACGGCGCTGCACGGGGCCGATCCAAATTGGGGCCGCATCGTCTCCGCGGCCGGCTACGCCAACGTGCCGTTCGATCCCAACGGCGTTACGCTGCGATTGAACGGATTTCTGCTCTACGACAAGGGCGCCCCGGTCGAGTTCGACGGTCACGCGGTCTCGACTTCGATCCGCGACAATCGCGAGACGCTCATCCAGCTCGATTTCAGCGAAGGCACCGCCTCGCGGCGCTTTTGGACCGCCGATCTGACGGCCGAATACGTGCGTCTCAACGCCGACTATCACACCTGACGCCGTCGTGCCCGTCTGCCTACGTGGCCGCCGCAACCTGCCTCCACCAGAGCCTGCATTGCACTCGGCACGTCGTCTGCAAACCAAGGGTCACGGCATACTGTGTATGATGAACATCGTACCATTCGGCGCGCTGCTGAGTCCAGGGCGGGCATTGGACGTTGGCAACAGTAAGCAGTTCCGTTATGTCGGCGTCGGACAGTTTGTACTCCGGCCTCTCGATAATATCGAAGCCGACGAGGAGAAATCCGATGTATTCTGCTATCGTCCTATCGATTCTCGGCAGCTTGTGAAAAAGGTCGCTGGCAGCACTGCTGCGATCCAGCGAGGTTAGATAGGGCCGATACCAGCCGTTCACCGTGGGGCGCTCGTTCTCAAGGTAGGCTTTGTAGGCAGGCTTCAATTCGAGAAACAGGCGGTCTCCGCCCGCAAAAGTGATCAGAAGATCGCCCTTCTCGCCAGAGCCCCGGTATCTTAGGAGCTTATCCCTTTGATTGCTGCTGACACGCAGCCCATGGTCACCCGATTCCAGTAGTCGCCCGATGCGGTGACACCATGGGAGTTCGTTGAGGCACCGAAGGCGGGTGCGAGTGGAACACGTATTCGGGGAGACGTGCAGAGCGTAATACACGAGGCCCGTGGGTTGCCACGTTCCCTTCCAGTATGTCCAGTTTGTCGCCTCCTCGTCGATCGTGCGTAACGCGTCGAAGAGAAGTGTATGCACGTTCGCAATGGTGATTGGCGTACTCATTCTTGCCCCAACGAAAAAAGCGAGAGTGGTGCGATTGTCTGGGCGCCATGACGTCTCGCGGGCTTTCCGTCGTCAATAAGCGCGCCGATTCTGCGATCGCCTCGACGAGCCACTCCGTACCTGCACACGCACGGTTGCGTTGCGCGCCATCCGCGGTTCCCGACGGCTCTGCCCCTAATCCCAGTCTTTATCGCCGCAGCAGATTTTCCCGCTGGTCCAAATATAGAGCCACATCATCCTTCCGCTTGTCTGCATTGCGCCGTAGCGAAGCGGGTTTCCGAGGTACATCTCGTAGTTCGTCAAGCGAACCGCCCGGTCATAGTAAGCGCCTCTGCTCGCGGTCTCGCCTAAAGGAGCACCGGGGCGCTCCCGGCGTAGCGCGTCGATTACCTCCTGGAGTGTCATGTCAACCTCCCCTCCCTCGTAAGGCACATTCCCTGTCCGCTCACCGCGACCCGCGGAGCGCCCAAGCCTGAATCAACACGCCCGGCTACCCCCGTTTAGCGGCGGCGGCTCGTTCCGAATCGGCGCGCCGCACTTCGGGCAGATCGCCGCCTGCCGAGAAACGCTCCGCCGGCAATCAGGGCATTCGGTCAGCTTCCTACCCCGTTGCGCTGCATCTAGCATCGGCACAACCAAGAATAAGAGAAGAACGACGGTGCACACTGGGCACACCCAGCCCGGCGAGTCGGGCCCGGCCGACTTTCTCCCCGCCAACGCGTCGACATCGGCGTCGTTTAGTCGCTCGCCCCGCTGAAACTTGTCGTAGGCATCGTGTTGCGCGTCCGCCAGTGCGACATCGCACGCCGGTGCGAGCAACAACAACACTAGTGGGAGAAGCTTCGAACCCACCTCGCCCTCCCCCGGCGGATTTCTGGTTTCGTACGTCCCATGCGGGCGCTCCTGTCGGCTCGCCGAGCAGTGCCCGTCTGTCGCGAGTCAAACTGTGGGGGCCACCCGCCCGGCCGGCAAATTGCAGGTAGCATCCTCAAAACCCCATATCCGTTTGCGACGCCGCGCGGTTCGTTTCCCGTGCATCATCATACCGCAGGGGGCGCTGTTGGACAAGGTAGTGCCTCAACCGATCTGACTTGACAGGTTTTGGTGGAGATGGTATTTCGCTTTCCGGGGCAACAACCTGTCAGGAGAGCGAACATGGGCAAGGAAGCCAAGTACGTGGTTCGGCTATCGAACGAGGAACGAGGTCAATTGGAGGATCTTGTGGCGCGAGGACGGGTGGCGAAGGCGACTCGTCAGCGGGCACAGGTGTTGCTACGTGCCGATCAGGGGCAGGGAGGTTCCTGCGCCGTGGACGAAGCGATTGCGGATTTGGTGGGCGTCAGCTTATCGACGGTCCACCGAGTTCGGCAACAGTTCGTCGAAGAAGGTTGGGAGGCATCGTTGTACCGTAAGCCGGCCACAAATCGACAATATCGCAAACTGGACGGTGTGCAAGAGGCCCACTTGGTGGCTTTGGCCTGTTCGTCACCGCCAACGGGCCGGGTGTGTTGGACGATGCAACTGCTGGCCGACAAATTGGTGGAATTGGAGATCGTCGAATCGATTGGGCGCGAGGCCGTTCGCACCACGCTGAAAAAAACGTTCTTCAGCCCTGGCGCAAAGAGCAATGGGTATTGCCGCCGGAGCAAAACGCCGATTTTGTCTGCGCGATGGAAGACGTGCTTGAAGTCTACCAACGGCCCTACGATCCGCAGCGACCGGTCGTGTGTTTTGACGAGCAAAGCAGGCAATTGACCAAAGAAACACGTCGGGCGATTCCCGCCGCGCCTGGGCGTCCGGCGCGGGTGGATTACGAATATGAGCGTAACGGAACGGCCAATCTGTTTATGATCTTTGAGCCGCTGGCGGGCAAGCGTCGCGTGAAGGTGACCGACCGACGTACCGCGTTGGATTTCGCCGAGGTGATTCGGGAGTTGGTGGACAGCTATCCGATGGCGGAGAAAATCGTGTTGGTGATGGACAACTTGAACACGCACAAGATGGCTTCGCTCTACGAGGCGTTTGCCCCCGACGAGGCTCGCCGACTGATCGAACGGCTGGAGGTTCACTACACGCCGAAACACGGCAGTTGGCTGGACATGGCCGAGACGGAGTTAAGCGTGATGACCAAACAGTGCCTTCGGCGGCGGATTCCCGATAAACCCACACTGGTCCGCGAGGTTGCCGCTTGGGAATCCACACGAAACACCGCTCGATGCCGCATCGACTGGCGTTTCACTACAGCCAACGCCCGAATCAAACTCAAACGCCTCTACCCGTCAATTCAGGTCGGTTGAGGCAGTAGCAGCGGTCCCCGTGTGAGGCAAGGTCTCCTGGCAGCTCCGAAGGAGCGCCGTTCGCCCAGGTCAGGGTGAAACCCTGGGAGATGATCTGCCCGACAACCTCGGAGCGCCCGGCAATCCGGCCCCTTCCGGCACGTTCGGCCGCGATGATATGATGATTGCGCCAGTGGGCGTGGCCCGCGCCCTCCCCGTGGCCGCACGGCCCCGTGGCTGGCGCCCCCCCGCAATTTCCCGCCTTTGATCGTTCGCCGCTGATCCGATCGATCGAACCCTTGGAGGACTGGTGCCATGAAGTCGAGCATTCTCATTGGCCTCGTGGTTCTATGCGGAGTCGTCCTCCCCCAACTCGCGCGGGGGGTCTCGCCGACTCCCGTTCGAACTTGATCGAGCCCGGCAATGGATGGCAACGCGATTCGAGGCTGACAAAGAGATGAAAGAAGCCGAACCCTTCTTCTCCTTCACCTACGGCGGCAAGCCGTCGGCGGAATTGCTGAAAACCTGGCAATTGAGGCGGGCGATGCGCGAATTGGACGATAAACGGAGCGAACGCACGCTCCTCTTCACCGATCCGACAACCGGTCTGACAGTGCGATGTGTCGGCGTCGAGTGCCGCGACTTCCCCACGGTCGAATGGACGCTGCACTTCAAGAATTCAGGAACGGCCGACACGCCGATCATCGCCGAAGTCCAGGCCATCGACGCCGCTTTCGTTCGCTCGGGCGATGGCGAGTTTACGTTGCACTACATCAAGGGCGACACCTGTGCGATCGACAGTTTCCAGCCGCTGGCAGAACCACTCGGTCCGAAAGTTACGAAGCACTTCGCCCCGGCGGGCGGCCGGCCCACGAACGGAGCGGCCCCCTATTGGAACTTTGCGACCGCCGGCAAGGGGTTCATCGTCGCCTTGGGATGGCCTGGTCAGTGGGCGGCGCGATTCGATCGTGACGACGGCAAGATGCCGCGGATTCGCGCCGGCCAAGAGCTCACGCACTTCAAACTCCATCCCGGCGAAGAGGTGCGGTCGCCGCTGGTGGCGTTGCAGTTCTATCGGGGTAACTGGATTCGCGGTCAGAACCTTTGGCGGCGATGGATGGTCGCCCACAACATTCCCCGGCCCGGCGGCAAGCTCGTGCCAACCCATTATGGCGCATGCTGGAGCAACGATCTGCATCCCCGCGGCGACACCGAGATGGCGATCCTCAACGGTTATTTGCGCGAGAAAATCCCGCTGGGGTTCTATTTCATCGACGCCGGTTGGTATCCGAGCAAGCGGGACTGGTGGACGGACGCCGGAACGTGGGAAGTTGATAGACAGCGGTTTCCCAAGGGGATCCGCGAGATTTCCGATCGTGCCCACGCCAACGGGATGAAGTTCGTCCTCTGGTTCGAGCCAGAGCGGGCTGGCCCGGGGACGTGGCTCTCTCAGAATCACCCCGAGTGGATTCTCGGCGGCAAGAATGGCGGACTGGTGAACCTCGGCAACCGCGATGCCTGGAAATGGATCGTCGATCGCATCGACGGCCTCGTCAAGAGCGAGGGGGTCGACGTCTACCGGCAGGATTTCAACATCGAGCCGCTCGGCTACTGGCGCGGCGCCGATGCCGCGGATCGCCAGGGCATCACCGAGAACGGGCACGTCAGCGGTTACCTGGCCTACTGGGATGAATTGGTCCGCAGGAATCCGGGCCTATGGATCGATTCTTGCGCCAGCGGCGGACGCCGCAACGATCTGGAAACGCTGCGACGCGCCGTGCCGCTGCTGCGCAGCGATTACGTCGACTCCCCCACGAGCCAGCAATGCCAAACCTACGGATTGTCGTTCTGGATGCCGTATTACGGTTCGGGGACGATACAACCCACGTTATATTGGTTCCGCAGCACCATCTTCCCGGCGTCGCGGGTCGGCTGGGACACGCGAAAGAAAGACCTCGATTATCCGCTGCTCCGCCGCATGATCGCCGAGTTCCACAAGGTCGAGCCCTACCTGCTGGGCGACTATTATCCGCTCACGCCATACAGCCTGGAGAAAACCGCCTGGATCGGCTGGCAGTTCGACGAACCCGAGCGCGGCGGCGGCGCCGTGCAGGCATTTCGCCGCGAGGATGCCAACGAGGACTCGCTGGTGCTCAAGCTCCAAGGGCTTGATGCAAACGCCACCTATGCCGTCGAGAACCTTGACGACGGCAAAGTCGAGAAGATGGCGGGCAGGAGCTTGATGAGCACGGGACTGAAAGCTCAACTTGCCGAGAAGCCCGGCGCGGCGTTGTTCGTATACCGCAAAGTTCAGTAGGCGGCCAATTCCCGGCGGAAGTCGATCTCTCGATCCGCCCCGCGCAGATGACTGCTGCACGGCATGAACCCCTGCTAACGGCATCTGCTCGGCTTCGCCTCCCCGAGATGGGCTGATCAACTCCGTCCTCCGACGTAAGCACAATTCCTTTCTTGCAAGATTCGTTGTCATTTGGCAACCATCGGTAGGGAGGCCGGAGCCTCCTGAGAAAAGGCGGCGTCCTCATGTGCGGGGCTGCCGGTTTCCAATTTTCAGCGGAACTCTTGAAGGGGAGAAAGGTCATGGAGACGAAATTGCCCAAGATTCGTGGGCGGGTGTGGTTGGGAGCGCGTCTCGTGCTTGTTGCGTTGGGCACGTTGGCTGCCGCCGGCGCCGGAGTGTATGGTGTGACAGGTAATCACAACGCTACCCAGGTGCAACTGACGGCATGGTACTCGGAAGGTGCTTCAGCCGCGGCAAATGCAACGGCAAGCGGCCGTCCAGGCTCGGGCCAAATATCGCAACACGCGGTCAACTACGCCCACGAGATGTCGACAGCTTTCCATAATGCCGCGGAGAGCGCGTTGCCGTCGGTGGTGATGGTGCTGAACATGCCTGCGGAAGCGAAAGCGACCGTGGAGCGGAAGCGAACTCCGAACGACAATTCGGAAGAGACGCCCTTTGGTTTCCAGGGAACGCCATTCGGGGACCTGTTCAAGAACAATCCCGATCTGCGGCGGTTCTTCGGCGAGTCTCCACACGGCTCGTCGCCTGAAACGCCGGGGCACGGCACAGTCGGCGCTGGCTCGGGCGTCATCGTCGATCCGAGCGGCGTCATCCTGACGAACAACCACGTCGTCAGCGGCGGAGGCCAAATCCTCGTCCGGTTGGCCGACGGGCGGGAGTTCAAAGCGTTCGACATCAAGACCGATCCGACAAGCGACCTGGCCCTGATTCACATCAAGAGCAAGGAGCCGCTGCCCGTCGCCAAACTCGGCAATAGCAGCGCCATGGAAGTCGGCGACTGGGTCCTGGCCCTCGGCGAGCCGTTCGGACTGCAAGGCACGGTTACGGCCGGCATCGTCAGTGCGAAAGGCCGCGGAATCGGCATCAACGAACGCGAAGATTACATCCAGACCGACGCCGCGATCAATCCCGGCAATAGCGGCGGCCCGCTGGTCAACCTCGATGGAGAAGTGATCGGGATCAACACCGCAATCTCGTCGAGCAGCGGCGGTTACCAGGGTGTCGGCTTCGCCATCCCGATCAACCTCGCCAAATGGGTCGGCGAGGAGTTGGTAAAGTACGGCACGGTCCATCGCGCCTACCTCGGCGTAATGATCCAACCGGTCAGCCCATCGCTGGCCGAGCAGTTCAACGTGAAGGTCAATCAGGGCGTGGTTGTTACGCAGGTTCAAGCCCAGTCCCCGGCGGCAAAGGCGGGAGTAAAAGTCGGCGACGTTATTCTCGATTTCGCCGGACAGGCCGTCACTAGTCCCAGCCAGCTTCAGAGCATGGTTGAGATGTGCAAAGTGGACAGCGCCGAGAAGCTTACCATCCTGCGGAACGGAAAGCACCTCGCGTTCGATGTCGTCTGCACCGAGCGGCCGACGAACTTCAGCATCGCTCGGGCCAGCCATCGCGGATCGGGCAACGCCGAATCCTCCCGCTTCCAGAAGTTGGGGATTCAGATTGAAGACCTGACGCCGCAGGTGGCCGAACAGTTGGGCATTTCGGCAGAGCAAGGCGTGGTGATTACCAACGTCCGTTCCGGCAGCCCCGCCGATCTGGCCGGACTGACGACCGGAATGGTCATCTCCGACGTGGATCGCCAACCAGTGAAAACGGTGGAGGACTTCCGCAGGATGCTGGGCAGCCGGCCGTTGAACAAGGGAGTGTTGCTGCTGGTGCGCACGGATGAGGGGAGCCGCTTCGTGGTCATCCAGGTGCAATCCGAGTAATCGCGACGGAAGAGAAACAGTTGCTCCCCGCACCTCCGGGGCTCGTGGCAGGGGACGTCCACCACAGATATCCCGCCCACACCCCGGAGGCTCTTTTCTTCAAGGCATTATCGGGCCTGCGAGCTGGGCCTGGCTGCGGCCGGACGGGGCAGGTATCTTTCCGGCGATTGTTGGACCGCCGCTATGCAGTCCTCGCCCGACAAGTACAAGGGAAAGTCGCCGAGGTAGAGCTTGACGATCGGCCCCCTCGCACCGAGCGCCTGCCCCGACACGGGACACACTCTCTGCCGCATGACCCCGTCGCGATCGGCCGGGATAGGCAGGACTCTGGCAACGAAGGGACGAATCCTCTCGGATGAGAAAAGGGGGGTGAACGAAGCGATCGGGTGGTGGCGGTCGGGCAGGCCGGAAAACTCGAATGTTATCGGCGTCTCATGATCCTGCAACTGCCGCAGGTCGAAGACGGCAAAGACAAAATCCTGCTCGGTCGCTCCCGGCGGCATGGCGGCGTAGCGAAAAGGAATCTGCCGCGGGTTGCTCTCCGTCGGAAGCGTCAGCGACATCTGCGCATGCACGTCCCGAGCGCTTAGCGGCTTCAGTTTCTTGTCGAACAGATAGATGCGGGTTTGCAGCGGCATGTAGACGACCTCGTATTGCACCGCCTCGGTCTGAAGGTACTCGCCCCCGTGCGGCGTCAGCACGATCTGCGGCGGCGGCGGCTTCATGCTGCGAGCCGGATCGGACGGCCCGGCATCGCGTCCCTGTCCTCCGCCCCCATGCCCACCGCCGCCTCCGCGGCCGCCGAACTGGCCAACGGCCACCGACGCGAAGAGAATCGACGCACACGTCGCCAAAATGCACAAAGAGCCTCTGCTCATCGCCATCCTCCTTCTGGGCCGTATTCTCCATAATCGCAGCCGTTTCGTGCAAGGTCAGTTTCGACCCGGTGTGGGGGTTGTGGTCGGGAGTTCAGTATGGCAAAGCGGGAGGGATTGTCAGGGCGGGCTCTTGAGGTACGCGAGCGTTTTGTGGCGAAGGGAAGTGGCGCTGTCGCCGCCCGCGGGAGAATGAGGACTTTGCGGCGTGGAGGGGGCGGCCAATAAATTGGCTTGAGGCAAGGAGTTACGGCTGGTAGAATTTGAGCGTCGGCGACGGCCCGCTTTCACCGATGCGACAGTCGATTGTTGCGGCGTTGCCGTAACATCAAGTGGGACAAAGAGCTACGGTTGATTTTGCCGGGCAGACTGTGAGCCGGGTTCTTCTGAAAGTCGGCGCCCGGCGGTTACGTCGCGGCAAGGGTCGCTTGGAATCGCCGCAACAGGTTGATATTGGACGACTTGCGGCAATTGCGAAGTGCGGCGTCGGAGCCGTAAGCGGGGATTAACGCCAGGTTGGTTAACACCGGGTCCACACGTTAATTAACCTGTGGGCGCGGCGTTGATTCGCGATCATTCGCCGGGCAAGGCCAGCGATGCCGCCGGAAGGGTATCAGAACAATAACACTCAACATTACAGCGCTAACTTGCGGAGCCAATGGGAACTTACCACGGAGAACACGGAGAGCAGGCAGAAACATGGCAGCACATGGCATGGCCACACGACTGCGACCGTAGATCGTCCACAACGCTTCTTCGTCGCATAGCATCGACGGAAAGAACATAGCCGCAACTCATTGATATTTGAGGTGTTATCCTCCGTGAACTCCGTGTCTCCGTGGTTTACTTAGCGCCGTAGTGTTAATTGGGTTTATCCCCGTTGCTTCCCCTCACCCCTTTCCTTCCCCTCTTTCCTTTATGAAATTGCTGCTGAAAGACCTCACCGCCGCCCAATTGCACACTAGCCTGTCGCACATTGGCGTGACGTTGCGGCAGGCGCGGCAAATCCACGCGGCGGCCGTGCGGCGGGGCGAACTTCCGACCGGCGATCACGGCATTGCCGCCAAACTACTGGAAGAGGTGCGGCAATCCACGATGATCCCAAACCTGAAGTTGATCGAGAAGCAAATCTCTCCTCGCGACGGCTTCGCCAAGTTCCTTTTCAGCGGCGACGGCCCGGAGCCATTCGAGGCCGTGCGGATTCCGCTGCTGCACAAGCCGGACGATCTCAAGTACGTCGTCTGCGTCAGCTCTCAAGTCGGCTGTGCCTTGGGTTGCGAGTTCTGCGCCACCGGCCGGATGGGGTTCCGCCGCAACTTGGCGGCGTGGGAGATCGTCGACCAGGTCATCAAGGTTCGCGACAACTCACCGCATCCGGTCCGCGGCGTGGTTTTCATGGGCATGGGCGAGCCGCTGCTCAACTACGAGCGGGTCATTCAGGCGGCCAGAATCCTCACCGAGTCGTGCGGCATGGCGATCGGCGGCAAGGCGATCACGATTTCCACCGCCGGCGTGGTGCCCGGAATCCGGCGTTTTACCGCCGAGGGGCACATCTATCGCTTGGTCGTCTCGTTGAACTCGGCCGATCCGCTCCGGCGCCGCGAGCTGATGCCCGTCGAGAGGGCGTATCCGACGCCGGAACTTCTGTCGGCCATGCGGGAGTATCATGAGGCGACCGGCCGGCGGATTGTATTGGCATGGACCATGATCGCGGGCGTCAACACGAGGCCCGCCGACGCCGAGATGCTCGCCGATTTGACGCGCGGGCTGCCGATCAAGCTCGATCTGATCGAAGTACACGATGCGACCGGCCGCTTCAAGCCGCCGTCGCCGGAAGAGCTGCGGGTGTTCCGCGACGCACTGACCGCGAAGCTCGGCGTGCCGGTGGGACGTCGCTATAGCGGCGGGGCCGACATCGCCGCCGCTTGTGGCATGTTGGCGGGGGCCGAATCGCGGAGTTTGCAGCAATAGTCGGGTTCGAGAGGCGGCAAAGCGAACCCGTGCTGAAAAGGGCCTACTACCGCCTGCGGTGGAAACGCCCGTGAACGGGCGTGGCTCAATCAAAGACTCCCGGCCCCTTTGAGCGTATCGCAAAGGAATGCGGTAATCAGACCTGTCCCGTTTATTCGCCCTAGACCTGTCCCGTTTATTCGCCCGTATTATAATAGGGTGTGGAAGGCGGCTTGTCGACTCATTCACCCTTCTTCGGAGAGCGCGATCATGATCCTCCAAGAAATTCTCAGTGCCAAGGGCAGCGAGGTGCAAACCACCTCTCCCGGCGTCAAGCTCGACACTGTGGCCCAGTCACTGGTGGAACATCGCATCGGTGCGCTGCTTGTTGCCCGGCAAGGACCGTCGGGCGAGCAGGAACTATTGGGCATCGTCACCGAGCGCGACATACTTTACCACTGCGCGAAGAGCAACCAGCCGCTGGCGGCGGTCGAGGTGACGACGGTGATGAGCTCGCCGCTAATAACCGCCTCGCCCAGCGACAGCGTCGAGCAGGTAATGGGCCTGATGACCGCCAAGCGCATCCGCCACGTTCCGGTGCTTTTCGAAGGCCGCCTGGTAGGCATAATCTCCATCGGCGACCTTGTGAAAGCCCAGCACGACCACCTGGCAATGGAGAATTGGTATATGAAGGAATACATAAACGGATAGCGACGTAGAGCGTGAAAAAGGGGTCAGAACGATTTTTCTTCATTCGGTTCGTTTCTGGAGCCATAAAATAGTGTCGCGGTAGGAACGGCCCTCGCGGGCCGCCGCCCGCACGGATCCGTACGTGAAGGATTACTTCATACGGCTCTTACCTTGGGTTAGTAACGATAAACCGCTGGTCAGGATACGGATGCAGGATTTGAGGGTTGGGAAGCCAGCGCCTCCGTCAAACGTTGGATTCGCACCCATGTCCACACTCGTCCTTTCTGGCTGCGCCTCCTGAGGATGCGCCGCCAAAGACGCTGAATCTGGGTGTAGAATTCGTTGAGGCAGTCGACATTGCCCGCGCGTGAAAAAGGGGTCAGAACGATTTTTCTTCACTCAGTTCGTTTCTGGAGCCATAAAATAGTTCTGACCCCTTTTCCGCTAGACTTTCCAGCGGAGGAAGAATCATGGACGTATCTATGGGCTTACCGACAGTAACAGCTCCATGTGTGTCAAATATGCTTAATGATTTCTCATAATCTTGAACAATTGCGTCACAAACACAAGGAAATGTCTTTGATGAAAGTGCGCCCACCGCACAGGAAGCTGCTTGCTCCGCTGCTCTTGCAGCATAATGGAGGTAATATGCCAAACGGTTCGATCTAAGAACACTTAGCATAACACTGGATGCTGTGCGTGTTGATGTAAGAAGACATAGTACAGCGTAGTCTATCTCTCGCGATTTAGTTCTTATGGCGGCGGCCTCTCCTGCAACACGAGAAGCTGCAAGTGATGCCGAGGTGGATTGAGCAAAGGTAAAACTATCAGCGGACGCCACACTCTCGGCAATTGTTAATGCACTATCAATGGTTTCATCACTTATGACGCCATGGAGTACTCGCCTCGCCCGTCGGGCAGCCCGTGTAGCATATACAGCAATTGCGCGGAGAGGTAGCCTTTCTAACTGCTCAACAGTAGGCAACGTAGTCATACCCATTTCTTCCTTCTTTCACGACATCGTTTCTCCGCTACTTGGCTTGGCAAGCTAATAGTCGCGCGTTTAGTTCTGCCATTTCTCTGTATAAGCCGTTCAGTTCCAGTATCGATCCGCTTACGTCGTAGCCTTCGCCAATTCCACCGCCATCAATCTGCTGCTGACTCTCACGTTCAATCGACTCGATTTTACCTTCGAGGTCGCCTATGTCCATTTGCACTTGATCAATTACTGATAGGAAATTTGATTTCACTCACAGGACTGAGTATAGCCAGTAGGAACTGGTGGATCAAGGAGGCCAGGAGGGGGAGTGCGGCCATGGCCGCACTCCCCCTCCTGGCCTCCTTGATCGCTTCCGGGCTTGATGGGCGGCATTGCCGGCCTGTGGTGTCCCACCCCGGCGGGGAAAACGTGGCTCGACTGGCGGTGTGTCGCGTCGCAGGCGCGCACTGCCCACGGCCGACGGGCGTCGTTAATCTTCAAAAGGTGGCCCAGAACGTGTCGATGTCCACGTAGACCCGTTCCCGCGGCTCGTCGGCAGAGGCCGTCTGGCCGTTCGGGTCATCAAAGGGGACAGTCCCCGGCGGCGGGCGGCGGCCGCGGCGACGAGGGATGCCAGAGGCCGCAATGACGCAGAATCTTCTCGACCACCGCGCCTTGCGGCGGTTCGATAAAGGCGATCACCTTCATCCGGCCACCACAGTGCGGACAGGCCAAGGCGTCCACTTCGTACAACGCCTGCGCACCGACGGTGGCCGTCGTCGCCTGCTCCGCGAACTACGTCACCAGCCACCTTGCCAAGTCGCGTGAGGCGAATGTCGCGCCACGCCCCGCACACATCGAGAAACCAAGGCTATTCACCGCATTTCACCGAAGAAAGCGCAACGGCATAGCGCCTGTCACCTTTATCGTGCCCAGGTAGGTGAGCTTCATGCCCGGGTCGTCCTCCTCGACGATTTGGCCGAGGCCGAGGTATTTGTCACTGGCCAGCGTTCCGGTCTCGTCGCTGATTGATGTTTCCCCAAGTATCCTAGACTATTCAATATATGCGCCTGTCACCTTTATCGTGCCTTTATCGTGCCCACCTTTATCGTGCCTACTGGGTCGCTCTTCCCGTACCGTGCGAACAGTCCGAACAAATGGCCTGCGTGACGCGGGCCGTCGCAAAGGAACGCGATACTTCGTTTCTGTTGCTGAAGGCGTGTTTTTTTGTTTTGGTCGGTTGCGATGGCTTACGTTTTACGGTATGGGCGAGCTTGGTGTGTCAAAGTGGGCGAAGCATGCGGTGTGCGTCGACTGCGATCTAAACCGCCGCGCCGATCGGCGCAGAGCATCCCTACGATGTTCATGATTGCTCCTCGACGTTTCCATTGCCGGCCGTCAGCCGGGCTCGTGCTCCACCAACACGATCAGGTTGTGGCAGAATACGCCCAGCCCCACCGCCGCTGCAAAACTCCTAAAACCGCGAAAGAAACAGCGAATCAGCCGAAAGGCGCGCTTCAGACCAGAAATAGTCCCCTCGATCCCAGCCCGAAACGCTTGCCAATGCGCCAATACCTTGTCCACGAAGTCCCGCATCCGCCGAGGAATCGCCAGCGTGTCCGCGCGCTCGGCCAACTCCTGGAACTTCGCCTCGGCCGGACAGAAGCCCTTGTCGGCCGCCAATACCTCGGGCCGTTGGCCGAAGAGTTTTTCGTGACGCTCGATCACCGATTCGGTCAAGTCGCAATCGGCCTGTTGTTTCTCGTAGACCTCGTAGTCGGTGATGAACTTCTCGATCGTTTCGCACAGCAACACCTTGTGGCCGAACTCGACCGGCTTTTGCCGCCGCCCACGCTTGATCAGTTCCGTGTGTCGCTCGAAGAGGCTGAACACCCGCTGGCAGGCCGGAACCGTCTCGCCGTCCACCTGCGCCCGGCGGGCGGCGGCGACCACCGTCTTCATAGCCGGCAGGTATGCTAAACTAGGGCTTTTCGCGTTCTGGCGGGGGGGTGTTACGTAAAGTGTCACGTGACGGCGTTTCGGCGGTGTCCTTGCCCGCTTCCGCCTTCTTCTTGAGGCTTTCGCTGGAAGCTTCGCGGACGATGCGGGATGTGCGCTGCGCGTTCCTGCCGACATAGTATCTCAGCGTCGTCTCGATCGATTCATGTCGCATCAGTTCGATCAGCGTCTACGGCATCACGCCTTCGCCGTGGCCGCAGTATCGGCCGTGCCAAACAATCGATTCGACCTCCCCCATCGCTACCGGCGTGCCGTTGTGAGATCAAGAGAGAATCAGCGAATTTCGATCCGTACCGTGCCCTCGACCTGCGAACCGGCGTGGAGCGGACGACGGGGTACGACATACTCACAAAAGAAAGGCGGCGCACCTTCATTGACGTATTCGGCCACGAGGAGCCGCACGCGGTCGCCATCCACCCAACTGCGGATGTGCTGCGAACCGTCGGAGAGCACGCGCACACCACTGCCTTTGGTCGAGAGCAGCGACGCCTCGATTATATTCATCTTCGTAGCACGGAAATCGTTCGTGCCGTGCTTGTTGCCGTCGCGGCTCCAACTCCAGTTTGGCTCGACGCGCGGTCCGGCCAAGCCCGCCGGCGGCAGAGCCTTGTCAAACGCGGCGGCCGTGCCCTGCGGACGGCCGATGTGATCGCTCGGGTAACTGCTCCAAAAAGCCTTGCGCCGCCAGAAGAGAGACTGGCATCTTGCGGGCAATCCGAACACGATGCCGATTTGCCGCGGATCGCATGTGCCCTTCTTCGTCACGGTGAATGCGTAATGCACCGATATGGCTCCATCGTTGCCGAAAAACAACGTGTAGAATCCTCTCGCCTCGGCATATTCGCCTTCGATGCGGATTTCCGCGCCGTCACGGGTGTTCTTCGCCGTGACCGCGGCGGCTTTCCAATCGTGGCAGGCGTCGGTGAAAAGCGCGACATCCTTCTCCCCGCCCGACATCTGCATGCCGCCGCATTGATCGTCGTTCGCGGGCAGCAGCATCAGCTCTGGGCCGGAGAGGAGCGATGTTTCACCGTTTCTGCCGGTTGCTTTCATCGCGCCGGTTTTCGCATCCACAACGACGGTGAAATTGGCGCCGTGGAAGAGAAATGCATTAGATGTTCTCTCCAGGTTGACCACGCCTGGGGCATTGTCGGAAACCGGCGGCGCGATGCGTGGATCGACGCCAAGGGCAACCTGCCAGACATCTTCCACAAAACCGCGCGGGCTGATGGCGCGAACTTCCAGCAACCGGCCCACGAGTTTGTCCTCTGTGACGGGTATCTCCAGGATGCCCTTGGCGCCGGGCGGCGCGGAGGCCGTCACAGTTCCCGACCGCTTGCCAAGCTTCCACTCAAATCGCAGTTCGCTCAAGTCGGTGACGTCGTGCCGGTTCTCGACTTCCAAACGCAGCGGTTGGTTGGCCGCTGGAAGGGGCACGCAGGTAGCGCAAATTCGCAGCGGCGAATAGGCTTTTTTCATGTGCCAGAACTCCAGCTTCGGCCGCCGCCAGCCATCGATTGGTCCCCAAGTGCCATAGCCGACGGTCTCGCCGCTGGGCAGGAAAAAGGTGTCATCGATGGCCGCCCAGATCGAGCCGCCAAAACAGCCCGGCGAAATTCGCATCCTCCCCCACATCAAATTGAGCCCCTGGCCCCAGAGGTCGCGCAGCCCGGGATCGGTCGCCAACTCGCGGCGGTTGTACGATTCCAGGTGGCAATACTCGCCGAAATCGACGGGCCGCGTCTCGCCAGCGCACATCGCCGGTCCGGCCAGTCCGGGATAATGAATAATGGCGATAGGCATTTGCTTGGAGCCGCCGTTGTTGTAGCCGCCCCAACATTGGTCGTGGAAGGTGCAGGGCCGCGTGGGGTCGGCTTTGCGAATGGCCTTGTGCACCCGGGCAAAAAGCGTGCTCCAGGCCGACTCGTTCGCCATCGATCGCATGATTAGCGACGGATGGTTCGGATACCCTTGCACGGTTTCCAAGTTGGCTTGCGCGAGCCGCTGAAAGATCGGTTCGGCCGAGGGCGCGCCTTTGAAATAGTCGCTCGCGCCGTGTCCCACCCAGCACAGCGGCGCCTCCAGTTCGACAAACAGCCCGAGCCGGTCGCATTGATCGAGGAACTCTTCGGCTGGCGGATAGTGTGAAGTGCGGATGAAATTGCAGTTTCCCTCGCGGAAGAGCTCGGCGTCTTTCTTCCAAAGCTCGGGGGTCAGCGCCCGTCCAAGCAGCGGATGCACCTCATGCCGGCAGACGCCGTGGATTTTGATCGGTATCCCGTTGATGAAGACCTGATTGCCGCGGACTTCGATCTGGCGGAATCCAAACGTCTCCTCGACGATCTCCGCATTCCCGGCAGAGTCTTTTGCGGCGATTACCAGCTTATAGAGGCGAGGATGTTCGTTATCCCACTTTGCGGGATTCGCGACCGCAATCCTCACGGCCTTATTCCAGGTTTCGCCGGGGACCAGGCCGGCCCAATTAACAACGACGGGAGCAACATCCAGCTCGGCTGAATTCGCCAGCGGATCTATCGTTACGGTCGCCGAGCCGGAAGAAGTGCGATCCGACTGGTTGCGCAGCGCGAGCCGCGCGATGAGTGTGGCGCGATGGTATGTCCGGTCGAATGCCGTGCCGATTTTGAGGTCGGACACATGGACTTCCGGCACGCTGAAGAGCTGTACTTTGCGGCTGATACCCCCTAGAGGATGACAGGCGTATTGCGAGCCGCAGGAGAGTTTGTCCAGCAACGACTCCGATTGCACGCTCACGGCCAGCGAATTCACGCCGGCTTTGATCGCATTGGTCACATCGAACTCGAACGGCACGAAACCGCCTTCGTGCCCGCCGACTTCCCCGCCGTTTAGCCACGCCCGGCACAGGCTGTACACTGCCGAGAAGCGGAGTTTGAACCGCTGGCCCACCGGCTTCGAGGAAAGCTTGAACGCGCGGAAATAGGCGGCCGGCGTGTTCGGCTGGACCTTGAAGCCTTGCATGACCCATTCGCCGGGGACTTGGATGTTGGCCCAATCATCGTGTGCGACGGCCTTCTCGAATCCCGCCGGCGGAGAAGGGAAGAACTTCCACGTTCCGCCCAATTCCAGCGGCGCAGCGCGCGGACGCGGCGTGAGCACCGGCAGCGACGGTTCGGGCAAAGGGATCGCTCGCAATTGCGCCGGATCAGTCGAAAACACCTCGACTTCCGAAACCACGGCATTGGGGCCGCTGATTCTCTCGATGTCCAGCGTCAGTTTTCCAGCAGCGTAAGTGCTGGGCGGCATCTCGACTTCGCATTCGGTTGCTTTGCCGTTCTCCAGCGCCAGCGACTCGACCACCACCACACCGCCGGCCTTTACGCATTCTTCCCGCGGACCGTCGGAGAAGAAACGCAGCTTCACCTTGTACTTTGCCCTGGGGTTCAGGCCGGAGTAGCCGAACTCGATGCACTGGCCGAATGCCGCCGTGCGCACCGTTTCGGCCGAAGCGCCGGGGTTGTCAAAACGCCAGTCGCTCCCGCTGACGAGATGCGGCTCTTTGTCGCTTACCCCGGCGTCGTCGTAGGCCACGCGGGAAAACTCCGCCGCATTCCCAATGGAGGAAAGAACCGCGATCGAACAGAACACCGCCCACCGCAGATGGCTTTTCATGTTGATGTAATGCAGCGTCTCGCAGATAACATTCTGATGGGTTTTGACAAACAAAATCGGTAATGTGTCTGTAGGGAACGCCCTCCGCGGCGTTCCGGGCGGCGGAACGGGACGGAGCCCGTTCCCTACAGCGCCCGGCATGGCGCCGCCGGTTTTGTTTGTCAAAATCCATTAGGGAACGGACTCCGTGCCGCTCCAACCACTGCGGAACGCCACGGAGGGCGTTCGCTACAGGCAACGGTCTTTCCGAGACACTATCGTGGGTTCCTTGTGAGTGAATTATCGTGGTGCATGCCAGGCGGGGGGAAGACGCGATATAATCGAACGCGAGTGCAGTGTCCGCAAGGCTGCCGCAAGCCGATCGACACTCGGTGGTTATCATGTATTCTCTCGGAGCCATAGCGATTAGACAAGACACGCTATACTTGATCAAGATGCGGTCGACGGCCGCATCCCTGTTTCGACTCCTGATAACAACCGCACGTTGACAGACCACCTGGAGGAGGTGCCGATGAATCGCATGAAGAAGATGAACGCATTGAGACTCGCTGCCGGGACTGCCCTGGCCCTCGCAATCGCGTGGACCGTTACGGCTCTTGGAGATGAGGCGTCTTCGCGGCCAACAGGTCTCTTGATGGCAGATTTGGTCCGCCAGTACCAGGCCGACGCGCGGTGCATCCAAGACGCCTTCCACCTGCCCGCCTCTACCACGGCCCTTGATAAAATCGAGCGATTTCAGGCGGCTTGGCTGAAGCGGCTTCGGGACACGGATTTCGAGACCTTGGACCGGGCGAGCAAGCTGGATTATCTCTTGCTGCAGAACGAGATTCAACGATCCATCGACGATCTGGCCCAGCAGCGGAAGCGACTCACAGAGATCGAGCGGATGATCGATTTCCGCGAGACGATCCTCGATCTAGAGCAGGCGCGGCGGCAAGGTGCGCCAATCGATTCCCGCGCGGCGGCAGAGAAGCTCGCTGCGCTGGCTGCGAAGGTCAAGCAACTGCGGGGGCGCATCAACAAGACACCGCTGGCCGTGTCGCCGGGACTGGCCTTGCGCGCTAGCGAGGTTGTTAGAGGTCTCCAGGGAACCTTGGATGGGTGGTACAAGTATTACAACGGCTATCTGCCCGAGTTCGACTGGTGGGTCAAGCAGCCGTACGAAGATGCACGGAAGCAACTGGAAGACTATGCGAAGTTCCTGCGGGAGGAAATTGCCGGGCAGAAAGGCAAATCCGACGATCCGCTGGTGGGCCAACCGATCGGGCGGGAGTCGATTGCGGCTGACATCCGCTGCGAGTTCCTTCCATGCACGGCCGAAGAACTGATTGCCATTGGAGAGCATGAGTTGGTTTGGTGCGAAGGGCAGATGCGGGAAGCGTCGCGGCAGATGGGGCTGGGCGACAACTGGAAAGCCGCGCTGGCCAAAGTGAAGGCCGATTTCGTGCCGCCCGGCCGGCAGGCTGAATTGATCGCCGCGATTGGCCGCGAGGTCACGGCGTTCGCCCAAGAGCGGGGGCTCGTCACCGTGCCCGCCCTTTGCCGGGACACCTGGGGGTTGCACATGATGTCGCCCGAGGCGCTGAAGACCGTTCCCTACGCGGCGTACAGCAGGCCGCAGATGATGGTGGCTTACGCCCGACAGGACATGCCTGAATACGACAAACGTAAGTGACTGGCGGAACACGTCTTGTGCAGTCGGGTAGGCTGGGGGCATCGGCCGGGATGGTCTCGGCTCGATGAACCTCAGGAGCCCGAACATGAAGAAACGAATTCGACACGGCGATCCGCGGCGACGGAGCTATTGGGAAGAGGTGGTGCGGCGGTGGAGGGAAGGCGGCCAATCGGTGCGGGCGTTTTGCCGCGCCGAGGAATTGCGGGAGTCGGCCTTCTATTTCTGGCGGCATAAACTGGCGCGAGGTGGTCACCGCACCGGCAAGCGGGTATCCGGTGCCGTGGACGGCGCGCAGTTCCAGTCACGCCCGGCGACGCCAACGTCGCGTTCATCCAAGCGGGTATCGCCACGGCATGGTGCTACGCCTTCGTTTCTGCCCGTGCATGTGGTGGGACCGGCAAGCAGGTGCTTCGGCGCGGCTGAGGCGGACGGCGGCGTGGAGATTATCCTGGGGCAAGGCCGCACGGTACGGGTGCAGGCGGGCTTCGACCGGCAAACGCTCGCCGCTGTGCTGGCCGTGCTGGAGGTGCAGCCGTGTTGAACCTGTCGGAACTGGTGCGGATCTACGTGTGCTTGGCGCCGACAGATATGCGAAAAAGTTTCGACACACTGGCCGCCCTGGTGCGGGACTGGCTGGGATACGATCCCTTGTCCGGCCACTTGTTCGTGTTCCGCAGTCGCCGTGGCGATCGCGTGAAACTTTTGTGGTGGGATCGCGACGGGCTGACGTTGTACTATCGGCGGCTGGAAGAAGGAACCTTTCGCTTTCCGACGAGCAACGACCCACAAGCGCGGAGCGTCGAGGTCTCGGCGCAGGAGTTGTCGCTGGTGCTGTGGGGCATCGACCCGTCCAGCGTGAAACGGCAGCAACGCTACCAACGCACGGCTTGATGCGGGGAGAAAAACCTTTCTTGCGGTGGGAATAATTTCGCGTTCACGGTATCTATAAGGGCATGGACACGGACGCCATGCCTCTTCCCGATCCCGCCCTGCTGCCCGACGATGTCGCGGTGCTCAAGCAGTTGATCGTGCAATTGTTGGAGCAGTTGCGTCTGCGCGACGAGCGGCTCCAGCGGCAAGAACATCACATTCACTTGCTGCTGAAAAGGATTTACGGGAGCAGCAGCGAGAAGTTCGATCCGCAGCAAGGCATGTTGTTCGAGAACCAGGCAGATGCGGAAGAGGCGGCTGCCAACTCGCCGCCGCCGGTCGCACGGGCAGCTTCCAAGAACCGCGACAAGCACGGCCGAGGGCGGATTCCCGACGAGACCAAGCGTGAGGAAGTCGTTCACGATCTTTCCGAAGCCGAGAAGGCGGCATTGGGCGGCCTGGAGAATCTGGTCGAGTTGCCGCCGGAGACCAGCGAGCAACTCGATTGGCGGCCCTCGACGCTGTTCGTGATGGTGCATGTCCGCAAGAAATACGCCCGCAAAGAGCAACTGCCCGAGAGCGGCCTGACGCTCGTCGAGCAGAACGTGGTGCTGGCCCGCAAGCCGCCCGAGGCGATTCCCGGCGGTTTGGCCGGTCCGGGGCTGATGGCCCAGGTGATCGTCAGCAAGGGGGCCGATCATCTGCCCTTGCACCGGCTGGAAGGAATCTTCCAGCGACAGGGCGTCCGCATCTCCCGGCAGACGATGGACGGCTGGTGGCTTCAAACGGCCGAGTTCTTACAACCTTTGTACGCCCTGGCTATCCGCGTGGTGTTGGCTTCTCACGTAATCCACACGGATGACACCTCGGTGAAGGTCCGCGATGCCTGGCGGAGGCTGAAGTACACGGGCCACTTCTGGCCCTACGTGGGCGATCCACTGCACTCGCTGACCGTGTTCGATTACACGACGAATCACAAACGGGACGGACCGGCCGCGTTTCTCAAGGATTATCGCGGCTATGTGCAGGCCGACGCCTTCAACGGTTACGACGGAATCTACCTGGAATCCGACGGTCGAATCATCGAGGTGGCTTGTTCGGCGCACGCGGAGGAAATTCCACGAGAGCCGACGGCTGGATGCGGCCCGCATGGAGACGGCGTTGGCTTGGATCGGCAAGCTCTACGCCGTGGAGAAAGATCTCCGGCAGCGCTGTCAGGGCCAGTGGCAGCCACTCACGCTGGAGGAGCGTGCCACGCAAATCGCCGCCGAGCGGCAGGAGCGGTCGCGGCCGCTCTTGGACAGCTTCCATACATGGCTGGAAGCCGAGGCGCCCAAGGTCTTGCCCAAGAGCGCGGTTCGTGGAGCGATTAACTATACGCTCGGCAACTGGACGGCCCTGTCCGTATACCCTAACGACGGCTGGCTGGACATCGACAACAACGAAGGCGAGAACTCGTTGCGGGGCCTCTGTATCGGACGCCGCAATTGGCTTTTTGTGGGGAACGACCGGGGCGGCCGCGCGGCGGCGATCCATTTCAGCCTGTTGGCGTCATGCAAGCGTCACGGCCACGATCCTTGGGTCTACTACCGCGACGTGCTGACCCGACTGCCAGCGATTCTTCCCGGCGCCAGCGAGGAAGAACTTCTCGCCCTCCTCCCCCACCGCTGGCATCCGGCTTGATCTCCCCGTTCGCCAAGCCTACGCCCAGGCGGCGATTTCTCCCTATGTGCTCGGCGGGACGCTTACCGACAAACTCATGGTGATGCGGGGCAACAACCGGCATTTCATGCGGCTGGTAACCCCGCATGAATTGATCCCCGGACACCATTTGCAGAACTTCTATGCGGCCCGGTACAATACGCATCGCGCCGCCTTTTCCACGCCGTTTTACGGGGAGGGCTGGGCGTTCTATTGGGAACTGCGGCTTTGGGATCTCGGCTGGGCAAAGACCCCCGAAGACCGTATCGGAATGCTCTTCTGGCGGATGACGCGGGCCGCGCGGATTATCGTCAGCCTGAAGTATCACCTCGGCCGCATGATGCCCGAGGAGATGGTCGCGTTCCTGATGGATCGCGTGGGACATGAGAAATTCGGGGCGACCGCGGAGGTCAGGCGCTTCATCGCCGCCTCGCCGCTGTACCAGGCCGCGTACATGATCGGCGGCCTACAGTTATACGCGCTGCACAACGAGTTGGTTGGCGCCGGTAAAATGTCCGAACAGCGTTTCCACGATGCGGTGTTGAAGGAGGGCTCCATCCCCATCGAGTTCTTGCGTGCCGACCTGCAAGGGTTGTCGCTTTCCCGCGACATGAAGCCAACCTGGAAGTTCTCGGACGAGGCGATGCGACCGTAGCGATTCCGTTCTACCACGGCCAACGAGATCGAGGAGCGGCTCAGGGCGGCGGCCGAGGGTGCGTTACGCCTGTGCGCTTCGCCGCATTGCACTTGCCGGCGTATCCTCGCGGCGTCGGCTATTTCCTCCGCGGCGCTGCAAAGACAGCACCGTCATCGGCGTCATTTCAGGCCAGTCCGTTGCGCACCGCCCACAATGCCGCCTGCGTTCGGTCGGAGACGCCAATCTTGCCGAGCACGTGCTGGACGTGCTCCTTGACGGTCTCGTAGCTGATTTTCATCGCCGTGGCAATCTGTTTGTTCGTGAGGCCGCCGGCCATGTGCCGCAGCACCTGAGCCTCACGTTCGGTCAGCGGGACTTCCACGTCGGCCTGAAGTCGCCGCGTCGCCATCGCCCCCATGATGCGGCGAAGCCCCTCGCGAGTCCAGAGGTTGTCGCCCGCCGCGACGGTCTTGATGGCGCCCGCCAATTCGTCGCGGGTACAGTCCTTCAGCAGATAGCCGTTGGCGCCCAAGGCGACCGCGCAGGCGCGGTACGGCGGATTGTCGACGTAGGAGAACATGAGGATCGGCAGGCTTGGCTTGTCGAGCTTGATGCGTCCCAGGGTGTCCAAGCCGTCGCCATCGGGCATGCGGACGTCCAGGAGCACGACATCGACTTCGTTTCGCAACACGTATTCGAGAGCCGCCCGCCCCGTGGTCACTTCGCCGACGACCTTGATGTCCGTGCCTGCGAGCATGCCCTTTAGCCCGCTACGAACCACGTCATGGTCATCAGCGATCAACAGCCGAATCTTGCTTTGTTGGGTCATGGAACCTCCTCGCCTGAGGGAAACGCAGAATGGGGCAGGGTTTGCGAAAGTGCCACAATAGGTGGCTGGGACGTGGCACTAATGGAAATCATAGCAGATTCTCTGGAGAGGGGAAAGCGGCCCACGAGAAATCGCTACATTGGGCCAAAAGGCTGGGCCGCGATATTGGGCGGAATTCGCTAGGATTGGTCCAGATTCTAGGAGAAACGCCCGGGAACGAGCAAAGACGACCTTGAAGGCCAAGGCGGCATTCGCCGACCCCCGCGCCGTCTGGAGTTGGCCGAGGATAGCCGGGCGCCAACGGCTCCCGGCGTTCTCCCGCCGAGTTGCCACAATCCGGGAGCCGTTGGCTCCCGGCTATTCCCAAAATTGTCAATCTGGCTCCCAATGAACCGGCGGCTCGACAACTTCGACTGAGAAGCGCATCATGGTAGCAATGATGATCGAAACCGCAATCCAACAAGTCGAGTCGGGCGGCGAGCTGCCGATGGAGCGAATGGCCGCCGTCATCGGGCAGATCATGGACGGCCGCGGCGATGAGGAGCAGATCGCCCGGCTGCTGGCGGCATTGCACAGAAAAGGGGAGACCGTGGCGGAAGTGGCGGGGGCAGCGACCGCCATGCGGCAGCGAATGACGCCCATCCGCTCCTCGCGACCCGATTTGATCGACACCTGCGGCACCGGCGGCGACGGCTCGAAGACGTTCAACATCTCGACGGCCGCCGCGCTGGTCGCCGCGGCCGCCGGCGCGGCGGTGGCCAAGCACGGCAACCGCGCCGCCACCAGCCGCAGCGGCTCGGCCGACGTGCTGGCCGCGCTGGGGGTGAACATCGACGCCGACGTGCCCCAGGTGGAAGCCTGCCTCGACGAGCTGGGCATCTGCTTCTGCTTCGCCCCGCTGTTGCACGCCGCGATGAAACGCGTGGCAGCGGTCCGCAAGCGGCTCGGCACGCCGACGATTTTCAATATCCTCGGGCCGTTGGTCAATCCGGCCTCCGCTCCGTTTCAGTTGCTCGGTGTGGGCAGACCGCAGTTGCAGCCCTTGCTGGCCGAGGCGCTGGTGCTATTGGGAATTCGCCGGGCGATCGTTGTCCACGGCTCCGACGGCCTCGACGAGGTGACGCTCACCGGCCCGACCGCGGTGATCGAAGCCGCCGCCGGCCGCCTGCGGCGCTTCGAGTGGCAGCCGGGCGATTTCGGCCTCAAGCCGGCCGGGCGGAGCGAAATGCTGGTTTCTGGGCCAGAGGAGAGCGCGGAGATGATCGCGGGAATCCTGACGGGCCGCCGCGGGCCGCCGCGCGACATCGTCGTCGCCAATGCCGCCGCCGCGCTCTGGACCGTCGGCCGCAATCCGTCGCCGAAGCACTGCGCCGAGCAGGCCGCCGACGCCATCGACACCGGCGCCGCGCGCGATTTGTTGGCAAAGTTGATCGAGCGCTCGAATCGGCTGTAGGAGGCGCTTCCCGACGCCGATGGGGGCGCAAGGCCGCACATCGGCGTCGGGAGTCGCCTCCTACAACCGCTGTTGGTGCGGCAGTTGTACTGCCGCACCCGCGGATTCAGGGGTGGCAGTGCAACTGCCACCCCAACCATGGGATGCGACGCAACGGGCTATTCCACAAGCCGCAAATTCTCGGCGGTTCCGGACTTTGCGAATACGTCCTGCAACCAGCGTCGCGTGGCGGCGGATTGCGGGAGGCGCCGTAGCGTGACGCGACGATCGGCCAGCAGCGCCGCCCATTGCGGGACGTCGCCGTAACGCAGAATGCCGCTGACCGTCGGCAAACCGTTGCGGTCGCTCGACCACAAAGCGGTTTTCTCGAAGCAACGGCCTTGGAAGTCGGCATCGACCGCCTGGATTCGCGGATCGAGGCAGGCCCCCAGCAGCGCCGCCAGCCCCAAAGCGGCCGAATCGCGAGCAGTCACCTGCACCGTTGCCCCCTTCATGCCGCGATCGCGGGCGAGAAAATCGAGAACTCGCTGCAAGTCGGCGATCATCATGCCGGGAATTGGATGGCCCCAGAGAATCGAGTTGCGATCCCAGGCGGCCGCCAAGGCAGCGGGGTCTCCGAGGGTGGGACCGCCGCACGCTTGGCGAAACTTCGAGGAGTTCCAGCAAAGACGACTGGCAAGCTGCTCGACGGAATAGTCGCCCGAAAATCGCACGTCGGGCAGCACGACCAGGGCGCCTTGCCGTGCGCGATCGAGATACGGCTTCGGTTCCTTTTCTGCAGCGGCTCGGCCCGCGGGCGTCAGATACACTTCGACGCCCGTCGCCGGCTGATCTTTCGGCGGGTGAATCACCAGTGCCGGAATCAGCAAACGATCTTCGCTCGGAACCAAGATCTCTTCGACTTCGAGCCCGCCGGCCCAGGACGGATGAATCTCCTTGGCCGACGCTTTCTCGCGGGCGGGCAGCGTCTGCGACACACCCAGCAATTGCCGCAGGGCTTCGGTCATCTGCCCGCGATACGTCTTCCAGCCGTCGGCGCCGTCGCCCAACGTGATTGCCGGCCGAGCGGTTTCCCGCGCGTACGCTTCAAACGATCGCTCGCCGTGTACTTTGACTTCCCACTGAAGGATGGCCGATGGCGGCGTGATGATCTGAATGTTGTCGGGCTCCTGGACGATGGCGGCATCGGCTTTGCCCCGCACCCATTTCTCCATCCACCAATACGTTCGCTCCCGCTTGGGTTTGTCGTAAACGTGCGGCGTGGGCCAATAGACGACTTCGGCGGCGGTCGGATGGCCGTTCTCGCGGTAGAGCGTCTGGATCGTGGGGAAATTGTCGGCCGCGAAATGCAGCGTCCAGTCGTTCATCGTCAGATACTGCGCCGGCGTGGGGCAACTCAGGGCGCTGATCTCGGGCTCGTCGGTGTACGACATCACGTTCGGCCAGTGATTGCAGTAGCAGTGGCAGCCGCTCGGGAAGGTGATTTCGCGATAATCGCAAGTCAGGCCGGCGATGGTGGCGGCCTTGATGCGGCGGTCGAGGGCCACGATCATCTGCGACTGCAACCCGCCGCCCGAAAGACCGCTGACGCCGATGCGATTCTTATCAACCTCGGGCAGGGTCTCCAGGAAATCGATCGCCCTCATGTTGTTCCAGGTCAAGTACGACTGATAAGCGTAGCCGTGCAGAATGTCTTCGTGATGGTCTTGCGGCGTGGCGAGGACCACGTATCCGAGCTTGGCGAGCATGAGGAACCGCCTCTGCAAATTCGCATCGGCGTAGCCTTCGTCCTCGTGGCCGTGGGGGCAGAGCGCGGCCGGCGCGGGCTTCTCGGGAAAATGCCGCGGCATGTACAACAGGCAGCGCGAGTATACCCCCGGCCAAAGCTGGATCGCCACGCGACGGATCGTACACCACGGGTGTTCCTTCACGTCCGAGTAGTGCGGATCGAGATCGATTCGCTTCGGCAGCGGATCGAGGCCGAGGTCTTTGAGGATTCGCCGGCGGATCGTTTCGCAGTGTTTTTTCAGTTCCTCGCCGGTGCGAACCGTAAATGGCTTCGGCTGCTCCATGCGGTCATAGTATTGGAACATCCGCGCGGCCGCCTGATCGGCATTCCAGGCTTTCGGCTTCTCGGCGGCTCGCACGCTTGCAGCCACGATCGAAATAGCCGCGAACGCGGCGACAGTCAGAAGGCAGGCCCGAATTGAGAGGCAAGCAGCCTTGCTAGATCGAGCAAACGGGGCGCGCGGCGGGATCGGGAGGGAGAGCATGGGAGGGCTCCTGTTTTGAGGTGGGCAGCTTATAGCATCTCCTCAGTTCCCCTCCGTGTCAACGTCCTCTTTGGGTGGCAAGGGGTGCTCCTTGAACCATCGGCGGTACTCGGCAGTTGAAAGACTCGGCCGTTTTGGCTGTTCTTCACGGCTTGCTTTCGCCGCAGCAAGATAGGCGTGCAGCGTGTCGATCAGCTTCTGGCGTATTCGGTTCTCCTCCTCCAAACGAAATTCAGCCGGAGACTTACGATCGTTGTCCTTTGCCGTCGCTCTTGTCGAAGCCGCTTTCTCCTCCTTCTCCGCATGTTCCAGGGTGTCCATCGCCTTTTCGATGCAGATTTGCTCGAAGCACTCACCGCGTCGCAGCAGTCCCCAGAGTTGCACTGCACCGTAATTGCCACTCCGTTTCGACGCAAGATCGATCATGGCGGCGAGTCGAGGAGCGGTTTCTTTGGGACAATCGGGATGGTCCAAGGCTTTCCATGCCCGCTCGTGCCCCTCGATGCCCATATCGTTCAGCACCAGATCGACAAAGGCCGTCCCTGGCACGCGCCCGATGATCGTTTGCGCGTAGGATCGCAGTTCTTCGTTTTCGTCGCCGTAAAGCGCGGCCACGTATTGCTTGATTCGATTCGGCTGGAGGCATGGCAGTAGAGCCCACTTGGAGTCCTTTCGACACACGCCCAACTCAATCTCCTGGAAGTAACCTTGGCAACGGAGAATGAAGTCGGTGGTCAGCGCCTGAGCGGTGAGGGGGCGATGACGGAAGAACTCGTAGTCCGAAGACGGCACAAACGGAAAACCCATAAAACCGTGGCGATTCGCTCGTTTCAGAGCGTCAATGTACTTGTCAATGTATTCGTTTTCTACGGCGGCGCGAGTCAGCGTCTTGCGAATCCATCGGTTTTGCGACTCATCGATCTCTGTTGTCCGCGAAGCATTTATCTTCTTGACAATGTCATTCCAAACGTCCTTTCTCGACCAGGGGACTGGGTCTTCGGCAAGCCAATCGATTGCCAATGCGGCGCGAATCACCTCGACGTCGACCTTCGCCACCTTTTGCTCCAAATCGCGAAAGCCCGTCTTGTACCAGCCAGCAGGCACGGCGCTGTCCATGTCGTCCTGCGGCCACGTAGTGGCGGCCTGCCGCATCTCGTCGGCGAATTGCACCGCCGCCGCGTAGACTTTCGGCTGTTCCTTCTGAAGTTCGATGAGATAGGCATCGCGAAACGCCTTCGCGCGGGCGATTCGTGACTCGATCTTGGCAATGTCCGTCAGTGGAAGCATGTTCTCGAATAACATCGCCGCTACTTCGCCGTTTTTTGGGTAACTTGGGAGAACGAAGAGACTCTGTTGCCCGACGTCGAAATGGAGGTGTCCTATCGAGCACATAGTATGGTGATGGACGAGGCCGGAACCAATACGCACGTGGTTCTCCAGATATCGCCCCTTTAGCACGCGAAGAACCTTGACGGTGCCGACGGTCGCTTCATCTTGAAGCATGGGAACATCCCAGAGCCGAGTCTTGGGCGGCGCAATATGCCCTTTTTCGACCTTCTCGACCTCGCCGACAAAAATCAGCGGGCTCTTGACGACGTAATCATCAAGACTGAAATACTCTTCGTCATTCGAATGGTCATGGCGGCGTGCGGCCATCGAAGGCGTTGACGCACAAACGACAATAAGGACAAACGTCCAAAATGCCGCTAGAGAGACTCGGTGTGCCATTGATGAGACTCCTTCCTGTGTTCGCGACTTCACATTCCGCGACGTCTCACCCGGAGCGGAATAACTTACGCTGAAACGCAACTTGCCTCACTTGCGCCCGATCGGCAAGAACCGCACGTCAACGCGCATTTCCAACGCCGCGGCGATGCGGCGCAACATCGAAAGCGAATGGCCCTGATAATCGGCGTTTTCGAGCCGGCAAATGTTGGCCGCCGAAGTGCCGATACGCCTGGCGAGCTCGCGTTGGCTCATGCCGGCCTTGGTTCGCAGGTCATATATCTTGCAGGCGATGTCGAGATTGATCCGCTCAGCCTCTAACGAAGCAAGACGTTTGGGATTATCGCCGATATACCGATCATACAAATATCGCAACGCGGCGGACTTCGGTTTTGTTTTGCCCATGTTTGTCACTCTGGCAGGAACGTGTGCTTTCTTGGATCGTCCAAGAAAGCCTGTCGTCGCTTCTCAGCTAACGCAACGTCATTCGCCGGGACGCGCCGTTCCTTTGTCAGGCCGTGAGAAACGACGACGATCCGTCGGCCCGCAAAGAAATAGAGCATCCTGTAGTTCGCATTCCGAAAACGAATCCGCAACTCGTAAATGCCGTCGCGAAGGTAATCAGCAACGGGACGGCGCAACTCATTTCCCAACTCTTCCAGCCGCTGCAACGTCACGAGACATTTGTCCCGCGCTTTAGGAGGCAAGCTATCCAGCCACTCGCGCAGTGGAACTGAGCCATCCGCCTCACGGTAAAGTACCAGTTCAACCTGCGGCATTCTCGTCTCCTCAATGTTATCATATTTGATAACGCCCGTCAACCGCGCGCATCAATCCAGCCAATCCTTCGCCTTCAGCCGTTCCGGCGTGTAGTGCTCGGTGACGTAGCTGATGTTCTTGCTGATCAGCGATTCGACTTCCATCTTGAAGCCGTTGTCCAAGAGGCCCTGGATCTCCTTCTGCCATTCCTTCTTATGGGCGAACCAGAGATAGGCGGCGATCTGTTTGGCCCGCTTGCGGTCGGTGTCGTTCAGCGCGATCTTCACGCTGTCGGAGAGCTGGCATTCGCGATAATCCTTGGAGCGGAGACCGAGGAACTTGGCGTCGGGAATCGCCATCCGCTGCGACTCGTAGGCCAGATTGATCGAGCCCTGCTTGATAACGCTGTAGATGTAGTATCCCCACGGATCGTTGTCCAAGAGGCAATAGACGGGCAGCTTCAATTCGTCGTGCATGCGGTGCAGCAGCCGACGGACGCCGCGCGGGGGCTGGCCCATGCCGTGGGTGAGAATGCACCTGTGCTTGCGCCAAAACTTGTCCTCGTTGAATCGCCGCCAGACGGTGTCCTTTTCGACGTGCAAAATGAACTTCGCGTCGCACTTCTTGAACTGGATCACGTCGGGCTCGACGATCGACGGAATGGCGTAGCCGCCGGAGCCCATCCGCATGCAGTCGATCTCGTCGCCCGAGTCGACCAGGGTGATTTCTCCCACCATTCCGCCGCGATTGCTGGCGTAGACGTGCAATTCCTCGCGCAGACTGTTCAGCAGCACTTCGCAATCTTCGATCACCGGGTCGCATTCATCTTGATCGGCGAAAGTCTCTTCCTTGGTGCCCTCGATCGTGTGCTTTAAGAGGTAGAAGAGACCACGGATGCTGGTGGTTTTGCCCTGCTCGACTAGTTGCGTCACGCCGCTGGCGACCAGCATGGTCTGCATGTAGGTCTTGGCCTGCGCCAGGTTGAAGAGGTGGCGGCGGTTGGTGTTGCTGCCCATTTCGATGAACCGCCGCGATTTGTTGTATTTGACGTTCGACAACGAGCGGGTCGGCACGTCCACGTAGGGGTCGCGTTTTCGCCCGACCAATTGGACGACCTCGTCGGCCATTTCGGTCAGGCGTTTCATGGTTTTCGCGTCGCGGGGGTTCAGTTTGGGTGGCATGGATTGTTAACCGTGTTGGGAACGATAAGGGACATCTGACGTCGTGAAATCATCGTGAGGAATCTTATATCCGTGGTCGGCGACGAATTCTTCCACATCGCTCGGATGTGACGTGTTCTGGGGGCCAAGCATGATTTCCTTGATGGGCTGGATCTCCGTCGGAGAGATAGGCAACTCGTAGTACTTCGCGACTGCACTCCGACTTGAACGCCGGCCACAGATCAACTCATGATCCTCGTCGCATGAGGGAAAGTCGACAACGCGAACCTCCTGTTCCTCGCGGAAGCTCCGATGTTTGCAGCCAGGAGCGAATTCCCAGAGCCTGCCGTAGAAGCGGTTGCGCCAGACCGACTGACATGTCCGGCTCTCCGATTCGGGGAGAGCGCGAACCGCCCTCCTGTACGCGTCAAGCCCCTTTCCGATGGCATCTCTCACCAGCTTCTCCTGTTCCCCCAACTCGTACTTCACATCGAACACTTCCAAGACAACTTTATCCATCTGTTCCTGTTTGGCATTTAGGTATTTCCGGGAGAATCCAATGGCAACGCCATGTCCGTCGTCCGCATAGGCCCGCCATTGTCCGATGGAGTCCCGTAGTTTTGAGAAGCACGCAAGATAGATATCGCCCGTTTCAGTGCAATCGATGGGGGTGTTCTGCAGTAACTTCATCGTCGCATCGTCATACTCGCCCGATGGACGCTCACATTCCTCCTTGATAACGTCTGTGGCGATCTTCCTCAACCAACGATGCTCCTCTTTGTCGTTGGTGGAGAACAGATCCCTCAACCACAACACCTGTGTTTCGATGATCTTGAAGAAGGCGTCCGACGGGCAATAGTGATAGATAACATCGTTGTCGTCGGCGGTTTTCTCCAACATCGATATCTCCTGGGTTTCCGTCACGATGAGAACACGGGAGCGTTCCGGCAGTTTCACGCCGGAGTTGACGGGGCGCACTTCACCATTTTCGACAACTCCCATCACCGCCACAGGTCGGCAGCGCCGCTGCGACAGATGATCTTCCACCGGCAACGAGACGGCATCGGCAGGCAGGTCCGACGGTGCCAGTTCGGGCTCCGCAGCGATTTGCTCGTCACGGTCTCGGCGCTCAAGACTGCGATTTTCGGCTATGGGTTTGCCCATGGCATCCTCCGCCTCCTCCTACGGCACTTCATTGATCACTCAACTGCGGCAAGGGCGGTACCTCCGGCGGCACGATGATTACGTTCTCGCCGTATTCCTCCTCTTCGATCGGCTTGCCGCGGTCGTCGAGTTCGACGTCGGCCTCGGCGGTGCGCTTCCGCGCGACTTCGAGGAGCTGCTCGTAGAGCTTTTTACGGTCGGCGCCGTTGACGCGGGTAACGGCGGTGGCGACTTCGCCGACGTAACGCAGAAAGAGATTCCGCCGCTCGCCTTCGTGACGAACGCGCAGCCGGCGGCGCAAGAACATGCCGAGCTTGCGGCCGGCGGTTTGCAGGGCCAATCGTAGTTCCTTCTGAATCTCGGGATACGAGGCGATCGCCTCTTTCGATTCGTTGGTAAACGGCACCCAGACGCTTGCCATGTGAACCATCACCGTTACCGGGCCGCTGGGCAGCGAGCCGCGCGACTGGTTCAGGCCGTAGGCCCGCCAGTTCGTCTGCATTACGGTTTGCGTAATCGCGCAGGCCCCGGCCTGAAATTGCAGCGGCACGCGGTTGGCATAGCGAAGGACGTTCATCGACTGGCCTTCGCTGATGTTGACGTTTTGCAGGGCCTCGTGGAACTTGTCGATCTCGGCCGACTTGAGCCGGCCGGGGGAGACGCGGGTGCCGACGTTGGCCGCCACGAGGATTTTGTCGGCCGCCTCGCTCCCGAGCCCTTGGAAGGTCGTGATCAGAAACTGCCGCAGGGTGCGGGCGTCGCTCTCTTCGAGCATTTCGGCAAGCCCCTCGCGCGTCACCCGCGCCACCGGCGACGCGCCGCCGTAGGCCAGGCCGACTTCGATCTGGAACGGGTTGCCGCGGTAGACCGCCGGCGGGCGGGTGGCGGCCGTGAAGAATTCGCCCGGCACGACCTGCCGCAAGCCCTTGAGGATCAACTCTTCGCCGATCGGGGCGATGCAATCGGTCGACGGGGCGGGAATCTTCGTCTGCTGGATCGCCTGATAGAGCAGGTCGGCCTCGTGCCGGCCGATCTTCTTCGGATTGGCCCGCGTGGTGACGTTGATCGCCTTGCAGAGTTTGCGGGCGATGCCTGGGCTGACGCGGGAAAACGAATGGACCAGGAACTGCGCGATCGTCGGCGCCTTCGTGTCCTTGAGCATCGCCACCAGCCGACCGAGCTCGATGCCATACGGGTGCGGCTTGATCTCCTTCGGCTCGGGCGGGAGCTGGTCGGTCACCCGCGCGTAGTCGCGGTGGTTCGCGTCGGGATCGTCGTAATGGATCGAGACGTGCGGATTGGCGATGGCGGTCTGTTCGAGATAATCGTCGACGCTGCCGCGGCCGCGTTGGTAGCGGGCTTCCAGTTCGATGGTGACCCGCGTGCCGTGCTCAACGCTCTCCTCCCATTCGATGCCGTACTTCTCGATAAGTTTGTCGCCCAGCCCGTTGGGCGGAATCTCGACGCCGTCGCCGCGGCCGTTGAGGATTTCGGGCACGTTCCGCTTCGTGTCGATCTGGATTTCGTAATAATGGGCGGGATCGCGGCGGGAGACCTTCGAGATGATCTTGACCGGCTTACCGGTGGTGAGCAGGCCGTGCATGCCGGCGGCGCTGATGCCGATGCCCTGCTGGCCGCGGCTCATGCGCATACGGTGGAACTTCGAGCCGTAGAGGAGCTTGCCGAAGATCAGCGGGATTTGCTTCTTGACGATCCCCGGCCCGTTGTCTTGCACGCCGACCTTGAAACGGTCCTGGCCGGTGCGCTCGATGTGGACCCAGATTTCTGGCAGGATGCCGGCCTCTTCGCAGGCGTCCAGGGCGTTGTCCACCGCTTCCTTGACGGTCGTCAGCAGCGCCTTTCGCGGGTTGTCGAAGCCGAGCAGGTGCCGGTTCTTCGCAAAAAACTCGCTGACGGAAATATCGCGTTGGCTGGCGGCCATCGACTGGGCGGTGGCTCGGCGGCGGGGTTTCGACGCCGGAACGATGGCGGCGGCCGCGGCGCTGCCGTTGGAACCGGCCGGCGCCGCGGTCTCCACTTTAGGGGTAGAACGAAGGGTCAATCTTAGGGCTCCCAGGGGTCAGGGGTCAGGGATCAAGGGCCGGGGGCCAGGGATCGGGGGTCAGGGATCGGGGACCAGAGTTGTATTGCGCGTTGGCTCAAAACCTCACCTTCATCCATCTCTCATCCCTCGACCCTCATCCCTGACCCCTCGCCCCTCTTCCGCCTCCTACAGCCAACTGCCGTCTGCTGGCGGACGGCCGCGGCAAAGCTGACCGATTATAGCGATTCTGCCGCCGGTGTCCCACATGGTTTTTTCCGAATTTCAGGCACATTGCGGGGCTTTTCCCCACGCCCTACACAAAGATTCACCCGCAAGACCGCTACCTGCCGAGATTGGTTGTGAAAGGACCGAAACATGAGTCGTTCCATTTCTCGCGGAAAAATTCTTGCCCTGGTTGTGATCGCAGTTTTGTTGGCCGCTTACAGCGTCGGCGTGGGCACGGAGGCCCGTGCCGAGCTGTTTCGCCACAGCACCTCCGGCGACTTGTTCGGCAACTACTACGTGCCGCCGGTCGGCGGGGCGAGCGTTGGGGCGGCGATGTATCCTTGCCCGCGTCCGACGCCGCCGCTGGTCGGACACACATACGTGACGTACCCGCCGTTGGCCCCGCACGAATTTCTCTACCCCCACAAGCGCGTCTATTGGACGGGACACGACGACGCCCCGCCGACGCGCACATCGGTGCGATGGGGATGGCGGCCCTGGTGTTGGTAATGAATGACAAGAAAGGGGCGAGTTGGTGCGGCAGTTGCACTGCCGCACCCGCGAAGGGGTGGCGGTGCAACTGCCACCCCAACTGGACATACAGCAGTTCAACTGCCGCAGCAACGACGTTAGCGGACGACGAATCCCACAGGAGTTAAACCGATGAAACGTGTTCTCATACTCACCATCGCCGTGGCGATGCTGATTGCGTTGGGCTGGGCCAGCGAGGCACAGGCGGCCTGCGGAGGGTGCAGGAATCGCACCGCGATGTGGCAATCGCAGATGTATCCCTGGCACGGCGGCTATTATGACGTGGCCTGGGGAATGCCGGTGGCGGTGTTGGTGCCGCCGACGGCCGAAAGCCAAACGCACTGGAATTGGGGCGTGGGGGCAACGCGCGTCACTCCGATCCAGCACCAGTTCCACCGCGGCTGGCCTGGCCCCGGCGTTTACGAACGTTCCTGGTTCCGCCCGACGCCGCATTGGCCGTCGAGCACCGACCAGTTCGGCGACTACTACGTTCGCGGCCCTTGGTAAACCGCTCACCCGCGCGAAGACGACGACTAACTCCTTACTCCTTTGTTAATCAGGGCAGTCCGCAACCCGGGCTGCCCTGTGCGTTTTCTTGGCGCACCAAGACGGCAAGTGGGTGGATGACATCTTGTGCCATTCAGGGTACAATGGCGGTTTGGTCTGGGATTGGTTGATACTGCGACCGCCCGTCCTCCCCGCCCTGCTCGATTCCCCCCACTAAAAGGAGACTTGCCCATGTGTCGCAATCTTGGCCCGCGGAATGTCATTGCTTGGTTGCTCGGCATGGCGATCGTGTTGACCGCATCTTCTGCGGCGGCCGAAACGCTGGCCAATGCGGCATATCGACTGGAGGTGACGCCCGCAAATGGGAGCATCAACGTCACGCTTTTTGACAAGACGATGAACCTGCCCATCGCGGATGGTCCCTACCTCTACCGCGCCAAACGTCAACGCGGGGCAACCAAGCAGCAAGCCGCCGGGCTGACGGATGCGAAGATCGCGGCAGTGGGCGACAAGCTGACGATCCGCGGCGAGTTGGCCGGATTGGAACTCGAACACACGTTCACTCTGCCCGGCGATCGGCCGATCGTGGAGGAGCAAATCGTTCTGCACAACAAGACGGGCGAGCTGGTCGCCTTGACCGATTTCGAGGCGGGACTGACGCGGCGCGTAACGGACAAGTCCGGCAAAGTGTTGCCCGAGTTGGCCGCCGCCCGCGTGGTTGCTGTTCCCTTCCGCCATCGGGCCACGGATGCCAAGGGGCATTTCAACGATTTCTCGATTCACGACTTGGTGACGCAGCCCGGCAGCGAGTCGTGGGTGAGCAAGGACCAGGCGATCTACTCGGCTCCGTCGCGGCATCGCTGGTCGGAGGGCTGGGCGGTTACCGTCGGCAAACATACGCTCGGCATCTTCTCGTTCAACCAGGAGAACATGCTCTTCAGTGTTCTCTCGACGGTCGCCGGCGATGAGGGAAAGTCGTTGCGGCTGGGCGGCGCGGTGATGCTGCAAGGCGAACCGGCGGCGCTGACGCGGATTGCCCCCGGCGCGAGCGTCGATCTTGGCACGACCCGCTTCGAGACGATCGAGGGCGGATACCCCGAGGCGATGTATGCGTACCGCGCGATGTTGGACGACAAGGGTTGCCGCTTCCCGAAGGATTTCAACCCGCCGGTGCATTGGGAACAACTCTACGACATGGACGGCGCCTGGGAGGACCGCCTGCACCGTTACACGAAAGAGATCATCGAGCGGGAAGCGGCCAAGGGGCGCGATTACAGTTGCGAGGCGCTTTATCTCGATCCCGGCTGGGACACCGATTTCGCCACGTTCCTCTGGGGCGAGAAGTGGCTCGGGTCGCGAAAGCAGTTCATCGACGAGATGCGGTCGAAGTACGGGCTGAAGGTCTCGCTGCACACGCCGCTGGCGACCTGGATGTCGCATACGGGGATAAGTTGGGGAATCGGGGCCGTCGAGACGTATCCGCCGGAGGCCCGCCGCACTCCGCCCGCCGCCGAATGTCGCGGTCCCGAGGCGGTTCCGGCCGTGCGCGACGGGCGGCGCAACCTGGCGCTGTTGCCGGCGGCCAAAGCCAATGCGTCGTCGCTTTTCGCCCAGGGAAAATGGCCTATTCATCAGACCGTACACCTCAACGACGGCTGGTACGGCAACGACGCGAGTTGGATTGCCGATAAACTGCCCGCCTGGGCTGAAATCGATCTCGGGGCGGAGTACGAAATCGGCGAGGTGCGATTGGGCAACGACCATCTCGGCCGCTTCAATGACCGCGGGATCACGCAGTACAAAATTCTGGCGGCGACGAAGTACAACGCCGACTCGCAATCGGCCGACTGGCGGACGATCGCCGCATACAGCGGTGCGCCTTTGACGCGGGATAAGGTTTTCCGATTTCCGGCGACGGCCGCCCGCTGGGTGCGCGTCGCTATCCAGAAAACCGAGAAGAATGACGAGCCGCGTCTGGACGAAATCGAAATCTACGAGGCCAAGCCCGTTTCGGCGAGCGCGGCTGCGGCATTCGCCAAGAATGTCAAACGGCGGCCCACGCATGTCCTTGTCTGTCTTGGCTCGAAGCAATACCTGGCCGTCGCCGAAGAGCGGCTGCTGGCCAACTGTGCCGACGGCGTCGCCTTCTTGATGTTCGACGGCAACTGGTACAACGGCGGCTGCGACAATCCCAACCACGGCCATCCCGTGCCGTACACGAAAGAGGACCACATCCGCGCGAATCTCGACCTGGCGCAGCGAATCCACGCCAAGTATCCCAACGTGGTGATCGAAATGCACGACATGCTCTGCGGCGGTAGCCCGTGGCGGCTCACGCCGATCTACTACAAGTACGGATTGCCCGGCAGTTACGACGACAACTGGGGCTTCGAACTGATGTGGGGCCCGATGGACGACATCCAACAAGGCCGCGGCTTGGCCCTCTACTACAGCAACATGGGCTGCAACGTGCCGATCTACACGCACGTGAACCTCTCGGGCGACAACGCCCATTGCCTGATCTTGTGGTGGTACGCCTCGACCTGCCGCCACCTGGGCATCGGCGGCAAGCACGCCGATGCGAAAATCGTGACGGCCCAGCAGCAGGCGATGAAGTGGTACCGCGCCCGCGATCGCTTCTACAAGCGCGGCGATTTCTACGGCATCGACGAGGAGATCCATCTGCACGTCCTGCCGGCGGAAAGGGCGTTTGTTGTCAATGCGTTCAACCTCAGCGACAAAACGCGAACCATCCGCGGCCAGATCGACCTGAAAACGCTCGGACTCGATCCGAAAACCGAGTATGTCTCGCCCGACGGCTCGGCGCGGTCGAAAACGGCCGCTACCGCGTCAGCGTCGAACTGCCGCCGTGGGGGACGAAAGTGGGCGAGGTTCGCGCAAAAAGTGAACCCGTTGCGAGAACGGAAGGCGCGAGCGACAATCAGACGTTGAGAGACGTCGAGAATTGGTGGAACATCGGCCCGTTTATTTTCTTGCCACGAAAGAGCGAAAACACGAAAGAAGAACGGCGGGTTCAAGAGAAGGCGGGGCTTCTTCCGTGATTTCGGCCTTTCGTGCTTTCGTGATCCCCCTTCGTGTCTACATTTCCGCCGCGACCGTGCGAATCGGGTTCTTCTCATCGCCGGCCAGCCGAAGCTGGACGGGGCCGCGGTTGCGGGCGACGGCCAGGGCGAACTCTTTCGGCGTGCGAACCGGCTGGCGATCGACGTGCGTAATCAACATGCCGCGCCGCAGTCCGGCCGCCGCGGCGGGCGAGCCGTCGGCCACTTCGACCACCGCCACGGCGTCTTGGACCGCCTGCGAAATGAAACGCAGCCGCCCCTCGTCATCGACGACCGCGGTGGTGTATTCAACGCGCAGGCCGCGCCAGGGCGGGTCGGTTTCGGTCACGATCTTTCGGCCGCGAACGGCGTACTTGCTCAGTTCGACGCTGACGGTGCGGATCGTGCCGCCGCGCCATACGGTCAGCCGCGTGACCGCGTCGGCGGGCAGTTTGCCGACGTTCAACACCAGCCCGTCGGAATCGTGCAGCGGCGCGCCATCGACGGCCGTAATCACGTCGCCGGCCCTCAGCCCGAAGCGGGCGGCGGGCGTGCCGGGAAAGACCTGCGAGACCCGCGTGCCCGTCATGCCGCGCAGCACCTCTTCCTGCACCAGGTTCATCGGCCGGACGCCGAGGAAGCCATACTCCACTTCGCGGCCGCGCTTGAGGATTTCGACGGCGCGGCGGAAGGTGGCATCGACGGGAATGGCATATCCGCCGGGAGTTTCGTATCCGGCGGCGGCCGCCAGGGCGACCGACAGGCCGACCATTTCGCCGCGCAGATTCAACAGCGGCCCGCCGCTCGTGCCGAGGCCCAGCTTGGCGTCGGTTTGGATCAGCGTGCCGTAATAGTAGAGGGCCGGCCGGCCGGTCGGATCGGATTCCGTAGCCGTGGCCGGGGCCTTGCGCTGGAGATTGGCGACGATGCCCCAGGCCGCGCTCGGCTGGCCGTCGCGGGCGATAGCGTAGGGATTGCCCAGGCCGATGACGATTTGCCCCTTTTTCAGTTCGTCGGCATTGCCGAAGCCGACGGCCGGCAGATCGGTCGCGCCGATCGTCAGCACGGCCAGGTCGCTGCGCGGATCGGCGGCGCGGACCGTGGCCTTGTAGACCTTGTGCTCGATGGTGGTCACGTAGTAGTCACTCTCGTCGCCCAGCACGTGCGCGGCGGTGAGCACCAGCCCCGGGCCGACGAACACGCCGGCGGCGTATTCGTTGGGGATGAAGTCGGGATCGGTCGGCTGCGGCGGGGCCAATGGCATGGGTCGTCGGCCGAACGGATCGGGCCGCGTTTCCAGTTGGAAGACCTCCCCCGGCCTCTCCCGCCGCACCCGCGCGATCGCCACCACCGATTTCTCCGCCCGCGCGATCACATCGACGAAGGTCTTTTCGATCGCCGCGGCCGCTTCGATGCCGGATGGGGAATCTTGTGCGCGAAGCGATCCGGCAACAGCCCCGCAAAGGAACATCACAATAAACAGTAGGATTCTGCACATGTTCTTGGGCGATTTAGGAGCGGTGGTTGCCGCGTCTTTTTTCTTTTGCCGCAGGTAAGCGATGGTCTCGCCGATTCCCATGATAATCGTGCTGGCCGCGGCGGCACAGAACGTCGTCCAGGCGCAGGCGAAGATGAACATAAACATGCCCTTCAGCGCGCCCAGGTTGCGAAAAGCCACAAGGCCGTACTGATATGCTGTGATACTCACCACAATGACGATAATCGCAAATAAGAGGAAGGCAAGAGTGCCGAGGGCTAATCCTACCCAGTTGGCGCCGAACGTAGCGCCTCGCTTGGCACCAGCCAGGAACGCGCTGGATGCCGATGGATATGCGGCCGCGGAAGGTTGGGCATTTTGACCGTCGGTCAATGGTGACCGGTAGGGATTCTCTTCGACGGTCGTCAATTCGTCATTCATAATCGAAGCCTGCATCGCGCGTTTGGACGATGATCAACAACACCGCTTGAGGTCCATCGGGCCGAAGGCCCCGCGTTCTCCCAGCCCAGGGCAACGCCCTGGGGAGCGGGGGCAAACGTCACATTTGTATCGGCCCGAAGGGCCAACCGTTCACCGCGACCGCGGGCGAATTGTTGGCCCGTTGGGCCGTCCGATCATCAATACGTTACCCACCTTCGCCAGGGCGGTGCCCTGGGCTGGGCGAACCGGTGCCCCTTCGGGGCGAAAGCTCAATCCCATACGTACCGTTCGTCAATCTGGACGTTGTGCCTTCCGCATAATGTGCGGAACTCTTCCTGGAACGTCATACGGGCGTGGTGCTCCGGCTGCCGGTCGATATAGTCGATCACTTGCTCGACAATCGATTGGCTTACCGAAAACGCACCATATCCATTTTGCCAATGAAAGGTACTCAGGTCCGCCGCTCGCTGCTTGGCCCATTTGGATGTTTCACGCTTCAAAACTTCGACGAGTTGGGCAACGGTCACGATGCGGGATAATCCGCACAACACGTGGACGTGATCGATCCAGCCGCCGATGCGGGCCGGAGGACACCCGGCTTGGTTCGCGTGGTATCCTAACATGCGGAACACTTCGTCTCGAAGGTCCTCGTTCTGAAGATACGCGCGCCGCTCTTTCGTGCTGAAGACGATGTGCAGCCAGATGCGAGCCAGCGATTGCGACATGGTGTTTTCTCGCAGCAAGTATGAGCGTTCATCTCCGGGCCGAAGGCCCCGCGTTCTCCCAGCCCAGGGCAACGCCCTGGGGAGCGGGGGCAAACGTCACATTTGTGTCGGCCCAAAGGGCCAACCGTTCACCGCGGCCGCGGGCGAATTGTTGGCCCGTTGGGCCGACGACACATGCTCCACGCCCCACCTTCCCCAGGGCGTTGCCCTGGGCTGGGCGAACCAGCGCCCCTTCGGGGCGAGAGAGTTCGCGCTCGTCGTTTGTCATCCGTCACCCGTCAGCCGTCATTCGTCACTGATGGTTCATCACTCATCATTCATCACTCATCATTCATCATTCTCACAGCCCCTTGGCCGCCAACCAGCGTTCGGCGTCCAACGCGGCCATGCAGCCGCTGCCGGCGGCGGTGATGGCTTGACGATAATAGTCGTCGGCGACGTCGCCGGCGGCGAAAACGCCCTCCACACTAGTATACGTTCGGGCGGGCGTGGTCCACTTGAGATATTTCTTCTCGGTCAACTTCAGTTTGCCCTTCAAGAACGCCGTGTTGGGGGTATGGCCGATCGCCAGGAAGACGCCGCCCACTTCCTTCTGCAATTCCGGCTCGCCGACCGTGCTCCCCAGGCGGACGCCGGTTACGCCGTCTCTGTCGTTGCCCAAGACTTCGGCCAGCGTGCGGTTCCAGAGGATGTCGATCTTCGGGTTGACTTCGGCACGTTGCGCCATGATCTTCGACGCACGGAGTTCGTGGCGACGATGGACCAGATAGACAACGCTGGCAAATTTGCTCAGATAGTCGGCCTCTTCGATGGCCGAATCGCCGCCGCCGATCACCACCAGCGGCTTGTTGCGGAATCGCGGCAGCGCCCCGTCGCAAACCGCACAGGCGCTGACGCCCCGATTCTTGAAGAGCTCCTCGGAGGGCAGGCCGAGGTAGTTCGCCCGGGCGCCGGTGGCGACGATCACCGCGTGCGACTCGTAAGTGTTGCCGTCGGAGGCGGTCAACTTGAACGGCTGGGCGGAAAAGTCGACGTCGCTAACGTCTTCGGTGATGATTCGCGTGCCGAAGTTCGCCGCCTGCTGCCGCATCAGTTCCATCAACTCCGGGCCGCTGACGCCTTCCTTGCGGTGCGGGGCCATGAACTGCCGGCGATCCTCGGCGAGCGAATTGGCAAGGTATTCGGTCAAATCGCCGCAAGGGAAGCCGGGATAGTTCTCAACCTCGGTCGTCAGGGCCAACTGGCCCAAGGGCAGAGTTCCCGCCAGACGATTTTCCTCGGTGATCGCGCCCTCGAGGACGAGCGGTTGCAGGGCGGCTCTGGCCGAATAGACGGCGGCCGCCCACGCGGCGGGTCCGCTGCCGATGATGATGACTTTTTCGGGCATGAAAGACCTTCGGGGAAACAGGTGCAACAAACACATGGCCGGCGTAACGTACAATAACCGCCATTATAGGGCGTTCGGCCCAATCGTCCACCGGGTGCCGTTGCTCAGGCCGTCGAGGCGTATTATGATGATAAATGCTCGTCGGAGGGTTTGGCATGAACTCGCTTTGGCTGGTGATTACCGCGTTGGCGGCTTTTTTGGTCGCGTATCGGTTCTACGGGGCGTTCTTGGCCGCGAAAGTGGCCGTGCTCGACGACCGGAACGTTACGCCCGCCCACCGGCTGCGCGACGGCGTGGATTATCATCCCACGCGGCGGCTGGTGCTGTTTGGCGCCCATTTTGCCGCCATCGCCGGTTCGGGGCCGCTGGTCGGTCCGGTGTTGGCGTCGCAATGGGGCTACTTTCCGGGCTTTTGCTGGATCGTCATCGGCTCGTGCTTGGCCGGCGGCGTACACGACTTCGTGGTGCTGTTGGCCTCCGTGCGGCGGGACGGCAAGTCGCTGGCGGAGCTTGCCCGAGATTTCTTGAGCCCGGCGGCCGGAATCGCCGCCACGGCGGCCACATTGTTGATCATCGTGACCACGCTGGCGGCAACGGCGAAGGTGGTCGTCAACGCCCTGAACGAAAGCGCCTGGGGGATGTTCGCGGTTGCCGCCACGATTCCCGCCGCGCTGCTGACCGGTTTCTGGATGAACAAGATTCGCCCCGGCCGCGTCGGCGAGGCATCGCTGATCGGCGTGTCGCTGGTCGTGCTGGGGGTGATCGCCGGCCAATTCTTTGACAATTCCGCCTATCGCGGCTGGCTGGTCTACACGCCCAAGCAGCTTTCGCTGATTCTGGCCGTCTACGCGGCGGTCGTGTCGATCCTGCCGGTGTGGGTGCTGTTGGTCCCGCGCGGCTACCTCACCGCGTACATGAAGGTCAGCGTGATCGCCCTGCTGGGCGTCGGCATCCTGATAGCGCAACCGACGTTGAAGATGCCGGCGCTGACCCCGTTCATTCACGGCGGCGGGCCAATCCCCGGCTCGGTCTTGCCGTTTGTCTGCATCGTAATCGCCTGCGGGGCCCTTTCGGGCTTCCACGCCCTGATCGCCTCCGGCACGACGCCGAGGATGGTCAACAAGGAGACCGACATCCGGGCGATCGGCTACGGCGCGATGCTACTGGAGGGAATCGTCTCGCTGACGGCCCTGATCGCCGCCTGCTCGCTGGAACCGGGCGATTACTTCAAGATCAACACGGCGACAAAGGCCCAGTACAACCAGCTCGTGACAACCGCGAAGGCAGAAAACCAGTGGGATTTGCAGCCGAAGGAATTCGACCGCTTGAAAGCGGACGCGGGAATCAAGGAGGAACTGGCCGGCCGGACCGCCGGCGCGGTCACTCTCGCGCTGGGCATGGCGAAGGTGCTGGCCGATCTGCCGGGCGTCAGGTCGATGATGGCCTACTTGTACCACTTCATCGTCATGTTCGAGGTGCTGTTCATCCTCACGTTGTTGGAGACCGGGACGCGCGTGGCCCGCTTCATTTTGCAGGAGGTTTTGGGGCATCTTGCCGGCCGGCGGAGCGGCGCCCGCGAAACGTCTTGGACGCTGAACGTGACGGCCAGCGTTGGCGTCTGCGCGATGTGGGGCTATCTGTTGTATCGTTTCGAGTTTGCCGGGCTGTGGGTGATGATGGGAGTCGCCAACCAACTGCTTGCGGCCATCGGACTCGGCATCGGCACCGCGTACCTGCTGATGTACGCGCCGAAGCGAATCTACGCCCTCTGCACGGCGATTCCGTTCGTAGCGGTCACGGCGATTGTCTTTACGGCGGGCATTCAGAGTGTATCCTTGTGGTGGCAGCAACTCGGCAACCCGGAGATTACCGAATCCGCGGCGGCGTCCTACCGCATGATGTGCGCGTTCATTTGCGTGATCCTGGCGGTCGGAGCCGTGATCGTGTTTGAAATCGTCAGGCGCTGTCTCGTTCTGTTGGCCACTAATGAAGCCGTGGAAGTCAAAGCGGAGATCGCATGAGTTGGAAACACCTCTTCGCCAAGAAGGACCTGGAGATGCTGCTGGCCGAAATGGCCGGCGAACACCGCTTGCACCGCGTGCGTGAATGGCGGGCTTGTTGGCCGATTGTTTTACCCTTATAATGGCAGGATTGCATCCCTTAAATGCGGGCGCTGCCGCTAGACGATGGTTTGCAATACATGATTACACGAATCAGTTTTTTGAACTTTCGCAGCCACGCCGAAACGTCGCTCGATTTGCAGCCGATGAGCCTCTTCATTGGTCCCGTGGCCGCTGGGAAGTCAAACGCTTTCAAGGGAATGGTGTTGCTCCAGAATTCAGTTCATCGTTCTCTCATCGAGTTGTTCCCGCCGGGGCTGGGCGAATTCCACTGGGTGCGCAGCCGCTGGGCGGGCGAGACGGATCCCATCGGCTTTGACGTGGAATTGGAGGGCCTCTGTGGTTTTCCCGATGATCGGGCACGCTACAGTCTGAAAATCGCGGATTCCCCTGCGGGGCTATACGTCGTGGAAGAGACGCTGCAACGGAAGACTGGCGATCAACCGTGGCAGTGGGTGTTTCAGAGACGAAATCGACGACGAACGATGGGGGAATACGGAGACGTCGATCCCTACGAACCGACGATCCTGTACAGAGTATGGCGCCAAGACGGGAGAGTGAACCGGGCCTCCCCGGGTCCCGCTTTTGCCAAGGAAGTTGCGAGAAACCTATCGAGTTTTGGATACTATCATTTGGAAGTGTCCGCCCTGAAAGCGTTGGGAACTGGGCAAAACAGAGACCGCATTGGGTACTATGGGGAGTGGCTTCCCGATTTCATCGCCTGGATAAAGTCGGAGGCGGAGAATGCCGGCGTCTATGCGTCCTTGCTGACGGAGATGCGAGATATCCTCCCCGAATTGGATGAGATCCTCGTCACGCAAGTCAAGTCCGAGGAACAAGGAATAGCGATGTCATTCCGAGGCCATCGCGGCTATATTTCCGCGTTGGACCTCAGCGATGGCACCCTGTTCACTTTGGGGATGCTCTGCATGATGCGAGGCTCGCGACGGCCGGCCGTGCTGTGTATTGAGGAGCCGGAAACGGGGTTGCATCCCCGCCGACTGCGCTGGCTCTTCGATCACCTGATGGCGTTGGCATATCCATCCGAAGGCGAGACGCCGACTCAAGTATTCCTATCGACGCATTCGCCCTATCTCGTGGATTTCTTCGGCAAGATGCAGGAATGCGTCCAGGTGTTTGAACAGTTGGAAGGTCGGACGCGGGTATCCCCATTGACAAAGCTTCAGGAAGAAGGACTGCACTTGACTCCCGAGCCGGATGAACCGATCGGGCGACTTTGGGCGACCGGGTTGTACGAAAGTCTCTGAGGCATGGGGATGCTCGTCGGTTTTCACGTCGAAGGTTGGGACCACCTGATTCTCGGCGCCTACCTCGCCAAACTGGCGGGTATTGCCGAAGACGAAATCGAGGCAGACTGCGTTGAGAGCGACGGCCGGGGTTGGCAATTCGTGCTCGACATGCTTCCTAAGGCCCTGCATCGATTCTATGCGAAATGCTCGCGGCTGGCGGTGATCGGCGTCGATAACGACGGCAATCTAGATATCATGTCGGGCGATCTGCCCGAGGATCCACGTCATCCACGACATTGGATTCATACGGCACGCAAGACCGAAAATCTCGATTGCCGTCGGTGTCGCCTTCTGAGACGCGTCGAGGAGACTCGGCCCCTGCTTCATTGGATTGCCGGGAAATCAGGCCAAGACTGGCCGGTCGTGATAGCGGTTTCCGTAGAAATGATCGAGGCGTGGCTGCTCACGACGCAGGCATTGTTGGAACCCGGTCGCGGCTCGATGTACGCCGAGAACTAGCAGCGTTCTCGGCATAAGAGACTATTCTATGGCAAGCCTGAACCTTCAAGAGTTGACGTCGAGACCAAAGCCTTACCACTGATACGGGGCATGACCGACAACCACCTCCACGTACTCAGGCAATGCTCGAAGAGCTTTGGGCAGTTTGCCGAACAGATCGATCAATGCCGTGAGGCGATTGTTGCAGGCGCGGACTGCTGGTGACAACGATGGGAGGAGCGTTGCATGAGTTGGAAACACCTCTTCGCCAAGAAGGACTTGGAGATGCTGCTGGCCGAAATGGCCGGCGAACACCGCTTGCACCGCGTCTTGGGGCCGGTGGGGCTGACATCGCTGGGCGTGGGCTGCATCATTGGGGCGGGCATTTTCGTGGTGACCGGCCGCGCTGCCGCGTTGGACGCGGGACCGGCGGTGATCGTCTCGTTTGCCATTGCCGCCATCGGATGCGCGCTGGCCGCGCTCTGTTACGCCGAGTTCGCCGCGATGGCCCCCGTGGCCGGCAGCGCCTACACCTACGCCTACACCACGCTGGGCGAAATCTTCGCCTGGATCATCGGCTGGGATCTGATTCTCGAATACGCCATGGGCTGCGCCACGGTCGCCTCGGCGTGGTCGGAGTATTTGAACAAGTTTCTGTTAGCAGTCAGCAATGACAGGATATCGATTCCTGCCCGGGTACTTTCGGACCCGTTTACGCCCGTCGAAGGACTGGCGGGCCGACCCTGGCTCAATCTGCCGTCCGTGCTCATCATGGCCCTCGTCACCACGGTGTTGGTCTTGGGTATCCGCGAAAGCGTGAAGACCAACGCGATCCTGGTCATGATCAAGTTGTTTGTGGTCTTGGTTGTGGTGGCAGTGGGCTGGGCCTACGTGCAACCTGCCCATTGGACCGACGTTCCTTACTGGGAACGAGTTTTGCCCGAAGCAGAAACACAAGGATTGACAAAGATCGTCCAAAAACATCTAGGGCAAGACACCGCGGCAAAAACCGTGGATCGGCTGACGAAGCAATTGGCCGCGAGCTATCGGATCGAATGGGCCGAGAAGGAGGCCAAGCGTCTTCGGACTGACGGCCGCCTGACGGCCGAGCAAGCCGCGACCATGAAGGCCCAAGTCACGAAGAAGGCGCGAGAGGACCTTCCCGAAACGAAAGAAGATCGCACCGTCGTGGACGAGCTTCTTCCGCAGATTCGCACGGTGCGCGAGACAAAAGCCGCCGACTCTTGGGGAATACTCGGTTTGCTGGGCCTGAATCGCTGGCTGCTGCCGCTGGACGACGCCACCCGCTCGCCGTTCATGCCCTACGGGCTGTCGGGAATCATGCTCGGGGCGTCGATTGTCTTTTTCGCCTTCATCGGATTCGACTCGATTTCGACGCACGCGGAGGAAGCGAGAAACCCTCAACGCGACGCGCCGATCGGCATTCTGTCCTCGCTGCTGATATGCACCGTTCTCTACATCTTGGTGGCGGGGGTAGTGACCGGCATGGTGCGATACCCCGACATCGACATCAAAGCCCCGATCGCGGCCGCTTTCCAAGATACGGCCGCCGCCGAGAAGAGCACTTCGTTGCGGTGGACAACCGGCTTGATCGCCGCCGGCGGTTTGGCGGGAATGACCAGCGTGCTGTTGGTGCTGTTTCTAAGCCAGGCGCGGGTTTTCATGGCGATGGCCCGCGACGGCCTCTTGCCGGGCATTTTCGGCACGGTTCACCCGCGCTTCCGAACGCCCCACATCGCCACGATGGTCACCGGGGCGGTGATTTGCCTTACGGCGGCGCTGACGCCGATCAAGAAGCTCGAGGAAATGGTGAACGTCGGCACGCTGATGGCGTTTGTGATGGTTTGCGCGGCGGTGCTGATCCTACGCAGGCAACGACCAGATGCAAGACGTCCTTTTCGCTGCCCGGCAATCTGGCTGCTTGCGCCGCTGGGAATCGTGGTGAACCTGACGCTGATGTTGTTTTTACCCGTCGATACCTGGCTGCGGCTGGTGATCTGGCTGCTGATCGGATTTGTGATCTACTTCTCCTACAGCCGCCATCACAGCCATCTGGCCAAGCATTTGCTGCACGAGATTCAAGTTCCGCGCGACGAGAGCATCGACGCCGAGAACGGCCCCGCGCCGACTGTCAACGTCTGACGCTCGCGGAGCGCGGGCTCAGAAGCTGACGGATTCGAGCCCGGGATAGTCGCCCGTGGAAACGACTTCCAGCAGTTGGAATCCGACTTGGGAGAGCCCCCCGCCCATGGGAGCCAGGTGTCGGGCCTCGGCCAAGAGGAAGACCATTTCGCCGTCCATGCGGAAGCCCAGGATGGCCCGGTCGAATGGGAGCGGCCGCTCGGTGACGACGGCCACCCCCGTGCTGGAAAAGTCCTTCGTCACGGCCGTAAACGCTTCGTTGCCTTGAATCTTCCCCTTGTCGATCGGAACCACTGCAACGACGATCGCCAGGTTCACCCGCCTGTCGGCTCGAACGTCTTCGATCTGCGAGACCAATTCCGGGCAATTGCTATTGACCAGTTTCAGTACGACGCCTCGCACTTTGAAGTCTTTGTTTGGCGAGAAAAGCGACATTCGGCGGCCTCTTCCCCTGATTCTTAACGATCATATCGACTCGTTGAACGATTTCGTTGAACTATCCAATTATAGTGTACCAATCGGGGGGGAGAGCGGCGGGGCAAGTTTTTTTGGCCATGGCCAATCAGTTTTCGTAATTCGGGGTGCTTGTTGGGGTGGCAGTTGCACTGCCACCCCCGGAAAACGCCGCCAGCCAGGGGCGGCAGTACAACTGCCACCCCAACACCGCCGAAAACTGATCGGCCCCGGTTTTTTTGGCCAGCCGGTTGACGCCGCGTTTGCCGTGGTATAATTTTCCGGTTCTGACTACCCGCCGACCGCCAGCTTGAGGAATGCAGCATTCCGATGACATCGCGCGAACTGGTGATCAAGACCCTCAACCATGAACCCGTCCCGCGCGTGCCGCGGGATCTTTGGGTTCCGTTTGGCGAGGATTCTTTGCGGGCCGACGAACTGGCAGAAATGGACGTCCGCTATCCGAGCGACATCCTCACTGTCGAGTCCGCGCCGTCGCACGGCAAGCATTCCCACGGCAAGCCGGGCAAGGCCGGCGAAGCGACCGACGCCTGGGGATGTGTCTGGCCCGCCGGCGACGACCGGACCGCAGAACCGAACAGTCCGCCGTTGGCCGACGCGAGCCGGATCGCTTCCTACCGCCCGCGGGCCGAATTGCTCGACCACTCCCGATTTGCCAAGGCCAACAGAGTTTGCCCGACGACCAGCCGGTTCGTGTTGGCCTGGTCGGAGGTTCGCCCTTTCGACCGCGTGCAGTTGCTGCGCGGCCGCGAGGCGGCGCTGGCGGACCTCGCTCGCGGGACGAAGGAGATCCGCAGTCTCTTGGCAATGTTGCACGAGTTTGCCTGCAAGGAACTAGAGCTTTGGGGGGATAGCGAGGTCGATGGGGTGGCTTTCCGCGACGACTGGGGCTCGCCCGATGGTCTGCTGGTCTCCGGCGACGTGTGGCGCGATTTGTTCAGCCCGATGTACCGCGATTACTGCAAGATTCTGCACGCCAAGGACAAGTTCGTATTCTTCCATTGCGAGGGCGACGTCTCCGACATCTTCGGCGATCTGGTGAAACTGGAGATCGACGCGATCCACGCGCAACTGCGTTTGATGAACGTCGAGCGGCTTGCGAAGCGGTATCGCGGCCGGGTCACGTTCTGGGGCGAAACCGATCGGCAGCAACTTCAGAGCCCAGGCACGGCCGAGGAGTTCCGCGAGAGCGTACTCGCCCTTCGCCGAGCGCTCGACTTTGGCCAGGGCGGGGTGATTGCCCAATGCGCGTGGGACCAAGGCGTGCGTTTGCAGACGGTCGCCGCCTTCTTCGAACAGTGGCTTGCGCCCTTGCCGATGCACGGCTGATGACGCTCAAAAGAAGCGATGTCACAACAGCCGGACGCAGCTGGGTTCATTTCTCGGCGCGGTGGGGCAGACATTCCTGTCTGCCAGGGAAAACGCCGCATAATTGGCAGACAAGAATGTCTGCCCCACCTGACATATTGCTTCTGCTCTTCCCCATGTGCTGAGAAACACGGCTCGCTGCGGCGTTATTTGCGGCACAATCGGTAGACTTTATCCAGATTCAGCGATTTTGCCAACAGGCAACTCCTTCCAAGAACACCGGATGAAGCCGTCGCTGACGCGATGACTCGGTGGTGAAAACTCGGAGAAGGACAACAACTTCACGGTCGTCTCCGAAACGTTTGCCGAGGTCTTGGCAAGACGGGCAAGATGTTTGTCTATCAGCCCAGACTGTCAGTTTTTTCGGTCTTTCCGTCGATTCCTTAGGGATGTATTGGGACGCCTATTTCTTTGAGTTAAGGGGGGAGAGTTTATGAAGACGTTTGTGCGATACGCTGTGGCGCTGCTGGCGATTACGGTGACATGCCAGGCAGGGCTTGCTCTGGCCGAGGATTACTACTGGGTTGGCAGCGGCGATCAAACGGCAGCCCCGACCGCCGCCGAAAAAGCCGCGCCGGCACAACCGCAATCGGCCAGCAATACTTGTTGTCCGCCGCCCTGCGGTTGCGAGCAATCGTGCGATCCTTGCGACGGTTGTGGCTGCCGCATGGGCTGCGACCAATGCCCGCCGGTCGGGCTCGTCGGCTCGTTCGGATTGGACTCCTTCAAGGGCATTGCCGACGGCGGCGCTAGCAACTTTGGCGCCGTGACCACTCTGAACGTCGGCGTGCCGATCCCCGGCCTGCGCGACTACGGCCTCGGGTGGCAGACCGGCATCAGCTACGGCGTTTACGATTTTGACGGCCGAATTACCGGAACCGACACGGCCCGCAGCCAACAGCAGACCTTCGTAACCACGGGCTTCTTCCGTAAGGCAAACTGCGACCAGCGCTTGAGCTTTGGCCTCGTGTACGACTGGATGTGCAACAGTGAGTGGGGCGTCTATGGCAACGACCCGATGCTGGGACAATGGCGCGGCCAGATCGAATACGCCGTAACCGACTGCAACGGAATGGGCCTTTGGTTCGCCAAACGCGATCTGGGTTCCGTGCAAAGACCCCTCCGTGATTCGGATCTGACCGTCAGCAATCGAGCGATCAGCCAGGTCAACCTGTTCTGGCATCACAAATTCGCCTGCACGTGCGCCGACAGTTGGCTTTGGGTTGGCATTCCCGACCAGGGCCGGTATGACGATGACGGCAGCCTCGGCAATTGGACGATCGGCGCCAGCGTGCAAGTGCCGCTATCGCAGCGGTCGGCCCTGTACGCCAACGGCAGCTACATGCATCCAAGTGCCTCCGCGAGCCCGGATGCTAACATTGAAGCCGGCTGGGACGTCAGCTTCGGCGTTGCGTGGTACTTCGGCGGCAACGCGCGGAGCTGCGCTCTCAACGGCAAGTGCTGGGTGCCGTATATGCCTGTTGCCAACAACACCAACTTCCTGGTGGAGCAGGGTGTGAGCGGAGTTGCTAATTAAGCACTTTCCAAGAACCTGAGGTAACGGGGGAGGACTCTCCTTGCCGTGTTAGCCGTCGGGGCGGCAGCGATCGATCCGCTGCCGTCCCGGCGTGTTTCCTTGCCGCCGCTCTCTCGGCATTCCTGCGATGTTGACGGCGTTGCATCCCTTCGGCTTGAACGTGGTCGAAGAACGCCCGCAATCCCTCTGTCTCACGTAAGCATGGACGGCCGACGGCGTGCTTGAGAGTCACATTGGCGACATCGAGATTAGCCGGGAGCCAACGGCTCCCGGATTGTGGCAATTCGGCGGGAAAACTCCGGAAGCCGTTGGCTCCCGGCTATTTCCACACGACACCATCAACCTGACAGTCAACAAACTCGTTGCCGTCGCCGAGCGTACGCCAGCAGGCTGATCGCACCGACGCCGAGCAGGACGAGCGTGCCTGGCTCGGGCACGCCCGCCATAGCGTAACCGCTCAAGCCGGTCGCGGTGAAACTGGCGAAGGTTTCGTCATACGTCAAGTCGGTCGGGCTGTACTCCGTCCACGTGCTGCCGTCGTAGTGCCACAGATCGAGTTCGTCCGCCGGATGGCCCGCGCCGACGTTGAACGAGAGATAGACGGGATTGGTCGAGCTTACGGTGTAATTGGTTGTCGAGAACGTCCAGCCACTCAAGATCGATTCGTTCGCCGGCAAGTCGGCTCTGAGAATATCAAGGGTGGTGCTGTTCATGGCCGTGGCGGCGAACGCAATATTCGTCGTGCTTGTCGCCGAAGGAAAACTCGCACCAACCTCCCAGCCGGTGCCGCCCGGGCCGTTGTCATCGATGAGCGTCCGCTGGACGGATGCCAGGTTGAGCGGCACCGCCGAGCCGGAGGCGCCGGTTGCCGCGGGGGAAACGGTGAATACATGGGTAGCGGTGTTCAGCGTGCCTCCGACCGCCTGATAGCTGCCGACGCCATTCCATGTGTCCGCCATCACGGGCGTATAATTACCCCCAGCCGCATTTGCCGCCGCGACCATGCGGAGCGTGCCGTTATTCGTGAAGACGTGGCCGGCGCCGCTGCTGATGTTCAGCAGGCTGCCGCGGCCGACGTCGATAGTCAACAACGACGTGCTGTTGATGGAAGCGCCTGCCGCCGCTACTGCGCCGCCGCCGGTGATCGAGAGCGTTCCGTTGCCCAAGTCGCCGACAACAAGCCCGCTGCCGCCGCAGGACCAAGTTGACCCCGGCCCATCGACCGTGACTGTGCCCGTCGAGCCGGAATAGCGGCCGATGTCGCAATAGCCGATGACCTTGCCGCCGTTGGTGATGGAGAGCGTCCCGTTGCCGTTGCCGCCAACGTTGACGCCGGTGCTATTCCAGGTCGAACTGGCTCCGTCCACCTTAACCACGCTCTTCGAGCTGGAGTAGTATCCGACGTAGGCGTCGTTGAAAGTGCCGAAGTTGGTGCTGCTGACGCTGCCGCCGCTGGTGATCGAAAGCGTCCCGCCGCCGAACTCGCCGACCTGGAGACCACCGCTTACGTTCCAGGTTGAACCGTGGCCATCGACCGAGACCATGCCCTGCGAGCCGGAACTGCGACCGATGTAGGTGTAGATGCCGCTGCTGGCAGTGGCACTGCCGCCATTGGTGATCGAGAGCGTGCCGCTGCCGGAATAACCGACATCGAGGAAAGTGCCAGCCCACGTCGCGCCGGCGCCGTTGACGGTGACCAGCCCCTTCGAGCCGGAACTGTAGCCGATCTCGGCAGTGGTGCTGGTGACGTTTCCGTGATCGTTGATCGCGAGCGTGCCGCTGCCGCTATCGCCGATATAGAAATTACCCTTCCAGTTCGAGCCGGCGCCGTCTATGGTAACCAAGCCCTTCCCGCCGGACGCGGTTCCCACGTCGCCGAAGCCAACCGCGCTGCCGCCGTTGGTGACCGAGAGCGTCCCGCCGCCACTGTAGCCGACGCAGATATTGGCGCCATTCAAGGTCGAGCCGGCGCCGTCCACGGCAGCCGCGCCCGCCGAGGACCAAGTAGCGCCGATGATGCCGTTGCTCGTGCTGACGCTTCCGCCACTGGCGATCAGGAGTGTTCCGTTGCCGCCATTGCCGACATTGAGATAGTTAGTGATCCAGGTCGAGCCGCTCCCGGTAACCGTGGCCGTGCCGGCCGAACCGACACAATAGCCGATGTCGCCGGAGCCCGATTGGACTTTGATTCCGCCTTCAATCATCAAGGAGCCGAGGCCTTTCCAGCCCGCGCCGAGATCGCCGCTGGTGCTGGGGTTAGTGGCCAGATCGAGATTGACCGCAACATTCTGGCCCGCCTGTTGGAAAGCAAGTGTTTGCGTCAGGCCGTGGCTGGCGTCGAATACCAAGCCGATGTCGCTGACAATTCCGCGAGTGTTGATCGTGCCTGTGCCCGTCAGTTGGGTCGGAGCTACAAAGAGCGATCGAGTTGTCAGCGTTCCGCCGTTCACGCCAAAAGCGATTGCTCCTACCGAAGTCACGTTCCTGCCGACGTAGGTTGCGCCGGCGACCGAGACGCTGCCGCCGTTGGTGACCGAGAAGGCTCCGCTGCCGCTGTTGCCGACATAGAGGTCGCCGGTGTCGTTCAGCGTCGAACCGGCGCCGTCCACCGCGATCGTGCCATTTGAGTTTCCCCAGACGCCAAGATACACACCGACGGCGCTAGCGATGCCGCCGTTGACGACCGTGACTGCGCCCCTGCCGCTATTGCCGACATAGAGCGCCCCAGCGTTCGTCCAACTCGAACCGCCGCCGTCTACTGTAACTGTGCCGGCCGCTGCAGAAAGATAGCCGACATAGCTCACACTGCCGCCCACGTTTCCGTGATTTGTGATCGATAGCGACCCCCGGTTACCGTAGCCGACGTAGAGGCTGCCGCCGTTGGTCCAAGTCGAGCCGACGCCGTCTACCGTGACAATGCCCGTCGTACCGGAGTTTGGGCCGATAGCGCTACCAGTACTGCTGACAAAGGCTCCATTGGTGATCGAAAGTGTGCCACTGACTAGATTGCCGATGAAGAAGCTGGTGCCTGCCGCGTTCCAGGCCGAGCCGGCGCCATCTACCGTCACCAGGCCCCTTCCGATGTTGCCGCCGCCGGTAATCTTGGCGCCGTTGGCGATCGAGAGCGTTCCGCTGCCGGAGACGCCGACATTAAAGTTGGCGTCAGTCCAAGTCGAGCCCGTGCCGCTGATCGCGACCATGCCCATCGAACCGGAATTCTGGCCGATGTAGCAATAGCCGCTGGCGCTGGCGCCGTTCGTGACGGAGAGCGTCCCGCTGCCATTGAAGCCGACATAATAATCACCGTCACCCCCAAAGTTCGTGCCCACGGCGAGTTTCGAGCCGACGCCATCCACCGTGACCAGGCCGGTCGAGCCGGCGCCGTATCCAATGTACGTGGGTTGTGGGAATCCGTTGACGCAGCCGCCATTGCTGATCGAGAGGGTTCCGCTGCCGTTAGCGCCAACAAAAATGGGCGCTAGACTAGTCAAGGTCGAGCCGGCCCCGTCGACTGTAATCACGCCGGTCGAGCCAGAACCGCCTCCGATGTAACTGCCGAAGGCGCTGACGTCACCGCCGTTGGTAATCGAAAGCGTTCCACTGCCGCTGTTGCCAACGAAGAGAGGGCCGCTGGACCAGCTCGAGCCGGGGCCGCTGATGTTCACCCAGCCGGTGGCGGCGCTGCTGTAACCGATGTAGCCGTTGCCTGAAAGCAACTGGCTGCCGCCGTCAACCGTCAAAGTGCCGGAGGCCGTATTTCCGATATAAGCGTCTGTAGAACCCGTCCATGTGCTGGGGTCCGTCGCGGGGCTAATATCGCCGAAGGGGGTGATCGCCGCGCGGGCGGCCGAAAATGGGACTGCAAACCAGAGATACGCCAACACCGCGAGCGGAAACAAGTGTGAGAACTTCATCTTCTATTCCCTTTCGTTTGCGCTGATTAGGAGGTTGTCCGAAACAGCTTCGAGTTGTTGTGAAACGGATTTGATCTTCTGAGACAAAACGCCCGAACTGCGGCATCGGAATCCAACGCCGCGTAACGACCCCCGTTTTGCGGAAACGAATCGGCACGAGGCCTGCAAACGATCACCAGGACAATACACCGCTTACGGCCAGAACACCGAAGCGAGCCCGTTGGAGGAGATCTGGCCCGCTGGCAGCCGCGGGGATGCGACGCCAGGCCGCCGCGTTCGTACGGCTGGAGACGGCCAGCAACCCGTAGGAGTGCGAGAGCGGCCGTGACCGACGTGACTTGGACCATCACTCAGTGCCTTCGCATCAGCGGACGCAGAACTTCTGATGCCGTCCAGGTCGACGCATATATCGTGCCCTTCAAGTGGTAGTAGCCATGCAAGTCCTATTAGCATAAATACTTGCGGCGTTTCTTCAGACGAAGGTTCTGGTTTGGATTCTTAGAAATTGTGTAGTCATTGTGACGAATCCAGGCATCACAATGAACACGTTCGCGCCGCGTCGACGACGACGAAAGAATGACCGAAGACCCACCGAAGGACGCAGAGTTGTGCCTCAATCGCCGCCCGCTCCCTCTGCGAGTATGCGGTCGAACCGCGCGCGAATTTGCCGCGTCGCGTCTTCGTAGTCGGCCAGAAGTCCGCCGCTGCTGGGATAATGCAAGAGGTTCGCCAACTTCGTCAGTTCGACGGGGTCTTGCGGCAACTGGTCGCGGGCGGCGGAGTTCATCAGCCGCAGCCGCCCCTCGATCGTCCGCAGCAGACGATAACCGGTGTCGAACAGGTTGTGATCGTCGGCCGAGAGAAGGCCCGCTTGGTGTAGTTCAGCGAGTGCCGCGAGGGTGTTGGGGACGCGAAGGCGGGGATTAGCGTGGGCGTGCTTTAGTTGCAGCATCTGCACGAGAAACTCGACGTCGACGATGCCGCCGGGGCCGCGTTTCAGATCGCCCGCCGCGGCAACGCTCTCCTCCAGCCGCTGCCGCATCTGGCGGATTTCGACGGCGTCGCCGCGCCGCCAGCGGCGGGTGAAGGCCGATTGGGCCACGGCCGCCAACGCCCCCTTCGCCGCACGCGCCGAGCCGTAGACCGCGCGGGCCTTGCACAACGCCTGCCGCTCCCAAAGCTGTCCGTCCCCCTCGCTGAAGTATCGCGCGAACTCCTCGAACGTGGTCGCCAGCGCCCCGCTCTTTCCAGTCGGACGCAGACGGACATCGACTTCGTACAGCCGCCCGTAGCTGGTCAAGCGGCTGGCCGCTTTGATGATCCGCTGCCCGAGTTCGCTGAAGAAGTGCTGGTTGGTCGTGGTGTGGCTCGCGGCCGGCCTGGCATTGGCTACCGTCTGACCGTCGGCCTCGTAGAGGAAGATGATGTCGAGGTCGCTGTGGTAGTTCATTTCGCGGCCGCCGAACTTGCCGAGGGCCAGGATCACCATCTCGCACGGTTTTCCCCGCCGTCGTTCCCCGGCGATCGTCGGCCGACCGAGTCGGGCGACCAGCCGCGCGTGTTCCCGCTCGGCGATCTGCGCCAGGCAGACCTCGGCGATATCGGACAACGCCCCGGTCGTGGCCTGGATGTCCTCCTTGTCGAGGATGTCGCGCACGCCCACGCAAAGCTGCTGGTCGTTCTTGAAACTCTGCAAGATCGGGTCGATGTCTTCGGCCGCGTGGCAAAGCTCGGCCAATTGCCGGCCCAGCGTTTCCCGCGTCGGCAGTTTGTCCAACACGAGGCTGTCCATCAGGCCGTCGATCATGCCGGGGTTGCTCGTGAGGATGCCCGACAGGTAGGGGCTATAGGCGCAAAGCTCGACGTACAGCCGCAGACTGGGCGGGTTGAAACTGAACAACTCCCACAGCACCCCCTTGCCGCCCAGCGAGTCGCTCACCTGGTCGAGATTCACCAGCGTCGAGTCGGGATCGGGCGTTTCCGCGATCGCCGCGAGCAACTGCGGGGCGATCGCCGCCAGGAAATGCTGGCAGCGCCGCGTCGATAGGAAGCGAATCCGCTCCTCCGCCAGCGACATCAGGTTGCGATACGCCTGCTTCACGTCGCGGAAGCGGTACTTGCCCAGCACTTCGACGATCCGCTGCGGCGGCGGATCGGGGTCGAGCACCAAATCGACCTCGGCCTGCGACTGCCGGGCGTCGCTAAAGGCGTCGTGCAACAAGTGGTCGAGGATTTTGCGATTCAGGTCGGTCTTGCCGCGATAGTCGGCCAGGAACGCCTCGAGCGCCGAGCGCTCCTCGTTTGTCGCGTAGCCCATCCGCAGCGCGAGCTTGGCCAAATCGTCGTGCCGCTCGGGCAGCAGATGCGTTTGCAGGTCGAGCATGATTTGCAGCCGGTGCTCGATTTTCCGCAGGAACGCATAATTCTCTTCGAGGATCGATCGCTCCTGGTTCGTCAAGCAGCCGGCCCGATCCAACTGGGCCAGGGCTTCCAAGGTGTTGCCGGTGCGGAGTTCGGGCAGATCGCCGCCGTTGAGCAACTGCAGGAATTGGATGACGAACTCGATGTCGCGGATGCCGCCGCGGCCGGTCTTCACGTCGCGGGCGCCGCCGGTGCCGTGCGGATGCGAAAAGACGGGAACCGGCGCCTCGCCGGAGTCCGTTCCCACAGAGTCTGCGCGAACCGGCTCGGAGCCTGTCCCCGTTTTCTCGCAACCGCCGTGCGACGCCTGCTCGATCCGCCGCTTCAGCGCCTTGATGCCGCTGATGTCGGCGTGGCTCAGATAACGCCGATAAATCCAGGGGGCGAGCGATTCGAGAAACTCGCGGCCCAGCGAGAGATCGCCGGCGATCGGCCGGGCCTTGATGTACGCCTGCCGCTCCCAGGTTCGGCCGCGGTTGTCGTAGTAGCGCATCGCCGCGTCGACGCCCATGACCATCGGCCCGCGTGCCCCCTCGGGCCGCAGCCGCATATCGACGCGATAGACGCTGCCCAACTCCGTCCGCTCGGTCAGCAGCCGCACGAGTTCCCGGGCCACAAGGTCGAAGAACTCGATATTCGAAATCGGCCGCGGACCATTGGTCTGGCCTTCGCTCTCGCAGAGAAAGATCAGGTCGATGTCGCTCGAATAATTCAGCTCCATCCCGCCGAGCTTGCCCAGCCCGAGCACGACGAAGCGGGCGGGCTCGCCGTCGGGGCGAATCGGCACGCCGCGGGCTGAGCGAAACTTCCGCCGCGCCGCCTGAAACGCCGCTTCGACCAGCGCATCGGCCACGAATGAAATCTGCGTGGTGACCGTCCGCAAACTCTGCTCGCGGACGATGTCGCCGTAAGCGATTCGCAGCGTTTCGCGACGTTTGAACCGCCGCAAAGCCCGCAGCACGACGGTTTCGTGCTCCAAGGCGGCGATCTCCGCCGTCAACTCGTCGACCAACGCCTGCCGCGCCACCGGCTGTCCGTCGGTCAGCCGCACCAGGTCGAAGCCTTCCGGATCGGAGACCAGCAGATCGCCGAGGTACTGGCTTGCCGAGAGGATTTGCAGCAGCGTGGGCAAAGCCTGCGGATCGCGCTCGAAGAAGGTGCCGATGGCCAGCGGATTTCGCGCCGCCTCGACGAATCGTTCCAGATTGTGCAGCGTCATATCGGGATCGGCGCAGCCGGGCAGATGCCGTTCGAGTTGCGTGGCCACGCCCGCCAGCAGATCCAGCGGCACCCCCGCGGCGGCCATTCCCAGCAGATTCCCATGCCCCCGCCGCACGTCGACAATCCCCAACCCGCACAGCCAGACGGCCGCGTCGTACGGATCGTCGAGATAATGGCGAAGGGTCAGGATATCCATCGCGAACTGTAAAGCCGCGACCAGTGGTCGCGAAGAAGTGCTCAAGAGAACATCCATCGCGGAAAAACGCCCACCGACCACGGCGGGGGAGGCGTCGCATCACCCGCGGTTCAATCATACCACATTCATCACCTTCCGTCCCGCCCCGGCGGTGTGCGAATGGCGATATCGTCACAAGCCTGCTCTTCCGCAGTGGCCGATTCAAGCGACTCATCGAAACGCTCGTGGTCTTCCCAGTAATCTACCCAGAAATTGCGTCCGCCGTCATCCCTGCAATTTGGCCCGACGCTGTAGAGTAGATAGGTGTCCCCCTTTGGTTCGTAATGCAGATCACCGCCGCTAAATGCGTCGCAGGGCAGTTCATCGACGTACTCGGGACGCAGTTGTGCGAGCCGCTTCGGGTAGCGAGCGTGGTCGTGTCGATAAGCGGCCAAAGCGAAGGCGAGACTCACTAGGTCGACGTAAACCTGCCTCCGCCGTTCGAAGATTACGAAACTGTGATTGACACTGCCGCCAAGCCCACGCCCTGCCAACAGCCGCGTAACGCATTGAGCTTTGGTTCGGGAGGACATGTCCCTGAGCCGCGAAGGTTCGGTAGACAGAATCAATTCGATCGCTTGCTGCACCTGCGTTACAGCCTGCTCCTGCAAAGAGGTGATTTCGCGTACTCGTTCTGTCCACGCGGCGTAGTCCAAAGCGGCCACCATCTGGTCGTGCCACAGATTGTACTGCCGGAAGACCTCGGTCCAGTCAACATCCGCCGAGTCAAGCCGGCTCCAAGCGTCTTCGCGACGTTTTCGATCTGGATCGAACGACTCTGCAAGCTCCCACGCCGATTGCTCCATTTCATTAGGCTTGGAGAGCGGCCGCACCCCTGAGAGCGCCACATCCAGCGCGGCATTGAGCTGATAGAGACGTTCTCCTTCATCCAACACCGTGCGGAATGAAGGTACCGCTGGAAGGCCGCGCAGATCGATCCGGCACGCGCGAGCCATCGCAGGAGTGACACCTTCGTGCATGCTTGCTGCGGTCGCCGCGAATGCAGCTATGCCTTCAAGCGTGAACGCTATCAGTCGATCCACGATGAACGGTCCCTGGGCGTACAACCGCGCGAGCCGGTAGCCTGCCAGCACGTCCTGCCAAGCGCCGATGGGATCATCGTCCTTAAGACGCAGCATTGCGCGGACCTTCAATTGCCGGGCGATGCTGCGCACCGGCGGTCCGGTGGTTACTAAGGAAATATCGGCAAAGCGGTCCGCAGATGTGGGAACCGAAGGCGAGTAGAACCTCGGCCGACGCAAACCGTTAACCAGAAGTTGCAGGGGTCTGCTGTTGCGATCGAGAAAAGCGGCCACCAACGGGAATTCTTCCCGCGACCACGGACCTTTCATGGCGCGATCAAATTGGCCCTCGGCCTCCCCTTCGGCTTCCGGCCAGTCGCTGTCCGGCTGCGCGGAACCGTTCTGAAGCGCGACGAACTCGTCGAAGGCGAGCAAGTAATCGCCTTGTTCGGGCAGTTCCGCTATTCCGAGCAACTCGAAGTACCGCTCGCGGATTCTCATATCGAGAGGCTTCGGACCCACCGCCTGCCAGAACGGAACGGCGGCGTTATTCTTCGGAGTTACGCCGTGCGAGCATCGCTCGTTGATCGCTGCAATATAGTCGACGTAGCCGTCCTCGCGCAGCGGCGCAGTAACGTAGGTCGTTTCCTTCGAGACCGCAATCTTCGGGCTCGGCCGCTGGCGCTTCGGTTCGGGCTCCATGACGGTATTCCTTCACTGGCAAATCGCAAGCGGCGAATTCGCGCGCGGCGTTCAGATCAGACAAGAGCCGCTGCGCCCAGTACTTCAGCCATTTTCCCAGCTTTCGCCGCGCTTCCTCGTGTTCGATTCCTTCGCCCGCGTCGAGTTGCCTAAGCCCTTCATCGACCTTCTGACGGAAGTTCAACTCCGCCAGTAGCTCCTCCGTGCGGCGTGCCGCGCGTGCCCGAGTTTCTTCGTTCGTTGTCCGTCGGACGAGGTCGTCGAATGATTTTGCCATGGTCCAATTATGTTCTGCGGACTGCCTTGGAGTCAATCATCCCTACTCCTTCGCCTTCTTCAAGTACCTCTCCAGCAGCGCCGGCACCTGGTCGGGGGTGACGTCGCCGTGGATTTCGTCGTCGATCATTACCACGGGGGCCAGGCCGCAGGTGCCGAGGCAGCGGGCGCCTTCGAGGGTGAAGACGCGGTCCTTGCTGGTTTCGCCCCAGGTGATGCCAAGCTCCTCGATGATCCGCTGGGCGACGCGCTCGGCCCCTTTCACGTAACAGGCGGTGCCGAGGCAGACGTTGATGATGAACTTGCCGCGGGGCTTGAGGCGGAAGAAGTGGTAGAAGCTGGCCACGCCCGCCACCTTGGCCGCCGGCACTTGCAGCAGTTGGGCAACCACGTCGAGGTGCGTCGCGGAGAGATAGCCGTACTGCGCCTGCACCTTGTGCAACACCGCGATCAGTTGGCTCTCCGAATGTGGTGCTCCGCGATACTTCTCGATTGCCGCCACGATCGGCTCGCCCAGCACGAGCTTGGCGGCGGCTTCCACTTCGTTCCAATTGTCGGTGTTCTTGCAGTTGCAGGTGCTCATCGGACGGCTCACAGTCTCTATTGATTTCTCGATGTCACTTTGGAAGAGCGTGTCTTGTGGGCCGAAGGCCCTCGGTTCGCCCAGCCCAGGGCAACGCCCTGGGGAGCGGGAACGCGAGGACCGCAATCGGCCCAACGGGCCAACAATTCGCCGCGAAATGGCCGGAACGGTTGGCCCGTTGGGCCGGACGTTCTCCCGGGGGCCATCGCGTACCCAGGGCGATGCCCTGGGCTGGGTGAACCAGCGGACCTTCGGCCCGCAAGTGTGCGCCCGCAATCGTCTGTTAGCGGTTCAATCCACGACGCGAATGAACTCATCGAATTCCTCGCGGTTCTCTGGCGTGATAATGCGTGTGCAGCAGTTCGTGGGCTTTCTCGGTTCCGGGGCCGCCGAGGAAGGAACTGTAAACCTCTTCGATCGCCGGGTTTTCGTACGATTTGCGCAGTGTTTTGCCGTTGTCGATCTGATAGAGGGCGTCGCCGCGGCGGAAGAGCCAATCGGCGTCGAGCACCTTGACGCCCTCGGGCGGATAGGGCTGGCCGCCGCCGCCGCAACAGCCGCCGGGACAGGCCATCACCTCGATCACGTGGAACTGCTCGCCGGCTTTCACTTTGTCGAGCAAAATCTTCGCGTTGGTCAGTCCGTTGGCCACGCCGACGTGGATATTGTGCTCGCCGATGGCGACGTACGTTTCGCGCAGCCCGCGAACGCCGCGGATTTCCGTGAATTCGAGCCGGTCGGCGGGCTTGCCGGTGACCAGTTCGCTAGCGGCCCGCAGCGTCGCTTCCATCACGCCGCCGGTGATGCCGAAAATGTCGCCGGCGCCGCTGGCGGTGCCCAAGGGATTGTCGAACTCGCCCGGCGGAAGGCCCGTGAAGTTGATCCCGTAGCACTTGATCATCCAGATTAGTTCCCGCGTGGTCAGCACGGCGTCGGTGTAAGGGGTGCCGTCGGCCATGAGATGCTCGGGCCGCCGGGCCTCGAACTTCTTCGCCACGCACGGCATCACCGCCACCATGAATATCTTCTTCGGGTCGATGCCCGTCTTCTCGGCATAGTAAGTCTTCGCCAGCACCGACAACATGCTCATCGGCGAGCGGCAGGTCGAGGCGTGCGGGATCAACTCGGGATAGAACTTCTCCAGGAAACTGATCCAACCCGGCGAGCAGGAGGTGATCATCGGCAGGGGGCCGGGGGATGGGGGGCGGGAGGCGGGGGGCTCGGGACTCGGGGACTTGGGATTTCTTTCTCCCGTCCCCCATCCCCCGTCCCCCGTCCCCTGCCCGGCGTACTTCAACCGCGTCAGCAACTCATGGGCCTCCTCGATGATCGTCAGGTCGGCGCCGAAGTTGGTATCGAAAACGCGGTCGAAACCGAGCCGCCTGAGCGCGGTAATCATCTGGCCGGTGGCGGGCGTGCCGACGGGTAGGCCGAAACCTTCGCCGATGGCCGCGCGAATCGAGGGGGCGGTCTGCACGACCACGTGCATCTCGGGATTGGCGATGGCTTCCCACACCGGCCCGGCGCCGCGTTTTTCCAGAAACGCCGCCGTGGGGCAAACGTTGATACACTGGCCGCACTGGATGCAGACCGATTCGTCCATGTTGGCCAGGTGCGCCGGCCCGACAACGGTGGTAAACCCACGGCCGTGCTGGCTCAGGTTGTACACGCCCTGGATTTCGGCGCAGACGCGGACGCAGCGGCCGCAGAGCACGCATTTTTCGCTGTCGCGGACCACGGAGACGCTCGACATTTCCAGCGGGAATCGCTTCCGCTTCCCCTCGAAATGCCGCGCGCGAACGCCCATCGCGTAGGCAAGGTTCTGCAATTCGCAGTGGCCGTCGCGTTCGCAGGTTTGGCAGTCCATGTTGTGGTTGTCGATCAGCAGTTCGACGATGTCGCGGCGGGCCTGGCGGATTTCGGGCGAGTTCGTCTGCACCTCCATCCCTTCCCAGACCTGCGAGCTGCACGCCGCCAGGTAATAGCCCATGCCCTTCACGTCCACCACGCAGACGCGGCACGAGCCGGCCAGGCTAAGATCGGGATGGTAGCAGAGCCGCGGGATGCGAATCCCCAGCAGCTCCGCCGCCTCCATAATGGTCGTGCCGGCATCAACTTGGATGTCAACATCGTCGATTTTCAGGGAGATTTTTGGTTTCTTGGGCATGGGTCACATTCTCAAATATGTTCACAAAAAGGCGGCGAGCGGGGTCGCTGGATCATTCTTACGCACGTCGCGAAGAGGAAAACTCATTGTTCCGAGGGATGCCAAGGAATCACGCTCGTTTCGAGCGTTGCGATAGGGATTCCTTTTCTGCGCTTGTTACTCCTGAAGCCCAGAGAATGACACGAAACGTATCCTCGTCATCTTTGGGTGACATCGCCAAATCTCTCCGCATTTCGTACAGGAGCCGGCTCAGCAATTGATCGTGGCGATCCTGTCTTCGGTCAGGGTTCGAGATGCTGGTTTCCTCTCGATAGGCTATTAGCGCCTCAATCACTCGCTGTGGTGCGATCAGGCTCAAGTCATTTGTCGCACGATTGAACGCCAGTTTTCCTTCAGGAGTAGAGTCGCCTTCAACGTTTGCGCTGCAACTGGCCATGAACGCTTTGTAGTATTCTCGCTTGTCCTTACGCCATTCCGCTTCACGTTCTCGCCATTTTGTAAACAGGTATGTTGCACCAGCAGCAATAACGCCGCCAACAACCGTGATCAAAGTCGCAATTTCGGTTGGCATCGTGCTTCCCTTTCTGCCGCGCAGTCCATTGGTCTTCTTACGCCCGTTTACGGGCGTTTCCGCGCCAGCGGTATTCGGCCCGGCATTTATGCCGGGTTGGCCGGCAGCGAGCCATGTTTTCCTGTCACGCCCGTTCACGGGCGTCCTCCTCGCGCTGCCGATTGACGCGAGCTAAACGCCCCTCATCCGTCACCGCTCCTCTGCCGCTTCCCTTCGGGGCGCGGCTAAACGTCCCTCATCTCTCATCCCTCGTCCGCGACCACTGGTCGCGGCTTTGCAGGGCGTTACATCTTCTTCACTGCATCGAAGCGGCACACCTCGAAACAACGGCCGCACTTGATGCAACGCAACTGGTCGATGACGTGGGCCTCCTTGCGAACGCCGGATATACACGTCACCGGGCAATTGCGGGCGCAGACCGTGCAGCCGACGCACTTCTGCGGGTCGATCTCGTAATGGATCAGCGCCTTGCACTTGTGCGCGGGGCAGCGACGCTCGCTGACGTGGGCGACATACTCCTCGCGGAAGTGTTCGAGCGTGCTGAGAATCGGATTGGCGGCCGCCCGGCCCAGGCCGCACAGCGACGCGCGACGCATCAAAAGCCCCAGCCGCTTCAATTTGTCGAGGTCTTCCAACGTGCCGTTGCCGGTGGTGATGCGCTCGAGGATTTCCAGCATTCGCGTGGTGCCTTCGCGGCAAGGGGTGCATTTGCCACACGATTCGTCCTGCGAAAACGTCATGAAATACTTGGCAATATCGACCATGCAATCGTCTTCGTCCAGCACGATCATGCCGCCGCTGCCCATGATCGAGCCGGCCTTGGTCAAGGTGTCGTAATCGACGCCGAGGTCGATCCACTTGGCGGGAATGCAGCCGCCAGCCGGGCCGCCGGTCTGGATCGCCTTCAGCTTTCGATCGCCGGCCACGCCGCCGCCGACGTCGTAGATGATCGTTTGCAGTTTGGTGCCCATCGGCACTTCGACCAGGCCGGTGTGACGAATCTTGCCGGCCAGGGCGAAGACCTTGGTGCCGCCGCTCTTGGCGGTGCCGATCCGCGCAAACCAGTCGGCCCCGTAGTTGATCACGGCCGGCACGTTGGCGAACGTTTCGACGTTGTTGATGACCGTCGGTTTGCCCCACAGGCCGCTCTCGGTCGGGTATGGCGGGCGGACGCGGGGCTGGCCGCGCTCCCCTTCGATCGAATGGATCAGGGCCGTCTCCTCGCCGCAGACGAACGCCCCCGCGCCCAGGCGGATTTCCAGATCGAAATCGTAGCCCGAGCCGAGAATGTTCTTGCCCAGCAGGCCCCACTGGTAGCACTGGTCGATCGCCCGCTGGATGCGTTCGATCGCCATCGGATATTCGGCGCGGACGTAGACGAATCCCTGTTGGGCGCCGATGGCGAAACCGCCGATGATCATCCCCTCGATCACGTTCAACGGATCGCTTTCCAACATGGTGCGATCCATAAAGGCGCCGGGATCGCCTTCGTCGGCGTTGCAGATGAGGTATCGCGTCGGGTCGGCGGATTCGTGCCCCATTTTCCATTTTTGGCCGGTGGGATATCCGCCGCCGCCGCGGCCCCGGAGCTTCGACTTCGTGACTTCGCCGATCACCCAGTTTGGATCGTTCTTTTCGAGGACTTTGGCCAACGCCTCGAAGCCGCGGTAGTGGAAATACTCTTCGATGCTCTCGGGATCGATCACGCCGTTGTGCCGCAGGGCGACGCGGCTTTGGCGGTTGAAGAAGGCGACGTCGCCGTAGAGCTCGAGGAACTTACGTCCGACGGTCTTGCCCGGCACTTCCAAGCGCACGACCGGCCGGCCGCCGAGGAGGTGCTCGCGGACGATCTCGTCGAGGTCGGCTTCGTTCTGCACGCGGTAGAGCACTTTGTCGGGCCGGACCATGATATGCGAGAAGTTGCCGGCCTCGGCCACGCTGCACGCGCCGAAGCAACTCGCCTGGGTGACGTGGACCTGTTCGGCCGTCAAGCCGGCCGCCCGCAGCTTTTCGGCCAGCGCCTCGCCGAAGGGCCGGTCGCCCTTCCAGCCGCAGCGGATGCTGCCGCAGATGAGCACTTCGTAGCGGGCAATCCGCTCGATCGGGCCGTCGAGAATATGGTCGAGCACCGGACGGCCTTGCAGCACGTGTTGCGTAAAGATCTCGTGGACCAATTGCCGATCGACCCGTTCGTACTTGATCGGCATTTGGCCGGGCAACATCACGCCGACAATCGGCTCGCGGCTGCACCGGCCGGTGCAACCGGTCTGATGGAGGGTAATGTCGTTGCGGCCCGAGGCGGCGATGTGCTTGCGGAACTCGTCGGCCACCTGGTCGCTGCCGGCGGCGTGTTCGCAGGTGGCCGAGCCGACCTGGATGCGAATCCGATCGCCCGCCGCCCGCTGCCGCACGGTTTCTTCGGCCTTCTTGACCAGGGCGTCGAATTGTTGAGAGACGTTGCTCACGGTATTCCCGATGGTTCGTCGGTGTCGGGTGGATAACGGAACTAATTGTAGCGAAAATCGCCCGGTCGGCCACCACCATCGCCACGGGTTCCAGGAATGTGCCCAGTACCGCATCTCAGTTGACTTGATGGGTGGGGCAGGCATTCTTGCCTGCCCAGGGCAGACAGGAATGTCTTCCCCACCGCGGTGAGAAATGGGGGCCAATTCCCCATTTTGACCGAGAAGGACTCCGGCCCCCCTCGTCAAAGTTCCCCCCAATTGCTAAGATCATCCATCGTGACGGGGCACGTTGTTTCTCCGGCAATTGACAACCAATCCGCCTTGCATACGGGTGCGAGCGACGGTATACTGTTCATACGTCCACTTAACGAGCGTTTCCACCATAAAGAACTGAGGAATTGAAGCACTCATGGCCAAGAAAACCGCGACCAAGACCCCGGGCCGCCAAGACGGCGGCATCGCCTTCCTCGAAGACAACCCGAGGCTGAAAGACACGCTCGCCCAGATCGAAAAGGAGTTCGGCGAAGGGGCGATCATGCCGCTGGGCATTGGAACGACCACGCCGATCCGCGGCATCCCCACCGGCAGCCTCTCGTTGGACATCGCCCTGGGCGGCCAGGGCATCCCCTGCGGCCGCGTCGTCGAGATCTTCGGGCCCGAGTCGAGCGGCAAGACGACGTTGGCCCTGCACGTCGTCGCGAGTGCCCAGCGCGACGGCGGCATCGCCGCCTTCATCGACGCCGAACACGCCCTCGATCCTTCCTGGGCCAAGAAGCTCGGCGTGCAACTGGAGACGCTGCTGGTCAGCCAGCCCGGCTCGGGCGAAGAGGCGATGCACATCACCGAAATGCTCATCAAGAGCAACGCCGTCGATATCATCGTCATCGACTCGGTGGCCGCACTGGTGCCGAAGAAGGAGTTGGAAGGGGAGATCGGCGATTCGCACGTCGGCCTGCAAGCCCGGCTGATGAGCCAATCGATGCGAAAGCTGACCGGCATCATCTCGAAGTCGAAGACCTCGGTGATTTTCATCAACCAGATTCGCGAGAAGATCGGCGTGATGTTCGGCAATCCCGAGACCACGCCCGGCGGCCGGGCGCTGAAGTTCTACTCCTCCTGCCGCATCGACGTGCGGCGGATCAGCCAGATCAAGGAGGGGGAAGAGGTGACCGGGCAGCGGGTGCGGGCGAAGGTGGTGAAGAACAAGGTCGCCCCACCTTTCCGCGTTGCCGAGTTTGACATGATGCACGACCACGGCATCAGCTACGAGTCGGACATTCTCGACCTGGCGATGGCGCAGAAGCTGATTACCCGCACCGGCGCTTGGTTCCGCTACGGCGACGCCCAATTGGGCCAAGGCCGCGAGAAGGTCCGCGACTATTTGAAGGACAATCCGAAGTTGGTCGAGGAGCTAAAGGATAAGATTCTGGCGGCCGGCACGGCGAACGCCCCCGCGGCTGTGGCGGGCGAGCCGGAAGGCCCCGCAGCCGAGGAATAGGGTTTCCCGATAGTTTAGCCGCGCCCCGAAGGGAAGCGCTCGTTTGCGCCGTCCGCCAGGAGTCGTGATTCTCGCGCCAAAGAGTGTATAATAGATGCACAGAGTCGGATCGCAAAGAGTCGCTCGTGATCGCCGCCTTTGCGCGGGCTGAGAGTCCACATGGTAGATACGAGTGAAGTCAAGTATTTCACCGATCTTGCCGGCAACCTGCTGGGCGTCGTTGTGCCGATGGCGATCTGGCGCGAGATCGAAGCGGAAATCGAGACCGCCCACCTGCTCAAAAGCGAAACGATGAGACATCGGCTCTTGGAAGCCAAGGATCGTCGGCAAGGCATCTCGCTTCACGAAGCGCGTGGGAAACTCGGGATTTGACCAGGTATTCGCCATGCTCACCCGTCGTCAGCTTCTTGCGAACGTTGCCAAAGCGGCCGGTTTCGGCGCTGCGGCGAATTTCTTTCCATCTATTGCACAAAAGGCCGAGGCGGAGGACGCCACCGTGCCGAAGTTCAAGTACGCCATCTGCAACGAAGTCTTCGGCGATTGGCCGTTTGCGAAGGCATTCGAGTTCGCCGCCAAGTGCGGTTACACTGGCGTCGAGATCGCGCCGTTCACGATGGCGGCCTACGCCGACAAGATTTCGGCCGCCCGGCGGGCCGACGTGCGGCAACAGGCCAAGCACGCCGGGCTGGAAGTCGTCGGCCTGCACTGGCTGTTGGCCAAGACCGAGGGCTTCCACCTGACGAGCCCCGATGCGGCCGTGCGCCGCAAGACGGCCGCATACCTGGGCGAGCTTGCCCATCTATGCGCCGATCTCGGCGGACGGATCATGGTCCTCGGCTCGCCGCAGCAGCGGAGTCTCGCCCCCGGCATGACGAAACAACAAGGCATGAAGTTCGCCGCCGAGGTTCTGCACGCCGCCGTGCCGACGCTGGAGAAGACCGGCGTGGTCGTAGGGCTGGAACCGCTGAGCACCGCCGAGACCAATTTTCTGACGACCGCCGCCGAGGGGATGGAGTTGGTCAGCCTGGTCGATTCGCCCACGTGCCGCTTGCACCTTGACTGCAAAGCAATGTCGACCGAGAAGACGCCCATCCCCGAGATCATCCACAAGTATCGCAAGCAGTTCATCCATTTCCACGCTAACGATCCCAACCGCCAGGGCCCCGGCTTCGGCAAACTCGATTTCGTGCCGATCATGAAGGCGCTGGCCGAGATCAGTTATCGCGGCTGGGTCTCCGTCGAGCCCACCGACTATTCGGCCGGCCCCGAGCGGCTCGCGCGGGAGAGCATCGCTTATTTGCAGCGATGCGCGGCAAAGGACGGGCCGTAGCGCGAAGAGTGATGACTGAATTGGCATCACCTCGGCAGGCAAAGGGTGTGCTGGCAGTGCCCATCGCCTCTGGTATAATCGGCGACTTGCACGCATCGCTTCTTGCGGAGCGAGAAGAATCCGGAAGAAACCAGCGGGTGGAGTGGGCGATGAACCGCCCGGTCCCCAAGGAACGCCGCGTGGACGCGGCGGCTAAACGCCGAACCCTGACCTCTGGTCCCTGACCCCTAGCCCCTAGCCCCTCCCATCATGCCCGACATCCTCTCGGTTGCCGCCGCACGTTTGCCCGACGCCGTTGGCCGCGAAGTGATTTTGCAAGGTTGGCTCCGCACGCGCCGCGACTCGAAGGCCGGCTTCAGTTTCTTGGAAATCAACGACGGCTCCTGTTTCGGCAATATCCAAGTGCTGGCCGAAGCGGGGCTGCCGAACTATGAAGCGGAAATCAAGCGGCTCTCGCCCGGTTGCAGCGTGAGCGTCACCGGGCTGGTCAAGGCTTCGCCGGGCAAGGGGCAGGCGACCGAAGTGCAGGCCACCGCCGTCACCGTGTACGGCATGGCCGACGTAGTAACGTATCCGTTGCAGAAGAAGGGGCACTCGTTCGAGTTCCTCCGCACGATCGCCCACCTGCGGCCGCGAACGAACACCTTCGGCGCCGTCGCCCGGGTGCGGAATTGCGTGTGCAACTCGATCCACCAGTTCTTCCAGGAACGCGGATTCCTCTACGTCCACACGCCGATCATCACCGCCAGCGATTGCGAAGGGGCCGGGGCGATGTTCCAAGTGACCACGCTCGACCTGAATAACGTGCCGAAGCGTTGTGGTGCAGGCGTCCCGCCTGCTTCCGGTGGTGTAGGCGTCCCGCCTGCTTCTTGTGGTGTAGGCGTCCCGCCTGCCCAGGCAGCCGAGACGGCTGCACCACAAACGTCGGGCAAGGCGGAAGTCGATTTCTCGCTCGATTTCTTCAACCGGCCGGCCTATCTGACCGTGAGCGGGCAGCTCGAAGCTGAGATTTTCGCCTGCGGGCTGGGCAAGACCTACACCTTCGGCCCGACCTTCCGCGCCGAGAACAGCAACACGCCCCGCCACCTGGCCGAGTTCTGGATGGTCGAGCCCGAGGTGGCCTACTGCGATCTCTGGGGCGACATGGAACTGGCCGAGGGCCTGCTGAAACGTATCTTCACGGACGTGCTGGAAAAATGCCCGGAGGATATGCAGTTTTTCAACGACCGCATCGACAAGACCGTTTTAGAGACGATCCGCCACATCCTCGCCAGCGAGTTCCTCCGCGTTTCCTACACCGAGGCGATCGACGTGCTCACCCAGTCGGGCGAGACGTTCGAGTTTCCCGTCGCCTGGGGCAACGACCTCCAGGCCGAGCACGAGCGATACCTCACCGAAAAGCACTTCAAGCAGCCGGTCATCCTCTACGACTATCCGCGGACGATCAAGCCGTTTTACATGCGGGTGAACGACGATGGGCGGACGGTTCGCGCGATGGACGTGTTGGTGCCGAAGGTAGGCGAGATCATCGGCGGCAGCCAGCGCGAGGAGCGGCTCGACGTGTTGGAGGAGCGAATGAAAGAGCAGGGGCTCGATCCCCAAGGTTATTGGTGGTATCTCGACTTGCGGCGTTACGGCACGGTGCCGCACGCCGGGTTCGGTCTGGGGCTCGAACGCATTCTGCTGTTCATCACCGGCATGGCGAACATCCGCAACGTGATCCCTTTCCCCCGCACGCCGGGCAACGCGGATTTCTAGGCATGTTGGGGCGGCAGTTGCACTGCCACCCCCTGGTAACGCCGCAGTTCTCGGGGGCGGCAGCGCAACTGCCACCCCAACGTTCAGCGCAGTCGGCGACGGGAGTCGCCTCCTACAGCGTCGCCAGAAACTCGACGATCGCGGCGATGACGGCGGCGGGGTTTTCTAACGGCGCCATGTGGCCGGCGACGGGAATCTCGACGAACCCGGCACCCGGGATTGCCGCGGCGATGCCGCGCATCTCCGTCGGCGGCGAAATCGCGTCCTCCTGGCCGACGATGACCAGCGTGGGGCAGCGAATCTCGGCGAGTGAGGCCGTCATGTCGGGCCGCTCGGCCATTCCGAGAGCCGCGGCGGCGATGCCCTGGGGCGAATTGGCCATAATCACCCGCCGCAATGCCTCGACCATCTCCGGCCGCTGTCGCCGCGTGGCCTCGCAGAAGAGCCGCGGCAGCATCGTCTCGGCCACGAAACCCGGGCCCTCCTTCATCACACGCTCGGCCATCCTGCGGCGGCCGGTGGCGGCCTCCGGCGTGTCGGCGACCGAACGAGTGTCGCAAAGCACGAGCCCCCGCAGCCGCTCGGCGTACTTCCGCTGGAATTGAAAGGCGATGTATCCGCCCATCGACAGCCCGCAATATACAACCGGCTCGCGGATCTCCAGAGCATCCAATAGCGCCGCCAGATCGTCGGCGAACTGCTCCATTGTGAACGGGAGCGTGGGTGTCCCGCCCGCCCTGCGGACGAAGCTCGAGCCGAAGCCGCGCAGATCGGGGGCGATCACACGACACTGCCGAGAGAGCGCGTCGATCTCGGCGGCCCACATCGTGTGGTCCAAGGGAAAACCGTGTACAAACAGCATCGGCCGCCCCTGGCCGCAATCGATGCAATGGAGTTCGGCGCCACGCACGGAAAGCGACTTCATGTCGATTCCTCCATGAAAGCAAAAAGTAGGGTGGGTCAAGCGCAGCACAGCCCCACCACATTCTCTGATACGCGGCACTGCGCCGGTCGTCCTGCAAACACCGTCGCCGCGGGACTGTACAGAATTTTGTGGCACGGGCTTCCAGCCCGTGAAAAACCACGGCCAAGATGGCCGTGCCACATCGCTTGACACAAAATTTCGTACAGCCCCGTCGCCGCTGGCTCCTGGCTAAACGGAGTGTTGCCACCCTAGTTCTTTTTCTTCTTTTCCTCAAGCTTCTTGCGGAAGACGTCAAGCTTCTTGAGAATCAGCCCGGAATGGGGATCGAGCTGCGCGGCCTTGGTCTGATACTTGACGGCGTTCTCGTAATCGCCCTTGCCGAAGTAGACGTGGGCGAGCGTGTCGTAGTAGCCCCCCTCCTCGGGCTGCAACTCCAGCGACTTCCGCGAACATCGCAGCGCCTCGTCGAAGTCCCCCTCGGTGTTGCCGACCAGCCAGGCGTACTGGTTGTACATCGAAGGGCTGTCGGGATCGAGGGCGATCGCCCCGTGCAGCTTCGCCGCGGCCTTTTCCACCAGGTCGACGATCTTCTTGTGGTACGCTGCCGTCGTGCCGGGCAGGTGGTAGCAGGCGATCAACACGTCGATGTCCTCGGGGTTGGCTTCGAGGGCCTTTTCGAGATATTCGCGCTGCTTTGCCGCGTCGTTTTTCGCCTCCCAATGACAGGCGTGGAAATAGGGGAGCCGCGAGCGAACGTCGCGGATTTCGCGGCCGGGGAGCATGGCTTCGGTCACTTTGCCGGCGTCGATGACGCGGACGAGTTTTTCCAGCACGCCGGCGGCGTCGAGATCCTGCCCCTGCTCGTGGAGCATCTCGGAGAGGTAAAGCCGCGACATGATCGCCAGTTCGTCCTCCTCGCTGCCTTGCGAAATCACGTGCTGGTACTCGCGGCGGGCCCAGGCGAACTGGCCGCGGTCGCGGAGCTGCTCCGCCACCGCGCAATGGTGGACCAACTCGTCCTCCTGCTTGCCGGGGTGCAGGTGGAACGCGCGGAGGGCGGTCTCCTCCGCCCGCTTCTTCTCGCCGCGCTCGGCGCACGCCTGGGCCAGCGAGTAGAGCAGCACCGGCTCGGCGGCGAACCGCGGCCCAAGCCGCTCGGTCAGCTTATCGACAACCTTCCACGCCTTCTGGTCGATCAGCCACCCCAGCAGTTCGGCCACCGACTGGGAGTCGCCCAGTTCGAGGTCGGCCAGTTGGCCGATCGCCGTGATCGCCTCGTCGTTCTTGCCGAGCTTCCGCAGCCAAGCCACCTGAAAGCGGATCAGATGGGCCACGATCTCCGGGCTGCTCTCCTCGGGCGTCTGCCGCAGCGCGGCCGACTCGGCCGCCACGAGTTTTCGCCACCGGGCCATTGCCGCCTGCGGATCGGCGGCCAGCCGGGTCCAGGTCAAGAGCCAAACGGCGCCGGGCCGTTTGCAGCTTTGCAGGTTCTTTTGGATGGCCTCGACGGCGGCGGGACAGGGGGGAGTGGCACCCTTGCCGCGAAAGAGCAACGCCGTGGCCGCGGTCTTCGAGAGTTGCGACAACTTCTCGAACCGCACCAGCCGGCACAGCGCGGCGACACCGTTGGCGTCGGGGAGACCGGCCAGCATCCGCATCCGCGTCTCCCGCGAGCGGGCGTCCAGATTCTCGTAATCGTGCAGGCACTTCTTGACTTCCGCCGGATCGCTCTCGACGGTCCACTCGATCCGCATTAGCCGCAGCAGGTATCTCGCCCGGGCGGCGACTTCCGCATCGTCGTCGGTGGTGGCGGCTTCGAGTGCTTCGATGGCATCGAGCCCCAGTCGGGCCAGTTCATCCTGCGCCCGCTGCCGCACGTAGTAGTCTTTATCGCCCAACTGGCGGACGAGCTTGGCGATTTGCTCAGCCGAGGCGGGCTGCTTTGACGCGGGGGCGGCGGGCTTTGCTTCTTCGACACCCGCCGTGACGTGGCCCGTCAACCACGCGGTAATGACCAATACCAGCCCGAATCGTCCAACCGTCCGTGAAATCAGTGGTTTCATACCGTCAGGATACCAGAAAACGTTCAGTCGATAAAGCGACGGTTATGGCACCACCGCCCTGACGACGTTTCGCACGGGACGGCCGGGGATGTAGACCTTGCTGCGAACGACCACTCCCGGCGGTCCGTACCAAACGGCTGCGGGCACAACGGCCGGCGCCGCCACAACCGGAGAGTAGGCGACGTAAGGATACGCCGTCACCGGCACGCGATAGGGATAGACCGGCGCCGGATAGGCATACACTGGCGCCAGATAGGCGTACACCGGGGCCGGGTAGGCGTAGACCGCGGCCGGATAGCAGACGGCCCTCGGTCCCACGTACCAGTGCCCGCAGGCGGTCGAACCCAGGAACAGAACCACGGCGACTGCGGCAAGGATGCTCTTCATCGGAATACTCCTTTCAACGGGTCTTCGATACAACCGGTTTACGTCGCGTTTTCGCGCACACTCAGAAACGTTAAAATATAGGTCAGAAACGCCCGCTAGGCAACCGTCTGCACGGGGGAGGGGGAGTGGGCGATCTTTCGTCGCTTCCAGAGCCCGCTCTTGACAGACAACTGAAAGTGAGACAAAATGTCTCAATGCGAGTCATCAGCTTGAAGTTGCTGCGGGACTTCTGGCGTCGATTTCCCGATGCCGAGCGGCCGCTGCCGCAGTGGTACAAGACTGCGATCGAGGCTCGCTGGAATAACCTCCAGGATGTGCGACAAACTTATCCCCATGCCGACGGCGTGCGGACCGAAGCGGGCGAAACGCTTACCCTCTTCAACATTGGCGGCAACAAGTACCGTTTGATTGCTCGCATTCGCTACGATTATCAACTTGTCAACGTCCGGGCGGTTTTGACGCACAGAGAATACGACGAAGGGAATTGGAGGGACTAAGCCATGCCCAAAACCAGACATATTGGAAAGTCGCTGCCGGGGCGGTTTGAGGAACTGGTGCGGATGGCGCCGCCGCAGGCGATTATGGACGACGTTCACTATGAGAATATGCTGGAAATCATCGATCGACTGATGGCCGCCGGCAAATTGACGAAGGGGCAAGCCCTGTATCTCGAAACGCTCGTGCAACTGGTGGATGCCTACGAAGCGGATCGGCATTCCATTGAAACGTCGCAACTCAGCGCATTGGATTCGCTCAAGCATCTCTTGCAGGAAAACGACATGAACGCCTCCGATCTGGCCCGGTTGCTGGGCGTTCATCCGAGTATGGGATCGAAGATTCTCCGCGGCGAGCGATCGATGACCGTGGATCACGTGCGAACGTTGTCCGCCCGATTCAAGGTGAATCCGCGGCTGTTCATAGATTGACGGGGGCGAACGCTGGAAGGGCCGAAGGGCACCCGCTCACCGCGCCGACGATTGCGACTGTCATACCGGCCCGAAATCCTCGCGGCGGGCCAGAAGAAGCCAAAGGAAGAACGGGCCGCCCAGCAGGGCCGTGATGATGCCGACCGGCAACTCCGTCGGGGCCATCACCACTCGCGACGCCGTGTCGCAAATCACCAAGAACGCCCCGCCGAAGAGCAACGCCGCCGGATAGAGCCGGCGATGATCGGGGCCGACAATCAACCGGCAGATATGGGGCGCCATCAGCCCAACGAATCCGATCGGGCCGCACAGCGCCACGACCGCGCCGACCATCAATGAGACGCTCAGAAACAACAGCAGCTTCGTCCGGTTCACGTTCACGCCGCGGCTGAAGGCGAACTCCTCGCCGGTCGCCAGCAGATTCAATTCGTGCAGCAGATACCAGACGATCAAGCAACCGGAGGCCACGAAAGGAAACACGCCCCAGAAATCGCGGAACTGCACGATCGCCTCGAACCCGCCCATCGTCCAGCGCAACATGCGGATCGACTTGCTCAGATCGGTCATGTATTGCAGGAAGAGGATCAGGCTGGAGAAGAAGAAGCAGATCGCCACGCCGGCCAAGAGCATCGTGGCGGCGGACGAGCCGTAGCGGCTGCGGGCGGTCAACAGATAGACCAGGGCGATCGAGAGCACGGCCCCGGCGAAGGCCGCCAACGACACGCTCGATAGCCCCAAGAATGCGAAAGTCCAGCCGAACTCGATCGAGACGGCCGCGCCCAGGGCGGCGCCGCTGGAGACGCCCAACGTGTACGGCGTGGCCAGTGGGTTGCGGAACATCGCCTGAAAGACCATGCCGCTCGTGGAGACGCGGTTCCGGCCAGAAACGCCATCAGCACCCGCGGAATCCGCAGTTTCCAGAGCACGTCGGCCTTGGCGTAATCGTCCACGTCGCCCCACAGCGCGCTTAGGGGGATGTGGTCGATGCCCCAGAACGGCGCCCAGGCCAGCGCCAGCACCGCCAGGCCCGCGAAAACGCCGAGCTTCCAGCCGAAACCTATTTCATCTTCTCTTGTGAGCTCGCTCGCCACTTGGCCAACTCCTTGTCCTGTTCGGGTGTCATCCGCGGCACGATCATCGGCAGGCCCGAGATGGGATGATCGACCAGCAGCAGCGATGCGCCGTAAACGCGCTCGAGCACGTCCGGCTTCATAATCAGATCGGGCGTGCCGTAAAACGCCAACTCCCCTTCGCGCAACGCGATGATCCGATCGCTCTCCAACGCGGCGTGGTTCAGATCGTGGGTCACCGCCACCACCGTTACGTCGAACTCCTTATTGGCCAGCGCCACCAGCGAGAGGATGTCGGCCTGGTGGTGATAATCGAGGAAGGTGGTCGGCTCGTCCAACAACCAGATGTGGGCGCCCTGGGCCAACGCGGCGGCGATGTAGACCTTCTGCCGCTCGCCGCTGCTCAAGGTGTCCATGCGGCGATCGGCGAAGGCCGTGGTGCCGGTGCCGACCATCGCCTCGCGCACCACCTTGCGGTCGCTCGCCCGTATCGTGGCGAAGGGGCTCATGTACGGATAGCGGCACATCAGCAGGAATTGCTCGGCGGTGAAGGGCATCGCGCGGCTGTCGGCCTGCGGCACAAACGCCGCCAGTTTGGCCAAGTCCGATTGCTTCCAGTCCCGCCAGGAAATAGCGCAGATGTCGAGTTCGCCGGAGACTTCGCCGATCATCATCCGATCGAATGCCTTCAGCAACGTCGTTTTGCCCGCCCCGTTCGGACCGACGATCGAGACGTACTCGCCGCGGCGAATCTGGAACGAGACGTCGCGCAATATCGGCTTGCCCCCGATGCGGCACGAGAACTTGCGGGCTTCGAGGACGATGTTAGTGTTGAGGTTGCGCATCGCTCCAGTCCACGTCGGGGTGAAGCTGCCGGGCCAAATCCTCGACCAAGCGGATGAAACGCGGGCCGGGCACGTAGGCGTAGTCCTGAGCGAAGATCAGCACGCGGCCGTTCTTCACGGCCGTCACCCCCTTCGCGTCGTTCCAGTCGTCGAGCAGCCGCTGTCGGCCGAGTTGCTGCGCCACGCCCGGCGGCACCAGATCGACGATCACGTCGGGGTTGAGGCTCATGATCCCTTCGGTCGAAACGACGGGATAGCGAACGCCTCGCCGCGAATAGGCGTTTTTGCCGCCGGCCCAGTCGATCATCGTATCGATATAACTGTCGTCGGCGGCGACGTAAAGATCGGCGAGATGGCCGCAGCCGCGGATGCGGTCGAGCACGAAGAGCACGCGGGGGCGGGGCAGATTTTGCGTCTGCCGACAGATGCGATCGACCCGCTCCTGGAGGTCGTGGGCCATCCGCCGCCCCTCGGGCCCCCGGCCGCACTTGCCGCCGATGACGCGGAACGACTCGATCACCCCCTTAATCGTTTGCTGATTCACCACGAGCGTTTCCAGGCCGAGTTTCTCGAAGTTCGGCAACGCCTGGGCCTGCTCCTCCAGCATAATTACCAGGTCGGGCTTCAGGACCACGATGGCTTCGAGGTTGGGGTCGTAGTAGCCGCCGACGTTGCCGGTCTTTTGCACGTTCTCGACCTCGGCCGGGTAGTGGCAATCTCGCGACACGCCCACCACGCGATCGCCAAGCCCCAGGGCGTAGAGCGTCTCGGTGAGGCTTGGGGCCATCGAGACGATCCTCCCGCACTGCCAGCGGGGGAATGCCTGGGACTTGATCGGCGCGTCGATTTGCCGCTGCGCCACCAGACTGCCGGCAATGACAAGGAAGATCGCCGCGATCAATGTGAACCGGTACTTCATAGAATTTCAGCTTAGACGCCAGCGGGGGACGGGTCAATCGACTGGCCGGGCCCGAGTTCTCTCTGATGGGTTTTGACAGCCAAAATCGGTAGTGAATTCAAGGTATTGTGCTAGCACACCACTGCTAGCAGGCGCATTTTGTGGTTGCCTTTGGCGGCGTTGCTTGAGAGTAATTGAAAGGAGGGTCCATGGAGTAACTTCGCAAGGGAGGATGAATCGTCATGTACCAGCGAACTTTGAAACTTTCACAGGCTCAGCGCAGGACGTTGGTCGAGTATCGGAACCATGATCGGCGTCCGGACGTGCGGGAACGGTGTGCGGCGATCTTGAAGGTCGCCGACGGCCAATCGCCTCATGCGGTAGCGACTCAGGGACTACTGAGACCGCGAGATCCTGACACCGTGTACCATTGGTTGGATTGCTATGAACAACACGGGATCGAAGGACTGTTGCGGCGGCGGCAGGGAGGCAGCCGTCGCCGTCCCTTTCGAGCAGCGGGAACAGGTGTTGGAGCGGCTGCGGCAAGGCCCCGGCGAGGAAGCTCGCCGCGAGGCGATGCCGACAGCCGCTGGTCCGCCGCCCAGCCGCTGGACGTTGCGGACCATTCGCGCCAGCATTAAGACGATCCAGAATTACACGCTCAGTGGCGTGTGGCGGTGGCTCCGTCGCAAACTGGGAGTGAAATTGCGTTCGGGTCGGGTCCAGCATTTTAGCCCGGATCCGCAGTATCGAAGCAAGGTAGCCAAACTGAAACGATGCCTGCGAGCAGCGGCGCAACCCCCAGGAAACGACATTGCTGTTCATCGACGAAATGGGGTACGCCGTCTGTGCCTCAACCGACCTGAATTGACGGGTAGAGGCGTTTGAGTTTGATTCGGGCGTTGGCTGTAGTGAAACGCCAGTCGATGCGGCATCGAGCGGTGTTTCGTGTGGATTCCCAAGCGGCAACCTCGCGCATTGGGTTATCCCCCCCCCCCCCCCCCCCCCCCCCCCCCCCCCTCCCCCACCGCGGCCCCCCCCCAACCCCCCCCCCCCCCCGCCCCCCCCCCCCCCCCAAAAAAAAAAAAAAACCCCCCCCCCCCCCCCACAAACACCCCCCCCCCCCCCCCCCCCCCCCCCCTCTCTCCCCCCCCCCCCCCCCCCCCCCCCCCCCTACCTCCCCCCCAAAAAAATCCCCCCCCCTCTCCACACCTCTTCCCCCCCGCGCCCCCCACCCCCCAAACTCTCTCCCCCAACCCCATTTCCCCCTCGCCCCCCCCCTCCACCCCCCCCCCGGGCCCAAAACGGCCCCAAAAAACCCCAGCCCCTCTCCCCCCCCCTCCCCCATTCTCCTATTTGCCGCTCCCCGCCCGCCCCACCGCCCCCCCCCCCCCCCCACCCCCTCCCCCACCCACTCCGGCCCCCCCACAACCGCCCCCCCCCCACCCCCCCCCCTCCCCCCCCCCCCCCGCCCACCCCCCCCCCCCCCCCCCCCCCCCCACCCCCCCCCCCCCCCCCCACCCCCCTCCCCCACCCCCCCCCTCCCCCCCCCCCCCCCCCCCCACTTTCCTCCTTCCCCCCTCCCCCCCCCCCTCCCCCCTTTCCTCCCCCCTCCCCTCTCCCCCCCCTCCCTCTCCCCCCACCCGGAAACCCCCCACCCCCACAGCCCGAGCCGGCGCCGAGTTGGGCTGCCGCCCCGCCCGCGGCTCCACCGCAAGCGGATCGGCAACAGTCCAACAATGGGCTGTGGCGCGTGATCGGCGGCCTGAACGCCTGCAGCGGAAAAGTGACCTACGTGGACAACTACATTATCGGTCGAGCCAAGGTCATCGAGATGTATGAACGGATCGCGAAAACTTACGCTCGCGCCAAGACGATCTACGTCGTTCAAGACAATTGGTCGATCCATACTCATCCCGACGTACTCACGGCCGTGGGGGCATATCCTCAAATCAAGCCAATCTGGTTGCCGACTTACGCCCCCTGGCTGAACCCGATCGAAAAATTATGGCGATGGCTGAAGGAGACAATCCTCAAAATGCACCGTTTGGCCAACGACTGGCCCGCCTTGCACCAGCGCGTCACCGACTTCCTGGAGCAATTCGCCCGCGGCTCGAAACAGCTTCTGCGGTACGTAGGGTTGCTCGGCAACGGTCAACTGGCCCAATCGCTGCATTTTACGTGATTACTACCGAATCTGTTTGTCAAAACCCATTAGGAGGCGTCTCCAGACGCCGATTGCTTCTGCCCTACACCCGGAATCGGCGACAGGAGTCGCCTCCTACAGCGGCCTGTCGCCGCCTTGATACAGTTGAAATCAATGTGACGGCATTTCCGCGAGAATGTGGAGACCCATCTTGAGCGTCGCTGACACTGTATCATATTGATACGCAAGGGGTTGTGCGTTACTCTCAGTTCGATTGGCACGCCCGGTGCGTATGGGATAAACAGAACACGAATTTCCCCCAAATCTGAAAGGAATCGAGCCATGAGACGAGTTGCATGTGTCTTGACGGTGCTGGGAATCCTGTGCGTGGCCGTTGGCGAAGCCCAGGCACACAATCCCTATTTCCACAACCAGTACCACCACGCCTATCACGGCTCGGTGGTGGTCCATCCGCGGGTTTACGTTGCGCCGCGAGTCGTGGTTCCGGTCGCACCCGTTCCCACGGTGGTTTATCCGCAGCCGCTGTACTATTCGCCGATGTACGGCTGTGGCTACCCGTACTATGCTCCTGTGCCGGCCGCGGGTTTCTACTATCGAAGCCGCGGGCTGTCGCTGGGGATCGGCTGGTAAACGGGCTTGTCGGCGGGTATCCTGGGGTCTCTGGGGCGGTCGCCGCTTCGGCCGCCCCTGCCTGTCTTTCGACTCCGGGGAAGCCGAATCATGAAAATCGTGACCGTTCTGGGGAGCCCCCGACGCCGCGGCAACACCGCTAGGGCGCTCGGGTGGGTCGAGGAGCAGTTCCGCGCCGATCGACACGACGTGGATCACATCGAAATCCTCGACTACAAGGTCTGCGGCTGCCGCGAGTGCCTCGTTTGTAAGAAGGGGGGCACGGAAAAACTTTGCGCTGTCGAGGACGACGCCGTCGGACTATTCGAGCGGATGGCGAAATCGGACCTCGTGCTCCTGGCTGCCCCGGTCTTCTGCTGGGGGTATCCGGCGCAGATCAAGGCGCTGATCGATAGAACGTACTGTCTGATGGACTTCGAGGGGCCGCGGACCGATCTGCCGCGGCTGAACGGGAAGGGGATGGCGCTGCTGCTGACGGCCGGCGGCGATCGGATCGACAACGCCGATCTTGTCTTTCGCGGATTCCATCACATGGTCGGGCTGCTGCGCGCCCGGCTGGCCGGCACGTGGCTGGTCCCGAATTGCACCGAGCCCGACGCGCTCGGCGAAGACGTTCGGCGGCACGCGGCCGACTTCGCCCGCACACTTGCCGGCAAGATCGCTTCCTAGCACATCCTTCCTTTTCCCGTTCCTTCGATTCAACCAAAAGGCGGCTGCTCGAAGGACTCGCTCGACCTGCTCCGCGGCGCCGGCGTGGACCTGGAAAAGCCGCAGTGCGTCGATGCCGCGCTGGATCACTTCGCACAACTCGTGCAGGAATTGGACTCGCTCATTTAGAGCGCATTTCTAACCACGGTGTGGCAGACATTCCTGTCTGCCACAAGAAAGGGCGGCACATCTGGCAGATAGGAATGTCTGCCCCACCGGACACGGTGTCGCCCGTCTTCCCCGCGTGCTGAGAAATGTTGGTTAGCACGTCCCACGTCCGACTACGGCGTCGGCGCTGCCGGCGGTTGGGGGAGCGGGACGTTCGGGGTTGCGGCGGGCGGCGGAACGATCTCGGCCGGCGGCGGCGCTGACGGCGGCATCGGCAGCGGGGGCGCGCAGCGAATCTGCCAGCCGCCGCCAATCGACCGGTATACCAGGATCAGGTTTTGCGCGACGCTGCCGCGGGCCACCGCCAACTGGTCTTCCTGCTGCGTCAAGAGTTGCTCGACGCTCAGCACCCGATTGAAGTCGGTTTGCCCCTCCTTGTACTGGAGCCGCACCAGGTCGAGCGATTGCGTGGCGGCGTCGGCGCTGGTCGCGAGGTACTTCACCGCCTGCTGGGCCTTCAAGAAACCGATCAGGGCGTTCTCGACCTCCGCGTTCGCTTGCAGCACCGTGTTTTGGTAGTTGAGAACCAGTTGCTGGAAGCGGGCTTCCTGAACGTGAACGTTGTTGACCAGCCGCCCGTAGTTCAGGATGTTCCAGTTGAACGTCGGCCCAACGTTGCCGGCAAAGGAGCGCGGATCGAACAGATCGCGGAAGTTGGCCGCATCGAGGTAGATCGAGCCGGTGATGGAAAAGTGGGGATACAATTCGGCCTCGGCAATGCCGATCTGCGCGCTCTGCGCGGCCGCTTGGCGCTCGGCGCGGCGAACGTCGGGGCGGCGCCGCAACAGATCGGCGGGAATGCCGACCGCCACGCACGGCGGCGCCAAGGGGATCGTCCGCGCTCCCAGCATCGCCTCGATGTTTCGCGGCGGCATGCCCATCAAGATGCAGAGCTGATTGGCCGCCTGGCGGCGGGTCGCTTCCAACGGCGGAATGATCGCTTCGGTCTGCGAAAGATTCGATTGGCCCTGGGTTACGTCCAACCGCGTCGTCGCCCCGTTGCGGAATTTGGTGTCTGCCAGGCGAAGGCTCTCGCGCTGGTCCTCGACGTTCTTCCGCGCGTACTCCAGCCGCTGCTCGGCGGTGCGGAGGTTCGTGTATTGCTGGGCGACTTCGGCGAGCAGCAGAACGAGCACGTCGTCGTAGTTTGCCACCGCGGCGTCGAGCGTGGCGTCGGCCGACTCGACGGCGCGGCGAAAGCGGCCCCAGAAATCCAGTTCCCAGGCAAGATTGGTGCCCACGGTCCATTCGTCGTAATTCAGCGTCGGCGTGGCGTTGGGAGCGTTCTTGCTCAAGTTCGTGCGCATGTAGTCGCCAAAGGCCTGCTGCGATTGCGGGAAGAGGGTTCCCACCGCGATGCCTTGCTGGGCACGGGCTTCGAGAATGCGGCAGCCAGCCATTCGCAGCGAGAGATTCTGACAATAGGCCGTCTGCACCAGACAGTCGAGCACGGGGTCATTGAACGTCCGCCACCACGCGGCATCGTTGGGGGGCTCGCTGCTGACGTTCGGATCGCGGTCGTCGATCCAGTGATCGGACACCGGACCGCAGGGCGGACAGTAGTTTGGACCGACCTTAAAGCCGTTGTGGATGTAATCGCTGAAACTGGTGCATCCGCTCAGCGCGATCAACAGAAGCATCGCCACGACAGCAACCAGCCAGTTCCTCGGCGCTTGTTTCGTCACCCCACATACCTCCCTGCTGCGGCAAATGCGGCACAACCGCCACAATCCTTGTTTTCGTCGTTTCGGGACTTGCAGGTAGACTCTTGCTTACCGCGCCGATCATATTTCCCGCTCTTTTCCCACTCTTCGTAAAACTCACATGACAAACCCGTCCCCGGGGTGGGTTCTGCTGCGGATTCTTCGTCCTCTTTCAAGAAAAGACAGCGGGGGGTATTGACGACGGCAAGAAATGTGCTACTATGGAATCAAATCTAAGTAACCAAACATAGAAGGAGACTAGCGATGGCCCGTCCGCCCGCCAAGGAGCTTACCGAACGCGAACTGGAAGTGATGCACGTCTTTTGGAAGGCCGGTCTGGCGACCGCGGCGGAAATCCGCGACCAGTTGGCGGTATCCGGCCGTGAACTGGCCTACACAACCGTGGCCACGCTCATCCGCATCCTCGCCGACAAGGGCTTCCTCGAACAGACCAACAGCGAGCGGCCGTTCCAGTTTCGCCCGGTGCGCAGTTTTGAAGACGTGTCGCGCAATATGTTGGGCGATCTGGTCGATCGGGTCTTCCGCGGCTCGCGCGAACAACTGCTCGTCCGGCTCTTGGAAGAGCGCAAACTGACCGCCAAAGAGCGAGCCACATTGGAGGCACTCGTCCAACGGCTGCCTAAGCGCGGAGAAGAACGGCCATGAACGCAATTGGAATCGCGCTGACGTGGTGCATCGTCCAGATCACGCTGCTTGGCGTGTTGGCTGCGGGGCTCTATCTGCTCGTGCGGCGACTGCGTCCGGCCGCCGCGGCGCCCGTGGTGTTCAGCAGTCTGGCGGTCGTTGTCGTTCTGTCGCTTCTCGCGCTGAGCCCTTGGCCGCGATGGCCATTCGACGGCGCGGCGTCGTCGGCTCATGCCGTCGCATTGGCCAATTCTCCCATGCCGACGGAAAAAGCGGCGGAGGCAAGCGGGACGGAGGAGGTTGTCGGAAAGACGCAAACGATTTCGAGAACTTCGTCGCGACAACCTCCTCCGTCCCCTTCCATTGCGTCGCCGTCGGCGAAAAACCGGCGCGACGAAAAGCCGATCGAGCCCCTCAAGGCTGGCCCCGTCACGCAGCCTCGGCCGTCGAGTGCCGCATTGTTGTGGCGAGCGCTCATGGCGGAACTCTCCAACATCCAGGCCGATGGCACATGGCGATGGCCGGCGGTCGTGGCGGTTGTGCTGTTTGCGGCGATGACCTGCGGCCTCGGCTGGCTTATTCTTGGCATAACGGCCACGCGCTGGCAGCAACGCCGCAGCAAGACGGTGTCGGACGCTGAACTGTCGGAATTGATCGACGTGCTGCGGGCGGAACTCGGTTGCCTGCGGGCGGTCGAGGTCCGCGAGTCGAGCGATTTGGCCACCGCAGCCACACTCGGCTGGCGCCGGCCCGTGGTGCTGGTGCCGGCCGATTGGCGGAGCTGGACGCCCGAGCAGCGGCGAGCGGTGTTGGCGCACGAGATCGTTCACGCACGCAGCCAGGACTCCGTGGCATTGCTCTTCGGGCAACTCGGGCTGATGCTCCACTGCTACCATCCGCTGCTGCACTGGCTCATGAGTCGTCTGCGGTTGGAGCAGGAGTTGGCGGCCGACGCCGCGGCGGCGAGCGTCTCCGGCGGTCCGCGGCAGTACCTGTCGACAATCGCCGAGATCGCGTTGCTCACGCAGGACCGCCGCTTGTCGTGGCCGACGCGGACGTTTCTTCCCACGCGAACCACTTTTCTGCGGAGGATTGCCATGCTTCGCGGCAACCCGGTGCGTTTCGATCCCGTTTCGCCGCTCGGCCGTTTGACGGTAATCGGCACGGTCCTGTTGTTTGGCGCGTTGGTTGCTGGCTTGCGCGGGCCGGGGCAATCGTCGCAGGCGCTGGCCGGCAATACGCCGACCGCCCCCACGGGACCGATGGCGACGAAGCCACTCCATGCGCCGCAGCGGGCAGAGGCGACGGCGCAGCAAGCGCGGGTGGTGCAGCCCGTGGCGCCAACGCCATCGCTTTCGGCCGATGCAAAAATGCAATATGGCTGCAAGAAGGGGGAGAAATACTACTACAACGTGAAGATCGCGGCGACGTTGCCCGACGAGGACGTCACGCACGAGGGGGTCTTGGCCTATGACGTGCTCTCATCGACCGACGGACAATTCACGCTCAGGTGCAACGGGAATTTGCACGTCGCCAAGAAACCTAAGGCCGACGCCATGCCGGGCGGCATCGGATCGCCCTTCGCGCGTCCGCCGCACAGGTTCGGTCCTCCGCATATCCCCGCTCCTCCCGGCTTTTTCGGCCGCGGCGAGCCGATCAGGCCGCAAGAGACGACATTCGACCGCCAGGGCAAGATCATCCGCCGCGGCGAGAGCCCCTGGCTCCCGCTGCTGCTCGGAAACCAGGTCGAGTTGGTGATCGACCAGTTTCCCGGCGAAGCGAAGCCGGCCTGGACGATCGAGCGCGAGTTGGGGGTCATCGAGCGCAGCGAATCGTCGGGGCCGCCCTTCTTCGGACCGTTCGGACGCGGCGGCAGCGAAACCAACCGCGGCGCCAAGGAACGCATCGACTACACCGTCGGCGGTCAAGACCAGGATTCGATCCGCATCGGCAAGAAATACTCGCTGCGGACCGCGCCGAACAGGGGGTCACCCATATCGACATGTCGGGCGACGGCGAACTGGTGTTCGACAGAAGGCTCGGCATGCTGCGATCGGAAAAGATGAAATACGATATCCACGTGAACGAATCGAACGTCGCGGTCAACATCCCGCTGACGCTCGACTACCGGCTGATGACCGACGCCGAAGCGGCGGGACAAAAGAGGAGGGAAGAGGAGCAGTCGGCGAAACTGAAAGCCGAGATCGCCGCCCGCGCCGCGGCCGACAAGCCGAGACCGCTGGCCCCCGGCGAAACTGAATCAATCTTGAGGGACCTCCGCTCGGCGGACGAACATCGCGTGCAGGACGCCGCCCGGCGATTGAGCAAGACCATGCCAACCAGGTATCCGCTCGAATTATTCTCGCGGCCGCTCTGTGCGGCGTATAAGAACAAGAACGAATGGACGCGGGCGGCGTTGATGGCCGCGCTGCGGATTTGGGCCACCCGGGACGCCGAGCAGACCGTGATCGAAGGGAGCCGGAACGCGAGTTTCATGGTTCGCAACGAGGCCATTCCGGCGTTGGGCAAATTTAAGACTGCCGCCGCCGCCGAGGCCGCCGCCGCCCAGGCAGCCCATAACCAAAGGGAAGTGGAGACTGCGATGAAGGCGATGGGCCCCGTCGCCGAGCCGGCGGCAATCTCCTTGCTGGAGAACTCCGATTTCTGGGTGCGCGGCGTTGCGGCCAACGTGCTGGCCGAGATCGGCGGCAAGCGAGCCCTTGCGGCCCTGGCGCGAGAGGCACGCGCCCATCCGCATCACGTCCACGAGGTGGAAACCGCCATCGTCGCCATCGAAAACCGTTTGGCCGAAGCAGGAGTTGCCGCCGATGCCCCGGCCGAAGACCGTTCAACTCCCGAGGAAGGCGGCGAGAAGCCGGAACCATCGGGCCCCGCGGCGATGCGAACCTGGCACGCCGCGGTCGGCTCCGTCACGGTCGAGGCGACTTTCGTTGAACTAAAGTCGGGCAAAGTGGCGTTGAAAAAAGCCAACGGCCGCATCGTCAAGGTTCCCCTGGAAAAACTGTCGCCGGCCGACCAAGACTACGCCAAGCAGCAAGCGAAAGCACTCGAAAAGCTGGAGGACCCGTTTCGAGACTGAGCCGCGAACGCACCATGCGAAGCAAGCGAGGGCATCCAGCGGGCATGATGCGCAACTGCCAGCATTTGGCGGCCGCGGGGCAATGGCCGGCCTGTTGCATCCTAGTCCAATATTGTATTATAGGAGTAGCTAAGGAGGATTGCGACAATGCGAGCGAACCGTTCAGTGTTTCTGATGCTGCGTTATGCTTTTTGTCTGGCCGTTGGCTTGTTGCTGGGCTCAGCCGCCATCCAATTCGCCGCCCCCGGCCAGTCCGCTGCGCCGCGAGCCTCTATCCCTTACACCATGCGCGAGAGGCTTGGGGCAAATCTCTACATGCAGACGGCGGCAGAGTATCGCGCGTGCTGCCTCCAGACGTATCATTTGGCTCAGTTGCGGCTGGCCGCGTTGATGGCCGCAAAACCGGCCAAACCCGCAATCGTGATGGACCTCGATGAGACAGTGCTGGATAACTCGGCTTATGAATCGTATCTGTACGAAAGCGGCAAGGAGAACAGCCAGGACCAATGGATGGCTTACGAACGCGACTATCCCGACCGGGTGGCGCTGGTGCCCGGCGCCAAACCGTTCATTGAGAAGGCCGAGGCGATGGGGGCGACGGTGGTCTATATCTCCAATCGTTCCGAGCAATATCGTTCGTCGACGATCAAGGCGCTGAAGCACGTCGGCATCAACGTCGATGGCATCGAGGACCGCCTGCACTTGAGAACCGACACGCCGAACAAGACGCAACGCCGCGAAGAGGTTGCGGCCAATTACAACGTGTTGCTGTTCTTCGGCGACAATCTGCGCGATTTTTCGGAGATGTTCATCGCGCCCACGGTGCGCGGCGAAGAAGGCGCCGAAGGCTACAACAAAGCGATTCAGAGCCGATTCGAGCGGGTCGACGAGGCAGCGTGGCACTTTGGCGAGAACTGGTTCATTCTGCCCAACCCCGCCTATGGCGAATGGGAAAACCTCATCGGCAGCGACCCCCTGCAACGGCCTCGTCCGTCGGGAATGAAGTAGGCCCTTGGCAACAGTTGACGACGAAGAGGTGATCGAGACAAGCACGTGTCGCCAAGACGTTCGTATCGCGAGAGAATCATGAAGAACGCCGTATGGAAACTCTGTTGGATCGGACTCTTCATAACCGTCGCCGGCTGCAATCTCGACTTGACGCCGGAGCCGGAAAAGACACACCGCGCGATCGCCGCGGCCGCCAATGAACTGGCCGACGCCTTGCAGGGCATTCGCGACGCAGATTCCGCCCGAGCAGCCACCGACAAGGTGGATCGCAAGTTTGCCTCGCTGTGCGAACTGGTGAGCCAACTGCCCGCCGCGCAGCGTGAGCAGCCAGAGCAGGGAGATTCGAGCGACGTGAAAACCGCCGCCGAAGCGATCGAGTCGATGAGAACCGCCATCTCCAGGGTCCGCAACGAAAGCGAACGGCTGGAGAGTCTTCCGGGCCTTCCCGTGGAGTTTTGGAAGACGTTCGACAGTCGCGCGCTCGACTTCGCGCTGAGAGCCTATGAGGCCGCGCCGCCTTCCCAAATGGACACGGTCGCCGAGCCGCAGCAGTTCACGCGGAATGCGAAGATCTTGCTCGACAAAGTCGGGTATGAGGAGGTCGTGAAGGTCGATTTTGTCAAAATGCGGCTCGATCTGGCCAACAAGGCTTGCGAGCGACTCCAGCAACTCGCCCCGACCGCCACGCTTTACGAAATCAAATCCCAGGACGCGCTGAACGTGGTTCTCGGCCCGGTCAAGGACTTCAGGGCGCTTGCCGCCGCCATCGATTTCGGCGACGTGGTGTTGCAGAACGAGCCGAAACGGCTGCTGAAGATCAAAATCCACCCGCTGAAGCTCGGCGCCCGGACCGAAACGATCGAAGAGGAAGTGGAACTCACCAGGAAGGAGAACGAGGAGAAGTCCCGCAAAGCTCAAGAGGAAGCGGACGAGCGAATGGGCAGAGCCCGCGCCGAGGCCGAAAAGCGGATGGCCGAGCGACAGCAGGAGGAAGAGGGGGGCGATCCGAACGATCCGGCCTATTACGACCGCTTGGCCGAAATGGTCACCTCCGACAACTTCTTTAAGCGTGACAAAGCCGTCAGGGTGCTCTTGCGAACGTCCCCGTCGCAAGTCACTCCCGAGCAAAAGAAGAAGATCGCCAGGGCCTTCAAGCAACTCGTCGAGGACGATCACGCCTCGCTGCGGGAGGAGGCGATCAAGGGATTAGTGATTTGGGGCGGCAAGTACAGCGGGCCAATCCTGCTGAAAATGCTCGAGGACTCGCGGCCGTCCGAGGTCGAGCACGTCATCAAAGCCCTCGGCGACATCAAGTACGCCAAGGCGGCCCCCGCGCTAGCGGCCAAATTGGGCGATTTCTTCCTCGGCCGACACGTTGCCAAAGCGCTGCGGCAGATGGGCGAAGAGGCCGAAGACGCCCTGCTTGTCGTCGCGCCCACGCAGAATCCGGACGTCTGCCTCGCGGCGGTCGAATTGCTGGGCGATTGCGGCACCGTAAAGAGCCTTCCGCTTCTCCGCAAGGGAGCGACCAGCCGCAACTGGCGGGTCCGCAACGCCAGCAAAGAGTCGATCCGCAAGATTCTGGCGCGGAAAAACGCGGCAAAAACCGACGACACTTAATCGCCGCATTTCGCCTGCGGCAAGGACGCTCCTTGTCGGAGGCGGCTCCTGTCGCCGATCGCCCGCCTTTCAGAAAAAAATTACCGCCTTTGCGGGTGGAGGTGCCTCCGCATTCCCGGCGTTTGCAGCCTCTCTCGGCAAAGTTCGCCCAGGTCGTTTTCGCCTCAGGGTCACCGGCAGGCGTTGCCACGCCACCAACACAAGCTTGGCCTTGCCGAATCTAGCGGATTGTCGGCTGCCCCCGCATTTATTTTTTTTGACATCGGAGGAAGACTGAGGTACCATTCCTTTAGGTCGGGAAGTCGGACCCACTTCCCGACCTGCTCGCCTCTGACTGTACCCTGACCTGTTGCCGCGAGACCGCGGGCGTTTTTCCAACATGCCACTGGGAGACGCGCCGGCCGGTTGCGGCGACAAACCTCGGCAACGACGGACGACATCATGAATCAATGGGTCCACTCTGTTAGGCTCCGCGCGGCTCTTGCGCTGGTTGCAATTCTGCTTGCGGGGCCCGCGCTCGCTCAGTTCCCCACGACGATCAACATCTCGGATCCGCAGGGCGAGATCACCGAGTTGCTGCACCGCGGTCAGCAATTGGAGTTGCAGCGCCGTTGGGGCGAGGCCCTGGCGCATTACGAGGATGCCGTGCGGCAGCATCCCAAAGAGGCTTCGCTGCAACAGCGATTCGATAGCGCGCGGCTGCACTACGACCTCGAACGCCGCTATGCCGATCGAAGCTTCTGCGAATCGGTCGGGCGTTTGTCGCTCGAACGGGCGCTGAATCTTTACAGTCAGGTATTGCTGAAAATCGAGTCGCATTACGTCGACGTTCCGCGCTGGAGCGATTTGGTGAACCGCGGCGCCTACAACGTCGCGATGGCGTTGGGCGAGCCGCGCTTCGTCGAGCGGAACGCGCCACAGGCCGGTCCGCCTGCGATCGAGGCCTTCCGCAGCGAATTGCCGCGAATGATCGCCTCGCGAAGCATCATGAGCCGCGATGACGCCCGGGAGGCTGTGGCGGCGGCCGCCCGGCTGGCCGAGCAACGCCTCGGCATCGCGCCGACGGTGGTCGTGCTCGAATGTCTCTGCGGCGCCACCAACGCGCTCGATCCGTATTCCGCTTACCTCACGCCGGATCAACTCAACGAAGTCTACGCCCAGATCGAAGGGAACTTCGTCGGGCTGGGCGTGGAATTGAAAGCCAAGGACGGCGGACTGACGATCGTCCGCGTGATCTCCGGCAGTCCCGCTCAAGAGGCCGGCGTGCGGGCCGGCGATCGAATCCTCGCTGTGGACGGGCAGGCGACCGCAAAACTCTCCACCGATCAGGCCGCCAACCTGCTGCAAGGCCCCGACGGGAGCATCGTCACGCTGAGCCTGGCTGCCGCGGGCCAATCGCCTCGCCAGTTGAGCGTCCGCCGCCGCGTCGTGGAAGTGCCCAGCATCGATCAGGTGAGCATCATCGACCAGGAGTACGGGGTCGGTTATTTCAAGCTCACTTGCTTCGAGAAGACGACCGCCCGCGATCTCGACGCCGCGTTGTGGAAACTTCACCGCAACGGCATGAAGAGTCTGGTGGTCGATGTCCGCGGCAACCCGGGCGGGCTGCTGGTTTCCGCCGTCGAAGTGGTCGATCGCTTCGTCGAACGCGGGATCATCGTCTCGACCCGCGGCCGAATCGCCCAGGAAGACTACACCTATTCGGCCCACGAGCAAGGCAAATGGCGGATGCCGCTGGTGGTGTTGATCGACCAGGACAGCGCCAGCGCCGCCGAGATTTTCGCCGGGGCCATCCGCGATCACCGCCGCGGAACGATCGTCGGCGTGCGGAGTTTTGGCAAGGGCTCGGTCCAGGGGATTTTCCCCTTGGACGAGTCGAACGCCGGAATGCGGCTGACCACCGCCAAGTTCTATTCGCCGCACGGCAACCCCTACAGCGGCATCGGCGTCGAGCCCGACGTTCGCGTCACCATGCCCCGCGAGCACGTTGTCGCCAAGCCGATCGACGGCCAGATTCCCGCAACCGACGACCCGGTGGACCCCGTGCTAAAGATGGCCGTCAAGATCGCCCGCGGCGCGAACGTAACGCTGCAAGCGGCCCGGCAGTAGCCGCAGACGATTGTCGTCTTCGTCGAGAACAATACAATGAGGGGGCGGCAGGCGCACTGCCGCCCCCTTGTTCATGCGCCGAGCGGAGACGTGCGATTGTCCCCCAGCGGAACCGTGGCAGAACACCTTCTGTCCTACACGGCCACCGGTGTTTTCCAACATTTGGCGAAGTCTTCAAAGTCAGCGCCGGTGCGTCAAGCGTTACCGAGTATTTCGGCGTCGAATTCGTCGAGACCGCCGATCAGGGCATCACGATCGCTACCGGCGACCTTCGCGTGCTCGATCCCAACCAGGCTACCGGCGACGGAAGCCCCATTGGCGGACAGGTGACTTATTCCAACGGCGACTCGCTGGTGGTGATTAACAACCGCTATAACTATGACCGCTCGTTCGACGCTCCCGAATCCTTGAACATGACAAGTCCGACGGGTACGATCCAGTCGTACATGAGAGCCGCGATGCAACTGCTCATAAACGCGCTGGGGATCGACTTCTCTTACGATCTGGCGGGAAATGAAGTTGCGGGGAATGACCAGGACGTGAACGTTCCCGCGCCGGCGCTGGGCAGCTCGGACAACGCGTTCCCCAGCAACGGCGACATCGTCAGCGGCCAATATCTCTACCGCCCGGACAGCATGGACATCGACATGTACAAGTTCCAGGTCGGCGCGGGCGGCGGCGATTTCAGCGCCGAGACCATTGCCCAGCGCATGGCCAACGCCAGCCCGCTGAACACGGAACTGATCCTCTTCGACGCCAAGGGGAACGTGCTGGCCCGGAACGACAACTATTACAACGAGGACTCGTTCATTTCGCTTCACTTGGACGAGGGGACGTACTTCATCGGCGTCAGCGCCAGCGGCAACGACCAGTACAACCCGAACGTCGTCGGCAGCGGCATCGGCGGCACCACCGAGGGACCCTATCAGTTGCGGCTGAACTTGCAGCCCACGGTCACCGCGCAACTGGTCAACGCGCAATCGATCCCATTGGACGGCGACGGCGACGGCGACGGGCAGCCCGGCGGCCAGTACAACTACTGGTTCAACGTCGAGCCGGCCAGCCGGACCTTGTTCGCCGACAAAGCCGCTACCGGGACGACTGCGGACGGAACTGCGGGCCATCCCTATAAGAACATCTCCGACGCGACGAGCGCGGCCGCAAAGAACTATGCGGCCGGGCAGACCGACATCGTGCGGGTCGTCGCCAACAACTTCGCCAACGACAACCAGGGACACGGCATCGTAGTCGATCCCGCACACTTGCCGACCGACGGCCAGACGTTTTCGCTTTCGGACGGCAGCGTCACCTATACCTTCGAATTCGACAGCAACGGCGTTTGGCACAGCAGCAACAACCGCATCCAGTTCAAGTCCAGCGACAGCACCGCAACGATCGTCAACGACATCTACAACGCCATCAACAAGGTCAGTTGGATTCCGGACGGACTGAGCGCGCTGAAGCCGAGCAGGACTGCCGGCGGCCTCGACGCCACGCCCACCGTCAGCGGCAACACGATCTACGTGGACGGGCCGAACGTGACAATCAGTCTCGGCATCAGCAACTTGCAGTCGACGCTCCAGGACAACATGGCGTACGAAATCGGCACAGCCACCTCGGGCAAGGCGTTGTCCGACGGAAGTTCGTTGGACGTGCCGAAGGGCGTGACCGTGATGTTCGACGCCGGCGCGGTCGTGAAACTGTGGGGCGCCAGCATCGAAGTCGGAATGGGTAGCCAGTTGATTGCCGAGGGCTCCGCCGACCATCCCATCATCTTCACCTCCTTCGCCGACGATACGTACGGAGCCGGTGGAACGTTCGCCACGAACAACAACGGCAATGCAACTACCCCCAGCCCGGAAGACTGGGGTGGGCTATATTTCGCCCCCACGTCGCAAGGCAGCATCGACCAGGCCCAGATCGCCTACGCCGGCGGACAGGTTTCCATCGAGGGGACTTTCACTCGCTTCGCTCCGGTCGATATCCGGCAGGCCACGGTCCGCATCACCAACACGACCTTCCACGACAACACGGCGGTGGCGGCGGCGGCGAACGACAATCGCAACGGCCGCGGCCAGATCGTCGAGCCGGGCATCATTTACGTCCAGTTCGCTCAACCGGTGATTGCCAACAACGTTTTTGTCGACAATAGCAAGAACCGTGATGGAACCACGAACGCAGCGGCCGCAATCTCGATCGACGTCAATTCGCTCAATTCGCTGAGCGTTCCCGATTGGGGACGGAGCACCGGCCCGGCGGACGTTCTCTCCCAGTACGCCGGCAACTTCGGCCCGCTCGTCCGGGGCAACGAACTGGCTGACAACAGCGTCAACGGCATGCTCGTGCGCGGCGGCATGTTGACGACCGAGGGCATCTGGGACGACACCGACATTGTGCACGTGGTCCACGACCAGATCGTCGTGCCCAATCTCGACACCTATGGCGGTCTGCGTCTGGAAAGCAGTCCCACCCAGAGTCTGGTTATCAAATTCAGCGCGACAAACGCCGGCCTTACCGCCACGGGCACGTTGCTGGAAATTACCGATCGCGTCGGCGGGACGGTGCAGGTGCTGGGCCAGCCGGGCCATCCGGTGGTGCTTACCTCGATTAGCGACGACACTGTCGGCGCCGGCGCCGATCCCAAAACCGGTAAGCTCGTGACCGATACCAACAACGACAATTACAACTCGGCTCCTAATCCGGGCGATTGGCAGGGCATCACGCTGGACCAGTACAGCAACGACAGCAACGTCGCCGTTGCCGTTGAAACGGAACCGGCAACTGGTTCGCAAGACGAAAACAGCACGGTCGACACCGCCCAGCCGCTTGGCGCTTTGGCCACCACCACCCAGGGAGGCGATGACGTATTGCGGCTGGGTTTCGAAGTCCACGGCTCCATCGCTTCGGATCGCGCCAACGACAGCGATGTCTACAGTTTCCAGGCAACCGCCGGCACCCCGGTCTGGATCGCCGTGCGATCGCACGAGTTTCTCGCTCGATTCGGTGGTGCAACTGATCGACGCCGACGGAAGCGTGATCGCCACTTCCGACAATTGGCGGGAGGAAACCGGCACGGCAGCCACGTTGGACAGCAGCGACTGGACCTACCAGGACGTCTATAGCACGAATCCGCGCGACGCGGGGCTGCACGTTGTGCTGCCCGGTCCCGCGGGACAACAGCGGACTTACTATATCCGCGTTACGCGAACCTGCTATTTGGCATCTCGCGCAGCGGTGACCTTTACGCTTTGGGCTTGACCGCTGATCCGAAGACGAAAGTAACGACCGTGGCCAAGCAGGGCGTCTTTCTCGATTCCGCCACGCACGTCACGATTCCCAGTCTATCCACCGTCTCCGGCCTGGCCTTTTCGTCCCTTGATGCAAATCTCTGGCATGCGACAACCGACACCAGCGCCGGGCACGCCACCTATCCAGCTTACGACGGCAGCCGGATACAATCCGTGCCTACGAATCCGAACAACAACTTGGTCTTTGCTTTCAGCAACGGCACTACCACCAACAGCGGGAACTACGATGTGCCCGGCGGCGCTTACGGCTCGCTGATCACGCAACCGTTCAGCCTGGTCGGCTATTCCGCCGCCGACGTGCCGACGCTCTACTTTGACTATTTGCTCGCGGGTGGATCCACCGCCAACTACGACACCGCCCGCGTCTTCGCATCGGACGACGGCGTCACCTGGCACCTGCTCGGCGCCACCTTGAGCAATCCCAACGGTGATTTGCCGAGCACCGTGGACGGCAGCGGGAATGCGCAGTGGGAACAGTTCCGCCTTGCTCCCCCGGCTGTCCCAGAGCATTACAACAACCATCTGGACGTGTACACCTGGTCGCTTGGCGACTTTGTCGGTGAGAGCAGCGTCCGCCTGCGGTTCGACTTCAGTTCGGCCGGCGACATGCACGTCGGCGATACGGGCAACCCCGGGGAGACGGTCGGCGCGTATCTCGGCGCGCTCTCCGGCGAGCAACTTTATGACGGAGCTACCTTCACCGTCGCCGATGCAACCGGCCTGAACGACGTCACGTTCGAATTCGACATGGGCGTGGAGCTCGATTTGCTGAACGTCACGGCGTCGGTGGTGACTGACAGCAACGGAGACCCAATCGGCGACCGCGTCAACCTCTTCGGCGCCAGCCGCGTGGTGACCCTGGATACGCTATCGAGCACCGAGGGGGGCATGCACAGACCCTGGTGCATGACAGTCATGCGGACGATTTCCACGGCGACTTGAGCGTTCCCGCGGGCGCGGGCGACACGCCCGACCCCAGCGACACGACCTACTACGTTTGGAACCAGTAGGGCGGCACGCCTTACTACGGCAACAGCAATTATCCGGATCCGCACTATTTCCTTGACGCCGAAAAGGCGCCGCCGGGCGACAACGACAACTTGATGTGCTGGGCAGCCTCAGCTAGCAACGTCCTCACCTGGACCGGCTGGGGCAACGTAGGCGCGATTTCAGACCAGAGCGACCAATATGAAGCCGACGAGATCTTCAAGTACTTCCAGGGTCACTGGACCGACGAGGGCAGTTGGCCGACCGACGCTTGGAGCTGGTGATTCGATGGCGACAATCCCGATACGGGAATGGGGGCGTCCGAAGTAGCCTTCGCAGTCACTTTCAGCGAGGCCGTCGCTGGCGTGGATTCCAGCGATTTCGCCATTGATGCCTCCGGCCTGAGCGGAACATCCGCGCCGGTTGTCACGGGCAGCGGCTCATCGTACACGGTCACGGTCGGCACCGGCTCCGGAGACGGCACGTTGGGATTGAACTTGCTCAACAATGGTTCGATCCATGACTTGGCAGGCAACCTCTGGAGCGGCGGCAGCGCCAAGAGCGATCCGTATACCATTGACAAGACTGCACCGGTAGTCGTATCGAGTGTGCGGGCAGGGCCAAACCCGACAAATGCGAGCGCGGTGGTCTTCACCGTGACTTTCAGCGAGGCTGTTTCGGGGGTTGATCCTGCCGATTTTGCACTCGCCGCCACCGGGCTGACGGCTCCGACTGTATCGAGTGTTGTCGGCGGCGGCCGCATCTATGCTGTCACCGCGACCACCGCGGGCGGCGACGGAACGATCCAACTCCGCGTGATCGACAACAACTCGATCCTCGATGCCGCCGGCAACATGTTGGGCGGCCCGGGCGATCACGACGGTGACTTCCTTAGCGGCCAGACATACACGATCGACCGCAGTTATCCAACCGATGTCTCTCTGTCCAACGCTCGCGTTTCCGAGAACGTTGCCGCGGGCACGCCCGTCGGTGTCTTCATCAGCACCGCCCCGCTCCCCGGTTTCTACAGCTACGCACTGATTTCCGGCAGCGGTGATTCCGACAACGCCTCCTTCACGATTGTCGGCGATCTGTTGAAAACGAATGCAGTGTTCAACTTCGCGACAAAGAGCACCTATAGTATCCGCGTCCGCACCACCGACTCGAGCGGCTACTCTTTCGACAAGGTATGCACCATTTCGATCGTCCCTGAAGCCGACACCGTCGCGATCGGTGACCTCGTTTGGAACGATCGCAACGCCAACGGCCTGCAAGACGCCGGCGAACCCGGGGTTGGCGGGGTCGTGGTCGAACTGTACTGCTCGCCCACCGGCGTCGTCGGCGGCGTCGACGATTACTCGCTTGGCCAAGTCACAACAGACAGTAGCGGCCATTATCGTTTCGACCACCTCCTTCCTCACACCGCCGACGCGCCCGATTTGCTGTACTACCTGGTCTTCCGCACTCCGGCCGGCTACACGTTCACAACGGCCAACGTCGGCACCGATGATACCGTCGATAGCGACGCCGGCACGACCGGCGTCACCGGCGTGTTCAATCTCGCAAACTTCCCGAGCGTCGCCCAGAGGAACAGCTTCGATGCCGGGTTGATCGGCGCACCGTCATACGACTTTTCGCTCGGCGCCGGCTCGACTGGCGACGATTCGGGCGCGGCGGTCGCCACCGACTCAATGGGCAACGTCTATGTTGCCGGGACCTTCTACGGCACGGTTGATTTCGATCCCGGCCCCGGCGTCTGCAATCTGACGAGCGCCGGCGGCAGCGACGTCTTTATCGCCAAGTACTCGTCCGACGGAGCCCTTTTCTGGGCTCGTCGCGGCGGTGGCTCGACCAACGATTCCGCCGCCGGCATCGCCCTGGGGCCCGATGGCAGTATCTATGTGTCCGGCGACTTTGCCGGCACGGCTGATTTCCCGAGCGATGTCGCCGACGTTGATTTGACTTCCGCCGGCGCCAGAGACGGATTCGTCTTGAAGCTTACTCCCAACGGATCTGTCGTTTGGGCCCGCGGGATGGGTGGCAGCGGTGACGATGTGGCCAGTTCCGTCGCCGTTGCTTCCGACGGAACCGTCTACGCGACCGGCAGGTTCGAGGGCAACGCCAACTTTGGAGCTCAGCCGCTGTCCGCCGTCGGACCTATCGACGCCTTTGTCGCCAAGCTGGATGCCAGCGGCAATGGCCTCTGGGCCGAGCGGATGGGCGGAATCAATTCAGCCCAGGGGAACACCATCGGCACGGGAATCGCTACCGCCCCGGACGGCAGCGTCTACGTAACCGGCAGCTTCCACGGCATCGCCAGCTTCGGAGCGTCAACCCTTACTGCGGCACCGTTACTGCCGCCGTTGCCGCGGGAAAGGCCCACGATGCGCTCAGACAAGGCAACACCGCCTCCACAAGCACCGACAACATTGTCGTCTTCAGCGGCGTCGCCACCCCGCTGGTCAGCAGTGTGGCGATCTGCGAAGCCGCCAATCGGACCAGCGGTGTCCTGGAATCCAACGCCCCGCTGATTTTCACCTGGTCGGCGAAGGGCGCCAATCCCGTTTCCCTGCAGACGGTGAAAATCGATAACAAGCTGGTTGCCTCGACCGGCGGCAAACAAATCGGCGGGCCTTACAGCGGCCAGTACTATTGCAGCCAAATCGGCACGTGGACCGCCGGCAGCCATACGTATACGATCACGGCAACCGACTCGAAAGGTCTGAGTTATACCTATACGCGTTCGTTCGCTACGGTGGGACCGGTCGTGCCGGCGGTCACTAGCGTCGTGGTGACGGAAGCCGCCGCACCTAGAGACGGCATACTCCAATCCAATGAAAACCTGGAGATAACCTGGGCGGCATCGAGCAGCAGCGGCATCGCCCGCCAAAACATCAGCGTCGATGGAAAGCCGCTCACGTCCCTCTACGGTCCTTACAGCGGACGGTACTACGCCTCCCTGATGGGGACGCGGTCGGCCGGCGCCCACAGCTACGTCATCACGGCGACCGACAAGAATGGCCTCAGTTTCAGCGAGTCGGGCACGTTCACGGTGGTTGCGTCACAGGCGACAACGCCGACCATCTCCGCCGTGGTGGTTGCCGAAGCGGCGACGGCGAAAAACGGCATCCTCGAGTCGAGCGATAAGCTCAAGATCACGTGGGTGGCGACCAGCAACAACCACATCGCTTCGCAGACCGTGACGGTTGACGGCCACTCCATCACGCCGGTTGCCGGTCCCTTTAGCGGGCGCTACTACTCTTGCCAGATCGGAGCATGGTCGGCCGGTACGCACACTTACGCGATAGCGGCAACCGACGCAAGCGGCATCAGCTCGACTAGCTCAGGCACGTTCACCGTCGTAGCGTCGAATACCACACCGCTGACAATTGAAAGCGCCGTTGTCGCTGAGGCCGCCGCGCCGAAGAATAGGATTTTGGAATCGACGGATGCCCTCGTGATTACGTGGGCGGCGTCCAGTTCCGCCAAGATCACGTCGCAGACAATGACCATCGACGGGCGCACCGTTTCGCCCATCTACGGGCCTTACGGCGGCCTCTATTATTCCTGCCAAATCGGGGCTTGGTCGTCAGGCGCGCACAACTACGTCATCACGGCCACCAACGCGCAAGGCTTCAGCCTCAATACTTCGGGGACGTTTACGATCGCTGCGGCGTTGACGGTCGATGCGAGAGTAGCGCCACATTCCAATTCCTTGGATTTGATGTACCCAAGCCTGCCGCTAGGCACGAGACGGTCTCTGATTGGGTAGAGAGTGCTCTTTCGGTATCGTACATGGCGTTCCCGCGTGAGCACTGGACGCGGATCCGCACGAATAACATGTTGGAGCGGATCATGCGGGAGATACGACGACGGACTCGCGTGGTAGGCAACTTCCCCGATGGACAATCCGCCATGATGTTGGTGGCCGCACGGCTGGGGCACGTGGCTGGAACACGTTGGGGCATACGTCAGTAGGTCGACATGAAACGATTGCGAGAACAGGAACAGCCGCTGGAGGCCGCATAATCGCTGTAACCGGGCTTCCCCTCGGGGGAGCAGTCATCAAGGAACCACTACCAACTCTAGAGACTAACAGAATCCAATGTGCGCATATTGACAGACACCACCTGAGTTTTTGGACATTCACTAGCAACATCCGCGGCGCATTGCGCAAGCATCACGGCCGCGAATGCGTACCTCGATGTAAACGCCGGTTGAAAAACGCGGCGAGGAGCGGGGCCTGCGTAACGGTCGCCGAAGCAACAGCGGCACACGACGAAGCGGAATTTCGCGCGGCTACAGGAGACGGGCTATGCCGGCGGCATCACGGTCGTTAACGAAGGACCGCGCGCACCTCTTGCCCAAAAATTCGCCACGTCAGGCGACGTGAGATGGCTTCATGGCACAACCGGCGAGAGCCACTGGAGACGTCTCGCCGGCAGCACTTTCGCCACTTGTCGGCAGACGCGATCGCCCTGCTGGCCAGCATATTTCACGGCCACCCGTGACCAGTTACGGCTGCGGCCGCGCACTTCTCACGGCATGAGGAAGGCAAGGTTTTCCTGAATTCCCCAAAAGGTAATGGCAAGCCAGAAAAGTTTACCAATTCTCGGGGTGCGACAACCGGCACGCGATGTGCGATAATTGCACAATACCAGTCGAACACGCACGGAACACGAACCATGATTTGCTTTGCCTCGGACCGAGTCGGTCAACTCAACGCGTTTCAGCGCGTCATGCTACAGTGGAGCGAGCTGTGCCCATACAACGCCGTCCACACTTACAAGCTCGATGGTCCGCTTGATACAACCCGCCTGCAAGAAGCGGCACGAGAGGCGTTCAACTTCAATGGCATCGGCGTCGCGGAGATTGACTGCAAGTATGGTTCTTATCGTCACCGCCGCAACGATTCACCAGTGGTCGAGGTGATCGGCGGCGAAGGGGCGCCGGAGAGCCGCTTGATCGCACATGTCGCCCGCGAGATCAATCGCCCTTTCGAGCAGCCTGTATGTCGGCCGTTTCGCATCTGTGGGATCGCTACTGAAGGGACCTCACATTACGTCACACTAACATACGACCACTGGATCAGCGACAGCATTGGCGCTCGGCTGGTGATGCGACACGTGCTCGACAGGTACTTGGGACTTGGTATTCCTGAGAACCAGGAAACTCTTGATCTCTATCCCGGCACCTACGCCGAGATGTTCGCCGATCAGTTGCGCGGACCACGGCTGGCGATGCCGCTTTTGCGGTCGATCTGTGGCTGGGTGAAAAATCGGTCGGCATGGCAGACAGCCTATGGCTCAATGCGACATACATCGGTCGGCTACCGACTCTATCATGTGCAGCCACGAACCGTCGAAGCCGTACGGCGATTTGCCCGCGAGAACGGCGCATCGGTGAATGACGTCTTTCTGGCCGCGTTGGGACGCGCGATGCGTTGTTTTCTGCCGCGGCGGCGCTCCAGGAACGGTGCCGGCAACATGGTGATGGGGACGATTGTTGACACGAGAGCCGACGCCGCTGAAGATCTTAGTGAGTCGCTCGGCACGTTCTTGGGCTACTACGTGGTGCGGCTCACCAGTGACCGGATGACGGAACTCGATCGGTTGACTCAGCTCGTCGCGGCGAAGACCAAATCCATCAAGACGAGTCGGTCCTATTTGGACTCGGCGGTGAACTTGCGGGTCTCTAGTGCGATTTGGCCCCGTTTACGACCCGAGAACCGGGCATATTTCGCCCGCCGGGCCCTGCCATTGACGGCAGGCATCAGCAACGTGTATCTCCGCGACAGTTGGCTAACCCGCCATGGCACGGGCCAAATTCTCGATTATCACCGTGCGGTTTCTACAGGCCCCTCATTGCCGCTCGTCATTTCTCCGACCACCTTCCAAGACCAAATGAATATCGGCGTCAATTATCGGGAGACAGGGTTCTCCGCTTCCCGAGTTGACGATATCATGACGGCCTTTACCCAGCAACTCGAAATGCTTCCATCAGAATCGTCGTTACGGTGGGCAGCGTAATCCATTTTAGGGCTTCTAACAAAACTGGGATGTAGATGTACTCCTCACGCTCCGCGTGAGGCAATTTCGCCCCACTGTTTCCCTCACGCGGAGCGTGAGGAGTACGTTTTGTTAGAGCTTCTTAGCGATGGCCACTCTGTGGCGAGACGATCGCACACCGCAACTCTTGCCTTAACGAAGGCTGGCGTGCTCTGATGATGATGTCGGCGTGGACTCGGTCGGGCGTCCCGGTCACCCGCTCCCCAGACAAATCTTCGCAAATCCACAGCCCATCTTTTGCTATAATGCCGCTCGCTCCTCTTACATCCGAACTGCGGAGGGTCGCAGGGCTCTCACGCGGATTGCCGTCTTTCGAGGATGGCGGCACGCCTTCTCGCTCTTCGCTATCCCGGCCCGGACCGTTGACAGCCGCACTACAATTCCCGTATTCTATCAGTAGCCTTGAGCGCCTGAGTGCCCTTTGCGGTGCGGAGACCCCCTGAGCCGAAGCATGTTTGCGCGGCTTCTGGAGCGACTCCGAGTTGACTTGCGTGTCCGATGTCGCGGCCGCCACCCTCCCGAGCGATTCCTGCCTTGCCGATTGCGGGCCGGTTCACCTGCGTGCCTCGTTACAGTGCCACGGGAAGTTGCACCTATGAAAGTCTGCCAAAAGGTCCTGTCCGCGGTCTGCTTGCTCGCACAATTGGCGCTCGCGTCGATGGCTTCTGCCGACGACATTGGGGCATCGAGCGGGAAACATCTGCGGAAGATCGGCGGCTTTCTCTGCGTCGATTTAAAGCCGTATAAGAACGACGCCACGTTCGACCTGTATAAAATCGGCTGGTGGTCCTACTCAGGATTATCCTGGGATATATGGAAGCGCAACGGCGTGCCGTTTTGGTATCCGCCGGATGCGGGAAATGTCTTCGTCGCCGGCGAAAAATGGACTTGGCCGGGCGCACCGTCGTTTCCTCGACTGCATCGGGCGGCATCGCCCGGACCGACCATCAACAGCCGGGCAACGGCGCGATCGCCTTCGCCAACGACGACAACCTGACGACGTACTGGTACGCCGGCGACAACCGCCCGCACGGCAAGCTGATCGTCGATCTCGCCAAAACGGAAAGGATCGCCTCCGTGCGATTCCACGGTTTTGCCGGCGGTCGGCACGCCCCCAAGGACTATCGCGTCGGATTGATTCTGCCCGACGGCCGTGAGAAGGAAATTGCGTCGGTCAAAGACGAGAAGCGGATGGGGCAGTGGATTTCCTTCAACGCCAACGGAGTGGAAGCCAAAGGGATCTATCTCGACGTGGCTGCCACGGTGGAAAACGTGCACGGCCCGGTGATTCACGAATTTCAGGCGAGAATCGCCACGCCTCGACCCGTCGCGAAAAGGACGAACGCCCGCTGCGAGGTTGTGGTCCCGCTCCACGGAATCGGCGCGGAAGAGATGTTCGTCCTGGGCAACGTCGGGCGAGACTTCGATAAGCCGTCCCGAGCGGGCGCCACGGTCGGACGCTACGTGATCACCTACGAAAACGGCGAAGAAGAAGCGATCCCGCTGGTGGTAGGCAAGAACGTGGCGGACATGCGCTACGGCCATTTCGCCAGCGACGCCGTGCCAGCGTTCATGATGCCGGATCAGTATTCCGTCGATGATAAAGCGCCGGTCGGGCTCTCCTTTCATCTCGACGAAATGCTGCCGGTCGAGCCGAAGAAACAACTCATGATGTTCGCGCACAAGCTCCGCCGTCCGGGCAAGCCGCTGAAGGGCCTGGCGTTCCGCGTGACCGATCCCGAAGCGGCGATGTACCTGGCGGCGCTGACGCTGCGGCAATCGGGCCCACGGATGAATGCGCTCTTTTACAACGGCAAGATGGTCAATCCGATTCCGGTTGGAACGCCGCAGGCGGCGCCGTCGATCCTCGATCGATCGCGCGACCCGCGCAAGTCGATCGCGCTCGATGGGCGATGGCTCTACAGGCGCGATCCGGCCCATGAAGGCACCCAGGCAAAGTACTTCACCGTCGATTGCGACGTTTCCAATTGGAAAACCATGCCCGTGCCGTCGCAGTGGTACGTGCAGGGGATAGACTATCACGGCGTGGTTTGGTTCCGCCGCGACGTGCGGGTGCCCGCCGATTTTCCCGGCGCCGCGGCCGACTTGTGTTTCGACGGCGTCGATTACGACGCCCGCGTTTGGGTCAATGGGCAGTACATCGGCCGCCACGTCGGCGCGTTTTCCACGTTCAAGCTCGACGCCTCGGCGGCGATCAAGAGGGGGGCGAGCAATACGATCGTAGTCCGCGTGGATAGCCCGCTCGATCCAGGGTTCGAGTATCAGAAGACGCTGCCAAAAGGGCAAGCGATGGATGATATCGCGATGCCTTACCTCGAAGAGGGCTGCATGGGCGGGATCTATCGCACCGTTCGCCTGCAAAGCCGCGGTGACGTCCGCATCGAAGAAGCCTGGACGCAGAGCAACGTCAGCGAGGATCTAAAACGCGCCAACGTCAAAATCCAATTCGTCTTATGCCCGCAAACGCCGAACGCGGGAGAGGTGAGCGTCAAGTGCTCCCTGAAGCAGCCGGACGGAAAAAGAACTCATTTCGTCGAATCGCAATGCACTCTTTCCCGTAAAGAGAAAACGCCTGTCGAGTTGGCGCTGGCGATCGACAACCCCAAGCTCTGGTATCCCTGGGAACAGGGGCAACCGTACTTGTACCTGATGGAAATCGAAGTCTATCGCGGCAAGCACTTGCTCGACAGGCATCTTTCGCGCGTGGGCATTCGAGAGGTGGGTTTCGATGCGGAGAAGCACTGCGTGTCGATCAACCATCATCGCATCTTCCTCAAAGGCTTCCTGAACGATGACGTTCACTGGATGTCCCTGATGGATCGTTCCGGCTATGCCCAGCGGCTAAAGATGCAAAGGGACGCTGGGGCAAACACCATCCGTCTCACCACGCACCAATCGTCGCCGGAGATGTACGATCTGTGCAACGAGATGGGCATCATGATTTGGCAGGAACTGCCGCTGCAATGGGCCTATTCCGGCGCGGAGCCGATTCATCGGCAGATTCTGCAGATCGCCCGGGAGACGATGGTGCAAACGCGGCCGCATCCCTGCGTGATCGGCTACTCGGCTTGGAACGAAGGCGGTCAGCCAGAGTTCACGGATCGGGTTGTTGCCCTGATGCGGAGTCTGGATGCTACCCGGCCTCTGTCGCGCGCCTGCGGCGGCGGCGATTGGGACATTCACATTTACACCGACATGCCGTCGTCGCTGACGCGTCTGACGCCGCTTTGGATCGGCCACGTGTGCGGCTTCGTCAGCGAGATCGGCTCCTACGGACTTCCTACGGCGGGGGACATGCACGAAATCCTTGGGCCTGACCTGTTCCCTTTCGACTCAGCCGACTACTACTGGGAGAGCTTTTGCAATTACCGTCATGTCTGCGGTCCACTCTATCTGGACACGCCGCGCGCCTTCGACTGGCCAAAGGAGAAAGTGCTGAAATACGTGCTCGGAAAGCAACCTGCCGCGGAGCGTCATTTATATCTCTACGTGAAATCGGCGTTCGAGAATTTCCGCGGGCAGCGCTTCGCCCCTTCGACGGCGCTGCTCTACTGCCGCTTCGACGATCCCGTGCCCTCCTCGCAACTGGGCCTCGTCAGCTTCAACGGCCGCCCGCGAAAGGCCTACTTCGCCGCGAAGGAGGCCATGCAGACCGTGTTGCCGATCCTGTGCTTCGACATGACGGGCGCCGACGGCGTGCGCGTCATCAACGATTATTGGCATCGAAGCTGGAGGGGCTGCACGCTGAAGTACACGCTGAAAAACCGCGACGGCTCAACGATTCGGCACGTTCGGCGGACGTTCGATCTGCCCGAAGACGCGACGGTCAACGTGTTGGCCCGCCGAGACGTGGGCGACGTGTGGCGCCTGCCGGGTTTCTTCGCCGAGTTGCAAGTCTTCACCGCCGACGGCACGCTTCTGTCGGAGAACCACTACGATATGCGAGAAGAGGAGATCGTTGCCTTCGTCACCAACGTCTATCCCGTGCCGCCGGCCAATCCCGTCGGCGCAATCGTGCTGAAAGGCAGCGATGCCGTGAAACTCAGCGGCGCCTATCGCCAAGTCGAAGCCAAAGACGCGTACAGCGAAAAGCTCCTCGATCTCGGCAACCAAGGAAAGCCATGTGCGGCCGAATTCGAAATCAATCTTCCTCACGGTGGCGACTACCACATCCGCATGGCTTGTGATTCCGGGGAAGTGTTGCAGGGATTCCAATTGACCGCCGACGGCGTGAAGGCGTCGCGCGAGTCGGTTCCCTACCTCGACATGACGTCGGGAATCACTCGCCGCCCGTATTCCGACCACAACCTCTCTTGGAGACCGGGGTGGCAAGTCAGTCTCGCCAAAGGACGACATAAAATCGTACTCAAGCGCGCCGAAGGCAGCGGCGCTTCGTCGCTCCTCTTGGATGCGATCGCCGTGCAGCCCGCGACAAACATGCGATTAACCGCCCCTGTTGACACACAAAATGCCGTTCAGCCGGGCGCACCGGGCAACGGGACAGGCTGGCCGCTCGAGCGGTGTAGTTATTGGCTCGACGGCGCGCTTCGTCTGGGCTATGTTCTACATGATGACGCGCTCATCAAGAAGGTCACTGATCGGCTGAACCTCGAAAGGAACGGGAAATGACTATCACTCGATTATGTTGGGTATTGGCGTGTGGCCTGTTTCTGACGGGTTCCGTCGCAGGTGAGCAGCCTGCGGGCCGCTCGGAGGAATCGTTCGACTTCGACTGGCGATTCGAGCGCTTCGGTCCGCTGCCCGATGGTTCTACCACGCCCGAGCCGGGCGGTCCGGGCGGGTGGAGCATCACCGCGAGCGCCTCCAGCGAAGAACTCGACAAGGGCAATCTTGCACAAAATGCCTTCGACGACGATCCGGATTCGCGCTGGTGTGCGGAAAACGCCAACGTCAAGCAGTGGCTCGCCCTCGACTTGGGTCGCAGGATGAAACTGGGCGGCATCGAAGTTGATTGGGAGTTTCCTGATTTGACCTACAAATACGTCGTGGAAGGCAGCAACAACGGCAAGAAATGGAAATCGCTGGCAGACGGGGATACCTCGATCGGACCAAAGCGTCTGCCACTCTCCGCGACCGCGCGGTACGTGCGGTTGCGGACCACTGCCTTGCCGCCAGGGAAATGGGCCAGCATCCGCGAAATCAGACTCTTCGGCGGTGATAAGAAACCGATTCACAATTCCCGCCTGAAATCGGAGGCCGGCAAGTCGCCCAGCGATGCCGATTTCGACGACTCGGCATGGCGGACGCTCGACGTTCCGCACGATTGGGGAATCGAAGGTCCGTTCCGCGACGATCTGCCCGGCGATACGGGAAAGCTGCCCTGGCGCGGCATTGGCTGGTATCGCAAACACTTTACGGTTCCCGCCGCCGATGGGGGCAAGCGGATCTTTATCGATTTCGACGGCGCAATGGCCAATGCCAAGGTCTGGCTGAACGGCCAGTATGTCGGCACATGGCCCTACGGATACAACGCCTTCCGGTTGGAGTTGACGCCGTTCATCAAGTTCGGCGGCGAGAATACTCTCGCCGTACGACTCGATACCGTGCATTGGGGTTCGCGCTGGTATCCCGGGGCGGGCATTTATCGCAACGTGCGGATCGTGAAAACTTCGCCCGTACACGTGGGGCATTGGGGCGTATTCGTCACAACGCCCTCCATCACTGACGACAAGGGGGAAGTGAAGTTGGCGGTGAGCATGGACAATCAGAGTGAAAAGGCCGCCACCGCCTCGGTGCGGTCGGACATTTACGAGCTGACTCCCGCGGGCAAGGCGGGAAATCGAGTTGCTTCCACCGCTGCCGCAGAAACACGAATCCCCGCGCAAGGATCGGCTAGGATTGGCCTGAACGCGACAGTCCCGAAACCCAAACTCTGGAATCTCGATAAACCGAACCGCTATCTTGCCAGAACCGTTGTCACGGTGGATGGCTACGTGGTGGACAGCTACGACCAGCCCTTTGGCTTCCGTACCATCGAATTCACGCCGCGCGACGGCTTCAAACTGAACGGCCGCCGCGTGCCGTTGCAAGGAACCTGCAATCATCACGATCTCGGCGCCCTAGGCGCCGCGCTCAACGTCCGCGCGTTGCAGCGGCAACTTGAAATCCTCAAGGAGATGGGCTGCAACGCGCTCCGCACCTCGCACAATCCGCCCGCCCCGGAACTGCTCGATCTGGCCGATCGCCTGGGTTTCCTGGTGATGGTCGAGGCCTTCGACTGCTGGCAAACCGGCAAGACGGCCAACGACTATAGCCGCCTGTTCGCCGCATGGCATAAAAGGGATTTGCAGGCGATGGTCCGCCGCGAGCGGAACCATCCGAGCGTGATTATGTGGAGCATCGGCAATGAGATTTACGAGCAAAATGGGCCGAAGTTTTCGAAGATGCTCGGCGACATCGTCCGCGCCGAGGATCCCACGCGGCCCGTTACCGCCGGCTGCAACGACGCCTGGGCGGCCATCAACGGCTTCCAGACCGGCGTCGATGTTTTCGGCTTGAATTACAACACCGGTTTCTTCCCGCGGGCGTTGAATTATCCCGGCAATCAGAAGAAACCGATGTTCTCCTCGGAGTCTTCATCGTGCATCAGTTCGCGCGGTGAATACTTCTTCCCGCCGAAACGAGGCCGCGACTCGGAGGCGAATTTCCAGGTTTCCTCCTACGACGTCGATGCTCCGGGCTGGGCACAAACGCCCGACGAGGAATTCGCCGCGCTCGACCGTAGCCCCGCCTTCCTGGGAGAATTCGTTTGGACCGGCTTCGACTACCTCGGTGAGCCGACGCCCTATAATTCTGACGTCGCCAACCTGCTGAACTTCTCCGATCCCGGCAAGCGCGCAGCGATGAAGAGGGAGCTCGATGCACTCGGCAAGATAAAGGTGCCCTCGGCCAGCAGCTACTTCGGCATCGTCGATCTCTGCGGCTTCAAAAAGGACCGCTTCTACCTCTACCAGGCGCGTTGGCGGCCCGATCTGCCGATGGCGCACATCCTGCCGCATTGGAACTGGCCCGAACGCATTGGGAAGACCACTCCGGTCTACGTCTATACCTCCGGCGACGAGGCGGAGTTGTTCCTCAACGGCAAATCGTTGGGAAAGAAGAAGAAGAAGAAGGGCCGTTTCGAGTATCGCCTGCGTTGGAACGACGTGGTCTATCAACCCGGCGAACTACGGGTCGTCGCGTACCGCGAAGGCAAGCCCTGGGCGAACGACGTGGTGAAGACTAGCGGAGAGCCGGCCAAACTGCTGCTCCAGGCCGACCGCGCGGAAATCCGCGGCGACGGCAAGGATCTTTCCTTTGTCACTGTTACCATCGCCGACAAGGACGGGCGTTTGGTTCCGCGGTCAAACAATCTCGTGAAGTTCGATCTGGCAGGACCGGGCGAAATCGTTGCCGTCGGCAACGGCGACGCCGCCAGCCACGAACCCTTCCAGGCCCGGCAGCGGCGTGCCTTCAACGGCTTGTGCCTGGTAATCGTCCGCGCCAAGACCGGCCCGCGCAATTCCATCACGCTCAAGGCCCAATCCGACAATTTGACGGGCGCCGAAGTCAGCATTACGCGCAAATGACTGTCGCCGCTCCAAGAATCAACGCCAATTGCTGGAATCGCCTGCTCATAACTGAATCTCCGTTTCGACTCGCGCCCAAAAACCGCTCGTAGAATAGACGCCTTCTGGGGCGCCTTTGGCTCGAAGCTGGGTCAACTCTCTTAAGAGGGATAATCTACTGCGAAGCGGTTCAACTCGACAGCCCGGAACCGCGAAGCGGTTCAACTCGACAGCCCAGGGCAAGCGCAGCGTCGCCCTGGGTTGGCGGTTTGGAAACATGACGTGAACCCTGTAAGGGTTCCACCCCCGTCCCCTTTCCTCGCGGGAGAGGGTTAGGGTGAGGGCTTTTCTCCCAAGCCTGGTCGTTCCGAGCGATTCGACGCGCGACGGGCCAACGCACACGCGCCACGCCCGTTCACGGGCGTTTCCGCCGCAGGCGGTATTCGGCCCGGCGTTGACGCCGGGTCGGGGAGGGCCAACTCGCTTCCTCACTCCCCATCCCCGGTCCCTGTCACGCCCGTGTACGGGCGTCCTCCTCCCCGCGCCGCAGCAGGTCCGTAAACGGACCTGACAATCGCCGAAGATCGCGATTCCCCCAACCCGGCGTAAACGCCGGGCCGATTACCGCTCCGCGGAAAGGGCCGTGAACGGCCCTAGCGACTGCGACCCCAGGTCGCGACGCCGTGGTGTTCTGGCCCCGCAAATCCTGCTCACTCCGGCACGCCATCGACACCGTAAAGCCGGAAAACGAGCTCATCAATCCGGCGTTCCAGGCTTTCCACGTCGCACTCCAACGAGACGCGCTCGCGGTCGGAGAGCTTTCCGTCGCGAAGTTGGCTCTTAGCGTCTATGATCGCACGGACCGAGTCGGCGATCCGGTCGCCAAGCTTCTTTTCGCCGGCTGTTGCGGGAATCTTAATCGGTATTTGTTCGATGAACTGCTTGTTGTAGGCAAACCACCCGCTATGAAATGGTGTCGTTATCTTCTGGACAAACCAATTCAACAAGGCGCTGTTTAGGAGTCCCAGCACATACTCGTACATCTCAGGCTGATGAAGCAGGATGCCATACCCACCTCCCCCTCCCCCGCCACTGCCGACGAAGAAAAGATTCCCAGTTCCATCGAAGGAATACTCACCTCGCTGCGCGAGGGACGGCGTGAGTATCTTGGGAAGGCTCATAGAGGAGAGGTTCTTTGGATAGACGTACCCATACCACTCGCTGCCCTCATAGGTACCTCGTTCACGTTTACCGAGAGAAGGTCTGCATCGCTCCAAATAGGTCCACGTCTTGGGGCCATCCTTACGCATTTTCTTCTCCGCTACCAAGCGAAACGCAGCGTCATTCCTCGCGTAGGGGAAAAGAACGACTTGCTCGGACGCCCTCGGAACCCAACGCTTCATGTGAACACTACCCTTCAACAACGGATGCAAGAATGTTGGCTCAATATCGACTTCCGTTTGGAGGTCGTCACTAAAAAACCGTGATCCACGTCGTTCGAGAATGAACACCTTGTCTGCACTCGTCTGGAGCCCAACAAACACCTTCGCCGCATAATCTCCTAGTGTTGGTCCTTGCGCGATTAAGCAATTTAGAAACTCGGATTGACTTGCATCAACGAATGCCCACCCAGCACTGGGCATTTCGTGCGCCGCACGAAATGCCATTGTTCCGGCTGCGGTTTTGCCCGCGTCGATGCTTCTGCACTGCGCTTCTCCGTCAGAAAGATCAAGTACCTTCGCGTATCTGATCGGGGTGTCGGTGGGTGACGCACAAAGAAGATGCACCGCCGTATATGTCGTTGCCCCCTGAAAGACCTGCTGGTCGCCGAAATCGACCATGCTGCGCAGGTGCTTTCCGTCGGCGATGATCTTTCGCAGCCCTTCGCCGTATTTGGCCTGCCAGAACTTATGCGGCATGATGTAGCCGAGAAGGCCGTCGGGGGCGAGTAGTTCCAAGCAACGTTGTACGAACACTACGTAGATGTCGTAGTTCCCCTTGGCGGCGGATTTGTAGCGCCACTTGTAGAACGCGCATTCATCCGGCGCCCATTTGTTGAGCTCTTGTACCCGAATGTACGGCGGATTGCCGATGATGCAGTCAAACCCCCGTCGGCCCGTTTCTTGCTCCGCTTCAGAATCGAGCGCCCAACCGAAGCCGCGGGTTCGGCTGGCCCAGTCGAAGCGATTCATACGGAAGCGGATGTCGTCGTCCGGCGGGAACAATCCCCCGTGCGTGTCAATCACCCAGCGATCGAAATCGGCCGAGTCGATTAGCGAATTGCCGCAGAGGACATTGTTGTCCAACGTCGGCAGCAGTTGATTTTCGAGCCAATCGCGCTGCCAGTTCGCGGGCAACTTGCCTTCCAACATTTTCAGGTAGAGCGACATCACCGTCACCTCGACCGCCTGCTGGTCGATATCGACGCCGTGGATGCAGGTCGTCAACAGCTTGACTGTAGAAATCCTGGTGCTCTTGGCATCAAGCCGCAAGAGATGGATTCCTATTTTGGCGAGGGATCCGCAGGGGCCGCCATCGAGTTGCGGTTGATACGGTTTGCCGGGGCCATTTTAGAGCAGGCGAAGGGGACTATCTCAGGAGGTGACTCGTGAATACCGTTCGACCCCTTTTTGTATCGACCTATCCACCCGAAGCGTGTGGACTGGCGACGTTCACCCGTGACTCGGCCGACGCTGTGGATCTTGTGGCTCCTGAGCCTGTGTCCTCGGTCGCAGCGATCCGAAAGACGCACGGTCTTCGCTACGACGACGCGCGCGTGGTCCACGTCATCGACAACAGCCGGTCGGATGCTTACTTGTTCGCTGCGGAGGTGGTCAACGACGGCCCATGCGACATAGTGAGCTTGCAGCATGAATTCGGCCTCTACCCTGGCGAATGGGGCGTTCGCGTGTTGGACTTTGTCCGCAACTGTCGCAAGCCCATCGTCACGACGTTCCACACGCTCCTGACCGAACCGGACCCGCTTCCACTGCGGATCATTCAAAATTTAGCGGCCCGCAGTCACGGCATCGTGGTGATGACCAAGGTTGCCGCCAGGCTGCTGACGAGCATCTACGGCGTGTCGGGCTCCTACGTGCAGGTGATCCCTCATGGAGTGCCGGAGGTTCCATACGAGCGCGATGGCATACACAAGAAACGGTTGGGGTTCGCCAGCCGGCGGGTCATTTGCACTTTCGGACTGATCAGTTGCGGCAAGGGGCTGGAACACATGATTCAGGCCATGCCGCGGATTGTCGCCGCCTGCCCCGAGGCCATTTACCTGATCGTCGGCGCCACGCATCCGCAAGTCAAGCTTCACGAGGGTGAAGCCTATCGGGAAAGCCTGGTCGAGATGGCTGAATCGTTGGGTGTCGGCCAGCATGTGCGGTTTGTCAACAAGTACCTCAGCCTCGCCGACCTTCTGATACACTTGCAGGCGTGCGACGTGTACGTCACTCCTTATCCGGGAAAGGACCAGATTTCCAGCGGTGCCTTGGCGTATGCCTTGGCAGCGGGCGGAGCCGTGGTCAGCACGCCCTATCTCTATGCCGAAGAGGTTTTGGCCGATGGGCGCGGGCTGCTCGTGCCCTTTGGCCAAAGCGAAGCGATGGCCGATGCCACGCTGCGATTCCTCAGCGATACCGCGTTCCGGGTTGAAACTCGGCGAAGAGCATACCAGTATGCGAAGCCCATGTTCTGGCCGAATGTGGGTCGGCAGTATCTGGGGGTTTTTGACCAGATTGCGTCAGAAAACGAGACAAGTCGGCGGTGGTCTTTTCGCAAGGCGGCTTCGACTCCCAGGAGCGAGTACCGCCCGCGCGAACTCATTCATGGAGGATTGTAGGTAGCCGTCCAACTCCCAACGAACGCTGGGAAACCAAGTCAAACGACATGAATGCGATTTTACCCGTCCCCTGCGGAAAAGCAATATGCCCCCCCCCGCAAGAAAATCCAAATTCTTTGTGAAGACGATCTGATAACTAACTCTCGGGTTGGGGTCTGGAAGGCATTTTCGTGCCCTCATCCGTCCGGCACCGGAATGACGCGGTCCAGCAACGAGAGGCGGCCGTCATTCGGAAGCCCGTTACCGATCAACCCAAGCTTCTCCACCCAGCGGGCGAAACAACTGCGGCCGGTTTTGCACCAACGCCGGATTTCCTCGATGACACTCGATAGCGTAAAGGTGGAAAGATATTGGCGGAGCGATTCCAGCACGCTGACGATTACCGTTTGCCGCCGCGCGCCAGCCACCGTCTTGTTGGTGCGGCCCGTGCCCCGCGCTTGCGCCGGAGAGCGTAGCGTCCGTTCGGCTTCGTTGTTCGTTCCCGACACGATCAGCACTTCCCCGTTGGGCTTCTCCACCGGCTCCGCCGTGACAAACGTGAAGAGCTGCTCCGCCAGCATCACCCGCATCAGTTCGTTGCACAGCAGCCGATAGTCGTCTTCTGGCCCTTCGCCGGGCGGCAGTTCGGCTACCCACATCGGAGCGCACAACTCCAGAACCTCATCCTCCAGCACTGCGACCTTCCCCTTTCGTCCTTCCCCGCTCAGCCGCCGGTCATGCTGCACCCGACAGGCTTCGCGGTAAATCTCCAGCAGCCGGTCGGTAAACTGGCGATACTCGGCGTTGGCAGGCTCCATCAGCGTTAGCTTGATCGCCTTTCGCAAGAAATGCGCCCAGCACTTCTGTGATTGGGTAAAGTTCGCATACACCGCCGCATCGTCGCTGATCACCAGTCCCGCGAATATCGCCGGGTCGAGAATCTGCCGTAGTGTCTCCGCATCCTTATGCACGCCGAAGAACAATACCCGCACCTTCTCCGAGAGAAAGGCCCACACGCTGTTGATGCTCCAGCCCGTCTCATCGGTATGCACTACCAGCGAGTTGGCCAGCAGCAAGCACAGCAACTCGAATTCCTCTTCCCATTGCCGCGCCAACTGGTTCAACAGGGCGTCGGCCTGCGACTTCCGCAGCGTCAAGTGCTGGAAGAAGTTCATCAGCAGGCATACTTTGTCGAAGGAAAGGCCGACCACGTACACCTGGTAGGCAATGGCCAGCACGATCTCCGCCCCGAACTCGCTGCGGCCGAAGACGCCCGGAATCTTGCCGTATTGGTTCTTCGGGCCGCGATAAATGTCATAGGCCACCAGGACCGCTTGGCCGTCTTCCAGCCGCCATGCCACCCGCGTGTGCGACAGCCGGCAATCTGCCTTCCGCACCCCAGCCGGGAAGACTTTCTCGGTTCGCACGGCTTGAGCGATCTTCTCAGCCGTGCTAATCCGTCCGCCCGACCGCTGCTTTCGCCTCCGCCGCTTCCTTCCTCGCGCCTCCTGCCGCCGTTCTTCTGCCTCCACCGAGAACGGCTCCGAAATCTTCGGCGGCGAGCCGCCCTTCAGTTGACGCTCCAACTCTTCGTTCCGGCGCTGAAGGGTCACAATCAAATCGATCAGCCGATCGGGTGTGATCCGCCCCGCATGAACATCTTTCCTGAGTTGCTCAACATCCATGCCACCTTGATAGCCGATTTCCCAAAATCAGGCAGCGCCAGTTTTCAGGGAATGGACAGCTACAGTCAACAGCTTGGCCTTGAAGTCGGGAGCAAGTTGCCATTGCCCCTTCTTGTCTCGAAAGGCGATGTCCTTTTGCTTCCTACGCGACTTGCCCGAGGCCGCCACTTTCGCCAGGGACGGCTTCTTGGCGATCGCCGCGAGGCAATGGTCGATGAGATATTGAAACGCCGCCACCAGGAACGAGCCGGAACCGCAGGCCGGGTCGAGGATTCTCACGTCGAGCACTTCCATCGGCGAACGGTCGGCGACCTTCGGTCCGACGACGCGGCGAATGATCGTATCGACTACGAACCGCGGCGTGTAGTACACTCCGTTCGCGTGGCGGACCTCCGGCTTCTGCTCGACGTCGGCCTCGCCCAGCCTTACGACGACGACGTTGCCGAGGAACCGCTCGTAGACTATGCCCAGGATGTCGTCGGCGATGGCGGCAAAATCCCAGGGACCGTCGGGCGGGTAAAGCGTACGGATGAAATCCGCAAGAATGTCGTCGGAAACGGCCAGCGATTCGGAAAAGTGATACTTGTAGAGGTATCCGTTGTATTCGCGATCGAGTTGGCGAAATTCCCCGCAGAGCGCCGCGTAGAACTCGCCCCCCTCGCCGCTAATACGGTCGAGCATCTGTCGAAGCGAGCCATATTGGCGAATTCCGCGATCCTCGCAAACGCGCATAAAGACAAGGCGGTCGATCAACCGCTGCACGGCCTCGGTAAGCCTCGCTGCGCCGTGCAGTGTGTCGGCCTCGGGAAACTCCTTCTTGTTATCGTGGTAAATCGCCCGGGCAAGGTGCTTGCGATAGGTTTCGAGATAGCCGAGGAACACCTTATCGATCGGCTCATCGCCCCGTAACTCGAACAACATCCGATCGACGGTTCTCAGGCGTCGATTCGGCGAAATCTTGCGGATTCTGGCGCGGAGCTTTTCCAGCGATCCATCGGCGACAGCGTCGCGGCCGAATGTGGCTATGAATTCATCCCACTTGGCTGGGTAGTCCTGAAAATCAATGGCGAACTCGCGAACCAGACCCCGCTGCGGCTCGTTGAGCACCGGCTTGAGCGTCGTATCGTACAGCCGAAACTGCTCGAAGTCGGTTAGCACGGCGAACGGAATCGCGGCACTCCAGGCATAGCGCTTCGCCTGGAAAATGGCTTTCCTGTCGGTATCGAGGTCGACGGCGGGCTTTTTGGCTTCGACGATGAAACGCGGAAAACCGTTCACACGAAATAGGTAATCGGGTTCACGGGAGCGGAGCCCGTCGTCTTCCGCGGAATCCATCGAGGGCTCGACAATAACCTCAACATCTTGCGGCGGAAGTTGCTTGTCGTTGGATACATCCCACCCCAGGAGCCTCCAAAAGGGGTCGATGTAGTGCAGCCGGACTTGCGACTCCTTGTACTGCGGAGCCTTAAGTTGGCGAATGTGTTCCGCAAAACCCTGTACGAGTGTTCTTATGGTCATGTTTCTGCGCGGTAGACGCACGAAAAACGCCCCTCTACGGCTTTGAGTCACCTGCCACTTTGCCGGTCCAGAGTACTAAGAGCGTATAGAGTTGCGTCCCCGCAGTCAATCACTCTTTACGGAGCCGGGTTGTGTACCAAGAGGTCGAATGGTCCGCAGCATTCCATTCAGCCGTCGTGGGACCACCTGGCGCAGAAACTTCTCTTGAATCGGCCGCGCCGGCGTGATATAGGAACGCATGTACAGGTAGAACGTCCTTGCGACGTCTTGCTGCTGTTTGGCAATCCATCGTTCCCGCTTCCCCAAACTCCCCATCCCGACGTGGCAAAGGAGGGTTTTGCACCACGGTTTGAAGACCCCCTCTGGAGACGCACTGGCTTCCATCGCCGTAACGTAAAAAACTCCAAGGGCTTACGTTCTGCACCGCCGACGCGGAAAGACCGCAAATGAGAGATATGGTGCGAAAAATCGCATTGGTGCAAAACCTGCGACCTGGAACACCGACTTGCCGAGTAGCTTATGTTCCAAACGCCGCAAGGCCGCCCAGCGACGAACTGGGCCACTCCGGGGTCTGCTTTCTACGGACTGCTCGTCGAAATGCTGCATTGTCGTGCGGCTTCGTACGCCGCTACGGCGACGCTGACGGCCAGATTCAGACTGCGGGCTTCCACCGCCATCGGAATGCGAAGGCAACGATCGGGGTTGGCGGCGAGCAGCGAAGGCGGCAGGCCCTGCGATTCGCTGCCGAAAACCAGCACGTCGCCGCGGGCAAACGCCGCTTCGCTGTAGAGCCGCGTCGCCCGTTTCGTGAAGAACCAGAGACGCCGCTCGGGCATCCGCTGTTGGAATGTCGCCCAGTCATCGACCGCCTCCCAATCGAGATGCTGCCAATAGTCGAGGCCCGCACGGCGCAGGTGCCGATCGTCGAGGCGAAAGCCCAACGGACGGACCAGCCACAGTTTCGCCCCCAAGGCCACGCAGGTTCGGCCCACGTTGCCGGCGTTGTCGGGGATCTCGGGCTGGTGAAGGACGATGTGCAACATGGCCTGACGGCAATCTCCTGGAGGAGGGAAAAGGGGACAGGTCCAATTTGCCGGAACGGCCCGCAGGGTGCTTCGCACAAATTGGACCTGTCCCCTTTTTCCCACACCAATCATAGCGGTTTCCTCGGTCGTTCCGCCAGTCGCGAAACCCCGCCTCGGGAGGACTGCAAAGTCCTTCGTAGCACGGCCATCTTGGCCGTGACACACGGGCAGGATACCCGTGCTACCGCCGAATTCTCGACTTTGCAGTCCTCCTGACCCCGCCTGTGATGGTAATGCTAGGCAAGCCCTCTGGTAGCCCCATTGCTGCAATTCCGAAATGCACTAGAATCATGTGAGTGCAGCCGAGCCCGCGCCGCATGGCGACGGGGCGGGGAAACCAACCAACCAGCCGGCCATATGCCGGCTGGGGGCGCAGGCCGATGAGCATCGGCCACGGCACTTTCAGGCCCCAGCCCGACGGCTAACCCCGCAGGCCGGTCGAGGCATTTCACCTCGATCCCGTTGATAGGCATCGCGTCTTATGCACTGACGTCGCCTGGAGTCTTCTGGTCACGCCTTCCCCGGCGTGTTGCTGTCGATGTCGGATCTTACTCCCCCGCCTACTCCAGGCAGTCTCGCCGGGCGTTCTGCGCCGTCCGATCGAAGTGATCATCGTCAGCAGCGTGATGTTCACCTTCATTTCGTACTGGCGCACGGCGGCGGTGGTGCTCTGCGATCTGGCCAGCACGGCCTACTACATCGGCGGCATCGCCGAGAGCGCCATCGGCCCCGCCGCCCCCTGGTTCATTCTCGCGGTGATGGTGTTCAGCTATGCCGTGCGGTCGATCTACATCGAGAGTTGCTCGTTGTTCGTTCGCGGCGGAGTATATCGCGTGGTCAAGGAGGCCATGGGCGGGTTTCTCGCCAAACTTTCGGTCTCGGCCTTGATGTTCGACTATGTGTTGACCGGCCCGATCAGCGCCATGTCGGCCGGCCAGTACATCATGGGGCTTGTGCTCGATTCGCTGGCCATCTTCAGTCCCCACCTGGCCGTCGGTCACGAAACCGCCGCAACCATTCGCGCCGCGGGGGCCGTGGTCATTGCGAGCCTGATTACCCTCTACTTCTTCCGGCAGAACCTCCTGGGGATTCACGAATCGAGCGGGAAGGCCCTGAAAATCATGGTCGCCACGACCGTGATGGCGGTGGTGATGCTAGCGTGGTGCGGGGTCACGCTCGCGGTCCGCGGGCCGGTCAATCGGGTCCCGCTGGCCCCCGATTTGCGGCCCAAGGTGGAGTACGCCTCGGAGCGAATGCCGGATCGCGTGACCGGAGAAATCAGGGAGATGTGGAAACGCGATCCCGCGACCGGCCGGCTCGTCAAAAAGACCGAGCCGAGCGGCCACGGCGGAGTGCGGGACCTGCCGAAGATCAACGAAGCCACCGGCAAGCAGGAAGACCCGCTGGGGGCGATCTCCCGGCTATGGCCGGACTTCGCCAAGAAGCTCGCGCAACCGGGCAGTTGGTGGAGTATCATCGGCCTGATCGGCGTCTTGATCGCCTTCGGCCACTCGATCCTGGCGATGAGCGGCGAAGAAACGCTGGCCCAGGTCTATCGTGAAGTCGAGTCGCCCAAACTCCGCAACTTCAAGAAAGCGGCCTTCATTATCTTCGTCTACAGCCTGGTGTTGACGGCGGGCATCTCCTTTCTCGCCGTGCTGCTGATTCCCGACGAAATCCGCATGAAAGCCTATGCCGACAATCTCATCGGCGGGCTGGCGATGCACGTCGTCGGTCCGCAGGTCGTGCGGCTGCTCCTGAACGCCTTCGTCGTCGTGGTCGGATTCTTGATTCTGGCTGGGGCGGTCAACACGGCGATCATCGGCTCGAACGGCGTGCTGAATCGGGTGGCGGAAGACGGCGTCTTGCCCAACTGGTTCTTGAAGCCGCATCGCCGCTACGGCACTACCCACCGCTTGCTCTGGTTGATCGTCGGACTGCAACTGATTACGATCGTCGCCAGCCGCGGCGACATGTACGTGCTGGGCGAGGCGTATGCTTTCGGCGTCGTGTGGAGTTTCGTGTTCAAGGCGCTGGCGATGGTGGTGCTGCGATTCAAGGACCGCAGTCCCCGCGAGTTCAAGGTGCCGTTGAACATTCGCGTCCGCGGCGTCGAATTGCCGATCGGCTTGATGCTCGTATTCCTCATCCTCTTGGCGACGGCGGTGCTCAACTTCCTTACGAAGGAAGTTGCCAGCATCGCCGGCACGGCCTTTACGGCCGTTTTCCTCACCACCTTCATGCTGTCGGAGCGATACCACGAAAAGAAACGGGGAGCCGAGGCCCATCGGCATCTCGAACAGTTCAACCGCCGCACCGCCGACGAGTTCGATCCGGCCTCGCTGGGGCTGAACAAGCCCTATCGCAAATTGGTGGCCATCCGCTCGTCGCAAAACCTCTACATGCTGGAAAAAGCGATCTTGGAAGCGGACCCCGAGACGACCGATATTATCGTGATGACGGCCAAACTGATGCTCTCGGGCAACATGGCGGTCAATCAAGGCGATTTCGACCACTACGACCGCGAACTGATGACCGCCGTCGTGAATCGCGCCGAAACCATCGGCAAAGAGGTGAAGGCGGTCATTATGCCCACGAACAATCCGTTGTTCGCGGTCATCAACACCGCCAAACTGCTCGGGGTCCAGGAGCTGATCCTCGGGGCCTCGAACAAGTTCACCGCCGACGAGCAAATGGAACAGCTTGCCTTCTACTGGATGAACGTCGATGAAGGGAAGATGACGCCGCTGACGATTCGCGTGCTCAGCCGGCAACGCGACGTGTACCTCGATCTCGCCGGCGGCAATCGCATCCCGAAAATCAGCGAGCGCAAGGCCCGCTCGGTCGAAGAACTGCGATCGGCCGGCATCGGCGTCAGCCGTGCGATGCTGATCCACTTCGGCACGGCCGAGAGCAGCGATCTCTTCAAGGCGGTGCTGACCATGCTCGATCCCCACGTCGCCATGACCTTGGTCCCGCTTGCAGGGGACTGTCCCGATTTTCGTCTCAGCGAAAATGGGACTGTCCCCCTTGGTGGTGCCTCTTGGATTCAACAGGACGTGGAGCGTTCGCAGCAACTCCGGCGGGGAATCGACGTTTGCCGCCTGCCCGAAGGCGAGCCTGCCCAGGAGATCGTGCGGCTGGCCTCCGAGCAGAAGTTCGACGTGGTCCTCATTGGAAAGCCCTCCGAGTCCACGATCCAGGCGGGCCCGCCGCTCGACGTCGATTACATCGTCGACCACGCTCCCTGCTGGGTCTGCGTGGTGAGTCCGAAACCGATTCCAAACGTGGCGGAGGAATGAGTGGCTGGGTGAGAAAGGGGGACAGGCGATTCCATTGGGGATCATGGAATTCGGGCTACCTCTCTGGGTCGATCCGGCGCTCGTAAGGTCGGCGCCAGCCCGACTTGCTTCACCGTCGACAAACTCCGCCAATAAGCGCGACTATCCCACTTTCCTCCCTATCACAGCCCCCGTTCCTTGTCAATAATTGGACTTACGCTTTTCTCCTCCCCCTCTCGCTGGAACAATCTGACATTTCTTCACCTCTGGCCAAAGGAAACTTGCTGCTGGCCAGGGGGAACTTGCTGCCGAGCCGTAACCGGGTGGAATCAGTGCGTTCCATCCGCCCCCGCTGCCCCCGCTCCCGCCGCTTTGGTACAGATACCTTCCGCTGCGGTCGGTGAAGTTCGTCGGCCCATCGCCGCAGTAGCGGGAGAGATTTGGGTCGGCGGCGGCGAAACCTAATGGCTCGCAACTTAAGAGGTGGCCGGTCTTCAGGTCATACCAGCGGGCAGCATAATGGCAAACCTAGGCGTCAGCATCGCATTGACGGCCGGTGTAGGTGAAAGTGGGATCATTCGCTGAAGTGCTCTGGTCAACGACCCTGCCAAAGGAGTCGTGGACCGAGCGATCCTGCTCCGTGGTCACGTCGGCAGGATTGGCGGCTAGGTCGCAGACCACGCCTCCGTTGTTGCCCAAGGACCAGCAGATCCCGCCGGAACTCGAACCGGCCGTCGCGTCCGTGGCGAAGACCTGATTGACCGCCGCGCCGCTCAAGAACTGCCGCGAGCCGTCGGAATTGGTCAACGCTGCCCAGCACGAGTTCTGCAACAGTCCTGCGTTCCTCCCACAACTGACTTCGTCCCACCAACGCCCGTAAAACTCCCAATACGCTCCCCGCTCTCTGATTGCGCGCGGCAGCAAGAGATTCTCCTCGGGATTGAAGCGACTCGCAACGTACCACTCGCGAGGATCGGTCGCCACGTGGTTCTCTTTGGCCCAGGGCAAGAACACGTGGATATAGAACGATCGCGTCTTCTCCGCCGCGCGCGACTCCGTTTCAATCATCTTCGTGACGTATTGCTCCCTTCCCAGCGTGCCCGCAATCACTTCGCCGTCGATTTGCTGAAAGCGGTCTGTGTTGGCGATATTATAGAGTTCAAACACGGCATTGCACCACATCTTCTCGAACGGCCGCAGGCCCAACTTCCGCACCCGAATGAACCCCCGCATTACGCCCCCTGGGCCGAAGTTCTGGGCTTCAAAAGGCGGATTGGGATCAGACGCGTCCCAGGTGATCTCGTCGCCCAGATCCTCGCCCGCGAATTTGCGCGCCGCCCATTCATACAACGCCGCGGCCTTCTTTCCATACTGCGCCATCGCCGGTCGGTCGTGGACCATTTGGCGCACCTGCGCCTCGCCGCGTCGCACCGCCGCGCTATCAACCGGCATCTTTGACCAAGCCTCGAACTTTGCCGCCTGGTCTTTCGGGTTAAGTCGCAGGGCGGTCTCAAGATCGGCGACGCCGCCTGCATAGTCTCTACGGCGAATCCGCGCCACCGCACGAGCTTCATAGCAGGAAACGCACTTATCGTTAACCTCTATCGCCGCGTCGAAGTCAGCAATAGCTTCGTCCCAAGCGTCGCTTGCTTCATAGATCCAACCGCGGGTTGTGAGGGCATCGAAGGACTTCGGGTTAAGACGAAGGGCTTCTGTAACATCCGCGATCGCTTTCTCGGTCTGGCCCTCCATCTCATAAGCGGCGCCGCGGCCGCAATATGCGTCGCCGTAGGCAGGGGCCAGTCGGATCGCCTCGCTGTAATCCGCGATGGCTTGATCGTAGTTGTCCCTATGTTTGCAGTAAATATACGCTCGTGCAGCGTACACCGCCGCGTCCCTTGATCCAGCTTCGATTGCTTTGTTGAGCCGAGCCAATGCCTTATCACGGTCGTCCCTTTCGAGCGTTTGGCACCCCAGGTCAATCGGCGAATTTGGCATGCGTCCCACCGCCTCGGACAATAGCATCTTGGTCCCACCCACGTTCAAGACTTTGAGACCGAGCAGGCCCGAGAGGTTCTGTAGCCCTGCATCCGTAACGTTGCTGTTCGTCAGATCCAGCACCTCAAGCCGCGTCAATCCGTCGAGTTGCTTCAATCCAGCATCGGTCACCCTTGTCCCGCGCAGGCGGAGCACTTGGAGTTTGGCCATCCCCTTGAGATGCCCGATGCCCGCGTCGGTCACTTTGGTGCGCGACAGATTCAACCGTTCAAGATTAGTCATCCCCTTGAGGTGTTCCAGTCCTAAATCTGTCACGTTGGTATTGGACAAGTTAAGTTGTTCGAGTCTTGTCAGTCCCTTGAGATGTCTTGCTCCCGCGCCGGTCACCTTGGTGCCTGACAGGGATAGACGTTGAAGTTCCGTCATCCCTACGAGAGCTTCCAAACCCTTATCGGTCACGTTCGTGTTCGCCAGGTTCAGAAGCTGGAGATGTGTCAATCCCTTATGGGTTTTGACAGCCAAAATCGGTAGTGAATTCAAGGTATTGTGCTAGCACACCACTGCTAGCAGGCGCATTTTGTGGTTGCCTTTGGCGGCGTTGCTTGAGAGTAATTGAAAGGAGGGTCCATGGAGTAACTTCGCAAGGGAGGATGAATCGTCATGTACCAGCGAACTTTGAAACTTTCACAGGCTCAGCGCAGGACGTTGGTCGAGTATCGGAACCATGATCGGCGTCCGGACGTGCGGGAACGGTGTGCGGCGATCTTGAAGGTCGCCGACGGCCAATCGCCTCATGCGGTAGCGACTCAGGGACTACTGAGACCGCGAGATCCTGACACCGTGTACCATTGGTTGGATTGCTATGAACAACACGGGATCGAAGGACTGTTGCGGCGGCGGCAGGGAGGCAGCCGTCGCCGTCCCTTTCGAGCAGCGGGAACAGGTGTTGGAGCGGCTGCGGCAAGGCCCCGGCGAGGAAGCTCGCCGCGAGGCGATGCCGACAGCCGCTGGTCCGCCGCCCAGCCGCTGGACGTTGCGGACCATTCGCGCCAGCATTAAGACGATCCAGAATTACACGCTCAGTGGCGTGTGGCGGTGGCTCCGTCGCAAACTGGGAGTGAAATTGCGTTCGGGTCGGGTCCAGCATTTTAGCCCGGATCCGCAGTATCGAAGCAAGGTAGCCAAACTGAAACGATGCCTGCGAGCAGCGGCGCGCAACCCCCAGGAAACGACATTGCTGTTCATCGACGAAATGGGGTACGCCGTCTGGCCCGAGCCGGCGCCGAGTTGGGCTGCCGCCCCGCCCGCGGCTCCACCGCAAGCGGATCGGCAACAGTCCAACAATGGGCTGTGGCGCGTGATCGGCGGCCTGAACGCCTGCAGCGGAAAAGTGACCTACGTGGACAACTACATTATTGGTCGAGCCAAGGTCATCGAGATGTATGAACGGATCGCGAAAACTTACTCTCGCGCCAAGACGATCTACGTCGTTCAAGACAATTGGTCGATCCATACTCATCCCGACGTACTCACGGCCGTGGGGGCATATCCTCAAATCAAGCCAATCTGGTTGCCGACTTACGCCCCCTGGCTGAACCCGATCGAAAAATTATGGCGATGGCTGAAGGAGACAATCCTCAAAATGCACCGTTTGGCCAACGACTGGCCCGCCTTGCACCAGCGCGTCACCGACTTCCTGGAGCAATTCGCCCGCGGCTCGAAACAGCTTCTGCGGTACGTAGGGTTGCTCGGCAACGGTCAACTGGCCCAATCGCTGCATTTTACGTGATTACTACCGAATCTGTTTGTCAAAACCCATTAGGCGTGCCAGTCCTGCATCACTCACCGCAGTGCCGTCCAGGCTGAGGGATCGGAGTTTCTTCAACTCTTTGAGGTCTCCCCAGGTCCGCGTCGGTCACCCTTGTTCCGTCCAGGCATACATCGACATCTTCCGTTCCTGCTTTGTCAACGTCGATCCTGCCGCCGAGGTTTTTGACCTTGGTAATGGACCTCGCCTCGCAGCCCAGAACCACAACGGCAAGCGACAACATCTGGAGCAGTGCTACTACTCGGCTCATCGGAACGCTCCAAACTGTCTGACGGCTAGAAGTCGAAACGGGGACGCAACCAGGATTTCGGGAGTCGAAACGGGAACCTGTGTTCCACCACCTCTTATACTCCTTTTACCCACCCGCGTCAACGGGCGCGGTCATCCCTGTTCTCAACATCCGCCGAAAACGATTTTGCGACCATGCGACCGCGATTAGTGCTGTGCCCACGCGCTAATCAGCGCAAAGCGCCGCGGTAATCAGCGCGGCGCTAATTCGCACTTACCGCTCCAGCGAAACCGGGTTGGTTTGCCGAGCCAAACGTGGTATATTAGGAAGATTCGCGTAAGTCTCCGAGGAGTGCCATGTCTGACGTCGGCGTTGAAGCGGTCTTCGAGGCGGGGGTTGTCGGGGCCGGGGGTGCGGGGTTTCCCACCCACGTCAAGCTCGCCGCCAAGGCCGACACCGTTCTGGTGAATGCGGCCGAGTGCGAGCCGCTGCTGCACAAAGATAAAGAGGTGCTCCGTGCCTACGTCGACGAGGTGGCGGAAGGCACCGCGGCGGCCATGCGGCTGGTCGGGGCAGCCTGCGGCGTGGTCGGCATCAAGGAGAAATACGTCGATGTGATCGACCTGTTGCAGGCGAGGCTGCCGAAGAGCATCGGCGTCGCCGCGTTGCGCGACGCTTATCCCGCCGGCGATGAGTTCATCCTGGTCTACGACGTGCTGCACCGCGTGATTCCGCCGGGGGGCATTCCACTTGCCGTCGGCGCGGTGGTCATCAACGTCGAAACGGCGATGAACGTCGCCCGGGCTGCCGAGCGGCCCGTCACCGAGAAGTATCTCACCATAGCCGGGGCGGTGGCCGAGCCCGTGACCCTGCGCGTTCCCGTGGGCGTAACGCTGGCCCAGTGCATCGCGGCGGCCGGCGGGCCGACCATTCCCGACGCCAACTACATCGTTGGCGGAGTGATGATGGGCTATCTCGAAGAGAATCACGACGCCTTGGTCGACAAGACGACCGGCGGAGTGATCGTGCTGCCGGACGATCATATTGTCGTTCGCCGCCGCCGGCAGAATTGGAAACAGATCGTGAGGATCGGCCGCAGCGCCTGCGACCAGTGCAGTTTTTGCACCGAGCTTTGTCCACGCTGGCTGCTGGGGCATCCGATCGAGCCGCACCGCGCAATGCGCAGCCTCGAGTTCAACCTGATCGGCGAGCCGAACGTGATCGGCACGCAGTTCTGCTGCGAGTGCAACCTGTGCAGCCTCTATTCCTGCCCGGAGGATTTGGACCCGAAGAATGTTTGCAGCCAGAACAAGCGGCGGCTGGCGGCCGAGAAGAAACGTTGGGAAAAGCCGCCGTTCAACCCGAAGCGGCCGGAACAGCACAGCGACAACCGCAAGGCGCCGATGGGCCGGCTGATGACGAAGCTCGGCCTGCGGCGATTCCGCAACGTTGGCCCGATCAATGACACGCTCCTGCCCGTCCGCCGAGTCGGCATCAAGTTGAAGCAACACGTCGGCGCCCCTTGCGAGCCGACGGTCGGCGTCGGCGATCGCGTGAAGATTGGCCAAACCATCGGCCGCCCGCGGATGGCCAACAGCAAACCGGCCCTCGGCGCCCCGGTTCATGCGTCGATAGACGGCACGGTGACGGCGATTGAGAGCGGTATCGTGTGGATTGACCGAGAGAACGAGAGAAAATGACGAAGCCCGAATGACGAATGACGAAGGAATGACGAAGGGGAGATGAATTCGCCATTTGGATTTTGGATTTCGTGCTTCTTTCGTCATTCGAGCTTCGTCATTGGGCCTTCGTCCCTGACCCCTGACCCCTGACCCCTGACATGGCCACCCCCAAGGCGATCGGCGCGATTGAACTTTCCAGCATCGGCATCGGCTATCAGATCGAAGACGACATGCTCAAGGCGGCGTCGGTCGAGGTGCTGATAGCCCGGACGATCTGTTCGGGCAAGTACCTGATCGTGATCGGCGGGTCGGTCAGCGACGTGGAGGCGTCGATCAGGACGGGGCTGGCCGGCGCCGGCGATTCGATTATCGACCACCTGATTATCCCGAACGTTCACCCGGCGGTATTCGCCGCCCTGGGGCAATCAGTTGTGCTCGGTCCGGAGGATGCCGGCGCCCTGGGCGTGGTCGAGACCTTCAGCGGCGTCAGCGTGATTGCCGCGGCCGACGCCGCCGTGAAGGCCGCCCGCGTCACGTTGTTCCGCATTCACGTCGCCATGGCGCTGGGCGGCAAGGGGCTCTGTCTGATGACCGGCCCCGTGGCCGACGTGCGGGCGGGGGTGCAAGTCGCGGCCGAGGAGGTGCGCAGCCGCGGCCTGCTGGTCTCGGAGATTGTCATCCCGCGTCCGAGCAGGGAGTTGTTCGGCGACTATCTGTAAGGTGATCGCGGGAAACTGACCGCCTGTTGGGGCGGCAGTTGCACTGCCGCCCCACTGCGGAAAGCGAAAATCATCTCGTAGGGCGGATTTGGAAATCCGCCCTACGACAAGTTGTGCAGCCCTTTTTCGTGGCAGACAGGAATGTCTGCACCACCTTGTTGGTAATGCCGGCTATCCGTGCTTGGACGATTTGTCCTGGACGCTGGTCTTTTTCTCGGTCTTCTTTTCGGCCTTATCCTGTGCGAGCCCTTCGTTGATGAATTGCTCGACGGTTTCGACGCTCTGGCCGCCGACCAGGGCCTTGCGCACCCAACCCCTTGGGGTCCGGCGGTACATCACCAACTGGGGAATCGGGCCACCGCCAGTGAGTTGGTTCGCCAACTCGGCATCGTGATCCGGATTCACATTCGCGAAAGCGACCCTTCGCAACAGGCCATGCGCGGACGCGCGGCAGAATCGTCTTTTTCATGACCTGGCATGGCGGGCACCAGTCGGTGCTGACCATCACCACCATCGGTTTGCCGGTCTTGGCCGTATCCTGACGGGCCGCCGAGTAAGTTTCGGGGACGGGCTTTGCATTTGCGGCGGGCGTCACTTTCGCGGCCGCCGTCGCTTTTGCGGCGGGGGTCACTTTAGCGGGTGCCGGCGTCGTTTTGGCAGCGGGCGTCGCTTGCGTGGCAGCCGGTGTCGCTTTGGCGGCGGGCGCAGCATTAGCAACGGGCGTTTCGGCCCCAGAAAAGAGCAATGCAGTTTGCACGATTGTAGCACAGAGCAGGGTACTCACAGGGAAACCTCTTCGGTTCAAGGAAACACTGGCGCTGGGTGGGAAAACTGAGTCGTAAAGCCGATAGTACGCTCGCCTGAGGGCGAACAAAAAACATCTATCAACTGCGTTGCGTACTCCAAGTTGCTAGGATGACTCGATATGGCGCCAACTGAGTCGTGCCCTCAGGGATCATCCTAGTGTAACCGGGTCGAATGAAATGGCAAGTAGGGGTCGCGTAAAGTTTGCCGGTTGGAGAAAACGGGCTTTTTTCCTTACTCCTCTTGTTGTGCTCCGATGGTTCCCTAGAGTTGTAAAATGGGGTAGAAAAGGAAGAATGGTGAACGAGAACGGCGGTGCCGATATAGTCGAGGGCGGAGGTCTCCCATGAAAATCCGACTTGGCCTGATCGGCCTTGGCGACGTCTGGCAAATGCGACATGCTCCCGCCTTGCGTGCGTTGGCCGATCGCTTTGAAGTCCGTGCGGTGTGCGATCCGGTGCGGCATCGGGCCGAGCAGGCGGCAGCCGAATTTCACGCCGAGGCCGTCGATGGCTACCACGTGCTGGTGCAACGCGAAGACGTCGACGCCGTGTTGGTGCTCTCCCCCCAGTGGTTCCGCGCGCTGCCGATCCTGGCGGCCTGTCAGTCGGGCAAGGCCGTCTACTGCGCGGTCGGATTGGACCTTGACGTCGACGAGGCTGAATCGATCCGCCATCGGGTGGAAGAGGCTGGAATCGCTTTCATGGCCGAATTTCCCAAACGACAGGCCCCCGCGACCATTCGCTTGAAGGAACTGATCGCCACCCAGCTTGGCGAGCCTCGGCTGCTTTTTTGCCATCAACGCTCGGTTCCCGAAACGTCCCCGGCGTCAGCCGCCGTCGCCGGCGTCCCCCCGCCGACGTTTCGGCACGCCATCGGGCAGGTGGATTGGTGCCACTACGTCGTCGATCGCGAGCCGACCCTGGTCACCGGGTTGATCCATCGCTCGGGCGACGAAAAGGTAGAAGACTATCGAATGCTGAGCGTCGATTTTTCGCCCCGCGGCGCCCCGGGCAGCGGCGCCGTCGCCCAGATTAGCAGTGGCCGTTACGTCCCGCCAAAGTGGCAGGAGGCGATCTCATATCACCCGTTGGCCGAGCTTCAAGTCTCCTGTGCCCGCGGGATTGCGTTCGTCGATTTGCCGGCGACGCTGGTTCTGGTTCGACGAGGCCGGCCGGCATCAGGAATCGTTGGAGAGCGAGCGGCCCATCGGCGAGCGGCTGCTAACGCAGTTCTATCGATCGGTCACCAGCCTCGTTCGCCGCAGCCGCGATCTGGAAGACGCCTGTCTGGCGCTGCGCATCGTTCAAGCCGGGCGGCAAAGCCACGAAGAGGGACGGCGGATCGAACTATAGTTCAATCCAACTCCTTCAATTCCTCCATCCACAACCGAATTTCGTTGTCGTATTCGCTGGCGAGATCGCCCTTGATGAGTTGGCGGTGGAAACTGGCGGCGCCCTCTTTGACCAGATCGGCGGCCTCGGCGCTGGGGAAACGGCGCATCGGGTCGGGAGCAATCAGGCCGCGGCAGAAGTTCATCAACAGTTCGTTGCAGGTCACTTCGCTGGGCAAGACGTTGGGCAGCTTCTGCGCGAGGAAGCGCTTCGCCTCCAACAGTTCGCGGAGGTTCGTCAGTCCGGCGAAGGGGGACATGCCGGAGAGCATTTCGATCAACACGTAGCCCAGGCTGGCCAGGTCGCTGCGAGGCGTACACTCGCCGCCGTCGAGCACCTCGGGGGCGGCGTAGGTGGGCGTGCAGGTGCGCCGGGCCGGGGCTTGCTGCAACTCGAACGCCGAGCCGATATCGACGATTTTCGCGTTGCCGGTCCGCTTCAACATGATGTTCGAGGGCTTCATGTCGCCGTGGACGATCCCCTCGCGGTGCAGGGCGGCCAGCGCGGCGAGGCAATCGCGGACGACGGCCATGGCGATGCCCGGCTTCACCCGCGGCTGGATCGGCCCGCTGGTGACGATCACCTGGTTGATGTAGTTCCAGCGCTTGTTGCTCACGCGGCCTTCGAGCTGTTCCAACATCTTGCTCGTCAGCAGCCGCGAGAGGTCGAAGCCGTCGACCCATTCCATCTCCATCATGCGGATGCGGCTGCGGTCGACCCAGTTATGAACGTCGAGCAGATTGTCCTGCTGGATTTGCGCCACGTGGGCGGCGACCTGGGCCATGCGGGCCATCGCCTCGTCGTAGGCCCGCTCGTTTTCGTAGCGTTCGGGGGAGAAGACTTTCAGCGCGACGGGCAGGGTGAAATTGTCGGTTCCGCGCCGCTCGGTGAGGTAGACCACCCCTTGCCCGCCCGAGCCCAACAGATTCAGCAGCCGATGGTGTTCGGTCCAGCTTAGCCGCTGCTCTTCGAGGATCTGCTGGTAACGGCCGAGCAGTTCGTCGGAGCAACGGGTTCTCGTTTGGTGTCCGCCCCAGGTGCGGGTCGCGCTGCCTTCAAGAAAAGTCGTGGTTGACATAGATGGTTCTCAAGATCAGGACGCGGATATTTACTATGATACCGTGGATTATCTTAGCGGTTGTGGCGGCCGGTCGTCCAGAGTGATCTTGGGCCACGAGGCGACCGTTCACAGCCTGGCAGGTACTCGTAGCGGGTGATGTCAAGAAAAAAACAAGCCGCGCGTCTGCGTGGCACCCCCTTTCTGCAATGCAAGGATCTTGCAGACAGGGCGCCGCAAACGAACGGCTTGCGACTGACTAGCCTCGTTTGCGGAAAATGGCTCGACTACTTGACCATTTCCTTGAGGCTTCGCAGCATGCGCACCTTGGGCTTTGTGTAAGCCGGCTTCGCCGGTCGGTCCTGCAACTCGCCGGTGAACGGATTCTTGACGCCTTTTTGTGCCGGGCGAGCTGGGATCTTCTTTTTCTCGATCTTCACCAGGCCGAGAAGCGGGAAGACGCCGGGGCCGCGAGAACTCAGGCTCTTACGAACCTCCTCGGTCAGAGCGTCGAGAACGGCAGCCACCTGCTTCTTGGTCAGGTCGGTTGCATTGGCAACGCTCTGCAGAATCTCGGTCTTCGTCGGTGCTTTCTTGGCAGCTTTCGCCATAATCGCTTACCCTCCATGCGAGGTCTTGGGGTGTGGAAGTTTATCTGTCCGGTAAAGTGGACTTGATGATTAAAGTCTCTCATCGAAAAAAAGCAACCCACAAACCGCGAAAAACCCGGGAAATTTAGCAAGTTTTCTCGCCGCAGGGCTGTTTTTTCCCAGTTTTCGGCTGTTTCCGGCTGTTGTGGCGTCGGACAAAGCACATCCACTCCCCTGACAGAGTGGCGCAAGTCCGCCGCCAGGACGCTGTTTCAGCCACAAGACTGGCCCCGTGGCGCACCCCCAGGGCCGATCAATCTTCGATTGTAGGAGGCGACTCCTGTCGCCGACCGGCCGAAAATGGGCATAGAATCGGCAACAGGAGTCGCCTCCTACAATCCCATATTGAAAAACTGATCGGCCCTGAGCGCACCCCGTGGAAACTTGTCGCCAAGGTTCCAATCATCTAATATAGTTAATTGCGTAACTATGGAGATTGCCCGGGGTTAATGCTGCGCGAGAGGAAACTTTTCGTCGTAGCGGGGCGTCGAAACGATTGTGGCGCGGAGGCGTAGAATCGAGATCACAATGGCACGGAGTCCAGAACAACCGCCATCCCTTCTGCGGTGGGCCATAGTCGCCGCCACTCTGGTGTCGATGGTGGTTGCCGACGCATCCGGCCAGGTCGTGGTCAGGCGACAAGCGGTCCCCGGCCGGCTTCCCCCCGCCAACGACGCCGGCGAAAACGTGTTCTTGCGGCCTGACCGAGAGCTGTTGAAGAAGCTATCCGAATCGCGCAAGTTGCTGGCCACAGGCCGATTCGGCGAGGCGGTCCGCAATCTCGACGCCATCCTCGAAGGGCCGGAGGACTTTTTCATCGAGCCGGAGAAGAATTCCGGCAGATCCTGCGGTCTGAAGGCGGAAGCGGAGCGTTTGATCGGCCAGATGCCGCGCGAGGGCGCGAGCTGTACGAGTTGCAGTACGGCCCCAAAGCCCGGCAGATGCTTAAAGACGCGCTGGGTGGGAGCGATGCGTCGGCGGTGAGGGCAGGACTGGCGGGCGTGTCGCGGAGGTTCTTCCACACCCGCAGCGGTTATGAGGCGACGTTTCTGCTGGGGCATCACTATTTCGATCACGGCGACGCGATGCTGGCGGCGCGCACGTTGCAGCGGCTGGCCGAGGCGGGGCAGTCGAGGGGCGAGTTCGAGCCGGCGTTGTCGTTGACGATGGCGGCGTCTTGGTTGCAGGCTGGCGTGCCCGACAAGGCCCGCGAAGCGTTGATCGCGTTGCGGCAGCACAACCCGGCGCTCCGCGTGACGGTTGCGGGCCGGGAGACGCCCATCTTCACGAACGACGCCGAGGCGCTCGATTGGCTGGTCAAGCTTGCAGGGACGTCCCCGACGGCGGTAGGCGGCTGGGCGGATCGCTGGCTGATGTTCCGCGGCGACGCGGCCCGCAATGCGTCGATGCCCGGCAGCGCGCCGCTTCTGAACATGCGATGGCGAGTCCTTTCGACCGACGATCCGCAAGAGGAAAAGAAACTAGGGCAGCAGTGGACGAAACATCCGGACTACGGAGGGCCGATGATTCCCGCTCTTCATCCGCTGGCCGTCGGCGACGTGTTGCTGATGCGGACGCTGGAGACCCTCTTGGCGGTGGACATCGCCACGGGCAAGCTGCTCTGGGAAGTGCCGGTGGACGAACCGGACGAGCGCTCGGCGGGCAACGATACCGCAACGTCGCAGCAATTCCAGATACGTCAGCAGATCATGGCGGCGGGCGGCAACCCGCGGGTCACCAGCGACATGACCTACGGCACGCTCAGCAGCGACGGCCGGAGCGTCTTCTCCGTCGAGGACGCCGGGGCGGAGTCGGCCAGCCCCGCCTCGATGGTCGCCGGGGGGCGAGCGGTCTTCATCGGCGGCGGCGTGTTCAGGGTCCGCGGCAGGGGCATCTTTCTGAACGGTTTCAACGGAAACAACGAGGAACAGCCTGCATTGTGCAACGTGCTGGCCGCACACGACATTCGCACCGGCAAACTGAAGTGGCAGATCGGCGGGCCGGCCGGTCCGCACGCGCTGCCGCTGGCCGGAACGTTCTTTCTCGGTCCTCCGCTGCCGCTGCACTCGCGGCTTTACGCCTTGGCTGAAAACGAGCAAGACAAGGGCGTGATTCGGCTGTTGGCGTTGGACGCGGCGACCGGCGTGGACGCCAACGGCAAACCGCGATGGTCGCAGCCGCTGGCGATGTCAGACGACGAGCTCGGCAACGATCCGCCGCGGCGTCTGGCGGGCGCGTCCCCCTCCTATGCCGACGGGATCCTCGTCTGCCCCACGGCGTCTGGCGCGATTGTCGGCGTCGATCTGACCACGCGCTCGCTGCTATGGGGCCATTGCTTCAGCAACGAGGGGAACAACGGGCGGCGGAACATGGGAATGTTTCCCGCCATGATGAGCCGCGTCAGCGAGCCGCAGGCGACGCACTGGCTCGATGACAGCGTATCGATCTGCGAAGGCCGCGTGCTGACCACGCCCGACGAGTCGGAATGGCTCTATTGTCTGGGACTGCTCGACGGCGAACTGCTGTGGAAATGCCGTCGCAAGGACGACATGTACGTGGCGTGCGTGGACCGCGACAAGGTGCTGCTCGTCGGCCGCAACGCGGTGCGGGCGGTGCGGCTGGCCGATGGGCAGCCGGCGTGGGATGGCCGCGTGGTGAGCCTCCCTGGCGGCAGCGCGCCGAGCGGACGCGGGTTCCTAAGCCACGATCGCTACTTTGTGCCGCTGAGCAGCGCCGAGGTGGTCGGAATCGATCTGGCCGCGGGCAAGATCGTGCAGACCGCAAAGTCGCGGAAGGGGATCGTCCCGGGCAACCTCGTCTGCTTCAAGGGGAACGTCATTTCGCAAGGGCTGGAAGGGGTCGATGCCTATTATCAATTGGACGCGGTTTCGGCCGACGTCGGGCGGCGGCTGGCGGCGAATCCCAACGACGCCGAGGCGCTGTCGTTGCAGGGCGAGATCTTGTTGGACAAGGGGAAGCGTTCGCAGGCGATCGCTTCGTTTGTCCGCGCGAACGAGTTGCAGGGGGACCCGCGCACGCGCGAGTTGCTCCGCGACACGATCTTGGAGGGCCTGCGCAGCGACTTCGCCCGCTACCGCGATCAAGCCTGGCGGTATGAGCGGCTGGCGGACGATGCTTCGCAGCGCGCGGCTTTTCTCCGCGCCATGGCCGTCGGCCTGCGGAAGTCGGGAGAGTTGTCGGCGGCGTTCGACTACTATGAGAAACTGACCGACGCCGAGCCGAAGCGGCTGCCTCTCGACGAGATCGACAAGTCGCTGTTGGTGCGCCGCGATTGTTGGCTGTTCAGCCAGTTGGGCGAGCTTCGCCGCGACGCCCGGGGGGAAACGGCGGAGAAAATCGACCGGGCCGTCGCCGCTCGGTTCGAAGCGGCCAAGGCGGCCAAGTCGCCCGACCGCTTGCAGCGATTCGTCGACACTTTCGGCAACCAGCCTGCCGCCGCGGAAGCGCGAGGGGAACTGATACGGCGTCTCGATGCGGCCGGACAGCGGCTGGAGGCCGAACTGGCGGCGCTGCCGGCCGGCGAGCGGGGGGCGCTGGCAGCGCGAAAGTCGCCGCGCAGCCCGCGACAAAACGCGACGCCGATTGGCCGGTCGGAAAGGTCGAAGTCAAAACGAGGAAAGTCAGCAACGCCGCGCGAAACAACTATGGCCGCGTCGCGTTCACTCTCCGCGGCGACCGCTATCCGTGCTTCCGTGACGTGTCGCTGCAGTTCGACTACAATCGCCGCGCGATTTTCGCCTACGACGGGCTGGGGCACGAGAAGTGGCAAGTATCGCTGGCCGCCAACGACCAGCAACAGTATTACGCCTTCAATTCGTCGTTGAACCACGGTCGCACCGTCGGCCATCTGCTCCTGGTCTCCTTGGGTTGGAAGATCGTGGCGATCGACACGTTGGGTGTCGGGCCCAACGGCAGTCCGCGGGCACTTTGGACGCACGATATGATGGGCCAGTCGCCCGACGCCAACGAAAGCGCGTTTCAACCGCAGTTGGCGATATGGAATTGGCAGCAGCAGCGGCAGTTCTCCACCGTTCACGACCAGTCGAAGCTGTTGAGTCTCGTTCGCCCCGGCTACGCATGTTTGCAGCGATTTCACAGCGTGATGGCCCTCGACCCGAAGACCGGAGAAACTCTCTGGAGCCGGCAAGAAATGCCGTACGGGTGCGACCTGTTCGGCGACGACGAGTACGTCTTTGTGCTCCCGCCTGACACGGATGAGGCCACGGTGCTGCGGGCGCGGGACGGCGAACTGGTGGGCAAGCGGCGCGTGCCGCGGATCATGGGCGGGCAGGCCGTCGCCGCCGGCGAGCAGAAGGAGGTGTTCGGCCGTTTCGAGGAGACGTGCCTCGCCACCTTGGGGCGAAAGATGCTGTTGTGGTGGCCGCAAGGACACCAGCGCGAGTTAACGCTGGCCGATCCGCTCGAAGGCCGCGACCTGTGGCGCGGGCGAAAATTCACGGCCAAGGCCCACGTCTGCGTCCTCAACAACGAGGTGGTCGGCGTGATGGAGCCGAGCGGCCGCTTCGTCCTGCTCTCCTTGCCCGAGGGGCGCACGATCGCCGACCTGAAACTCGAAGCCGAGCCGTCGTTGTCCGACATCGCGCTCGATTCGAGCGGGCAGCAGTACCTGCTGCTGACGAGCAGTTCGCAGGGCGAAGCCAACGCCCAGCACTTTCAGCCGATGCCCGGCTCGTTGTACAGGCCGATCCATCATGGGCGGCTGTACGCCATCGATCGGCAGGGCAAGTTGCAGTGGCCCGCTCCCGCCGTGATTAAGAACCAGTATTTGCCGGCCAATCAGCCGCCGGGCGTGCCGATCGTGACCTTCGCCTGCCAGACTTACCAGCCGAGACCGAAGGGGCAGTCGCGCTACGGGGCGTCGCTGCTGTGCATCGACAAACGGAACGGGCGAATGGTGTTCGAAAAGGAGTTCGATACGACCACCGGCCTTTTTGAGATTACCGGCGACGCCGCGAAGAAGACCGTCGACCTGACCATGCAGCAGAACACGGTTACCTTGACATTTACCAACAAACCCCTGTCGTCTCCCTCGGCGGCCGGTGCCGAGACAGACAAAGCGTCGCGAGCACGCAAGTCCTGGCGCGACTTCTGGGAGTCGGTCCATAGGATCCTCGGGCAGGACGACTCAGGCGAAGAAGATGATTAGGCGTCATCACTGACTCGAAACAATGAGCCGATCGCGTTTGGCCCGAAATCTGGTTCTCGCGTTTGCCGCGGCGATGCTCTGCTCGCCGGCGGCCGCCGCGACGACCGACGCCGATGTGAACCGCGTGGTCGCCCGCGGGCTGGAATGGCTGGCAAGCCATCAGTCGCGGATGGGTCACTGGACCGCCGGCAACGGCGAGGCGTACCCCACGGCGATGACGGCGCTGGCCGGAATCGCCATGTTGTCCGAAGGTTCGACCACGATGCAGGGCAAGTACGCCTCGAACATCCGCAAGGCGGTCGATTACCTCGTGGGCCGCAGCCGGCCGAACGGCTTGATCGGCGATCCAAACAACGACAGCCGTTACACCTACGGACACGGTTTTGCCGTGCTGTTTCTCTCGCAGGTGCTCGGCGAAGAGGAGGACTCCGAGCGGCGCGAGCAGTTGGTCGAGGTGCTCACCAAGGCGGTCGAGTTCACCGGGCGGGCGCAGACGCCGGGGGGCGGTTGGGGCTACGTCAGCTCGAAGGACGGCGGCGGCTTCGATGAAGGATCGACCACGATTACCCAGGTGCAAGCGCTCCGCGGCTGCCGCAACGCCGGCATTCCCGTCCCCAAGGAGATCGTCGATAAGGCGTTGAGCTATATCAAGAAATGCACCGATCCCGACGGCGGCGTGCGCTACCAGTTGGCAGGCGTGGGCGGAGGGGGGCGGCCGCCGATCACCGCCGCGGCCGTCGCCTGCCTGTTCAACGCCGGCGACTACGACAGCAAATACGTCCCCAAGCTGCTCACCTACTGCAAGAGAACCCTCGGCGGCGGCTCGGATATGGGCGCTGCCGGCCATTGGCATTATGCCAACTACTACTACGCCCAAGTCTTGTATCGCGAAGGGGGTAAGACCTGGGAAGCATACCGCGACAAGGTCTATCCGCGGCTGGTCTCGGAGGCCAGCGGCGACGGCTCGTGGAACCAGAGCTACATCGGCGCGGTCTTCACCACCGCCGTCAATTTGACCATCCTCCAACTCCCCAAGGGCGCCCTGCCGATTTACCAGCGATAAGCAACCGCTGTAGGAGGCGACTCCCGTCGCCGATTGCGGGAGAGAAGACGTTCGGCGACGGGAGTCGCCTCCTACAAGATTTGTCAACCAACGAGGAACTACATGAGCGACCAGCAGAGCTTTCACAACAGCGGCGCGATCGAGAAACTCGGGGCCGCCCGGCAGAAAATCGTCGACCAACTCGGCCAGGTGATCGTCGGGCAGAGTGCGGTGATCGAGGAATTGTTGATTTCGCTCTTTAGCCGCGGGCATTGCCTGTTGGAGGGCGTGCCGGGACTGGCCAAGACCTTGATGATCAGCACGCTCAGCCGCGCGTTGAACCTGACGTTCAGCCGCATCCAGTTCACCCCCGACCTGATGCCGGCCGACATCACCGGCACCGACGTGATCGAGGAGAACCGCACGACCGGCGGGCGGGATTTTCGATTTCTCGAAGGGCCGCTGTTCAGCAACGTGATCCTGGCCGACGAAATCAACCGCACGCCGCCGAAAACCCAGGCCGCGCTGTTGGAGGCGATGCAGGAGCGGCAGGTCACGGTCGGCCGGGTGCGGCACGCGCTCTCCGATCCCTTCTTCGTCCTGGCCACGCAGAATCCGATCGAGCAGGAGGGGACCTATCCGTTGCCCGAGGCCCAGCAGGACCGTTTCATGTTCAAGGTCTTCGTCCGCTACCCGACGTTCGACGAGGAGTTCGAGGTGGTGCGGCGAACCACTTCGACGCTGGGCGATTCGATCGAGCCGGTGTTGACGGCCGCGGAAATCCTCGAATTGCAGCGGACGGTCCGCCAGGTGCCGGTCTCCGATCACATCATTCGCTACGCCCTTTCGCTGGTGCGGCAGACCCGCGTGCGCGAGGCGGGCGTGCCCGATTTCGTCAAGGACCAGGTAAGCTGGGGCGCGGGGCCGAGGGCCGTGCAGTTCTTGATTCTGGGGGCAAAAGCCCGGGCGCTGTTGCAGGGCCGCGCCTACGTCACCTGCGAGGACGTGCAAACTCTGGCGAAGCCGGTCTTGCGTCATCGTCTCGTGCTGAGTTTCACCGCCGAGAGCGAAGGCGTCACCCCCGACGATCTGATCGAGCGAATTGTGGCGATTACACCTACCCGCGAAGACGAATTGAGCCGCGATGCACGATTCCAAGAGATTTTTGCTTCCTGAGGCGATCAAGCGAATCGCCCGGCTCGATCTCCGCGCACGGCACGTCGTCGAGGGTTTCCTCTCCGGCATGCACCGCAGCCCGTACTTCGGCCAGTCGATCGAGTTTCGCCAGCACCGCCAGTACACTTTCGGCGACAACTTGCGTTACGTCGATTGGAAGGTCTGGGCGAAGCAGGACCGCTACTACGTCAAGCAGTTCGAGGAGGACACGAACCTTCGCTGCACGCTGCTGTGCGACGTCTCGAACAGCATGCGCTACGGCCGCGGGGCGATGAACAAATACGAATACGGCTGCACGATCGCGGTGAGCCTGGCCTATCTGCTGCTGCGGCAGCAGGACGCGGTCGGCTGCGTGGCCTTCGACGACGCCGCCCGCATGACCGTGCCGCTGCGGACGAAGCGGAACCATCTCGATTCGATCATCAAGGCCCTGGATCTCAGCAGCCCGCGGAACAAGACCGACTTGCACCAAATTCTCCGCAACGTCGCCGAGGGCTTTCCGCGGCGGGGACTGATGGTGTTGGTGTCGGACCTGTTCGTCGATCGCGAGGGGCTGTTTCACGGCCTGCGGCTGTTGCGCAGCCGCGGGCACGACGTGATGGTCTTCCACGTGCTCGACGACGATGAGTTGGACTTCCCCTTCAGCGGGCCGACGCGGTTCGAGGGGCTCGAGCTCGCCGAGCAGCTCCGCTGCAATCCCCGGGCGCTGCGCGAGGGTTATCTCGCTGCGCTCGGCGCCTACCTGGACGAGGTCCGCCGCGGCTGCTCGCGGCACAACGTCGATTACACGCTGTTGCGCACCAGCCAGCCGTTAGATGCCGCCCTGGCGGCGTTTTTGAGCAACCGATTGGGAATGCACCATAAGAATAGGGGCTAGGAGATTTGGATATCTGGAGATTTCAGATTTCAGATTTGATGATTTCAGATTTGACTAGCCGTATGCGGCTTCGCACCCCTGACCCCTGATCCCTCGCCCCTGACCCCTGACCCCCAGCCCCCAGCCCCTCCCCGAATGTCCTCCTTCCTCCATCCAGCCCTGTTTTGGACCTTGGGCCTGCCGACGCTCGGCGTGGTGGCGCTGCCGGTGTTGATCCATCTGATCAACATGATGCGGCATCGCCGGCTGGAATGGGCGGCAATGGAGTTCCTGCTGGTCAGTCAGAAAAAGCACCGCACCTGGGTCATCCTCAAGCAACTGCTGCTGTTGCTGCTGCGGATGGCGGCCGTCGCGGCGATCGTGCTGATGGTGGCGCAGCCGCGGCTGCACAGCCAGGTCACCGATCTGCTGGGCGGCACGCGCACGCATCACATCGTGCTGCTGGACGACAGTTACTCGATGTCCGACCGCTGGGCCGACACCGACGCGTTTTCGCAGGCCAAGAAGGTCGTCGATCGCATCGGGGCCAACGCGGTGAAGCAGGATCGGCTTCAGTGGTTCACGCTGCTGCGGTTTTCGCGGGCGGGCCGCCCGCAGCGCCGCACCGAGCCCGACATGATCAAGGAGCCGGTCAGCAGCAAGTTCGGCGAGAAGCTGTCGGCGCTGCTCTGGTCTCACGATCGCAAGGCGAAGCTGGAGGTCACGCAATTGGCCTGCGGCCCCCTGCCGGCGTTGCAGGCGGTCGCCAAGTTTCTCGGCGGCGGCGAGGGGGAGCATCGCGTCCTCTATCTGATCTCCGATTTCCGCGCGCGGCAGTGGAACAATCCGACCGACATCCACCAAGCGTTGCTGCAACTGAGCGGCGATGGCGTGGAGATCCATTTGATCGATTGCGTCGATCGCGTGCGGCCGAATCTGGCGATCGTTTCGCTGGCGCCGGCCGAGGGGCTGCGTGCGGCGGGCGTGCCGCTTGTGATGAACGTTACGGTTCGCAACTTCGGGCCCGCGCCGGTTCGCAACGTTTCGGTGGCATTGAGCGAGGACGGCCACGCCCGGGCGGCGGTCAGACTGGCGGAAATTCCGGCCGGCAAAACCGCCAGCGAGTCGTTCCCGGTGCAGTTCGCCAATGCCGGTTCGCACCGAATCACCGCCCGGCTGGAGGCCGACGCCGTGGCGGCCGACAACGAACGCTACTGCGCGATCGACGTTCCGGCGGAGGCGGCGGTGCTGCTGGTCGACGGCGACGTCCATCCCCGCAACGCCCGCTATCTCAGCATCGCGCTGGCGCCGGGCGAGTCGGTGCGCACGGGCTTGCGGCCGCAGATCGAAACGCCTTCGTACCTGGCCACCAAGCCGCTGGGCGACTTCGGCGCGATCAACCTGGCGAACGTCGAGCGGCTCGACGCCTCGGCCGTGAAGGCGCTGGAAAAGTACGTCGAGAACGGCGGCGGCGTGGCGTTCTTTCTCGGCGATCGCTGCGACGTAAAGTTCTTCAACGACGTTCTCTATCGCAACGGCAAGGGGTTGTTTCCCGTGCCGCTGGAACGCCAGGCCGAGTTGGAAGTCGATCGCCTTGAGCCCGCCCCCGACCTCGAAGCGGACGAGCACTACATTTTCGACCGCTTCAAGGGCAAACGGAACAGTTACTTGCAGACGGTGACGGTGCAGCGGTACTTCGCGGTTTCCAAGGGGTGGCGTCCTTCGGCCAAGTCGGGCGTTCGCGTGGCGGCGCATCTCCGCAACGGGGCGCCGTTGGTCGTCGAGCGGAGTTTCGGCAAGGGGCGGGCGATGGCCTTCTTAACCACGGCCGCGCCCACTTGGAACAACTGGGCCGGCAACCCCGGCTTCGTCGTCGTGATGCAGGATCTCGAAGCGTATTTGACGCAGCGCGCGGGCGACGAATCCCGCTTGGTCGGCTCGCCGCTGGCGTTGCGATTGGACGCGAAGCTCTACCGGCCGGAGGTGCAATTCGCGCTGCCCGAGCAGGCCGTCGCGCGGAGCGTGCCGGTCAATGCGGTCCTTGGGACCGACGGCGTATTGACCGCGTCGTTTTTCGATACCGATCAGAGCGGCTTCTACGAGGCGCAACTCGTGCGGAGCGACAATTTGGTGGAGACCCGCCGCTACGCCGTCAACGTCGATCCGAACGAAGGGGACCTAGCGGCGATCGACGCCCAGCGGCTTGCCCCTCGGCTTGAAGGAGTCAAGTACCAATTCGAGCAAGCGAAGGCATTCCAAACCACCAGCAGCGAATTGGCGGGCTACAACCTCGGCGAGGCCATTCTCTACATGCTCGTGTTGTTGCTGATCGGCGAGCAGATTTTGGCGTGGTCGGCCAGTTACCACCCGCGCCGGCTGGCGTCGCCGCAGGCCCAAGGAGGCGCCGCATGATGCACGCTCTCTTGCCGCTGTGGGCCGCGGAGTCCATCCACACCACGTTCGAGTGGGGACGCATCCAATCGAACGCCGATTGGATTCTGCCGGTTGTGGTTTGCGTCGCCATCCTGCTCTTCGTCGGCTACATGTATCGCCGCGACGCGGTCGAGTTGAAGCCCGCTTGGGGCTGGCTGTTGAGCGTGCTGAGGGCGGCGGCCTTCTTCGGATTGCTCATTCTCTACCTCCAGCCGCACTGGCGGACGGAACGGGAGGAGGTGCGGAACTCCCGCGTGTTGCTGTTGGCGGATACGAGTCTGAGCATGGGAACGGCCGATGCTGTGGGCACGTTGGGGCGGGATGGGTTGGGGCGGGAGTTGAACTCCCGCCCCGTAGCGGGAAGCGGGGGTGGCAGTGCAACTGCCACCCCAACGATGTCGTCGGGCAACGTCAGCCGGTCGCAGCAGCTTGTGAAGGCATTGAAGGAGACTGACTTTCTCGCGCAGTTGCGCAAGACACACGATGTTTTCGTCGTTCCGTTCAGCGAAGATTTGCAGCGCGACCGCGCGACGACGTTGGCCAAGGAATCGGCCGAGGATTCCACGGAAAACACCCTCCGATTGCAGTCGCAGGGGGCGGAGGAGAAGACACCCGATTGGGCGAAATTGCTGGCGCCCACCGGCGTGGAAACGCGGCTGGGCCAGGCCCTGCGGCAACTGATCCAGGAGGAACGAGACACGCCGGTTTCTGGCATCATCGTCTTTAGCGACGGCGGGCAAAACGCCGGCATCCCGCCCGAGGCGGCCGTGGCGCTGGCCCAGGAAGCGAGAATTCCGGTCTACACCGTCGGGCTAGGCTCCGACCGGCAACCCACCAACGTCGCCGTCTGCGACTTGGCGGCGCCGGTTCGGGCGTATCCCGGCGACCATTACACCATGACCGGCTACCTCCAGGCCCAGGGGATGGCCGGCAAGGTGGTGACGGTGCAAGTGCTGTCGAGGGCGGCGAGCGGCAATCCCGGCTCGAAAACGCCGGGCGGCGGCGAAGTGATCGCCAGCCAGCAGGTTACGCTCGGCGGCGACGGCGAGGTGTTGCCGGTCAAGTTCGATCTGGTTCACCGCTCCACCGGCCGCCGCACCTTGTGCCTGCAGATCAAAGCGCCTGAAGGAGACACGAACCTCGCCGACAACGCCCGCGAGACCGACATCGAAATCGTCGATCGCAAAACGCACGTCCTGCTGTTGGCCGACGGGCCGATGCGGGAATACCAGTTTCTCCGCAATCAGCTTTACCGCGACCGCTACACGACGGTCGACGTGCTGCTGCAATCGGGCAAGCCGGGCATGTCGCAGGAGGCGAAGAAGATCCTCGACAACTTCCCCTCCAGCCGGCCGGAGATGTTCGACTACGATTGCCTCGTGGCCTTCGACCCCGATTGGAAACTGCTGAAGCCCGGGCAAGTCGAGTTGCTGGAGAAGTGGGTGGGAGAGCAAGGGGGCGGATTGATCGTCTTGGCCGGGCCCGTCGATGCCTGCAAAGGCCCGGATAGCTGGGTACACGATCCGCGCATGAACTTGATTCGCAGTCTCTATCCCGTCGAGTTCCCCGGCCGGCTGGCGGCGACCGAAAACAATATGTACGCGACCGGCGAGCCCTGGCCGTTGGATTTTACGCGAGCGGGCGAAGAGGCCGACTTCCTTTGGCTGGGCGACTCGGCGACCGCCAGCAGCCGCGCCTGGGCGACGTTTCCCGGCGTGTTTAGCTACTGTCCAGTTCGCGGTCCAAAGGCTGGGGCGGCCGTCTATGCGAGATTCTCCGACCCCCGCGTCGCCCAAAATGGCGAAGGGCCGGTCTACATGGCTGGACAGTTCTACGGGGCCGGCAGCGTGTTTTATATCGGCAGCGCCGAGATGTGGCGGCTGCGAGCCATAGACGAAACGTATTTTACCCAGTTTTACACAAAACTGATCCGCCACGTCTCGCAGGGGCGGCTGCTGCGCGGCTCCAGCCGTGGGGTGTTGCTCGTGGGGCAGGACCGATATCTGCTGGGCAACACGGTCGAAGTTCGGCGCAATTGACCAACGCTCGGCTCTACCCGCTCGACATGCCCAGCGTCAACTTGCAGGTGATTCAGCCCGACGGGGCGTTACAGTCGGTGGCGTTACGGGCCGATTCCAGCCGGGCGGGGGCCTACGCCGGGCAGTTTCCGGCCCTTCAGGAAGGCACCTACCGCCTCGATTTGCCCGTGCCTGAGAGTGAGAACGAACGCCTCAGCCGCCGCATCCAAGTGAAGGCCCCCGACCTGGAGCGCGAGAACCCGCGGCGAAACGACGCCGTACTCAGTGCAATCGCCAAGAATACGGGGGGCAAGTATTACGTGGGGCTCGCCGCCGCCATCGCCCCGCACGCAACGGCCCCACTAGTAGACGAGTTAAGGGACCGGACTACAACGATCATCCTCCCGGTTGCCCCCGATCCGCAGCATGAGGAGAACTGGTTGCGGCTGATGATGATTGTATTATGCGGCCTGTTGTGCCTGGAGTGGCTGATACGCCGGCTGCTGAAACTAGCGTAAAATGAGAGAAAGCGCTCGCGGTTTCGCAATAAGTGGTTCTTAGAACACGATTTATGCCCCCGACAACCTCCCACGACCGCCCGATGCTGGCCCCCGCAGTGGAAACGCTGCTGGGGACGCTGCGCCGCCGCATCCGCCAGTACATCTGGCTGGAGGGATGTGCCGCCGCCGTGGCCTGGCTGGGCATGGCGTTCTGGCTCACTTTGGCCGCCGACTGGTTCTTCGAGCCGCCGCCGGCGGTGCGCGCGGTGATGCTCGCGGCGGTCGTGGCCGTCCTGGCGGCGGTGTTGGTACGGTTGATTGGCCGGCGGATCTTCGTCCGAATCACGAACGCCAACGCGGCGATGGTGTTGGAACGCCGCTTCCCGCATCTAAACGACAGCCTGTTGACGGCCGTGGGGCTCGGTGACCGTTTAGCAGCCGCCGGTACGGCGGCTTGGAGCCCTCGCGGGGCCGACGTGCCGTCGGCCGCTAAACGGGAGGATGCCGACGTGCCGTCGCTTGTGGAACACGACGCCGTCTCCGTAACTGATCTGAACCGCGAGATGCTTGCCCACACTTGCCGTGAAGCCGCGGAGCGCATCGGCGAGGTTGATCTCTTGCAGGTGTTCAATCCGCTGCCGTTGTGTCTGCACGGCGGCGCCGCGGCGCTGCTGTCGCTCAGCGTGGTGTTCTTCGCAGTGCTGTTTTCCACCGAGTTTGGCGTTTGGGCGCGGCGGACGCTGGCGATGTCCGACGTGCCTTGGCCGCGGAGCACGCGGCTGGAAGTGGTGGGCTTCGAGAACAACGTGCGGAAGGTGGCCCGCGGCGCCGATTTTGAAGTCGTGGTCCGTGCCGACGCCGCCATGCCGCGGGTTCCCGAGACCGTTGAAATCCGCTATCGGACCGAGGGGGGCGGCCGCGGCCGCGCCACCATGGATCGTCGCGGTGCAGTCCGCGGGCCGCAAGACCGCTACCAGGAATACACCTACACGTTCCGCGGCGTGCTGGCCGACGTTCGCTTCGACGTGCTCGGTGGCGACGATCGAAAACGCGGCTACCGCATCGAGGCGGTCGATAGTCCCACGATTTCGCAAATGACCGTCAAGTGCGAGTTGCCCGGCTACATCGGCCGCAAACTGCCGCCGCAGCCGGTCACCGGCGTCATGCAGATTCCGATGGGCAGCCGCATGACGGTTCTCGCGGCCCAAGCCAACAAGGAGATCGTGAGCGTGCGGGTCAACAGCGTCGTCGGCGATCGCGTCGGTCCAGCCAGGTCGCTCGACGAGCGCGAGTTGGCCGCCGACCGCCGCGGTTTTTCCTGCAAGCTCGAACCGCTGATAACCGACACCACGTTGCTGTTCACGCTGACCGACAGCGATGGCATCGAGAGCCGCGATCCGGTGCGGCTGACGTTGGTGGCCACGCCCGACCAAGCCCCGCAGTTGGCGGTACAGCTCGACGGGATCGGCACGGCGATCACCCCGGCGGCCCGCGTGGCCGTGTCGGGCCAAATCAGCGACGATTACGGCATCGGCCGCGTCTGGTTCGAGCGGGCGATCGATCAGCAACCGCCGCACACGCACCCGCTCGCCGAGTTCCGCCAGCCGCCGGCCGTTTACAATTTGGCCGACGCCGGTCTCGACGTGCGCGAATTGGGGTTGAGGCCCGGCCAGAGGCTCTCGGTCTGCCTGAAGGCGGCCGATCTGTGCGATTTGGGCCACGGCCCCAACGTGGCGAGCACCGAGTCGTGGCTCTTGGACGTGGTCACACCCGATCAGTTGCGGGCGATCTTGGCGGCGCGGGAGTTGGTGTTGCGGCAGCGATTCGAGCAGATGATCCAAGAGATGAGCGACACCCGCGATCTGTTGGCGCGAATGGAGTTCGCGGCGGCGGAGAAAGAGGGGTCAGGGGTCAGGGACCAGGGGCCGGGGGACAGGGGACAGGGGTTAGGGGTCAGGGGACAGGGGTCAGAATCTCCAAATCTGAAACCCTCAAATCCCAAATCCCCAAATCTCCAAACCTCCAAGCCTCCAAATTCACCCGGCCCTCACCCTAACCCTCTCCCAAAGGGCGAGGGGACGCGGCCGGGTGCCGAACCCGGCGACGAGGAGCCGGCCGATTCGCCGACGCGGCGGCGGGAGTTGCGTTTCCTGCGGCTGCAAAGCGCACTGACGAACTGCCACAAAGGGGCGCCAGAAGTCCTGGGTGTCGCTGAATCGATCGACAACATCTATAAGCAGTTCGTCAACAATCGCATCGACACGGTGGAACTGAAGAACCGCCTGAGGGGGAACATAGCCGAGCCGCTGCACCGTATCGTGGATGCGATGTTCCCCGAACTGAATCGCCGCATCGAGGAACTGCAAACGGCCCTGGACGATCTCGATCGCGCCCCCTCGCTCCGCGACGCCGCTCAGCAACAGGCGCAGGCCGTCCTGCTGGCGATGCAAAAGGTCCGCGATCACATGATCGAGTTGGAGGATTTCAACGAGGCGGTCGAATTGCTGCGGAACATCGTCGATATGCAAAAGAAGCTGCACGAAGAGACGCAGAAGCGGCACAACGAGAAGATCCGCGACCTTCTGAAGGAGTAGCCCATGAACGTTCGCAAGCGGCTTTGGTTGGCGTTGGCCGCGGCGATGCTGGCCGCGCTCTGCTCCGCATCGCCGTTGCCGGCGCAGGCGCAGACGGCCAACGATCGCGAAAAGACCAAGGCGGACGCCGCCCCGGCCGCGGCAAAGAAATCGGAACCGACCGCCGCCGAAAAGCTCGCCATGCAGGAGGGCCTCATCGCCAACAAGCACAAACATCTCGAAGAGGTGCTCCTCCGCATGGCCGAACTGAACGCCGCGAGCGACCCGCGCCGCGCTGCCTTGCTCAAGAAGGCGGTCGCACAGAGCAAGGAGCAACTGATCGGCCTGCGATTCGAACGGCTCGTCGAGCTGTTGGGCAAGGACCAGCTCTCGCGGGCGCTGGAAAATCAGGGCGATCTCGATCAGGACTTGCGGGCGCTCTTGGACCTGCTGATGAGCGAGAATCGCGAGAAGACGATCAAGGACGCAAAGGCCCGGCTGCGCGAATACCTCAAGGCGATCGGCCTTCTGATCAAGCAGCAGAAGGACATCCAGGGCCGAACCGCGGGCCGCGACGACCACAAGCAACTCGCCGGCCAGCAGGGGAAGATCGCCGACAAGACCGGCGGCCTGGCGAAGGAGATCAAGAAGAACGAGGAAAAAGGGGAGGACACAAAGGCGGACAGTGCAAAGGGCGAAAAGAAGAAGGGGGAAAGCGGCAAGGGGAAGAATGCCAAAGGCGGCGGCAAGGAGAAGAACGAAGGCGGCGAAAGCGGAAAGAGCGAAGAAGCAAAGGCCGAAAATCAGCAACAGGATTCCTCGCAGAATCCCGCCCGCAAGCGGCTCGAAGCCGCCCAACAGCGCATGAACGAGGCGAAGAAGAAGTTGGACGATGCCCGCCGCCAAGACGCCGTCGGCAAGCAGGAGGAGGCCCTCCGCGAACTGGAACAGGCGAAAAGCGACCTGGAGGAGATTCTGCGACAACTCCGCGAGGAGGAGATCGAGCGCAGTCTGGCGATGCTCGAAGTCCGCTTCCGCAAGATGCTGGAAATGCAGGAGGAGGTTTACGACGGCACGCAGCGATTGGACAAGATTCCCGCGGCCGAGCGGACGCACAACCAGGAGATCGAATCGAGCCGGCTGAGCAGCAAGGAGTCGCAGATCGTCGTCGAGGTCGACAAGGCGGCGTTGCTGCTGCGCGAAGACGGCGGGGCCGTGGCCTTTCCCGAAGCCATCGAGCAGATGCGCGACGACATGCAGCAGGTCGTGTCGCGGCTGGCGGGGGCACAGGTGGGCAAGATCACCCAAGGCATCGAGGAGGACATCATCGCCGCGCTGAAGGACATGATCGCCGCCCTGAAGAAAGCGCAAAAAGATCAAGAGGGGAAGAAGAAAAGGCCGGGCGAGTCGCAGTCGGGCGAGCCGCAGGACCCGCCGCTGATCGACATGCTGGCCGAACTGCGGATGATCCGCGCCTTGCAGATGCGGGTCAACACGCGGACCGCGCGATACTCAAAATTGATCGAGGGCGAGCAGGCGGAGAACCCGGAACTGGTCGAGGCCCTCCGCCGGCTTGCCGAGCGGCAGGAGCGGATTCACCGCGTCACCCGCGACCTAGAATTGGGGAAGAACCAATGAACGATAAATCCCGCGATCCAAACCGCATTTTCCACCGCTGTGTGCCACTGCTTGCAACAAGCAGTGTCGCAGCGGCACGTTTTGGTCGGCACTGCTTGTTCCAAGTATTGGCACACGGCTGGTCAATTTCCCGATGTGCTGAGAAATGCGGGCCAAACCGTCTGTTGGCGGCCGCGCTGGCGGCAGTGTGGCTGATCGCGGCTTCGCCTGCGCCGGGGCAAGGGCCGCTGCCGGCGGCGAAGTCCGCTCCTGCCTGGCAGCCGTCGCGGGCCGCCGAGGTCAAGGCGGAGGCGCTGGCTTGGCTCGACGCGGCGAAGGCGGCTGCTGACGTTCGCGCCCAGGCCGACGCGATCTGGACCGGCCTTTCTGCGAAGGCGTCGGAAGACGACCTGCTCATCCGGTTGGCGCGGACGTTTGCGCTAGCGAATCCGAAGGCGGCGAAACTGGTGGCGATCTGCTCCGAGCCGCGAGGCCAACTGCTGATTCCCCCTCAGCCGTGGCTGCGCGACGGCCGTCTGCCGCCGCTGATGACGAATAACCTCCGTCTGCTCTTTGCCCGCTGGTTGGTCGAGCAATCGCTGTACGACGAGGCGCTCGAGCAGTTATCCAATCTGAATCCGCGCGACGTGGTCGCTCCGGCGTCGCTGTTGTTCTACCGCAGCGTCGTTTACCACGCCCTGTTGAACAAGGAGTCGGGATTGAAGTCGATCGACGTGCTGTTGCAGGGGGCGGAGGCCGTTCCGCGCCGCTACGCCGCGCTGGCGCAGTTGATGCAGGACGATCTGAAGGACCTGGAGGAGGACACGCTCGACCACATCGCCCGCCGCATGGAGGACATTCACCGCCGGCTCGACCTCGGCCGCGCCGGTCCGAAGGTCCGAAAAGTCGAGAAAGGCGTGATCGAGTCGCTCGACAAGTACATCAGGAAGTTGGAGGAGGAGCAACAGCAGCAGGAGCAGAATAGCGCCAACAGCAACCGCTCGGTGCGCCCCGCGGAAGCCAGCCGGCCCATGGGAGGAAAGGGCCGCGGCGAAGTGACGAAGAAGGACATTGGCTCGAAGAGCGGCTGGGGAGACATGCCGCCCAAGGAACGCGAGGAGGCGATGCAGCAGATCGGCCACGATTTTCCCGCCCACTACCGCGACGCCATCGAACAGTACTTCCGGCGGCTGGCCGCTGAAAACAACGAGTGAACGCAGCGATGAACGGCATCTTTCTTGCAATCCTGTTGACCTCCGCGACGCCTTCGTTCGAGGCGGCGACGCTTGACGGCCGCAGCGTCGTCGGGCCGATCGTCGCACTGACGCCCGAGACGCTGACGATTGCCGCGGCAAGCGGGCGGGTGTCGATTCCCACCACGAAGCTCTTGGCGGTCGTGCCGACGGAGAAGCCCGCGGCTGCGGGCGCTCCCGGCGTCGTCGTGCAATTGGCCGACGGCTCCATGATCGAAGCGCAACAGTACCTCGCCGACGGAAACCGCGCCCGCATCACCCTGGCCGGTGGAGAAGTCGTCGAAGCGCCGGCGGCGACGGTCCAGAATGTTCTCTGCGGCGCGCTGCAAACTCCCGAGTTGCGATCCGACTGGGCGCGGCTGACCGGCATGAAGACCGACGCCGATCTGCTGATCGTCCGCAGCGACGCCGGCCTCGATTACCAGAAGGGCATCGTTCATGAGGTCAGCGAGGACGTTGTCCGCTTCGATCTCGATGGCAAGATTCTGCCGGCAAAACGTGCGAAGGTCTTCGGGTTAACCTATCACCACGGCGCCCCGGCCAAGATGCCGCCGGCGATTTGCCGCATCCGCGACGCCGCCGGCTCGTTGTGGATGGTGCGATCGCTCTCGCTCGGCGAGAAGTTGCAGTGGACGACGCCGGCGGGGGTGAGCGTCGCGCAATCGTGCGAGAACATCGCGCGGATCGACTTTTCGGCGGGAAAACTGCTGTACCTAAGCGACTTGGAGCCCGATTCGATCGTGTGGGCGCCCTACTTCGCCGCGGGCCAGCCGCCGCCGGCAGTCAAGCAGTTTTTTGCCCCGCGGTTCGATCGTGGCTTCGACTCCCCTGTGCTGCGGCTGGGGCACGTTGATTACCAGAAGGGCATTGCCCTCCGCAGTCGCACGGAGCTGGTCTATCGTTTGCCGGAACGTTTTGGCCGCTTCTTGGCGGTGGCGGGAATCGCCGACGCCGTGCGCCCGACGGCAAAGTGCGGCTGGTGGTGCGAGGCGACAACAAGGTCTTGTTCGAGGCCGCATTTACCGGCAGCGACGCCCCGCGGCCAATCGATCTGGACGTGACCGGCGTTCGCCGCTTGACCATCCTGGCGGATTTCGACAACGGCATCAATCGGGCCGATCACCTGCTGTTGTGCAACGCGAGGGTCAGCAAATGAAATACCGCAGACTTAGTAACCACTGGTTGTCCTTCCTGCTTCTGTTTGCTCTCTTGGTTGGAAACGCTGCCCGCGTACTGGCCGAGCCGCCGGCTGCGCTGCTCGACGCCGAGGCAAAGAGGATTGCCGTCGTCAACAAGGCCAAGGACTGCGTGCTGGCGATTTTTCTGACCAGCGGGCAGGGGGGTGGCTCGGGCGTCGTCATTTCGCCGGACGGTTATGCTCTGACCAATTTCCACGTCGCTTTGCCCTGCGGCAAGGCGATGCTGTGCGGCATGGCCGACGGCAAAGCGTACGACGCCGTTTTGGTCGGGCTCGATCCGACGGGCGACGTGGCGCTGGTCAAACTGTTCGGCCGCGATGATTTCTCCTATGCCGAATTGGGCGACACTGACAAGACCCGCGTGGGCGATTGGGTTTTCGCCATGGGTAATCCATTTCTGCTGGCTACCGACTTTCAGCCGACGGTCACCTACGGAATCATCTCCGGCCTGCACCGTTACCAGAAGCCGGCCGACAAGCGGGAGCTGCTGGAATACACCGACTGCCTGCAAACCGACGCCTCGATCAATCCCGGCAACTCGGGCGGGCCGCTGTTCGATGCCGAGGGGCGGCTGATCGGCATCAACGGCCGCGGGTCGTTCGAGAAGCGTGGCCGGGTGAACGTCGGCGCCGGCTACGCCATCTCGATCAACCAGATCAAGAACTTTCTCGCGGCCCTTCGCGGCGGACGGATCGCCGATCACGCCACGCTCGGCGCCGAGGCGGCAAGCGACGAGGGGGGCCGCCCCGTCGTGACCGAAATCTACGAGACTTCCGACGCCTACCGCCGCGGACTCCGCCGCGACGACGAGATCGTCAGTTTTGCCGGGCGGTCGATTTCGACCACCAACGCCTTCAAGAATGTTCTGGGGACGCTGCCGAAGGGCTGGCGCGTGCCGCTAAGCTACCGCCACGAAGGGAAACAGTACGACGTTCTGGTGCGTCTCGCGGCGGCGCATAGCGAGAGCGAACTGATCGAGATGGCCGGCGGGCGGGCACCAACCAGCCGATGCCAATCCCCGAGCCCGACAAGAATCCGAAAAAGCCCGCGCCGCCCGGCAAGGATGGGAAGAAGCCGGCGAAGAGGCCGCAAACCACGCCGCCGGTCGAATTGCCCGTGCCCGAGGTGGTGAAGAAGCACTTCGTCGAGAAACGCGGCTTCGCCAACTACTACTTCAACACGCTGAATCAAGAGCGGGTTTGGAAAGCGTGGAACGCGCGGGCGAGGCTCGGCGGCGGCTCGTGGACGCTGGCGGGTCCGCTGGAGAAAGGCCGCTTCCGCTTCCAGATCAACGACGAAGGGGTCTCGTTGCAACTCCCTTCCGGCGAGCAGCACTGGACGGCGGGCGACAACCTGGCCGCGTCGCTGGCCCCGCCCGACAGCGGCGGGCTGTTCGCCGCACTTTACCTCTGGCGAAGACTCGCCACCGAAGGGCTCGCGCGCTTCGGTGAAGTCCGCTACGTCGGCGCCGCGCCGCTGATAGGGCACGCCGGATTGGTCGACGTATTGCACGGCACGCACAAAGGAGTGGAATGTCGATTCTACTTCGACGCCGCCGAAGGGGATTTGCTGGCGATCGAGTTCTTTCCTGACGAAAACTCGGACCCGTGCGAGGTCTACTTCTCCGACTTCCGGCAGCGGGGCGGCCGTTTGGTCCCCGGCCGCATCGCGGTCCACTTTGGTGACAGACCCTACGCCTTGTTCAAGATCGACGAATTCAAGGTGGAGAAGCGGGAAAGGGGGCGAAAGGATGCGAAGTGAACGGCGTGGGTTGGGAATGGCTCCGGCGGGCGGAGCAAGAGTTCTTGGTAGAAGGCCGGACCATTTGGCCGAGGCGGAAAACAGTGTTCGTTGTTGTGCGCGTGGGGCCGAATGGAATCCCGGCCGACGTGGTCGAGCCCGCGCCTTTTCACTAGCCCAAGCGTTTACGCGTGGGGGAGATAGGGCGAGATATGGTTTTCCCTTTTTCTTTCAGCCCTCTTCAGGGGGCGCTGAACGAGACGCTGCGCCATCGCGCCCCCTAAAGGTGGCTGAAAAGAAAGAAAAATCGTGGCTTCGCCTCCTCTCCCCAGGCGTAAACGCCTGGGCTAGTGAAAAGGAACGTTGCCAAGCGAGAGCGGCGTGCCGCTCGGCTAGTGAAAGAGAGCATCGTCAAGCGTTCTTGCTGCGATGCTTTTTGCTTCCCCTTTTGTTTCTCTTTTTCGCCTCCACCGCGTTCGCCTCACTTTCGGACACGATCGACCAAGTACAGTCGAAGATCGTCAAAATTTATGGGGTGGGCGGGTATCGCGGCATGGAGGCGTATCAAAGCGGAATCCTGATTTCGCCGGACGGCCACATTCTCACCGCCTATAGCTACGTGCTCGACACCGATTACATCACGGCCGTGTTGGCCGATGGCCGCCGCTTCGAGGCGAAACTGGTCGGCGCCGATCCGCGGCTGGAAATCGCCGTGCTGAAGATCGCCGCCGCCGAGCTGCCGTATTTCGATCTCCACCGCGCGGTGAAAGCGGCAGAGGGAGAAAGAGTGATGGCGCTGAGCAATCTCTTTGGGGTCGCCGTGGGGGACGAGCCGGTGAGCGTTCAGCGGGGGACAATCTCGGTCGTTGCACGGCTGGAGGCGCGGCGGGGCGTGTTCGAGACTCCGTACCGCGGTCCGGTCTACGTGCTCGACGTGACCACGAACAACCCCGGGGCCGCGGGGGGCGCACTGGTCACCCGCCGCGGCGAACTGATTGGCATCCTGGGCAAGGAGCTCCGCAACTCGTTGAACAACACCTGGCTCAACTACGCCGTGCCGATTGACGAGTTGCGCCGCTCCGTCGAGGAGATTCGCTCCGGCAAGTTTGTCGCCCAGCGCGATCCGCAGGCGGATAAGAAGCCGCGGCGGTCGACCGATCTCCGGTTGCTCGGCATCGCGCTGGTGCCCGACGTGTTGGAGCGGACGCCGCCGTTCGTCGATCGGGTGCGACCCGGCTCGCCCGCGGCGAAGGCCGGAGTCCGCCCGGACGATCTGATCGTTTTCTCGGGCGACCATCTGATTCAATCGTGCAAGGCGCTGCGAGCGGATCTCGAATACATCGACTACGAGGACGAGGTCAAGCTGACGCTGCTCCGCGATCAAGACCTGTTGCAAGTCACCCTGCGGCCGCCGCGCGACGCGAATCCGCCGAAGAAGGAGCAACCATGATGGCCGGCAGGACATTCGGCGGGAGAGACATTGTGTTGTGTTGTTGCCTACTGCTGGCGTCGTGCTGCCATGCGGCGGCGGTGCGGGCGGCGGATGACGCGGACGCGCAAGAGCAGGCCGCCTTCCAGGCCGCCGTCAGCCGCGTGGCTCCCGCGGTCGTGCAGATCGAGACGGTCGGCGGGCAGGAGAAGGTCGAAGGAGTGCTCTTTGGGACCGGCCCGACGACGGGACTAGCGGTCGATCCGCGCGGCTACATCGTCTCCAGCGCGTTCAACTTTCTCAACAAGCCGGCCTCGATTCTCGTGCGGCTGGGCGACGGCCGGCGCAAGTCGGCCAAGCTGGTGGCCAGCGATCGCTCGCGGATGATCGTGCTGCTAAAAATCGACACGGAGAAGCCGCTGCTGGTGTGCGAGATCGCCCCGCAGCGCGAGATGCGCGTCGGTCAGTGGACCATCGCGGTTGGGCGGACGTTCGAGAGCGAGCAGCCGAACATGGCGGTGGGAATCCTGAGTGCGGTCGAGCGGATCAGCGGCAAGGCGCTGCAAACCGACGCCGCGGTCTCGCCAAACAACTACGGCGGCCCGCTGATCGACATCCGCGGCCGGGTGATGGGCATTCTCGTGCCGCTTTCGCCCGACGCCGCCGGTGGAGTCGCCGGCGTGGAATGGTACGACTCGGGAATCGGCTTCGCCATTCCTATGGAAGAGATTCGCCAGGTCTTGCCGCGGCTGGAAAAGGGGGAAGACCTGCATCCCGGGGTCGCCGGCATCCATCTGAAGGGTCCAAATCTCTACGTCGGCCCGGCGGTGATTGCGGCGTGTCACCCCAAATGCCCCGCCGTGGCGGCCGGCATTCGCGCCGGCGACGAGATCGTGGAGATCGACGGCCGGCGGATCGTTCGCGGCGTGGAGGTCAAAACGGCAATCGGCCGGCACTACGCCGGCGACAAAATGCGGCTGACGGTTCTGCGCGGCAAGGAGCGGCTGGAACGCGAGATCACGTTGGCCGAAAAACTCGAACCTTTCCAGCACGGCTTTCTCGGCGTGCTCCCGATGCGCACGGCCGAAGAGAAGGGCGTCACGGTGCGTTACGTCTACCCGAAGAGCCCGGCCGCCGCGGCGGGAATTGCCGCCGGCGATACGCTCGTTTCGCTCGGTGGAAAGCCGATTGCCGGGCGAATCGAGATGATCGAGAAGATCGGGGCGCTGGAGCCGGGGGCAGCCGTCGAGGTCGAAGTGCGGCGGGGCCAGTCGCTGCGCAAACTGAAGACCGTGCTCGCATCGCTTCCCGAATCGCTGCCGCCGAGCGATCTGCCGCCGGCGACCGATGTTCGCAAGAAGGCCGAGACCGCTGCACCGCGCGTGGGGGCGGTGTCGATGAAGACGCCCGAGTATGCGAACGACGTTCTCGGCTACGTGCCCGACGCGCCGGCGGCCGGATCGCCGCGCGGGGTGGTGGTCTGGTTGCACGGCCGCATCGGATTCGATCGCAAGCAACTGTTGGCCCAGTGGAAGCCGCTCTGCGACAGCTATGGCCTGATCCTGGTGGCGCCGAAGTCGAAGAATCCGGTGGGTTGGATGGCGACCGATACGGCGCTGGTCGATCGGCTGTTGACGGAGGTCAACTCGAAATATCAAGTCGATCCCGCTCGCGTCGTGGTTCATGGCTACGAAAGCGGCGGGTCGATCGCGCTGTTGTCGGCTTTCAACAATCGGGAGTCGATTCGTGCCGTGGCGGCGGTGGAAGCGGCCCCGCTGACGCCGCCGCTGGAAAACGAGCCCTTGCACCGCCTGGCCATCTACGTGGCCTCGGCCGCCAAGTCACCGTGGGCCGCGGCGATCGAGCGGGCCGTCGCCACGATGCGTCAAATGAAGTTTCCTGTCGTGGTGAAGAAACTGGGGACGGCGTCCCGCGATCTCAATGCCGCGGAACTGGCGGAGTTGCTGCGATGGATCGACACGCTGGATCGGATCTGAGCAAGGGACATGCAACGTCGAATTCTGGGAATCGCCGCCCTCGTGTTCCTGCTGGCTGCCGGCGTGCTCAAGTTCTGGCAGCCGGAAATGGTGGCCGAACTCGGGTTCTTTAGCCGGATGGGAATGATCTTGGTGGCTGCCTGGTTGGCCTACGACGACGTGCAACGGCTCCCCGGCTGGCTGTTGGTTCTGCTGCCGGTGGTGCTGGTCGTACTTGTGCGATGGCCCCGTTTGCTGCTGCTGTTGATACCGGCGCTCGTCGTTTGGGTGGTTCTGCAACGGGTGGTATCGCCTAGGCAAAGATGATCGCTTATGCGGCATTTCTCGCGTCGCGCGGTCGGATTCTAACGCCTGTTCGGGTTGTGTCGCCGCTCGCACGCTGTTCCGTGTCCGGTAACGGGCTCTAACGCTTCTCTAACTGATTTCCGCAAGGGTCGCATCCAGAGAGTTATTCCTAGGATTCGCGGTGCGCTGATTGTGCCGGCCGTCGCGAGAATTTCGCAGATACTGAGAAGAGCGATTTTGCACTGGAAGAAGAAACCTTTTTTTACTTGGTTTGGGGGGGATTACGATGCACAGGCGCATTTGTCATCGGCTAGTCTGGACGCTAGCCATTGTGGTTGCCTATGGGACAACTAGCCTGGTATGGGCCCAGGAGGGATCGCCGACGGGTCCAACCGGTAACTCCGGTTACTATGCCGCACCCGATCTGGCTCGCACGCCGACCACCGCGCCGGCGGGAGAGAATCAATTCGTCGCCGACAACGGCAATGGCGACAACGCGGCGCTTGCTTGTCGCGTGGCCGACTTGGAGAAGGCCCTGAAGAAGATGGAAGACGCGGCAAAAGCCGATAAGGCGGCGGCAGCCGACCAAATGACCTGCACACCGTATGGGCGCGTCCAAGTGGACACCGCCAGTTTCAGCCAGGTCGGCAACTACGCCGGCTGGAACCAGGCCGTAAGGCCCGAGGCCAACGGCGTCGAGTTCCGCCGCATCTATCTGGGCTTGCAGGGGGGCGGGTTCGGCGTCATCACCTACAATTACTAGTCTCCCTCCTCGCACGTCGTCTGTGGCCCAGAAAACACGCACAATATCGCTACAAACGGCGGTTCTTCTCTCATAGCTGAATTGCGGTGGACTGCCTGAAATCGAGCGGCATTTAGGGCATTTAACTACATATTGCTACAGGTATCAGACCACCGCGATTATCTTGCCGGCCAGATGCGACGGCTCCCGAGTGTGTTACTGCTGTTCCTGGTTGGGCAGCGATTCCTGCGCCCGCCTCTGATCGGTTACGTCCACCACTACAGCCAAGATGTAGTCCACCCTCCCATCCTCTTTTCGCATACACTGCGCCGAAACAATGGCGGAGAAGACCTTGCCGTCCTTTCGGACGAATCGCTTGGCCATGACGTACCCTTTGACAACTCCTCCCATCATTCGCTGAAATTGTGACTCCTCGGCGGGGCGGTCTTCGAGATGAGTCAATTCGGTCCATGACTCCTGCGGCAGTTCTGCCCTCGTATAGCCCAGGAGTTTGCAGAGCCGATCATTGACTTCTACCCACTCGCCATCCGGCGACAAGATCGCCATGCCGACCAAGCCTTGCTCGAAATACCCGCGAAATCGTTGCTCGCTTTCCAGCAGCCATTGTTCCGCCTGCTTCCGCTCGGCAACCTCGCTTTGCAATTGTCGGGTGGCCTCTGTCAATTCCGCCGTCCGCTCGGCCACACGGTGCTCCAGAAGATCATGTGCCTCTTGAAGTTCGCGTTCCGCCTGGCAACGGTGCTCGACTTGGCGTTGGAGTTTGTGCGACAATACCGCAATACCGAAGAGACCTAAGACCCACATGCCGCCGTAACCCACGATGCGATCGACGATTCCCGCGCGTTCGTAGGGCCAAACAGAGCACGTTGGCACCGAGACGCTGACTCCACCGCGAATGTCGCCCACTTTATACCCTTGCTCCGCATGGCACTTCAAGCAAGACTGTTCCATTACCAACGGACGCATCAGCCGCAAGTAGGAGTTTCCGTCAATTGTCTCCACGGAGCTAACCTGCTTCTCCCCTGCCTCGAACGCCTCCAATGCTCTCTTCTCCCAAGGATCAGGCGCATTCTTGGTGCGGATCGGCCGTAGGCTGGTGATGTGGCCGCGCAACCCGAACTCCTCGTTGGTCAACTCGTCGATAGAACGCATGATGGAAGCCGCACCGAGCAGCGTGAGCTTTCGACCGGAAGGGGTCGTAATATCCCGTTCAGGAATATGGGCTAGGTAGGGGTCTGGTTGGGTCTTCTCGGTGAGCGGGATGTATACTCCGCCGTTGGCAGCATCCCATCGGCGGACAGCAACGTCCTTATTCCATGCGCCGCTAGCCTCACTCCGCGCAAGGTCTACGGCCTGACGCCGCACGGCGTTCACTTCCCACGTAAGCACAACACCGATGGCGATCGTCCAACAGCCAGCCAAAGCCCAAACAAAACGCCGTAATTGAATTGGCGCAGAGGCCATTCCTTCTGTCTTGCTCATGGGTTTGTCTCCTGAAGGATTTTCTTACGTGTGAATTATATCACCCCGGCTTTGGGTGCGGCATGGCGCAGAAGACAGCAACCGGCCTGGCCCCACGACTTTGCCCAACCAAACGCGACGAAGGAAAAGGTGCCTCTGCACAAAGTTAGTCGCAGGTAAAAACGCTGGATTGTCTTGACCGCCTTGCCTTGCAGCGCCTCGTCGACCATTTTCCGGTTCACCGCGTCGATCGACATTGCCCCTGGCTCGCCGTAATGATGCAGGCAAAGTCGCTCGGCGGAAGAAGGGGCTAGTCTAGAACCTGCGGATTGATCAGATAGTCGAAAAGTACCACATCGGCCTGCCGCAGACACTCGACGCCCCGCAAGGTAATCAGTCGCGGGTTGCCCGGGCCGGCCCCTACGAAATACACTTTGCCGCGGCTAGGATCGACACTCATTATTCCACTCTCACCTGCCCCGACCATTCAACATTATTGCGAGTGCATCCCACCCAGCAGCCAGTTCGCCGACACGCGGCGGTTTCCCGGGCGTCCGAACGCAAGGCTATGGAACGAATCAGCCCCCAGCCCTTCATTCTACACGATCTATCAAGAAAAATGACCCATGGCGAGTGTAGTGGATTTGCCCTACGGGCAGGGGCAGGAGCGGACATGGAGACAGAGGGGGGCCATGCTCGGCGGCCGAGACGTGTCCAACGGTTGCACCTCTCCAACCGGATGGTCGCACACGACGATCCGCGCGGGAAAGCCCAAGGCTCGATAGAGTTGGAATTGAGCGCGGTTGTAGCCGTTGATGGCAGCGAAATAGATGTCATAGGCCCGATTCAACTGCTGCAATGCTGCAACGGCCTCCTGAGGACGATTCACCAGTTGCAGTAGGTCGCCGGCACCGCGGGTTTCGCCAATGCCCCGTAACGTGCCGTTGTACGTAATGATCGCCTCTTTCACTGCGGTAATGGCGACGTCAACCTGGGTTGCCGTCGCCTCGAGTTGGGCATGTGCCTGGACTACGTCCCGAGCCACTTGATCCTGGACATCGGCGAAATCAATCGAGGCCTTCTGTTCTTGAGCGATCCGCTCGCGGATTAACGACCTGTTGCCCGCGCCCAGGTTGTTGAGCGTCCAGACGACACCCATGTCCATGTCGAAGCGGCCTCCGTAGAGTTGCGAGCCGTTATCGACCCCGCCACCGAAAACGCCGCCATTAAAAGCACCGCCGGGTCCGTTTCGCCCATCCACTACCAAACTAGGAAGGAATGGGCGAACTCGTTCCTGCCGTACCCGATCAAGGCTCGCCTGTACCAATGCACGCTGTGAGGCCAATTCTGGGCGGTTTCTCAAGCCGACAGGAACCAGATCGGCAACCCTGAATCCCGGTGCGATAAGCGATACTTGAAGATGCGGTGGCTCGATGGGAACGACCACTACGCTGGGGTTTAGGCGAAGCACCTGGGCAAGACGGGCGCTGGTGACGCGCCAATCGGCACGGGACGTTGCGACTTGCTGCTGCAAATCGAATAACAAGGCGCGGGCACGATCTACTTCGATCTCCGCCACCAGCCCTTTGGCAAGACCGGCAGTCTTGCGGACGAGCATTTCCGCTTTGGCCACCGCATCCAGCGTGCCGGCCAACGTGCCGCGGGCCTGCTGCACATCGAAATATGCCAGGGCAACTGCTAATAGAGCATTGTTTCGAGCCGTCTGAAGGTCTGATTCACGAGCCGCCAATTCCTGACGGTTGGCCAACGGCAGAAAGATCGCGTCAGTGATTCCAAAGTTGAGAGTCGCTCCACCGCCGGCCGCAAAGGAACTCTTGTTATCGAGGATTATGGTTCCGTCGGTCGATTGATCTGTTCCGTTGTGATGGTAATAGTCCGTGCCGACATTGAGATTCGGCAGCCAGAGAACTTGAGCGTTCTGAAGCCGGGCTGCCGCCTCTTCCACGCTTGCCTGGGCGAACGCAATCACTAACGGCCGGGCATTCGACAAGTACAGCGCCGTGGCAAGGTTGATAGGCAAAGTCAGGTCCGATTCGGCCGGCTGCGCCAACGCGATCGGCGGCGGATGTGGATTTTCAGTAACAGCGGGCAATCTAACGATTTGGCCGGATTCCACATAGGCCGGATACGATCCTGGAGGCAAAGGAGCCTGTGGCGGAGGAGCAGCAATAACCTCCTGCGGCTCGGGGGCGTTTGGAGGTGCGGCCAGACCACAGGCTTCATTCAGCGCGAGCAGAACGACAATCTGCAATGCTAACTTTGGCAGCATTTTGCCTGTCATTAGCCGTCCCCCCAGTCGCCACCGCTGTCGCGTCCCCGAGCCACGCCGAGTACGCCATTGGGTGGGAGGATGCGACAATAGTGATCGTGCAACGACTCTGACAAGTTGCTAGAGTCTATCAATCGTATCGGTTGTGATGGTGTGGCTGCTAGAGTTGATCCCGCTCTCGATCCCAGCAAGCTTGCAACAATCGATATTTCCCATTTAACCCAGTCGTGCCATTGTTAGGCATGAAAATACCCTGCAAATCCGACGTGCCGCAATTCCCATCGGCCGAATATCTGTGGTGCCAACTCGTTAGGTTGTAATGGGTTCTTGATGATGCACGCCCAGCAGTTTGGCCGCAAACACGGTTGGCTGTCTGGCAGTAGGGGGACACACACAGATATAATGATGGAAGTCTGCGTGGTTTCGTTGGACTAATCGAGGTGAACGGCCATGAACCTTGTCGTATTCGCCATGCGGCGGCCGGTCACAGTGGTGATGATCGTCGTCACCCTGCTCGGCGGAGGCGTCCTTGCGCTCAACCAGATGCGGGTGGACATCTTTCCGTCGATCAATGCTCCCCAAATCTATGTAGTGAACAACTACGCCGGAATGGACCCGAGCCAGATCGAAGGGATCATCACCAATGTCTACGAGCAGAACTTTCAATACGTCGATGGGCTCAAGGGGGTCGAATCGAAGAACATCCAGAATCTCGTCCTGCTCAAGCTGACTTTCTATCCAGGCACGGACATGGCAGCGGCGATGTCGCAGGTCGTCAGCCTGTCGAATCGTGCACGAGGGCAAATGCCGCCAAGCGTGTTGCCGCCGTTTGTGATGCGTTTTGACGCGGCCAACGTTCCGATCGGCTATCTGGTTCTGGAGAGCAAGACGCGACCGTTGGGGCAACTGGCCGATCTGGGTTTGTATCGAATCCGCCCCTTGCTGATCAGCCAGATCCAAGGCACCGTCGCATTTTCCCCCTTCGGCAGCAATACTCGCGCGATCGTCATTACGGTCGACCCGGACAAACTTCGCGCCCACAACTTCTCGCCGGAGGACTTGGTTGCCGCCTTGGGCACCGGCAACGTCGTTGCGCCGTCGGGCAATTTGTATACCCAAGGGCAAATGCCGCTGGTGCCGACAAACGCGATGGTTGCCGACCCTCAGGAAATGGGCAACATTCCCGTTCAGCCGGGCAAGGATGTTTACATTCGCGACGTCGCCACAATTCAGGACACCACGGACATCAATTATGGTTGTGCGTTGGTCAATGGCCGACGGTCGATTTACATCCCTGTGGTCAAGAAGGACACGGCATCGACCTTGACCGTCGTCCGGCAACTCCACGATTCGATGAAGTTGTTCCAGTCCGTTGTACCGGAGGACGTGAAAGTCCGTTACGAGTTCGACGAATCGCCGACCGTGCGGGCGGCGATCAAGAGCGTCGCTACGGAGGGCGGAATCGGCGCGCTACTGACGGGGTTAATGATCCTGCTCTTCCTGCGAGACCTGCGCACCGTGATCGTGGTCGTGCTCGGCATTCCCTTGGCGCTTACCGCAGCCCTGGTCGGCCTGTGGCTTACGGGCAACACCATCAACATCATGTCGCTGGGCGGCTTGGCGCTCTCGATCGGCATCCTGGTTGATATGGCGATCGTGACGGTCGAGAACACGCACGTGCAGATGAAGCACACGGAATCGGTGGCCAGGGCGGTGCGGCGGAGCGACGCGGCCACGGTCACGTCCCGGTTGTTGGCGATGCTCTGTATTCTGTCGGTATTCATTCCCACGTTTATCATGCAGGAGCCGGTCCGGTCGCTGTTTATGCCGCTGACGGTCGCGGTGGGCTTTGCAATGATCGCGGCGTTCCTCATGTCGAGCAGCCTCGTGCCGGTGCTGTCGGTCTGGCTGATCCGATACCGCGCCGAAGAGCCCGCCGCCAAAAAGGGTTTTATCGAGCGAATTCTACCCGGCTTTCAGCGAATTGTGTCCGCGACGATCCGGTTCCGCTGGCTCGTGGTGCCGGCGTATCTGGCAGTCTGCGGCTTGCTCCTTTGGTTTGTCGGCAGGCAGGTCGGCACCGAGTTGTTCCCCCAGGTCGATTCCGGCCAGTTCGTGATTCGTTTTCGCAGTCCGCCCGGCTCGGAATTCGAGTTGACGCGGAAATGCGCGGTCAAGGTCTTGGAAGTGATCGACGAGTTGACGCAAGGGAAGGTGTCGATCTCGATGGGCTACGTTGGACTGGGCGCTACCAACACGGCGACGAACAACATTCTGCTGTTCATGCGGGGGACCGATGACGCCGAGCTTCGTTTGCGGCTCAAGAAGGACAGCGGCATACGGATCGGAGAGTTGCGCGAGCGTCTGCGAAAGGTGCTGCCCGAAAAGGTCGTGCCGTGGCTGAAAGGCGTCTTGGAGCAGGAAGGCTGCTCGCCCGTGGAAGCGGAAGCCCGCGCGAAGAAGTTTTCCTTCGGCTTCGAGCCGGGCGACATCGTGAGCACGGTGATGAGTTTCGGTTCGCCGACTCCCGTGGAAGTAGTCGTTGCCGGTCCCGAACGCGATGCGGTTCGAGTGCATGCGCTCAAAGTCTTGGCGGAAATGAAGAAGATTCCCACGCTTCGGGACGTGCAGCTTTATCAGCAACTCGATTACCCGACGGTGCGGGTCGACATCGATCGCGAGAAGGCCGGGCTCAGCGGGGTGACGGTCAAGGACGTCACCGACGCGCTGTTGGTGGGAACTTCTTCCAGCCGTTACGTGGCCAAGAACTACTGGCGAGACCCAAAGTCGGGTGTCGACTATCAGGTCCAGGTCCAGGTTCCCACTCAACGGATGAACCGCCCGCAGCAGGTTGAGACTTTGCCGCTCCAGCGAGTCAATCCCGACACCAACCTGATGGTCCGTGACGTGGCCAAGGTTCAGACGGGCACCGCGTCCGGCGAGATCGATCGCAGTTCCATGCAGCGTTATCTGAGCATCACCGCCAACATCGAGGGAGACGATCTCGGCCGGGCGACAACGCGCATCCGACAAGCCATCGCCGACGCCGGCAAGTGGCCGCGTGGAGTGCGCGTCAGCGTCCGCGGTCAGGTTACGCCCATGAATCAAATGTTCGATTCGCTTACGGTCGGGCTGGCCTTGTCGGTAATTGTGATCCTCGTCTTGTTGACCGGCTTCTTCCAGTCGTTCCGGCTGGGGTTGATTTCGATCGGAGCGGTGCCGGGCGTGGTCTGCGGCGTGGCCATCATTCTGGTGGCGACGGGGACTACGCTGAATATCGAATCCTTCATGGGCGCAATTATGTGTATCGGCGTCTCCGTGTCGAACTCGGTGCTGTTGTCCGCCTTCATGGACGACCATTGGCGGGCCGGGGCGCCGGTGCGGCGGGCCGCCATCGAAGGGGCCCGAGACCGTTTGCGCCCCGTTCTGATGACGGCCATTGCCATGCTGCTCGGCACGGTGCCGATGGCGATGGCCCTGGAGCAGGGCAGCGAGATGACCGCGCCGCTGGGGCGGGCCGTCATCGGCGGATTGGTCGTTTCCACCTTCGCCACACTCTTGATCGTACCGGCTATGTTTGCCTTGGTGATGGGCAACTCGAAAAAGATTTCGCCCTCGATCGATCCCGACGATCCATCCAGCAGGCATTTTGATGGGGGCGAGGGGTCGGCACGCGAGGCCATCCACGGCGGCCCACCCCCGGAGGAGCATCCGACTATTCCGGGGGTCCTGTGATGCAATACACCATGTCGGACTACATGAAAAATCATGTGAGTAGCCGCGACGTTCGGCGCTGCCGTGCCAGGGCTGTCTCCTCGTGGATGACAGAGGTTGGGGAGCGACTATGAATCTTGCCGTTTTTGCAATGCGGCGGCCGATCGCGCTAATGATGATGATCGTTGCGCTGATCGGAGGCGGCGCGCTGGCGCTGAACCAAATGCGGGTCGATATCTTTCCTGCGATCAACGCGCCACAAATCTACGTGGTGAACAACTACGCGGGCATGGATCCGAGCCAGGTCGAGGGGATTATCACTAACGTCTACGAGCAGAATTTCCAGTATGTGGACGGGCTCAAAGGAGTCGAATCGAAGAACATCCAGAATCTCGTCCTTTTGAAGTTGACATTTTATCCGGGCACCGACATGGCGGCGGCGATGTCGCAGGTCGTGAGCCTGTCGAACCGTGCGCGGGGGCAGATGCCGCCCAGCGTGTTGCCGCCTTTTGTAATGCGTTTTGACGCTGCCAACGTCCCGATCGGCTACCTCGTTCTGGAAAGCAAAACGCGGCCATTGGGGCAGTTGGCCGATCTGGGATTGTATCGCATCCGACCGTTGTTGATAGCCGAGATTCCGGGTACAGTCTCCTTTTCGCCGTTTGGAAGCAATACCCGCGCGATCGTCATTACCGTCGACCCCGACCGTCTGCGGGCCCACAACTTTTCGCCCGAGGACGTGGTCGTCGCACTGGGGACCGGCAACGTCGTCACACCATCCGGCAATTTATATACGCAGGGGCAGATGCCGCTGGTGCCGACCAACGCCATGGTCCCCGATTCCCTTCAATTGGGCAACATCCCGATTCAAGCGGGCAAGAACGTTTACATTCGCGACGTGGCGACGATTCAGGACACCACCGACATCAATTACGGCTGCGCGTTGGTCAACGGCCGGCGCTCAATTTACATCCCCGTGGTCAAAAAGGACACGGCATCGACCTTGACCGTGGTGCAGCAAATCCACGATTCGATGCCGCTGTTCCAGTCGGTGGTGCCCGAGGACGTGAAAGTACGCTACGAATTCGACGAATCGCCCACGGTGCGGGCGGCCATCAAGAGCGTCGCGACCGAGGGACTGATCGGCGCCATGCTGACGGGGCTGATGATCCTGATTTTTCTCCGCGACGTGCGCACGGTACTGGTGGTGCTTGTGAGCATCCCCTTGTCGTTGACTTCGGCGTTGGTTGGTCTGTGGCTTACGGGCAACACGATCAATATCATGTCGTTGGGCGGATTGGCGTTGGCCATCGGGATTCTCGTCGACGAGGCGACCGTCACCCTGGAAAACACCCACGCGCAAATGCGTCACACCGATTCGATTGCCCGGGCAGCGCGAAAGGCGAATTCCACCACAGCCACGGCCCGGCTCTTGGCCATGCTCTGCATTTTGTCGGTATTCATTCCCACGTTCATCCTGAACGAGCCGGTTCGATCGCTGTTTATGCCGCTGACGCTGGCAGTGGGCTTCTCGATGATCGCTTCCTACCTCCTATCGAGTACCCTCGTGCCCGTGGCGTCAGTTTGGCTGATCGAGCACCGGGGCGAAACAACGCATCGGGAGGGCTTCTTCGATCGACTCCTGCCGCGATTCGCAAAGATCGTCGATGTCACGGTAGGCCGCTGTTGGTTCCTGGTTCCAACCTACCTCGTCGTGTGCGGCTTGCTGTTTTGGCTGGTCGGCAGACAGGTGGGGACCGAATTGTTTCCGCAGGTGGACTCCGGCCAGTTTGTGCTTCGTTTTCGGACCCCTCCGGGGTCGGAATACGAGCTGACGCGAAAATGCGCACTTAAGGTCTTGGAGGTGATCGAGGAGCAGACGCAAGGAAAAGTGCTGATTTCGATGGGGTACGTGGGTTTGGGCGCAACCAACACGGCGACAAACAACATCCTGCTGTTTATGCGGGGGACCGACGATGCTCAACTCCGCGTGCGACTGCAAGAGGGGAGCGGCATCCGGCTGGCTGAGCTGCGCGAACGGTTGCGTCGGGCGCTGCCGAAACAGATCGTTCCTTGGCTGAAACAATTGTTGGAACAGGAAGGGTGCTCGCCCGAGGAAGCGCGGGCCCGCGCAAAGAGTTTCCTTCGGTTTCGAGCCGGGCGACATCGTCAGCACGGTAATGAGCTTCGGCTCGCCGACGCCGGTCGAGGTCGTGGTAATCGGCCCGGAGCGAAGCGCGGTGCGCGCTCACGCATTGAAGATTCTGGCAGAGATGAAAAACATCCCCAGCCTCCGCGACGTGCAGCTTTATCAGCAACTCGATTATCCGACGGTGCGGGTGGACGTCGATCGGCAGAAGGCGGGACTCAGCGGCGTGGCCGTCAAAGATGTCACCGACGCGCTCTTGGTGGGCACTTCCTCCAGCCGCTACGTGGCGAAGAACTATTGGCGCGATCCGAAGTCGGGCGTGGACTACCAAGTCCAGGTCCAAGTTCCCGCCCAGCGGATGAATCGCCCGCAGCAGGTGGAAACCCTTCCGCTCAAAAAGGTCAATCCTGACACCAACCTGATGGTCCGCGACGTGGCCAAGGTGCAGACCGGCACCACGCCGGGTGAAATTGATCGCAGCGCCATGCAGCGTTATCTGAGCATTACGGCCAACATCGAGGGCAGCGACCTGGGGCGGGCGACCGCCCGCATCGAGCGGGCCATCGCCGCCGCGGGCGAACCTCCGCGCGGCGTGCGCGTCACCGTCCGCGGCCAGGTCGCACCGATGATGGAGATGTTTCACTCGCTGGCCATTGGCTTGGCCCTTTCGGTCGTAGTCATTCTCGTCCTCTTGACCGCTTACTTTCAATCGTTTCGCCTGGGACTTATTTCCATCGGCGGAGTTCCCGGCGTGGTCTGCGGCGTGGCTATCATTTTGCTGGCCACGGGAACGACACTGAACATCGAGTCGTTTATGGGCTCGATCATGTGTATCGGGGTCTCTGTATCCAATTCGGTGCTGTTGTCGACCTTCATGGACGATCACTGGCGCACCGGTGCGACCGTACGGAACGCTGCCGTTGAGGGGGCACGAGACCGCTTACGCCCCATCCTGATGACGGCCGGCGCCATGGTGTTGGGCACAATCCCTATGGCGCTTGCCCTGGAAGAGGGCAGCGAGATGACGGCGCCGCTGGGACTGGCCGTCATCGGCGGACTGATCGTCTCGACCTTCGCCACGCTGTTGATTGTGCCGGCCATGTTTGCCCTGGTGATGGGCAACTCGAAGACGGTTTCGCCATCGATCGATCCCGACGATCCCGAGGGCCGGTGCTTCGATACCGGCGAGCACGCGGCGGCGGCGCTTCATGGTGGGCCACGGCCGGAAGAAAATCCAACCATACCCGGAGTATTGTAATGCGGCACTTGCCTTGGGCCGAGCGATTACCCGCTCGTTTGCGGCGAACTTTTTGGGGCCTTGGGATCGGTAGCATCTTAGGGCTAGCGGTTCTCGCCACCCTGTCAACTAGTTGCCGCGATAGCGGCAACGAGCAGAGTGAAACGGAACATTCCGGCGACAGCGCCATGGTCGTCCACATCGTCACGCCCCAACGACGGACCATCGATTACGCGATCGACCAGCCGGGCTTTGTGGATGCCTTCGAGCAAACCTCGATTTTCTCCAAGGTTTCCGGGTTCATCAAGCACTTCTACGTGGATATCGGCCAAGAGGTGAAAAAGGGGGATCTGTTGGCGGAGATTTTCGTTCCCGAGTTGGACGAAGACCACCAGCGCAAGGCCGCACAAGTCGAACTGGACAAGAGACAGGTCGAGCAAACTCAGCAACTCGTGGTGGTGGCGGAGAGCAACGTGCAAACGGCGATTGCTCAGTTGGCCGAAGCAAAAGCAAACGTGGGAAAGTTCCAGGCTGAAGTCGTTCGCTGGGAATCTGAAGTGAGACGTCTGACTCAGATGGTGCAGGAGAAGGTCGTCGACAAGCAGGTGCTCACGGAGACGCAAAAACAACTCGATTCGAGCAGAGCCGCGCGAGACGCCGCGCAAGCCGCAGTGGCCGCGCCGAGGCGGATCGAGTCACCAGCGTGGCCAATTTGGGAAAGGCCAAAATCGACGTGCAGACCCAGAGGGCTCAGGTCAAGGTATCGGAGGCCGATGAACGCAAGGCGGCAGCCATGCTGGCTTATACCAAAGTGACTGCGCCCTATGACGGCGTTGTCACGGTCCGCAACGCCAACACCGGCGATTACGTGCAGGCGGTCACGGGCGACAAATCGACGGCCAATCCGTCGGCGATCTTCGTGGTGGCTCGCGTTGATCTGGTGCGGGTGTTTGTGGACGTTCCCGAAGCGTATGCCCGCTACGTGCAGAAGGGAACCAAGGCCGTGGTGCGCGCCAACGCGCTGAGCGGATTGCAGATACCTGCCACCGTGACTCGGACGTCCTGGGCGATACGCGAGAAGACCAGAACCTTGCGGGCGGAGATTGACCTTTCCAGAAAGGACTACGACGGTCTGCGGCCCGGAATGTACGTCTATGCCAAGATCCTCGTGCAACGGTCTGATGTTTTCGCATTGCCGCAGCAAGCACTCATGGTGTCGGGCAACCAAACGTATTGCTACTTGCTACGCAACTCAAAGGCAATCAAAACGTCGGTCCAAGCGGGAATTAGCGACGGAACGTGGGTCGAGGTCGACCAAATGAAGATCGACGATCCTTGGAAGAAAGTCACCGGCAGCGAGGAAGTCATCCTCGCTGATCTCAGTGAACTGACTGACGGCCAAACGGTGAAGGTCGCTGCGACGGCAAGTCAGTGACTCGTTTGCCGTTGCCACAATAGCCGAGGGCAACGGCCCGCGGCAGGCGATCTGCCACGGATTCATGGGCCGTTGCCCCCGGCTGACGTCTATCTCGATCTTACGAACGCAGCCCGGACGGCATCGTTGGACCAGCGGTCTCATCCGGCAGCGCGCGGGCGGCCGATTTATCGGCAGCCGGCGGCGGCAGGGGGGCCGTTTGCGGCTGAGGCGGCGATGGAGCTACGTCCTGCCTGCAATTGCCCTGGCAATTGCACTGCGGGCAGACCCACTCGACCGTGCATTTCTTGACCGGCACTTCCTTCTCGCACGGGATCTTCATCAGACGGCTAACCTCGTGGATGCGGCACCTGCAGTTCCCATTGCAACAACCCTGGCAGTTATTATTGCTGCCGCTATTGCCGGTTTCGCCGCAGCCCGCACTCTGGCCGGAACCGTCGCAGTTGCCGTGTTTGTCGCAGCAGCGTGTGACGCCGGGAACGCAGATGGTCTCGCATTTGCACGTATACTTATACGTGGTCACCTTTTTCATAGTCCAATATACGTGGCATACGCGAACGAGTTTGCAGCCGCAATGTGGACAGCAGTCGCAGCACGACTCGCATCCAGCGGCGCCGCAGCACGTTGCGTTGTCCGCTATCGCTGCCGTGGGGGCTTGCCCTAAGAGAGGGACGCTCCACAGCAAAGCGATGCCGGTGATTCGTAAGAAGTACTTTGTCATTGCTATGTTCTCCTATGGAAATCTCTGGATTATTGAGTGGGGTCGTTAGAACGAGTACTGTACGCGGGTTCCGAACGCGCTCACGGCGCCGGGAATGCTGCCGGTAGGCAAATCGTAACGGTTGTCCCAGACCCATTCGGTGTTGACGGTCAGGTTGGTGTTCGCATACCAGTTCAAGGCGATACCGAAGCCATCCATGATGCCGCCCTGGACCGAAGTGGCCCCGATACCGGAGTTGAGGTCGGTATACGAGTAACGAGCGGCAATTTCCCAGGCTCCGCGGCCCCAGCACAGGCCGCCGGCTTGATCGCGGACGAGGTACGCTTTCTCGTATGGGCCCTGGTTGCCGAAGTAGTACCGCGACAAGCAGCCGGATTTCTTATCGTAGGCGCGATTCTCGCCAGTCAGCGTGTACGCCACTTGGACGTATCCGCCATTGAACATGTAGTCTGTGGGCGCGGTGAGTGCCGGATGGGCGGCTGTCGACGTGCTGAGGATGCCCGACGCGTTGTTTAGCCAGTTCCATCCGTACTCGGCTTGGAACGAGAACGGCCCGCGAATGTACAACATTTCGAGGCCCATCAGATATTCATCGTCGCACGCAAGCGCCCCGGTGCTAATCATCCGCAGGCTATTGGCGTCGTTAAGGGCCTGAGCGCCTGTCGGAGAACCGGCCGGGTCGTCGTCGCGCAGTTCGGGCCGGGCTTGCAACGTGATAGTATTGCCGATATAGCTGCCGGAGGCGAGATTGTTCGCTCCGTTGCGCCAACCGCCCGACATGCCGAAGTGCAGCAGGTGCCGGCCTTCATCTTCATACAGGGGCAAGGCAGTGATGCGGGCCTGCACGCCAGACTGGCCGTCACCGAAGAAATCACCGCTGTTTGCATTATCCGGACGAAACGCCACGGCCTGATACGTTATGCGGTCGTCGGCGTAGCTGCTGCCGAGCCACAGGCCGGTAACGAAGTTCTGGTTCAGTTCGATGGCTTCGGAATAGGACGAGCGTTCCATGAAGGTCATGCAGCGGCTGGAACTGGTCATATCGCCTTCCAGACCGAGCGCGTTCTTGACGTGCCCGACGCGAACGGTGCCGACCACGGGAATGCTGTTTTCTCCAACCCACATTTCATCGAGCCCAACCGTGCTGAACTGGTCGTTTTCCAGGGCCCAATTGAAGCGGTACTCGCCGGTTTCCCAAAACGTGCCTTCCTGAACAATGCGCAAGCGGCGCCAGTAATCGCCGTCCTGCAGACTGCCGAAAGTGCCGTTGTTCATGCCGCCGCCGGCGTTGCCGGAAGCGATTCCGTCTTGGTTGCCTGCCTTGGGAGTCTGAGCGAACTTCAGGGCCGGCGACTGGTTCCACCACACATTATCCCATTGCACCCAACCACCAAGATGCATGGTGAAGTCTTTATTGGGCGTGCTGAAATTGAGGAACTCACCGTCTTTGAAGAACACGACGCCGCTCAAGTTGCTGCCGACCTGATAAGGTTCCGTCGCCTTCTTGGCGTCATCCGCTTGCTTCTTGGCAGCATCGCCTTGCTCGGCGACCGTAGCGACCTGAGGCCCCTGTTGCGCCCTCTTCAACTGCTCCTGCAAGTCGGCAATTTGCCGCTGTTGTTGATCGAACCGGGCACGAATGTCCTCGAACGTGAGAGCGTCCCCGCTTTGCTGCGCCTGCGCCGGCGGAACGTATTGCCCCGGCGGAACGTATTGCCCCGGCGGAGCATATTGCGCCGGCGGCACATATTGACTGGCAGCCGCCGGTGGCGCCGCTCCCTGTTGACCCCAAGCCGCGGGACATGTTCCCCAGGCGGCAAGGACGGCCACTGCCCAACCCAATTTCTGGTAAACACTCTTGCACATTCTAATCCCTCCAAAGCGAGCAACCATGAAAACGAACTTCTTCCGAAAAACCGCGGCAGCCGCGCTGCGCGGTGTTCTCCCAACTGCCCGCACATTTGGCATGTTGGGAACACATGGAATAGGCTTCGGAGGGCGCCGCTTATCGTGTCGAGTTAGGGATTTGTTAGCGGTGCGTTATTCCTGGCAGAAACCGTTCTGCGGTTCGTCACAATCGTCACAGCCATCACGACCCGTCGAAATGCCGGGCAAATGCCGATCGCACCGCAGAGAATAGTACCATTTCCTTCTGAGAGAAAAGCACGGACAGCTCTTTTTGTCTTGCCGTGGATCGGCCCCCGTTCACGTCGCATCGGTAGCGTTTAATCGGGTTATGCCGAATGTATTCAAGGCGCGGCCAGAATTGGTCACGGCCTGCCTGTTTTCCCGTTTCTTACGAACTTCTTGCATTTGCCGATTCGATCACATCAAGGGGAACTAACGGAGATGCCAGTCCTGCGAGTTGCGCACGGCCACATGGGTATTCTGCTTACCTGTGCTACGGGGCACCGGCATTCCAGGGGAGGTTTCAAGGAGAAACGAGATGATGCGTAGGCGTATACTCAGTTGCAGCGTTTGCCTGCTCGTGATGGTACTTGCCGCCTCTGCGACAAACTCGCGGGCACAGGACAGCCAAGGGTACGTATCGGGGAACTTCGCTGCCAATCCCATGCGCGTGCCCGAGGTCGGAGACCAGCCGCAGGCGTCGCTGGCCGCCCAACCAATGGCTGCCGAAAACGCGCCGCCCGACTATGGCGCCCTGCCGCCACCGGCCAACAACTACTATGACCAGGATTTGGCGAGGCGAGTTGCAGACTTGGAAAAGCAGTTGGCAGACTTCGCCAAAGCGGCCGAGTCGGGCAAGGAGCAAGCAGCCAGCAAGCCCTTGGTTGCAGCCAGTGGCCGCATCCAGATGGACGTGGCGAACTTCACCCAAAACCCCGCCAGCTTCAAGCAGCTCGGCAATGCCCAAAACACCGTCGGCTTTCGCCGCGCGCGTCTCGCGTTGTTGGGCGAAATTGGCGTAGTCGATTACATCATCGAAATGGATTTCGCCAACCGTGGCATCAACTCCGTCATCAACTCGAAGGATCAGTCCACGGCGTTCAAGGACGTGTATATACAGGTTCACGATCTGCCCACGCTGGGCAACGTTCGCGTCGGCCACTTCAAGGAATGCTTCGGATTGGAAGATCTGACGAGCGACAACTACACCACGTTCATGGAGCGATCGCTTAACGACGAAGGAGCGTTCGTTCCCGGCCGCAACAACGGTATTATGGCGTACAATTGGACCGAAGACCAACGAGCCACATGGGCCATCGGCGTGTTTACAAATCAAACAGGATACGATCAGCCGCCTACCTTCGTCTACGACCATTGGGGGCTCGATATGCCGATGCGAGCCACTTATCTGCCCTGGTACGACGAAGCCAGCGGCGGACGCGGGCTGATCCATACGGGCCTCGACTACGTCTATCGAAGCGCCCCGGACGATACCATGACCCTGGCTGCTCGCCCCGAATCGGCCTTCGCCCCGGCGGTCGTCAATATGACCCTGACCGATCTGAAAGACATGCAAGTCGCCGACGCCGAAGCGGCTTTGGTCTACGGGCCACTCTCGGTGCAGTCTGAGGTCTTTGTTTCGACGCTCAATCGCAATGCCGGCGTCAACGACAACCTCTGGGGAACCTACGTCTATGTGAGCTACTTCCTCACAGGTGAGAATCGGCCTTACAACCGCAAGCTGGGTGTGTTCGATCGCGTAAGGCCCTATGAGGACTTCTTCCACGTCCGAACTTGTGACGGATGCACTGCCACTGGCCGCGGCGCTTGGGAACTGGCCTATCGCTTCTCGTACATCGACATGCTCGACGGCCTGACGGCGGTCAAGGGAGCGGGAATCGCCACCGATCATACTTTGGGAGTAAACTGGTATCTGAACGCTTATACCAAGCTGATGTTCAACTACGTGCATACGATGGACACCTACAACATCGCCGCCAACACTCGCGTGACTGGCGGAGACATGGACATCTTCGAAGCACGGTTTGCTATTGATTTCTGACAAGACCGAAGGAATCCTTTTTCGTGGCGAAGCGATCAACTGACAATTTGCGTGCCGTTGCCGCAACGGCACGCCTTAACGTAGGAGATCACGTCATGCGGAAATGTGCTATGGTCCTGCTACTTACGCTGCCGCTGTTCGGCAGCCAGCCGGTGATGGCGACCGACTGCGCTGGCAAGGCGACTTACTGCGATCGTTGCGGGCGGCAGACGGCATGTGTCGAGAGGGTTTGTCAAGTAGTTTGCGGAATGAAGAGGGAAACGAGAACGTGCTGGTGCGTCGAGTGCAAGGAGATTTGCCCGCTGATGCCAAGCTGTCACCACGGATGTTGCGAATGCCCTCCCCCGCCCCGTTGCGGGCACCCGAAGTGTGTGAAGAAACTCGTCAAGAAGGAATACCAGGTGGATGTTCCGGTCTACAAGTGTGTCGTGCTGCATCTCTGCCCGGAGTGCTGCAATGGCGCGCCGGCGAACGCGCCGAACACCGCGCCCACATCTGCGGTGGCACCCGAGCCCCCCTCCATCTCGCCGGCGCCGTCGGTCCCCGTGCCGTCCCCAAGAGTCCAAAAGTAGGTTGGTCGCACCGGGCGGAATCTCGGACTCGCCCTGCCGCCCCCACGTGCCCCTAGAGATGGGGTGGTAGGGCGATTGATGGCGGCAGGCCCAGCCCGCGACTAATATCACCACTCGCGACCATGTGCGCTCTTGTGGCAGCGTTCAGAATTGCCGCTGGACCGCCACCCAACGCGCGCCTATTATTCTAGAGGAGAGGGGAACCTCTACGTTGTGGGTTCGCGCACAGAACAGGGATTACGTTCCGGGGCCAAGCCCCTTTTTGTTATCAAACGTGATTGCGAGTGACTTCAGGGAAGGGACAGCATCTTCTTCCGCAAAGGAAATAGAGCCATGCGTCTTACAGCGTGCTTGGTCGCTATCGCGACTCTTCTCACCGTTTCGGTAACTGGCATACGGGCAGTTCAGGCAGCGGAACAGAAGCAGGTGGTCAGCCAGAAACAAACCACCAATCAGAAACAGGATCAACCCCAGGAGCGGTGGCGGTACACGTTTCACAACGGCGAGTGGTGGTACTGGTTGCCGACGAACCGCTGGGTGTATTGGCGCGATAGCCGCTGGAATGCTTATGATTCGAGGACTTACACGTATCCCGGGGGAAACGGCATTATTGTTGCCGGCCGGGATGGAGGGATCTACAGAAGCGGCGTGGCTAACACCCAGGACAATCGCCCGTTCTATGGCCACGCTCTCTCCGATTTGGATCGGCGTTCGCTGCAAACCAACAACGAGGTAGGTCCCTTTTACGGTCATGCGCTGCCGAATGAAGTGTTTGGAGGTTGGCGTGCTCGCCGCTCCAATCGTCCGTTCTACGGTCACGCCGCCTCGTCTGCTGGCGATTGAATAGAATAATGGAGTGCTTGGGGGTGGGAGCCGCTCGGCAAAGTGGGCACTGTTATAGCGTCGCATTTGGTGGTCTCGTTCCGTCGCCTTTTCGAGGCACGACAAGGCTCCCTCTCGCCCATGATCGCCAAAAGGCAAAGTCCCCAGCGATCATCAATCCACCATCACTCCACAGCCGAAATCCCGGATAGAGTGAAAATAACCTCCCGGTTTACCCGCCATGATCAGCCGGCCACTGGTCATCGTTTTGGTTATCGTGCTGCCACGACCACGGTGCCACGTTGCAGCAAGGTTGTTGTTGCACCTGGCACGGACACGGTTGTGGACACGGCGGCAACGGCGCGCTGGGAGCACTGACCATCGTCGCCTGCGTTCGCTCCATTTGAATTTGGCCAGAGACCGGTGGAGTTGCGGGAGCGGCAATGCCCACTTGTATCGCGAGATGGACTGCCATATAGACAGTCAACAGAACCGTACAGATCGCGTTCATGACCAACTCCTTGTGAGAAAGCATCACTCGTAGAGGGTGTCCTTGCGGCAAGCGTGTATGAAATGTCTTGAAGCATTTGGTATCGTTGGCTGTCAGCAGAGACTTTTGCGGAGGACAGCCAATGAATGGCAGAGAGACTCGCGACATTCCGGCCCGGCTGGAGGCACTTCGGCGTCGATTTCTGCGTTGGCGGGCGACGCATCAGGCGCGCTCACGGATTCCGGACGGGCTGTGGACCGCAGCAGCAAGAGCGGCTGTCCGGTATGGGCTCCATCGCACTTCCAGGGTATTGCGTCTGGAGTACTACTCGCTGAAAAAGCGTGTCGAACAGCAATCCACGGTCGCCGTTGATCTGCCGAAGAATGCCTATCGACGCCGACCACCTCTTCCTCTCGGTGCCGAGTCGGCGGCCACGTTTCTTGAACTGGCCCCTGCCAGCAACGGTTGCGAATGCACGGTGGAGTTAGAGGACGCTGCCGGGGCAAAGATGCGGGTCCATCTGAAAGGAGTCCCGACGCCCGATCTGGCGGCGCTGAGCCGGAGCTTCTGGAATCCCTCGCCATGATTCAGGTCACGCCTCAGATGCGGGTAGTGGTGGCCATCGAGCCAGCCGACTTTCGCCGCGGAATCGACGGTCTGGCCCGGTTGTGCAAGGAGGTGTTGAAGCATGATCCGTTTAATGGCTGGGTATTCGTATTCCGCAATCGAGCGGCGACGGCGGTAAAGATACTCGTTTATGACGGCCAAGGTTATTGGCTTTGCCACAAGCGGTTGTCGAGCGGCAAGTTCTCCTGGTGGCCGTCGGCTAAGAATGCGGCGGCCAGAACGCTGGCAGCCCATCAGTTGCAGGTTCTTCTTTCGGCGGGCAATCCGGAAGCGACGCAAGCGGCGCCTGCTTGGCGATCGGTGGGGCCGGCGGATTGACGCGGCGATTGGCGGCGGTGCCCGCGAAATCGCGGCAAATCGCTCTTTCCACGCTTTGCGGATGCGCGTTATTCTGCACCGCTTGAAATGAACGCCATAGTGGTTTTCGTCGGCCTCCGTTGCTGGTATCATCATGCCAACGAAGCTTTCGACCATCGAGATCGACATGAGCCAGTTGGAAGACGCTCTGCGGCAAGCCGAGAAAAAACTCGACGAGAAGGATTATGCGATCCTCAGGGCGGTGGTGGATGCCTACGACACCATCGCCGAGTTAGTGGACGACAAGAACACCACGATCGCTCGCTTGCGGAAGCTGCTTTTCGGTTCGCGGACCGAGAAAACGAAGACGGTGATCGGCGGCGGCAAGGATTTGGCGTCGCCGCGGTCGGCATCTGCGGCCGTTTCGACTGCCGTGGTGTTGGCGCCGGAAGACGCGGCGAAAACGCCTGCCAAAGGACACGGCCGCAACGGGGCCGACGCCTACGCCGGGGCGGAGAAGGTTGCGGTGCCTCACGAGTCGCTCCAGCCGGGTGACGCCTGCCCGAAGTGCGACAAGGGCACAGTCTACGAGACGGGCCGGCCGGGCGTGCTGGTTCGATTGGTGGGGCAGGCCCCGATTCAGGCCAAGATTTACGAACTGCAGAAGTTGCGGTGCAACTTGTGCGGCGTCGTCTTCACGGCCCAGTCGCCCGACGAGGTGGGCCCGGAAAAGTATGATGCAACGGCGGGCAGCATGATCGCCTTGCTGAAGTACGGAACCGGGATGCCCTTCAACCGCGAGGAGAAGCTACAAGGAAGCTTGGGCATTCCGCTGCCGGCTTCGACCCAATGGGAGATCGTTCACGCCAAGGCCGAGAAGATCGAGCCGGCTTTCGCGGAATTGATTCGCCAGGCGGCGCAAGGCGAGGTGGTTTTCAATGATGATACGACGGTCAAGATTCTGGAGCTGATCGGCACACGAGCCAAGGAAGAGACTTTCGCCGCAGAGGCTGCCGACACTTCAGCCGAGGGCTCGGCGAAGAAACCGCCGGCCGAGCGCAAGGGCATGTTCACTTCGGGCGTTGTTTCCAGCAAGGAAGACCGCAAGATCGCCCTGTTTTTCAGCGGGCGTCAACACGCGGGCGAGAATCTGGCGGACGTGCTGATCGAGCGTGCCGAATCGTTGGCCGCGCCGATTCAGATGTGTGATGCCTTGCCGCGGAATTTGCCTGGGGAGCTGGCGACGATCGTGGCCCACTGTCTGGCCCACGGACGGCGGCAGTTCGTGGAAGTGGCGGAACGTTTTCCCGAGGAGTGCCGGCACGTGTTGGAAGCGCTCGCCGTGATTTACAAGAATGACGGCATCGCCCGAGAGCGAAATCTGTCGCCGCAGGAACGATTGCTCTTCCACCAGGCCGAGAGCGGCCCGGTGATGGAAGAACTTCACGCCTGGCTTGTCCGACAATTCGAGCAACGGTGCGTCGAGCCAAACTCGTCGTTGGGCAGCGCGATTTCGTACCTGTTGAAACACTGGGAGCGGCTGACGTTGTTCCTCCGCGTGGCCGGCGCACCGCTGGACAACAACGTGTGCGAACGCGCACTAAAGCGGGCGATCCTGCACCGCAAAAACGCCTTGTTCTACAAGACGTGCCACGGCGCGGAGGTGGGGGATTTGTTTATGAGCCTGATCCACACCTGCGAACTGTGCGGCGCGAACCCGTTCGACTACCTGACTGAGCTTGAGCGGCATGCGGGCGAGTTATCCGCCAATCCAGAGCACTGGATGCCGTGGAACTATCGAGACGCGCTGGAGAGCAAAGGAACGCGACATGTCAAAACACCGTCCGAAGAAAGCCGTTAAGACGGCAGATTCCGCGGCTAGGCTGCGTAAGGCATTGGCGAAACGCAGCAAAGGCGACCTGATCGACGTTCTGCTGGAATTGGCGAAAGATGACCGCACGATTCTCCGCCAACTCGACGCCAGATTCGAGTTGCAGGCCCCGGCCGAAGAACTGGCTGCCGCAACGCGGCAAGCCATCGCCGACGCGACCGACTTCGACGAACGAGACATCAACCGCAATTTCAGCTACGACTACGCGGCCTATGAAGCGGTGAAACGCAACCTAAGCCGATTGGTCGATCTGGGACAGTTGCGGCCGGCGATGGAGCTTTCGCTGGATTTGATGAAGCAAGGGAGCCAGCAGGTGGAAATGAGTGACGAGGGAATGATGACGGCAGACATCGAGGAGTGTTTCGCGGTGATCATCAAGGCCCTGAAGAAGTGCGACCTGCCGCCGGCCGAGATCATCGCATGGTGCGAGGGAATGACGGCAACCGACAGCGTGGGCTTCATCTGTGACGAGGAACTTGGGGCACTGCGAAACCACATTGAGGCGTCACGGTCGTGACACCTCGCCTCGTACCTCTCGTCGCCGATCCCGTGGCGGCACATCGCGTCTGGCATCGCCCTCCGATCATCGACCGTCCGTCGCCGTCACCACCGCCCGGCGATCAAAGATTTTTCACGGCTGCCGCAAGGACACAGATCAACGAACTGCCGTGGCTTGGCCACGTCCGCATCGGCAACTTCTACGAGCCGTTCGGCCTGGAGGCGACCACCAGCGATCTTTACTTGACGTTCATGGAACGGGCGAATACCGACATGATTTCGCCCGACCGCCACATCGGCGTCATGGCGTTCGATCACATTAACTGCAACCAGGACACGCTGTGGGAGCTAGGCACCTTCTGCTCGGCGGGCGGCGACGGCGGCATGATCTTCCAGGACGCCCGCAACGACACCGCCAGCACGGTGGCAGGCCGACTGACGTGGTTGCCGTGGTACGACGAGTGTACGAACGGCCGCGGGCTGTTGCACCTCGGCATGGCCGCCAACTACCAGCGGGCCTGGGCGAACGAGTATCCATTGGCCAAGGGCCCCGATACGCGCCCCGAAGAGTCGCACCTCGGACTGCCCTACAACTTCACCATGACCAACGTCGACCACGTCAGCCAACTCGGCGGCGAAGCGGCTTGGGTCTACGGTCCGTTCTCGCTGCAATCGGAGTACGCCGGCGCCTACGTCACGAGGCTCAACGGCACGTCGAGTCCCATCAACGCGGCTTACATCCAAGCGAGCTATTTCCTCACCGGCGAGAACCGGGTTTATGACCGCAACATGGGCTGTTGGACGCGCGTTAGGCCGTTCGAGAATTTCTTCCGCGTTCGGTGTCCTTGCGGCAGCCGTGAAAAATCTTTGATCGCCGGGCGGTGGTGACGGCGACGGACGGTCGATGATCGGAGGGCGATGCCAGACGCGATGTGCCGCCACGGGATCGGCGACGAGAGGTACGAGGCGAGGTGTCACGACCGTGACGCCTCAATGTGGTTTCGCAGTGCCCCAAGTTCCTCGTCACAGATGAAGCCCACGCTGTCGGTTGCCGTCATTCCCTCGCACCATGCGATGATCTCGGCCGGCGGCAGGTCGCACTTCTTCAGGGCCTTGATGATCACCGCGAAACACTCCTCGATGTCTGCCGTCATCATTCCCTCGTCACTCATTTCCACCTGCTGGCTCCCTTGCTTCATCAAATCCAGCGAAAGCTCCATCGCCGGCCGCAACTGTCCCAGATCGACCAATCGGCTTAGGTTGCGTTTCACCGCTTCATAGGCCGCGTAGTCGTAGCTGAAATTGCGGTTGATGTCTCGTTCGTCGAAGTCGGTCGCGTCGGCGATGGCTTGCCGCGTCGCGGCAGCCAGTTCTTCGGCCGGGGCCTGCAACTCGAATCTGGCGTCGAGTTGGCGGAGAATCGTGCGGTCATCTTTCGCCAATTCCAGCAGAACGTCGATCAGGTCGCCTTTGCTGCGTTTCGCCAATGCCTTACGCAGCCTAGCCGCGGAATCTGCCGTCTTAACGGCTTTCTTCGGACGGTGTTTTGACATGTCGCGTTCCTTTGCTCTCCAGCGCGTCTCGATAGTTCCACGGCATCCAGTGCTCTGGATTGGCGGATAACTCGCCCGCATGCCGCTCAAGCTCAGTCAGGTAGTCGAACGGGTTCGCGCCGCACAGTTCGCAGGTGTGGATCAGGCTCATAAACAAATCCCCCACCTCCGCGCCGTGGCACGTCTTGTAGAACAAGGCGTTTTTGCGGTGCAGGATCGCCCGCTTTAGCGCGCGTTCGCACACGTTGTTGTCCAGCGGTGCGCCGGCCACGCGGAGGAACAACGTCAGCCGCTCCCAGTGTTTCAACAGGTACGAAATCGCGCTGCCCAACGACGAGTTTGGCTCGACGCACCGTTGCTCGAATTGTCGGACAAGCCAGGCGTGAAGTTCTTCCATCACCGGGCCGCTCTCGGCCTGGTGGAAGAGCAATCGTTCCTGCGGCGACAGATTTCGCTCTCGGGCGATGCCGTCATTCTTGTAAATCACGGCGAGCGCTTCCAACACGTGCCGGCACTCCTCGGGAAAACGTTCCGCCACTTCCACGAACTGCCGCCGTCCGTGGGCCAGACAGTGGGCCACGATCGTCGCCAGCTCCCCAGGCAAATTCCGCGGCAAGGCATCACACATCTGAATCGGCGCGGCCAACGATTCGGCACGCTCGATCAGCACGTCCGCCAGATTCTCGCCCGCGTGTTGACGCCCGCTGAAAAACAGGGCGATCTTGCGGTCTTCCTTGCTGGAAACAACGCCCGAAGTGAACATGCCCTTGCGCTCGGCCGGCGGTTTCTTCGCCGAGCCCTCGGCTGAAGTGTCGGCAGCCTCTGCGGCGAAAGTCTCTTCCTTGGCTCGTGCGCCCATCAGCTCCAGAATCTTGACCGTCGTATCATCATTGAAAACCACCTCGCCTTGCGCCGCCTGGCGAATCAATTCCGCGAAAGCCGGCTCGATCTTCTCGGCCTTGGCGTGAACGATCTCCCATTGGGTCGAAGCCGGCAGCGGAATGCCCAAGCTTCCTTGTAGCTTCTCCTCGCGGTTGAAGGGCATCCCGGTTCCGTACTTCAGCAAGGCGATCATGCTGCCCGCCGTTGCATCATACTTTTCCGGGCCCACCTCGTCGGGCGACTGGGCCGTGAAGACGACGCCGCACAAGTTGCACCGCAACTTCTGCAGTTCGTAAATCTTGGCCTGAATCGGGGCCTGCCCCACCAATCGAACCAGCACGCCCGGCCGGCCCGTCTCGTAGACTGTGCCCTTGTCGCACTTCGGGCAGGCGTCACCCGGCTGGAGCGACTCGTGAGGCACCGCAACCTTCTCCGCCCCGGCGTAGGCGTCGGCCCCGTTGCGGCCGTGTCCTTTGGCAGGCGTTTTCGCCGCGTCTTCCGGCGCCAACACCACGGCAGTCGAAACGGCCGCAGATGCCGACCGCGGCGACGCCAAATCCTTGCCGCCGCCGATCACCGTCTTCGTTTTCTCGGTCCGCGAACCGAAAAGCAGCTTCCGCAAGCGAGCGATCGTGGTGTTCTTGTCGTCCACTAACTCGGCGATGGTGTCGTAGGCATCCACCACCGCCCTGAGGATCGCATAATCCTTCTCGTCGAGTTTTTTCTCGGCTTGCCGCAGAGCGTCTTCCAACTGGCTCATGTCGATCTCGATGGTCGAAAGCTTCGTTGGCATGATGATACCAGCAACGGAGGCCGACGAAAACCACTATGGCGTTCATTTCAAGCGGGCGCAGAATAACGCGCATCCGCAAAGCGTGGAAAGAGCGATTTGCCGCGATTTCGCGGGCACCGCCGCCAATCGCCGCGTCAATCCGCCGGCCCCACCGATCGCCAAGCAGGCGCCGCTTGCGTCGCTTCCGGATTGCCCGCCGAAAGAAGAACCTGCAACTGATGGGCTGCCAGCGTTCTGGCCGCCGCATTCTTAGCCGACGGCCACCAGGAGAACTTGCCGCTCGACAACCGCTTGTGGCAAAGCCAATAACCTTGGCCGTCATAAACGAGTATCTTTACCGCCGTCGCCGCTCGATTGCGGAATACGAATACCCAGCCATTAAACGGATCATGCTTCAACACCTCCTTGCACAACCGGGCCAGACCGTCGATTCCGCGGCGAAAGTCGGCTGGCTCGATGGCCACCACTACCCGCATCTGAGGCGTGACCTGAATCATGGCGAGGGATTCCAGAAGCTCCGGCTCAGCGCCGCCAGATCGGGCGTCGGGACTCCTTTCAGATGGACCCGCATCTTTGCCCCGGCAGCGTCCTCTAACTCCACCGTGCATTCGCAACCGTTGCTGGCAGGGGCCAGTTCAAGAAACGTGGCCGCCGACTCGGCACCGAGAGGAAGAGGTGGTCGGCGTCGATAGGCATTCTTCGGCAGATCAACGGCGACCGTGGATTGCTGTTCGACACGCTTTTTCAGCGAGTAGTACTCCAGACGCAATACCCTGGAAGTGCGATGGAGCCCATACCGGACAGCCGCTCTTGCTGCTGCGGTCCACAGCCCGTCCGGAATCCGTGAGCGCGCCTGATGCGTCGCCCGCCAACGCAGAAATCGACGCCGAAGTGCCTCCAGCCGGGCCGGAATGTCGCGAGTCTCTCTGCCATTCATTGGCTGTCCTCCGCAAAAGTCTCTGCTGACAGCCAACGATACCAAATGCTTCAAGACATTTCATACACGCTTGCCGCAAGGACACAGCCAACTCGGCGGCGAAGCGGCTTGGGTCTACGGTCCGTTCTCGCTGCAATCGGAGTACGCCGGCGCCTACGTCACGAGGCTCAACGGCACGTCGAGTCCCATCAACGCGGCTTACATCCAAGCGAGCTACTTCCTCACCGGCGAGAACCGGGTTTATGACCGCAACATGGGCTGTTGGACGCGCGTTAGGCCGTTCGAGAATTTCTTCCGCGTTCGTACCGAGGACGGCTGCGTGTGCACCGGCAAGGGTGCCTGGGAAGTCGCGTATCGTTGGGACAACATCGACTTCACCGACGCGCTTAGCACGGCGAACATAGCCACCGCCAACGGCTTCAACTCGTCGGCGATGGCCAGCCGATTCTCGAACCACACGCTCGGGCTGAACTGGTATCTCAATCCGTTCACGAGGCTGGAGTTCAACTACGTGTATTCGACGGAAATCGACACTCAGGCCGGCCCCTTGGCGTCCGGCGGAGTGCATACGTCGCCCAACTACTTGAACGTGTTCGAAATGAGGGCCCAAATCGACTTCTGAGCGGGAATTGGAAAGAACTGCTTTGCGACTACCGGAACCTAACCAATCGTGTCCGCTTCGACACGAACCATAAGGAGATATTAGGATGAGGATATTCGTGATATCCGTGGCCGTCGGCTGGCTGGTTGCCAACGCGGCCCTTGCGGCCGAACCCTGCAAGGCGCCGGGGGCTTGCACGGAAGTGCAAACGTGCGGCACCGCCAACCACTGCGGCCATTGCGGCTGCGTCTGCCAGTGTGAGAAGCACTGCTGCGTGGTGTGCGAGATGAAGGAAGTGAAGAAGACGGTTTGGGTGGTGAAGTGCGAGGATTTCTGCGCCCCGCTGCCCGGTTGCCCCCACGGCTGCTGCAAAAGCTGCAACGGCGGCGGCTCGGAAGCCTGCTGCGCCGAACCGACGTGCTGCGAAGGGTGCGGCAATAAGTGCGATCCCTGCGCCGCCGAAAGGAAGAAGTGCTGCGTGCCGCCAAAATGCGGCAAAGTGCGGACGCGAAAGGTGTTGGAAGCGAAAACCGTCGTCTGCACGCTGCCTTGCTATAAGTGCGTAGTGGTCTATACCTGCCCCAACTGCTCCGGCAGCGAGCGGTGCAGCGAACAGACCCCGGCCGCTCCCGCCAAGCCGGAAATGGCACCGTCGCCACCGCCGCCTGCACCGAGCAAGACGACGGAAAGGGCGCCGTTCCCGCCGGAATTGTCGCTGACAAGATAGGCGTCCCGGTGTGCTGAAAGAGACGGGGAGCCCGTGGTGCGAAGCCGCGGGCTTCTCTCATTTCTTGTCATCCTTGTCCGTTCCTCAATGATTGGCGAGTTGCCAGCGGCCGGAATGTCGCATCGCGGCCCGTCCCTTCCTGGTTCTTGCGTTCCACGCATCAACCGGTGGACAGAAGACTATTCATGTCGTAGAATGCCGGTGAATTGTCATTTCGCGGAAGCAAGAACCGCGGCCGGAAGCGGCGGTGTACGCTGTTGGCTGCGTGGATACGTTTCGCATTCATCGTAGCACGGGGTAGAACCGCAGGCCAATCCAACAAGGGGAGCCCGCCATGCGCTTTGTCGTATCGCTGTTTCACACGGTTCGTCCGATGGCGTTGCCGGCTGTGGTTGTTGTCGCCTTTTTCTCTGCATGGCGTATGGCCGACGCGCAGGCGGCTTCACCCGGCGCTGAGAAGCTCTCGCTCTGGTCTGGGCGGGCGCCCCTGGGCGATGAAACGTTCGAGGCGGGCGACGCTTGCATCAACTTTTATCCGGCGACGAAGCCCAATGGAGCCGCCATGGTGATCTGTCCGGGCGGCGGATATCAAGTTTTGGCCTCGGGGCCCGAAGGGCGTGGGATCGCGCGGTGGCTGAATCGACATGGGATCGCCGGGATCGTGCTGGAATACCGTCTCCCCAACAGCAGGCCGTTCGTACCGCTTCTCGATGCGCAGCGGGCGATCCGCACGGTCCGGCTGAACGCGACGAAGTGGGGCATCGACCGGGGCCGCGTCGGTATCATCGGTTTCTCGGCCGGTGGGCATCTAGCCGCGACGGCGGGCACGCACTTCGATGGCGGCGATCGCAAGGCGACGGATCCTGTCGCCCGTCTGAGTTGTCGCCCAGATTTTGTGATCCTGATTTACCCGGTAATCACGATGGGCGCTAAGACCCACAGCGGATCAAAGCTGCATCTGCTCGGCCGCAATCCTAAGCCGGAATTGGTGCGTCTGTTCTCGAATGAAGCGCAGGTCACCGACAAGACGCCGCCGATGTTCCTGGCCCACGCCAAAGACGACACGACGGTTACGCCGGATAACAGCCGAATGATGTATAACACCCTGAAGGCGCATAAAGTGGCGGCGAGATACTTGGAACTTCCAAGCGGCGGTCACGGGCTCAACGGATATCGGGGCCCGATGTGGGAGGCGTGGCAGACTGCTTCATTGAAGTGGCTTGCGGAAGAGAAGATCATACCGGCGAGCGACGCTGCGGCGGGGCAGCGGTGACTACCAACGCCTCCCCTGCCGCCCGTGGCTATGCAGGAATCGCCGACAACGGTATACTGGCGGTTCACAGCCGCACGCCCTGACGCCGGGCGATAGCGGAACTACCGAGATAGCATCATGAGCGATTCCAAAGCAGCTTCGTCGCTTCAGCAGGACGGAGAGTTGCAGGCCCTCTACGAGGGATCGGCCGACGGAATTCTGATAGCTACGATCTCCGATATGCGGCTGGTTCGCACCAACCGGGCGATCTGCCGCATGCTCGGTTACAGCGAGCAGGACTTGTTGTCGCTCTCGATCAAGGACATCCATCCTCCCGCCGAGCTTCCCCACGTATTCGAACTCTTCCAGGCGATGGGCCAACGGCGACTGAAACGGGCTCGCGACGTGCCGTGTCTGCGGAAGGACGGCGGCGTGCTCTACGCGGACATTACGGTCAGCTACATCGTTTTCCATGACGATCCCTGTCTGCTCGCCTTCTTTCACGACATTACCGCGGAGAAGCGGGCGGTGGAGGCGATTCGCGCCAGCGACGAACGTGGAATGCCAACCGCCATCCTCGGAATCACCCGCAACGCCACAGCCCGCCGGCAAAAGGAAAAGGCGTTGCGCGAGTCGGAAAGCAAGTTGCGCAGCTTGCTGGAGAACCTGCCCGACCTGGTGCTCGTGCTCGATCGCGACGCGAACGTCCTCTTCGTGAATCACAGCCGCACGCGATGCAGCCCCGAAACATTGCAGGGGAAGTCCGGCATTGTCTTCACCGCGCCCGAGTACCGAAGCCTCAGCCAGCGCGCTCTGGACCAGGCGCTGATCACCGGTTTGCCGCAAAGCATGGAGGTGCAGGACGTCTTCGGACTCTGGTGGCTCTGCCGGCTGGTGCGTTTGGCCGACGAAAACGGCAGCAAGCGAGTCATGGCCATCTGCACCGACGTCACCCAGCAACGAGTGGCGACCGAAGGCGTCAAGAAGGAACAGCAACTGTTGCGGCGGCTGCTCGACATTCAGGAGCAGGAGCGGCAACTGGTCGCCTACGAAATCCACGACGGTTTTGCCCAGCAGCTCGCCGGCGCACTGTTCCGGCTGCAAGCCTTTCGCGAAATGTTCTCGCGCAATCCGGCCGAGGCGTGGAAGGGATTCGACGCCGGCGTGCAACTGGTCTGCCGGGCGATCGACGAGACGCGCCGGCTCATCAGCGGGCTGCGACCCCCGGTGCTCGACGAATTCGGGGTCGCCGAGGCTGTTCAGAATCTGGTGTACGAGTTCAACAGGGGCGGCGCGGCGGAGATCGCATTCGAGCACAACATGGCCGATCAGCGGCTGCCGCCGCCGCTGGAAAACGCCATCTTCCGCATCGTTCAGGAATCGCTGACCAATGCCGTTCGCCATAGTCGCAGCGACAAGATTCGCGTGGCGTTGAATCGTCGCGGCAACCGCATTTGCATCGATGTGCGCGACTGGGGCGTCGGCTTCGATTCCAGTTCGGTCGCGGAGCAGCGTTTCGGGCTGCAAGGCATCCGCGAGCGCGCACGGCTGCTGGAAGGCCGCATGACCATCGAGTCGGCTTCGGGCCGGGGAACACATATTTCCGTGGAGCTTCCGCTGGCGGCCGCGGACGACGTGTTGGCCGTGATCTTCGACATGGACGGCGTGCTGGTCGACACGTATCATGCCCATTACCGCAGTTGGCTGGAGATGGCCAAAGCCGAGGGCTTTCACTTCAGCGAGGAGGAATTCGCCACGACCTTCGGACGGACCAGCCGCGAGATCATCGCCCATTTTTGGGGAGAAGGGCGGCTCGATGACGCGCAAATCGCCGAGCTCGACCGCCGCAAGGAAGCGGCCTTCCGCCGCATGATCGAAACCGCCTTTCCTGCTATGCCGGGAATCGGCCAACTGCTCCACTCGCTCCACGACGCCGGCATTCGCATGGCGGTCGGCTCGTCGGGCCCGCCGGAGAACGTCGCCATGGTCTTGGATCGCCTCGACGCGCGGGATTTGTTCGACGCAGTCGTCACCGGCGAGGACGTCACTCGCGGGAAACCCGATCCCGAAGTGTTCTTGATCGCGGCCAGGCATCTCGGCGTTCCACCGGCCCGCTGCGCGGTGATCGAAGACGCCCCGTCGGGCATTGCCGCGGCCAATGCGGCCGGCATGACCAGCGTCGGCCTGGTGAGCACGGGCCGAAAGCCCGAGGATCTCGTGGCCGCGCGGCTCGTTGTCCGATCGCTGGGCGAACTCTCTGCGCAGGTGCTGCGCGACCTGATCGCCGCATCAACGTCATCAACCCGTCAAGACAAGGAGGCAGTGTCATGAAGAAATCGCTGGGAGCCAAGACGATTCTCTATCCGACGCCGGTTCTGGTCGTGGGAACCTACGATTTGCAAGGAAAGCCGAACGTCATGACGGCGGCGTGGGGCGGCATCTGCTGTTCCGAGCCCCCCTGTGTCGCCGTCTCGCTGCGAAAAGCCACCTATTCCTATCACAACATCGTACACCGCAAGGCATTTACCGTCAGCGTGCCTTCGGAGCGTTACGTCAAGGACGCCGACTACTTCGGCATCGTCTCGGGCAAGACTGAGGACAAGTTCGCCGCGGCCGAACTGACGGCGGTCCGCAGCGATCTGGTCGATGCCCCTTACGTGCAAGAGTTTCCTCTCGTTCTTGAATGCCGGCTGTTGCACACGTTTGAGTTGGGGTTGCACACGCAGTTTGTCGGCGAAATTCTGGACGTGAAGGCAGACCAAGCAACGTTGGGGGAAGGTGGCATTCCCGATCTGGAAAAGCTGCGGCCGATGATCTTCGCCCCGGGGGTTCAGGCCTACTACGGCATCGGTCGCCGCTTGGGCAAAGCCTTCTCGATCGGTAAGCCGCCGTAAGCGATGCAGTCCCTCAACTGTGGGAGGCGACTCCAGTCGCCGATTGTGGCTGGAATCCTTGCGCATCGGCGACTGGAGTCGCCTCCTTCACTCTCCGCTTCGCGTCTGCTGCGGGATCACATTCGCGGCAGTGTGAGGACGAACTTTGCGCCGTCGGCAACGCTTTCGTCCAGCCGCAGATCGCCGCCCATGTCGCGGGCAAGCCGCCGGCTTAGCGCCAGCCCGAGGCCGATCCCGGCGCGCTGGCGGCCGCCTCTTCGGCCGATTTCGAGAACGAGTGGAACAACCGCGGCCGCACCGCTGCCGACAGGCCCGGACCATGATCGGCCACGCTGATTGACGCCAGCCGGCCATGCGACCCGACGCCGAGGTGGATTCGCTTGTCGGCGGCCGCGGCGGCGTACTTGCAGGCATTATCGACGAGATTGAAGAGCACCTGCTCGACCGCCGAGCGGTTGGCCAGGACCGTCGCGCCGCCGTGCGTCGCCAGGCCGTCGGCTTCCACCATCAGCGTCATGCCCGACTGCTCGGCGTGGGCGGACAATCGCGTCTTGGCGCCTTCGATGAGTTCGACCAGTTCGAGCGGCTCGATTCGCCCGGCGGTTCGGCCGCGTTCGAGCCGCGCGTAGGCCAGCACGTTCTCCACCAGGTGCGTCAGCCGGGTCGCCTCCGTGCGGAGCGTACCGAGATAGGTCTGCTGCTGTTCCGCGTCGGGCACCATGCCTTCGGCCAACATCTCGGTGTACATCTGGAAGGTCGTCAACGGCGTGCGCAGTTCGTGGGTGACGGCAGAGACGAACGCCGCCCGGCGTCGGCTCAACCGCATGACGCCCCAGAGCAAGCCGGCAACGGCGGCGGCGGCCAGCGCCACGCACGCCCAGGCTGCCGCCAGCGAAATCAGGATCGGCGACGCGGCCAGTCCGCCGCTATCGCCCCGTGTTCCCAGCGCCAGCCGCACCGGCAACGAAGCCAGCATCCGCAACTCGTCGATCCGCGATGCACCGCTCGACGGCAGCAGGTCGGCGTTGGGGAGCAAATCGGCGATCGTCTCCAGCAGCGAGTGTTTGACGACCGGCCAATCGAGCAGGCATCCCTGCACGTACTCCCTGCCCTCGGCGGTGATGCGGCGGGCGAGGATCAGGCGGCCGTCGATCCACAGCGGCGTCATCAGAACGCCGCTGATGTCGGTTACGGGAATCTTCAGATTCAACGGCGCCAACGGCTGTTGCTGCGTCTGCGCCATCATCTGGTTCGCATTCTGCGCTACGGCGGCGTTGCGCAACTCGTACTCGTAGCCCGGCTGGCCGCGGAGACGGAGATCCCCTTGCTGCAACGACTTTGTCACGCGCTGTTCCGTGGCCGGTACCGCTGACTGCACCATTTCGACCGGCGGCAGTTCGTGGCTCGGCAACAGCTTTGCCAGCTTCCCGCGATCGAGACCCCGGGCCAGGTCGGCAAGTTGCGTCCTCGTCTGGTTCACTTCCTTGGTCGTAAGATACTTGGGCACGGCCAGTTTGAGCTGCCCGCCCGTCGGCAGTTCCGGCGACGTGAGCCGACCGTCCGGGCCGAATTGAAAATGCAGCGTCACCTCTTCCAAGCGGTTGCTCAGCAAGGGGGAGGGGATCAACGGGCCGGCCTGCGATTGTGGATTGAACATCCGGTTGAAGCTTCGGTTCGCCGGATAGAACGAGCGATAGACGAAGTACGGCCGCGCGCTCTCCTGGGCCAAGAGCGTCGCCATTGCCGTATCCATCCGCCACAGCGCCACCCGCGCCTTTTGTTCCAGAACCGCCTGGCGTCGCGCTTCCTTCTCAGCCCGATCCGCCTGCACTGCCGCCATGCTGATCCAACCCATCGCGGCCAGAACGATGGCCAGGCACGCGCCAAATCCGATCCAGGGAGAAAGCCATCGAAACATGAACCACCCACGCAGAACAACGTGCCCTCAGTAATCTCCCCTCTGACCCCTGGCCCCTAGCCCCTCATCCCTCATCCTTCCTTTTCTGAAACATATATCCTTTGCCTCGAACCGTCAGCAGGATTTTCGGCTCGGCGGGGTCGTCGCGCAGTTTTTCCCGCAGTCGCGTGATGTGCATGTCGATCGTGCGGGTTGAGACTCCTTGGGGAGGGATTCGCCAGACGTTCGCCAGCAGTTCTTCGCGGGCGACGGCCCGGCCTGAGTTTGCCGCCAGGTAGCGGAGCAGTTCCGCCTCGCGTTCGGAAAGCTCGACGCGGCTGCTCTTGGAAAACCGCACTTCGCGCCGGGCCAGGTCGATCGTGCCGCCTGAGAAATGAATGATCGACACGTCGGCCGGCCGCTCGGCGCTGCGGCGGAGCACCGCCTCGACGCGGGCGAGCAACTCCTTGACGCTGAACGGTTTGACGACGTAATCGTCGGCGCCGTCGCGCAGCCCGCGCACGCGGTCGGCCTCGTCGCCGCGGGCGGTGAGCACGATCACCGGCAGCGTGGGCCGCAATCGCCGGACTTCCCGCAGAATCTCGAAGCCGTCGCGCTTCGGCAGCACCAGATCCAGCAGCAGCAGATCGAACTGCCGCCGCGACGCCATTTCCAGCCCCGACTGCCCGTCAGCGGCCTCGATCGTTTCGTAGCCGGCGAATTGCAGCGAATCGACGATTCCCCGGCGGATCGCCGCATCATCTTCGATCGTAAGAATACACTGCCGCATGGCCGACCCTATCGCTCTTCTATGATCATACCGCACCGGAACGAAGCGTGTCCATAGACTATCGCGACGGGATGTAGCGTTCGTACTGGTACGTGAGCGTCTTCTCTTCGCCTGGCTTCAATGTTATCGTCCAGCGGACCGCACCGTTTCGCTCCAGCAATTGCAGGCGCGTCGGATCGACGGAGATCTTTCCGTCCGCTGACGCCGCGAGCGGCTTGCCGGGGATTGGATTGGCGATGATGATCTCGACCGGCCGCTTTTCGTAATTGCGGATTTGCAGCTTGCCTTGCAGCGTGACCAGGTCGAAGAAGCTGTTGTTGTTGTCGGGCGAATAGGCCTTCAGTTTGCGGTCGATCTCCCGCTCCGATTTTTCGTGGGCCACGTTGATGGCGGCGGTAACGGGCAACTCGCCCCGGCCGCCCTTGGGCGTGTACTTCAGCAAATCTTCGCTCAGCGGTTGATCGGAACTTAGGGCCAGGCAGGGGCCGGTCGTCCAAGCAGTGTCGGTCTGATTGTGCAGCACCAAGGAGTGTTCCATCGCTTCTGGCGGCGACCAGCGGTAGACGTGCGAGTAGTGGATCTTGTGCGTGAACAGCGTGACGATCGCCTTCTCGCCGCGGCGAAGCGTGAGGTCCTTCTTCGTGTAGACTGTGTAATCCGTTGCGGCCGCCCCGCCCAACTGCGGCAGACTTCCCAGCGCCCTGCCGAGATCGCCCTCGTTAGCGGGGACTGCCTCGGTAGCCACGCCGGGCCGATCGAACTGCGGCGCCATCATCTGATTGCTCACCAGCGCGGCGCGGTTCATCATCTGGGTGTTCATCCCCATTGGATTGTGCGACATCACCGCCGCGCCGATACTGCGAATCACCTGACCCACGGCCAATGGCGCCAGGTAATCGGTATGGACGAAGTGGGGCACGCCGACAACCAAATGCACGTCGGTATGGATCAAATCCTCGGCCTCATTGACGATCGTGCCCCGCAGCGTCAGCTCGGCGTTGTCGTCGTCGAGCACTTTGAGCGTATAGTCGGGAATCCAGGTGATGCCTTTGCGAAGATAGGCCATGCCGAGGGTATTGGCGGCGGGAGCGGCGCCGGCGTCGCGGTCGCGGGCGACGTGAATGCGCAACGGCAACTCCAGCACCTGCATTCGCGTTACTCCGCCGATCGGCACCGCGAGGCTGTTGCCCTCATTTTCCAGCACGACGTATTCCGGCCCCACCGACACCAGTTTTCCGGCGGCCGTTCGCTTTTGCCCCTTCTGCTCGTACTGCAATTCGACCTTGAGATTTCGATTGGCCTCCAGCCGCGCCTTGCGGACGGCGGGATCCTTGGCCGCGTCGCGGCCGTCGAACTCGACGACCTCGCCCGGCCCCGATCCGACGATATCGACCACTTCCTTATCGTCGCGGGCGTAAATCGCCAGAGTGCCGAATGCCGCCGGCGGAACGCTTTCGGCTACGCACCAGCCGTCGCGGAGCTTCACGTCGCCCTCGCGAAGAAAGAAGCCCAAGCCGTTCTTGAAAACCGCCACCGAGCGGGTGCGCGGCTTCCATAGGTGCGGATTCTCACCGCCGACCGCCGACGGCGTTGCGTCGTCGCCCCGCACTCCGTTGCTGATACAAGCCAGTGCCACGAACGCCAAACGTACTGCCAAAATCGTCGATCTCTCGTTAAGCCGGATCATTTTCGCCGCTCCTTTTCGCGTAGCAACGGACGTCTTGCTCGACCGGCGATTCCGACGCCATGTCGGGCCGCGCCGAGCTTTCCGTCCGCTATTCTAACGCGGGAGCGGCCCGTGGAGCGCAACTAGTTTGTAACAGGGGGATGGCAGGCCGAGAAACATGAGATACAATAGTGAGTAGCGTCTGCAGTAGGGCTCATTCATGCCGGAGCAGCTATCATGCACGAAAGAATTGCCATTAGCCCGACAGTATGTCATGGGAAACCAGTAATCCGGGGAACTCGCGTACTGGTGGCCAATATCCTTGCGCTCTTTCCGGCGGCGACTCCATCCAAGATATTCTGGAAGATTATCCTAACATTACGCGGGAGGATGTTCTCGCCGCCCTGGCATTCGGCGGCGAACTTTCCGGGTTTCAGGAGACTCCTTACGAGACGTCTGCCCCATGAGGTTCTTTCTCGACGAAAACTTTCCCAAGGCGGCGCGGGCGCTGCTCGGCAGAGAGGGGCATGATTCTGTCGACATACGAGGAACCGAGAAAGAAGGGGCCGACGACAACGAACTGTTTCGGATGGCCCAGGATCTCCAAGCCGTCTTTCTGACGACCGACAAGGATTTCTTTCATACCGTTCCACACCTCTACCCCCGACATTGCGGGGTCATCGTGATCGCGTTGCACCAGCCCGATCGAGAGAGCATTCTGACGAAATTGTCGTGGCTATTGGCCCACTTCACGGCGGAACAAATCGAGGGCAGAGTGTTCCTGCTGAGAGACGCTGGCTGCGCGGTCCGTCCGGCACTGGAATCGTGAGCTGAAAATGCCTGCCGGTGAGCCGTCCGTGTGGCTCCCCCTAAATCCCCAACTCCGCCTTCGTCGCCGAAAACGCCTCCATCGCGAACTCCAGGTCGGCGGGCGAGTGGGCGGCGGAAACCTGCACGCGGATGCGGGCCTTGTCCTTCGGCACGACCGGATAGGAAAAGCCGACGACGTACACGCCGCGGCGGAGCATCGCCTCGGCCATTCGCGAGGCCAAGACGGCATCGCCGAGCATGATCGGGCAGATCGGATGCACGCCGGGCGTGATCTGGAATCCACGCTTCGACATCCCCTCGCGGAAGAGCTTTGTATTCGATTCGAGTCGATCGCGCAACTCGGTCGAACGCGAGAGCAATTCGAGCGTCTTGATCGAAACGGCCGCAATCGGCGGGGCCAGCGTGTTCGAGAAGAGGTACGGGCGGCTCCGCTGCCGCAGCAGGTCGATGATCTCACGCCGCCCGCTGGTATAGCCGCCGCTCGCGCCGCCGAGGGCCTTGCCCAGCGTGCCGGTGATGATGTCGATGCGATCTTGCACGCCGTGATGTTCCGGCGTGCCGCGGCCGTGCTTGCCCATGAAGCCGACCGCGTGTGAATCGTCGACCATCACCAGGGCGTCGTATTCGTCGGCCAGATCGCAGATGCCCGGCAGGTTGGCGATGATGCCGTCCATCGAAAACACTCCATCGGTGGCGATCACGCGATGCCGCGCCCCGGCCGCCTGCTTGAGTTGCACTTCGAGGTCGGCCATGTTGTTGTTCTTGTAGCGGAACCGCTGCGCCTTACAGAGCCGCACGCCGTCGATGATGCTGGCGTGGTTCAATTCGTCGGAGATGATGGCGTCTTCCGCGCCAAAGAGCGTCTCGAACAGTCCGCCGTTGGCATCGAAGCAGGACGAGTAGAGGATCGTGTCGTCCGCGCCCAAGAACTTACTCAGGGCCGCTTCCAGTTCCTTGTGAACCTGTTGGGTGCCGCAGATGAAGCGGACGCTCGCCATGCCGTAGCCCCAGCGATCGATCGCCTCGTGAGCGGCGGCAATGATTTCCGGATGATCGGCCAGTCCGAGGTAATTGTTGGCGCAGAGGTTCAGCACCGGCTGCTGATTGAGCACGCCGACGCGGGCCTTTTGCGGCGTGGTGATCACCCGTTCGCCCTTGAAGAGGCCGGCGTCGCGGATTTGTTGAAGTTGGTCGGATAAATAGGTTTTCATGGAGCCAAACATGAGTATATTCTCCGGGTTCTCGTTTCACATTCGCTGAATGTCGCGCGAATTGCGATGATTGCCAGCACTCCCGTATTGTACAGATTTGCCGCTGGTTGTGAATATGGGTGACGCCTCGGCGATGGCCAAACGTCAGGAAGAGCCCACGTCAACGATCGTCTTCCGAAACGTGGGATTTACACAGCGGCAGCGTCTGATTCAACAGCGTCTGGAGGGCATCTCGCTCTTTATTGCTTGCGCCGATGGAAAAGTCACGAAGCCGGGGCAGACTCTTCAGGAGCGGGATCAGTCCGTTGTCCGACGAAACTCTCTGGATAGCCAATCGCTCAATTGACTGGTGGCCGGAAAGCCCTTGCAGGTCGGCCGCATAGAGCCCGCGTGCGTCGAGAGCCAACGACTTGAGGTTGGGAAATCCGCCGATATGCTCTATATCGCTGCGGGAAAGGCGCGTGTTATCGAAAGTCAGCTTTTCGATACCCGACGTGCCGCGCAGGCGCTCCAGCAATGCGTTCTGGTTGTCGGCAAAGAGAAACACGACACATTTCAAGTTCGGCAGGTCTCGCAACCGTCCGAGCCGTGGATCCGAAAGATCGCCGCCGAGGTAGAGTTCTCGAACCTTGGCGGCGCAGGCCGTGTCGGCCAATAATTCTTCCACAAACGCTGGAACGGGATTGACGAGGCAGTCGATTTCGCCGCGCCGAAGCTGATCCGCCTGCTCCATCATCCAGCCGTGACATCGGCGGACGGTATCGCGTTGGCACCACTCATCGACGTACCTCTGAACACCGATGGTAATAAGGACGCCCACGGTGCCGAAGAGTGCCATCCATCCGAACCACGCGGCAACGTCCCTGCCCGACGACGAATCGCTTCGATCCGGCCAACTCGTGTTGTTTTCGTCTCGTGTCGCCATGATCCGTGCTCTGCCATCAGAAGGAGATGGCTTGCAGTCGTTGGGTCGAATCGGGACCGTAGTAACAGAATATCCAGGGAAAGAAATCCCACGACCGTCCCCAGAAATGGCTTGCACTGCAATCCAAGCGATAGCTGTCTCCTTCTCGGGAATAATGTACGCAATAATCGTGATAGAACGGAGGCATCGGCTTTCCTCGCAAGACAACCAATTCCGCTTCATCCTTTGGCAGTCTTCCGGTTCTCGCGCGAATCGCTTCAATTTCCGCACTTAAACGATGCAGCGTGAGAAGCAATTGCCGCGTTTCCTGAACGAATTCAGGCCCGACGCGATGAGTACGCATGGCGCTTCCGGCCGTGCAATAGACGACGAATGTAAACAGAACGATCATGGAGCCGGCACAATTGCCTGCGCACCGCGACCGGTTCTTGACCGACGCGAAAAGAAAAACGATACCGGCGGGTAGCGAGAGCAGGAATCCGCCCGCTCCGAGTACGACGCCGCGCGGGATGACGAATAATCCATGATCTGACTCCGACGTTTCCGGTGTCCAGAAGCCAGCACTCAGAATGGCGGCGGCGAAGCCCCAGAGCACAACACCCCACAGGTTTGCTCTGCCGAATCGAAAGAGCGTCCAACAGATGGCGACAATCGTCAGGCATGACGCCGCGATGGGCGAGCGCGCGTAAGTCGTCAGCGCCCACGCCGCCGCGCCGACCGCTGCAAGCCCGAGCGGCACGCCGAGCCACGCCATCCAGCGGCGAGGGCTTGGGTTCGGTGTGTTCGGGCGGCAATTTCCCGCCATTGCGTCACCAGTTCGATCGTGCCTGCACTTGAAACGGTGCTTTCACAATGCGTAACGTTCGCCGGACTGCCGCAAGCTCTGTTTTTATTGTCGTTCACCGCGCCACCACATGCGACCGCAGCCAGCCAACCAGATCATTGCGAGAGATCTCGCCGGCCGCAACTCCCAGGATGAACTGTTCAGCCTCGTCCTGATTTGCTTTGATCTCGCGGCCGTTAAGCACGAAGAACGTTTCCATTGCGGCATGGCCCACCCGTTTGTTCCCGTCCACGAACGGATGGTTGCCGATCAAGGAAAAGCCCAAAGCGGCTCCTTTTTCTTCGATGGTCGGATAGAGATCGGCGCCCGCGAAGGTCATTCTGGGCTGTGCAACGGCTGACTGCAACGCCCCAAGATCCCGAATTCCCGAACTGCCGCCCGACTGCTCGATTATCGCCTGGTGCAATTCCAGAACCTCATCCAGTGTGAGATATCGCATGTCAATCAGGCAAGCCGGCGATACAGGTTGCGGTTCTTCTCCAAAACGTACTCAGCGGCCTTGCGAAATTCCTCTTTATCGGCGCTGAGCGCATCAGTCAGCGTTGCCCTCGCAAGCTCTTCAGGCCGCACACCAAGGCGCATCGCGGTGTTTGTCAGCAGTTCAGCTTCGACAGCGGATAATTCAACCGAGATATTCATGTCGGCCTCCCACATTTCCATTGTACCACAACTGGCCGCCTTGAGTAAGGCACGCCCATAGCGTGGAGGTGCGGGAACAAACCACAACCGACGATCCGCCTCGCTACTCTTCTTTCCACGTCAGCACAACCTTTCCCGAGTTGCCCGAGCGCATCGCGTCGAAGCCTTTCTGGAAATCGGTGTAGTGATAGCGGTGGGTGATGACCGGGTCGATGTCGAGGCCGCTTTGGATCATGACGGTCATCATGTACCAGGTTTCGTACATCTCGCGGCCGTAGATGCCCTTGAGCGTCAGCATGTTGAAGACGACCGTGGTCCAGTCGATGGCGATTTCTTTGGTGGGAATGCCGAGCATGGCGATCTTGCCGCCGTGACACATGTTGGCCAGCATGTCGCGAAACGCCGCCGGGTTGCCCGACATCTCCAAGCCGACGTCGAAGCCTTCCTTCATGCCGAGTTGCTTCTGGGCGTCGGCGATCGTGGCATGGCTTACGTCGAGGGCCAGCGTCGGCTTCATCTTTCTGGCCAATTTCAGGCGATAGGGGTTCACGTCGGTAATGACCACGTGGCGGGCGCCGGCATGGCGCACCACGGCCGCGGCCATGATGCCGATCGGCCCGGCGCCGGTGATCAAAACGTCCTCGCCGAGCACGGGAAACTGCAATGCCGTATGCACCGCGTTCCCCAATGGATCGAAAATCGCCGCCACGTCGTGCGACACCGCCTTATCCAGCAGCCAAACGTTCGTCATCGGCAGCGAGAGATACTCGGCGAAGGCCCCGGGGCGATTCACGCCGACGCCCTTGGTCTCCTTGCAGAGATGGCGGCGGCCGGCCAGGCAGTTTCGGCAGCGTCCGCAAACGACGTGCCCCTCGCCGCTGACGATGTGCCCGACGCGGAAATCCTTGACGTTGCTGCCCACGGCGACAATCCGCCCGACGAATTCGTGCCCCACGACCAAGGGGACGGGAATGGTCTTCTGCGACCAGGCGTCCCAGTTGTAGATATGCACGTCGGTGCCGCAGATGCCCGTGCGCAGTATCTCGATCAACACGTCGTTGATCCCGATTTCGGGCACGGGGACTTCATCGAGCCACAGGCCCTCGCGGGCCTCCTTCTTTACCAGCGCTTTCATCATTTGCATAGCGATATTCCCGCAGGATTGGGCAAGAAATCGAGAAATCACGGCCGCCTGCCAGCTTGCCCGCGAACGGACCGAGCCGCCGAAGCGTTCAGGCTAGCGGATCGCAGCGCGGATGCAAGCCCTGCGAGCCGAAATTCGCGCATGTCAGACAAGAGTGTCTGCCCCAGCGGACGAGCTGTTTCCGCTCGTCCGCGTATGGTGAGAAGCGCGGATTAAGCTGCCGCGACCCTGAGGTCGTCGACCGCCCGCTCCGCTTCACGCCGCACGCGCGGGTCTTGATCGGCCAACAACGCCGCAATCGCCGGAATCGCCGCCACGGCGCGAAATCCCTGCAATCGCAAGGCCCCGGCGGCGTTACGACGCGTAATAGGGTCGGCGTCGCTGAGTTTCTCGATCAATTTCCGAATCAATAGGTCAGGTTGCCCGGTGATCATCATGGAAGTCCGTCTCGATGTGGAAATGCGCAATTGGGTCGTCCATCCATCTTATCGACACGATCGGCAGGGCGTCTTCCGTGTTCGGTGGAAATTGGGTATTGGCAAAGTCTGGGTAGTATGTGTCGAACGGGATGCGGCACCACTTCTCGCGGCAGACAGGAATGTCTGCTCGGCTTGGCGAAAAATGGGATGCCATCGTTCCCGCAAATTTTGACTGCGCCGCCAGGCCCTCCCAAGCCGAATAACCAGGAGCGTCTAACAAGAGGCTCTTATTCTGCGCCACCGTAGGGGTAGCAGGCGAATTGATATCCCGACGGTTGGGGGGAGCAAAAATGGGAAGACTGGGATCGATGTCAGACCGCGTCTCATGCCGCCGGCACTTCCGCGGGCTTCAGGCCGTGGCCGTCGGCATCGCCGTAGCGCTTGGACTCTTGGCGGGCGCGATCTCCTCGGCCGTCGCCGAGTCGCCATTGATTCCGATCGTCGCGCGCTCCAGCGCCCTGGAAGCCACAACCAGCGACGCGGCCAAGCGAGACGCCATCCGATCGATTCCTTTCGACAAGCTCTCGGCCGACGATCGCGCCAGGGTGCAGGGCGTGTTGTCCAACCTCAGCCTCTTCCGGCGGCTGCCGACCCGCGTGGTCGATTGCGACCCGGAGCTCTACGTCTTTCTCGTGCGGCATCCCGACGTTGTCGTCAATATATGGGAGATGTTCAAGATCAGCCGGCTGCAACTGCGGAAGATCGACGAGGGGGAGTTTCGCGTCAGCGAGTCGGCGGGGGCATCGGCCACGATCCGCTTCGTCTACCAGAACCACGACACGCACGTCATTTACGGCGAGGGCGTCTACCGCGGGCCGCTGCTGGCCCGATCGGTGAAGGGGCGCGGCGTCCTCATTCTCAAGAGCGGCTATGTCCGCGAAACGAACGGCCGCTACTATATTACCAGCCGCATGGATAGTTTTCTCAGCATCGAGCCGTCCGGGGCGGAAATCGTGACGAAGACGCTTTCGCCGGTGCTGGGCAAGACGGTCGACAACAACTTCACCCAGACGCTGGCCTTCGTCGGCAGCCTGTCGCGCACGGCCGAGGTGAACAGCCGCGGAGTGCAGCGGCTCGGCGGGCAACTGATGCACGTTCCGCCCGAAGTGCGAGAGCGATTTGTGGAACTGGCCGCGGACATGCCGCGAAAGCAGCCCGCCGCCGCACAGAAGGCCTTGTCGGCGAAAGTGGCCAGCCAACCGGGCCGCTCTGGCGAGCGAATCGAGCGTTGATGCCGCACTGGGGACTGTCCCGATTTTCGTGTCAACGAAAATGGGACTGTCCCCTTTGACCCCTATCTGAAACCGCTCAGCGCTCTCCATCACCAGAAAGACCAGCAGCAGGAGCGTGAAGATTGCGCCCATCACGATCCCGAAGATGGCCCTGCCCATGCCGTGCCTGTCGGGATGCCGCTTGATGTCGATGATGGCGACAACTCCCAGGATCAGGGCGATCGGCGCCGGCAGCAGCAGCACTGCGAAGAGTCCGGCGTAGCCGGCGGCGATGGCCCAGAGCGACCGCCCGACCGGCAGCAGCAGTCTGATCCCGGCGTCTTCTCCCAACGGTCGAATCGGCAGCGGCGCCACCCCCGGCCGCATCACCGTCACCATCTGCCCGCATCCGGCGCACGGCCCGCTGCTCCCCACGTACTGATCGTGAACCAAGGTCTGATGCCCGCAATGAGGGCAGGTGAATGGGACGGGCATAAGGACGCTCCCGAGAAAACAAGGATGGTCAGACGTCAACCGGCATTATCGCACAAATCCCGCCGCTGCCAAGTCCTTCGCGAAAGAAGACACTGGATATGTGTTGCCTGCTTTGCCAAAATCAGTGACGTCCCCTTTTTCGTCCCCTACTTTACAAAGCCCTGCCACTGTGTTTTGATGGAAGTGGCAGTTACTGCCCCCTAACATAAGGAGCGAACGATGCGACACGTTATTTTGTTACTCGTAGTTCTAGTCGCTGTCGCCCAGGCGGTAGCCCAGGAGGACAAGAATGCAGCCCTCAAACGCTACCAGGAGGTTCCCAAGTCCGCATAGGATCTGGTTGTTGCTCTGCGGAAGTTGGAAGTGCGGATTAACGCGGGAATCACCTACGCCGAACTGCGTCAAGCGATCAACAGCCTGCATCCCGATATCACGGTCTTTAGGGAGTCCAAGGAAGCAAGGGCCGTCCCCGAGTTAGCTATCTTGCTCACGAACGCTTCCAACTGCTATACGACCATGAAGCAGCTATGGAATGAAGCACTATTCGGTGATAGTCCGGAGCAGAGGTACGCCGCCGACGTGTTCCGGCATAAGGAGGATGAGGCGATGATAATAATTGCCTCTACGAATATACAACTAGCACGCAAACTAGTAGATGCGGAGTCAGCAGAGATTGTTCAATCGACCCTCGGCGAGGTCAAGGCCAAACAGGAGCTTCTATCTGCAAAGGCTTATTTCGACGCCGCCAATCGCGTGCTGAGTGGTGAGACTGTACGCGAGGCCAAGCGTCAAGTGAAGGAGAACCAGGTACTGCAATACGATGAGGCAACCAAGCGAGCCCAATCGCGGCTACGGCCGATTCAGCGAGTCCGCGATTGGAAGGATATCGAGGGCAACGTGCTAATTTCCGGCGTATTCGTCAGTCTGAAATCAGGCTCGGTGATCCTTAAGGAGGCCGTAGCGAGTCCATTCGGTGCTATGCCAGTATCAGCAGGACACGACAGCAAGACAATCAAGGTCTCTGTCACGAAGCTCTGCAAAGACGATAGGAAGCTGATCGCCGACGAGCAGAAGCGGCAGCAAGCGGAGAAACGAAAGCGAATAGCCGCACAGAAAATGGGACCAATCAAGCCGCGTCCCTAATGCGTCTGTCACTGTGGCACGAGCCGGTTGAGACGAAAAAGGGGACATCACTGATTATTGAACGCTTTTCGCGGTAGGCGGGGGCTGCGAAGGGTGAAAGCGAGTCCCAGGCGGGCTGCCGTGCGCTGCACCCAGTTCGCAGGGCCGAGGGGGCACCCGCGCGATCCAACCGGCATTATCGCACAAACTCTGCCGTCGCCAAGTCCTTGACGCGCTTGAGATCGAGCTTGCCGGTGCCGAGGACGGGGATGGCCGGGACGCGGCGGAAACTGTCGGGCGAGGGAATCCAGAGCGGCGGCAGGCCGCCGGCGGCCAGGGCGCGGCAGATTTGCTCGGGGGTCTGCACGAGGTCGGTGTAGAGCACGACGAGCCGCTCCCCTCTTTTCGCATCGGGGACGGAGGTGACCACGAATTTCAGATCGTCTTCATCGAGCCCGAGCGTCTGACCGATGGCCTCTTCGATGCGGATATGCGGCACCATTTCGCCGGCGAGTTTTGAGAAGCGGCTGATGCGTCCGGTGATGGTGATGAAGCCGTCGTCGTCGATCACGGCCACGTCGCCGGTGACGTACCAGCGGGAAAAGGGGACAGTCCCCATTTGCCGGGACGGCCCGGAGGGTGCTGCGCACAAATGGGGGCTGTCCCCTTTTCCCGCTTCGCGGATGACTTCGGCGGTTAGATCGGGGCGGCGGTAGTAGCCTTTCATCACGTTGGCGCCGGAGACCAACAACATGCCGGATTTGTTGGGGCCGAGGTCTTCGCCGGTTTCGAGATCGACGACTTTGACCGCGACGCCGGGCAGGGGAAGGCCCACGGTGCCCTCCTTCACCCCTTGATGCCGGCGGCTGGCGGCGCGGCTTGGCGGCAGGTTTGCGGAGACGACGGGGGAAAGCTCGGTGGCGCCGTAGCCCTCGACCGGCCGTACGCCGAAGCGCTGCTCGAAGGCGGCGGCCACCTCGGGCGAGAGCCGCTCGGCCCCGGTGAAGGCCACGTCGAGCTTGGCGAAATCCTCCGGCTCGCACCGCCGCAAGTAGGCGCGCAGGAACGTGGGCGTGCCGATCATAATCGTGGCACCGTGCCGGCGGCAGAGCTTGCCGACCTCGCGGGCTTCGAGCGGACTGAAATGATAAACGCCCTTGGGCGCCAGCGTCAGCACCGTCCACATCGTCGTCGTGTAGCCGAACGAGTGGAAGATCGGCAGAATGCCCACGAGCACGTCGTCATCGGCCAGCCGCAGAATCTGATCGACCGCCCAGATATTCGAGCCGACGTTGCGATGGGTGAGCATCACCCCCTTCGGCCGCCCCGTCGAGCCGGAGGTGAAGATGATCGTCAACAGATCGTCGGCTTGCAGTTTCGTCAATCCGAGCCGTCGCTCCAGCCAGCGCACGGGCATCAGCCACGTTGCCGCCGCGGCGGTGAGCTTATCGGCCCGCGTGGCTTTGTCCTTGAAGTCCTCCAGATAGACGAGCTCGGCGTTGAGCTTCAGATTGAACCGCTCGACGAGGCGGCGGCTGGTCAAGACGTGGCGAATGCCGCACTGGGCGATGCAATCGTCGATAAGCTCGGAAGTCATCGTGTAGTTCAAGTTGACGGCGACGCGGCAGTCGATGCCCAGGGTGGCGTTGGCCACCAGCCCGGCGACGGACGGCGGCAGAAGCAGGCCGACGTTTTGCTCGTCGGGGGCCAAGACCTCGCGCCGCAGAATACGGCGGAGAATCAAGGTTCGCATCAGCAAGCCCGCCCCGGTGAGTTCCGCGCCGCTCGAATCGGCGACCTTCGCATGACGCATGCGCCGGCGGCACATGCGGAGGAATTTCCGCGGCAGGATCGGCTCGCTGGAGGGAAGATCGCTCATGGTTCTACCGGAGGGAACTGACCAGGGAGATGCGGAGGACACGGAGACAAAAGTGGGATGATAACCGCAGAGGACGCGGAGGACGCTGAGGAGAAAGGAGGTTGCTTTTGGCCAATAACCAGTCATTCTCCGAAACGTAACTCACAAGTTCGATCATTAGTCTCTCTTCTCTGCATTCTTCGCGTCCTCTGTGGTGTCATTCTTCTCTCCGTGGCCTCCGTGTCTCCGTGGTGAATTATACAGGATCGCTGCGTCATCGCGGCAGACCTTCTCCCAATTGCTCGACTGCCCGCCGGACCTGATCGACGTCGGCCGGTTCTTGGATCGGCTGTCCAAAACGGATGGTGACGGGATAGCGCCAGTGGTGCGGCCACTTCCAAAAGAACTTTCCGCCTTCGTAGCTGAAGACGCTCCCCCAAAGCCCTCCCAGGTAGACCGGCACGACCGGGGCGGCGGTATCCTTCAGTATCGACAGGAAACCGGGGCGAAATTCCTTGATTTCGCCGGTGCGCGTGATCCCGCCTTCCGCAAAGATACAGACCAACTCGCCTTGCTGCAAAGCCTCGCGCAAGGCGCGGATCGAATTGACCATCGACTTGCGGGTTGGGCCGATGGGGATAATTCGCCCCAGGCGGGCAAACCAGCCGAGCCAGCGGTTCTGGAAGTACTCGGCCATCGCGACCATCCGCGGGTGTCGCGGACAGGCCAGGCCCAACAGCACGCCGTCGGCCCAACTGACGTGGTTGGCCACCAGCAGCGCCCCGCCGGCGGGCACATTCTCCAACCCTTCCACGCGCACCCGATACATGCAACCGACGAGCATCCGCACGAACAGACGCGTTGTCTCGAACGGCAGTCGGTGGACGACAATTATCGTGACCACAGCGGTGGCAAGGCCGCTGACCAGGAATATCCGTGGCGAGCGCAGCCCCAGCGGGCCCGACAAGAGCAGATAGACGCCCGAGGCCAGCAACATGCCCGTAAACGTAAGGAAGTTGTAGGCGGCCATGATCGAGCCGCGCGACTGGCGTGGGCTGCGGTCCTGGAGAAACGCCTGCAATGGGATGTCGTACAAGCCGGCCATGATGCCCATCACCAGCAGAAGCGTGGCGGTTGTGCCGTATTGGCCGACGGGAAAGTGCCCCTTGACGCCGGCGGGCACGGCGATCAAGAGCATGGAAGTCAAGGCGATTCCCAACCCGCCGAAGGGGACGAGCCCGAGTTCGACTTTGCCGCGCGAACACGCCCCGGCCAGCAGGGCGCCGCCGCCGATGCCGAGAGTCAGCGCCGCCAGCAGCCCGCCGACCGGCACTTGCGCGGTGATGCCCAGGTGCTTCGTGGCAAACTGGTCGATGTTGAGCTGCGAGAGGGAGCCTAGCGCCCAGAAGTATGCGCTTCCCAAGCCGGCCAGAAACACGGAGCGGTTCGAGTATAGGATGCGGAGATCGCGGACGGTCTGGGCGGCGGGGTTCCAGGGAATCCGCCGCGCCGGGTTCGCGGCGCGGAGCGGTTCAACGAAGAGACTGGTGATCAAGCCGCAGAATGCCACGCCCAGCAGCGCGGCGGCGTAGAGCCACCATTTGGTTTGGCCGGCGGGAGAGGTGAGATCGGCCAGCCAGTTTCCCGCGACCGCGCCGAGAATGATGGCCGACACCGAGGCCATGTTGATCAAGCCGTTGGCCGACGCGATCTTGTCGGAGCGAACGATTTCGGGAATGGCGCCGAGCTTGGAGGTGATGAACATCATCGCCTGGCCGCCGAGGATGAACAAGGTGACGAACATTAAGGGGACGCTGCCGATGAGGATTGCCACGACTCCCAGCCCGATCACGGCCAGTTCGGCGGCTTTGCAGGCCACCATCACGCGGCGTTTGCTGAAGCGATCGGCGAGAAAGCCCGCCGGGGCGGCAAACACCAGAAAAGGCAAGGTGAAACATGCCAATGCCAACGACAGGGCAGCATCTTCCGGCTTCATCAACTCGCGGATCATCGCCGGCATTTCGCTCCAATGTTTGTGGAGCAACTCCTTGCCGATCGACATCACCAGCCAGCGAAACATGTTGTCGTTCAGCGAGACGAAGAACTGGGTGGCCACCAGGGCGAGAAAGCTCCGCGAATAGACCTCGCCGCGGGCTTCGTCGGTTCGGTCTACAGCAACGTCGCTCATAGGTTCGTTCCCTGCTCTGTCAGGCGAGATTCTTCGCGGAATACAACTCTGGTTCTTCATCACCGAACGGCTAAGGCATCAGAACTTCCACATCAACATCATGGCGTAATCGAGGTCGTTCCGCAGGGCCCCATCCGGATAGCTATTGTAGCGCTCCAGCACGCCGAGCCGCAAAGCCAGGTTCTTCTCCTGGTCGATCGACATCTCCAACGCCGCTTGGGTGCGGATGCGGTAGCGGAGGAAGTCGCTGACGTCGGGGGCGTATTCCACCGCCCCGAGGATCTTCTGCTTCTTGCTGAGCTGGCACTCGAGTTGCAACCCGAAAACGGCCTCGGGGATATACTCGCCGTCTTCCGGTCCGCCGTATTCGTGCGAAAAGCCGCCGCCGAGCCGGCCGATCAACGTGGTTAGCTCGCTCTTGATCATCCGATAGCCGACGCCCACGTCCGATGTGTCGCGGACGTTGAACGGCTGCGAACGGTCGTATTCGATCGTCTCGTGAACGAACAACGACCAACGCGACTGCGCGATTAGACGCTCCAAGCGGCTTTCAAAATAGAGGCGGTCGGCCGTGGTCTGATCGTTGGAGGTCTGCTTCTTATAGTCCAGGTTGGCCGTGAGAATACTGTACTCGGTCTTGCGAGTGACATTGACGCTGAATTGAAAATTGGACGCCACGGTATTGCCTTCCGAGCCGTCCAGCCCGAGGTTGAAGCTGCCGTCCCACAGTTTGTCGGCGTCCGGCTTGACTTCAAACCGCTCGCCGTCCGACAAAATGTTCGACAGCGACGCGGGCGCGTTGGACACCGGCGGCTTGTCGTCCGGCCTGGGCGGAATCGTCTCGGCCGGCGGCAATGCCAACACAGGCGGCGTGGGGATGGTCTCGGGCGGCGGCTGAGCGAACGGCGATGCGTTGCCAACCGGCGGCAACCGCCAGATCTCCGGCGCATACAACGGCTTGTCAGGCTCCGCTTCCGTGGGCGAGGTCGGCGATGACGGAGACGATGGCGAGGAAAACGGCGAGGACGACGGCTGGGACAATGGCGAAGTGCTCGGAGCCGGGGTCTCGGCGTACGCCCAGACAGCCCCCGCAAATACGCCTAAGATCGCGACCCACAACCATCGTCTCGACAAGGCTCACCTCGGCGCACATTTTCCCCCAAAATCTAGCCGGACGGTAACAAAATCGACCTGTTTCGGCAAGAGTGAATGGACGCCCCATGCGTGGGGTCTGCTGCACGGTGGGAGGCATTTTCGGCTGCGAAGAGCACGTTGTCCGCCCGGTTCTCGGCGGTCAGCCTTCAGCGATCAGCTTTCAGCTACCAGCTACCAGCGTTCAGCTTGTTGAGAGCGTAACTGCCGAGCGGACATCAGCTTACGATGGGACATCACCGAGATGCCGGAGTTCATCCGCTGGCCTCTAAAAACCGACCGCTGAAAGCTGAGAACTGATCGCTGAAGGCTGACTGCTGAAAGCTGATCGCTGATCACTGACCGCCGACGGCCAAGACGCCTTTCCACAGACGCTGTCAGACCGTGACCGGCTCGTCCACGCTGGCCCTGACGGTCTCTTGCAACTGTTCGGGCAGAAAGGGCTTGACGACGAAGCCTCGCGCGCGGCGCGAATCAGCTCAACGGTGAGCCGATTCTGGTTTAATGCGCTGACGACGACGATTTTGGCGTTGGGGTCGATCTTGATAAGTGTCCGAACCGCTTGCAAGCCATTGCAGTCGGGCATGGAGATGTCGAGCGTCACGACATCCGGGCGAAGCCGCCGATATTGCTCGATGGCCTCAGTGCCATTGCCCGCCTCGCCCGCTATCTCCCAACCGTCGCTTGCCAGCGCCTCTCCCACTAGGTGGCGCATCAGCAAGGAGTCGTCGACAATTAGCACTCGTCGCGGCATGGTGAATCTCCCCCCAGTTCCTTGTCTTTTAGCTAGCCTACCTAATATACGACGAAACTCGGCACTGGCCATGCGCTGTCCGTGTCGGCAGCGAGTCAACCCGCGTTCACGTTGCTGGGGATCCCTACTGCCGGTGGATTCGATCTATTCCACAGAACCATCGCAAAACGGCGTCGGCGAGCCGGGATTCTCCGCGTGCTGGCTCGTCGGTTGAAGCCCGCAATCAGCCCGGCTCGATACAAACTAGAGACGCTACGGAGGAAGTTCCCATGATGGACGTTACGAGGAATCAGTATTTTTTCGCGGGGCTGTTGTGCCTGTTGCTGGGGGGGGAACTCCGTATGATCGACACGGTCGACCTGACGCCCGAATTCACGCAATTTCTCGCCGAGCGCACCGGTCATCCCGTGGCAGCAGTCAACGACATGAGTCAGTCTCTAATCCAGTCGGATAAGCCCTTGGTCAAGAAGACCATTCACATGCCTGACTGGAGCGGCTGGGGGCTGCTGTCGGTCGGCGCCGTGCTGGTTCTGCACAGTTGGGCGATGAAGAAACCCGGCACCTAATTGGCATGTCTTACCAAGGTGGGGCAGACATTCCTGTCTGCCGAAAAAAGGGCGGCACCTCTGGCAGACAGGAATGTCTGCCCCACCGGAGACAGTATCGCCCGTTTCCCCGTGTGGTGAGAAAATCGTGGTAACCGCCGTCCCTGCTATCCGGCTTCTCCTCCATACGATGGGGTGGGAATTTTTGCCCGCCTCTGCCGTCGGGACGGCATAAAATGTGGGGTCACGAGACTTGACCACCCCCCTGGGCGGGACTATGATGGCTTTGACGATATGTCGGGCGGCGAGCGGGCGCCGGCGACCCCTTTGCGATTCTGTTCCGGGAGCTTTTCGATGAGTGCATACCGACGCTTGGATGTCAACGAAGTCGGCGACGTGACGGTGGTTCGATTCCGCGACCACAAGATCATCGAGGACGTCAACATCCAAGAACTGGGGCAGGAGATGTTCCGCCTGGTCGAGACGGACGGCCGCCAGCGGCTGCTGTTGGACTTTTCGTCGGTCGATTTTCTTTCGAGTGCGGCCCTGGGCAAGTTGATCACGTTGGACAAGAAGATGAAGGCCCACGGCGGCGTCTTGAAGCTGTCGAATATCCGTTCCGAAATCTACGAGGTTTTCGCGATTACCAAGTTGAATCGCTTGTTCGACATCCGTAGAGACGAGGCCGACGCTCTGGCGGCCTTCTGATTTCATGCCTACGTCCCAAGACAATTGGACCTGGCAGTGCGACCGGCTGATCCCCAACGATGCCGTGGTCGGTCGCCAGCTCTTGGACGATGTGCTGCGGCAGTTGGAAACTCTGCACTGGGGCCACCACGACATTTTCGGCGTTCACCTGGCGCTCGACGAGGCGTTGGTCAACGCCATCTTCCACGGCAACGCCCACGACGAGACGAAGCGGGTGCGGTTCGCCTGCCGGCTCTCGCCCGAGCGGATCCACGTCGAGATCACCGACGAGGGCCCCGGTTTCGATCCCGACAGTCTGCCCGACCCGACGACGCCCGCCCGTCGCGGGCGTCCCGGCGGCCGCGGCGTGCTGCTGATGCGGGCCTTCATGTCCCGCGTCGAGTTCTGCGACCACGGCAGCCGCGTGGTGCTGGAGAAGGTGCGGGACACGGTGGGATAGCGAGAGCGTGCGCTATGCGCAATCAACACGTTCGGGCTAGACCGTTGGTGTGCCAAACGTCGACGATGAGAGCGACGAAAGGCACTGTGTCAATTCACTTGCTTGTCATTGTCGTATTGGTGATCTTGATTGTAAGTGCAATCCTCGTGGCGCGTCATCCCAGCGACCGCGGGACACTCCCTGCGATGCCGAAGGACATCTCGGCTAGAATAAGGGACTTGATAGAAGATACTCTCTCTCCCGATGTTCGTGCCCGCGTCGTTGCCGCTCGCGAGTTGTCTGATCTTGGCAAGGACGCGGCTCCTGCCATTCCGTTCTTGGTGCGCTTACTTGGAGATAAGAGGCCATATAATTCTTGCACTCCGAATGATGTTGCAGTTGCGGCGCTGAGGAGGCTTGACACCTTGGCAATTCCTGCCTTGATTGACGAACTGCCTCGCGCGTCCTCGCTCGATCAAGAGGAGGCCATAACGAGGCTTCTGGGGTATTACCGTGATAAACGAACCGTGGGGGCCTTGATCGAACTATTGAACGATAGGAACCCCACGATACGAGAACAGGCGGCATACGCGCTGAGAGGGACGCGCGATCCGAGATCTGTGGAACCGCTCATCGCCCGACTCCAGGATTCCAATCCAAGAGTACGAAGAGCGGCGTGTTGGATGCTTGGTGAAGTCGGAGACATTAGGGCGGTTGAGCCGTTGATTAGGTCGCTCGCGGACAACAGCCTGGATGTACAGACTGCTGCTGCCTCCGCCCTGTCGAAGGTCCCCGATTTGAGTTCGCTCAAACCGCTTCTCGCGCGACTGAACAGGCCCGAAGCCAGTTTGCGTGCTAGCGCCGCGAAAGCGTTAGGAGAACTGAGAGACGCGCGCGTTGTTGCGCCGCTGATTAAAGTGCTTCAGCACGATCCTGATGAGGGAGCGCGTATAGGTGCAGCGGTCGCTTTGGGGAAGATTGGCGATTCGCGAGCAGTCGAGCCGCTAATCGTAGCGTTGCGAGAAGACAAGAGCAAGCCGCCGAGCCTCCGCATCGTTGCGGCGATATCACTTGGGAAGTTGCACGATGCAAGGGCATTTGATGTGTTACTGTCCAAGGCCCGGGTTTTGCGTCCGGTGGCATACGGGGACGATCGTTGGTGGGCGATTTTCGCTCTGGGCCAAATTCCCGATGGTTGCACTGCCGAACCGTTGGCCGCGATATGGCACGACCCGAAGGAGTGTATCACTGCGAGATGCGTCGCTGCGCTTGGGCTGGGACGCACGCGGGATCGGCGTTCGATCGATGCACTCGCGTTCGTTCTCAAAAACGGCCCGACGCCACTTGCCCAGCAGGCGATAAGGTGTCTCGGCGAACGACGGGATCCAGAAGCAAAGGACCTGTTAGAGAAGTCGCTCAATCACCCGAATGAAGGCGTGCGGAGAGTGACCAAGAACCTTCTTCAAGAGAGGGAAATTGCTGATGAGGAGGAATGGAGGGAATATCGAGATTGAAATGCAGCGTCGAAACGTGGCCGTCGACTCTCCTCGCTTCGAGTCCGAATCGCGTTTCGAGCCCTCTTGTTTGGAGTCACCGGCGGCCACGGCGTGCTGCTGATGCGGGCCTTCATGTCCCATGTCGAGTTCTGCGATCACGGCAGCCGCGTGGTGCTGGAGAAAGAACGGGACGCGTGACTCCCATTAGCTGATTTCAGACTCCTAAGCGAAGGCTCCCGGCCCCTCTACGTCTTCCCAGCCGCTGTTTCCGACCCCAACGAGCCCGGGTATACTACGGATGGGCCGCTCGCTGAAATGTCACCCTCTGTTTGCCGCGGTGGAGTCGGCCAGCACCGGATATTCCGGTCGGAACGTGGTTTACAGCGGTTCCTCGATGAAGGATGACGCCATTATGCTGCATCGTCCTCCGCGTGTTGCCGGTGGCTCGTCGGCTCGGTCCGCCGTTACGCTGGTGGAAGTTCTGGTGGTCATCGCGATCATCGGGACATTGATCGCGCTGCTACTGCCGGCCGTTCAGGCGGCGCGCGAGTCGGCACGAATGCTGCAATGCGAGAACAACGTCAAGCAAATTTCGCTGGCGGCGCTGGGGCACGAGCAGGCCAACGGTTGGCTGCCAACCGGTGGTTGGGGCGACGCTTGGGTGGGCGACCCAAGTTGCGGTGTCGGCCCAGGGCAGCCGGGCGGCTTCTTCTACAATATCCTTCCCTATATGGAACAACAGCCGCTGCACGACCTGCAACTATCGGCCGCGAGCGATGCTGATAGGTTGCAAAAAGCCCTGCAAATGTGTCAGGTTCCGCTGGCGACTTGGACGTGTCCGACGCTGCACTCACCTGCACTCACGCAAATCACCCCCGATGATCCCGTGGTCAATTGCGCGCCGACCAACCTTGCGTTCGCCGCGGACTACAAGTGCAATGGGGGATCGATGGAGATTACCTGGGGATCCGGACCGGCCTCCTGGGCGGACGCTGCAAGTTGGGCCAACCAGCCGGCGGGCTCGAACGGCAACCCATTTTGCGATATGTCGCAGAGCAACGGCATTTGCGCCCAACGGAGCCAGGTAAGGATCCGCGACATCACGGACGGAACAAGCTGCACCTACTTGGCGGGTGAAAAGTACCTCGACCAGGATCGCCTCGGCAGCATCGCCGGCGTAGACACCAGCAGCGACAGCGCGGCAATGAGCGGCGATGACAATGATCTGCTCGGCTGGACCGACCAGCCGCCCCTCCAGGATACGCCTGGCCTGGACAACGAGTCCATCTTCGGCAGCGCGCACGCCGCCGGCTTCAACATGGCCTTCTGCGATGGCTCGGTGAAAGTGATGAATTACTCGATCGATCCCACCATCCACAGTTACTTGGGCAGCCGCAATGACGGCAACGCGATTGACGCGAAAAAGTATTAAAGGGGGAAAAAGGCGAAAAAGGGAACAGTCGCATATACTGGGAAAAATGCAACACGCTCACGAGCACCTCCTGTATTGCGCAGTATCACGAATATATGTGACTGTCCGCTTTTCCGCCCAAATTGGAGCCGGCCCGAAGTCACTCGAATTGGCTTCGGCCGCTTATCGTAAGGCGGCATTTGGCGACGTAGCGGCCGTTTTCCTTGATCGCCCTGCTGTAGATCGCGCTGTAGCCGCTATCGACGGCGACGGCGACCGACGCCCCCAAGAGGTCCTTGACCGTCGCATTGTAGATCGCTCCGTAGTCGAGTTTTCTGTTGCCGGCGGCCAGAAGGCGTTGGACGTCCGCGTGGACGGAGTATCGAACGGCGCCGTTATCGAGTTCGGCGTCCGTGGCCGCGAGCCATTGATTCTCCTTCGGCATTGCCGGTGCACCGTCCAAGATCAGACGCGGCGGGCCTTGTCGGCCGGTCTTGTCGAAGAAGGTGCCCGGCGTGGAAACCTTGCACGGCATGCGCGTGCCGCAGAAGCGGCCGGTCTCGACAACTTCGGCAATCTGCTCGGCGGGCGTTCCCGATGGCGGCAGAATCTCCGCCGTGTACTCGATCTCAAGCGGAACGCCGGGCTCCACGTACTCGACGTACTCCTCACGCTCCGCGTGAGGCGAATTCGGCCCGTGTTCGTCCTCACGCGGAGCGTGAGGAGTACAGGTTGTTAGACGAGCCGATCGATGGATTTCCCAACTTCCGGCGGGGCCGGTCTTCCACGTCCAATCGAGGCGCACTCCGGACGATGTCCGGCGAACGTTGACCAAATCGGGCGTGGCGGTGCTCTGAAAACTCTTGCCGGCCAACGTAAATTCATCGGCGGCGGAAGCGACGGTCTCGAACATGTGCGGGTCGTCGCCGGTATACGCCCAAATCAACTCGCAGCCATGTTGCAGGCGGAATTGGGCGAGGATCGCCGGCCCGCGGCAGATGACGATGCTGCGTGCCAAGGTCGGCGGCGCGACGTCGAGGCTGACTTTGCCCTGGGCAAGCGGCGTCGGCCCTTGGCCGTTGTCGAGAACGACCCGCAGCGGCAGATCGAAATGCACATCGACCCGATCGCCGGCGAGCCAACGGCGGCGGAGCGAAACATAGCCCCGATCGGGCCGGGCCTCTTGCGTTTGCCCGTTGATTTCCACGCCGCGAAGGCTGGCCCAGCCGGGCACGCGAACGTTGAGAGCGAACTCGTCCGCCCCCTTCGGAGTAACGGTAATTCGCACGTCGCCCGACGCGGGAATCTTCGCTTCGGTCGCGATGCCGACGACGCCGTCTTTCAGCGGAAGCTCGGCCCGGGAGGGCATGAAGCCGTTGACGTAGACCTCGCCGGGCGAGGAGGCATAGAGGTGCCGGGCCGTCTCGTACAGCGCCTTCGAGCCCCACCAGGTGCAGCAGTACCACATGTGCGGCCCCTTCACGCCGATGTGCGGATCGTCGTAGCCGCTGAAATTGCCGTCGAACCACTGATGGAACCGCAGGCCATTGTAATAGAGTTCGTCGGCGCGGTCGAAAAATCGTCCCTCGCCGGTCAGATCGGCCAGGTGGAGGCTCAGCATGATTTCGTCGGCAGTGCAGCAACATTCGTCGGTGGCAAACGTGTGCTCCACCTCGGGCGAGGTCCATTCCGAGACGCAGCCGTTCGCCCAGGTGCAGGCGTCGTAGACCCGATCGCAGGCGGCCACGGCGTCGGCGAGGTAGCTGCGGTCGGCGGTGTAGGCGTAGAGCCAGGGGAAGCCGCGCACAGTGGTCAAACAGGAGTGCATGTGCTCGACCGAATCCTTCGCCTTTTCGCCACGGAACATCCAGCGGATTCCGCCTCCCGCCCGGTTGATCTCGGCGATCTTCTTCGCCACCTGGAGAGCCTTCGCGTCTTTCGTCCGCCAGGCATACGTGACCAGCCCTTCGAGAGCGCCGAAGCGGCCGTTGCCCCCCCAGGAGCCGACGTTGGTCTTGCCGGAGATCATGCGGTCTTCCCAATCGACGATGCGGGCGGCGGCCTGCAACGCCCGTGGGTCGCCGCCGCTGTGTTCGTAATATGCGAGCATTGCTTGGAGAAGAATCCCCTGTTCCCAGGAGCAGGCCAATCGCGGCTTGCCCGCCCCGCCGGTGAAGGCCCCGGCCAGATCGCCGCTGGTTTCCTGCCGGGCCAACAGGGCGTCGAAGGGGACCTGTAGGTCGAGATCGATCTTCAGCAACCGCGAGAACATGCAGCAGACTTCGAGCGCGCGGGCGGAAGTATCGAAACCGGCGTCGGCCAGGAAGCCCGCCACCCGCTTTTGGTCGCGGCCGGCAAACCCCCAGCGATCCAAGACCGTGCGGATGCGATTGCGCAGTTCACCCTCGATTTCAAGATGAAGCGGATCGACCGGTTGCGCCCGGGCCAGCTCGATTCCCAGCGCCACCGGACGCAGCGGCAACATCCGCTTCAGCCGCGCCTCGGGCAGCTTGGGAAAATTCACATGCCCGCGCGGCTGGCGGTCGGCCGTCGCCGCATCGAGGCGGCAAAGCGGTTTGAGCGGACAATCTCCGCGGGCGAGCTTCTCGGCGTCCACTTTGCCCCGTTCGTCGGCATCGAAGAGCCAGACGATGTTCATCAGCCCCGTGGCTTCGCCCTCGTCTTTCACGTGCGAGCAGGAAACCTGCAAGAATCCGTCGCCGTTGCGATCGGCGGCTTCGTAGAGCCGCACAAACGGCCGTGGCCCGGCGGTGTCGAGCGTATCGACCTTCTTCCCGTCGATCAACACTTCTTGCAGCCGCTTGCCCGGCGGCGTATTCGGATCGAAGAATCCGATCGCTACCAGGTACTTGCCCGAGGGCCGCACTTGGAACTGAAAGGCGGCGGCCGATCCCGACTTCGAACCGGTCCAACCATACAACCCTTGTGCGAACGCCGGGTCAAAACCCACCGGGACCGTGCCGGCGTTGCTCCAAAATCCGGTCGCCGGAATCGTCAGGTAGTTGACGCCTTGTGTTCCGCCCTCTCCGGCGTGCATCGTGTCGGTCCAAACGCATTCGCTCACCGACAGAACTACCAACGCGCAGAACAACCGCCTGACGGTGGGCAGCGACGAACGTTCGCAGCACAACGCCTGGAATTGCCGGATAGCGGCGCCGAAATGCAAATGCGTCTTTGGCATGTTTGACTCTTTCAAGGATTGCTTTGTCTCGTTATCGCGTCACAACAGAATGGCGATAAGGGTGAACGACTGGTCTAAGTGACAACACTACTCACCGTATTGAAACGCATCGATCCCGACAAACGTGTCCGATGAATGCGCATTCTCGCCGCCATCGATGACGATCTTGATGGTGTGCGTTCCATTGCCGAGTCCCTTCCTCTGAAACAGGATCTGCTGCGGCTGTTGAGGATCAGGGCCGTAGAGATCCACGTTCCTCGCCTGAAGACGACCATCAATCGAGACGTCGGCCCGGCCGCAGTTTGCGCCGCGCTTCCCGATCCACCTGATTTCCGTTCCGACGAACTCGAACTGCGCGGCGTCGCCGCGCCGCCGGCTGAGAGCCATCGTCTTGCAGTATGCGTCGGCCGCGGGGACAGTCTGCCAGGCGCCCGTGAAGGTCACTAGTCCCTGCTGGGTCTTTGCGTCCACCTCGTACATGCCCGATGGCTCAACAAACGGCACGGACTTGCGCAGGACGAGGTCTTTGCCGGCAGGCGTCAGGACCTGATTGGGCCCGATTTGCGCAGGCCGGTATGTTGTCTCCGGTGCTTCCAGAATGATTTTTCGCCTGCTGGGGTCGATGCCGACAACCTCGCGCACGGTCCCATTTAGATCGGTTAGGACGCGAACGCCGGCCGTGCAACTGAACACCTTCCTCCCGTTCAGATAGCCGGAGAACGTGCCGTGCGAGTTGTTCAACTTGAACTCCCTGCCGAGCCAATACTGAGTGTAAGTCGTATCGTGGTTTCCGTCCGCTAGGCCGGACCAATACACCTGGTCGTGGAAGACGTGTACTCCGTAAAGACGAGAAATGTACTCCAGAGCGCTGAGGACCATGGGGCCGTAGTTGCCGTGCTCCCCGCGCGGTTTGCCCGTTGTCGGCACAAAGCACACAGGAAAAGCCTTCAATCCGCTTAGTCCGGCCAGCAGTTTTCGCCCGATCAGCGTTAGCTCCGCGAAGTGCCCATAGTTCTCAAGGGCGCGAATTGCGCGTTGATAGGTCAATCCCTGACTGGGTCCAGCCCAGTGACAATAGCCGCGGACCTCATCATTAGTATAGTACGGGTCGCTAATTGCGATCGACGGCAGCGGCATGTAGGTCCAGAACTCACGCGGGTTCATCAGATGGTATTTCACGAACTCATCGGCCATTTCCTGCGTGAATGTGCCGCGGTACATGCAGCGGAGATTGTTGTGGCACAAACACTCGATGAATTTGGACGTCTTGTCGCGGTCATAGCAGGCGTGAAGTTCCGGACGCCAGAGGTACGCCTTGACCTTGTCGCGCACGTCCTGCGCCTTCTTCTGCCACTTGCTCTCCTGTCCGTTGCCCAGCAGCCGGGCCATTTCCGCCAACGTGGCTCGCGCGACGTAAGAGTCCGACATGATATCCATGGATTGAACTGGAACGTCCCATTCAGGATTGTGCGGCGCGGTCATTGGGTCTTGTACAACGTGCGGCGCACGGTTGAAGCGGGTCGTCTGATCCTCGCCCGTATCGCCTATCCCCCACAGTTCAAGGCAACCATCGCCGTCAGAATCGCGGTATTTCCAGAGGAAGCCGTCATACGCTTCGAGAGCCCGGTAGGCGCGATCGAGAAAGGCTCTGTTTTTGCCTGATAGATAGTAGAAGTCGAGAGAAGCCTGCGCCAGGCTCAGCATGCCCAGACTTCCATGCCATCCGCTGACTTCGCCGTTCGGCTCACGGATGCACGTACAAGGCAACAAACCGTTTTCTTTCTGGAACTCGATGAAGAACTCAATGTTGTTACGGGCGATGCTGAGATCGCGCGGCGCGTACATCACGCCGCCCATCGGCTGTGTTTCAAGCCAAAGGCCGTAAGACCACTCGTCCCCTTCCACGAGCACCTTTCGCCCGTCCTTGCCGACCCTGACATTCTCCGCTTCCTTCTTCTCGGCAAGATCGTAAAGCGCCTGCAACTTGGCGTCGCTGGTGGCGAAACGCACCCACGTATCCGGGCCGGCCTTTGTGTTCGCATTGCTTTTCTCCGTCTCGCTCGCACCTGCACTTCCAGCGGAGACCGTAAGGGCGATGAGCACGAACGGAAGCATAGACTTCAAGCATATTCTCATACGAAGGCAACTCCTATCGAGGATCGGGCGGTGTCAGGCGAATTCGGAAAAGCTTGTTGCGATCGCACGTCAGCCAGCCGTCCTTCACTTCAAGCTCGCCGGCCTGGATGGCGGATCGGCGGCCGACCAACGGCTGGATGCCCGCGCGCGGCGGCACGTCGCGCATTCCCGGCTCGACCAGATAAAAGATGTAGGCGCGATCGCCGCAGACCACGACGTCGCAATGCTTGCCCACGCTGGCGTCGTCGTTCCGCCAGCCGGGCTTGTCGAGAATCTTGCCCTGGTACGTCCAGTCTTCGAGGTTCTCCGAACGGTAAACGTCCAGCCCGCAGTTCGGGTCTTTGATCATCCAGTAGTGGTCGCGGTAGCGAAAGACTTTGGGGCCCTCGCCGTAGAGCTTCGAGACGCCGGGGGCGGGAACGGCTCGCCAGTGGCGGAGATCGCGGCTGCCGACAACCCGTGTCTCACTGTCGTGCCGCTCATCCTTGAACCACATCCACCATTGGCCATCCGGGCGACGGCACAACGTCGGATCGATGCAGTAATCGGAGCTTACCGGCACGCGCTGCTCGAACTTCCACGCGGAAAGATCGTCGGAAGAATAATGGACGATGTGCCGCTCGCCGCCGTAGTCGTGGTGCGTCGCGGCCGCCCCCGGCACGAAGGTGACGAAGAGGTGATACCGTCCGGCGTCGTCGCGGATGCAATCGGGCGCCCAGAACGATCCTTCCGGGCTAGGATGTTCGAGTTTGAGCCGGCCCTGATAAACCCAGGTCATCCCCTCGTCGCGCGACTCGGCCACGCCGACCTCGGTTCCATGTCCCCACTCGACGCCGGGCAAGTTGAGCCGCGCCCGCCGCTGCGTGTAGAACATCGACCACACTCGCCGCGGCGCATTCCACACCACGACCGGGTCGGCCGCGCCGTCGTAGACCGGATCACGGTACAGAGGCGCCGGAACCGCCGCCGCGATCGCCGCCGCGTTGGGCAGCGTCTCGCGCATTTCGCCGCCAAGAGCCGGCAGAACGGCGGCAGCCGTCAATGCGAAAATGGCAATCGCTCGAATTCGGTGCATGGGAACCTCATCGCGTAGGCGGGAGAAGCGGAAGAAACTTCAAAGCGTGAAATCAACAAGGGCGGGGATACAAGGACGATCGCAACGGAACGAAAGCCATTGTAACATTCAGTCCCTGCGCCCGTCCACCCGCCGTCGTGCGGGCGGCCAAACGTTGCGCGCTTCCCTTCGGGGCGCGGCTAAACGCTTGGTCATGCCAGTCCGGCCAGGACGTAGGGGCCCTTGGGAATCACGGCGATCGTGGCGTCGGGCCCATATTCGGCCAAGCAGTCGGCCACGGCCGCTTCGACGCTGGCGGCGGGCTCGACGAACAGCCGGCGCAGCGTTTCCGGCGGCAGACCGTTGCTGACGACCTTCACTCGCGCGTGTCGCTTCGCCTTGGCCAACTCTTCGAGCTGCCACTGGTCCATGACGAAGTAATTCTTGGCGAGGATTCGTTCCATGAATCCGTCGAGCGTCGGGTTTTCGTCGAAGATCCGCCGAAACTCGGGGCTGCCGATGCCCTCGCTCAAGCCGGCGGCCAAAACGATCGTTCCACCGGGCTTGACAATCGGCGCGGCGGTTACAATGCCCTTGATCGACTGATAAAACGTTGTGTCCAACGGATAGCCGGCCGAGGTAGTGACGACGATATCGACCGGTTCGGGAATCGTGGCAACGACGGGGCCGCGCGCGAATTGGACGCCTTCGAGGAACGCCGCCGCCATGTCGCCGGCCACGACGTGAAGGATGCGGCGCTGGGCGTCGATCACGACGTTGACGATGAAGTCGCAGCCGGCCATCCGCGCGATGGCCGTGTTCTCCTCGTGAACCGGATTGCCCTCCAGGCAACCGTTGCAGGCGTTGGTGTGCTCCAGGAAGTCGGGCCCGTGCCAAACCCGCACGGTATCGAGCGCCGCCAGTCCGGGACAGATCAATTTGCGTCCGCCGGAGAAGCCGGCCATGAAATGGGGCTCGACCAGCCCGGTGGTGATCTTCAGATCGGCATTGACGTAGCGGGAGTCGATCCAAACCGGCGTGCCGCGTTCGGTTTGGCCCAAGTACGTATGCTCATCGCGCTGCTGGCCGTGATGATTCTCGATGCGATAATTTTCGGCGACGTGGGCACCGACCATTTCGACGAGTTCGTCGCCGAGGTTGGGGCGGTGCAGGCCCGTGGCCACGAGGATCAGAATTTCGCTGCGAGGGATGCCCGCCGCTTCGAGCGTTTCCAGAATCGGCGGGAGCAACAACGCATTGGGCACGGGCCGGGTCACGTCGCAGATCGCCACGCACGCATTGCGGCGACCGTGGGCCAACTCACGCAAAGGCGGCGTCCCGGTCGGCAGCGCCAAACATCGCCGCACCACCGCTTCCGGGTCGGCCAGCGGCTCCGCCGGCCGATACTGGAGGCAGCCGACCACGTTGCGATCGGGCAACTCGACATCCAAACCCGTCCGGCCGTATTCCAAGTGAACTTGCATGATCTTATGCCGCGGGCTGCCCACTTGTGGAAGCATCAAGAGCGGGAGGCGAGAACAAGACTTCCAACCACAACAAGAATCTTGCCACACCCCTTCTCTTGCGTCAATAGAGCGACGGACCTTCGGTAGGGCCGATCACTTCTTCAAAATGAGATTGTAGGAGGCGACTCCTGTCGCCGATTGTGCAGCCAATTTCGGGCAATCGGCGACAGGAGTCGCCTCCTACAATCGAAAACTGATTCGCGCGGCGGATGTTGGCCTTACCTCCGCGCCGGCTCCTTTCTTTCCGGAATGCCGAGCGCCGGATCGATCACTTTCTCAATCGCGTGGGCGGAAATCTGGTGCTGGCGATGCGTCGAGTCGAGGAAAAAGTCGTAGCCGCCGGACCCCGTCGAACTGACGGCTTTCTTGACGTTGGCGACCCAGGTTGAATGCGAAACGCCGTAGAAACAAGCGGGATCGTACTGGTTGCCGACCTGAATGTGTCGGCGTCCCCTTCCGCAAGCGGCGAGGATGTACAGGTCGAGATAACTGGCCCGATCGCGATACAACGCCGGCAGCATTTGCTCGGCGTCGCCGATGGAGCCGGGGTAGAAGCGGCGGGCGTAGATCGGCATCGATCCCGACACGGAGATGCTGAGCTTGATTCGCGGGTCGATGGCCGCAGCCAGGACGGTCGTCCATCCGCCGCCCGACAGCCCGACCATCGAAACGTCGGGAGAAGCGGGGTTGGTTCGGACGAAGTGGTTGATGCCCTGTACTACGGGCTCGACGAAGAACCGCAACGCGCTTCCGCCCTTGCCTTCCAGCGCGGCAACCATTTCATCGTGATTCGTCGCGGTCACCGTACCCGAGGGGAGTTGGAAACTCGTCTGCCTGTTCCAGCCATGAAGGGGCATCTGCACCGCCAGCACGGTGAACCCACTCTCCAACAAGTGATCGATCAGAGTCCCTATCCCCGCGTCGAATCGGCCGCTGTAGTCGACACAATGACCGTGCGACACGATGACCAGGCGGCGTGCGTTGCGGAGGCTGGCCGGATGCAACAGATACAGGGCCGTGCTGTAACCAAAATCGATGTTCGCCTGCAATCGCTCGACCCGGGCGACGTTCGTGGCGCGAAGTCCGGCGACGTCGGCAGGCAACGCCCCGCTGCCCGAGTAAACGGCCGTGATTGTCGACAATTTGCCAGCCGGCAGGCCGGTCTTATTCCAGAGGTAGTCAATCACGCTCCGCCGCAGCCTGTCGGCTTCCTTCGCCGCGTGGATATGGATTTCCTTCTCGGAATCGTAACCGATCAACTCGCGCGGCAATTCGTTGTACGGATCCCAGGCATAGCCGACGTTGACAGGAGCCAAGAAGACGAGAATCGCCGACACGCGGGCCAATAACCGTGACGGGGAAAAACGTGCGGGGCTCACGGAGGGACTCCTCGCTGTCATCCAACGATGATATCTGGCGGCATTATGGTACATTGTACTTTTTTGCAGTCTCCCCGGGTATTGGCGCAGCTTGGTGGGAGGCATATCATCTGGGAACCTCTGCACGTCAGCGATATGAAACCCGTCGTTACACTGCTCTGCCCGCTGGTTCTCGCATTCGCCTTGCCGTCGGCGGGTGTGCCGGCCGAAACCGCGGCATCGCCCGAGATCGGCCGGCTGACGGCGACGCGGCAAGCCAATCTGATCGTCATCGGCGGCGATCATTTCCGCGTCCAGGTCGATGCAGCCAAGGGGGGCGAAATCACCGCCATCCAGCTTTTCGACGGCTCGGATTGGAATCGAGTCGTGGGGGGCGACGGGCAAACCTGCCCGATGATCCGCTTTGCCGCGGCGGGCGACGAGTACCGCTTGGCGAACGACACCCGCGCGAATCGAGAAGTTCGACGCCGGGCCCGACCGCGTGAAATTCGATATTCTGGCGACGCCCCGCAACGCCGCCGGCGGCGCGTCGCTCTGGTCGGTGCGGCTTGGTTATGAAGCCTATCCGGAGGGTGCCCTCTTTATCGACATCGATTGCGATCTGTCGGCGACTATCGTCGATCGTTGCCGAGCCGGCGTTTCGCTGGTGATTGACCGTGCGATCACCCGTGCCGCCAAGTATCGCCAGGCGGCGGTGGCGGTTCTCGGCGATCCGGCGGCGTTCGAAACGGCGCGGATCGCGTGGGGAACCGATCCTCGCAGTAGTTTCACGAACGAGCTGGAGGCGATCGTCGAGGAGAAGCGGCCGATCAGCGGCCGGCCGCGATTCCAAGCCGAAGCCGGCCGTTTCACCTGGAATCTGGCAGACGGAGAGACCGCCGTCCGCGGCCCTTTGCACTATCACAACCGGTTTTCCTTGGGAATGGGCAGCGGGGCCGCCGGCTTCCGCAAGTCGAATCTCATCGGCCAGCGGGTCTATCATTGGATCAACTATCTCCACAAAGATGCACGCGAGCAGTGGTATCCGACGAATGCCCAGATCGACAAAATGGCGGCCAATCGCGCCACGCTCTTGGTTCTGCACGATCATTGGATGCGTGCCGCGGGCAGCAACGGCAATCCTCATGCCGATTACCGCGTGGCCCGCGACGAAGACGCCATGCGGCGAACTATCGCGCACGCCCACGAAAAGGGGCTTCGCGTGGCGTTGTATTGCCGCAACATCGAGCGGTATTGTCTCGATGCCAAGTTCTTCGAGAAGTATTGCCGGCCCGATTGGGACGGCGTTTACGTCGATTGGCATGGTCCGCAGTGCGTGGCCAGCCACGAGCACCTGAATCGGCCGGATACCGCGCTGGGCGACGTCCACTTCTCTCGCGACGGCAGTTGCCTGCCCGCCCGAGACTGTTTCCGTTTCTTGCGACACCTTCGTCGCATCGTCGGGCGGCGCGGATTTCTCATCGGACACCAGGGAATCGGAACGGCGGGCGTTTTGCCGAATCTGGTTTGCGACGCCTACCTGCCGGGCGAAGCGCCGTTCGATCATGGCATGTTCGACAATTTGGACGACGCCGTTTACGGCGGTATGCTGGGCGGCGGCGTCTGCCATCCCTGGACGCTCTGCTCGCCCAAGTTCTGCACGCCCGAAGGCGTGGCGAAAATGGCCGCTTGGGGGTTCTTCCCGCACGTGGGCTTGGGAATGCGGCGGCCCATCGACGGCTTCGTGTTCCCCCTCGATCCCGACAACAAGGCCACTGCCTTTGCCCTTCCCTACTGGCGAATCCTGTCCGCCATCGACATGAGCCGTGCACGGGTTTTCAACCTGCCGAATCAAAAGGGAGTTGCCGCAACGTGCAGCGACGCCGCCTTTCGCGCCCTGGTATATCGGGCGCAGGATCGAAGCTACCTCGTCGTGGTGTCGAATCTGGGCACGAAGACGTCGCGGAGCAGCGTGAACCTGCGCCCGAGGTGCTTGGCATGTTCGGCCGCTACTCGATCGAGCGGATCGACGCGGAAAGCGGCGCGGTCACGCCGCAGGACGTTGGCTCGACCCGAATCGAGACCAGCGTGTTGCCGCCTTGGGGGATTGAGGGCTTCCGACTAATGCCCCGGCGTGACTCAGGGAAGTAAATCGTTCTTCGCTACACGGGGTTATCGGGGAGCCGCCGCGTGCCCAAGGGGAGTATGGCGTTCATCAGGTCATCGGCCGACGTGTCACTGTTGCCCAGGACGTCGTCGATCTCGTGCATCACGGCCGTCAACAGGTCGGCGCGCTGGGCGGCTGCGGTGCCGGCGGGGGCCGCCAACGAGGAAGTGCCCGCTACGGGTGCAAACTCGGCGTCGTCGCCCGGCGTCGAATCGACGAACCAGCCGTAGCCGGCCGCGTCGTCGATCCAGATCGTGTTCTGCCACCTCTCGGCCAATATCCCGGGGGCCAGATTGGCGACCTTGAAGTTGATGCCGGTCAAGGCGTTTGCGACCTGGCTGCTGCCGGGCGCGGTCCAGCGTTGCTCCGCCGCCGTTACGATCGCGGCGAGTTGGCTGTCGGTAATCAGATCGGCCGGAGTTACGGGCAGCGTCGACGCATCGACCGTCAAGGCCGTGGGCACGGTGAAAGTGCTGGCGAGGACTTCGGCGCCATCGCCATGGTCCACCTGAATCGTGATCGTGTGCTGGCCGGGGGCCCAGCCGCCGATGTCGCAGCGGTAGTTGCCGTTGCCGTCGCCGACAACTGGCGTAAAGCTCTGGCCGTCGACCGTCACGGTTTGCGCGGCGATCGTGTTGCTGTTCGGCAGGCTCCATGTGACGGCCAGCGGCTCGTTCGCTTCGGGAACGCCGTTGGTCGAAGTGCCGTTCTCGACCACCGCAACGTTGTTGAGATTGTTAAGGCAGAGAGTGCCGTTTATCTGGACGACCGACGTGCTGCCAGTGAGCGTGAGCGTCCCGAAATTGACGGGAATCACGGTTACGCTGCCGCTGCCGCTGCCGTCGATCGTCAGCGTGCCGACGCTGACGGGCGCGTTCGTGCCGCTTGCGCCGCCAGTGTAGACCACACAGCCGCTAGTCACGCTGCCACTAGTCGTTCCCGCGCCGCCGTCAATGACGAGCGTTCCTCGATTGAGATTGAGCGTTCCTATGTTCACGGTCGTCGCGCCGATGGTCGTGGGCACGAGGGCGCCGCCGATGCTCATCGTGCCGTCGGTGTTAAGCAGCGACATCTCTCCGGGGGAGTAAATTTGAAACGTGCCGGTGAAGGTCGAGGAATCGCCCAACGAGTCGGTCGACGTGATTGTGTAGTCGTGGTTGCCGGCCGGCCAGGTTCCGATCTGACAGGAGTAATACCGCCCACCGAACGGACCTTGGATCGGCGTAATCTTCGTTCCGTCGACCATCAGAGTTTGCGAGGCGATGCCATACGGGCTCGTCGCCGACCAGGTGATCTTGAGCGCTCCGGCTTGGCCGGTGCCGGAATCGGCAACGACGACGTCGGCGATCGTCGGCGAGGCGGGCGCGACGACTGCGAACGTGCCCGCGGCGGTGGAACTGACGCCCTTCGCGTCGGTCGCCGTAATCTTATAGGAGTGGCTGCCGATCCCACACTTTCCGATCGGGCACGAATAGAACAGTCCGCCGTAAGGACCATTGATCGGCGTGATCTCCGAGCCATCGACCTCCACGGTTTGCGAGGCGATGTGGTTCGGGCTGCTCGCCGCCCAGGTGATCTTCAGCGCATCGTTCGAGTCGAGAATGCCGTCCTTCGGCGCGGAAGCCTCGGCGACGATGACGTCGGCAATCGTCGGCGCAATCACCGGGGTTTGCACGACGGTGAACGTGCCGGTGACGCTGGATTCGTCGCCTTCGGAGTCGGTCGAGGTAATCACATAAGTGTGGGGGCCCGCCGTCCAGGTTCCAATCTGGCAGGAATAGAACATGCCGCCGTAAGGGCCGTTGATCGGCGTGATCGCTGAGCCGTCGATGCTCAAAGTCTGTGAAGCGATGCGAAGCGGGCTGGTGGCGGCCCAGGTGATCACGAGTTTCTCGTCGGTTTCGAGAACGCCGTTCCTCGGGCCGGTGGCCTCGGCCACAACGACGCCGGTGATGGTCGGCGGGGCGGGCGCGACGACTGTGAAGCTGCCGGTGGTGCTGGAAGTGTTCCCCTCCGAATCGGTGACGGTGATCTTGTAAGTGTGGCTGCCGACGCCGCGCGTTCCGATTTGGCACGAGTAGAACAATCCATCGTAAGGACCGTTGATCGGCACGACGGGCGAGCCGTCGATCTCCAGCATTTGCGAGGCTATGCGGTTCACGGCGGTGGCCTCCCAGGTGACGACGAGTTTCTCGTTCGCTTCGAGCAGCCCGTTCCTCGGAGCGGTGGCCTCGGCTACGACGACGTGGGAAATGACCGGATCGAGCCCGAAAGGTGCGACGTCGAACGACCCGGTGAACGTGCCGGTAGTTCTGGAATCGGTGGCCTGGATCGTGTAGGTGTGCTGGCCCGCCGTAAGCGTGCCGATCTGGCAGGAGTAATACAATCCGCCGTAAGGGCCGCCGATCGCAGAAAACGGATGTCCGTCGTCGACGCTTAATATCTGGCCGGCGATCGGCCCGTACTGACTCGACGCGGCCCAGGTGATTTTCAGCGCGTCGGAGCTGTCAAGCGTACTGTTCTTCAGGGGGCCGGCCTCGGCCACAACGACGTCGGCGATCAGCGGCGGGGCCCAGTAGGTGGCGACATTATTCGTGCTCGTGGAAGCCAGGTTTTGGTCGCCCGTCCCGTCGATGGCGACGCCGGCGGGGATGCTGGCGCTGACGGTGCCGTCGCCGGTCATGCCGCTTACGGCCACGTTATAGGTCGTGCCCGAGCCGGTGACGGTGGCCGCCAGTGCCCCCGGGGCGGTGCCGCCGAGCGTGACGCCGCTTCCGCTGAAGCCGGTAACCGGCTCGCTGAATACGACCGAGAAGTTGATCGACGAGGCGGACGTCGGTTTCTGCGGATCGCCGGAATAGTTGATCGTAACTGTGGGCGACGCCGCGTCGGACGTGGCTGCGCTGCCGGCGGCCATCAAAGCGGCATCAGGATTTGCGGTGGCGCTTGCGCAAACCGGCCCAAGCGGCGCGGCCACGCTCAGGAGATTTCGATCTTCCAGCGGCTCCATGCGGAGCGACCTCGCGCGGGAACCTTGGCGGGGTAGCCCGTTGAGTTTCCGCCTGCTGACGTTCACAAGCCCGTTCGAGGGCTGCGCCTGGCTGGAAGAAGACCGGTGGCGGAACAATGACATCACTAGCACTCCTCGTATTGAAGGTGAGGACAGACTGAGGAGCAAACACCGTGCCCAGCCGATGTTTGAAGCGTGCGCCGCCTCGATAGCTGGCCCTTCTCGACTCCCACATTATGAGGGTAAGTCACAACAGTGTCAAACAGCGTGGATTCGCTTATGGGAATAATCGGAACTTCAAGAGGTCTCTCTGCGGCATTTCGCGGCAGAAGGCCAGCCGTGGATGATTCCAACGGATGAAATCGCTAAGTGCTTGTGTAACTTGGAGATACGTCGCAAGACGCCGGATCATTCCTCGCGGCGGGCGCGCTTGGAATCCGGGAATGGCGAAGGAGCGATTTTCCGAGGCCGCATCTTCGTGCAGCCGCCGCTTCGGCTCGCGGCTGACGAGCCGCCTCTGCCGAAGACCCTTGCAGACCCCTCGTCCAGCGGCACCGGAGTCGGAAAAACGCAACGACATGATGCACTGTCGCATCATGCCGCACCGTCATCCTCAGGACAGTATTAGGACAGCATTGCGTCGAGCAGATCGTCCGACGTCGAATCGTCGTAGCGGCCGTCCATCTCGCGCATCACGGCTGCCAGCAGATCGGCACGTCCGATCGCGGCGGCGCGTGCCGTTTCAGTGGCGGAACTGTTCGGCGTGCCGGGCGGCGTCGTGGCCACGGTCAACGGAGCCACGGCAGTCTTCGCCACCGCAGCCCCTCCGGTCTCGGCGGACGTGAGCGGGGTCGGACTTGCTCCACCGGAAACAAACGCAACCGGTCCCTGAATAGGACTGGGCGCTGGCCGGGGTGCAGGAGCGGGAGCAGGGTGGGGTTCGGAAACGACCGAGCAGGGACCAGCAGCCCCCGCCAGACCGCCGAGCGGACTGTTGTAACCTGCCGGCATCGTCTTGCCCCAGTTGGCTAGGACTGTCGCCAGATCTTTCCCATTTACGACGCCGTCGTAATTGACGTCGCCTTGAGCCCAGACCTGGCCGGTCTTGCCCCAATCGGCCAAGACCGTGGCCAGATCCTTACCGTTGACAACCCCGTCAAGGTTCGTATCGCCGGCAAGGGCGATCTCCAACATGACGCCATTGGCGACGCCATTGCCGGTGGAATTGTTGTCGTCGTAGCCGATCATGCAATACGACGGAGCGGTTGTGGAGTGGATCAGGCCCGACTGCAGGTCACTGCGGACGGTCGTGACCGGATCGGCGCCAGTGTAGCCCAACACAATGCTCCCGGCCTGGATGTCCGCCCCGCCGCCGCTGAGCACGAGACCCTGAGCGCTCGACCCCAAGCCCCAGTCTGCCGGCCTGCACGATCGTAGTGCCGGTCGAGTCAGACGTAAGCGGCAGATTGATCTGGTTCTGTCCCGAGACATTATCGATCGCAACGCCGCTGGCAGGATTCAGCTTCACGCTGTTGCCCGTGACGGTGAAGCCGCCGTTACTGAATGTAATGTCATCGAAAACGGTACCGGCGGGGAAGTTGTTGTTGGTGGATGTCTGTGTGGCACCGGCAAAGATCAGCTGTTCTCCGGCCACGGGCGCAACGTCATTCTCCTAGTTTGCCGCAGTCATCCAGTTGTCGTCCGCACCGCCGCCATCCCATTGTTCGACGAACGGGGGAGCAGACGTAAGAAATGGATCAATGCTTATGGGCGGCAGACCCGAGTTGCTCGCATGGTCGTAGATCTTATTCTGGCGAATCAGACTATCGGTCGTCATTCCGGGCCCCCAATAATTGCCTTCAAGATGGACCGTTGCGCCTATGACGCCCTGCGCCTCGGCCTTGGACGCCGAAAAGTCATCATCCGTGACGATAACCGCCATTTGGCTATCGAAGTAATTGTAACCGCCATAGGTGAACTCATCGAATTCAAGCAAGCCCGTGCTTCCCGAGCCAAGGTGGAGCTGGCTACCGAACGTTACACCCTTAGCCACGAGCGATCCGCCACTGTTGTTATCGTCGACGTACATGCTCGAGCCGGTGATGGTGTTCCCGTTGGCAATCGTGAGAGTTGCGCCGCTCTCGATGTAAAGGCCATTCAACGAATAGCTGCTGACATTGGTAATCAACGGCAACGTTGCGGAGGTCTTTAGAGTCCCGTACAAGATATTCACGGTCGAACTGGCGGGAAACGTGTTGCCGCTGAGGGAACTCGCCAAGGTGGCATCGACGTAAACATTGTTGCTGAGAAACTGGTCCCCGCTCAGCGAGACGGCCGCGCCTGCGTCTAGCTCTACGTGGCTGTTCTGGAACTTCACGCCGCTTGCCGAAAGCGCTCCGCCACTGCCGTCGTCGTCAATATATAAAGCGCTGCCCTGCACCTGAACGGCGGACTGAATTGTCAGCGTGGCTCCCTTCTCGACGTAGACACTGCCAGCAAGGCTATAGGGCGAGTTGGCCGCCGTCCACGTTGTGTTCGAGGAGATCACACCACCCGGCCAGGAAATGGAGAGGAGCCGCCGATCCTCAAGGCATTCACAAACCAGCCGGCGGTGATACGCAGAGAGTCGGGGCGTGCTATTTCGCGGGTTGTTCGTGCGGCGCCCGGATTGCGCAAACCATTTCGAAAAACGAAGACCTCGACCCATTATGCGGCCCTTTCGTGTTTGGGCGAAATGCGAAGGAGAGAAGCAGTTTTCGCCCAATCTATCCCTCCCCCCCCATGAAATGCTATGACTTCCCCATTAGAACGCGAGAAATCGGTAAGAATGAGGGGGTAAACTGGCGATGTGATGGCCCAGGCGAGGGGATGGAGGAGAGAGGCGACGGGAGAGAAACGGGGGCGAGAACAAGTGCTGGCCGGCATTTCTCACTGCGGAAAAACGGGCAACAGTGTGTCCGGTGGGGCAGACATTCCTTGTCTGCCATGCATCTAATCATACAAACCACAAGCGGCGCTCCACGCGCTGTTGCGATAGAAGGGCCGATCAGTTTTCGGTAGCGTTGGGGTGGCAGTTGCACTGCCACCCCTGATTGGCGGCGTTTTCCGGGGGTGGCAGTGCAACTGCCACCCCAACCAGTTTCCCAAATTGAAAGACTGATCGGCCCTGGTTGCGATAGGTCCGCTCTGGAATTCCGGGCGACGGCGAGCTACAATCAGGCTATGAGCATCGAAACTGAAGAATTAGTCAGAATTTGCGAGTCACTGCCCGAGGACAAGCGCGCCGAGGTCGGCGATTTCGCCCGATTCCTCCTGACTAGGGAGGATGATGAGCGCTGGGAGCGGTTGATCGCCTCCGGCCAACGCCGGCCAAAGCTCGATGCTTTCTTGCGTCAATCCGCCGCCGAACCTTCGACGCCCATGGACTTCGATCGCCTTTGAAATCGCTTACGCGGCTTGCGTCTCTTCGTCGGCCTGCGGGCGTTCGAGAATGTGGCCGTCGTCGCTGACGTCCTCGAATCGGACGGAGACCTGCTTGGTGACGCCCGACTCCTGCATCGTTACGCCGTAGAGCGTGTTCGCGCAGGTCATCGTCCGCTTCGAATGTGTGACGATGATGAATTGCGTCCAGGCCAGAAAGCCCTGGAGCACCTTGGTGAAGCGGTCGATGTTGGCCTCGTCCAGCGCGGCATCGACCTCGTCGAGAACGCAGAAGGGGCTGGGGCGACTGCGGAAAATCGCCAACAAGAGCGCGACGCAGGTCATCGTCTTCTCGCCGCCGCTGAGAAGCGAAATGCTCCGCAATTCCTTGCCCGGCGGCCGGGCGACGATCTCGATGCCGCTGTCGAGAATATCGACGTTCTCCTCCAAGATCACGTCGGCCTGGCCTCCGCCGAAGAGATCGCAGAAAAGCGTCTGGAAATGGCCGCGGACGGTTTCCAGCGTTTCGGAGAAGAGCCGCCGGCTGTCGGCGTTGATCCGCTCGATGATCTTCTCCAGCGACGCCTTGGCCGACGAGAGATCGGCGTGTTGATCGGAGAGCGTTTTGTAGCGGGCCTCAAGCTGTTCGAGCTCGTCGAGGGCTTCGAGGTTGACGTTGCCGAGGTTGTTGATCTTCTGCCGCAGCTCTTCGATCTCCCGCTGCACCTCCTCGCGGCGGTGCTGTTCTTCGTCGCCGGGCGGCTGCTCCAAATCGGCCACTTCGATGCCGTAATCCTCGCGGAGGCGGTCGGCCATGCTGCTGCGCTCGTGGCGGACCTCGTTGGCGGCCAGTTCGGCGGCGTGCATCTTCTCTTCGAGCTTACGAAGCTCTCCGCAGACGACTTGCAGCCGCTCGGCCAACCCGCCGCGCTCTTGCTGCAACGCCTCGCGGCGGTTCACCAGCCCGACGGTCTGCGCGGCGAAAGTCTCCTTGCGGAGATAGAGGTCGGCGATTTCGCCCTCGGCACGAAGGATGTTCCAACGGGAGGCATCGAGCCGCTCGGCACACTCGGCCAGATGCTCGCGGGCCTCGTCGATGGCGCGGTGCCGCTCTTCGCGACTCTCCTCGAACTGCCGCATCCGTGACCGCAGGTTGCGCAGTCGCTCCTCGCTCTTGGCCAACTCGACCTTGATCTCGGTGGTCTCGCGGTCGGCCGCCAGCCGTCGGCTTTCCAGCCCGCCGATCCGTTGGCCGATCTCGGCCGAGTTCGCTTCGAGCTCGGCCAGCGTCGCCTCGATCGCCTGCCGCTTTTCGCGGGCTTCGCCCAACAGCCGCTCCGCGACATCGTGTTGCTGCTGGGCGTCGTGCAGTTCGCGGTCGAGCAGCACCCGCTGCTGGTCCAGTTGGCTGCGGCGCTCTTCGGCGGCCGTGATGGCCAGGCGATTTTCGGCGAGGGCGTCGACGATGCGGCGGTGCTCGGCCGAGCGGCGATCGACCAACCGTTGCCCGGCGGCGGTCTCGTTGTTCAATTTCGCCAGATCGCTTTGCGCCGCGGCGATCGCCGTTTCCAATTCCGCAAGCTGGGCCCGAAGCGCCCGCAATTGGCTTCGCCGCGAAATCAGACCGGTTGCGACGCTGCGCGGGCCGACCGTCAGCGTTCCGTCGGGCTCGAGCAGATCGCCGGCGAGCGTGACGAAGGTCAAACCTGCACCGGGACCGGCGGCCAGCGCGACAGCCTGCGCGAGGGTTTCGACAAACCACGTTCGCCCCAGGAGCCGCTCGGCCAGCGGCGCGAACTCCGGCGGCGTTTCCACGAATCGATCGGCCCGCCCGAGAATGCCCGGACCGGAAAAGGTGTCAGGACCGGAAAAGGTGTCAGGAACCGTTTGTCGGAACAGTGGCACGGGAGGTTCGCAGAAACGGTTCCTGACACCTTTTCCGTTGAGCCAGACGAAGCCGACACGGCCGGCAAGGCGGTTGGATTCGGTGCGGAGGTAGTCGATGAGATCTTCGCTGCGATCCGCAATGACGTGCTGGGCGGTTTGGCCCAGGGCGATTTCCAGCAGCGGCGCCACTTCGACGCTGACCTGGAAGAGGTCGGCCACCAGCCCGCGAACGCCGCGAAACACGTGGTCGGCCGGATCGGCGGCCCGCTGCAACACGTCCTTCACGCCGGCGCTGATACCGTCGTGCCGCTGTACCAGTTCATCGAGTACCGCAGCGCGTTCGGCGGCGCCGCTGCGGCGCTCGCGCATCGCGGACAATTCCTTCTGCCGAGCGGCGTGCTGCTCTTGCAGCTCGGCGAGCCGGTTCACGGCCGCCGCCAGTGATTGCGTCTCCTCTTCCACGCGGCAAGTCGCTTGCTCGCGGAAGCGGCGGAGTTCATCCAATTGTTGTTGCAGGGCGAGCAAAGTGCGATCCAGATCGGCCATCCGCTCTTCGCACCGCTGCCGCACGGCTGCGGCCCCGGTCACCTGGCTTTGCAGCGAACTGGTTTCGTTGCCGAGCGAGGCCGCCAGCCGCATTTGTTGCAGGTAAGTCGCCCGCCGCTGCTCGCTCTCGCCGCGAAGCTGATCGAGCGCGGCCATCACCTCGGTCAAACCCCGTTCGGCCTCGACCAATCGCTTGGCGATCTCGCGCTGGTTCGTCTCGGCGGTTTCGAGCGAATCGGTGGTGTCGCGCAACTGCTGTTGAAGATCGCCGGCCTTGGCGCTCATGCCCACCAATTGGCGGCGGTAGCGGACGATCTCCTGTTCCAAATCGGCGCCGCGGGCCCGTTCGTGCTCGATGGCGGCTTCGGCCGCGGCGATCCGCTCGCGGTTGGCGGCGATCTGCGCTTCGGCCTGGCGGATTTCATCTTGGGTCTGGCCCAGGCCGTGATCGAGATCGAGCAATTGGGCGTCGATCTTCGCGGCGTCGGCGGCCGCGGCGCCACGTTCGTCGCCCAACGACCGCAAGGCAGTCTCAAAACCGTTCAACCGCTCGGTCAGTCGCTTCCAATCGACCTGGCCAACCTGGGTCCGCAGTTCCTGGAGGCGGTTGGTGTGCTCCTTGTATCGCCGGGCCTTGCCGGCCTGGGCGCGGACGGTGCGGAGGCGGTTTTCGACCTCATCGACGATGTCGGAGAGCCGCAGGAGGTTTTGCTCGACGTGTTCCAGCCGCCGCAGGGCCTCGATTTTTCGCATTTTGAAGCGGCTGATGCCGGCCGCCTCCTCGAAAATCACGCGGCGATCGCGGGGGGACGATTGCAGCAGGCCATCGACTTTGCCCTGCTCGATGACGCTGTACGCCTGCGTCCCCATGCCCGTGCCCGACAGAAGATCGCGGATGTCGCGCAGCCGGGCGGGATTGCGGTTGATCAGGTACTCCCCCTCGCCGCTGCGATAGACGCGGCGAGTAATATGGACCTCGGGCGCGTCGAGCGGCAGCAGCCGCTTCGAATTGTCGAAGGTCAAGGTGATTTCGGCGGCGTTGAGCGCCCGCCGGCTGGCCGAGCCATTGAAGATCACGTCGGCCATCTCGCGGCCGCGCAGGCTCTTGACGCTCTGCTCGCCCAGCACCCACTTGATGGCGTCGACGATGTTCGACTTGCCCGAGCCGTTTGGCCCCACCACCACCGTTACGCCCGGCGGAAACTCGAAGCGCGTGCGGTCGGCAAAACTCTTGAAACCGACGATTTCGAGGGCCTTGAGCATGGGGAGGGGGAAAATGATGAATGATGAATGATGAAGGATGAGTGCGGCTTTCAGGGAGAACGCGGTTCAGGAGGCTGCGGCGGATTCCTGGCCCTCCTGCTGTTTAGCGGCCAACGGAACGTCGGCCCGTGGGCTCGCCGCGGTGCCGGCGGCGGCTAAACGGAATTGCTTGCCTGTTCCCGACGAGCAACGATTACTGCGTCCTCCACTCATCATTCATCATTCATCACTCATCATTTCTGATTGTCTTCTCAACTTCCAAACATCTTACCAAAAAAGCCCTTCTTCGGCTTGGTTTTCTCCTTGGAATCGGAGTCGGCGGAATCGTCGTCGGCGTCCCCCTCTACTGGGGAAACTCCGCTGGTCTTCTGGTAAAACAGATCGGGGGAGGGGCTGGCGGGAGTGGCCTTGACGATTCGTTCGGCCGAGTCCTTGCCGTCGTTTTTCTTGCCATCGTCCTTCTTGCCGTCGGCCGTCTCATCTTCGACGATTCGGTCGTATGCCCGGCCCGCTTCCGGCAGCGCATCGACCTCGAAACGCGAGACCAGCGCGCCGGAGTCCTTGGCTTCCTGCAGGGCCTGCACGACGTCGGGATACGTCCCGCCCAGTTCGACCACCGCCCGAATCACCTCGTCGACGCGGGTGGAAACGGTGCGTTTCTGGTCGGAATCGTCCGTAGCGAATTTGCTCACGGTGATTTGGTTGCCGCCTTGGCTGGTGATCATAATGTCGTTGCCGGCGTTGACGGCCAACGGCGTGAGAAGCTCCTGTTGCGGGCCAAACAGGACGATCTCGGCGATGCGGTTGCGAGTGACGTGGACCATCGGCTGGCCGCTGACGTCGAGCACGTGGTAGCGGAAGTCGTCGTTGAGCAGTTCACCCTTCACCAGCGGATCGTTGTGGTTCATCGTCCAAAGCGCTCGGAACGCTCCGTAGCGCGTCTCGGCGCTGGGTACGGCCAACAGGTCGCGGAGTTGATCGGCGGCGGCGAAGTCCTGCATGGCGCTTAACGCGGTCAGCGCGAAGACGCGAAACGCCGGCTGGTCGCGGGCGATCTCTCCCAGCGGCTCGGCCGCCTCGCGGCGGTCGAGATACGCCAACGCCTCGGCCGCGTAGAAGCGGATCTCGGTGTCCGCCGACTTGACGCCTTTCAACAGTGTGTCGATGCCGTCCGGCCCGAGCGCTTCCAGTTGCAGCGCCGCGTCGGCCGAAGTCGTCGGGTCGAGCAATTCGCTCTGCAGCCTGGCGATGCGAGTCGTCCGCTCGGGCGCGGTTTCGGTGATCGGCAACGCGCGGACGACCTGAACGTATCGAGCGACGTTCTCCTTGTAGCGGGGATGGACCTTCAGTTCGATATACTCGTTGTTGAGGGCCTTGGCCATGCCGTCCTTGTGGCCCTCCTGAAAAACGTGGAATCGCTTGTTGATCGCATTGGCGATGCGAGAGCTATTACGCACGTCCTTGTGCTCGGGCGTGAGCACGAGGCCCAGCGGCCGCGTTTTCAGGCAGATGCCGCCGCCGAGAATTCGGCCGCGGCACATCGCAATCCGATCGGTCTTACGATCGGCCTTGGGATCGACCATGACGGGGCCCTTGGCGGAAGCCAGTTCCTCGCCCTTGCGAACTTGATTGCCCAGCGTGGCGGTTTCCGTAAGCCAGGTCGGCAGCAAGTAACCGCCGCGGAGACTCTTCGTCTCACTTTGCGAGGGGACGCGGACGTCGATGTCGAAGCGGTCCCCCTTCTGAATTCCGGGCCGCAGAATACCCTGAATGATCACCAGCGACACGTTGCCGGAGGCCAACAGCCCGTTGGGATTATCGACACTCCGTTTCTTCATCTCTTCCAAGAGAGCATCGCGTTCGGGGCAGATGGTATCGCTGCCGGTGCCGTGCAGGCCCGTGACCAAGCCGACCGCTTCGGCGTGGGCCGGCTGCATGCCGGTTGCCGAGGCGAAGTCGCCGACCAGCCGGGCGTGGGTGTTCTCCGGCGGCCGCTCTTCGGGGCTTTGCGACCGCATGGTCAGGTTGTTCCACCACGAGCAACCGCTCAGGCCGACCGCGGCGGTGCCGCACGCAACCAGAAGGAAATATCGACGTTTCATGCTTCCTTGCACTCCGTCGTAGAGGAGAAGAGCCCGCGATGAGAAGAGGACGCACCGGCATCCCACCGGCCGCTGGAGGAGCGAATCGGACGCGGAGGATAGTGGTTTGTGCCAGCGGGGTCAAGAGAAAGGGGGAAAGATGAAAGATGAAGGATGAGGGATGAAGGATGAGGGATGAAGTAACGCCAACGCTCGGCGTTTAGCCGCGCCCCGAAGGGAAGCGAGCCGCGTTTAGCCACCGCCGGCACGGCGGCGATCGCGGTGGCCACATTCCGCAGTCCTGTAACGCGGGGGGACCGCATTGGACCGATAAAATAGGGAGGATGAGGAGAACGCGATAGATAGTCCAACGACGTGGCGCTGCGATTACGGCGGATCGCACCCGCCGGAGTTCCAGGGGTTGCAGCGACAGATCCGCCAGATGCCGCGAAGCGTCCCGCGAATCGCCCCGTATTTTCGCACTGATTCGATGAAGTAGACGCTGCAACTCGGATAGAATCGGCACCGCTCCCCCAGCAGAGGGCTGACGAGTATTTGGTAGACCCGGACCAGCCCTATGAGAAGCAACGCCGGGATCCGTGGGATGGTGCGCAGAATACGCCAAAAGTAATTCATTGGCGGAGGTTCTTCGACAACGTTGCAGCGACGGGCCATGAATCTATCGTACCAGCTTTTTTCCCAGCCGTCCGGCCAGCCGGGGCAGCGATTCGATCAACGCGGGCAACGTTGGCTCGATGCCGGCGCGGGGGATGACGATCAGGTCGATTCCCGCTGGCAGTTGGGGGCGAGTCAGCCGGAATGCTTCGCGGAGTAGGCGTTTCCAGCGATTGCGGACCACCGCGCCGCCGACTTTTCGAGAGACCGATAGGCCCAATCGCGGATGCGAAAGGCCGTTGGCATGGCCGAAAACGACCAGGCACCCGTCGGCCATGCTTACCCGCTGACGAAACGCCCGTTGGAAGTCGGCGCCGCGTCGGATGCGGTAGTGCGGGAGGAATCGCTGATCCATCGGCGCGTTACCAATGCAGGTCGCCCCGCGGGTTTTGGCTATAGTGCTGGTCGATCTGCTGAATCGCCATGCGGTCGGCCTCGTTGAGTTGCTTGGGCAGAACGATTTGGATTTCGGCCAGGAGATCGCCGGGCGGTCCGTTCTTCGGCACGACGCCGTGCCCTTTCACGCGAAGTTTCGCGCCGCTGGAAGTTCCCGGCGGGATGCTCAGCGTAACGGTCTCCTTCGGCGTCGGCACATCGACCTTGGCGCCGGCCACCGCCTCGCCCAGCGTGACGGGGACGCGCACGTGCAGATGGTTTCCGCGGCGGTGGAAGTGCGGGTGCGGCTGCACGCGGACTGTCAGCAGGATGTCGCCGGGCGTGCCACCGCGCGGGGCGGGCTGGCCATGGCCGCGGATGCGGATCTTCTTGCCGTCCTCGATGCCCGGTGGAATTTTCACGGCCAGCGTCTCGGTCTTGCCCGAGGGACGTTCGACGGTCAACTGCACCTCGCCGCCGGTGATCGAAGTGGCAAACGGGATCTGGATTTCCTGGACCAAGTCCTCGCTGCGCTGCGATCCGGCGGTGGTCGGCTTGCGAAACTTGCCGGCGGCGCGGCGAAACTGGCCGAAGAGATCGCCGATCCCGCCCGGCCCCTCCTGGCCGAATCGCTCGCCGAGGAACTGGCTCAGATCGATGTCCTCGGCGCGGAACTCGCCTGGCCCGGGCCCTGGGCCGCCCCCGCCGGGCGACCAACTCCACGTTCGCGCCCCCGGCGGTTCGCCCCCGGTGCCCATCGTCTCGAACGAGCTGCCGTAACGGTCGTACATCTCCCGTTTTTCAGGGTTATTGAGCACGTCGAAGGCGGCCTGCACTTTCTGGAACTTCTTCTTGGCCGTCTTGTCGCCGGGGTTCATGTCGGGGTGATATTTGCGGGCCAGATCGCGGTAGGCCTTCTGGATGTCGGCCTGCGAGGCGTTTTTGGGAACCCCCAGAACGCTGTAGTAGTCTTCTGCCATCGTCGCCGCTCTTTCATCCTTCGATTTCGACCGATGCTCACTCGCGGTCGCTGTGGGCCTATTGTAGGGCGAAAAAGGGGTTTTCAGCAAGCCGGCCCCAAAAGCGACGGGAACCGATGGCTGCTATCCTCGATCAGGTTGCCGGACCCGTCAACCAAGACGCCGCTCGCGTTCCTCTTCCCCACCGGCCTTGTGCCGGTGGAGCGGATGATTGGCAGCTAGGGAGGCGGAGCGGATGATTGGCAGGTAGGAAGGCGGCGTTCCCGGAAGCGTCCCCACCGGCCCTGTGCCGGTGGAGCGGATGATTGGCAGGTAGGAAGGCGGCGTTCCCGGAAGCGTCCCCACCGGCCCTGTGCCGGTGGAGCGGATGATTGGCAGCTAGGGAGGCGGCGTTCCCGGAAGCGTCCCCACCGGCCCTGTGCCGGTGGAGCGGATGATTGGCAGCTAGGGAGGCGGCGTTCCCGGAAGCGTCCCCGCCGGCCCCGTGCCGGTGGAGCGGATGATTGGCAGCTACGCTGGCCCTTGTCTTTCGCCAGGAGCTTCGCCAGACTGACGCGATGCCGAAGAGCGATGTTACGCCGATCTACACTGCTGACAACTGTAAGGCCGCCTACCAATTGAATTGGTCGTTGGCGATTTTCTGGCGGGAAGCGGTGCAGACGGCAAACTGGCTGGCCGAGCTTCAAGTGGCCACGGAGCGTGACGGCGTCCGGGTCTTGGAACACCGATTTCTGAAGCCCGGGGTGAGCCAACTCCTACTGAGCAGCCGGCCGCACGTGTCGCCTGAGCGATTGGTGTGGTCCGTCAAAGGGCGGCTTCAGCATCTTGTGCGTCGAGAGCATCCTAAGGCATTCCGACGGAATTACGGATTGCGAAGCGTGGGGTCGGCCAGCCGCGAGGTTGTCGAGCAATACGTCGGCTCACAAACCAGCCATCACTTGATGTCCGACCGCAGCGTACAGGAGATGGTCCATAGCCTCCAGATCAACAACCCGCAGACCGACCTTTCCGAGGCGCGGCGGAGTGGACATGCCCTCTATTGGTATAACCTGCACGTGTGCTTCGTCAATGAAGGACGATGTCGGGAAGTTCGGAGAGCGACGCTTCAGGCGATGCGTAATATGATTCTCCGGGCGGCGGAGAAGAAGAAACACCTGTTGTCCCGTACAGGAATTCTCACAGACCACCTTCACCTTGCGCTGGCCTGCAACCTGCAAGAGTCGCCCGCTGACGTCGCGTTATCCTACATGAACAAGCTCGCCTATGTCTGCGGCTCAAAGCAGGTGTTTTCGTTTGGATTCTACGTTGGCACTTTTGGCGAGTACGACCTGGGCGCCACGCGGCTGTAGCGGCGAGTCGCTCGCTCCACCGGCACGGGGCCGGTGGAGGTGCATGAAGGGGCAAGCGCTCGTCGTAGCGGCCAATCATTCGCTCCACCGGCACGGGGCCGGTGGAGGTGCATGAAGGGGCAAGCGCTCGTCGTAGCGGCCAATCGTTCGCTCCACCGGCACGGGGCCGGTGGAGGCGTTTGCAGAGGCGGGATTCGGCCGTAGCGGCGGAAGCCGGTCGGAGCGAAGGCCACAAGAAAGCTATTATTTCAATGATGTTGACCGGATTTCGTGTCATCCTCCGATTCTTGTTTTGCTTCGGCGCGTTGGCGGCGGTGTCGCTTGCCGCAGTTGACCGGTCGGCGTTTGCAGCCACCGGTCAGTTCGAACTGACGGTGGTCGACAAGGAGACCAGCAAGCCGGTGGCGTGCCGCATGCACCTGATCGGGCCGAAAAAGCAGCCCTTTCGGCCCGCCAAGGTTCCCTTTTGGCACGATCATTTCGCGCTGCCCGGCACGCTGCTGCTGAAGCTCCCGCTGGGCGAGTACACCTTCCTGATCGAGCGCGGGCCGGAGTATCTCGACTGGACCGGGCATTTTTCGATCAAGGTCTTCGCCGACGATAGGAAAACCGTCGAATTGCAGCGGTTCATCAACATGGCCGCCGACGGCTGGTGGTCGGGCGATCTGGACGTGCGACGCCCGACCCGCAACGTCGAGTTGGCCATGCAGGCCGACAACCTGCACCTGGCCGAAGTCGTCACCTGGCGAAACGGCAAGAACCTCTGGGGCGAGCGGCCGCCCAAGGAAACGGTCGTTCGCTTCGACGGTAATCGCTATTACAACCAGATGGCGGGCGCCGTGGCGCGATCGGGCACGGAATTGCTGCTGTTGAATCTGCCCGCGCCGCTGAAACTGCCCTCGGGCGAAGGCGAGTACCCGCCGATCGTGAAGTTGCTGCTCGACGCCCGCGAGAGGCAGAAGGGGAAGCAAACGCTCTGGGTCGATGTCAGCCGGCCTTTCTGGTGGGACTTGCCGATGCTGATTGCGGCGGGCCAGGTCGATTCGATCGAGGTCGCCCACGCGCAGATGTGCCGCGACACGGTCATTACGAGTGAAAAAGGGGGGCGGCCGCGCGACCGCATCCGTTTCCCCGATCCGCTGGGCAACGCCCAGTGGTCGCAGCACATCTATTTCCAGATGCTCGAATGCGGCCTGCGGATTCCACCCAGTGCCGGCAGCGGCTCGGGCGATGCGCCGAACCCAGTCGGCTACGACCGCATGTACGTTCACGTCGACGGCGAGTTGAGCTACGAAAAGTGGTGGCAAGAGTTCCGCGCCGGCCGGGTCTGCATCACCAACGGCCCGCTGCTAAAGCCGCTGGTGGAAGGCGAATTGCCCGGCCACGTCTTTCAGGCCGAGAAGGACGGCAAGCTCGATTTCGAGATCGCGTTGACCTTCTCCACCCGCGAGCCGGTCAGCTATTTCGAGATCATCAAGAACGGCCAGGTCGAACATTCCATTCCGTTTAGCGAATACTCGAAGAGCGGCCGGCTGCCGATCGTTCATTTCGACCGCAGCGGGTGGTTCTTGCTCCGCGCGGTGACCAATTCGCCCAAAACGTATCGTTTCGCCATGACTGCCCCCTACTACGTCGAAATCGGCGAGCAGCGGCGGATCAGCAAGAGCGCGGTCCGGTTCTTTCTCGATTGGGTCTACGAGCGTGCTAGGCAAATCAAGCTCGACGATCCCGAGCAGCGAAAGGAAGTGCTCGGCTGGCATCGCCAGGCCCGCGACTATTGGAAGAATCTGCTCTCGAAGGCAAATGCAGAGTAGTTCTGGGGGCGCGGGCGGCTAGTAGTCGTACCATAGACCCCAGCCGATCTCCTCCTCGAAGGTGTTGTAGAACTCGTAATGGTCGCTCATGCCGTTGAAATACTGCATGCCGGTGCGGAGGAGATGGCCGTCGCGGCCGCGCCATGCCCAGCCGGTCTGCACGCTCAAGTTGCCACTGTAGTTGTTCTCCTGGCGGAGATGGCCATTGATGGCGAAGAAAGGGGTGCCGCCGATGCCGGTCGGCTCAGGGGAGATGAAATCGGCGCCGAACTGAAGCTCCCAGGGCCTCGCCCCGCCGTCTTCGTGGAAGCACCATCCCACTTCGCCGTAAAGACGCAGACTCGGATTTGCATAGACTGCGATCCCGCCAATCAGCGAATCGCGGACGTAATTGATTCTGGTGGCCAGAGTGTCGGGATATCGGATCATGTATTCATCGCCGAGATGGGAACTGAGATGGTAGTAGCCGAACTTGGTTTCGATCGGCCCTTGGCGAGTCGTCGATAGCAGGCCGCCGCGGTAATCGCAATCGTCCAGGTCCTCCTCATGTTCCAGGTCGAGCCGGGGAAACGCCGCCCCCTCGGCGTCCAACTGCCAGCCTTGCGGCCAGAGACTGTTGTCGGTGCCGTAGCGGATCAGGCCGACGCGGCCACCGACCGTCGCCTGCCAATACCATCCGTGCGTGCGCTCGTGCGTCAGTTCGGAGCCCATCCGCGGCTCGCGCTCGCCCGCCAGGTACGACTTGTACATCAAGCCGGTCGGTCCCAACAGCCACTGCATCGGCTCCGCGCAATTCAACAGACGCTCGGCCTGCGAATCTGACCCGGCGGCCAACGACGCGCTCATCGCCTCCGGACTGCCATACGGCGTATAGAGCGGGCTGGTCGGTGCGGTGCCGGAATTGCCGCCGGCCGACGCGCCGGACGCGATCGGATTTGCAGAGGCGAAATCGGGCAAGCCCGTCGGCCCTGCCGCAGAAGCAGAGTATGGCGTGGATGGGTACGGAGTCGAAGGAAATGGCGTGGCGGGATATGGCGTGGTGGGGTACGGGGTCGAAGGGTACGGCGTCGCCGGTTCGTAGACCGGCATCTGCTGAGGAGGTTGCGAGGTCATCGCCGGCGGACCGACCATTTGGCCGACAGCCGCCGAGGCCAGCATTCCTGCGAAGCAGAGCGCGACCGACAAGAATTCAGGAAGACAGCGACGGAAAGACATCTCAAAATCCTCCGGCCAAAGCTGCAAGAAGAGGGCCGGGAGTATAGCGATTTCCCCGCCGCATGGGCAGATCGGTTTCTCGGCGACGCAACCCGTTGGGCGTCAATGAGTTGGGGCAAGTTCAGTCTTCCTACCGCTTGTTGAGGTGGCAGTGCAACTGCCGCACCAACCAGTGTTGAGTCAAGTCTCCCTGCGCTATAGCTTCCGGTACTTGATCAGCGCGCTACCCGGCTGCTGGCCGATTTCGACCGAGAGCCCCTGGTTGAGAAGCTCCTGCCCGGAGAACGTCTTCGGCTTGCCGGCGTCGATATCGGTGACTTCGTACTGCGCGGCCGGGTCGAGCCCGCGGAGCTTCAGCCGGGCCGACTCGTAGATGCTCTCCATGCGGCGGAAGACCTGTACCACGCCGTCGCCCTGTTCGGGCCGATCGAACTGCCAGGCCATCCAGCAATCGTCGGTCAGGCTATACGGCGTCAACGGATAGTAGTCGCCCAACAGGCAATCCGCCACCTGCCGCCACTGGGCAACCAAGCGACGATACAAGTCCCAGTCGATCCCGCCTTTTCGCACGTCAACGCAAACGCAGAACGACGGGCAGATGTGGCTGCGCACGCAGTAGACGTAGTTTTGCGACGTGTAGTAGACGCCCTGGCCGTAATAAGGAATCCACTTTGAGAGACCGAAGGTGTGACATTGATTGCCCAGAGCATAGGCAGGGTTTCCGTCGAACGCTTGGTAATCGCTCCGCAGCAGGGGGACGGCGCGGCGGAGCGTTTCGATGTCGTTGCGCCGCCCGCCGGAAGCGCAACTGTCGATCAACATGCCCGGATGCCGCTGCTGCAAGGCGTCCCAATAGGCCAGGTAGCCTTGCACGTGCAAATTTTCGGTGATTCCCTGGCGGTCGGGAGCGTCGTTGTTCCGCCAATAAGCGAGCGGGCTCATATTGAAGTCCTGGCGGTAGAGGTCGATGCCTTGCTCGCTGAGCAACCGATCGACGTGGTCGGTCAGCCATTTCCGCGCCGTCAGATTGCCCAGGTTCAGCAATGTCCCGCCGAGCAGCCACTCGGGATGGTTCTTCGCCAACCAGGAGCCGCCGGTGACCCGCTCGGGCTCGAACCAGACGATGAGTTTCGTGTTCTTCGCGTGGACGTAATCGCTGACCGCCTTGATGCCGCGAGGGAATCGTTGCGGATCGACCTCCCACGTGCCGGTTTCCGCCCACGAATTGCAGGGATACCATCCGGCGTCCATCCACCAATAGTCCAGCTTGACGCCCTCCTTCGTCAAGGCGTCGAAGAACTGCTTCTCGCTGGCCTCATTGACTTTCAAGCCCTCGAAAAAGCCACCGCTGCAAAAACAGTACTGCGGGAGAAGCGGCTTGCCGTTGGGCCGCGGCATGTTGCAGGCGAGCATCCAACGCCGCCAGATGTTCTGCGAGCGGTCAACGTCGCTGCCCTTCCAGAAGAGCAAAGCGATAAGGGGCGTGCGAATTTCCTCGCCCGGTTGCAGGCAGAGGTGGGTCAACTGTTGCCCGGCGGTGACGCGCAAGCCGGTGGCGGCGTCGCGGGCGAACGTGGCCGACCATTGGCCCGGCCAGCCGACGGCCATGATCAGGCCGCCGCCCGGCGCGGCAAGGTTGAAATACGGAAACGCCACCTCTGTCGGCCTGCCGGCCGGCGGCGCGATCGTCTTGCTCGCATTCGGGCCGAGCACGCACTCATACGGTTGATAACTGTTGGGGCTACAGTCGTCGCCGGCAACGCCGCGGAGAACAAACTCCCCTTGCTTCGCACGGTTCATGCCAACGTCGATGGCCTGAACTGCCTGCAAGAGCGGCGTCTTGGTGGCACCCGTGTTGCGCAAATAGCCCGTCCACTCGACCACCGGAAAGTCGGCGTACTCAACCGATATGCAGCGCACCTCCAAACCAGTTTTCGGATCGGTCCAGGTCCAAGTGCGTTCGATGCGTCCGCCGTCGAGTTTCTTGGTGGCGGTCCGCTTGGGCCACTTGGCTAGCAGGTCGGCGGAGGACTTTCCGTCATAAACGAACGATATCGGCGGATTCCCGTCAACCAGCCGCTCATTGACCCACTTATCTCGTTCTTGAAACTCGCCAGGCTGCGGCGACGGGGCGGCGCAACTGCCGGCTGCGGTCAAGCCTGTCCAAACCAGGGCCGCAATCAAGAGACAGAAAGGGCGTATGCTCATGGCACGTTCTCCGTTGCAGGATTTCGGAAGGCGGGAGCAACTAGTGTAGTGCGTCACGCTATTGGGGTTTTATAAATCACGGGATTGACAGGTGGGGCAGACATTCCTGTCTGCCAGGCTTGCCCGATTTCCCTGGCAGACAGGAATGTCTGCCCCACCTGTTGCCCTTCCGTAAAGTCACTCAATTGTGAATCACTACACTAGGCGGGAAGGTCGAATCGTGGTATCATAATACAATACTCAAAAGCGGCGGTCCTGACAATGGGTATGGCGGTCTTGGGAAGTGGAAGATCGAGCGTTTAGCCGCCGCGTCCACGCGGCGGTGAAACGAGTGTTCCAACGCTCTCGCCCCTCAGCGCCGCGTGGACGGGGCGGCTAAACAGGACGTCGGCCCCCTCTGCGGTGTGGTGATTGCGGCCAAAACGGCCTCATGGTACGCTATGGGATTCTTTACGGCCCACACGGCTCGCAAGGGCATGAGACCGGAATATCAGCAGTAATTTCATTTTCTTGATGAGGAGATACGCCCGTGGAAAACAGACGCTTCGTCACTGTCGATGGCAATGAGGCGACGGCCAACGTTGCCCACATGTGCAACGAGGTTATGGCCATTTATCCGATCACGCCCTCGTCGGGGTTGGGCGAGTTGACCGACGCCTGGGCCGCCGCCGGACGCAAGAACGTCTTCGGCACCGTGCCCGACGTGATCGAGATGCAGAGCGAAGCGGGGGCCGCCGGCTCGGTCCACGGCTCGTTGCAGGCCGGGGCGCTGACCACGACCTTCACCGCCTCGCAGGGCTTGCTGTTGATGATCCCGAATATGTTCAAGATCGCCGGCGAGCTGACCGCGACGGTCTTTCACGTGACCGCCCGCACGGTGGCCACGCACGCCCTCTCGATTTTCGGCGACCACGGCGACGTGATGGCGTGCCGCTCGACCGGCTGGGCGATGATCTCATCGGCCTCGGTGCAAGAGTCGCAAGACATCGCGATGATCGCCCATTCGGCGACGCTGGAGGCCCGCGTGCCCTTCCTCCACTTCTACGACGGTTTTCGCATCTCGCACGAGGTGAACAAGATCGAGCAGATCAGCGAGGACGATTGCCGGGCGATGATCGACATGGACCTGGTCACGGCCCATCGCCATCGGGCGCTTTCGCCCGAGCGGCCGAAACTCCGCGGCACGGCGCAAAACCCCGACGTCTTCTTCCAGGCCCGCGAAACCTGCAATCCGTACTATGCGAAGTGTGCCGCCATCGTGCAGAAGCACATGGACAAGTTCGCCAAGCTGGTCGGCCGGCAGTACCATCTGTTCGATTACGTCGGCGCCCCAGACGCGGATAGGGTCGTCGTCATCATGGGTTCGGGGGCGGGCGTGGTCGAGGAGACGGTCGATAAGCTGGTTGCCGAGGGGAAGAAGGTCGGCATGCTGATCGTGCGGCTGTATCGCCCCTGGGACTCGGCCGCCATGGTGGCGGCGTTGCCCAAGACGACCAAGCGGATCGCCGTCCTCGATCGCACGAAAGAGCCCGGCGCCGTCGGCGAGCCGCTGTACCAAGACGTTATCACCGCGCTGGTCGAGTGCTGGGGCGGCGGCGGAAACGGCTCGATGCCGAAGGTGATCGGCGGCCGTTACGGCCTGTCGTCGAAGGAGTTCACCCCGGCCATGGCCGCGGCGGTCTACGACGAGTTGGCCAAGCCGCAGCCGAAGCGGGAGTTCGTCGTCGGCATCGTCGATGACGTGACGCACCTGAGCCTCGATTACGATCCCAACTATTCGACCGAGAAGGACGACGTGCTTCGCGCGATGTTCTTCGGCCTCGGCAGCGATGGCACGGTCAGCGCCAACCGCAATTCGGTGAAGATCATCGGCGAAAACACGCCGCTGCACGCCCAGGGCTATTTCGTCTACGACTCGCGCAAGGCCGGCTCGGTCACCACTTCGCACGTCCGTTTCAGCCCGCGGCCGATCAAGGGCTCGTACCTGGTACACAGCGCCAATTTTGTCGCCTGCCACCAGCCGCAATTTCTCGATCGGATCGACATGCTGTCGCTGGCCCAGCCGGGGGCGACGTTCCTCTTGAACAGCCCCTATCCGCTCGACCAGGTGTGGGACCATCTGCCCGTCGAAGTGCAACAACAGATCATCGACAAGAAGCTGAAGTTGTACGCAATCGACGCCTACCACGTGGCCCGCGAGGCGGAGATGGGCGTGCGGATCAACACGATCATGCAGACCTGCTTCTTCAAGCTGGCCGGGGTGATTCCGGCCAACGACGCGATCGCGCGGATCAAGGACGCCATCAAGAAGACGTACGGTAAGAAGGGGGGCGAAAAGGTCATCCAGCAGAACTTCGCCGCGGTCGATGCGGCGTTGGCCAATCTGCACGAAGTGAAGTATCCGCAGCAGGCGACCTCGAAGGTGAAAATGGTGCCGCCGGTTCCGGCCTCCGCGCCGAAGTTCGTCAAGGAGGTGCTGGGGGTGATGATCGCCAACCGCGGCGACGACCTGCCCGTCAGCGCCTTGCCCGACAACGGCACCTTCCCCACCGGCACCACGCAGTACGAGAAGCGGAGCATCGCCCAGGACATTCCGATCTGGGACCCGGCGATTTGCATCCAGTGCGGCCTGTGCGCGTTGGGTTGTCCCCATGCTTCGATCCGCACGAAGGCGGTCGATCCGGCATTGCTGGCCGGCGCGCCCGCGACCTTCAAGTCGGCCGATTACAGGGGCAAGGAACATGCCGGCATGAAATTCATCGTGCAGGTCTTCCCCGACAACTGCACCGGCTGCGGGCTGTGCGTCAACACTTGCCCGGCCAAGGGCAAGGAGAAGGTCAAGCACAAGGCGATCGATTTGCTGCCGCTCTTGCAGCACCAGACCGTCGAGCGGGCCAACGTCGATTTTTACCTGACGCTGCCCGACGTCGATCGATCGGCGGTCAAGGCCGACACGATCAAGGGCTCGCAGCTCTTGCAGCCGCTCTTCGAGTTCTCCGGCGCCTGCGCCGGCTGCGGCGAAACGCCCTACATCAAGCTGCTCACCCAGTTCTTTGGCGACCGCATGTTGATCGGCAACGCCACCGGTTGCTCGTCGATCTATGGCGGCAATCTCCCCTGCACGCCGTACTCGCAGAATCGCGACGGCCGCGGGCCATCCTGGTCAAACTCGCTGTTCGAGGACTGCGCCGAGTTCGGACTCGGCTTCCGCCTGGCGATCGATCAGCAGATGGGCTACGCTGCGGAACTGCTCAGGCGGCTCTCGTCGCAGTTGGGCGATGAACTGGTCGGCGCGTTGCTGAATAACAAGCAGGAGACCGAGGCGGAGCTTGCAACGCAGCGGGCGGACGTCGCCCGGTTGAACAAGCGGTTGGCCGCCATCGGCAACCCCGACGCCAAGGCGCTGCTGGCCTCGTCCGATTACCTGATTCGCAAGAGCGTCTGGAGTTTCGGCGGCGACGGCTGGGCCTACGACATCGGTTTCGGCGGGCTCGACCACGTCTTCGCCCTGGGACGCGACGTCAACATCCTCGTGCTCGACACCGAGGTCTATTCGAACACCGGCGGCCAGGCGTCAAAATCGACCTTCCGCGGGGCGGTGGCCAAGTTCGCCGCCGGCGGAAAACCCGGCCGCAAGAAGGACCTGGGCATGATCGCCATGTCGTACGGCAACGTCTTCGTCGGCCAGATTTCGCTGGGCGCCAATCCGATGCACGCCATCCGCACGATCCGCGCCGCCGAGTCGTACCGCGGCACTTCGCTTCTGATCTGCTTCTCCCACTGCATCAACTGGGGCATCAACATGGTGCAGGGGATGGAGATTCAGAAGCAGGCGGTCGCCTGCGGCTACTGGCCGCTGTACAGTTTCGATCCGCGCGACGAGGCCCGTCCATTCAAGCTGGCGAGCAAGAAGCCGGAGGGGACTTTCAAGGATTTTGCCTTGAAGGAGGCCCGCTTCGGCATCTTGGCCCGCTCGAAGCCGGCGGAATCGGCCCGGCTGCTCGATCTGGGCCAGCAGGACATCGACAGCCGCTACCAGTTCTACGAGCAGTTGGCCGCCGTCGACCGTGCCGTGGCGAGTGAGACGATCGCAGTCGCGGCCGGCAACGGAGACGGCTAACGGCCGAGCCGGTAAACCGCTTGCGGTTTCGCAGCGCCATTGGTCCTCAGAAAAGTAATGCAACACCCGTTTAGCGGCCGACGGCACGTCGGCCCTGTTGTGGCATAAGCCGCCGTTCCGGCGGCTGCTAAACGTGTCGCGTTACTTTCTGGAACCGCACCCAGGGAGCGCCAACGATGAAATCCCGGCGCCTTGCGGCGATCGTCCTGACGCTCCTATTCCTGCTTGCCTGTGCAGTCGTGCGCGATGGCCGATCCGCCGAAGGAACATCGTTCGACCGGGCGACCGTCATCGTCGATTCCGCCGAGCCGTCGTTCGTGCAATACGGCGTCGAGGACATGGTCGGGTATCTCAAAGAAGCAACCGGAAACGATATCCCGATCGCGAACTCGGCTGGCGCGGCAAAGGGGACGCAAATCCTCGTCGGCGCGAAGGCCGCTCGGACGGTTTTGCCCGATGGCCTGCCCAGCGAGACGGCCGGCGAAGAAGCGTATCTGCTCAGAAGTGTGTCGAGGGATGGAACCGACTACGTGGTCGCCGTGGGCGCCAGTTCCCGCGGCACGAAAGCCGAACTGGCGACGCTGATAAAGACGATCAGGGTAGAGGGACGTTCGGCCTTTGTGCCGGCCGCTCTCAACCTCTCGGGCAAACCGCCGCTCGCCCGCCGCGGCATGCACTTCAACGGCTGGGCGTTCAATGCCCCGTATTCCTTCCGCAGTTGGCGCGAAGCGGACTGGAAGAACTACCTCGACATCCTCGCTTACCAGGGGGTCAACCTGTTTTACCTCTGGCCGTTTATGGAGATCATGCCCGTGCCGCTCTCGCCGGAAGACCGGGCGTATCTGGAAGAGTGCCGCCGCGTCATCGATTACGCCCAGCGGAAGCACGGCATGGAGGTCTGGATTATGCAGTGTACCAACCGCGTCGCCCGCGACCGCTGCGGCGTGGCCGATCCGCGGCAGCGTCCCTACTGGCGGCCGTCGCAAGAGGATACTCAACCCCGGCAAGCCGGACGATTTCAAGGCGATCATGGCCTCGCGCGAGGCGATGTACCGCGTCCTCGACAATGTCGACGGCGTCTGCAACATCGACTCCGACCCGGGCTATTGCCCCGGCAGCCCCTTGAGCGATTACGTCAAGGTGCTCCGAATGACGGCCGCCTCTCGTTGCTGGACCGCGTCATTCCGGTGCCGGACGGATGAGGGCACGAAAATGCCTTCCAGACCCCAACCCGAGAGTTAGTTATCAGATCGTCTTCACAAAGAATTTGGATTTTCTTGCGGGGGGGGGCATATTGCTTTTCCGCAGGGGACGGGTAAAATCGCATTCATGTCGTTTGACTTGGTTTCCCAGCGTTCGTTGGGAGTTGGACGGCTACCTACAATCCTCCATGAATGAGTTCGCGCGGGCGGTACTCGCTCCTGGGAGTCGAAGCCGCCTTGCGAAAAGACCACCGCCGACTTGTCTCGTTTTCTGACGCAATCTGGTCAAAAACCCCCAGATACTGCCGACCCACATTCGGCCAGAACATGGGCTTCGCATACTGGTATGCTCTTCGCCGAGTTTCAACCCGGAACGCGGTATCGCTGAGGAATCGCAGCGTGGCATCGGCCATCGCTTCGCTTTGGCCAAAGGGCACGAGCAGCCCGCGCCCATCGGCCAAAACCTCTTCGGCATAGAGATAGGGCGTGCTGACCACGGCTCCGCCCGCTGCCAAGGCATACGCCAAGGCACCGCTGGAAATCTGGTCCTTTCCCGGATAAGGAGTGACGTACACGTCGCACGCCTGCAAGTGTATCAGAAGGTCGGCGAGGCTGAGGTACTTGTTGACAAACCGCACATGCTGGCCGACACCCAACGATTCAGCCATCTCGACCAGGCTTTCCCGATAGGCTTCACCCTCGTGAAGCTTGACTTGCGGATGCGTGGCGCCGACGATCAGGTAAATGGCCTCGGGGCAGGCGGCGACAATCCGCGGCATGGCCTGAATCATGTGTTCCAGCCCCTTGCCGCAACTGATCAGTCCGAAAGTGCAAATGACCCGCCGGCTGGCGAACCCCAACCGTTTCTTGTGTATGCCATCGCGCTCGTATGGAACCTCCGGCACTCCATGAGGGATCACCTGCACGTAGGAGCCCGACACGCCGTAGATGCTCGTCAGCAGCCTGGCGGCAACCTTGGTCATCACCACGATGCCGTGACTGCGGGCCGCTAAATTTTGAATGATCCGCAGTGGAAGCGGGTCCGGTTCGGTCAGGAGCGTGTGGAACGTCGTGACGATGGGCTTGCGACAGTTGCGGACAAAGTCCAACACGCGAACGCCCCATTCGCCAGGGTAGAGGCCGAATTCATGCTGCAAGCTCACTATGTCGCATGGGCCGTCGTTGACCACCTCCGCAGCGAACAAGTAAGCATCCGACCGGCTGTTGTCGATGACGTGGACCACGCGCGCGTCGTCGTAGCGAAGACCGTGCGTCTTTCGGATCGCTGCGACCGAGGACACAGGCTCAGGAGCCACAAGATCCACAGCGTCGGCCGAGTCACGGGTGAACGTCGCCAGTCCACACGCTTCGGGTGGATAGGTCGATACAAAAAGGGGTCGAACGGTATTCACGAGTCACCTCCTGAGATAGTCCCCTTCGCCTGCTCTAAAATGGCCCCGGCAAACCGTATCAACCGCAACTCGATGGCGGCCCCTGCGGATCCCTCGCCAAAATAGGAATCCATCTCTTGCGGCTTGATGCCAAGAGCACCAGGATTTCTACAGTCAAGTGCTCCGCGGCTGCCGGGACCTGCTCGAGCGCCACAATCTGCATGGAAAACAGGTCAAAGTGATCAGTTGGATGTGGAGCGCCTGGGGAACGCAGCCGGGCCAACCGGAGTCACCGGCCAAGGTCGACGATCGCCACCGCCGCACCATCGAAGCCTTGAAGCAGGGCCTGCCGCAACGGTGGGATTTGATCGCCGGTTGGGGCGGCCTGCTGCCGATCTGCCATTCCGAAAACGTGCTCAACCGTACCGTGCTCCTCCCGTACGGCGTGATCGAAGGCGAGCCCTCCTATCCGGCGACGAATCTCTGTCTCGACAACATGCGCCCGCAGTTCCGCGAGTTCGCCGCCAAGTATCCGACGGTGGAAGGCATGATGGGAAACGTGCAGACACCGCTGCTGCAATTTCCGCACGTCTACTACTTCACTTCGGCGATGTTCGACGCCGCTTATCGCGATCGCCCGGAGAAAGACGTGCTGTTGGACCTCTGCCGCCACCTCTATCCCGAGCACGCGCAACTGCTGGCCGACTGCTACCTCGGGCTGCGGGAGTCGGACGCGGCGAAGGTCCAGTCGTTGGCCGATCGGCTCGACCGGCTGCTTCGCGAAGACAGACTCGGCCGGCTGGGCATCTTCGGCCGCAAGCTCTTTCCCGATCACCGCATCGTGGCGCAAATGCTCCGTTTGCAACTGAGTTTTCGCGCCGCCGGCCAACGGCTCGCGCAGAACCTCACGCCGACGACCTCGATGGCCGACTGCGAGAAACTGCTTGCCGACTACTTCGACTCTTACCTCGCGTGGGATGCCGCGCATGGCTGGCACAACCTCTGGGGCTGGAACGCATGGCAAGTTGGCCCGCCCGCGAGCGTCGCCGAGAAACTGGCCAAGTGTCTCGGCGAGCGTGCCGCGGTCGATGCTTGCTTGCGCCGCGTCGGGCAAACGCTGGCGGCCAAGCACGACAAGATGGCCGTCGAGGTCGGCTGCATCGCTCCGTTGCGAATCGCCGTGTGGGCAGCGATTCCCATTGCCGAGCGATCGCCCAAATGAGACGCGAGCGGGAAGCCGCCCCCTTTCGCGCCCCGCCGCCCCCGTGGACGAGAACCCTAAGTCTGCTACAATTCCGGCGGTATAGTCCGCATTCCTCACCGCGGTGGGGCAGACATTCCTGTCTGCCGTGAGAAGGGGCGACACCTTTGGCAGACAGGAATGTCTGCCCCACCTGACACAGTGTCGGCCGTTTTCTCCGCGCGGTGAGAAATTGCGGTACAGTGTCAGCCGAAATCAACGCAGGCCCCCAGGGAGCCCGACCACATGGCCGACAACGGCGCGATCCGCGTTTTGACGATCAACAGCGGCTCTTCCAGCTTGAAATGGTCGCTCTATCACATGGGCCCGGCGGAGACGCGGGTGCTCGCCGGCAGCCTGGAACGCATCGGACTGCGCGGCGGCGTGTGGCACATCCGCGATGCCGACGGCAAGACGCTGGTCGACGAGGCTCGCGAGTTTCCCGACCACGACGCCGCCCTGAAAACGCTGCTCGACTGGCTCGAACAGCGTTTCCCCGGCCGGCCGGTCGATGCGGTGGGCCATCGCGTCGTCCACGGCGGGCCGACCTACACTGAGCCGCATCTCGTCACGGCCGAACTGCTGGAAACGCTCGAAGAGATCATTCGCCTCGCGCCCGAGCACCTGCCGCACGAGTTGAAGGCGATCGACACGATCCGGCGGCTCTTTCCCGCCATGAAGCAGGTCGCCTGCTTCGACACGGCCTTCCACCGCCACATGCCCGAGGTCGCCCAGCGCATCCCGATGCCGCGAAGCCTCTGGAACGAGGGCGTATTGCGCTACGGTTTTCACGGGCTGTCGTATGAGTACATCGTCTCGAAACTGCGGGAGATCGCCGGCCCGCAGGCCGCCAACGGCCGCGTGCTGATCGCCCATCTCGGCAACGGCGCGAGCATGGCCGCGGTGCGGGAGGGCAGGGGGATCGACACGACGATGGGGCTCACGCCGGCGGGCGGACTGATGATGGGCACCCGCTCCGGCGACCTCGATCCGGGCATCATCATCTACCTGCTGCAAGAGAAAGGCCGCAGCCCTTCAACCATCGATTATCTCGTGAATCAGCGGTCGGGCCTGATCGGCGTCTCCGGCAGCAGCTCCGACATGCGCGATCTGTTGGGCCGCGAGGCCGCCGACCCGCACGCCGCCCAGGCCGTGGAGATGTTTTGCTATCAGGCCCGGAAGTTCGTCGCCGCGATGGCCGCCGCGCTCGGCGGGCTCGATACGTTCGTCTTCACCGCCGGTGTCGGCACGAACGCCCCCGAGGTCCGCCGGCGGATTTGCAGCGGCCTCGAATTCATGGGCATCCACATCGACGCCGCCCGCAACGAAGCCAACGCCCCGATAATCAGCACCGATGAAAGTCCCGTCACCGTCCGCGTGATGAAAACCGACGAGGAACTGACCATCGCCCGGCATTCGTACAAATTGCTGAACGGTCGACAGGATTCCGCGCCGCTCAGCCGTCCGAAAGAATGAGGTGGAGGTAAGAAGGAGAAAGGGAAAAAGGGGAAGGAAGAAGGACGGACGTTCAGAAAGAAGGAACCGCCTGGCCGCGTTGCTCGGATGAATCAGATTGTGCTGCAACGGAAAGATCATGAAAGCGCGAAAGCACGAAAGAACCAATAAGAACCGTAAGGGTGCCTGCAACGGTCAGTCGTTTTTTTCTTCGGGTTCTCGTTCTTTCGCGATTTTGTGGTCCCCTAATGGGTTTTGACAAACAAAATCGGTAATGTGACTGTAGGGAACGCCCTCCGCGGCGTTCCGGGCGGCGGAACGGGATGGAGCCCGTTCCCTACAGCGCCGGCATGTCGCCACCGGTTTTGTTTGTCAAAATCCATCAGAAGTCAACTAGCGCAATGACAACTTAGCCTAACATGGCT
>CAWGNG010000036.1:0-199743 GCA_963823895.1 uncultured Planctomycetaceae bacterium
CCCGGCAAGTATGGCCGCGTGGATCTGCTCTTGACCTGCTGCCGCCATACGCCCAAGGCGGCCGTGGGGAAGTGCGTTATCAACGTGTGTCCCGGCTGCGACAGGAGATATCGCCAGAATTATGCGGAACCGTCGACGGTGAGTTTGTGGGAACTGCTCGCGGAGAGCACGGACTTTGCGTTTCCAAACTACGGGGCAAGGCGGATGACGATCATCGACGCCTGCCCTACGCGAGATCAACCGCGGATTCACAATGCGGTGCGACAACTGGCGGAGAAAATGAACATCACGGTCGTCGAGCCGGAACGGACGCGAGAAGAGAGCACGTGTTGCGGTGACACCTTCTATGGGGCCTTGCCCGTCGAGGAGGTTCTGTCGCAGATGAAGGCCAAGGCCGCCACCATGCCGGCCGACAACGTGATCGTGTATTGCGTCTCCTGTAGCAAGTCGATGTTCAACGGCGGAAAGAACTCGCGCTACTTGATCGATCTGCTTTTCGAGGAAGAGACGGCGGCGGGGACTTGCGATCCGATCGCTTGGCATAGGGAATTGGACGAGTTCATCGCGACGCACACGGATGGGGAGAATGATGGCAGCCAAGCTGGTCAGGTTGATAATGTCGCGTGAGAGTAGCCGGGGGCTAATGCTATAGTGCTGAGTAAACCACGGAGACACGGAGTTCACGGAGAGCAGACAGAAACATGGCAGCGCACGGCATGGCCACCCGAGCGCGACCGTGGATCATCCACAACGCCTCTTCGTCGCATAGCATCGACGGAAAGAACATAGCCGCAACTCATTGCCATTTGAGGTGTTATCCTCCGTGGACTCCGTGTCTCCGTGGTAAGTTCCCATTGGCTCCGTGGTAAGTTCCCGTTGGCTCCGCCAAGTGAGCGCTGTAGTACTAACAGCGCCCGGAGTTTCCTTGCCGAATTGCCACAATCCGGGAGCCGTTGGCTCCCGGCTATTCGCGACCTTGTCAATCTGACACTCACTCAACTCGCGCGGCGGCCGGCCGGCGGGGGCGGCGTCGAGTGTCATTGCGTTGCGGGTGTTTGTGCGGTATACTGCCGGCTATGAATGAAGATACTCGACTGCCGCGAAGTCCTGAATTGATGTCTCGCGGCGATACCGCCTTGCTGGTGATCGACGTGCAGGAGAAGCTGCTGCCGGCGATTGCCGACGGTCGGCGGGTGGCGTGGAACGTGCGGCGATTGATCGACGCCGCGAAGACCTTGGGCCTGCCGGTGGTGGCCACCGAGCAGTATCCGAAGGGCCTGGGGCCGACGGTGGCGGAGTTGGCCGAGCGGCTCGGGCCGGCGGCGTCGAAGTTGACCTTTAGCGCCGGCGGCTGCCCGCAGGTTTTCGCCGAACTTCGCGCCGGCGGGCTCCATAAGATTCTAGTTTGCGGCATCGAAGCCCACGTCTGCGTGGCGCAGACGGTTTTCGATCTTTTGGCCGACGGCTGGCGGGTGTACGTGGCGGTCGATGCGGTCGGATCGCGTTTTGAGATCGACTGCCGCACGGCCCTCGGGCGGATGGATTCGGCCGGGGCGACGTTGACGACGGTCGAGGCGGCGATGTTCGAGTGGTGCGACGCGGCGGGCACACCCGAGTTCAAGGAGATCAGCCAGTTGGCCCGCGAGCCGGGGCCGCAGTGATGCTCCTTCATCGCAAGACAATCGACCGCTCGACCGGCACCATCCCTAAGGGCCGGCCGAGCGGTTGATTTTGCAGGGTTTCGCACTACCGACACACACAACGATCGCTCTGGCGCATCTTCACCCCGCGGGCAAGGCGCGGATGCTCATGCGACGGAGCGCTGATTCGCAACCGAGACCGTCTCAGACGGCCACCAGCAGCGGCACGTAGGGGTAATCGACCTCCGTGGCCGCCACCTGATTGAAATAGTTGGTAAACGTGGTCATACAGACGTTGGCGATGATCTCGACGATCTCGCCTTCCGTATAACCCGCCTGGCGTACTTGCTCCAGGTCTTCATCGCTGACGTGACCGCGGTCCTCGATGATCTTCCTGGCGAAGGTCAACGCGGCGTTGGTCTTTCTGTTCGTCGACGTTCCGTGCCGGGCGTCCAACAAGTCGGACTCGTTCAGGCCGGCTTTGTTCCCGAAGAAGGTGTGTGCCGAGACACAGTAGTCGCACTGATTCGCTTCGCTGACGACAAGCGAGATCTGTTGTCGCAACGTGTTGGGAAGCGAACCGCCGGCCAAGTCGCGGACGCCGTCGAGATACGCCCGGACGACTGCTGGGGATTGGGCCATGGTCGCGACCATGTTTGGCACCGTTCCCATTTGCTTCTGCACCGTCTCCCACAATTCCCGAGTCTTGGCATTGGTGTTCCGTTCGATTTGATCGATGCGAGCCATCGTATTACCCTTTCCTATCTGGCTGTTTTCGCGAAACTCGCTGGCGGTTCCAACGCCACGACGGGTTGCGCCTGTCTTGCTGCGAAATTGTTGCGGCGAGAGGGCCGCGGGCAAGGGGCAAGGCCGCGGAGAATTCCGCCGGGCCGGTCAATTCCGGCGTGAAAACCGGGCAGCGGACTTTTTTCCGACCCCTTGACCAGGATTTTCTTGATGGCGATCGCCGGCGGCGGCGGACATTCAGCGGAACCGCGGAGCTGTTGTTGGGGCGGCAGTTGTACTGCCGCCCCCGTCGCGGGAAGCAAGGGATGGCAGTGCAACTGCCATCCCAACTTGCCGTTGCGGACGTTCAGCGAAAGAGCGGAACGAGGTAGATGACTTCCAACGCCTCGTACACAGCCGCCACCGCTAGCAGCAACGTGACGAGAACGTAGAGCGACGCTGTTTGCTTCAATCCTTCGAGATAGCCATCGGCGTGAGTTTGCACCCCGACCGAACGGGGTCGGAGGAAGGCGTTGCCGGAAGTGTACGCGGCCAGCATGGCGAGAATGTAGCCCTGGCCTTCGAGGATTAGCGTCAAAGAGTGAGGAATCATCGCGCCGCTGAGTTTCGCATCGGCCGGCGAGAGCAAGAGCCCCCAGAGAATGGCGCGGGTAATGCCCATTAAGAAACCGCTGAAGGGGACGATCATCGAGGGGACGGTGATCGAGAGCAGGCTGCCGAGGAAGAGATTGACGACAAAAGTTAAGAAAATGGCCGCTACTACGTGTCCGCCTTTGTAGGCCGCGCCCAGCGTTGCCAGCGGCCCGGCGCCATGAAAAGTTTCACCCACGGATTTCAGCAGTTGTTTCTGGATCTCCGGATGCGAAGCTACGAAGAGCATCGCGGCGACCACCAATCCGTAGTAGACGAAATTGATCGTCGCATACGCCTGCCAGTTCCGCCGCGCGATGCTGATGGCATTTCGCAGTACCGTCATGATCTGACCTTTCGTGGGAGAAGTTAAAGAGAACAGTCCACGGTTCGCTAGCCCGACGGCGGCTATTCCAAATTGTACCAAGCCTTGTTGGGTCCGCCCATGTGCAAGAGGCCGAGAAGGATCGCCACCCCGACCACTCCGAGTGGCGCCAGCGCGTTGCCGAGCAGCAATCCTCCCACAATGTCGATCACTTTTAGGATCAAGTATCCATAGAATCCCCATTTCTTCCAGCGGAGCAGAGCGACGGCACACACCAGGCCTAGCACGTTCAGCAACAGCGCCGCCAACATGACTGGAAGGTACCAGAAGGTCGTGGCAGGGTAGAAGGAAGTCATCCGATAGGATTGGATCACGCAAACGATCGCACCCAGCGAATTGACGACGATCAACAGGATCAACCAGGCAGTGAGACAGCCATGCCTTGCGGCCTGCGGCGTCCTTCGGCCGCGCAACTCGCTCCAAGCGTCCGTCGCCGGCGACTGGTACGGATTTCCCGTCTCCTCCACCGCAGCCGCAGGCATCGGCGCGGGCCGAGGCGGTTTCTGAAGAGAATACTCGGGAGCTGGCGGCTGGGAGACTGGTTGCTGGAGATCAGGCGACAACGCGGCGGCCGGCATCCGAACCACCTGCCGGCATTCGGGGCACTTCTCCAGCTTGCCCGCCAATCCGTCGGGCCGACGGAACTGGCACCCACAGAACGGACACTTCACGTCGATTGGCATCTGTCGTCCGCCACGATTCCTGCTGAATTGCCGCTAACTTACAGAATTGCAGAGCGACAATCAATCCCGTTTCCGAATCGTCATTGCGGCGTTCGCGGCGAAGAAGGTGGAGCTAGCCGCGATGGCGACAATCAATCCCGTTTCCGAATCGTCATTGCGGCGGCAGGCGGCTCGGCTTCCTAGTGTAGTGATTCACAATTGAGTGACTTTACGGAAGGGCAACAGGTGGGGCAGACATTCCTGTCTGCCAGGGAAATCGGGCAAGCCTGGCAGACAGGAATGTCTGCCCCACCTGTCAATCCCATGATTTATAAAACCCCAATAGCGTGACGCACTACACTAGATCGCTCCCAGAGCAGTTCGATTGCCGTGGCCAGGTTCGGCTATCGTCGGGCTGCGCAAACATCCAAAACGCCGGCTACGGCGCGCTCTGGAAGACCGCAAATTCCGCCAGCCCGATGTTGGGTGAATCCTTCTTCACGCCGGTCACGGTGAATTTCACCCAGGAGACGGTCTTGTGGGGGAAGGATATCTCGACGCCTCGCGCAGCGTTGTCGGGCAACGGCATTGCCAACTCGATCTTGCTGCCGTCGCTGAACTCCAGCACCCCGGCGGTGACTTGATCGAGCGTGTTCGGCCGGTCGAAGAGCCAGACGCGATCGACCTTCTGCGGCTGCTGCCAACTCAGCTTGATCCACGCGCCGGCCTTCTCGCGATTGGATGCCCACTCCTTGCTGATGTCGTCGGGGAAACCGCCCACGACGCCGTCGATCGCTCCTTCAGCGCGGTAACCGGGATAGCACGAGGAAACCTCGACTTTCGCTTTGCGGGCGACGTTCTCTTCCGTCAGCAGCGGATTTAGTTCTTTCTTCGGGGCCGGTTCGCCGGCGGCGAGCAGCCGGACCTCGTGCAGAGCAAGCCCGTAGTTCGAGCCGGGCGGATTGACCTTCAGCGGCGCCGCCTTGTTCCAGCCGGAGGCGAAGTTGGCCGAATAACAGAGCCAAAGCGTTCGGCCGTCGGCGCTGATGAACTTCGAGGGGAAATTGACGAAATAGGCTTGCTCGCCAAAGTCCTTCAAATACGTCACCAGCCGCCAGGGGCCCGTCAGAGCGTCGGCTTCGAGAATGTACGTGTGCATCCTCGCGCAGGTCGGCCAGCCGTCGGTCACGCACATCAGATACTTCTTCAGCGGCGGGTCGTAGGTCACGGTGGCGACGCCCATGTTGTTGTTCCAATCGAGCAGCGGCTTGATCTTGGCGAAATCGTTGGTCCAGACCGGCCTGCCCGCCGGGTCATGCCCGGCGAAGAGTTCGTACTTCGTGAGGTCGTTGATGTTCGCGATGCTGGGCCGCACGCGGGCGAGATAGATCTGGTCGGCCGAGATCCAGCTCAAGTTGGCGTAGCGCGGCTTGGGGTCATTTTCCTCCGCGCCCATGCCGAGCAGATATGCCTTGCCGTCCGGCGAATACTGCATGTTTTTGCCAAAATCGACGAAGTGGGGCGCGCCCATTTTGACCGCCCCGCAGTGTCTCGCCGGCTCGGGGAAGAGCGGCTTCTCCGGCGAAAGCGGCGAGGGGGTCCAGGTCTTGCCGTAATCGGTCGAGATGCGGAAGCCGGGCATCGGCCCAAGAATCGGCCAGTTGTACAGGAAGCCCTTGTGCTTGGTGTACGGGTCCGGCGCCAGGCAGTAGGTGCCGTAATACCACACGCCGTTGTAAACCAGGCTGCCGCAAGGATAGCGGCCCTGATAGGGCTTCGGGCTCGCCTTCTGCACCGGCGAGGTGTTCTTGATCGTCAGATCCTCGGGATCGTCGCCGATCATCACCGCATTGCCGGTGGTTGCGTCCTTCCAATCGGGACCATTGTTGAACGAGATGCTGGTGACGCCCTCCGTCACGCCGTCGGTCCAGGGCGAATACAGATTGCCGTCGGACGCCCAGCAGGGGTACCACGTGTCGCCGTAGGATCGATGGTGATAGGCCCCGGTGAAATAGACTTGGGCGAGTTGCTTCGACTGCTCGAAGGGACAGCCCTTCGGCGGCTCATTCGGCCAAACGAAGCCTTCGGTCGGCACTCGTACGAGCTTCTGCGTCGTCTTCTCCGCCGCAGTGACAACCGCGGCAGGGCCAACAAGCAAGAGCCCCTGGCAGACCATGAGAATCAGACAGGTAACTGAAGAACAAGAACGGGCCCGTAGGCGATTTCCGCTGTGCATAAGAACTCCTTTTGAAGGAGAAGGTTGTGGTGGGACGGATGGGGCAAGGAAAGGTATTATCGGTCGGTTTTCCGCGCCCCGCCATCACCATGCAGTGGGGATCATCCACGGCAACAAGTAGGCTTGGGCGAGCGTCAACAGGCCGACCAGCGTCGCCAGCACGATGCTGTGGAGGAGGACGAAGTGGAGGATGCGGCCTTAGCCGCCGGGGTCAGAAAGATAGTGCCTCGCCACTGTTCACTTAGGTGCTGATTGATGCGTTACGATGGGGACGTAACCCACCTCCAGGCCTTTGGGCGGAGTCACAATCAATGCCGGATCCAGTTTGACCAGCACTCCGCGGCTGGGAGGCGTCATGTAGGTCCGGTTGATCGGCCAGTTCGCATGAATCTTCTCCACAAAGCCCTGTAACTTCGCCTTCTTCGCCTCACTCCAATCGTACTGCTGAAAGGACGGCTGATCGATAAAACGGTACCACGAGTACGTCACCAAGGAACCGTCGACGAGTCTGACCGTCAACGGCCCGATTTTCGGGCCGGGCCGGCTCCAGGCGGCGGTGGTGGGTGAAGTGTAGGGCTCACCCCGCCCGGCCAATTTGAACTCCTGCGACGGCAATCGCGTCGCCGCTGGTACGTCGCGGGCCGCTATCGCAACGCATTCCTCCCTGACACGTTTGTAGTATTGCGGGAATCGACCTTTGGGGCTGACGTTATTGTTGAACCACTCCAGGCCCCAGACGTTGCCTTCAAACACTTTGGTGTTGAAGACCCGCTCGACACCGGTGATTTTCTTGCCGGCTTGGTCGTAGTGGGTGGTGGATGTCGTCAGCGTGGGCTTCCACGCACCCTTCTCGTCGAATCGCCCGGAGCAGAGCGGGCCGCCGTTTCGCCACGTCTTGAAGGCATGGTAGAGGGCCGCCTTGGAGTAATAGGTCACGTCTTCCACCAGCACGGTCCTTCCTTGGTGGTCCACCGGGAACTGCAATTTGGGTATCTTGGAATAGAGGACTCCTCGCGCGTCCTGGGCATCGAAACGCGGCACAGTGTTGATCTCCATGGCGCCGCCGCCCATGTTGCCCGGACGGGCATCAAGCCCACGTCCATAAATGTAGGGATACTTGAAAAGCTTTCCGATTTTGCTCCAGGTCTCCGGAATGAAGAAAGCGATCGGCCCTTTGAAGTTCGCCGCACTGAGAAAGCAGGTCCAACTCTGGTCGCCCGTGGGCGGGTCCGCGACCGTGGGGTCTGTGAAGGGCAGGGCCATGTACGTGTAGCCCAGGAACTGGCCCTTGGGGTTTCCTTGAAAAGGCAACCCGTCGGGCGGAATCAGTAAGCGGTTGCTTAGTTGGGCAATACCCAATCGATGATCCGGCAGGGCTTCGTTACTGTAGAAGAAGGACCACCCAGGCGAACCGACCTCGTAGTCGTAACACTGCGGTGTGCCATTCATGCTGAACTTCGGCGGGCCGTAGCGGAAATGGTTGCCTGCCCAGTAGCCCAGGCCGCCTTCCACGGTCTGAAATACGCTCTCCCACGTGGGGCCTCGCTCCGGCCACTTGCGAGCCAGCGTGCCTTCTGGAGCCAGCGGCTTGTCTTTGTCGTCGGAGTTGTCCGGAAGAATCCATGTGCTGGCCAGACCGATCTGAAAGTCGGCCAACGGCCGGTCAATCAGTGGCCAGACCGCGGAGTAGAAACCCATGCCCGCACTGTACTCGGACCGCTCGGCCGGACGGGTCGTGCTGAAGCCAATGTAGCCATGCAGACCTTCCGAATGTGCGGTAACCTCACCGGCCTTGGCGTTTTTCGGGTCTTTCGGCTCGACTGCTAGTCCGGCGCAGCTCCATGACAAAAGAGCAACAATCGCGACTGGTGCAAGTTTGGTTGTCATGTTTCTTCGTGTTTTGCGATGGTTTCCATCTCGCACCACCAATCCAGCAACCCGGAGCATAGCCCAAGAAGAAACCTGGATCAATGCTGTAAGGGGCGTCACCTTCCACTCGTCATTACTGTGCCGCCGGAATCATCCACGGCAGCAAATAGGCTTGGGCGAGCGTCAACAGACCGACCAGTGCGGCCAGCACGATGCTGTGGAGGAAGACGAAGCGGAGGATGCGGCCTTCGCCGCCGGATTGGCCGGTGGCCACTGCGGCGACGACGATGCTCTGGGCGTCGATCATTTTGCCCATCACCCCGCCCGTGCTGTTGCTGGCCACGATCAACACGGGATTCAAGCCCAACTGCTCGGCGGTGATTCGTTGCAAACTGCCGAACAGGGCGTTGCACGAGGTGTCGGAGCCGGTCAGGGCCACGCCCAGCCAGCCCAACAGCGGTGCGAAAAACGGATAAAGCCAACCGGTATGGGTGAAGGCCAGCCCGAGCGTGGCGTCGGCCCCGCTGAACTTCGTGATGAAGGCCAGGGCCAACATGCAGGCGATCGTGAACAGGGCCCAACGCACGCGGAAGACCGTGCGGGCGAACTCGCCGAAAAAGACTCGCGGCGGAATGCGCAGCCAGAACGCCGACAGAATCGCCGCCAGAAAAATGCCCGTGCCGGTCGTCGAAAGCCAGTTGAGTTCATAGACAGCCGGCTCGGGCGATTTTGCGCGGCTGGTTCCCGGCGATACGTCCGCCACCGGTGCGGCCCGATAGACGAGTTTGTGCAGTCCCGGCAGCTCGAAGGTCAAGCTGCCGACGCCGGCCATGCACGTCGGCTTCTCCTTGCTGCCACCGCTGAGAAACGTCTTCCACGCCGGCCAGCCCCAGAGGAACACCATCGCCGAGAGCAGCACCCACGGCATCCAGGCGTAAACGACCTGCCGCGGCGCGAGGGGAGAGATGAGGGGAGAGGTGAGAGAGGAGAGGGGAGAGGGAAGGCCGTTGTTGGCGCGGCAGTTGCACTGCCACTCCGGTTCTGGAGTCAGGGGGTCTTGCGAAACCGCGAGCGGCTGTTGTGTCGCGAGATCTGCGTTCTCCTCCGGGAACTGCCAGATTTCCTTCGGCTGCCAGAATCGCAGGAAGACGGTCAGCGCCAGCAACGAGCCGACGCCGCCGACAACGTTGACCAACGCGGGGCCGTGGAAGTTCGAAGTGAAAAACTGGATCGTGGCGAAGCTGCCGCCGCAGACGAGGATCGCCGGCCAGCAGCCCTTCACCCCCTTCCAGCCCGACATCACCGCGACCAGCCACGCGGGAATGATCAGTGAAAAGAGCGTCAGTTGCCGGCCGGCCATCTGGCTGAGCGCCATTTCGTTGATGCCGGAGACTTTTGCCAGCAGGATGATCGGCGTGCCGAGCGCCTCCGAAGGCGACGGGCGAAGTGTTGGCCAACAGGGCTAGCCCCGCGGCGTAGAGCCGCGAAAAGCCCAGGCCGATCAGCAATGCGGCCGAGATGGCCACGGGAGTACCGAAGCCGGCCGCTCCTTCCAGAAACGTGCCGAAGCTGAAGGCGATCAAGAGGGCTTGCATCCGCTGGTCGGGCGAAATCGCCGTCACCGAGCGTTTCACCATGTCGAACTGGCCGGAGCGAACCGTGAGTTGATAGAGAAACACCGCGGCCAGGACGATCCAGCCGATCGGCAGCAGCCCGTAGCATCCGCCGTAGCCGGCCGCGGCCAGGGCAGCGGCGGCGGGCATCTGAAAGACGCCGACGGCCACGCCCAGCGCGGCGAGCAATCCAGCCAGCGCCGCCCGCGGCGCCGCCACGCCCGCGAGCAGCAGTCCCAGCAGCACGACGATCGGCAGCCCCGCCGCCGCCGTCGAAAGAGCGGCCGAGCCGAGCGGATCGTAGTTTTGCACCCAAGCGGCGTCCACGCGAGCTTTTTCCTCCCCGGCACCATGATAGAGAAAGACGAGGCAGCGGCACAGCCACCGCCCCCTCGCCGCGGGGTGCTTTTCACCCGCTCGCATTTCGACTATGCTAAGAGTACAACAGTCTTTCGCCGACTCGCACGGAGAAAACACTATGCTCATCCGGATTCCGATCCTGTTTGCCCAAGCGATGCCCTATGTCGTCGGTGGCGTCGTGCTGGCCTTTCTTGCGCTTGTGCTGGTGGCCGTCGTCATCAACTACGGCAATATCTGGTTCCAGGCGTACATGTCGAGCGCCAATATCAGCCTGTTCAGCCTGATCGGCATGAGTTTTCGGCGGGTCAATGCCCGGACTATCGTGCAGGGGAAGATCATGGCCGTGCAGGCGGGCATCGCGCAGGAGAGCCACACCGGCGTGACCACGCGGCGGCTCGAAGCCCATTACCTCGCCGGCGGCAGCGTCCCCAGCGTGATCAAGGCGATCATCGCCGCCCATCGCGCCGACATCGATCTCGATTTCGACCGCGCCGCGGCGATCGACCTGGCCGGCCGCGACGTGTTGGACGCCGTGCAGACCAGCGTCTATCCGAAGGTGATCGACTGCCCCGACCCCAAGCGATCGCAGCGGACCACCCTCAGCGCCATCGCCAAGAACGGCGTCGAGTTGAAGGTCCGCGCGCGGGTCACCGTGCGGACGAACATCGAGCAGCTCATCGGCGGCGCCACCGAGGAGACGATCATCGCCCGGGTGGGCGAAGGGATCATCACCGCCATCGGCTCGTCGGACAGCCACTTGCAAGTGATGGAGAATCCGGACCGCATCTCGAAGGCGGTATTGAAGCGCGGGCTGGACGCGCAAACGGCGTTCGAGATCGTCTCGATCGACATCGCCGACATCGACGTGGGCCAGAACATCGGCGCCCGGCTGCAAGCCGACCAGGCCGAGGCCGACACGCGCGTCGCCCGGGCGAAGGCCGAAGAGCGGCGGGCGTTGGCCACGGCCCGCGAGCAAGAGATGAAGGCCCAGGTCGCCCGCAACCGCGCCGGAGTTGTCCTCGCCGAAGCCGAAGTACCGCTGGCCATGGCCGCCGCCTTCCGCGAGGGAAACCTGATGGTGAAATAGAAGAAGGATGAGGGATCAGGGTTGGAAAGGATCGGTCAAATGACCAACCTGCAGCAAGTCGAAGCACTGCTAAACACCTTGACTCCAGGCGAAAAATCGCAACTCTTCGTGTCTGTCGCCCGCGATTTGGGCGCGGTCACCCCCGGCGTTGAAAGCGACCCGGCTGTTTGTGGCGGCGAGCCGTGTATTATTCGGACTCGCATCCCGGTTTGGTCGCTTGTTCAATTGAAGCGGCTCGGCGCGAGCGAGGCCGACATTCTCAAGAGCTATCCAACGCTTCGCGCCGAAGACCTTGTCAATGCGTGGGCGTACGAACGCATGCATCGTGACGAAATCGACCGGCAAATTGTCGAAAACGAGAATGCGTGACAATGGTTCGAATCTACGCCAACGAGAACTTCCCGCTCCCAACCGTTGAGAAACTGCCGGCCGGCCCAGACGACAGCAATTACCTCTTCGGCTCGATCCGGGAAATGCTAGAATAGAAGAGTTGCCCCTGAGGAGCCATGTCGCCGGAGGTGTCGTCGTGCCTTCCCAGTATCCTTACCGTGCAGTGGTCCGCAACGAGTACTTGGGAGCCAGCAAAATCATCCGGGCCATGTCCCAGAACGAACTTCAATGGCTTGCCGAGGCGCAGTTGTCGAAGTGGGCTGAGCAGGAGAACCGCAAGCGGCAACAAACGGAGAAGAATTCGGAACGGGAAGCAGCTAGGCAGCACGTCGAGAGCCTTAAGGGACGGGCGGAAGAAGACACAGCGACCGCCTGTCAGAACATCGACGCATTCCGGAAGGTTCTTGCCGGAAGCCTGAATGACGACTTTGCGATCGACTGGGACCAACTCTTGGATCGCCGAGCGTTTGATGCGTTCCACTTCAACCATCCGAAACCAGATAAGGACGAAATACGCCTGCGCCTACTCGGGCCAGAGCCCACGGAGTTGCTTGTCTCTTCTCCGATCCCGGAGCCCCCCCGTTTCTGGGAAGTCATCTTGCCTTTCCTGCGAAGGCAGCGGCTTGAACGCAACGCCAGGGCGGCAGAAGCGTTTGAGAGGGCGACGAAGATTGCTAAAGCTGACTTTACCAAGCGCCTTCGGGAGTACCGCGCGCGTGAGCGGGAGGTAGCGGATGAGTACAACTCCGCAGTCCGAGCATACAATCGCGACCTTGAGACACAGAAGAACGACTATGTACGGGCCCGAAACGAGTTTATTGCGCAGCAAGAGGCCCACAACGACGCTATCGTCGCCTTCCGTTCCCGCTATGAATCCGGCTCGGCCGAAGCAATCGAACGTTACGCGCAAATGGTCCTCGATCAGTCATTCTACCCAGAACCAGTTGCCGGTGAGCCAGATGTTCGTTTCGACGAGCCGAGCAAGACGCTCGTCGTGAATTTCTGGCTCCCAGAACCTGCGGACATTCCGAACATCATTGAGTACAAGTACGTTGCCTCCCGTAAGACGATAAAGCCGGTGGAAATGAAGCCGAAGGACTTCGAGGCATTCTACGACAACGTTATTCATCAGATTGCGTTAAGAACGATTAGGGAGGTCTTCGTCGGCGACTGTTCGCTTCGGATTGAGGCGGTCGTCTTTAACGGTTGGGTGCGCGGCATCGATCGTAAGACGGGAAAGGAGTTCACATCCTGCATTATAAGCTGCGAGGCGCCCCGCAAGCCGTTCGCCGACTTGGACCTAGCACGCGTTTCTCCGAAGGAATGCATCCGTGGATTCAAGGGAATCACTGCTGGACCGCTAATGATGTTGGCGCCCGTCAAACCGATCATGGAACTGAACAGGGCTGACGATCGCTTCGTGGAATCGAAAGAGGTGTTAGATGACCTCCGCCCGGAGGACAATCTCGCCGCAATGGAATGGGAAGATTTTGAGCATCTCGTGCGGGAACTATTTGAAAAGGTGTTCGGTAAGACCGGGGCTGAAGTTAGAGTCACCCAGGCTAGTCGAGATCGAGGAGTCGACGCAATTGCGTTTGATCCAGACCCGATTCGTGGCGGCAAGTTCGTCATCCAAGCTAAGAGATACAACATTGTTGTACCGGTGTCGGCCGTGCGGGACCTTTACGGTACCATGATAGCCGAGGGAGCAACGAAGGGAATTCTCGTAACGACGAGTCATTACGGTCGCGATAGCCGCGAATTTGCAAAGGACAAGCCAATCACTCTAATTGATGGCGAAAACCTGGTGTATATGTTCCAGGAGCATGGCCGCAAGGTGCATATTGCGATGCTTCCCAAGGGCGATCCGCACCGCGGGTTGGGCCAAGCTCCGCAGGGAGCGACAGACCTATGAAAACGAAGTCAAAAGACGAAATGGCTGATGATCTACGTCCCGAATACGACCTTGGGCAACTCCTGAAGAGCGGCGTACGAGGCAAGTACGCGGCGCGATTCCGCGAGGGAACGAACCTTGTGTTGCTGGAGCCGGAGGTCGCCAAGGCGTTTCCCACCGATTCGGCCGTCAATGAGGCGCTGCGACTGGTACTGCAACTGTCGCGGCTTTCCGCCAAGGCCAAGAAGACCAACGCAAAACCGCGTGCTACGAAGACGCGCGCCTGACTCCCCCCGTCTTGGCAGTCTTCCAGAGCGAAACCATCTTGCGTCCCCTCTTCTGAGCCTATTGTTCCCCGTTACGACGAATTGTCAATGGCAGCCGTTTCCGCGCACGAGGACTGCAATGTCGAGAATTCGGCGGTAGCACGGGCATCCTGCCCGTGTGTCACGGCCAAGATGGCCGTGCTACGAAGGACTTTGCGACTTTCCCGCCGTTTCCATGCACTTTGCTTGACACGCGGCGGTCTCTGCGGCGAAAATGAGGGGAGCTACGTCATGGGGGGCGCCCGCGGCTTGCGGGGCGTGACGAGAAATCCCACCTTGCCATTCTGTGACTGCAGTCACGGAACGTTTCTATTGTCTCTGGAGACTCATGATGGACCGCAGGGAGTTTATCGAGCAGGTTGCGGCATGGTCGGCCGGCGCCGTGCTGGCCGCGCCCGTTTTCAACGTCGCCTCGGTGCTAGCCGCCGAAGAGAAGCCGCGGAGCAAGCCGCTTTTGTCGGTGGCGAAGGGGAAGGATTACAAAGAACTGGTGGCCGCGGTGTTGAAGCCCGTTGGCGGCATCGCCGCCTTCGTCCATAGCGGCGACCGCGTGGTGGTGAAGCCGAATATGGGCTGGGCTCGCACGCCCGAGCAGGCCGCCAACACCCATCCCGACGTGATCAAAGCCGTCGTTCAGCAATGTCTTGACGCCGGGGCCAAGCGGGTTCTCGTCTTCGATCGCACCTGCAACGAGCAACGGCAATGTTACAGCCGCAGCGGAATCCAGGCCGCGGTCGAGTCGATCGGCGACAGCCGGGCACAGTGCCCGTTTCCCGATCAAGATCGGTACGTGCCGGTCAAGATCGAGAAGGGCAAAGCGATTCAAGAGTTCCAGTTCTACAAGGACGCGCTGGAAGCGGAGTGCGACTGCTACATCAACGTGCCGATCGCCAAGCACCACGTCCTCTCGAAGTTGACGCTCGGGCTGAAGAACATCATGGGCGTGCTCGGCGGCAACCGCGGCGCGATCCACCAGAAACTCCCGCAATGCCTCGCCGATCTGAATCTGGTCGTCCGGCCGAAGTTGACGATCATCGACGCCACCCGCATTTTGTTGCGCAACGGGCCGAGCGGCGGAAACCTCAAGGACGTGAAGGTGCTCGACACGCTGATCGCCTCGACCGACACGGTGGCGGCAGACGCTTACGCCACGACGCTGTTCGGCATGAAGCCGGCGGAGATACGTCCTACCGTCGCGGCGGCGAAGATGGGCTTGGGCGAGATGGATCTCTCGAAGGTGAAGATCGTTAGAGCGTAAGCGGCCGGCAAATCAACGGGTGGCGGATCTCCCGTCGTACTCCTCACGCTCCGCGTGAGGTTGGCGATGCTTCGCCTCACGCGGAGCGTGAGGAGTACGACAGTAATCATGCGACGTCCTTTGTGGATTCCCTGGCGATGGTGGCGACGCGCGGCGCAGTTTGCCCTGCTTGCGGCATTCCTGTGGTTGTTCCGTCGCACGGAGTTTAGCGGCGCCGATCATCTCTCGGGCGGCGAAAACACCTTCTTCCGACTCGATCCGCTAGTCGGATCGGCGGCGATGCTGGCCACCAGACAATTTCTGGCCGTTTTTTGGCCGGCGGCGATCGTCGTGGCGTTGACCTTGGTTTTCGGCCGTTTCTTCTGCGGCTGGGTTTGTCCGCTGGGAACGCTGTTGGACGGGTTCCACTTCGCGCTGCGTCCGATCACACGTCGCACGAATCGCTGGCTGGCCGCCTCGTCGCAAAATTCTGGCAATAGCAGGGGGCCAACGGCCCGCGGTCGGCCAATGCAGGCCGGTCGTGCGGTTCGCTACGTGCTACTGATCGCGGTCCTGCTAGCCGCCGTCTTCGCGTTTCCGTTGGTCGGGCTGGTCGATCCTTTCTGCTTACTCGTTCGCGGGCTGGCATTTTGGGCCGATCCGATGCTGCACCGTGGCGTCGAGGCCGGCTTCGGCTGGATCGGCAGCGGCTCGGCCGCCGACGCCGTTCACCCGTTCGTGCGAAAGCACGTGCTTCCGTTCCAAGCGATGACGTTCCATCTCGCGGGAGTGTCGGCCGCGATCCTGGCAACGATTTTCGCCTTGGAACTCGTGGCGCGGCGATTCTGGTGCCGCTTTCTTTGCCCGGCGGGAGCGATGTTCGGTTTGCTAGGCTGGTGGTCGTTGCTGAAGCGGTCGCCCGTGGTGGTCTGCAAGTCGTGCGGCGACTGCGCCGCCGGATGCCGCATGGGGGCGATTGACCCAGTGGGGCAGACATTCTTGTCTGCCTTATCTGCCGCATCTCGGGAGGCAGACAAGAATGTCTGCCCCACCGCGGCGAGAAACAGCGACTTTTCCGCCGAGGCCTGCAATCTGTGCATGGATTGCGTCGATAGTTGCCCCAAAGGCATAGTCGGCTTCCGCTTCAACTGGAAAATCTGGGGACGGAAGAGATCGAGTCGTGCGCCGCGGCCGGTTGATCTCTCGCGGCGGGGGCTGTTGGTGGGGATTGCGGCGGGGGTGGGCATCCCGGGCGTAGCGGCGGTGGTTCGGCTGGCTCGCCCAACGCCGGTCGATCCATACCTGCTGCGTCCGCCGGGAGCGGCCGACGAGAAAGAGTTCCTCGCCTTGTGCATCCGCTGTGGCGAGTGCATGAAGGTCTGCCCGACGAACGTGCTGCAACCGACCGCGCTGCAAGCGGGCGTCGAGGGGATTTTCTCGCCGCGATTGGACCTCCGCTTCATCGCCGAAAAGAGCAGTTGCGAATACGATTGCACGCTCTGCGGCCAGGTATGTCCCACCGGCGCGATTCCGCGTCTGACCGTCGAAGCCAAGCACGCTCATCCGACGGCCAAGGCGTATTTCGATCATTCGCGTTGCCTGCCCTGGGCCGAACAGACTCCGTGCATAGTTTGTGAGGAGATGTGCCCCACGCCAGAGAAGGCGATTAAGATTCTTGCGACGATCACGATCAAGGACAAGAATGGGGAAGAGGTGGACATTCAGCAGCCGTACGTCGATCGCGATCTCTGCGTCGGCTGCGGAATATGCGAGAGCAAGTGCCCGCTGCCCGGCGCGGCCGGTATTCGCGTGCAGCGCGTCGACGCGCCTGATCCGGGGACGGAATTTCGCCTGAAGCCTGAAGAGAAGCGTCGAGGTGGTGAAGCAACAGGCACAAGGTAACACTACAGCGCTCACCTAATGGCTGCGAAGCCGACCACGGAGACACGGAGGGCACGGAGAGTGCGGGCAGAAAGAAACAAGAGCCACAGATAGACACAGATGAACACAGATAGTGCGGGGCGCGACATGGATTCCGCCACTGTTATCAGTGTGCATCCGTGTTTATCTGTGGTTCCGTTCGTTCCGCCTCGGTGTTCTCCGCGTCCCCGTGGTGAACACCGCGATGTAGTGTTGGTTCCCGGCTACTGTTTCGTCGCCTGCTGCGACTTCTTTTCCCCGCCCCAGTCGCGGCGCTGGCGGGAGCTGAGAATGCCCATCGCTTTGCGGTATTTCGTCACCGTTCGCCGGGCGACGGTGATGCCGTGGGCGGCCAGTTGCTGGACGAGTTGGTCGTCGCTCCACGGGTGCTGCTTGTCTTCGCTATCGACGATCTCCTGCAACTTCAGCCGCACGGTGTCCCAAGCCACCTCTTCGCCGTCGGCGCTGGTGGTGCCGCCGCAGAAGAAACGCTTCAAGGGGAAAATCCCCCGCGGCGTCTGAATCCACTTCTCATCGACCGCCCGGCTGACCGTGGTGACGTGTACCCCGACCTGGTCGGCGATCTGCTGCATCTTCAACGGCTCGATCGCCTCGGGGCCTTTGTCGAGAAATTGCTTCTGATAATCGACGATCGCGCGGGCGACCTTCAAAAGCGTGTTGCGGCGCTGCTCGATCGAATCGATCAGCCATTGGGCCGAATTGATCTTGCGTTTGATGTACTCGCGGGTTTCCTCGCTGGTGGCCGGGTCTTGGAAGAGCCGGCGATAGTAGGGGCTGATGAAGAGGCTGGGCGTGTCCCCTTCTTCCAGCCGCACGCGATATTTCCCGTTCTCGTCGAGCTCGACGAACACGTCCGGCGTGACCGGTGGAACGGCGATGTTGTTGTAATCGGCCCCGGGCTTGGGATTCAGCTTCCGCAGTTCGCCGAGCACCGTCTGGATCAATTCGATCGAGTAGCCGGTCTTGCGGGAAATCACCGGCAGCCGGTTGTGCTCGAGATCTTCCAAGTGGTTGGCGATCAGCGTTCGCAGTTGCTCGTAATAGGGTATGCCGGGAATCAATTGCAGCAGCAGGCACTCGCGGAGATCGCGGGCGCCGACGCCGCGGGGGTCGAGCTTCTGCACCAGGGCCAACGCCCGTTGGGCCAAGGCCGCTTGCTCGTCGTCGCCGTTTGGGTCCAGCAGGTCTTCGAGCCGGCCTTGCAAGTAGCCGTTCGTGTCGAGGTTGTAGATGATGCGGTCGGCCATCGCCCGCAACTCGGGCTCGATGTCGAACCAGCCCAACTGGTCGTGCAGATAGTCTTGCAGCGACTGCGGCCGGGCGATCATGTTGGCCATCGCGTCGGTCTTCCGCTCGCCGGCCTCCTCGATCTCGCCGCGCGAGCCGTGCGAGCGCTCCTCGAAGTGGTCGGGCCATTCCTCGTCCATCTTCAGCAGCCGCTCGAAGTCCCCTTCGTTCGAATGGGCTTCGTCGATCACCAACTCGCGTTCTTCGTCGGTGGGGGAGTCGGCCTTGCGATCTTCCGCCTCGCCCGCCGCCGGCTCGGGCTCCGCTTCCGGTTCCTCCTCCTGCAACTCCAGGATCGGATTCTCCTCCATCTCCTGTTCGATTCGCTCCTGCAAAGCGAGGATCGACAGTTGCAGAATCTCCATCGACTGGATCATCCGCGGCGCGAGCACCTGCTTCTGCACCATTCGGAGTTCTTGGCCGAGAGAGAGTCGCATGGGAGGGGGCGGGGTGAGGGGCTAGGGACTAGGGGCTAGGGGCCAGGAAAATGACGAATGCTGAGTGCTGAATGATGAATGATGAACGGTGAATGACGAATCAAGCCGCTTGCGGCTTGGCACGCTCTACTGCCGACTGCCGACTGCCGACTTTCCTAAAACTCCTGTCGCCCTGTCATCGCGTCGGCAAGGATTTCCTTGTTGGCAAACTCCAACACGCTGCCCGTGGTTATGCCGCGGGCCAAGCGGGTGATATGGATCGGCAAACCGGCCAACAGGTTGGAGATGTGCAACGCCGTGCCGTCCCCTTCCACCGTTGGGTTGGTCGCCATGATGATCTCCTTGAAGCCCCCCTCGCGCACGCGGCGGACGAGGGCGTCGATCGTCAGTTGCTCGGGCCCCACGCCGTCCAAGGGGGCGATCCTGCCGAGCAACACGTGGTAGAGTCCGCGGTACACGCCCGACTGCTCCAGCGCCATCAGGTCGCGCGGTTGCTCGACGACGCACAGAACGTCCTGCTGTCGGCTCGGATCCTGGCATATCGCGCACAGTTCTCCTTCCGCTAAATTATAGCACCTGCGACAGTACTGTACGTTGTCTTTCACGTTGCGGATGGCGTCGGCCAGCGCCATCGCCTCGTTGCGATGAATGCGCAGAATATGATACGCCAGCCGCTCGGCCGACTTCTTGCCGATGCCGGGCAGCTTTGCGAACTCGTTGACTAGTTGGACGACGGATTGGGTAAGTTCGGACATGCGTAAGTGGGCAGTCGGCAGCCGGCAGTGGGTAGTGGCCTGCGGTCGGAGTTTACTAGCCACTAACCACTATCCACTACTCGCTAACCCTTCTCCCCCTCCTCCTCTTCCGTTCCGGCAAACTTCTCCAGGGCCTCGCGGAAGCCGCCGGGCAGGGGCAGGCCGCCGGTAAGATCGCGAAGCGACTCGGCGTGCATCTCCTTCCCCTTGCTAATGGCCTGATTGACGGCCGCCATCACCAGGTCTTCGAGCAACTCCGGGTCGTTTTGGGCCACCAATTGCGGGTCGATGTGGCAGCGGAGGACCTCCATCAGCCCGTTGACCTCGATTTCGACCATTCCGCCGCCGGCCGAACCGGTGACGCGGCGTCTTCTCATCTCCTCGGTGAGCTGGCCCATCTGGCCGCCGAGTTGCTGGGCCTGTTTCAGCAGGGCGCCGATGTTGGCAAGTCCTTTGAACACGACGGTTTACTCCCTCCGCGGCGGATCGACAACGTCAACGACTTGGGCACCGAACAACTCGGCCGCCCGACGAACCAACGGGTTCTGCATCGCCTCGATCCGCCGTTGGTGGGGTGAGGCGACCGGCACCGCCGCCACCGGCTCGCCCGGCTCATCGGCCGTCAGGGCAAACTCGACCCGGATCGGCTGCCCGGTCAGTTCGCTCAAGCTCTTTTCGAAGCGGGCCAGTTGCTCGGGCCGCTCGCAAAAACCTTTGGAGAAATCATATACCGGCTTGAAGCGAATGACCAGCCGGTTTGCGCAAGAAATGCTATGGAGTCGAAATGTCTCGCCTGATCGACCACCATCCCCGACAGACCCGCCAAGGCGTGACTCCATACCTCGACCGCATTCTGGGCGGTAAGCTCGACCGCGGGTTCGATCGGTTGGGGCGGCAGTTGTACTGCCGCCCCTGGGGTGGCAGTGCAACTGCCACCCCAACCCGCATCTCCCGTAGCACGGGCATCTTGCCCGTGGGAAGCCGGTGGAACGCCCGTGCTGCTGGCGGCAGACAGGCTGCCTGCCCTACGGTCGGCCGGCGGAACGCCCACGCTTCCAGAAACGCTTCCTACGGCAGTGTCATACTTTTTTTTTACAGCCGACGGGGCGGCGGCGTTCACCTCGACGGGCACGCCCAACCGGAGTTGGGCGATCATCTCGGAGAGATCGTCCAAATCTTCCAACTCGCAGATTCGCACCAGGGCAAGTTCGGCGAGGATGCGGCCCTGCGTGCTGTATCGCATTCGGTAGAGCGTCTGATCGAGAATCTGCATGACCGCCAGCAGCGTGCCGAGCCCCAACTGCTTGCCGGCCGCCGCAATGCCTTCAGCCCCGGAAGGGGACGTGTAGAGAAACGCCTCGTTCGAGCAGCCGACGGCCGCCACCATGCAGTCGCGGAGGCAGCCGAAGATCTGCTCGATAAACTGGGCGACGTCCACGCCGGCGGTCAGTGCCGCGTCGAGGTCGGCCAGCGCCCCGGCGGCGTTTCGCTCGATCACGTGGCCGATCAATGCCGCCAACCGCTCCTCGCCCGCGGTGCCGAGCATTCCGTGAACGTCGGCCACGGTGATTTTGCCGGGCGCAAATGCCAGCAGTTGCTCCAACAGCGATTGGCTGTCGCGCATCGAGCCGGCCGCCCGCCGGGCGATGATCTCCAGGGCCTCGGCGTCGGCCTCGACCCCCTCGGCCGCCACGATCTGTTCGAGCCGCTGGCGGATCGAGCGGGTCAAAATGCCCGCAAAATCGAAGCGCTGGCAGCGCGAGAGAATCGTAATCGGGATCTTCGTCGGCTCGGTGGTGCAGAAGATAAACTTGACATGTTCCGGCGGCTCTTCCAGCGTCTTCAACAGGGCGTTGAATGCCTCGCGGGTGAGCATGTGGACTTCGTCGATGATGTAAATCTTGAACCGCGATCGGCTGGGCCGCACGCCCGCGTTCTGCCGCAACTGGCGGATCTCGTCGATGCCGCGGTTGCTGGCGCCGTCGATCTCCAGCACGTCGACGTCCTCGCCGCTACCGATGCTCTGGCAGATGTCGCACTGGTTGCAGGGCGTGGGCGTCGGGCCCTTTTCGCAGTTGAGGGCCTTGGCCAGGATTCGCGCCGCCGAGGTCTTGCCAACTCCCCGGGCCCCGGTGAACAGATATGCGTGGCCGACGCGATTGGTGGCGATCGCGTTCTCCAGCGCCTGGGCAACGTGCTCCTGGCCGATCAACTCGTCGAACGCCTTCGGCCGGTACCGCCGGGCGACGACAACGTAAGGCTGCGAGGAGCCGGGGGATTCCGTCGTTTCAGAATTCGTAGGAATGAGGGACATAGGGTTCAGGGGTCAGGGGGCAGAGGTCAGGAACAAGAAACCGGCCAGATTCCACGCACGTGATCTGAACCCTGAGCCCTGACTCCTGGCCCCTTCCCGCTTTGCCACGCCCCCCGACGAGAGGTCCACCGCACCTGGAGGTTACCGCTTATGGCTGCTGACTTTCGTCCCTGACCAGGTTCACAGGCCCCCATTGCAGGGACCTCTCGTCGGAAGTCGTGACGTTCGACCAACACGTCTCTTTGTACGCGATCGGAGGCGACTCGTCAAAGGGGGTGCGACGGCATTGCGATCATCTTGCATCCATCGCCGCCATCTTGCGGAGCTCGATCTGTTGGTAGCGGCGGCGAAGCATGGGGAGATTTCCGCCGCATACGGCCGTGAGGATGATTCCCAAGAGCAGCAACGGGTAGTAAACCGGATAGGGCTGACCGAGTGCCAGGGCGATCAGGCCGACGATGAGGCTCAACACGCCTGCTCCCACCAGCGTTGCCGTCAGTGCGACGACGAAGCGGCGGGCCTTGCCGAGTCCACCGAGGGTTCCGATCACAGCCCCCAGCAGCCCAACGATGCTGCCGCCGATGCCGCCAATCCAACCGGCGTCTTCGTCGGTCCACCAGGGCTTTGCGGGCTGAGGCGGGCGTGCGGGGTAAACAAGCCTCTCGAAACTGGCGGTGTCATATTCCCGTAGTCGTACCGGACCAAGAAAAACCGTCCCTTCGCCGGCAAACTGTACCTCAAGCGTGATTCGGCTGGGAAACGCTTCGGGACTTCTTTCAGCGATATCCTTGTTGAACCACAATGTAAAGGGTTTCCAGTCGGACGTGCCTTGCACAATTGGAACGGGCCCCGCAGATTTTTTGGCGTCTAGCTTGCCAAAGCCCACCCCGGGCCCCCAGTATTTCTTGCCGTCGGGAAGCGACGCCCCCACAACGATTACGCTCAGTCCTTTAACATCCTTGTAGCGGACGCTTCCCTCGAAAACGTAATAGCTCTTGGTGACGGGCGGGTTCTTCAAGTCGAGTACGGTGACCGTTGTTCGCCAGCCCCCTCGACCGTCGCCCTTCCCTTGCCGCACCGGACTGTCGATTCGCAATCGCTCCCGCGGACCGGACGCGCCGCCGGGCTCCACTGTGCCCACCGATAATTTGCCTGCCCTTTTCAACTCGGACCAGGAAAACTCTCGCACGACTTCCTGAGCAAACGATGGCGAAGCAGCAAGCCAAAAAACGAACACCCACACAATGCTACGCTTCATGGCTTTTCTCCAGTTCTTCGCGATGTGCGGCCAGCAGCCGCTTGAGCGTGTCGAGGTCGATTTTCCCGTCGGCGTACTGCCCCCGCAGCAACTTCTCGAAAGGCGACGTGACCTGTTGGTCCTCCACCACCTGGATTTTGGCGATTAGCCGATCCAGCCGCAGCCGGACGGTGGGGTAACTGATTCCATACACCTGGGCCAACTCCTTGAGCGATCCGGACGCCAAGACGAACCGTTTGACGAACGCCAAATCATCGTCGCTGAGGTAGTCGAGCCAGGTTTTTTGCACCGGCTGTGACACGGTCGGGGGTGTCATCGTTTGCCACTTCCACTGCTGTATTAAATCGTCATTTTATTCATTTTATGCTTAACAAAACAAAAGTCAACATACATGTTCTTGATTTTCAGGCGTGGGACGACAATTTGACTCTCCGCCGCCAAGAGATGCGGTAATTGCGGCGAGTTTAGCCGCGCCCCAGCGGGAAGCGCGAATGGCGCGCTCTCGCCGCGGCCAGCAGAGCGGCCCCCGACGCGGCAGAAGCCGCTATCCCAGCCACAGAACCTTCACGCCCATCGCGAGTAGCACGACTCCGCCGGCGGCTTCGGCCCAGCGCTGCCAGCGCGGGCCGATGCGGCCGCCAAACGTAATGCCGATCGCCGACAATGCGGCAGTGATGACCCCAATCACCACCGAGGGAATCCAGATCGAAACGCCCAGCAGCGCCATGCTCACCCCGACCGCCAGGGCATCGAGGCTCGTGGCGATCGACAGGGTTACCAGCGTCAGACCGCGGGTGGGATCGCGCTCGCTGTCGGCCTGTTTCTCGCGGTGGGCCTCCCATAGCATCCTGCCGCCGACGTAAGCCAGCAATCCGAACGCCGCCCAACGGTTGTACTGGCCGAAACAGGCCGTCAATTGCCCGCCCGCCAGCCAGCCGATGATCGGCATCATGAACTGGAACAGCCCGAAGTGGAAACTGACGCGAAAGACATGCCGCGGCGTGACCGCAGCGACGGCCAGCCCGGCGGCGATCGAAACCGCCAAGGCGTCCATCGCCAGGCCGACGGCGATTCCCAATAGGCTGAGGTAGGAGAGATTCATTCCCAATTATACTATTTGCCGGATCGGAAGATCGCAACCCTCGGCCATTGCACAGCCCCGGTCTGCCCGCCATGATGGAAGGAATATGGATGCGACGATGAATGTTGGCCGGCGGCTTTCGCTGGTGGCCGAGGCGATGCCCGACGCGGTGGCCGTGGTCGAACCGCTCGACTACGACGCCCGCGGCAAGCGGCGCTATCGGCAGGTCAGCTTCCGCCAACTCGACGACGACAGCGAGCGGATCGCCCGCGGACTGCACGCGATCGGGGTAACGCCCGGCACGCGGCTGGCCCTGCTGGTTCGGCCGGGCATCGACTTCATTTCGCTGGTCTTTGGGCTGTTCAAGTCGGGGGCGGTGGCGATTCTGATCGACCCCGGCATGGGCCGCCGCAACCTGATCGGCTGCCTGGCCGAGGCCGAGCCGGAGGGTTTTATCGCGATTCCCGCCGCCCAAGCGGTTCGCTGGCTCTTGCGGCGGCGATTTCCAAAGGCCCGCTTCAACGTGACTGTCGGGCGGCGTTGGTTTTGGGATGGGATTACGTTGGAGCAATTGCGGGCAGTGGGCAGTCGGCAGTCGGCAGTCGGCAGTGGGCAGTCGGCAGTGGAGAGTGGAGAGTGGAGAGTGGAGAGTGGAGAGGGACAATCCCGCCCGCCCTCCGCCGTTCGCCCTCCGCCTTCCGCCTTTCGCCCTCCGCCCTCTTCTAATCCCCAATCCCCAATCCCCAATCCCTCTGCTTCCCCCGACGATCCGGCCGCCATCATCTTCACCACCGGCAGCACCGGTCCGCCGAAGGGCGTGCTCTATTCGCATCGCAATTTCGACGCCCAGGTCGATCAGATTCGCGAGTTCTACGGCATCCAGCCCGGCGAGATCGATCTGCCCTGCTTCCCGCTGTTCGGGCTGTTCAACTGTGCGATGGGCGTCACCGCGGTGATTCCCGACATGGACCCGTCGCGGCCGGCGCGGGTCGATCCACTGAAGATCATCGAGGCGGCCAACGACTGGCGGGCGACGCAGGCTTTCGGCTCGCCGGCGATTTGGGATCGCGTCGGCCGGTACTGCGAATCGAACGGCCTTCGGCTGCCGACGATCCGCCGCGTCTTGTCGGCCGGGGCGCCGATTCCGGCCGAAGTGCTCCGCCGCATGAAGGCGTGCATCCATCCCGAGGGCGAAGTCCACACGCCCTACGGCGCCACCGAGTCGCTGCCCGTGGCCTCAAACTCGGCCAGCGAAGTGCTCGGGTTTTCCGGTGGGGCAGACATTCCTGTCTGCCGGGGCGGAATTCCCTTCGGTGAGGCAGACTTTCCTGTCAGTGAGGCAGACTTTCCTGTCAGTGGGGCAGACATTCCTGTCTGCCAGACTGGCGGCATTTCTCCCGGCAGACAGGAATGTCTGTCCCACTGTGATGACCTGACGGGCACTGCGGCGCGAACGCGGCAGGGTGGAGGCGTCTGTGTCGGGCGGCGGTTCCGCGACATCCGCTGGAAAGTGATTCGCATCGTCGATGGGCCAATCCGCTCGATCGACCAGGTCGAGGAATTGCCGGCCGGCGGTGGCCCGGCGATGTCTTGTGGTGCAGGCGTCTCGCCTGCTGAGGCCGGCAACGCAGGCGTCTCGCCTGCTTTGGCAGCCGGGACGGCTGCACCACAAATCGGCGAACTGATCGTCACTGGGCCGCAGGTCACCCGGGCCTACGTCACGCGGACGCAATGGAACGCGCTGTCAAAGATCGCCGACGGCCCGGCGGTGTGGCACCGCATCGGCGACAGCGGCTACCTCGACAACCGCGACCGTTTCTGGTTCTGCGGCCGCGTGGCCCATCGGGTGCTGACGGCCGACGGCCCGATGTATCCGATCTGTTGCGAAGCGATCTTCAACCAGCATCCGGCCATCCGCCGCAGCGCCCTGGTCGGCGTCGGCCCCGCCGGCCGGCAACGCCCGGTGATAATCTTGGAGCCGCGTCAAGGCGAAATGCCGAAGGGGCCGAAGCAACGGGAAGCACTGCTCGCCGAAATCCGCCAACTCGCCGCCGCGAATCCGCTAACGGCCGGAATCACCGACTTCCTCTTGCATCCCGGTTTCCCGGTCGACATCCGCCACAACGCCAAGATTTTCCGCGAGAAGCTGGCATTGTGGGCGGGAAAGAGAATTGCACCGCCGTAAACTGTGAGCGTGGTGGCTTGACACCCGCCGCCCGCTCTTGGGATAATAGGCGCGAACTGCGTCGGCGGCTCCTCGCTCCTAAAGGGAATCACCATGATTCGCTTCGCTTGTCCCGAGTGTGGCAAGGTGTTCCAGGTTGAGGATAAGGCTGCGGGAAAGAAAACAAAGTGCCCGAAGTGTTTGGCGCCGTTTACTGTCCCGCTTGCTGAAGCAAGCCAGACCTCCACGCCGGCCCGGCCCTCGCCTGCCGCTTCTCGCCCTACTGTTGCGCCAGCGAAATTAGCGCCCGATGACATTTACGCTCTGGCGAGTGAGCCACCCCGAGGTCCTGCAAATCCCAGTCGGAACGAGATCCCGGATGATCTTCCCGGCGAGACCTGGAAGCCATCGTTGCGTGGCTCGATGGGTGTGCGAGACCGACCCGCTCCACGCCGTGGCAGAACAAAACGGGGCGGCCCGTCAATGGCTCTTCTTGGCATAGGAGGTATCTTGCTCATTGGGGTCACAGTCGGCGTGACATTATGGGCAACTGGAAACCTGCCGAATTTAAAGACCTTACTGCCTATGAACAGTGGAGGTTCTCAGGACGCTGCACGCGCTCACCTCGCATCCGCGATGGAAAAATGGATGTCGGGTGAGAAGACGGAGGGAATGGTCGGTCTCAAGACCGCCATTGCAGCGCCACCCATTGGCTATGAAATCAAGAGCATCCTGCCTATCAAGCCGACGATAATGAACGTTAATAACTCGAAACTCTGGGATCGAAAGGACTTCAAAGAGTATCCGGCTTTCCTCATTAATGTCATAGTCGAATTCAAGTCCGAAGCGGGAACGCCCCTAAAACATGCAATGACGTACACGCTTGTCTGGGACAGGCAGGAGAAGGAATGGTGGATGGCTTGCGATTTTTCGGATTAAGTCACGTTGGTCCAGGAGGCGGGAAATGCAGATTCTCGGATATGGTGAAGACGCTCTAACCTATTGGGCACTTTCCAGGCATTTGCTGGACGTGATCGGCCCCCTTAGCGACGATTCGACCGAGAAGGACAATCTCCTACTTATTTACAGGCCGAGTTTTGGTCGGTCCGGCGGGAATGAGAGCGCCCAGTTTGGCGAATTCGACGCGATCATTGGCACACCGAAGGCTGTCTATTTGGTGGAGAGCAAATGGGCAGGCGAACCGATCAAGAACGGGAACGTCGTGCTTGCTGGACGGCAAATCCTGCGGCATGAAATCTTCCGATGGATTCGAGATAGGTGGTCGGACCAAAGGCCGGCTAACTGGGATGAGTTCTACAGAGCAAACGAAAGGGACTTCAGAGCGCATTTCGATGAAAAGCCACTTCCGAAGGCCGGAAGGTTGGTAGGCAACCTTGAATATTTGCTGCGAGAGCTCCTCGGCCGAGGCGCTCCAACTATCGACGTCCTGCTTTACTTTCACCTCGATGGCGGCAAAGTACCCGCGGGGGTGGCTGAGGCTCCCGATTTCCGCGTGGTTCCGTTTTTGTTTCGCCCCGTTAATTCTGATTGCGATGGGCGGATCATAGAAATGCAGGCCTAATCATCGGCGTAGGCCGAAAACGCCAATCGGTCCGCAATAATCGTTCGGTCGCGTCTGGGATACAAAGGAGATGGGGCGGATTACTGCCGAATTGTCATCTCCACCCCACCGTGTCAAGACCCGCACTTCTTCCCTCCGTGTTCTCCGTGCCTCTGTGTTGCTTTTCCGCCGGCTTGCTCTCTTCGTCCAGGAGTTTACTGATGTACCGCTCCATTTCGGTTTCGACGCCGGGGCGATAGCCGACCCAGACGGCGCGGATGACGGCGTGGCGGTCGAGCAACAGGGTGGTGGGAAAGGCATCCAGGTTGATGACGCTGCCGAGGGCGGATTGCGTTGCGGCGTCGGGGTCGTAGTAGGTGGGCAGATCGAGCCCGAGCCGCTTCAACAGCGCGGCCGTGTCCTCTCGCAGCGATTGCACGTCGTCGGCCTGCCCGCCGGGCGGACAGGAGACGGCCAGCAGACGAAACGCCTCGCGGCCGGCGAAGCGCTGCCGAAGTTCGGCGATATGGGGCAGTTCATTGCGGCAGGGCGGACACCACGTGCCCCAGAAGTTCAACAGCGTCACGTGATTCTTGATATCCGCCAGGGAGATCGGCGCGGCATCGCCCGTCAGTGGCCGCAGTTCGAGGAAGGGCAACGGCTGGGCCACGCCCGAATGAACCTCGGGCTTGGGGAGATTCGGTGCCGGCGTCAACCATCCGACAACCACCCAGTAGGCCGCCGCCACGACAACGATAATCGCCACGGTGAGCCCAGTTCGCACGACGCGGCCCTTCATCGTTGCGGGCGGTTGCGGCTCGTCTGGAAAGAATGGCGGCATATTGGAGTTCTTCGCGAGTTCTCTTCCGACAATTGGGTAGTCTAGGTCATATTGGAAAGTTGGCGATGTCCCTTTCGGCACCGCCGAACCACGGATTACTCTTTCCGCAAGTATACGGCATCAGTACAATCGCCGCCCCTGCGAGCGCCCTAACTGTGATAGTGTAGCCCTCGGCCCATCGGCAGGTAAGGAGGTATCGCCATGAGGAAGAAATGCTGGCTGGCGGCGGGACTGACGACGCTGGGCATGTTCGCCGGCTGCGCCCATACGTCGATGCCTAGCTTAGAGCATCCCCGCTCGGCCGACGTCCAACAGAAACGGGCGCTGCGATACGATCCGTATGCCGAAGACGTTGGCGCGACCGATATGTCGACGGTCCGTCCGCGGGAATATCAGGATCCGCCCGCCGAGCCCTCCCAGTCCCGCTGGCACACCGATCCGGTGACGAATTCCACCAGATGGGGAACGACAGGGCAGGATTGACGGGGCGACAACTCCGCGTAGACAATGGGCCCGCAGTTTATCGCGTGTCAGACGGATAATGTCGTGACGTTTAGCGGCCGCCGGCACGGCGGCCTGGGCATTTACCGCAAAACCCGAGCCGCCGTGCCGGCGGCTGCTAAACGGGACGCAACACCGACAATCTAACCCTCATTAAACGTCGGCCTCCTGTCCCTCCGGGGGCGGTTTGGGTATGATGGGATTCATGCCTCCCAAACGCCCCCATTCGCCGAAACGTCATCTTGCTGCCCCGCGGAAACGCCGCCCTGCCGCGTCAAAGGGGATAGTCCCATTTTCGTCGGCACGAAAATCGGGACAGTCCCCCGCCGTTGGATTTCAGCGGCTGCAAAAGGTGCTGGCGGCGGCGGGGCTCGGCAGCCGGCGGCAGTGCGAAGAACTGATCACCGCCGGCCGGGTGGAAGTCGATCGCCGCCCGGTCACCGAATTGGGCACGCGGGTCGATCCGGCCAAACAGACGATCCGGGTCGATGGCGTCGTCTTGCACATCGCCCGGCTCGAATACCTCGCCGTCAACAAGCCCTCGGGCGTGTTGTGCACCAATCGCGACCCCGCGGGCCGAACTCGCGTGGTCGATCTGATCGACGCCCGCAACGCCCGGCTCTTCACCATCGGCCGGCTCGACCTGCACAGCGAGGGGCTGATCCTCGTGACCAACGACGGCGACCTGGCCAACCGGCTGACGCATCCGCGTTACGGCGTGAGCAAGACGTATCGCGTCGTTGTGGCCGGCAATCCGACGCACGAGGTGCTCAACAAGCTCGAACAGGGCGTCCATCTGGCCGAGGGCTTCGCGCGGGCCGAGCGGATGGAGATCAAATCGCACCACAAAGAGAGCACGACTCTGGAGATGGTTTTGCGCGAGGGGAAGAACCGCGAGATTCGCCGGCTGTTGGCCCGCGTCGGCCACAAGGTGTTGCGTCTGACGCGGATCGCCGTCGGGCCCGTGCGGCTCGGCTTGCTGCCGACCGGGGCCGTGCGGCGGCTGACGGCTGAGGAGGTTAAGGCGTTGCGGCACGAGGGAGCGGTGGGGGAATGACGAAGGAATGACGAAGCACGAATGACGAATGACGAATGACGAAGGAATGACGAAGCTCGAATGACGAATGACGAGGGAATGACGAAGCTCGAATGACGAAGGAGGAATCTGGTATTCGGATTTTGGGCTTCGTGCTTCCTTCGTCATTCGTCATTCGTGCTTCGTCACTCCTCCCTGACCCCTGACCCCTGGCCCCTGATCTCTAGCCCCTAGCCCCGATGTCCTCTCCATGTTACGCCGACAACGCCTGGTACGGACCGGTGACGATCGAAGAGAACGTGCGGCTGGCACGCGATACGTATCGGCTGCGGTTTGCTTGCCCGGAGATCGCGGGGCGGATCGTGCCGGGGCAGTTTCTTATGCTGCGGTTGGCCGACTGCAACGATCCGCTGCTGGGGCGGCCGCTAGCCCTGTACGACGTTGTGCCGGACGCTGCGGGACGGCCGCATTCGATCGACGTGGTTTATCTGGTGGTCGGCAAGATGACGCGGCTGCTGGCCGAGTTTCCGGCGGGCACGCGGCTGGAAGTGTGGGGCCCGCTGGGCAACGGATTCCCGCCCGCGCCGGCCGAACACTTGCTGATGGTCGCCGGCGGCATTGGGCAGACGCCGTTTCTGGCGTTGGCCCGCGAGCATCTCGGCTTGCGCGTCTACGGCGATCCGCCGCGGCAGGTTCCGCGGGCAAAACGGGTCACGCTCTGCTACGGCGTCCGCAGCGGCGAGTATCTGGCCGGTGTGGACGACTTTCGCCGCGCCGGCGTCGACGTGCAGCTTAGCAGCGAGGACGGCTCGGTGGGCCATCCGGGATTCGTGACGCATCTAATCGACCCGATCGTCGAGCGCTCGCCCTGCCCCTGCCGCATCGTCTGTTGCGGGCCCGAGGCGATGATGGAGGCCACGGTGAAGATCGCCCAGCAGTTGGGCGTTCCGTGCCTGGTTTCGCTGGAGAGTCCGATGGCCTGCGGCATCGGCATCTGTTTCAGTTGCGTGAAGAAAATCCGCGATCCATCCGGCGGCTGGGACTACCGGCGGACGTGCGTCGAAGGCCCGGTGTTCGACGGGGCGGATGTGGAATTCTGAGGGCTGCGTCGCTGTGCCGCTCACGGCAGTTCGCCGCTAGGGCATCAACGGGTACGACCGATCGCAAGGATGGGGATTGAGCCGCTTGAATTCCTCGACATCGACCAGACCGTGTTTGCCGCCGGTGAATTCGTTGCCGCATTTGGAGCAGCGATAGCGGTCTAGAGAATTGAGGATCGGGGTGGCGATGGCACCGCAGCGGCTGCAAGTCACGGAACTTGCGGCAAATCGTTCCTCCAGCGTCTCCTGATACTCACGGAGATCGGATTTCCATTCCTTCGCTACACTTTGTCGCCAGTGCTTTTCGTGGAGAGAGACTCCGAGGTAGCCCGCGAAGCCGATGATTGCCCAAAAGCCGACGATGGCCATCACGGCCGTTACCGCTTGCGAAGGGTCGGGAACGGAGAAGACCGCGACCCAGACGCCAAGCGCGATCGGCCCGGCCACGACGAGGAGTGCAAGGATTGCCACAGCAAACGGCCGCATAAATAATCCACCGTTACGAAACCCCGTTGGGGTTTCCGGTAATCGTGCAATCCGCCTACCCAGGTTACGCTGCGCGGCAACCCCGGGCTATCTTGTCACAAGCTATCGCGTTGCCGCGCCGCGGCAACGCGGCGTCCCGCTATTTGCCCTTGAGCTTCTTCACCTTGGCCGAGAGTCGCGATTTGACGCGGGCGGCGGCGTTGACGTGGATGATCTTCTTGGCGGCGGCCTGGTCGACGCGCTTGGCGGCGGCGCGGAACTCGGTTTCGGCCCGCTCAATGTCGCCCGACTTCACCACCTCGACAACCTTCTTATACTGCGTATGGATCGCCTTCTTGGCCGAACGGTTCCGCTCTTTGCGGATGAGGCTCTGCTTCAGCCGTTTTCTTGCACTCTGGATATTTGGCATGATTTGAGGTTATAGGGTGTCTTGGATTCGTCGGCTACTGGCCCCCTCCGTTGGCTTCCCCGTTGTCTTCCTTCTTCTCGGGCGGCTTTTCGGGAGGCTTCGGTGGATTTTCGCGTAATTTGGCGATCTTGTCTAGTAGTTGCGGCACGTCTTTGTAGGCGAAATCGAGCGCGGCCAGCGCGGACAGGTGCTTTTCGGCGGCGTCCAGGTCTTTCAGGCCCAACGTCAATCGGCCCAAAAGGTAGAGCGCCTTCTTTTTGTTGTCGCCGTCGTGGTCCGGGATTTCCTGGACGGCCGCCTCATAATGCCGTTTTGCCAGCGGAAACTGCCTGATCTGCTGGAAGCACTGGCCGAGAACCAACATGCACATCCCCCGACGGCGCGGGTCGTTTTTCGCCGTTTGCAACTCGCGGATCGCCTCGGCATACCTGCGGGTCTTCATGTAGCGGTAGCCGAGTTCATACTTGAAGATCAGGTTGCCGGGAGCCCGCTCGACCCGGGCCTTGTAGAACTGCAATTCCTTCTCGAATTGCTCGGCCTGGAGCCGCTTTTTCACCTCGGGGTCTTTGGTGTGAACGATTTTCTGCCGCAGGCCGCGGATTTGGCTGTCTTCCCATTTTTCGCGGATGTCGTTGTCGCCGTTGGATAGCTCGTAGGCCTTGGCCAGCAGCTTTTCGGCCTCGGCGAAGCGGTCGTCGTTCACGTAAATCTGGGCCAGTTCCAGGTAATTTGCCAGTTTGTCGGGTTCGTTGCGGATTTTTCGCTGGAGTTGCTGTTCGACGTTCAATTCCTGCTGCTGTTGCGACTTGACCTTCGCCCGGCGGGACTCGTCGTCGTCCTCGTCGAACTTGCCGCTGGCCCGCTGCTTTTGCACCGTCAGCGAGGCGATCGCCCGCTTGGGTTCGTCGTCGTTGGGCCGGGCCTTTTCGACGCGATGCCAGAAAGTGATGGCCTGATCGATCAGGCCGCGGTCGGTCATGGCGATGGCGTAGAGGCGATTGCAGTTCGCATCGTTGGGCGAGCCCTTTAGGGCCGATTCGAGATAGACCAGTTCGCAATCGCGGTCGCCCGACTTGTTGGCGGCCTTGGCCATCCCCAGCAGTGAGTGCATGTCCCAGGGGTTGACCGCCAGCACCTTCACCCCCTGCTGGATGACGTCGTACCACTGTTCCTGGGCGACGGCTTTTTTCAGCGCGCTGCGGGCGCCAAGCTCCTTGAACTGGGCGAGCGGACTCCCCTTGCGGTTGTCGCCGTATTTTTTTTGCAGGTTTTCGACGTAGGCTTTGACGTAGGCGGCGTTGCCCGGATCACCCAGCACGCACTGGCTGATCAGTTCGCTGACGTAATCGAAGTCGTGGGCGGTCGTCGAGCCGGCGGCTTTCTTGCTGGCGACCTCGAAGACCTTCTCCAGCCGCTTGCGTTTGGCGGGTGAAAGCGGTTCCCGGCCTGGTTTTCCATTTTCTGGTGGACGTTCGTCGGATGCCATGAGACGCATTCTACGCTACTGTTTCTGTTCTCTCAACGCGGTCCAACTCACGTAGCCAAGGATGGCGGAACAGACCAGGATTCCAATGTCCATCGTCATGCTGTCTCGATGGAAGGGAAAGGCGATGGCGAAATCGAGCCCGAACACCAGAAACAGCAGAACGGCCACCACGGTCCCCACCAGACACAGCGCTTTTGGCATGGAGTCTCTCCCTGCTGATGAACCATCGCCCCTAGTCCAGTATAATTAGTCCCCCGCCGGTTGACCACTATCCTGCCGAGATTCCCAACCCGTCTTGCCCACCCCGCCGCAACGGGGTACACTGGCTCTTGTACGAAAACATGCGAGTCTTGGCCTGACACTCACGAAGCCGCAATGACCGATTGCCCACATTCCCTGCGCGTGGCCGTCTATCCCGGCTCCTTCGATCCGATCACGCTGGGCCATCTCAACGTGATGGAGCGGGCCAGTAAGCTGTTCGACCGGCTGATCGTCGGCGTCGGCGTGAATATCGAAAAGCAGACGATGTTCAGCGCCGAAGAGCGGCTAGCCTTGATCCACGAGGCCACCGTTCACCTGGCGAACGTCGAAATCCGCACGTTCACGGGCCTGGCGGTGACGTTCGTCAAGCAATGCGGGGCGCGGATCATGGTCCGCGGCGTGCGTCCGATCACCGACATCGCCGCCGAACTGACGATGATGATGGCCAACCGCCGCCTCGCCCCCGACGTGGAAACGCTCTTCATGATCGCCGACGGCGAATTGGCCCACGTCTCCAGTTCGCTGATCAAGCAGATCGCCTCGGTGGCCGACAACGCCGAGCTTTCCCGTTTCCTGCCGCCGAACGTAGTGCGGGCGCTGCGGGCGCGGGTGGAGCGAGATGCGCAAGTAACATCACTGTGGGAGGAATGCCGTGCAAACCGCGACGGCCAAGCCAGCCCAAGACCCAAGAGCGGGCAAATGGCAGACGAAAGCACTCTGGCTGGGGTTCGTTCTGATTTGGAACGGCCTTGGAGGACTACTGGCTTTATATGCCATTCTGGCCGTCATTCTGAACCGTTATTACTCGATCGGAATCACCGAGCCTCCCGGCTGGCTCCTCCCGACATTCTTCTGGCTCTGGTTTCTTCCCATGCCGTTCACCACCTGTGGAGCGGTGATCTTCCTGTGGCGACGCCGCACAACCGTGGGGGCCAAGTGGCTGCTTCTTTATGCACTGGTAATCTTCGCCCTCTGGAGCATTCTCACCGCGATGCTCGTCACCTTCTTACTTATCCAGGGGCGTTAACGCGGAAAAGAAGTCACCGATCCTGATTCCACGGGCCGCTTCCTGCTTCCGTTTCGTCTCAAACCGGAATCAGAAGGGACGCGTACAACGCATCGGTGCCGTACTCGGCGAACGAGTGCTTCAACACGGTCTGCGCCTTCTTCCTGCGGTTCTTTACGATGAGTTCTCCCTCAAGATGGAACTCCAACGTCTCCTTGATTTGCCGCAAGGCGGCGTCCACGGTCTTGGCGGTAGTCGCGCAGCCGTCGACGGTGGGGCTGAATGCGTTGTAGCCGGTCTTCGTCTTGAGCACGACGACGGGAATCGCAACGACCTTCCTTTTCATTTGCCCGCTCCCGCGCCTTCGATTTCCGGCTTGGCGGAGAATACTGCTCAACGTGTGGGGATGCAGTTCCTCGCTGCTGGAATGATACCGCACGGTGACAACGCCCTCTCGGGTGGGATGGGCGAACTGCCGATAGGTGCCCTTGCTGCGCAACGGAATCCAGCCGCTCTCGCCGAGCAATTGCAGAATGTCCCTTACTTTGTAGCGTATGGCCATGACAGATTATCCCGCCCCGGCGGCCGACTCAGTTGTGTTCCGCCCCGCCGCCGTTGCCGTCCTCCTTGTTCAGATAGCGGCGGAGATAGCGGGCACGCTCGATGTTGCGGTCGGTCGTGTCCATCTCGCCGCCGGTGATCTTCTGCAAATGGGCCGGCTGGGTGCGGATGAAGAGCTCGTTGATGGCCGGAATGTTCAGATCGCGGATCAGCCCGAGGTTCACGCCCATGCGCACGCTCGACAACAAGTGCATCGTCTCCTCGGAGCTGATCGTCTGGGCCGTCCGCAGGATGCCGTATGCCCGGCTGACGCGGTCGTGCAGGTTCTCGTGGCTCTCCTTGATGAGGAACTCGCGGGCCTGCCGCTCGTAATCGATAATCACCGGCACGATGTCGCTCACCTGGCGGATCAACTCCGACTCGGTGCGGCCCAAGGTAATCTGGTTGCTGATCTGGTAGAAATCGCCCATCGCCTGCGAGCCTTCGCCGTACAGGCCGCGCACCGCCAGGCTGATCTTTTGCAGACTGCGAAAGACCTTGTCGATCTGCCGCGTAATCACCAGCGCCGGCAGGTGCAGCATCACGCTCACCCGCATTCCGGTGCCGACGTTCGTGGGGCAGGCGGTCAGATAGCCCAGCTTCTCGTGGAAGGCGTAGGCCACCCTCTCCTCGATCAGGTCGTCGATGCGATTGATCTGCTCCCAAACGCTGGTAAGGTCCAGCCCGCTCTGCATCACCTGGATCCGCAGGTGGTCCTCTTCGTTGACCATCAGGCTGAACTTTTCGCGGCAGTCGATGGCCACGGCGCGGGCGGCTTGCCCTTCGGCGTGTTCCCGGCTAATCAGGTGCCGCTCGACCAGGAACTGCCGATCGACTTTTTCCAATTTCGACAGATCGACGTAGAGCAATTCGTTCTCGGTCGCCACCCGATCGACTCGCTCGTGCAGAATCTTCTCGATGCGGCCGAGGTCTTGCGGCGTGGCGCGATTGATGAAGGGGAAATCGGCCAGATTCCGCGCCAGCGCACGCGGCTGCTGATGACGATGTCGGCCTCAGGGCCCTCGCCGCGCAACCACTCGCCGCTTCGGTTCGTCAGGTCATCCAGTTGCACGGCGTCAACTCCCCTCGGTTTCGATCCGTTGGATTTCATCCCGCAATTCGCTGGCCCGCTCGTAATGCTCTTCGTCGATCGCTTCTTTCATCTCGCGGCGGAGGCGGATCAACTGCGTGCGGCTTTCGCTGCCGCCGGCCGGTCGGCGCGGCCGCTTGCCCACGTGCTCCAGCTCGCCGTGGATGTTGACGATCAGCGGCTCCAGTTGACGCTGGAAGCAGACGTAATCGTGCGGGCAGCCCAACCGGCCTTGGCTACGGAACTCGTAGAAGGTGATGCCGCAAACCGGGCAGGCTTGCTGATCGAGATTGGCCAACTCCTCGGCCGTCTGCCCGATCGCCATCTGCTGGGCCAGCGCCGCCGCCATGCCCGACACCGGCGTCGGCTCGCTCGACAACGCCGTAAGATACTGCCGCGCATGGTCTTCACACAGGTGCAATTCCTGCGGCTTGCCCCCGGTCAGTTCCGTGATGTGAAACGTCGCCTGCTTGTCGCACTGCTGGCACTTCATAGTTGATCGCCTTTTCCCTCTTCCTTTAGGATTTTATCAGTCCCCCCCCTCATGTCAAGGATAACCTATCTTCACACCGTACCGCCACCGTCTTGGGACGTCCATAGTCAAAATGGAAGGTCCGTTTCGCCGCGCCCCAGCGGGAAGCAGCGTTGGGGCGGCAGTTGTACTGCCGCCCCAACGCCGGAAAACCAGGGATGGCAGTACAACTGCCATCCCAACGTATGGAAGCGCGCCGGTTTAGCCGCGCCCCGCAGGGAAGCGCTCCGCCCGCCGCTGATTGTCGCCACCCAATAAGCACGCTAAGCTAGTAGTATCGCTTCCTCGTGTCAATCTGATTCGATGTCGTCCGTGGCGTGTCAGGAAAAACAACGTCGCAAATGTCCCAATAGTCGCCGTGCGAACCCGCCACTCAACCGCCATGACTGCAACCGCCACGCACCTGCCCGATTTCGATACCTTCCAACGCCTGGCCGCCGGCGCCGGGCTGGTGCCGGTCTATCGCCGGCTGGTCGGCGATTCGCTGACGCCGGTTTCGGCTTTTCACAAGATCGACGCCGGCCGCTGCGCCTGCCTCTTCGAGAGCGTCGTCGGCGGCGAGAAGGTCGGCCGCTACAGCTTCCTGGCCGTCGATCCCTTCTTCGAGATCGAGGCCTACGGCCGGCGGGTGACCACGAACGCCTACACCGGCGTGTCTGCCGGCGGAACGCCGACGCTGGTCACGCGGCAATTCGAGTGCGAAAACCCGTTGGAAGAACTCCGCCGTCGCGTCGAAGCGGTCCACGCGGTGCATCTGCCGGAGTTGCCGCCGTTCTGCAGCGGCGCGGTCGGATACGCCGGCTACGACACGGTTCGCTATGTCGAGCATCTGCCCAACGCCCCGGCCGACAACCGCCAGGTGCCCGACCTGGCCTTCGCGTTTTACGACCAGATGGTCGTTTTCGACAACGTTACCAAGGCAATCGTGGTCGTGGCGATGGCCCGGCTCGACAAACCGAGGGACTGTCCCAATTTTCGTGTCAGCGAAAATGGGACTGTCCCTTTCATTGCCCAGGCCTACGAAACCGCCTGCCGCCGCGTCGATCGGCTGGTCGAGAAGCTCTCGACGCCGCAAGACACTCTGCGGCCGTTCGACATCCGCACCAGCGGCGACGTCTCGCTGCCGTACGAATCGAACTTCGCCAAGGCCGACTTCGAAGCGGCGGTCCGCAAGTGCGTCGAATACATCCGCGCCGGCGACATTTTTCAGGTCGTCTTGAGCCAGCGGCTGAAAATGCCGCTCCGCACGCATCCGTTCGAGATTTACCGCACGCTGCGGGTAGTCAACCCCAGCCCGTTCATGTTCTACGTCCGCACGCCGAGCGTCACGCTGGTCGGCAGTTCGCCCGAGGTGATGGTCCGCGTGGTCGATGGCCGCGTCACGGTTCGCCCCTTGGCCGGCACGCGCCCGCGCGGCAAGACCGAGGAGGAGGACCGCCGGCTGGCCGAGGAGTTGCTGGCCGATCCGAAGGAGCGGGCGGAGCACGTGATGCTGGTCGATCTGGGCCGCAACGACGTCGGCCGCGTCGCCGATTTCCGCTCGGTCGAAGTGAGCGACGTGATGACGATCGAGCGTTACAGCCACGTGATGCACATCACCTCGAACGTCAGCGGCCGCTTGGCCCCCGGCCGCAGCGCCTTCGACGCCCTGCAAGTCTGTCTGCCCGCCGGCACGGTTTCCGGCGCGCCGAAGGTCCGGGCGATGGAGATCATCGACGAGCTTGAGCCCTGTCGTCGCGGCCCTTACGGCGGTGCCGTCGGCTACGTCGATTTCGCCGGCAACATGGACACCTGCATCGCGCTGCGCACCATCATCATCCACGACGACACCGTCTACGTCCAAGCCGGCGCCGGCCTGGTCGCCGACAGCGTGCCGGAGAATGAATGGAACGAGACGCTCAATAAGGCGCGGGGGCTGCTGAAGGCGATTGAGTTGGCGGAGGGGAGAGGTGGGTAGGAAGGGAAAGGGGCGCGGGGAGTAATCCGGAACGCTTTTGCGTCCCTTTACGAGGGCACGTCATGTTGACATCTGACGAGGCAAGACGCCGTATTGATCTCATTCTGAAGACGAGGGAACATTCTGCTCCCACGCAAGTCGGCCCCACAAGAGCGATCTCGCTTTCTGCGGAAGAGTTTCCAGTGCCTGAATTGATATTCACCGCCCTGCATACCTTGTTGGGCCTTCCAACGTACGGTCCCTGGGAAAAGATGGCCTGGGGAATCGTTGCGAACTACGCCAGCACGTCCTTTGCGATAAACTACGAGAAGTTTGGGCTGCGCCTGTATGTTCCAGAAGTCGCTGATTCCAGCGGTGACGCTGACATTCTGCGAGCCATCCGTGCAATATGCTCCGTCGCAGAATCCTACCTGAAGTCCGAGATAGAATCAAAGGTCAAATTAGCCAGTGTCACGATCAGCAACCACTACCATCGCTTCGAGGATGCATATCGGTTCTTTAGGTCACGTGCCCGGAGGGCCTAATGGGTTTTGACAAACAGATTCGGTAGTAATCACGTAAAATGCAGCGATTGGGCCAGTTGACCGTTGCCGAGCAACCCTACGTACCGCAGAAGCTGTTTCGAGCCGCGGGCGAATTGCTCCAGGAAGTCGGTGACGCGCTGGTGCAAGGCGGGCCAGTCGTTGGCCAAACGGTGCATTTTGAGGATTGTCTCCTTCAGCCATCGCCATAATTTTTCGATCGGGTTCAGCCAGGGGGCGTAAGTCGGCAACCAGATTGGCTTGATTTGAGGATATGCCCCCACGGCCGTGAGTACGTCGGGATGAGTATGGATCGACCAATTGTCTTGAACGACGTAGATCGTCTTGGCGCGAGCGTAAGTTTTCGCGATCCGTTCATACATCTCGATGACCTTGGCTCGACCGATAATGTAGTTGTCCACGTAGGTCACTTTTCCGCTGCAGGCGTTCAGGCCGCCGATCACACGCCACAGCCCATTGTTGGACTGTTGCCGATCCGCTTGCGGTGGAGCCGCGGGCGGGGCGGCAGCCCAACTCGGCGCCGGCTCGGGCTAGACGGCGTACCCCATTTCGTCGATGAACAGCAATGTCGTTTCCTGGGGGTTGCGCCGCTGCTCGCAGGCATCGTTTCAGTTTGGCTACCTTGCTTCGATACTGCGGATCCGGGCTAAAATGCTGGACCCGACCCGAACGCAATTTCACTCCCAGTTTGCGACGGAGCCACCGCCACACGCCACTGAGCGTGTAATTCTGGATCGTCTTAATGCTGGCGCGAATGGTCCGCAACGTCCAGCGGCTGGGCGGCGGACCAGCGGCTGTCGGCATCGCCTCGCGGCGAGCTTCCTCGCCGGGGCCTTGCCGCAGCCGCTCCAACACCTGTTCCCGCTGCTCGAAAGGGACGGCGACGGCTGCCTCCCTGCCGCCGCCGCAACAGTCCTTCGATCCCGTGTTGTTCATAGCAATCCAACCAATGGTACACGGTGTCAGGATCTCGCGGTCTCAGTAGTCCCTGAGTCGCTACCGCATGAGGCGATTGGCCGTCGGCGACCTTCAAGATCGCCGCACACCGTTCCCGCACGTCCGGACGCCGATCATGGTTCCGATACTCAACCAACGTCCTGCGCTGAGCCTGTGAAAGTTTCAAAGTTCGCTGGTACATGACGATTCATCCTCCCTTGCGAAGTTACTTCATGGACCCTCCTTTCAATTACTCTCAAGCAACGCCGCCAAAGGCAACCACAAAATGCGCCTGCTAGCAGTGGTGTGCTAGCACAATACCTTGAATTCACTACCGATTTTGGCTGTCAAAACCCATCAGGGAAGACCGCATCTGCACGGGCAACGGGGTCGTGGGCTATCGGATCTCCGGGGCAACAAAGCGTGGCTGATCGACGTGGCCACTGGAAAGCGGATTGGCAAGGAGCTTGACGCAGGCAAGTGGAACGAGGGGCCGAATCCAGAGTTCACTTTCACCTGCTGTTCGTTCAGCCCCGATAGCAAGTGTGTGGTCACCGGAGCCAGTTTCGTGAAGAAATACCCTCCGCATGAGGACACTCTGGACACCAATGTGGGCCGAGTCGAAGTTTGGGACGCCGCCACCGGAGAGCTAGTGGAAAAGAACCCTCATGGACCCACGGGCAGCATCCACGCAGTAGGCTTCAACAGTGACGGAAAGGTTATCCATTACGACGCGGAGAAGTTCTCCCTCGATATCTCCTGACGCTCCCGGCGGGGCAGCACGGATAGCAAATGTCTAACAATGACCCCGCTTCCAAGCCAACATTTCTCTGCTAGTGTAGTGATTCACAATTGAGTGACTTTACGGAAGGGCAACAGGTGGGGCAGACATTCCTGTCTGCCAGGGGAATCGGGCAAGCCTGGCAGACAGGAATGTCTGCCCCACCTGTCAATCCCGTGATTTATAAAACCCCAATAGCGTGACGCACTACACTAGCATCAAACTGGGTTTGTTTCCTCTTCATGGAGGATGAGACATGTTGGTTCTTAGCCGAAAACCGGGCGAGCGCGTGCTCGTCGGGGAAGATGTTGAAGTCGTGGTGTTGGAGGTCGAAGGAGATCGGGTGAAGTTGGGCTTCAACGCCCCTCGCTACGTGCCGATCTGCCGCGCCGAAATTCACGAAGAACTGGCGGATTGTCTGGCTGCTGATGAAGGCACCGAGTTCTCGCAATGGCTCGGCTGAAAGACGACGACCACCCCGACATTCTGCGAACGGGCTTTCCTCCGTTCCGCTCGCACGTTCATTGGCCGGACGCGCCTCGCTCGACGGCGAACGGGAGAACCTCGGCCAATCCCCACCGATTTTGCACCTGGATGAGACTGGCCGATGAAAACGCTGCAAGGGCATCTTCTGATCGCACCGCTGCAAAAACGTGATCTGGACTTCATCAGAGCGGTGATCCTGCTGATTCAGCATTCTGAGGAACAGGCATTTGGCGTCGTGCTGAATCGGCCAAGCACAACGACGCTGCGACAAGCGTGGCGCGCTGGAAGCGGACTGCGAAGCGGTGACCAGTTCGTGTATTCAGGTGGTCCAGTCTCCGGCCCGCTGATGGCCTTGCACACCGACCCGTTTCTCGGCGAGATCGAGGTCCTGCCGGGCGTCTTCTATTCCGTGCAGAAGAGGCGGCTGAGAGAACTGTTCGACGCCAAGAGGCATCCTACGAAAGTGTTCCACAGCCACATCGGCTGGGGGCCGGGCCAATTAGAGTGATTCCTTGCGGATGGCCCTTGGCAAATCGTGCCGGCAACCGCTGAACACGTCTTCTCCGTGGGAACAAACCTGTGGGAAGTCGTGCGGACGATCTGTGATCTTGGTGACAAACGAGCCGTAGAACTCGTCGTCCGATGCCGTGCAAGTGATCCCGCATCAGGTCGTTAGCGAAATACTCCTTGTCGATCTGTCAATAATAGCCTGTCTCAGGTTCTCCCCTATGGCTGACCGGGTAAATTTCCCTACTGAAATCCGTTTGGGCGGGGCCTGTTCAGGTTAGGGCGAAGTTAGGATAATGATCCACATACATGGTGTGGAGCCGAAGGAATCGGCCATCATAAAGACGGAGCTTTCCCCAATGCGACGTAAGGGAGAAAGCCATGACCGAACAAGCCCTTCTTGAAGCGGAACCAACCGCAGTCCCAACCGATAGTAAGTGGATCCCCGGGATCGCCCCGGATCAACCAGTGTGCGAGGTGGCAAGTCGAGTGCTCGACGCCCGCCTCAAGGCCGTCTGCCGCGCTCTTCCGCTCGCCGCCGAGAAGAGCGACGAAGACGTCGAGCATGTCCATCAGCTTCGCATCTCGGTGCGACGGGCCACAGAAGCGGTGCGGGTTTTCCGCAAGCTGATCGGCGACGCCGAGGTCGAAGGTTTGCGGGATCGGCTGCGGCGAATCCGCCTTGCCGCCGACGAAGCCCGTAATTGGGACGTGATGGTTGAGCGATTCTCGCACGGCGGCGATATCCAAGCCAAGCTCCTGGAACAGATCAAGGTCCGGCGTCGAGAAGTCCAGGGGCCGATTGTTGCGATCTGCCAGGAAATCATCGCCGACGCCTGTGAGGCTAAGATCGAGAATCTGGTCCAGCAAGTCGAATCGCACCGCCTCGGCGAAGGAAAGCGGCGGTTCGGACGACAGGCTCCTCAGTGCCTCGCCCCCATCGTCAAGAGGTTCTTCAAGACGGCAACGTCCGACCTCACCACCGACGAATCGTTGCACGGTCTCCGTATTCGCACGAAGAAGTTGCGATACACGATGGAGATCGTGGCCGTGGCCTTCGACTCTTCCTTCCGCAAGCGGCTCTATCCCCAGGTGACGCTCTTCCAAGACCTGTTGGGAACGGTCAACGACCACGCCACGGCAAAAACGCTGTTTGGTGATTGGTGGTCGAAATCCGAGGATGCCCAGCAGAAGGCGTTCTTGGAAGGACTGCTGCTGGCGGAAGAACGGGCGACCAGCGATCTTCGCGCGGCATTCTTGGCCGCCTGGACGCCGAAGGTTGTGTCTGTTCTGAAACGGCAGTTCGCGACATATTGCTGATCCTCCCGCCGCTGGTCCCGTCGTCTCGCAGATTTCTGACGGGAATCTAATCCTCGCCTCATTTCCCTGTGCTAGTCTGGATGCTGGGGATATGTTTTTGGCGGAAACTGTACGGAGGAATTGTGACATGGAAGCAACATTATCTTCGCCGATCAACGACTTGATGGACATTGCGAGAGGTCGCCTCTGCAACAGCCCGTACTTGGCGATCCGTAGCGTGTCCTGCGACTTCGAGAATGGCGTGTTGCTGCTGCGCGGACGCTTGCGGAGCTTTCACCACAAGCAGTTGGCCCAGGAAGCGGTGCGACCGTTGGCAGGAGTCGGACAAATCGTCAATGCCATTGAAGTGATCGACTGAACTGTTGAAAACAGGAGGAGGAAACGATGAGCGTCTGTCTGGAATTACCGGTCGAGCACGAAGAGGACTGGCTAAAGCAAGCCGCTGAGGATGGTCACGCTCCTGCGATGCACGCCTTTGCCTTGCAGTGTGACGGCCACCATGATCGACGGCGCTGGCTTCGAGAGGCCGCTCGCGAAGGTTACGTTCCGGCCATGTATGACTACCTGGATTGAGTTGCGCCAATCCCAGGCAGAAACGACATTGGCTCAAGATGGCTGCCGAGGAGGGCCACGTCCAAGCCATGTTCTTGCTCAGCCGTGAATGTGACGATCCCGCCGAACGCAGACGTTGGTTGCGAATGGCCGCTGAAGAAGGCCACGTCCAAGCCATGCACGAAATGGGACTGGCGTGCAGTGATCCCAATGAGAAACGACGCTGGTTGGAAGAAGCCGCCCGGAACGGCTGGCAGGCGGCGATGCTGGAGTTGGCGGAAATGGGATTCTGAACTCGATTTGTCACAAGGAGGTGATCGTATGTTGGTGCTCACTCGAAAACGCGGTGAACGAGTGTATCTTGGCGACGACATCGAGATCGTCGTGCTGGAAGTTCAAGGAGGTCGGGTGAAAATCGGCCTCAACGCTCCCGACTGCTTGCCGATCCAGCGGGGCGAATTGCATCTGCACCGAGATCGGGAAGGTTGGCTTCCCGCCTTGGAACATGCGGAGTGCGCGTGACGAGAACTCAGTCGATTGGTCCACGAGAGAGAAAGAAGAATAGGCCATGAATCGAGACGATTTCGTAAAGCTGGTCGGAGTCGCATCCGACGACGACCAATATGTTCCCGTCGCCTTTCTGCTCTGCAACGGCTATGCCTGTGCGGGATATTACCACCCGCCCGTCAACAAAGGTCTGGCCGGCGCCTGCGTGCTCCTGAACGCACGGCTGATCGAGCTTCGCGGAGACAACAAGGTCGGTGGCCAGCCGAGCATCAATGACTTTAACGAGTTCCTGGAAGAGATCGTCGTCAACTTCTGCGAACCGAGCGGCAACGGCAAACCATCGTCGCGCACGGACGCCTACGGAAAGAGCATTCCCCTGACGGCCATTCCGTTCGAGCAGATTGCGGTCGTCTATCCGGTAGCCCACATCGGATCGTTGATGCGTCGGGCCGAGCGGCAGAAAACTCGGCCACCCCGATTCTTGGATCTCAATCAGAGCGAGATCATCAAGCTGCTGCAAACAAAACTGTGGTAGATGGGAGCCCATCGCCGCTTCATCTACACGGAGACCTTCGGAATGACAACGACGGACTTCTCTCCTCATCTGGAGAAACTTCTCGCGCTGCGAGCACGATTCCGAGGCGTCACGACCCAGATGGCGGACAGTGCCTTGAATCACGATCATTCCCGCACCACCCGTATGCCGACCGATATGGCGGAACTTGGCAGCGGCAACTTCGATCGGGAACTCACCCTCAGTCTCTTAGGCAGCGAGAGAGAGGCCCTTGAACAAATTGAAGAGGCAATTGAGCGGATCGAAGCGGGAAGTTATGGCCGCTGCAAGACCTGCGGCGGAAGAATCCGCAAATCCCGGCTCCAGGCCATTCCCTATGTGGCTCAGTGCGTTCGATGTGCGTCGGAACAAGAGGACATGCCGACTTCGTTCGATTTCCAAAGGGTGTTGCCACGGTGACTACGATGGCCAATTCAGTCGAGGAAGAAGAAGCCAAGACGTTGCTTGCCAAGTTAAAGGGCTTGGCCAATCTGAACTTGCGATACTATGTCATGACTGTGATCGAGAAGATGCGAGCGGCAAGACAGCCTAGCCACCCCACACAAGACAGGCGATCCCGCCCAGTATTAGAGCGACCCCGATCCCGAAAATGCTGAGACTCCGCTTCAGGATGCGGCGATACTCGGGAAGCCATTCTTTGGGGGAACCGCTCCAAGGTCTCGGCAACTGCTTGTTTGGAAAGCCGTGTTGTAACACGACCGGCGGCGAAAGTTGATCTATCCGCTCAATCTGGATGATCGGCTTGCAGCGATTTGCTTTTTTCGCTTGGGAACTCGGGGCAAATACTCAGCCGGAGCTTTGAGGTGAGTTTCTCGCCTTTGTGCACCAGCCGGCCTTTGCCGTAGATTTGCAGCCATTCGCCATAAGCATAACAGTTGGTGCCGCCATACCAATCGTTGACGTGTACGGAGATGCGATCGGTTTCGACCATCGCCCGCACGGATTGGCCGCCGTCGGACTCGATGACCAGGCCGGGGCGATTGCCGGGATAATGGATCGCGGCCCAATAGACGTGACGCTTCGTGCTGCGGAAGTCGTTGCTCCCCATCGGCGAAAGATCCTCGCACCAGGGGACGGTCGGCGGGACGTTCTCGCTCAGCCGGGGAAACGCTGGGGCCGTGCCGCGCGGCCGGCCAATATGATCGGCCGGATAGACGTTCCACTCCGCCCGGCGATCCCAATCGAGCGTGTCGCAATCCTTGGGCACCGAGAAACGCAAGCCGATTTCCCTGGCATAGAAACCTTCACCGCTGTACTCGAACGAGGAGGCAATCTTCAGATTGCCGGCGGGCGTAATCGTCAGTTCATAACCGCCGCGGAAATCCCTGTATCGCCCCTGGATCGACACACGCACGTTCTCGTCGTCTTTTTTGATCTCGCACCTATCGAGATGCCAACTCAGCCGGTTGGGCAGCGGTTGCACGGCGGAGGCCGTAGGCAGGAGGTGCAGCATCGGCAGTTCCAACAGCAACGCTTCGCCGTTTCCCACGCCGCGCATCAACAGGCCGTTGTTATCGCAAACCGCAATCTGGAACTGCTTGCCGGCAATCGTGGTCACCGGCGACGCCAAGAGATCACCCTTCACGATTTTGAGGGGCGATGGCTCGCATTTCTTTCCTGGCAGACGATGCGAAGGCTCGTGGCCCAAGGGCACACGATACGAATCGACCAACAGGCCGCGGGAGTTTGTGAATTCCAACGCAAGAATGTCGCCGTCCTTGACGGCTCCGCGGGGTTCGATCGTAAGCGTGCCGGTCGAACGCGGCGGAACGTCGGCCTGGATTTCACCATTCTGCTGGCCGATGGTCCAGCGGATTTTCAACTCCGAAAGATTGGTGAAGTCGTACTGGTTCTCGACGGGGATGCGTATCGGCTTGCCGTACGGTAGCGGAACGGGGTTTTCCTTGATCTTGATGGGCGAGTGCGGCTTCTTCGCAAGCCAGAACTCAGGTTTTTTCCGCCGCCATCCGTCCACGACGCCCCACGGTGCGTCGCCGACGATCCCACGGCCCGGCAGCCGGTAGCAGTTCTCGATGAAATGGCTTTTCACCGCGTCGCGGCCGTATTCAAACCCCCGACCGGGCACGCAGAAGATGTCGTCGCCCCAACACCAGATCAACGTGCCGTGTACGCCTTTGCTCTTCATGAAATAGTCGTAAATGATCGGATAGGGCTCGATATAGTAGTCGCGAATGCCCGGATCGAGCCACAACTCGCCGACATCCTCGAAAATCCCCTGGGCGATCATGAAACTCTCGTCAAAAATCATCGGCTTGCCCTGCCGCTCGCTCATCTGCATCCGCGGGATCGACAACGGATTGTGCAGCGTGGCAAGTTCCATCGGGGCGTAGCCGCCGGCGCTCGTTGGTCGGCTCGGGTCGGCCGCACGCACCCAGTCGTGGCAGCAGCGCGAGCCGTAACCCATGTTGCTCTCGTTGCTCAACGACCAGTAGGCCACGGCGGGATGGTTGCGGTCGCGGGCCAGCAATTCGGCTTCGAGTTGCAGCATCCGCGGCGTGTTTCGCAGATCATTGGTCTCTTCCGCCCAGCAGAACGACGCCTCATCCTCGACGTAGATGCCCAATTGGTCGGCAAGATCGAGCAGTTCGGGCACGGGCGGATAATGCGAGGTCCGCAAGGCGTTGAGGTTCGCCTCTTTGATGAGCGTCATGTCCCGCCGCGTCAGGTCGGCGGTGACCGCACGGCCCAGCAGCGGATGCGAATCGTGATGGCAGGTGCCGCGCAGCTTGACCGGCTTGCCGTTGATCAGAAGTGCGGTGCCGCGAACGTCGGTCTGGCGGAAGCCCACGCGGAGCGTGAAGCTGCTCGCCACATCTTGGCCCGCAACCAGCGTGCAGAGCGCATACAGACGCGGATGTTCGGCATCCCATTTCTGTGGGTTTGCAACCGGCAGCGAAAACTCGATCTCCTTGCTCTGCCAGGGAGCAACCTCCACGGCAATTGGATTTGCTCTGGCCGCCTCATCCTTGCCCGGCAGTGGGCCAGTCAGACTCATTTCGGCCTTGCCCTGGAACGGCTGCGCCGATTCGTTGGTCACGTAGGCATGGACCTTTAGTGCGGCGTTGCGATAGTCTTTATCGAAAATCGGCGTGACTTCCATGCCGGTCAGATGCACGTCCGGCGTGGTGAAGAGATAGACGGGGCGAAAAATGCCCGCCAGCGGAAAATCGACGTACTTGCTCATTTTGTCGAGCTTCTCGCTGGTGAAGCTGCGTTCCCGCACCCGCAGCGCGAGCAAGTTGTCACGCTCGTCATGATGGAGCGCATCCGTAATGTCGGCCTCGAAGGGCGTAGCGCCCCTTTCATGCGCGGCCACAAGTTGACCGTTGACCCAGACCTCGGCCCCGCTATAAACGCCCTCGAAAGCGAGTTTCACGCGTCCTCGGCTCGTCGGCGTCGCGAAGTGCAGCCGATAGCCGCCGATTTCGGAATCGCTGTGAAAGCCTTCCATCTCCCAATGGGCCGGCACCTTGATATTCGACCAATCGCGGTCGTCAAAATCATTTTTCCAGAAGCCTGCGGGCGGATCGAGGCGGAACTTCCACTTGCCGTCGAGGTTCACGACGTTCCAACGGGCTTCACGCGGTGTCGGACGGCCGCGGAAGGCAGACGAATCGACCTGCCGCTGGAACGGGCCGACCGCCATTTCCGCCGTTTTCCATTGGGTGCGAATATCGATAGGCCCGCTCAGCAATAGCGGCATCTCGGCGGAAAACAGTCCCTTCGCGTCGGTTGTGGCGGACCTTTTCCACGCCCCGCCCTTGCTGTTGCCCGAGAGGGTCACGCGAGCGCCTTCAATCGGACCGGCGCCGGCGGCGTCGCAAACCGTGCCGAGAAAATGCCCACGCAGATCGGAAGCCACGTTGGTTGCGAGCCCATCGGCATAAGGCCGACCGTAAACGACGACTTCGTTGAAGCTCGGGCCGCCGCTGATATTGGCGATTCGCAGTGCGGCGGCTTCCCGCGGCGCGAAGTTGCAAACCACGACCTTTGGCAGCTTCCGTCCCGGTTTTCCGTAATGCCGCACCGTCTTCCACGCCGCCGCAGCGTTCTCTCGAATTTGGATGTCCCACTCGGAAGCGAAGGTGTCGAATTGATCGACCACCACCTCGCCGATTGCGAGCGGTACTTTCCAATCCAACTGGAACCAGATGCCCTCGTTATGTCCGGGAATGTTCGACCAGCGCGTGTCCGCTTTGCCGTCGATCGCCTTTTCCGGCGTAAGGCCCTCGCAGGATTCCGAAGCGCTCGCTTGTGCATCGATCGCCACATTCTTGGGCGATTCGGCGGCCGTAACCGAGCGGCTGAGAGCCACGCCAACCAACAGGGTCAAGAGTCCGCTCAAGACCTTGCTCTGGCCGAAACATCGCGATATCGTTTTCATAAATCTGTGAATGCCCGGCAATAAAAGACGGTGTTGCAGGAACCTCGTCGAGTATATCACGCTGGAAGTTGCAGGAAAGGCGGCGGAAAGCCCTCGCATTGCCGGCCGATCCGCCAATCGCCGTTCCTGCAACGCTATTTTGTCGGTTTTCCGAAGCAGAATAGGTGCTTGAACCCGCGCACAAAGACCTGGCCATTGCTGATTGCGGGCGAGGCATAACAGGACTCGCCGAGTTGATACTGGGCGACACGCTCGAATTGCGGGCCCGGCTTGATCACGTTTATCTCACCGCTGTCGCTGATGAAAAAGGCCAATCCCTCGACGAGGACCGGCGAGGAGTGATGCCGGCCGAGCCGCGCCTTCCAGAGCACTTTGCCGATCGCGGCCTCGTAGCAGTACGCAATACCGCTGCTGTTGAGGCTGAGCATCCAATCGCCCACAATCAGAGCCGAGGAAATGTAGGGCGAACCGAGCTTGTCGCGCCAGGCGATGTGGGTCTTGGTGACATCGCCGTGGCCGTCGGGCTTGATGGCGAACAATTCGCGAGTCGGGTAACTGCTGCTGGCGAAGATCAATCCGGCTCGTTCACTGTAGGCCGGCGAGGCGATGAACTCCTCCGAAGGGCCGGCAACCGTCCAGATCATCTTGCCCGTGTCGGGATCGAAACTGGTCACGCAGCGATCGCCGCACTCGACCAGTTGAATCTGGCCGGCCATTTCGCGCACCAGCGAGGCGGCGTAGCTGATTCCCTTGTGCGTGCGATCGACCCGCCAGAGCGTGTGGCCATCGTCGCGAGCGAGCGCGACCAGGAACGACTTGCCTTTGCTGTCGCCGTTGATGATGACCCCGTCTTTGTACAGCACGGGCACGTTGCTGAACCCCCACTCGCTTTCGTGCGTTCCGAGGTGGATCAGCCAGAGCTGTTTTCCGCTGGCGGCATCGTGCGCGGCTGCGACGATTTCGTCGCCGACGCGAAAATTGACGTAGACGCACTTGCCGTCGGTGACCGGCGTGCCGGAAGCGTAGCTGTTCTCGGGATGAAGTCGCTCCAACGGCCCGTGTACTACCGTCTGCTGCCAGACGATATTTCCGTTGGCACGATCGAAGCAAACCAGCATGCGGTCTTGCTCCTCGGCCAGGGCCGTGGCGGTGAAAATGCGATCGCCCCAGACGATCGGTGAAGCATGTCCCACGCCGGGCACGGCTATTTTCCAAGTGGCGTCGGCAGGATCCCATCGAGTGGGGAGGCCCTTTTCGCGGCTGATGTTGTCGTTGCGTGGACCACGCCAACAGGGCCAATTCTCGCCGACCGCCGGACTCGGAAAGCCCACGGTCACTGCCAATAGAACAGCAAATAGCATCGGGTAAACAGGAGGTCGTTTCATCGCGATGATTCATCAAGGTTGGTCATCGAATTCGTCGTAACGATGATTCTACCGCATTTGATAGTCGCCGGGCAACTCGTTGAGGACCGCGAAATCGGCGGGCCGTTGACATATTCTGCAAGTTCGGATACTACCATGGAATCTGGCTTATTCGGCAGACGCCGTGTTTCGCGTCGTCTCTTGCAGAGCTTCCATCTCAAAACCGATCAGAAAAAATGGAGGATGCGATGAATCGCAGAACTTTTGTCAAGACTTTGCCGGCGCTGACCGTGCTCGCCGGCGCCGCATCGACCTTCGCTGAGGGAGCTTCCGAGACCGCTTCAGCCTTGCCAGCGATCGATTTGCCAAAGCCCGAGAAAGAAGGGGGCAAATCCGTGTTGGCGTCGCTGTGGGAACGGAAGACGATCCGCAACCTCAGTGCGAAGAAGCTGTCGCCGCAAACGCTGTCGAATCTCCTCTGGGCGGCCTTCGGAGTGAACCGGGAGAACGGGCCTTTCGGCGAGATAGGCCGAACCGCCGCATCGGCGAGCAACTCGCAGGAAATCGATCTCTATGTGGCCCTGCCCGAGGGAATCTATCTGTACGAGGCGGCTCCCCAGCGTTTGACTCCCGTCGTCGCCGGCGACCTGCGTGCGAAGGTTTATCGTCGCCTTCGCCCCGGCATGGAGGTGAAAGCTCCGGTGATTCTGATCTTCGTCGCCGATCTGGCCAAGTACAGCCGGGCGAGGCTTCAGGAACCGGGATTGAAGGATTCCGAAATTCAGAAGTCCTATTACAACGTCGCCACCGGTTTGATTGCCGGAAACGTCTATCTCTTCGCCGCCTCAGAGGGCTTAGGGGCTTGGTTCCACAACTGCAATAAGCCGGCGTTGGCCGCAGAATTGAAACTGCGGCCGGAGCAACGCATCCTGTTTGCACAGAGCGTGGGTTATCCGGCAAAGGGGTAACCGTTTACAGACGCGTGGTTGACATTGCCGGCAGAGCGGGCGGCGGGATATAAAGTGGCACCGCAACGGGCCGTGTGTCGAGCGAAGGCGGTCGAGTCGGCGAAAAGGCTTCGAGCGCCCCGGCAATCGCGATGGCAATCCCCAAGGCTAAATCAGCTTTCGTGATTCTGGAACAAAGCCATGCGTTCAGGGACGAATTGTATCATAAACAGCGGGCAAGTACATTCATGGTCGCTGGGATTGTTGCTCGATGCGAAGCTGGTCAAAGATCACAACTGGAAATGCGCCGCCGCGATCGTGCTGGGTATCACGCTTCGGGCCACCGGCGCGTCCTTCCTCTTCGATGGCTTCCAGACGAGATGAGCAGCCATGAGATTGGTCCGTTTGTAGTCCAAATCGTAGTCCAGGCTCGATCGGCGGCCTGGACTACGTTTCGTTCGCACCCACAACGCCTACTCAACAATGGACTACTTTTGCAAGACCAGCCCGCAGGCGCAAAAAAGAAGGGTTTGCGGGACACGCCGCAACCCCTTGTTCCATAAGGCTTTAATTTAGTGCGGGAAACAGGACTTGAACCTGCACGGCCTTGCGGCCACTAGGCCCTCAACCTAGCTGGTTTGCCAATCGGTGGTATTGTCGTGACGTTGGAATAACGCTGCAACTTGTTAAATGACTGTGGCTTACGACGTGTAAGCTCTTCGTTCGCATTGTACTCATGTAGCGGTGAAATTGCCAGTGTCTTTACCAATTTTTTACCATTCCGGGCTTTACCGCAAGGCCCTGGCAACGTCGGCCACGATGCCAAACACCCGGTCCAAATCGAAATCCGTGAAGTCGGCCTCCCGAAGGACTGGCCTAAGCTGGGCCTGGACTTGCCGCTTCAAAATCTCTCGCTTCTCGGCGGACACGTCGATGACGTTATTCCCGGGCACGGCGAGCTTGCTCCGGACAAGCTCGATCAGCCGCCGCTCGTCTGTGCTCAACCGGCCTGACCGGACACCGTGGTCGATGTCGTAGAAATCCCGAATCGCTGGCTCACGACGAGTCAATGCCGCCCTAAGTTTCTCAGCGTAGGTTTCATGGCACGACAACGCCGGGACTTTCACAGGCGCGACCACCGCCGTCTGGCGGAAGGGATCTACCAGCAGAGCGCGGGCAGGCAAGTGTTCCACGGGTTCCAACGTCGGTTCCCGGATGCTGAACTCAATCTTGATCGACTCATCTTGGCCTGTCGCAAGGGATCGGTAGCACAGGCTCCCGATGTACTGTGTGGAGTTGTTGAATCCCCGAAGGGCCTCGACGATCTTGAAGCAAACCAGCCGCCTTGCCAGCTTCGCAAAGTGTTCCTTCATCGGCACGATCATCTTGCTCCGCTGGGGGCGGGATACGTCGACCGGGACCGAGAAGGCAAAGTCCAAGTCCTCACTCATACGGTAGAAGTCGCTATGGACCTTACTCAAACACGTCCCACCTTTGAAGACCCACTGCGGGCCAGTGACGGCAAGCAGGTCGCCGAGGAGGAGGGAGCAGTAATAGTCCTTCTCGACCAGGCGAGCGCTGAAGCCGGTTTCCGACTGGGTGAAGAATAACGCCGCGCGGAACAGGTCGGCGTCCTCATGATAGTGAAGTTCAGGGCTCATGGTTGACGATCACCCCCCATCGGCGATCCGCTGTGCCCCGCTTCGGCAAGGTCGGCACCCACGGGATCAGGGCAGAAGACGGCGTGAGCTTGTGTTCCAGCTTGCGGAGGATGGAATCCTTCACGCCTTCCAGTTCCAGCAGCCTTCCGAGTCGGCGAAGTGTGCTGACGTTTGCGTATCGCAATGCGACGCGGGCGATTTCCCCGGCCATCCCTGGATCGCGGGCTAGTTCGGTACGAATCCAGTCGTAGCCCTGTGGCAGGCTATTGAACCGCAACCAATCATACACGGCGTCCACCAGAGACCGGACCCGCGAGCAGTAAACTGCGTCGATACCATCGGGCGTTTTAACGACCTCGGTTTCTCCCAGCCTTGCGTCGGCCAGCTTGACGAAGGTCATGGCCACGGAACCGATCGTCCGCTCGCCGGTGATGCGATTGTTGTACGCGTAGAGCCGGTTTGGAATCTGGTTGTCCCAGCCATAATGGTAGAAGGCACTGGGACCGCAGACTTGGTATCGGCCGCCCCGGTCTTTAATGAGTGCAGTCAGCGCCAGAAACTCGCTCGGGCTCCACTTGCCGCCTGGAGGCAACCGTGGCGGGACAAGGTAAAGGCCCCGGCGAACCCGTGCAATTAAGCTCCGACGTGCCAAACGGCTGAGGAGTTCCCGCTCCTGCTGGGGGGTGATGCCCAAGACGCGGAGCAGTTCGCCGGTGCGAACGGTTTGCAACCGTCGCATCTGGACGTAGGCAAATAACTGCGTCTCGATTTTTCCAAGGGTGGTGGCCATCTCTGTACTCTATTATCGGCTAATTGCCTTGTACGCAATTAACTAATAATAGAATATAGCACAGCCTGCCCCTGGTCAAGGTCAACTTACACAGGGCCATACACCGTGTCGCATTTCGCCGTCACCGGCGGGTAACCGTCTCAATGGACCGGGACGCCAGCAAAGGTGCTCGAAGCCAGAATCTGATTGACGATGTTCCTGTCGCAGCACGGCCCCGTAGTAACCCGCAGCAGTTCGATTTGGCACCAGCCGTTGGGAGTATTGATTGGAAGCGGCCAATATTCGTATCGCCCATCGCTGCGCGACGTGTCGATGTGGGTACCGCGGAATTCGGCATGCCGCTTGATCAGGAGCCGCAACTCGTCTTCAGTCGCGTAGCCGAGAGGTAGATAGAACGCGCCAATCTTGGACAATGTCCAGGGGATAAAGGGCACGCTTCCCTGTCGCACCAGCATCTCGTTCAACTCTCGAAGCAAGGTCGGTCGGCTTCGATGCTGGTACTGGATCGGCCGAAGCTCTGCCGCCACGGGACTGAGGCGAAAGCGAAGGCGGACGCCCCGCCCGCGATCCGCGAAAACGTGAAACATTCGGAATTCGTTTCCTGCGCTTGGCCGTGTTAGGGAGCTGTAGAACAGGTCTTTCGCTAGCTCCCGATAGTACGGCCGCAAGTAACCATGTTGTCCGCACCGAAGATAGCCCTCCAATCTATGTTCGCGGGCAAACGTCGTGAACTCGTGCTCCTTAAGTCGTTTCATGACCGAGTAGAGACGTAGCTCTCGGCTCGCGGCAATTCCACGGAACCCATCGAGCGGGGTGAAATGATCAAGTTCGATCGGCCCTGCTTCTCTGGGGAACATGCAGTCGAGTACCGCGTCCGACAAGACATGACTACCAGTGAACTCGCAAATAAAGCGTGGTCGGATGTGGATTGAATGCGGATCGAACGCCGCCGACAAACCGTGCCTGCCGAGGACAGTTTGAAACACATTGACAACTAGGGGGTGATTTGGGGGCCGCCTCAACCGACAACCTTTGCACAGGTAAAGCCATGTGCACAGTGTTCGCAGAAATCGCGGGAGCATTTCAGGCCTACTTAGTTACAACAACGTGGGACGGAGGGATATTCGCCGCAGAAAATTCAATCGACCACGCTCTACGGGCGTTGCGATCAGTATAATTGTTCTGGGCGGACTTTCCGCTAGCAGTTGATCTTCGTCATCGTGCGTTCATGCCGCCGTCAGCGAAACCGTGGCCCTAGCGGCGGCATTGGCGCTGCAAAACGACACATGGGGGCGGTCTGGAAGAATCAAGCGTGTTGCTCGGTCTGTTTCGACTTCCGCTTTACAACGCCCCCGGAAACCGTCCTCGGCTTACCCTTTCCTTTGGCTTTGTCCCTACCCACCTTTATCGACTTTACCAGGGCAACGGCTGCCTGAAGCTGTTCTACGACCCAGGCATTGAGGCTCTTGCCGGAAATGCTGGCGGCCAGATTGACCTCGCGATGAAGCTCCGGCGGAACGCGGGTGATGAACTGGCCCGAAAACGGCTTGTTCGGTTCTTCCCCACGCTGTTTGCAGAAGGCGAGATAATCGTCAATCGATTCCTGGAAGGCGGTCTTTAACTCGTCAACGCTTTGTCCCTGGAAGGTGATCACGTCCCGCGTGTCGAGCACTTCGCCGTGGAAGATCCCCGCTTCGTCATCGAATTCGACTTTGCCGACATACCCTTTGTATTCCATCATGGCGTCACTCCTGCTTCTGTCAGGAACCGTCGCATGGAACGCACCGCTCCCTTGTCGGTTTCCTTTCGCGGGTGTGGCCGGTGAAAAACCGCCCGCACCCCGTTTAGGGCGATTCGGACCCGTGATCCTTCGCCCTCGCTGATCTCGGCGCCAAGTGCCCTCAGCATGCCCTCGATGCCCCGCCAGGGAATGTTGGACCTGACCGGATCATCGAAAATCGCTTCCAGCGTACCTTGGTGCTTCTGGTTCATCCTGTCCTCAATAGTATCATGTTGTGATACTGCCGTCAAGCTGGGAGAAAACTGCCGAAAGTAACCCCTCGCACCGGTCGGCCAGCAATCACGCCTCGCCCAGTGGCAGAAGCCTCGGGGCGAGCAAGGTCTTCGAGGAACGTCCCCACTTCTCCCCGGAACACAGAGAAAGGCTAGCGGGGCCCAGGGGGCGGCAATGAGCCCCCGGTCGCCGGCATGGAAGTGGCGAAATCTTGCACGGATGCGGGGCCGGGAGGAGTCAAACGCACGCAGACGTTCGATAGAATCGCTGTCGGCAGTTGTGGCTGCGACTTCTGCCCGAGATGCTGTGCTGCAAGCGGCTCTTTCCAGTTGCCCTTTTTGGCCTCACTTGACGCTGATCTGCACAGGTTGTCCGGGCGTGGGGCTGCCAACAGCAGTCGGAACGCAATTCTTGCCCTGGTTGGGTGGGTTGAACAGGCCATCGCTACAGACAGAGGCAATTCGAGCCGATAGACTCATATTATGAGTGCAATACGTTCCTTTATAGGGAACGAATCGTGAATAAAGTGGCATGAATCCTTGACAGAGTTACATTTATAGTGCAATATGTTCCCTAACGGGGAACAAAATGACCACAAAGCAGAACAACCCGAGCAAAACTCTCGGCCCCGTGTCCGCCCTGCTGGTGACAGTGCTGCACGAAAGGGGACGCCCGATCTTCACCCTCGCTGATGCTCAGAGCATCACGGGCCTGAAGGGAACCTCCGCGCGGACCTTGGTCCACAAACTGGTCGGTCGCGGGGTGGCGACGCGACTTCGGCCTGGGGTCTTCCAACTGGTTCCGCCAGAGCTAGGCCGCGAAAGCGAATACCTCGGCAACCCATACGTCGTTACCCGAGAACTGATGGCACGTAAGCCGTACTACTTGTCGCATGCGTCCGCAATGGATATCCACAACATGGTAACGCGGCCGCAACTCGACGTATGCGTGACTTCGCCCGAGGCGATGCGGGGTCGCTCAGTCCTTGGAACGCAGTTCCGATTCATACGCTGCAAGCCGGAACACTTCTTCGGGACAATGGACCACTGGGTGACGAAACAGGAAAAAGTCACGGTAAGTGACCTGGAGCGCACGGTGCTGGACGGTTTGCGACAGCCGGAGTATTGCGGCGGAGTGACGGAGGTGGCGAAGGGCCTGTGGATTCGTCGGGCCGACGTGGATGCGAGCCGGCTCGTCGAATATGCCCTCCGTTGCAACGTGGGTGCCGTAATGCGGCGGATCGGCTTCCTGATGGAGGCCTACGACCTCGGCACTACGGCTGATCGGGAACGGCTGCGTGGGCAGGTGACCGGGAGTTATTCGCTCCTTGATCCCGTCATGCCGCCCCAGGGAAAGCACACAGCACGATGGCACTTGCGGCTCAACGTGGACCCTGAAGAATTCCGGGCCGTGACAGGAACCTAAAGAATGATCCCACAATGAAACCTTGCCCTGCTTTCAAATCGTCTTGCCCGTGGCGGCGGTCGGTGTATACCGGAGGCCGTCCTGGAAAGGGATTACTGCCTGGCGTGGTTTCTTATCGCGCTTTCGCGGACACCGCTGCGGGGAGTGGCTGGCGTCCGATCGAGGATAGGCGACCGCACATGCAGAGGCGTACAGAACCGACCTTGCAATGTCGGGTATCAAATCTGATACTTGAGGGCATGGAACCGCTACGTTTGGCGGACCTCAATACGTTTGGGCTGCTGTCAAACTCGGGAAATTCATTAAGTTCTCTCCGGTATGAAGATTGCTAACTGTTTATGCCATTGGGATTTGGAGTGGCGTTCTTGCGCCGACGTGGGGACGATTACGGGCTCGCAACAAGCCAAAACTGCGGTTTCCAATCGCGCCATGCACACCATAACAAACATCATGCGCCCGACGAGCGGTAAAGCAGGCAGAAGTCCTGGCCAGGATCCTTTCCCAGCACTCGTGGGGGATGGCCGCAAGGCAAGAACTTTGGACGGATCGTTTGTAGATTACATCGACGCGGATAACGCCGCTACGACTCGTCCATTCGCCCTCGTCAACGAGAAAGTGCAGGAACTCCTTTCCGTTTACGGCAGTGTGCATCGCGGTAGCGGCGTTAATTCGCAGGTTTCAACCGAGGTGTTCGACAAGGCGCGGCAGTTGCTTGTTGAATTCGTCGGAGGCGATGAGAACCGTTTGGCGGTTTGCTACACCCAGAATACGACTTCGGCGATCAACAAGCTGTCGAGAAAACTGCGATTGAACCCGGCGAGTGGCGACCGGGTTTTTCTTTCGGAGTTCGAGCACAGTTCCAACGATCTGCCGTGGCGTTCCAGCGATCCCGTCCGAATTGGCGCTTCCGAGGCTGGCAGCCTGGACATTGAAGCCTTGGACCGAGCGCTTTCGTCGGCACCGAGAACGGGTACGAAGCTTGTCGCAGTGACGGGCGCGTCCAACCTCACCGGCGCACTCACGCCTATTCACGAAATCGCGACGGTAACCCATGAATATGGTGGGCTGCTCTTAGTTGACGCAGCTCAGCTTGTCGCTCATCGTCCGATCCGTATGGTTGGAACAGGGCAAGGCGACCACATCGACTTCTTGGCGTTCTCGGGGCACAAGATGTACGCGCCGTATGGTGGGGGCGTTCTCATTGGTGACAGGGCAATACTTACCGAGGCACCTCCGGACGAATTGGGAGGCGGGACAATCGATTTTGCCACACCAATGCAATTTGATTTGACTCATGACGCTTTCCGACGTGAGAACCCGGGAACGCCAAATGTTGTTGGAGCCGTCGCAATGGCTCTTGCGGGGCTTGTTCTGCGGAACGTGGCCGGGTTCGATGCGATTATTCGACATGAGCAGCAGTTGCTGGATGCCGCACGTGATAGCTGGACGGGCATAGCAGGGTTACGAGTTCTTTGCGACCTGGATTACACCGCCTCAAAGAAATGTGCGATCTTGAGTTTCGTGATGGAAGGGTATGAGCACGGTCTCCTCGCAGCACGGTTGAGTCATGAGTTCGGCATCGGGGTCCGACACGGTCACCTCTGCCAGCACGGATATGTGGCCAGACTCCTTGGGCTCACAGCAAGTGAGGTCGAAGATATACGAAGATCAGTGCTCGGGCACGATCAGGGAGCAATGTATGGAGTTGTTCGTGCCAGCCTTGGCGTCGCAAATCGCGTTGAAGACGTTTTCCGTATGGGCAAGGCGCTGGAGGAAATCAAGAATACCCCATTTCGGAATGAGGTTTATGTTCGCACGGCGTCGGGAGAGTGGTGGCCCAAAGGGAGGCCACAGGACGCTGGAAGCGACTTTTTCCTTTTTCAGGAAGAAAGGTAGCGGCAGATGAATCGCGCCGTGAGTGTCATCCTCATGATTTTCTTTGTTGTTTTGTCAGGGTGCCGTGGGAACGACCGCCCGGGAGGGGCTTCGACCGGTGAGAGCACCTTCGACCAAGTGCAATCAAAAGGGGTCCTCCGAGTCGGCTACTTCGTTTACGAGCCATGCGCCATGATCGAGCCCAAGTCGGGACAGGTCTATGGGGTGTTTGTAGACATGATCGAGCAGATGGCCAAAGAAGTTAAATGGAAGGTCGAGTACAAACAAGTCGATCTGAAAAACTTTGCGGCTGGGTTGCAGAGCGGGGATTTCGACTTGTCCATCGGGGCTACTTTCTCCTCCCCCGGCCGTGCCACCGGAGTTGCGTTTACTCGACCGGTGTTCTACTTGGGATATTCGGGTGTCGCGCCGGCGGACCAAGCATCGAGGTACAAGTCGTGGGAGGATCTGGACCGACCGGGTCTGAGGGTTGCGGTGAAGCAGGGTTCTGCCATCGGGGACTACGTAGCGCGGCACTTCACCAAGGCGACCATCGTGGCGCTTGAGGAACCCGCTCTCAGTGCTCCCCTGGCAGCCGTACCAGCACAGGCAGACGTGGGGCTAATGAACCAGATCACGGTGTACAGCTACTTGCGGGACAACCCGAACAAAGGAGTACGAGAGATCCTTGCCGATCGGCCTTTGGAGTTCACCGGCATCTGTTGGGCCGTTCGTCCCGACGATCCTCGATGGTTAGAGTTCATCAACACCTGCTTGAAGTACCTGGAAGACACAGGCCGCACTCAGGAGTGTGAGAAGAAATATGGCATTCCCTATCTTTACCATGAGCGGCGCGTTATGAAATACGCTACAGGCAAAGAGAGCGGCGAGGTGCAGCTTTGGTGATCGTTTTCGCGGCAATCTGACGGCGAAGGACCTTTGTTATGGAATTCGAGATTGCCCTCCGCTATCTTCCCGAGTTTTGGCGCGGCATCATCGCCACTTTTTGGCTGTCGTTGGCCACGGTTTGCGTGGGGACGCTTGTTGGCCTTGCAGCAGTGCCTTTCCGGATTTGGCCGAATCGTGTAGTGCGTTGGATTGGATGGGTTGTCATCAACCCCTTTCGCATTCTGCCGGTACTGGTGCTCCTTGTTTGGGGCTTCTATGCCTTCCCTCTGCTAGTTGGCCGCAGTTTCCGCGTCGATGCGTGGTGGGTTGCCGTGATCGCTCTGGGCCTGAACATGGGAGCGTTCTGCGCCGAGTTGTTCCGCTCGGCAGTTGAGGAAGTGCCGGCGGAGCAGGTTCAGGCGTCACGGTCGCTTGGGATGAGTTGGTTCGACACCTTCCGCTACGTTGTTATCCCGTTGGCGTATCGCAACGCTCGGGTTCCTTACTTGAACCAAGTGCTCCAAACCATCAAGCTGACGGTCCTGGCGGCCATCATCTCAGTACGGGAGATATATCACGTAACAGCCGATGTAATCCAGCAGACCAATCATCCTCTCGAAATGTACACGGTTCTGGCACTTCTGCTGTTTGTACCCCTTCTTGTCTGCACCCTTGCAGTGGAGTGGATGGAGTCTAGGTTGCGAGCAAGAGGGGGTAGACGGACGTGGCAGATCGGAAAAGAGGTTTAGCACATGGGTGAACCCGTGATTGATAGCGTCACCGGACTCTTCAAGAAGCTGGAATTGCACCTGCCGGATTCGGAAGTCGGCTTGGTTGCGGACGATCTTCTCCTCCGATATAGTAACTCGGGTTCGATAGACCACCATTTTGAGTTGAAGGCGGGTCACCTGGAAGTAGCAGGCGGCTCGTTAACGTGCTTGTTTGGGACAAATGGGAGTGGGAAGACGACATTGCTGCGAACATTGGCAGGGTTTCACGCCCCCGCCAATGGCAATATACGGTGGTGCGGAGTAGGGCCGTCTCCGAAGATGGGCGTCGATGCCGTGCTAGTAGCTGAAAAATCGCCCTGGCCACACATGACAATAATGCAGAATGTGTCCTTGCCCCTTAGGCGTGTGAGAGGATGGGGCACTGAGAAGGCCGGCGAGGCTGCGGCTGCGCTGCTCGATTATCTTGGCTTGGCATCGATGGCCGACCGCTATCCTCATCAACTCTCGGCTGGACAACAACAGCGGGCAGTTCTTGCGCGGATTAGTGTTGGGGACACCTGCTCTCTTGTTGGACGAAATAGTTAGCGCCCAAAGTGAAGTTTGGGCGGAGAGAATTGCCCGACTGTTGAATGTGCTTGTTTTGGATTACGGTCGCATGGTCTTCATGGTTTGCCACGATCCTGATTGGGTCGAACTCCACGCGAATCAAGTAGTTCAGCTTGCATCGATCGATGGAATGGGTGACGAATGTGAGATGCTTTCGGAACAGGTTTTCACGATATCCTACTCCGGCCTTGTCGAGGGCTGGCTTGAAGGCCGCAAAGACCACGGGAAGAGGAGCCGGACTGCTGATGACGCAAGAGCTACACTTGACTAGCAAGGTCAAACTCGCCCGCGAAGATTTCTTCTTTGTGGCCGAGGGATCGTATGACGATTGGGCCGACCGGGCGATCTTGTCATATTCCGAAGTACAGGATGCAGTCTCCCGCAGTCTTCGGTTCGCGGACAAGCAGGCGGTTCACATCGCGGACTTGGGCGCCGGTTCGGGCGTTACGACAGCCGCGATCCTGTCACATTTGCCACACGCCCGTGTCACGGCCGTCGAGTTGTTTGACGAGATGCTCGACGCAGCCAAGGATCGCTTAGCTAGGTTTGCCGACCGCGTGACCTATGTCAAGGCCGACCTGATGGATTATCTGGCATCGGAAGAGTGTCCCGTGTTCGATGCGGTGGTGTCGGTCTTCTGCATCCACCATCAGTCGAGCGAAGGGAAGAGGGAGTTCTTTCGTCTTGCCTATCAACATCTCCGCTCGCAGGGACGGCTGACACTTGGCGACTGGACGACTTTCGAGGACCCGCTGCTGCGGGAAATTGCCCGTGACGAGACCCTAAAGCACCTGAGGGCTGCGGTGCCAGACCCGGAAAATCGGCGGAAGTGGACCGAGCACTGGCGAGACAAGAACATGCCAGATTCCGCAGATTCCCAAATTGACTGGATGCGACAAGAAGGTTTCCTCGCCGAGACTCTGTTTCGCAACTACGAGGTCGCGGTCCTCTGCGGGAGGAAGCCATGACCTTCTTGAACGGCAAGAACGTTCCGCTGCTTCGGTTCCCAGCGAACGCGGAACAATTGAACGTTCATTTCCCCAAATTGTCGCACCCCCTTCACATTGACGGCACGCCTCATCCAAGCCGCGGCTATTGGGGGTGTTTTGACGAGTTTTTTCAGTATGACTTCCTGCTTTGGGGAGCAATCGGTCTTCTCTTTCCAGAGGAGGACCTAGCCGCAACAGGCGAGCAGAAGTACCGTTGGGCCTTCTGGTGCCGCGACGACAAAACCATTGTGAGTGGACTGACGAAATACATAAACGTTCTTGATCGAGCCCACGTTGAAGACCTCCTCCTCCTGGGACAGATCGCCGAGCGACGTGTGCGGGCGGGACAAGAGCATTCAGTTCTGCTGGTCGGGCATGAGGTGAATGTGAGTTCCCCATCTGTGATTTCAGCTAGCTGGGGCGATACAATCGAGAAGTTTCTATCAGACCCAACATCGGACGACCCAAGGAGGTTCCTTGCGTACCAATCCGTTGTGCGGGATGTCACGCCGACCCCGGATAATATGTGCGTCTGCTATGTGCCAGGGTTGATTCTAACCGAAAGTGGTGACTCTGCGCTGGTCGGCGGCTTGATCTGGTGCTGCCCAAAGGATGCAGTGCAAACGATGTTGAACACCCTGAACACTTTGCTTAATACGAGGGCCTTCTCGAAGCAGGTGCTCGAACTGTATGGCCTTTTCCGGCGTCTCGTAGTTCAGTTACCTCCCCTTCAACAACTGGAGAAGTGCCTCGCTCAGGGGTTGGAGGGACATTGGTACACAACAGATCGAAAAACAACCCCCGAAGTTCTTCATACGCCAAATGAGCAACAGCAGCGCCGCGTCAGGGCGCTGTTGCCACGGCCGTTTCAGTCATTAGCCACTGAACCGCTTAATATGGGCATGAAGGCCCTTCTCTTGGTTGAGCAGTATATGATAGTGGATCCGTTCTTGGAGGCCATGCTAAAGACTGCAAACTGGCCAGGTCAACCCGAGTTCTATCCGTCCAAGCGCGACGACATTGGGTTCTCCTTCAAAGGGCTTTTTGGGACAGACAGAGATCGCGCTGTCGAGTTTACGCTTGGTCTGCTTAACGTGCTCTCACTGATCGGAAGAGATAAGCAGTCGAAGGAAAGCCTTGCAGATAAGGTTGTGGTGACCCATTTGGACAACTTGGATGTCCGTCTCTCGGTGAAATTGAAACCGAGCGCACTCAAGCTAAAGAATGTGGCAGCGCCGGCACTTGATCCGGACGTTACACTCGGGAGCGGGAAGGACCTAACTAGCGCATTTCGGCGAATGGTAATGAGTAAGGATGGCGGCCTACGCCTCTACGTCTTTCTTAGCCCAGAGTCGTGCTCGGCGATGGATCCGAAGACGCCTCCGTGTGCGCCCGACAATCGGGCCACATTACTTGTGAAGGACGACGAACTGGTTTTCTACTTTCCTCCCATTACGTGATGAGCACAGAAGATGGTGTCAGACATGGTTCAAGCGAGCAGAGTCCTTTTGATTGATACTCGCAGAGAACGGCGCGCCGCACTGGAGGATGCACTCTGCCGTGCGTGCGTCGCAATCAGCCCGGCGGTAGGTCAAGTGACGGTAGAAAGCAAGCCTGCTGAATGGCGCAAAGCTCAGGACTACGATGTGGTAGTCATTCACTATCAAAGTGACCGTGGGCACGCGGAAGGATTGAACCTGGCGGCAAAGAGTGGGCCTCAAGTCATAAAGTTCGGAGGGGACGGAGAGCAAGAGGAGTCCGGGGAGTGCCGTACACGGGTACATGCCATATACCCTGCTGTGGCTGCTCCGCCGGATGGCCCGGGCCAATTTGGACGACCGGAGGTCTGGTCCAAAGTCCTTTTGTTCGCGCTTGGCAACAGTGCTGACAAACCCGCCGAACTCTCAGCGCGACCAGTTGACTCTTGTATCCTCGCGACTTGGTTCCTTCTCAAAGGATATGCACTTGCAAGAGGTTTTCTCGCCCACCAAGAGATTGAGGCTTTGGCAACCAGCGCTTCACGCCGGTGGCAAGACTTCACTCCTATTGAGAAAGAAGAGTATTGGAAGCCGCTCGCGGGAGCTACGGTCGCGTTAGGAGAGGCGAGGCTGTCGCTCGCATCGGCCCTTATTGCCGAAACACTAACTAAGGTCGAGCCGGAAAAGGAGAGCGTCTTGGCAGCCGTCGAAGAGGTTGTGGAGTTTTTGCGTCGCAAAGGGTATGGCCGGCCATGACTTATCGAGAATGGGCTCTATCACGCGCGCGATTGCACCACGATTGGCTTCACAATCGGTACTTGGTGTTCTTGGCGTCAGCTAAGCAGGACCTTGATGCGGCGACGGGGTGTAGGAACGCGATAAATGAGGAACTCGCCGACCAACTTTCCCAGTGGTGGGACAAGCGCGGCCAATGGACGAAGTGGGTGGCCGAGACCGAGTATGCGCTGAGTCCGAAACAATACCTGGACGAGCCCCCCCTCGACATGCTGCCGGCGTGTCACAAAGAGTGGCTCGGTACTCTGATTCACGAGTTATATTGCCAGGCGACCGGGATTCGATCCAAAAGCACATCTATGCTCGCTAAACTCGCCGACATTGACAGACTAGTGGCGATGTGTGAATGCCACGAGGAACGAGAGAATACCCCGGAGTCGTTACCTCGCGAGCGGATTGGGCATTTGCTCGTTGCGAAGTGTCACGAACTGAGTCTGTTGGTGTCCCAACTGCCCCATAACATAGTGTTACCATGACCCTTCCCAAGTTGTTGGTGATCGATGACCAGTTTGCTCGTTCGCGCCTCCACGGACAGTTTGCAAAAACTATCCGCGACCGAAGGAATCTTTGCAGAGTTCTTGGCTTGACGGATGAGACTGGCGACGACCGTTCACCTGTGCATATCGAAACTCCGGTAGCGTCAGCCTTCTTTTCTCCTGGTCAGGTTTGGAGCGGAGATCGAATTGAGAACTCGCTTCCGCTCTGTTTGGAGGCTGTCCGTCAGGGGTGGCCGCCAGAAGAGGATGATGCCGCTCGCTGGGCATTAGTCTTGCTTGATCTACGCTTCACCTTCGGACGCATTGACGACGAGGGGGAGCCGGAGGAAGCGAGCCATTTTGGACTCGAAGCAGTCTTGCCGGCACTGCGCCGAGAGTTTCCCGACCTACCCGTCGTCGTGCTGAGTAGCGTCGATAAGGAAGCCGCACACGAGGCGGTACGTCGCGGAGGGGCATGCGACTTCATCCAGCGCACGCCTGCGGAATCCGATGTTCCAGCAAAAGCAATGCTCGCCGCGAAACTACGGGATTTCGGCTTGCTAGAAGATGAGCATGGCGTGATAGCGGGCCGATCTGTCGCATTGTTGAAAACGCTCGCTGGCGCACGACGAGCCGCTACCGGTAAAGGGAACATTCTGCTTCTGGGTGAAACTGGCACCGGAAAAGAGTTATTGGCCCGTTACGTTCACGATCAGTCTCCGAAGAGCCGAGGTCCCTACGTCGTTTTCCATGCGTTTGGCCAAGCAGAAACGCTGCAAGAGGATGAACTGTTTGGCCACGTTAAGGGTGCATTTACGGGAGCAGATGCGCCACGATTGGGCTGCTTTGAGATAGCACATGGCGGGACGCTGTTCATTGACGAAGTAGCAGATATCTCCGGGGCTGTGCAGAATAAACTTCTCCGTCCTATCGAAACACGTAAGGTGAAGCGACAGGGAACCAATGCTGAGACGGATATAGACGTTCAGTTAATCCTTGCGACCAACAAGGATTTGGATGCGTATGCCCAGAAGGGGCACTTTAAGTCAGACTTGCTCAATCGGATTCGCGCCTACCCGATATCGCTTCCTCCGTTGAGAAATCGCAAGGCCGATATCGTTTTGGTTGCCGAGAGACTACTTGTGGGAATCTGCGCGGAACATGAGGCGAAATGGCCTCGCAGGATCCATTGTGACGCGCTCGCGAGCCTGCGGAAGCATGATTGGCGGGAGGGCAATGTGAGAGCCCTTCGTAACGTACTGACCCGAGCCGTAATCAACCACCGCGATGACGATATTATGGTGGCGTCCGACATCGAGTTTGATGGTCCCACGGGAATGGATGATACGGAGGTCGGCTCCCAGATCGGAGGTTCTGCCTCCACGACAGCGTTGTCTGGGCCGGCGATCTCGGGTCTTGACGAATTGATTGAGATGTTAGAGGGCTTCCAATTCCCCTCAGGCTACGATGCTCTCAGTGGCCAATTGCCACGGGTGCAGAATGCGGTCGCATCATTGTTGGCACGCTATCTAAATGCGGCCCTTGTGGAAACTCGCAAGAAACGGCCGGGCGCGCCGGATGACATCAATCTCGCCGGAGCCGCGAGTTGCATTTTGGGTAACCAAGTCAAAAGCAGCCCTGCCGCCGATCTCGTTAAGCGGTTATTACGAATGGATGAAGACGTGAGGGAGGATTTGTTTCGCGAATACCCTCTATTGCGTGAAGCGTTCCGCCAATCACTTGAATTACGTCCTAGCCAATCGCCCACTAGGAAGACGGAGCAGTGATTGTGCCGATGGAGATCACACGATGCTGGCAACTTCTATAGCGCGTTCGGTTCCCTGCTATGCCCATCAGGCTTCTGGATGACGCAGATGAATAGTCTCACCCAGGCGGTCGCGAACGTCCTGAACCTGTTCAGTCCGAACGGCTCGGACTTCAATGTCTATTCGTACCTGGATGACTTTGATTATCTTTGGGGACTTGGCGCACACGTGAATTCCGGCCTGCTCCAGTCCTGTTCGGCCGGCATGGCGGAAGGGAATCAGTTGGTGATCTGGGATGGGACGCCCCAACACCGCGATGCCTCCGGTGGCGCCAACATCCAAGATCACGTGACGGTTTTTGACTGGCTTGTTGCCATGAGCCTTCGCGCTGCCGAGTCTCCGGCCGCTCCACAATATCGCGTTTTCGTGTTGGATCTTGCTTCGTCCAGGCACTCGTGTTCGTTTTCCTGCCAAGTATTTCCAATGCTGCTTCCGCGAATGCCATGGGTGCGGGTGATTCGTCCGGCTGGGGCAGACGAAGAGAAGCCTGTACCTGTCCCCGGAAACGCCAGCGACAACTTGGTGGAGGCAACTCGTTTGGGCGCTGTCTTGCCTCAACCTGATGTGCTTGGCGTTGACCGGTTGATCGAATTACATCGGATGGCGGATGTCCCTACCATTGGCGACAACACGACACTGTTGAAATGCACAGCGACGCTTCTTCGGCAACTTTGGAAAAGCGAGTTGACGAAGGCTGAAACTCGCCATTCGGTTTCAAACCTCGTGGCCCCCTTTGTCCTGGTGGACGGCCTTTGCGAAGAGGGCTGGCTAGGTGCGTCGCGTCTTCAACAGAAGCTTGCGGAAAGCCGTCTGCGCGCGGCACTTGGAGTGTTGTTGCGCCAATTGGGCGTACTGCCGCAAAAGCGGCAGCCAAAAGATGCGGCGACACGACTGCCGCTCGTCAAAGACCCCGATTTCTTTCCGCAGGGTCATAACGATGTGTTCGGGCGGTTCAAGCAGGTTCGGTTTCTGCTTATCGATGATCAATACAGGCTTGGGTATGAAGACATCCTTGCCTGCCTGCTGTTCGGGGCCCCCGATGAACCGGGGGAACCTCGCGTCCTGCTGACGGCCAAGGACTCGCCCAAGTGCCTCGTCGATGCACTATATGCGGCGGTCAAGCCCACGCCGCCAGAGAATGAGAATGCACCACTTGGGCGATCTGAAGAAGACCACCTGCGCCGACTTCTCAATTTCTTTGACCGATCAGGAGCGTGCGAGGGCCTGCGGGATCACGACCCCAGCCTTGTACGAGCGGCCAAGGCTGCGAGAGAACGTCTTGAACGTCTCCATCGGCAGCCGCCTGGCGAGGCAACCGAGAAGGTGATATCGCAGCAATCTCCAACGGCCGCTGGCGTTGGGACATGCGAATACTGTGGAGGGCCTTCGGAGCATAACCAATCGCTGCGCATTGACTGGGATCAGCCGCATGTTCTTGGCCGGGTGAACCGGGACGCGAATGATCCAAGGGATATGGCTTTTGATATTCTCGTGTATGATCTAAGGCTGTTTGACGCCAACATTCGTTCCGAAAGGGAAAGCCTTCCAGAATTCGAGTCTCATCTTCTGCTGCCACTATTGCTCAGCCATCTTGACCCCTCACTGCCAATCGTAGTTTTTAGCAGCAGTCAGCAGCGCACGATTGCCCAGGCATTAGGGCATCGCCCAAGTATCATCACGACATTCAGCAAGCCTGTGGTTTCTGGCTATTTAGAGCGTCGGTCAGGAGAGGGTTGGATCAGCGATTTGTGCCAGTCCATTCGCAAAGCATTATGGTTACACGAGATTCGCGTTGTGTGGAAGAGGCTTGCCGACTGTTCCGACTGGCGCTCAGACCGCTGGCCGGCCTTTGAAATCAGTATGCTCAACCCCAAGTATCGCCGGGACCGAGACAATGAAAGCAAGTACAACCTGCACGTATACAACGCCAGAACGAACTATGATACTACCGCAGAGGACGGGCGGCCCCGCATTGACAAAGGTTCGCAAGCTCCTCAACAGCTACAAGGCAAGGTCTTGATTGGCAGGTTGGTCGATGACTACTGCCGCTACTTGTTGGGCAACCGCTTCTTTGAATACCTGACGGTGCCTTGGGAGTTGCTCGAAGGTGTAATGACCCCGCGGACCATCTTGCGGGATCCTACGGTGTCGAACCCGGAGTTTCGGCTTTCGCCGGAATTGGACAGTCCTGACAATCACATGGCTGGCATTTTCAGGCTCATACGACACAACAAGGCCCACGGCCACGCCGAACACCCTGGCAGGCACCGGTGGGATAGTGACAGGCAGCGACAAAGACTTGTAGCGATCCTTTTCCATATATTGATTGACTTCGTGGCACGGGATGCCTCCCCCGACCAGCGAAAGTGGGATACACTGTTCGCAAGGGTAACGTGGAAGCTTGTGACATCGTACAGTCATACAATCAAAGGTGCAAAGACTACTCCCCGGCCGAATACGCTAACGTGCGATGACAAGATCAGTTCCGGCTGGCCCTTGTTTGCCCTCTTCACCATGGTCGCCGCCTGCCGCCTTGCCCACCAAGGGGCGGCCCTCAGCACCGGTGTGGCCACCGCTTTGGAGCAGGAGGTGAACCGCCAAACCGAAGAGTCGCGAATCGGCCAGGTTGGGAGTACGGGAACCCAGTGGTATATCAGGGATGAGTCAGGCAAGCAATACTCGCTGCCAGGGTCCCAGCCGCACGACGTTTGTGGCCAGGCACTTGGGCGCGCCGATAATGCCGTTTTTGGTATTCGCGGTGGTGGGGCTGCAGATCGCGTCCTCAGGTGGAATACGATTTTCTGGCCGGACAGGTTGTAACACAAGAAAGCCGGAAAATCGGTAGAGGAGTATGCCCGTCACCGCGATAAGAGGTGCGGCACCCGAACCAAGGCGTGCTTTCCTGCCAAGGACTTCTGGGCCGGAACGCGAGGGCGGGCGGCCACCCGTGAATATCTCTGTCGGAGCCCGTGGCTGGTAATTGGTAAGCGTCCCGCCGAGCACATAGGGAGAAATCGCCGCCTGGGCGTAGGCTTGGCGAACGGGGAGATCAAGCCGGATGCCAGCGGTGGGGGAGGAGGGCGAGAAGTTCTTCCTCGCTGGCGCCGGGAAGAATCGCTGGCAGTCGGGTCAGCACGTCGCGGTAGTAGACCCAAGGATCGTGGCCGTGACGCTTGCATGACGCCAACAGGCTGAAATGGATCGCCGCCGCGCGGCCGCCCCGGTCGTTCCCCACAAAAAGCCAATTGCGGCGTCCGATACAGAGGCCCCGCAACGAGTTCTCGCCTTCGTTGTTGTCGATGTCCAGCCAGCCGTCGTTAGGGTATACGGACAGGGCCGTCCAGTTGCCGAGCGTATAGTGTAAACGTCAATAAATCGGTAAGCGTCCCGCCGAGCACATAGGGAGAAATCGCCGCCTGGGCGTAGGCTTGGCGAACGGGGAGATCAAGCCGGATGCCAGCGGTGGGGGAGGAGGGCGAGAAGTTCTTCCTCGCTGGCGCCGGGAAGAATCGCTGGCAGTCGGGTCAGCACGTCGCGGTAGTAGACCCAAGGATCGTGGCCGTGACGCTTGCATGACGCCAACAGGCTGAAATGGATCGCCGCCGCGCGGCCGCCCCGGTCGTTCCCCACAAAAAGCCAATTGCGGCGTCCGATACAGAGGCCCCGCAACGAGTTCTCGCCTTCGTTGTTGTCGATGTCCAGCCAGCCGTCGTTAGGGTATACGGACAGGGCCGTCCAGTTGCCGAGCGTATAGTTAATCGCTCCACGAACCGCGCTCTTGGGCAAGACCTTGGGCGCCTCGGCTTCCAGCCATGTATGGAAGCTGTCCAAGAGCGGCCGCGACCGCTCCTGCCGCTCGGCGGCGATTTGCGTGGCACGCTCCTCCAGCGTGAGTGGCTGCCACTGGCCCTGACAGCGCTGCCGGAGATCTTTCTCCACGGCGTAGAGCTTGCCGATCCAAGCCAACGCCGTCTCCATGCGGGCCGCATCCAGCCGTCGGCTCTCGTGGAATTTCCTCCGCGCATGCACCCAACAAGCCACCTCGATGATTCGACCGTCGGATTCCAGGTAGATTCCGTCGTAACCGTTGAAGGCGTCGGCCTGCACATAGCCGCGATAATCCTTGAGAAACGCGGCCGGTCCGTCCCGTTTGTGATTCGTCGTGTAATCGAACACGGTCAGCGAGTGCAGTGGATCGCCCACGTAGGGCCAGAAGTGGCCCGTGTACTTCAGCCTCCGCCAGGCATCGCGGACCTTCACCGAGGTGTCATCCGTGTGGATTACGTGAGAAGCCAACACCACGCGGATAGCCAGGGCGTACAAAGGTTGTAAGAACTCGGCCGTTTGAAGCCACCAGCCGTCCATCGTCTGCCGGGAGATGCGGACGCCCTGTCGCTGGAAGATTCCTTCCAGCCGGTGCAAGGGCAGATGATCGGCCCCCTTGCTGACGATCACCTGGGCCATCAGCCCCGGACCGGCCAAACCGCCGGGAATCGCCTCGGGCGGCTTGCGGGCCAGCACCACGTTCTGCTCGACGAGCGTCAGGCCGCTCTCGGGCAGTTGCTCTTTGCGGGCGTATTTCTTGCGGACATGCACCATCACGAACAGCGTCGAGGGCCGCCAATCGAGTTGCTCGCTGGTCTCCGGCGGCAACTCGACCAGATTCTCCAGGCCGCCCAATGCCGCCTTCTCGGCTTCGGAAAGATCGTGAACGACTTCCTCACGCTTGGTCTCGTCGGGAATCCGCCCTCGGCCGTGCTTGTCGCGGTTCTTGGAAGCTGCCCGTGCGACCGGCGGCGGCGAGTTGGCAGCCGCCTCTTCCGCATCTGCCTGGTTCTCGAACAACATGCCTTGCTGCGGATCGAACTTCTCGCTGCTGCTCCCGTAAATCCTTTTCAGCAGCAAGTGAATGTGATGTTCTTGCCGCTGGAGCCGCTCGTCGCGCAGACGCAACTGCTCCAACAATTGCACGATCAACTGCTTGAGCACCGCAACATCGTCGGGCAGCAGGGCGGGATCGGGAAGAGGCATGGCGTCCGTGTCCATGCCCTTATAGATACCGTGAACGCGAAATTATTCCCACCGCAAGAAAGGTTTTTCTCCCCGCATCAAGCCGTGCGTTGGTAGCGTTGCTGCCGTTTCACGCTGGACGGGTCGATGCCCCACAGCACCAGCGACAACTCCTGCGCCGAGACCTCGACGCTCCGCGCTTGTGGGTCGTTGCTCGTCGGAAAGCGAAAGGTTCCTTCTTCCAGCCGCCGATAGTACAACGTCAGCCCGTCGCGATCCCACCACAAAAGTTTCACGCGATCGCCACGGCGACTGCGGAACACGAACAAGTGGCCGGACAAGGGATCGTATCCCAGCCAGTCCCGCACCAGGGCGGCCAGTGTGTCGAAACTTTTTCGCATATCTGTCGGCGCCAAGCACACGTAGATCCGCACCAGTTCCGACAGGTTCAACACGGCTGCACCTCCAGCACGGCCAGCACAGCGGCGAGCGTTTGCCGGTCGAAGCCCGCCTGCACCCGTACCGTGCGGCCTTGCCCCAGGATAATCTCCACGCCGCCGTCCGCCTCAGCCGCGCCGAAGCACCTGCTTGCCGGTCCCACCACATGCACGGGCAGAAACGAAGGCGTAGCACCATGCCGTGGCGATACCCGCTTGGATGAACGCGACGTTGGCGTCGCCGGGCGTGACTGGAACTGCGCGCCGTCCACGGCACCGGATACCCGCTTGCCGGTGCGGTGACCACCTCGCGCCAGTTTATGCCGCCAGAAATAGAAGGCCGACTCCCGCAATTCCTCGGCGCGGCAAAACGCCCGCACCGATTGGCCGCCTTCCCTCCACCGCCGCACCACCTCTTCCCAATAGCTCCGTCGCCGCGGATCGCCGTGTCGAATTCGTTTCTTCATGTTCGGGCTCCTGAGGTTCATCGAGCCGAGACCATCCCGGCCGATGCCCCCAGCCTACCCGACTGCACAAGACGTGTTCCGCCAGTCACTTACATAAATCGCCAGCCTTGCGGCCCGTGGTAGGCTGAATGCCGGGATAGGATTCATCCGGGTATTCAGGGGGCCAAGCAATGGCGAAAACCAGAAGCGAAGATCGGCGGCGGAGTTGGCAGGAGGCGATCGAACGTCAGGAAGCCAGCGGGCAGAGCATTGTGGGGTTCTGTGCCAGGGAACGGCTGTCCTTGGCGTCGTTCCACGCTTGGAAGAGGCGACTTCGCCGTACCCCGCAAAAAATCCGGCGAGGAGAGGCAAAGGAGCCACTGGTTCCCGTGCAGATCGTGACCGACCCAGCCAGTCTCGCAGGAATCCTGGAAGTTCAATGGCCTGGTGGCGTCCTTCTTCGGTCCCAGGCGTGTGACGTGCAGACGATCGTCGCGACGATTACTGCCCTGTCAGCTTCTCCTTCGACGCGAAGGATGCGACGATGTTGATGCTCCCCACGTCGCTTCGTGTCTTCGCCAAGGCAGGCCCCACGGACATGAGACGGAGCTTCGAAGGGCTCGTCGGAATTGTTGAGCGGGAACTGCACCAGCAGGTGGAGTCGGGCGATCTATTCCTCTTCTTCAATCGGCGTGGCGATCGCGTGAAGGTACTCTGGTTCGCGGGTGACGGGCTCGTGATTTGGTACAGGCGATTGGAAAGCGGAACCTTCGAGATACCGAAAGCGGCCCGGGCTGTGCGGGAGGATGGTTCAGTGTCGCCTGCTGGAATCGAGATTCGATTGAGTGATTTGACACTGATCTTGGAAGGTATCGACTTGGCCAGCGTGCGCCGTCGTCCACGATGGCGACGAGCATGATGTCAGTCCTGCCGTTCTGAAAGAAATCTCTGTGACAGCAGAACCAAATCACGGCGGCAAGCGTTTAACAAGGCATGGAGTACGAAGGTCCATCTCTCGCCGATCAACTGGCCGCCTGCCAGCAGCGGATCCGTGAGCTGGAGCAGAAAGACGCCGAGCGGCAGGCTGTCATCTCGCAACAACAAGAACTGATTGCCAGCTATCAGGAGCAACTGGCGAAGGCTGCCGAGCAACTGCGGTTCTTCAAGCGGGCGATGTTCGGCCAACGACGCGAACGGTACGCCCCTTCGCCCGATCAGAAGTTGCTTTTCGTTCCTGAAGCCGTGGCGGGGCTGGAGGCTCAGCGGCAGAACTCTGGGGAAGCCAACGCGGACTTGCCACCGCTTCGAACCCGGCGAAAGCCACGACAACCGAGAATTACGTTCCCGCAATTCTGGGAACACCGGCGGACTGAGTATCCGCTTCCTGACGCTGAATTGCCTTGCGGCTGCTGTGGTCAACAACGGGTTATCACCCGCACCCACATCACGAAGCGGCTGGAGATGGAAGAGGCGAAGCTGTATGTGGTCGAGGAAGTACGCTACACCTACGGTTGCTCCCATTGCCACGATGGCTCGCAGATGGTCACCACACAGAGGCCGCCACAGGCCGTGGAGAAGAGCCCCTTCGGGCCGAGCGTCCTGGCGTGGCTGGTGACGTGGAAGTTCTTGCACCATTTGCCGGTCTATCGGCAGCAGGAACTGCTCCTTGGTCCGCTGAAGCGGTGGCTGTCGCGGGCACTGCTGTGCGGGCTGCTGAGCCGGACGGCCCAGGCCCTCCGGCCCCTGGTACGGCTGATCCGTCAGCAGGTGCTTGCCAGCATCGTCATCAACGCCGACGAGACGGAGGTGAAGATGCTCAAACCTGGGCACGGCAAGGCGATTACCGGCTACCTCAATGGGTTCGCTGGTGACGCCGACCATCGCTACGTGTTCTATGATTTCCGCCCCAGCCGCAGCCGAGACGGGCCACAAGAGATGCTGGGAGACTACCGGGGTTACTTGCAGACTGATGGCTACGTGGTCTACACCTCGCTGGTTCGCCATTCGGAAGGCCGTTTGGTGGATGTCGCGTGCTGGGCTCACGGTCGGCGGGGCTTCGAGGAAGCGATCCCGGCGACCAGCCACCCGTTGGTCCACGAGGCCATGATCTGGACGCAGCAACTTTACGACATCGAGGACCGTGCCCACGAAATGTCGCCGGATGATCGGCGGGCGTTGCGTCAGGCAGAGGCGTTGCCGATCCTGGCGAGGATGAAGGCTCGTTTCGACGAGGTGCGGCCCACGTTGCGCCCCACGGCGAAACTGGCCGAGGCGATCGATTACGTGCTGAACCGTTGGGAAGCGTTCGTCCGCTACACCAGTGACGGACGGATTCCCATAGACAACAACATTATTGAGAGGTTTCTACGACCCGTCGCTATCGGCAGGAAGAACTACCTCTTTTTCGGAAGCGAGCATGGCGGCCAGACGGCTGCGACACTCTACACGCTGGTGCAGAGCGCCCGGCGGAACAACGTGAACGTGTGGCCGTATTTGACCGACGTGCTGCGACGGATTGCGGCCATCGCCCCTGGCGACACCGCCGCCCTAGAAGCCTTGCTGCCGGATCGTTGGGTCGCCGCCCATCCTGAGCATCGGCTGGAGCAGCGGGAAGAAGAATCCCGCGAAGCCCAGGCCCGCCGTCGTCGGAAACGGGCCGCACGTCGGATCGCCATCGCCCAATAGATGATGGGGCGCGGTATCCAGCGCGATACCGGACGATCGGTTCTTGACTCGCCCCGCCGATTCGTTAAAGTGAGGAAGAGCGATAGCCGCCCGGAGACAGCTTGCGCGGATCACGACAAACGACGTGCGATTCCATGATCGCGGCCCTATGTCCGAACCTTTATCAATCCGTGACAATCTTGCCAAGGCAAGTTCTCTTATCCGCAGTGGCCGGTCCAAGGAAGCAATTCCCATCCTGGACCGTATCATCGAGGGAGATCCGGACTCCTCGCTCGCGCTCGCCCAGAGGATTCGTGTAGCTTTTCCGCTAGCGGAGAGGGGACGAGCCAAGTTGTTTAGCGGCGACTATCATGGTGCGATTGCAGACTCCTCCGAGATGATCCGCAAATGGCCTGCCGATCCCGAGGGGTTCACATGTCGGGCACAGGCGAGAGAATCTGCTGGTGATTTCCAGGGAGCCGTTGAGGACTACTCTTCGGCCATTTCTCTCGACCCAAAGCACCCGTTCGCTTATCTTCAGCGTGGCAGGATGAAGGTACAATTGGGCGACCTGTCCAGTGCGCTCGTGGATTTTACCTCCGACATGGAGAACTGTCCTTATGGCCGTCTATCGGGGCTACTCAATCGCGGCAAGACCAAGTATCTCATGGGTAACCTGCCAGGTGCTATCGCGGACCTGACCGAAGCAATTCCGTTGGAACTCGCAGAGCCGGTGTTTGCTCCGCTCTTCCGCGGACGCGCGAAGCTCGCGGCGGGAGATTATGAGGGGGCCGTCTCTGATTTCACAGCCGCGATCAACGGGTTTCCAGGACTAACAAACGCCTACCGGCACCGTGCAGAGGCAAAAGCACTGGCGGGGGACAAGAACGGTGCCGATGCCGACCTCATCCGCTACAACGAGCTTGGTGGCCGTGACCTGCCAGCCTACACCTAGCCGAACGATGGCGATTTATTGACGGTTACGTCACGTCGTCACGGTCGAGGGGCCGAAGTGGGCGGTTGGGCGGCGCTGTGACAGCCCATTAGAACAGGTCGCCTGGTATAGCAGACTTGTCCCAGCCGATCTTCGTATTAGGCAAGGCCCGTTGCAGAGTCTGCACCCCGTGCGCCGTGATTTGCTTGCAGCCGTAGAGCCGTAGAGTCTTCAGGGTTTTTAGGCTTTCCAGGCTGGCAAGGCCAGCGTCAGTTACTGAGATATGACGCAGGTCGAGCCCTTTCAGATTCCGCAGTGCCTTCAAGTGACCTACACCAGTGTCCGTGATAGAACCACCATCAATCTTGAGGTATTCAAGGCTCGCAAAGTCCACAAAATGCGATAATCCTACATCGGTGATGGCGGCATCTTGCAGAGTAAGATGTTGCAGGCCCTTTACATCTTTGAGGCACGCAATAGTTGCATCCCTAATTCCTGGGCCGCTTAGACAGATCACACTCAGGTGTCGAAGGTTCCTGAGTTTGGCAATTGCGGCGTCGGACGGCACCTCCACCAGTTGGTCTATCACCTGCAAGTCTGAAAGTCCAGAGAGAGCATCAGCCATGTCACTCGGGAAGTTTCCTCTCTTGACGTAGACCCCGCGAACAGTATCACCGTCCCAATGCACCTTTGCTCCAAGCGATTCAACTCGCTCTGCGGCAGAGATTTCCCGCGCGTAGATCGCGCGTGAATCGCGCAATTTACGAAACAATAGCGTTCCCAGATAGCCCAACAGCACCACACACGCCAAGATTGTTGTTATCAGAGCGAATAGACAACCACTGTCTCTGAAAAAGGACGCCCCACTCATTTTCGTCTCCTGACTTACCTCCATCCATCATCGCCGGCTTAGATCGTAAGCACGTGCATTTCTTCGCGAGCAAAAACTCGCCGTGCGGCTCAACGCAGCGACAGGCTCACTTTGCCAAGACCGCGTTATTCTCGAATGTCTTGTTTAATTCCTCAGCCTTTTGTCTCGCCTTTTCGCAGTCTTCGTCTGTAAGTGTGGTATCAGTCTGCCAAGATGCGTTCTTGCACATTAGTCTGTTTGTGTATGGGTCGTCCCGTGGCGTATCCCAGTCTTGATCCGGGTGGCCAGCTCCAAGGAGGGTGTGGCCAATTTCATGTGCGAGCACATGGTATTGTGTCCATGTATAAATGAGATACTCGTTGTTTGAGTTTAGTTGTGAAACGCCGAGAACGTTATTCGCGAGTTCGCCGTTATTATAGTTTATGAAACCACCCACATAGAATACGTTGATGGATGTCGGATTCTTAACGGGGAACGGGTCTTCGCTGACTGCACCTACGTTCGGGTCGATTACAAGATTCCCATTGGGGCCGATGTTCTTGTCAACTATGATGGGACGGTCGTTGACGAGGTGGAAATGGATACAGCATTGCGACCAAATCTCGTTGGCGTCTTTCAAGTCTTTCAACATGCCATTCCAGTTGAGCCACATGCTGGCACCTTTTACGTATCCAAGCCTTATCGGCACGTCGATCCACTTTCCCGCGCACTTATCCTTTGACGGATCGTACTGCGGAGTTGAAACTGGTTGCGAACAGCAGGCACCGCTTACATTGGTGAGTCCGTCGTTAGGATCGGCGATGCTCCGACCAGTCAGATCGACTCGCGTCAGCGGATCGTCCCCAACGTATTCATACAGATTGATCCCGCCCCTATACCCAATTGGATCTGTGGTAATGAAAGTGCAAAGGCTGGTGCTGTACCAGCGAGCCTCGTCGTAATAAAGGCCGGTTGTGGTGTCCAAATCCATGCTGGCGAAAAGCAGCGTGTTACCGACTGCGGACGTGGTGGTGGGTTGAAACCAACTTGTCGGCGAATTCTGCACGTAACACGTGACCGCTCCATAGGGCGAGTAGACGTAGTGTTCCTGCACGCTCCACGTGCCGTCGCTTAGTCCCACCACCGCCGTCACGTTGTCATTCGCGTCGGTCAGATAATAGAGGCGGACCGAGGAGGCAGCGTCATCCCGCAACAACGGCGTCTTCACGCCACGTAGCGACCAGACGTATTGGTACTGGAGATTTGCGGCCTCTGTGCCGTTAAGGCGGGTCTCGATGACGTTCTGGCCGTTGTAGTAGGAATATGTCGTGTTCGCGCCGTTCACCTCGACAACCTTTCGGCCGAGGCCGTCGTAGGAATACGTCACCGAAGCCCCACCGCCGGTCACGGAAACCAGGCGGTTCCAGGCATCGTACTTGCAGGTCAAGGCCGTGCTTCCGCTATTCGGCGACGGCATGGTCGTCATATTGCCGGCGTTGTCGTAAGCCGGCGTCACGCTATTGATGGACTGGACCTCCTGGTTGGCCGTGTTGAAGGTCTCCTGGGTGCCGTTGTTGTCGGTCATGTTGCCAGCGGCGTCGAGCGTCCAATTCTGTGTCGTCACCGGGCTGGGGATTGTTCCGTTGTTGTCGAGCGTGCCGCGGGCCATGCCCGTCAACTCGTTCAGGTCGTTGTACGTGTAATACTCGTCCAGCGGCGGCAGAGTTGACGAGCCGGATGTCACCATGTTTTTCTTCGACAACACGTTGCCGGCCGGGTCGTAAGTGTAGACGTAGCCATCGATGGTCGGGCCATCGCTGCCATTGCTGGTCCAGTTCTGGGTCTGGACCCGCCCATACGGATCCAGCGAAATGCCAAGATTGACGTCGGGCTGCTCGTAAGTCTCCGCCGCAACCTGATCCAGGCCGAGGTAGGTGTAATCGGCCAGGTCGGTGGTGCCGCCATCGACGATGGAACTCACTCGGCCCAGGGCGTCGTCTGCCCCGGAGTTGTAGACGTAATCCAATATGCGTCCGTTGGGGTAGGTCATGCTCGTCAGCCGGGTGGGATTGGCCGTATTGTCGTAACCGTACCCAACGGCGGGCGTGGAACTCGTGTCCACCGGGCCGGCGACCGACTGGTATTCCTCGGTCAACATTCCCCAATCATTATACTGCCGGAAGACCTCGTTGACCACCACCGAGGCCGGCGCCACGTAGCTCCCGCTCACGGAGAAGTCGCCGCCCGTAAGGGGGCCGAAGCCGAAACTGGTGTCGGTGCCCGACGTATAGCCCGCCGAAATCCCGTTGATCTGCAAGGAGTTGTAGTTGTCATAGTTGTCATAGAGCGTGATCGCACCGCTGGAAGCAAAAGACGCCGCCAGGAAATCGGTCGCGCGGGGGGTGAAGGCGGTCCATTCCGCCCCGTCGTAATACTGCCAGCCGTCATCGAACTGCACTGCGATGAAATGGCCGTTCGCGCCGGTGAGGTCGAACCGCGTCGAAATCGACTCTTGGGAGTACATGATGTATCCCGCCGAGGAGGCCGGGGCCAGCACGTTTCCGCTGTCGCTGAAGCTGTACACGGTGCTGCTGCTCGACGGGTTCGGACCGAAGCTCGACACGTCGTCGAGGTTCCCCAACAAATCGTAGTTCTGCTGGATGCGATCGACAGTCTGATCTATGTTGGAGCCAAAAGCCGTTACCTCATCCTCCGTCTCCCGGCCAAGTTGATCGAAGACGTAATCATGCACCGTTCCATTCTGGTCCTTGGCCTCGATCTGTTCCCCTTGCCTATCGTAACGGTACTCCACCCGATCATAGCCACTGGCGCCGTCTGTGAAAGTGGGAACCGTGCCGTTCATCGTGTAGCTATTGCTGCTGCCGGGGTAAATCACAGCCCGGAGCAGGTCGCCACTGGCGACATCGCTGTCGGAGAGCGTCGTGCCGTAGACGTATTTAGTTCGATTCTTAAGTCCCAAAGAAAAGTCTTCGTGTATTGGAAAAGAGCTTTCGCCTAGGCGAAAGCTCTTTTCGCGGCCGAAGACCATCGTCATTGGGGTCATAGTGGCGTGAATCCCAGGTTGGAACGCGCCTTGTGGCCAGTCAGTGGCACCGAAGTACGCCTTCGGCGCGCACTCCATTTATAGCAAGCCCTGCGGCGTGCTGCAATGACTCTCTGGATGGGGTTAGGCCGTGACGGCAGCTATCCCGTGCTGCGACGCTGGGGGGCGTACTGCAAGGGCAGTTTCACGTTGGGCAACAAGAACTCCACGGTGGGAGCCAATCGTTCGATCGGATGGCTAGCCGCGGCGGCGCGAAGATCCTCAGCCGTCACGTGCAGATAGATCTGCGTGCTGGTGATCAGCCGATGGCCCAACAAATCGCGGATTGTCACCAGTCCCACGCCCGCGCGCACCAAGTGCGTGGCAAACGTGTGCCGCAACGTGTGCGGCGACACGCGCTTGACGATACGGGCACGACGGGCATGCGTTCGCACGCGTTCATAGATCGCACCGCGCGACAGCGCCTTACCAGCACGGCTGCGAAAGAACGTCCCGCGCGGTGGCACGTCTCGGCGGACCTGACGATACGCCTTCAAGGATTTGACGACCTTAAGGTTCAGCGGAATGCTTCGTTGGTGGCCGCCCTTGCCCGTCACGCGAATCGTGTTCGTCGCCAGGTCGACATCTTCCTCCACGAGCGTCGCGCACTCCGAGACGCGAATCCCTGTACCGTACAGAATCGCTAGGATTGCCCGGTCCCGTAAGCCCAAGACGATGTCCTTCGGCGGACTGGCCAGCAGATGTTGGACTTCCTCCGTAGACAATACGCTGGGTAGCTTACGCGGCTTTGCCTTCAGTTTCGGAAAATGCGCCAGTGGGTTGGCGGCGGGCTCCAGATGGCCCATCGCCACAATCGCCCGGTAGAAGTTCTTCAGAACGGTCACCTGACGCCCGACGGCCGAATCGCCGTTGTGACGATCGTGCCGCAAATGATTGACGTACTCCAAGACGTGGCGAGCCGCTATCTGTCCAGGCTCGATATTGCCTTGCTGAAGGCGAACATATTCGTGGAACTGTTCCAAGGTCTTCTGATAGGCGGCAATCGTGCTGGTTCGCAGTCCCCGCGCCGCGCAATGCGTCTGCGTGTAGAGACAAATCCAATACTCCCATGTCATGTTGCATCTCCCCCGGTAAGATCAAGGCGGTTGACTGCACGTTGTGGTCGATCCTTCAGCACGTGCAGGTACACACCCGTCTCCGCCGGGCTCCGATGTCCCATCAACTTCGCAATCACGGCCAGATCCACTCCGCGGTCCATCAAGTGGGTCGCGTAGGAATGACGCAGGGCCTTGGGCGTGACTTCACGGTTAATCCCGGCCCGTGCGGCCGCCAGGCAGACCACCTCGCGAACATGCTTCGCGGCAAGAGGCTTGCCAAACTTCTCGGTCCGCAGCAGCGGGCCGCGCTTCCCGCCACGCTCCAAGAGATAGGCCAACAACTCCGTGTAGACCATCTCTGGCACAGGCACAATCCGCTGCCGGTCTCCCTTGCCGGCCCGCACCAGCACTTCCCTGCGTGTCGTATCGACGTCCTGCACCCTCAAGTCACAGAGCTCCTTGGTGCGTAATCCACAGCCATAGAGCAACAAAATCACTATTCTTTCGCGGCGTTGCGTGGGCGTGGAAGCTGGGCATGCCTTCACCAATTGAACCGCCTCCTCTATGCTGAGCGACTCTGGTTCCTTTCGCTTGCCGTCATCCTTGATCTGGAAATGGTCCAGCACGTTACGGTCGGCGCGGCCGCTGCGCCAGGCATAGTCGAGAAAGCCGCGCAGATGGCTGAGGTTCTTATTGAGGCCCGCGCCGACACGCCCGGCCTGACGTTCCCTCTCGATCCAACGCAGGTAGTCCAACAGTTCCAGCTTCCACAGCGGTCGATCGGGGGCGAGCCGTTCCATCGCCTCACTCACTCGCCGCAGCGTACAGCGAACATCGCGCACCGTGCCCGATGCCTTGCGTGCCACGTCCAACAGGTAATCGAGATAGCCTTCGATCAACGGATCCAAAGACGGCTGCCGATGGTTACGTTCGCTCACGCTGCACCTCCTACCGCAAGAATGTCGTTGAGAGGATGGACCTTGACCGCTTGATGCAACTGCGGATCGGCCACGTGCAGATAACGCATCGTCGTGCTGATGGTCTGGTGGCCCAGGAGTTGCTGCACGTCGGGCAGACGGACCCCGGCTTCCAACAGGTCCGAGGCGCAGGTATGGCGAAACTGGTGCATCGTGATTGGCGTCGCCGAACAACCGCTGCTCAGCTTCTGAATCCCACGGCTGATGGCGGATGCCGTCAACCGGCCGCCGTAACGGTTCACAAACAACGCCGATTCGTCACTACGGCCAAGGGCTTCCAAATGATTCTGCCGCTTCGGCAGGTACGCTTCCAGGCACTGCCATGTCATTGCGGGGACCGGCACCCGACGCTCCTGGCCCGTCTTGCTGTTGCGGACTAAGAGCACTCCTTCCTCGCGGTCCCAATCCGAAACATTCAGCCGCGATACGTCCCCACGCCGCGTCCCAGTGCCATAGAATACTGACAACAGCGCCACCCACATCAAACGGTGGTAGCCGTAGCGATTCGTCGCTGCTGCTTGCCACAGCCCACGCATCACCTCGGGACTGATTCGCCGCGGCAGGCGCGAACGGATGTCAAGCTTCGGCCCATGCAACCATCGCAACGGATTGCTGAGCCAGATGCTTTCGCGCACCAGAAACTCGCCCAGGCATCGCAGCTTGCTGATGCTTCCGGACAACGTCGCCTTCGCCCGATATGCCCCGCGGCCACGCAGATAGCGGACCAGCATGTCCGCATTGATCTCTTCCAGTGCCGGTCGAGGGCGAAGGTTCTTCAACCAACTTCCCCACCGCTCCAGTTCTCGCCGTGTTCCCTTGACCGTCTCTGCAACTCTCCCTGCCGCTTCGTACTCCTCCATGTACCGATCCACTAATCGATCCCATCGCTTCATGTGATACTGCTTCCTTCACTTCTCAGAGTTCTCTTGATTGACTGTCTTGCCAGACGATGCCTCGTAGTTCGCTGGCACACCGACATGCATCAAGACGCGCTCCCTCCAATCCTGTCAAGGGTAGAGAATCACACAATACGACGCCCGATATGACGACTTCTTGGAACCAGAAATGGTCGGAATTGAACTAAACCGTTGTTTAGTGGTCCGCCGGCACCTTGTTCTTGTAGAACCTCGATGCGAAGATTCTCTGGCCGCGGCCTTCACATCGACCGCCTCGGCGATCCAGCCGACATTCAAGTGGTACGCGACGGCCGATTCGGTGCTCGCCTTGCACAGGGTTTCATAGTCGAGGATCGGGGCGCCGAACCGCTTGGCAGCGTCGCGCATGATGTCCCAGCAGGCTTTGTGGGCGGCGAGGGCTCGCCCCTGAAGGTCGAGCTGGTCGGCCTCGATCACGCCCTTGGCAACCATCGCCGTGTAGATCGCGTCGTACCACGCCCACACCCGCAGCCGGCTCGGGGGAAAGACATTGTCGGCCGGCCGGTACAGAAAGACGATGTCGAAGTGCTGGGCGAAAAAAGGCACCTTCAGCGCCGAGAAGTTCTCCTTGTCGAAATTGTAGCCCTCGATCTCCCACGTTGCCCGATAGGCGGCTTCAAGGTCGCGGGCTTGGTACTCCGAGCGAACGCCGATGTTCTCAAAGCATGAAGCCAACTCGCAGCCGAACGGGCCTTCGAGGACCGTTGCGTGCTTGAGATTGCAGATCGGGTTGAAAAACTCCTTGTCGTAATACCGCAACCCATCGCCGCGGCCATGCTTGGCGAGAATCCGGCAGAGCCAGTCCGTGCCCGAGTTCGGCAGGGACAACATCATATACTGGTGGCGTGGTGAACCCATCGCTGGATAGCCTTTCCTAGTTTGGCGGTGTGCGGGTCGGCGTTGTCCACGAGGCCGGCGGCGATTTCCAACATGCACCCGTCAGCCGACGTTTCCCGAAGCTCGATCCCGTCAACCTCTTGCCAGAATGTTTCGTTGCGCTGGATGCCGGCCGCCTCTTTCACGAGATTGCGGAAGGGGTCGCTAGCTCTGCGGTGATCGACGATTGGCCGGCCGATCGTGATCGACCACCCGAGATGATCGCATACCCGCTTGGCGATGATCCCACCCCAAATGTCGTCGAAGCGGTCGTACGGCTGACCTTCGCCCATCAACGGCAGGTACATTAGCGGCAACGCCTCGATGCGGAAGGCCAGGCTCATCGTCGAAATCGGCACGAACTGGCCGCGGGGTGCAACCCGGGTGAGCGGATCAGGCTCGAAATGATTTAGGTCCGCCCCTTCCACGAGCGACCGCGGAGCATCGTAGTCGCCGACGCATCGCCACAGGCCGACATTCAGCATCACCTTGCTGATCGCGCCTTGGTGTCGATATGGCACGCCGCGAGCGATCAGGTTTCGATCCGAGCTAACCCATGCCGGCGTGGTGAAGAAGTTGGCAAGGTGCCCGGCCATCAACCCCTGTTGACCAGCGATCGGCCGGCAGTCATCGTCCAGTGTCGCAATAACTTGGGCGCCGTGCTCGGCCGCCTTGAGGTATCCGAAGATGCGGAGCCCAGCGTTCTTGCGCGAGACGATCCACGCATCATCCCTCATCTCGCCGTCGATTGCCCTCCAATCGTAACCGTGACAACCCTCGGCGCCCTCGATCGGCGGTGCCTCCGGCCCGTCGAACACGATGATCGTCTCATCCCAATCCTTGACCGGTTTCCACGCTTGCAAGAACTCAGCCAGCAGGGCCGGCCGGTTGCTCGGGATAACGAGAGCGGTTTTCATGGCCGTTGTCATGGTCAATCTACCTGCTTGGCGGTGGGGTTGTGCCGCTGAACGCGAATGGACATCGGGGCCACGTTCCCCTGTCCCTTCATAAAGCCCGGCCGCTTGCGGCCGATGTACTTGCCCCAGCGATCGTAGAGAATCCTAGTACCAGCCTCGAACCCTTCACGGCTGACGATCCCGACGGCGCCGCCCTTGCCCGAGAATATCCGCCCGTGGTCGAAATAGAATCGCATGTCGGCCAGCAGCACCCGATCATCGAGCATCGTCCTCATCGTGAAGTCGAGGTCGGCCCGCCCGGGGATCGTTTCATCCCACAGCCGATTGCGAGCGGCGCCCCGCATCCCGAACGAGCAGCTCACGGGCTGGACAAACCGGATCGGCAGAAAGATCGGGTCCGACAGAAAGTTGTTGGCCGTCCGGCTCCAGCAGAACACGCCGATGCCGAGGTCCTCTGCCACCCGATGACCGTTCTCGATCAGCTCGGCAATCACGGCCGGGTCCGTGATTCGCTTGGCCTTTCCGAGTTGGGGAATGACGCCGCGCAGGTCGTCGTCGATCTCGACCAGGCAATCCTCTTGCAAGGTGCGACCGAGCCAATTACGGATCGCGGCCAGGCCCTTCAATTCGGGATGCAACAGCAGTTGCTTCTTCGGCACCACGCCGGCATAGTCCGATGCCTCCGACTCCGCAACGGTGATCGTCGCGTTCGGCAGCATCGACAGGATGCGGGGGATGTTACGTGCGCGCTTTCGACTTGGCACGACGATTCGCCGCGTTTCCATTGGACACCGCCTTCGGTTTCGTTTCCTGTTGCCGTTTCGCCACGCCCTCAAGCAGTTCGATCAGCTTCTCGGCCGGCAGGCCCCGGGCCGCCCCGATGCGACCGCGGCGCCTAATCGTTTGCAGGTCGAGCAGTTCGACAAGCCGGTTCCACTCCTGCGTGGTGCGGGCCAACACGATCACGTAGTCGTAGTGCTCGTGCGGCCGAAGCTCCATCTCGACCGGGCCGCCGAGGTCCGTCTTGCCGCCACGCCCGCCCTCCTCATCGTCGGCCGGTGTCGCCGCCAGCATGTCCGCGATCATCTTGCGGAGACTGGCCTCCTCGGCGTCGATCTCCTCCAGCAGCCGGCGCCTCGCCTCGACGTTGTCGGTTGACATCGCCCCGAGCGGATCGTGGGTCGCCAGAATCTTCTTGGCCTCCTCCTCCGTCACGTCGAGGATCAGGACCGGCATCTCCTGGTCGAGGTCCAGTTCGGCCCTCATGTGGCCGTCGATAAGTTCTAGGCTGCCGTCCTCAAGCTCGCGGGCAAGCCCAGCCCCGGCAAAGCCGACTTCGGCAAGGATCGCCTCCAGGGCTTCCCGTTGCTCTGGGGGGTGATCCCGCCAATTCCAAGGGCAGGGCCGCAGGTCGCCGGCACGGACGCGGCGGAGTTCCTTGATACGGTCTCGAAAGTGGCCCATTTCAACCGTCTCGCTTTCCGTCCACCCAAGCTACGACTTTCCGGCACAGAGCGACAAACTCCTCGATTTCCATTGTGCCCTTGGCGCGGTTCACGTCTTTATGCACGACCTGAAGATTCTCGATTGTGTGCGTCCCACCATGGCAAGCGGGAACAACATGGTCAATTGCCGCCGTCTCAGGCGTTATTGGCCTCCCCGTCATCGCGCACTTGTATTTCTGCCGCTCCAGAAGCGCCAGGAGTTGTCCGATCGTAACGACGCTTTTCGTGTCGTTCAGAATTAAACCTGGCTCGGACGGCGTCTGCCCATTTCCACCAAGCGCTGCGCTGGGTGCAGTAAAAGCTCTTGAGTGCATTATTCATCCGTCTCCTTGCGAAAAGCTCCCAGGTATCCGTCACCACTGGTTTCCGGCACGTTCTATAACCCGTTCGCTTTGTGAGTTTTCGGTGCTGGTTGTTGCAGAAGTGCTGTGCGAAACGATACCAAGGGTCGCGCCTTCGTCGCTGATTCCCATATCTGTTTCCGGCGTGCTGTAACGCTGCTCGTAAAGCGTTATCCCAAGTCATGTTGCGTTAGTTATTTTTTGGAGGGAGTGTGTGTCTGGAACGAATGCCGCCGGTTGGGAACGGCCGGCCACAATCGGCCGGAAGGACCCATCTTTACTTGCTACTTGATCCATGTGTTGGCGCGGTGCCCCGCCGCGAGGCCCTCGTTGTAATTGACCGTGGCACCTGCCGCCTGCCCTGCCGTGTAGACCGCTCCTGTCTTGGCCGTGCCGTTCGACGCCCCGAACGCCACCGTCGTATCGCTGCCATCGATGTTGAGCACCGCGGCCGTGAGGGTGGCGGCGTCGGCGGCTTGCGTGCTCGTTGTGGTTGGGTATTCGCCGCCGCTGAGGTCCGCGGTCACGTAAATCCGATCGGCGACGGCCACGAAATAGACCACGTTGCTTACGCCCTGCCCGGCGGTGAGAGTGCCGTTTGCGATGTTGAAGTTACCGCCGGTGATTGTCCCGCTGTTCGTCACTGCCCCGTAGAACGTGCCCCCGCTGATCGAACCGCCGGCGTTCACCGTGACCGTGCCGTAAAACGTGCCGCCCGTGATTGTGCCGCTGCTGTTGACGGCGACGGACCCCAGGAAGTATCCGCCGGCGATCTGCGTCCCGCTGCCTACGGTAATCGCGCCCGACCAACAACCGCCGTTGATTTTCGCCGACGTGCCGCCGGTCAGGCTCATCGCGCCGTTGCAGGCTCCGCTCGCCGGATAATTCGTGCAGCTTCCCATCGTGCCGGAATTGTTGTAGGTGGGCAGGGTGCTGCCGGACCAATTGGCCGTGTTGCCCAGTTCCGTTGACGTTCCGCCCGACCAATTGTTAGAAGGCATACTTCACCTCTGATTGGGTCAATGCGTTGTTGCTGTTGTTGCTGTTGGAATAGCTACGCCTGCGGCCGTCCAGTCGATCCGCGCCGCGTTGCCCGCGTCGGCGGGCTTGGCCGCGTTGTCGTCGATCTCCCACGCGATCGTGCCGTCGTCGCCCACGGCCGTCATGCCATCGGTATCGCCTGATGCAACCAGCGCCAGCAGGCGACGGACCAGCCGACCAAACCGCTGATGATTGTGCGGCTCGGCGGCGCAGACTTCCGCCCCGTGTCGTTCCCAAAACTGATTCCAGGTATCGCCGGCGCGGTGGGCGGCAACGGCGCGGCGTTCTAATTGTTTGGCGGTCATGCTCGACCCCCTAGCAACGTCACGATAGGACAGCGGCCCTTATGGCGTTTCACATTGACCAGGCCGGCATATTCGAGCGCAGCCAGCCCACGGCGGCCGGCATAGCGCGAAACTCCAAACCGATCCAAGACCCGCGCCGTGATTCTCACATTTTGGCGCTTCTCCAAACCGGCCAGATACCAGAGGGCCAGGGCGACGTGCAGCGCCCTGCCCGGCAAGATCGCGGCCCGATGCAACCAGTCACCGGGAATTGGCCCCTTTAGAAACCAGCATCGCACCTTGTATTGGCGCCGGCGTCTTGGCTTGGCAAAAAGGGACTGATCGCCTTGTTGAACCCGAAATTGACTGAGGTCGAGGGGGTCTACTATATACATATATATATAAGACTTTATTAGGAGATTGTACGGGTGGGCGTGGACGCCCAGGTGGTTGAGCGCAGACGCCCATGTTGGTCTCAAAATGTTTCGGCCAATTCGGCCACCTCCACTTGGGGCAACTTGGCCAAAATCCCCATAACCGTTTTCCACATTCGTTCACCCCGCGGATCGCTGTAGCGCTCCGGGTATCGGACGATCTTTGCGTCACTCCGCAACTCAAAGCCGCCCAAGACAACGCGGCTGGCTTCAGCCATCGCGTCTTGGGTTGCGGCTACCACGTCTTGAATTCCGTCAACCGGCCCTTCGACCAGCAGGGCGTCATGCACAGGGGCACAAACAGCAATTTCCCGTTCCGTCGCCAGACAACAGGCCAGACGCAACATTTCGGCGCCGTTGGCTTGCATCGGGAAGTTTGCCAGGGATCGGGGATTGGCCCGCGGCCCCACCTGGACCCGCCAGCCGAATACGGTATGCAGCCAACCTCGCAGCATGGCGTGGTTGACGGCTCCTTGGGACCATTGCCAGAATATGGGGTAAGTCTGCCGGTGCAAGCGAAGTAATTCGCGGGCGTAAGCCGGTGGTTGGTCAAGGCTACAGGCCAGGGCATCCGGCCCCATGCCGTACTGCACGGCCAGAGAACACACCTTAAACTGTTCCCGTTCTTGCGGGTGGCTTTTCTTCGTGGCATCGGGTGGTACGGCCCGCGCTTGTTTGGCGAACGTCAAGTAAGGATCGCCCGACGTGTAGGCTTGCATCATGGCCAAGTCACCCGACAACGCCGCGGCAATTCCAAACTCTTGTTGCGACCAATCGACGTAAGCCACGGCGCGGCCCGGCTCGGGTTGAATCAGGGATCGCAACCAGCATGAAGGCCCGAAGATGAATCGCGCGTTGCTCGGCTGGTTGCGGCCCGTGATAGAACGGAAGGGCGACAGCAGACAACGGTTGCGGCCATCGCTACCCACGGCCAAGTCAGAAAACAACCGCATTTCGCCAAGGCTATGGCGCAGTTCCCGCAGCGGGGCGACGGCGGGCCAGGTGCGGGCCATTTGGCGAAACGTGTCATCGTCCAACGCCAGGCCGCCGGAATCTAGCCGCGGCCACGGGATACCCTCGCGGAAAAGATACTCGGCAAATCGCCGTGCGGAGAATGTCAGCCGCTCGGCTCGGCACGAGGGGCCAGCTTCTGCAACGGTATCGGCCGCCTGGTTGAGGATCGCGGGGTCGTACCGTGGTTTTGGCCGCCGACCACTGTGCAACACCTCCCACAGTCTCGCCGCATAGTTCGTATCGTCGTAGCCGGCTTCTTGCACATAGCCGCGGCCGATGCCCAACGCGGGATACTCGCCTGCCAGAGTCCGTGCGGTATCGTCCAGTCCGGGCCAACTGGCGTAGTCACGGCCAGCCTCTTCCCAATCGCTGATCCGTTTGACAGTCAACCCCGTGGCACGTCGTGCAGCCACTACGGCCGCATAAAATTCCCGCTCTGCGTTTCGATGGTCCGTCCACGCATCACCGGCAGCCTCGGCCAATATGTACGGGTCCACGTCCCTATTCTCGGCCACGCGGAACAACTCGGCGCCAAGTCTGCTTTCGGGGTTCAACGTGCGGCTCGTCGGAACGTATACCCCATAGTCCGCGTCAATCTGTTCAACAAGACGGCCCTTGATGGCCGTCCAGTTCTCGCGTAAGGCGTCCAGCGTGGGTGTGTCGATTGGAACCCCGTTCCACTCCGTCGCCGCCACGGCGGCCATATAGCGGCCTCTCAAAAGGGCGCGGGGCAGATCAATCTGCGGCAGCATGGCCGGCAACAGCTTGGCCAGCGCCAACACGTCGGTTTCACAGTAGGCCAGCAGCGCCGCCCGTTCGTCTTGCGTGTGCGGTCCAGGCCGTTGGACCAACTCCCGCATTTCGGTTTTATCGGCCGCGTCGATTCCGCCCAAGCCGAAGTAGCTGAGCGCGCCCAACAGGCTGTTGCCGGCGATGGTTCCCACGCCATTGGTCAGATTGCGGAACTCACAGAACAAGTCGAGGATTCGCGCCGGCATTGGCCAGCCCAACGCGCGGAAACAACCGAATTCGGCTGAAGCAAAGTAGGCCACAAACAGAGAATTGGGCCCGACGGGGAACGGCGGCCGGCTCATGCTGACAAGCCGATCCGCCCATTCCCGAATCGTGCGGCCCGTGCGCCACTCCCGCGCCACCATGCAAACCGGCTCGGGCCGTTCGCCAGGTGGTTGGCGAAACTCATAATCCGCCAACCAGATTTCGCGGTAGTGTTCTAGCGCGTCGATCATGCCATTCCTCGTAACGCGCGAACGGCCGGATGGTCGGCGGCTCGAATGAATCGATCCTTGAAACAGAGTTTCAAGATTTCAGAAAATGACTTTTCAGGCCATGTTGGCTCGGATAGCTCGCCGGCGGCCTCGAATGTGTCGTACATGCCGCCGGGCATGTTTGCGGCTACTCGCACCCATTTGGCTTCGGCCAACCGCGCGGCGGCCAACGCCGAATCGTTCCAAGCATTTGACCGGCCATCCGAGCCGGGCAGCTTGACGGGCCAGAGGAACACGTCGCCTTGTCGATTAACGGCCAGGAATAAGCAGACCGGATAAACTTCTCCGGTCAACTCGGCCCACAAATCCCGCTGGACTAAGTAGATTTCCCGATTCACCCTATCCTCGAATACCCCAGTTTCCAGCCGCCACTCCTCGCTGGCGCGAACGCGAATAAACTCCTGACGATTAGGCTTTCGGCATGGCACGGTGGTGAGAACCTTCTTAACGCCGATGTCTCTTGCGAAGTCCTGCCCCAGCCGCAAACTGGCCGGATTAAAGGGATCGGGCGCCGGTAGATCACCTGCAAGCCGATTCTGTGGAATTGGCTTGTCGTTGGGCTCGGTCGATTGCAGAACGTCTGTAAGAGTCCCTTGTCCGTTAGGCTTTTCCTTTGGTAAAATAGACGCAAACATAAAACGCTCCTTCTTTGCTTTTGCCCGGCTCATGTCGAAGTACAGCCCCGATGTGACCGGGCATTTTTGGGTCAAAAACTGACTGGCAGTTGTCACGGCAATCATTCGGTTTGCCCTCCCTGCCCGTTGGCCTGCCGCTCGCAAAACTCCAACACCCATTTCCCGATCAGGAATTTTTTTCTGCCGAGTAAAACTGTCTTTAAGCCGGCCCGCTGAAGATCGCAAAGCACGCGCGGCCCCAGTCCGAGGCGACGGCCGAAGGTGCGCAAATCAATCAACTCATCACCGCGAACGGAGCCGCGGCCAATATCGGCGGCGGGTAGTTTTGGGGGGTGTTTCATTGTGCAGCCTCCCTGACGACATTGCTCCCTTGGAGGCGCGCACCGATCGCCGGCAACATCGAGCGTGGAATCACGCGATACAATCCGACCCGCTGAATCTCAACCCCCATCGAATCGACGATTCGGCGGATTCGCCACTCCGGCGCTTGAAAGAAATCTGCAACTTGTCCAGTTGTGAGGTCAGAAGAGTCGGCCATTGGTTTACGCTCCGCAGTGAACTAAGTCACAATCAACTGCGGTCAGTAAACCAGATATTCCGAGAGTGGCTAGAAGTCGGTGTCCGCTGATTTGTCCGCTGTGTCCGCTGTCGGCTGCCATAGCTCGGGGTGGGCTTGCAAAGCCCTGTCTATCGTAGACCAACAGGGTATTTTGCCGGATTCGTTTCTATATTTGTGCCCATTATCAAGAACCCAATCCTTGCAAAACTTCTTTCGGCTTTCGTCGTATCCCCTGGCGACGGCATGGCGATAAGCAATACCGCACTTTCTGACAGGGTCGGTCACAACGCGATTTATTTTCTTGGGTTTTTTGTCCGTTTTGTTGTCCGTTTGTCGTCCCCGTTTGGGCGGCTTGGGGCGAGATAACTCACTAAGGGCCAGTCGCAACTGGTCTAGTTGTGGCTCTGAATCTTGCACCCATTTTCGGTCCCGGGCCGACAGCCGGTCAACATTGTCGCCGATGCAGCCCGGCCACAAAACGACCGTGCCAGATTTCCACCGGTCCCAATCTTGACACAGCCGCTTGCAGATCAGCCCAGACTGATAGATCGGCGTGGAGTCGCCCAATAGCCGTTGGACCGTCTTGCCCACAAGCACATTGGCAGCCGTGTGCAGCCGATCGAGAAGACACTCTGCAAGACCTTTACACTCGATCAACTTTCTTGTGGATGGGCGTATCTCGCGCACTGCGGCTAGGTTGGCCGCGTGATGTTGCCAAACCACAATGGCTTGTGCGATGTCACCGCCTTGTACGTCGGCAATGGACTTCTGAAGCGAATCACAGTAGGCGGGAAGCGCCCCACAACACTCGGTGGGGCGTTTTTTGGGAGTGGCTTTTCCCATGAGATTCTTCACCCTTTCCGCCGAGCCGGCCGGGCGACTGCCCCGGGCGGTGAAGATTCCCGAGTCAGTCGCCGGCCTACGCGAGGAGCTACCTCGCAAACCCGGCAATCTCTATTGTAGCAAACGTTTCAACACGTCAAAATGTTACCTGGGTTGTTACTCCGTTTTGCTTCTGCATCGCTTCTGAAAGGTTCGGCCAACGGACCGCATAGGCTGATTTCCCGAGAAAAACACAGGTTCGCAATGCTACGGATGATGTACTGCACAGGCTTATACGACTTGGAATCGCCCGGGCTGGATGATATGTTGGCGGAAGAGCCGCAGCGGTGCGAGGTGTTGATGGCCCCGCATCACGGCAGCCGCAAGAGCAACTCGCCCGCCTTGGCCGCCTGGTGCAGGCCCCGCTGGGTCGTGTTCAGCGGCGACGGCCGCTGGAATCTGCCCGCGATCAACGAGACCTATCGTGCCGTCGGCAGCCAAACGCTGCACACGCACACTTGCGGCGCAATCCGCGTGCAAATCGGCGAAGATGGCGTCAAGGTCTCCCAATTCGCAAAACTCAAGTAGCATTTCAATTGCGTTGTGGAGAGACTTTATTGACTTTCAGACGGACAACATCGTGATGTTTAGCGGCCGCCGGCACGGCGGCCCGGGCACTTGCGGCGGAACCCGAGCCGCCGTGCCGGCGGCTGCTAATCGGAACGTGAAATTGACTATCTGCCGTCGGCTCGACGCGGGGCATCGAAAAAGTGGGGTTCCCACGCAGAGCGTGGGAACCAGAAAATCTGCAAACCGCAACCATGCAGCTTGTCTTACGAGCACTGATTGTTCTCCAGACGCTTGCCGTCGAGTTGGCCGCGTTGGCGGCAATGGGCGAAGTCGAGACGACCGAGGTTTCCGGGCCGATGCTCAGCGGCATGGGCCTGGTCATCGCGTACCTTTCGTTCCGCAGGAACCGGCCGTGGGGGCTGTGCTTCGGGTTGGCCGCGCCGACGGCGTATGTCCTCTGTTTCGCGCTCGTCTCCGGCCGGGGCTGGAGTGTGGACGACGCGCGAATGCCCATGTTCTTCATCGGCGCTGTAATTGCCGTGCTTCATGTGGGAGCGGCGTTTCTCGCACTGGAAGAGCTTGCGGTGACGCGGGGGGACGATCGTCCCAAGCTCCCGTTTCAGTTCAGCATCTTGTCTTTGCTGGCGTTGATGCTGCTGGTTTCGGTCTTTTTCGGATCGTATCAGTCCGGCGGACCGCTGGGGGCGGCGATCGCAGCGCTGTTTGTCTACGGGGTGATTCTGACCTATTTGCTGCGGCAGTTTCACGCGATGCGCATGCGGTGCAAGGAGGACGACGTTGGCAACGGGCGGCCCGCTTACCTGCGACGACGGAACGACGATGACGAACGATGAAGGAACATCCTGCCGTCCGCTGGTGCTATTGGCGATCGCCGTCGGGGTCGTCATTTTCGTTCTTCCGCTGTTTCTGCGATTCCCGCTGTTGGATCCGGACGAAGGGCTGCACGCCTCGATCGCCCAGGAGATGGTCGAACGCGGCGACTGGATCACGCCCCGTTTCCTCGGCCAGCCCTTCTTCGACAAGCCGATCCTCTATTTCTGGATTGAGGCGGTCTCGCTGCGATTGTTCGGCTCGAACGAGGCGGCCGTGCGCTTGCCGGGGCTGATGTTCGGCCTGCTGGGCGCGATGACGACCGGACTGCTGGCGTGGCGGATGTTCGGACGCAAGACCGGCTGGATTGCCGGCATCTTCTACGCCACGACCATCCTGCCCACCGCGCTGGCCCAGGCGGCATCGCACGACGTCGCCCTGGTGCCCTGGGTCAATCTGGCGATGCTGCTGCTGTGGGATTCGGATTGTAGGAGGCGTCTCCAGACGCCGATAGGACCGCGAAACAACTGCAAGATCGGCGTCTGGAGACGCCTCCTACAGCCTTTTTGTGCAACCGTCGGCGCGGGGCTGTTTCTTGGCCTTTCGATTTTGACGAAAGGGCTCTTGGGCGTGGCGGTCGTGGGATTGGCTTTCGGCGGTTATCTGTTGATAACCCGGCGAGTGACGCCCGCGGTGCTGCTCCAGGGTGCGGCCGTTCTCTTGATTGCCGCCCTGGTCGCCGCGCCGTGGTATCTGGCCGTCGAGGCACGCAATAGCGGTTTCCTGCGTTACTACTTTTTTGAACGCCACGTGCTGGGCTTCGCCAGCGGCAAGCAACCGCACAGCGATCAACCGTGGTGGTATTATCTGCCGATCCTGCTCGGCGGCGGGCTGCCGTGGATCGCCTACGTGTGGTGGGCGGGGGACGGGGGACGAAACGTCGAAGATGACCGTTTAGCGGTCGCGTCTACGCGACGTGGAATTGCCGGCGCATTTCGACGTTATCCTCACTGCATCGCCGCGTGGACGCGGCGGCTAAACGGTGATCCTCAATTCTCGCTCGCCCCCCGTCCCCCGTCCCCCGTTCCCTTCCTCTGGTTCTGGTTGATCGGCTGGGTCGTTTTCTTGACGGTGGCCCAGTCGAAACTGGCGACGTACCTCTGGCCGGCTTTTCCGCCGCTGGCGATTCTGGCGGCGGTGGCCTGGACGCGGGTGATCGAGGGCTCGCTCGGCGCCGTGAAGGGGGACAGTCCCATTTTCGTTGACACGAAAATTGGGACAGTCCCCGGCGAGACTGCCCGGCGATCGTTCGCCCGGTCGTTCGTCAGTTCTTGCTGGGGCGGGCCAATCGTGCTGCCGGCTGCGGTGGCGGTGCTGCAATGGGTCTTCGCAATTCGGTTCGATTGGCCGGTCTGGCTGGCCGTCGCCCTGGTCGCCGCCGCGTCGCCGTTGCCGCTGATCCCTTGGCGCGCAGGCCGGCGGCAAGCGAGCATGGCGGCCGCCGCTCTCTCGCTGGCCGCGCAATTCGTCGTGGTGATGACGCTGATTCTGCCGCGGCTCGCCGAAATGCGCTCCGCCCGCGATTTGGCCGAGCACTTTAATCGCGTCGGCCGGATTCCGCCGCGGCTATTCGTGGCCGAAGAGCGAGTCGGCTCACTGGTGTTCTATCTCGACCCGCGACTTCGCGCCGAACTGACGGAGAACCGTGTTCAGTATCTTCCCACCACCCCGCCGACGGTGTTGCGGCCTGGCGAGGTCGTCGCCGTCAAGGAGCGAAACCTGTCGAAGGTCGCCGAGTGGCTCGATCTCGGCGGCGATTCCTTTGAGCAGGTCGGGGGTTATCGGCTTTACACGATTGCGAAGCCGCAAGCGGTCGATTGAGAGCGGGGCGTTACTGTTTTCGCCAACGCGATTCCCAGCGATCGAACCAGACCGGCAGCCGGCCGACGTAGAGCAGGAACGTCGCCGCGAGACAACCGGCGGCCGCGCCGGCACATACGTCGCTGGGAAAATGCACCCGGAAACGATCCGCTGACAACCGACCAGCACCGCCAGCAGCATGAACAGCCATCGGCCTTGTGGGTAGAGCCAGATCAAGGCAGCGGCAAATGCGGCGGCAGCGGCAGTGTGGGCCGAAGGAAAACTCTGCAGGCTGCTTTGGATGCCGAACTGCGGCAGCCAGCCGCGGAAAGTCGCCCAGACTGGCCCGGTGAAGTCGGGCGGCAAGTCGTTGGGGCGGATTCGCGCGACGGTCAGTTTCAGCAAGTTGGCGATCCCGCCCGCCGCCAGCGCGCAGGCCGCCAGCCGCGGGATGGCCCAGCGGCGTTTCGGATCGAGTTGATGGAGCGCCAGCAGCAACAGCACGATGCCGCGACCGTGGCCAAAGGGCTCGAACGTGTCGAACCAGCCCAAATTGTCGTGCAGGCTCTTGGCACTTGCGTCCTTTTCCAGCACGGCCGGATCGTTCCATCGCCGCGCTCTGGCGCCTACCGGCACGTCGAGGGCGAGCGAGGCAATTGCGGCGGCCGCCAGGAGCAGTGGCAGCAGAAGCCGCCGGTAGGTGGGGAAAGATTGAGGCATGACAACGGAAGTGATGTTGGCTCGAATCGGCGGATGGCGTACAGTGTGCATAAACCTTCCGCGAAACCGTGTCAAGTCCAACGCTCGGCAACGAGGATCGCCGAAATGTCCCGAATGGTGCGCTATCAGCTTTGGATTGCGGCGACTGCCGGCGCGATTTTCTTTACGAACCTCGGCGCCGCGGCCCTGTTCGACATGGACGAGGCCCTCTACGCCACCTGCGCCCGCGAGATGCGCGATCGCGGCAACGCGATCGTACCGTGGTTCAACGGGGCGATGTTTCCCGAGAAGCCGCCGCTGATGTTCTGGACGATGATGGGCGGATACGAGTTGTTTCGCGTCAATGAGTTGGGCGCCCGGTTCTTCTCGGCCGTGTTCGGCGTCGGCACGGCTTTGGTGGCGTTCCACCTCGGCCGAATCCTCTTCAGCCCGCGCGTCGGGCTCTGGGCCGGGTTGATTACGGCCTCGACGATTGTTTTCACCATTTCGGCCCGCGCCGCCACGGTCGATTCGGCGCTGACGTTCTTCACGGCGATGGCGTTTTTGATGTTCGTGATGGGTTGGGAGAAGGGGTCAGGGGCCAGGGGCCAGGGGCCAGGGGGGAACGGGCGGAAGCAAGATTCCGCAAATCAACAATCGAAAATCAATAATCAACACTTTCCCTTGCCCTACGCCATCGCGGCCTACGCCTGCATCGGTGTGACCGTGTTGGGCAAGGGGCCGGTGGGAATGTTGCTGCCGCTGGCCGCGATGGGGTTGTTCCTGCTGGCAACAAACGGCTGGCGAAGCCTGTTTCGCTCGGCTTGGTGGATGCGGCCGTTGACGATGATCTTGGTTATCGCCGTGGTTGCCGTGCCGTGGTACGTGGCGGTTGCCTATATGACCAACTGGGAATGGCCCAAGAGGTTCTTCCTCGACTTCAATCTGCGTCCGTTTCGCAATCCGTTCCAGGGTCATGGCGCAGCCACGGCGGCGATTGTCTCGATTCTGTACTACTTCTATCAGATTCCCGCGGTCCTGATCGGCTTCTTCCCCTGGTCGGTATTCTTGGGACCGACGCTCGTTGATGCATTTCGACGACTGAGGGACGGAAAAATGGAAAAGGGGGAAGAGGGGAAAAAGTACAACCCGGCCAGCAGGCCGCTTGCGGCTTCGCAAGCACTCACAAGCGGCATCAACTCACGGAACGGCGCGCCAGCATCTCAAGCGGCACGCTGGCGCGTCGGCGTCGTGTTGGCGCTCTGTTGGTTCGGCACGTGGCTTCTGTTCTGGTCGATCTGCAAGACGAAGTTGCTCCACTATTTGTTGCCGGCGTATCCGGCGTTGGCATTGCTGACGGCCTGTTTCATCGACCGCTGGCTGTCGGCGGAAAAGGGGTCAGAACTATTATCCCGCGGACAGTCCGCTTCGAAACCTCGATGGCCAGAAAAAACAGTTCTGACCCCTTTTCCGCGGTGGGCACTGCGAAACGCCTGGATTTCCATGATCGCCGTCGGAGTCGGCATCGTGATCGCCGTTCCCTTCATCGCGGCGAAGTTTTTGCCAGGCGAAGGACGGCTAGGACTCCTGGGGCTTCTTCTTGCTCTCGGCGGCGGGTGGTGCTGGTGGAAGGCGTCGCGCGGACTGTACAACGACGCGGCCATCACCTTCGTCATCACTTCGGCGGCATTCCTTATCGCCGTCTTTGGCTTTGCCGTGCTGCGGGTCGATCGCTTCCAGAACGCGACGCCGATGATGGCCGCCATCTGCGCCGACGATGAAAAGGGGTTGGGAGTCTTTTCGTCGCACCCCCGCTCGCCGATCGCCACGTACCGCTTCTTCCGCGAGAGCACGGTCTTTTACAGCGGCAAGCCGGTGACGAAATGCGATGACGACGAAGCCAGCGGCCGATCGGCCCAACAAGTGTTGGCCCAATTTCTAGCCAAGCCGGGCCGCTCGTACGTCATCACCACCGACGAGTACGAGTCGGAACTCATGAAGGCGTTTCCCAACCGGCTGCAAGTGATTCACCGCGAGCCGCGATTCTTGGCGGACGGCAAGATGGTGATATTTCGCCACGTCGATTGACCCAGTCACCGGGCATGGCCGCCTCCCGTACGCGCCTCCCCGCGGGCGACCAAGCGGTTCCCGCTTCCCTGCGGGGCGCGGCTAAACGGGAGTGCGATCCAAGATTCTTGTGCCGCCGGCGAACTACACTTGAACAGAAATGGCTTCAGCGAACCACGAAGTCGAGGGCCGATCGGGGGGGATTCGATTGACAAGCGGCGGCGAATTGCCCATCATGGATAGACTCGTTCGTTCCTCATTTCGCGGGGAATTGGAAAAGGGGGACAGGACATGACTTCCGTATTCATCGTCTGCGCCGCTGTCGGCGGCACGATTTTGGTCTGTCAGTTCGTGCTGATGTTGATCGGCCTCGGGGGCCACGCTTTCATGGACGTGGATATGCCCGCCGACGTCGGCCATGCCTTCGGTGGAGACTTCCACGGGGCCGGGGATTTCCACGGCGGCGGCGATGGCCTGCACGGTGATGCCGGGCTTCACGCCGATCATGCCGGCGGCGAGTCGGGCGAAGGTGACCAGGCCGCCCAACACGGCGCCACTTGGCTGTTCGGCGTGCTTTCTTTTCGCACAATCACCGCGGCGTTGACCTTCTTTGGGCTGGCTGGCTGGACGGCTCACTCGGCCGAGATGTCGCCGCCAACGGCACTTTTCGTGGCGGTGGCGGCGGGCGTCGCCGCCATGTACGCCGTCTATTGGATGATGCAATGCCTTTACGGGATGCAGAGCGAGGGGAACGTGCGAATCCAACGCTCCCTCGGCCAGCACGGCAACGTCTATCTCCGCATCCCCGCCAACCGCTCCGGCAGCGGGAAAATCCAGTTTAATCTGCAAAACCGGACCATGGAGTATCTGGCGGTCACGGCCGGCCCCGAACTCCCCACCGGTGCTAAAGTAGTCATAGTGGGCATCGTCAATCCGACAACGCTGGAAGTGCAGGCCGAATGAACAGGCCGAATCGAAACGCAAACCGACACCGCAGCAGTCTGCGACTCTAAGGGGGACCATCATGATCGCCTCGCTTCTGTCTTCATCACATTCGTCGTTGGCTCTGTTCGCCGCGGACGGGCCGCTGAGCGACTTCTGGATCGGCGTGATACTGCTCTGCTTTGTCACGGCCGTCATACTCTTGATCGTCTTCGGGGTGGTGGCGCGGTTCTACAAACGCTGCCCCAGCAACCGCGTGTTGGTGATCTACGGCAAGGCCGGCCGCGGCCATGATGCGGCCCATTGCATCCACGGCGGAGCGAAGCTCGTCCTGCCGCTCTTCCAGGATTACGCCTGGCTCAGTCTGGAGCCGATGCAGATCGAAATCCCGTTGCGCGGCGCGTTGAGCATGGAAAACATCCGTGTGAACGTGCCGAGCGTGTTCACCGTGGCCGTCGGCACCACGCCCGAGTTGATGCAAAACGCCGCCATCCGCTTGTTGGGCCTGAGCAACAAGGAAGTGCAGAAGCAGGCGGAAGACATGATCTTCGGCCAGCTCCGCCAGGTGATCGCCTCGATGCAGATCGAGGACATCAACCGCGACCGTGATAAGTTCCTCGAAGCGGTGCAGAAGTCGTTGGAACCGGAGTTGTGCAAGATCGGCCTGGTGCTGATCAACGTGAACATAACGGACATCACCGACGAGTCGGGCTACATCGAGGCCATCGGCAAGAAGGCGGCTTCGCAGGCGATCCAGAAGGCCCGCGGCGACGTGGCCGACAACGAAAAGATGGGCGAAATCCGCGTTGCCGAGGCCGAGCGCGAAAAGACCGTCAGCGTCGCCAACGCTCACAAAGTCCGCGAGATCGGCACGCGCGAGGCGATGCGCGAGCAGGCGGTGCGCGTGGCCGAATTGGACAAGGAGCAGAAGATCGGCGAGCAGACGGCCGGATTCCAGCGCGACGCCGAGGTGAAGGCCGCCGAGCGCGACATGCGCATCAAGCTGGCCCAGGCCGACGCCCAGGCGGTCGAGGGGGAAAACCTTTCGAAGGCCGACATCGCCGGTTCGCAGGCCGCGTTGCAGGTGAAGAAGGCCGAAGCCTACGAGTTGGGCGAGACCCGCAAGGTCCGCGCCGAGGCCGCCGTGCTCGAAGCCGAGCACCTCGCCCGGGCGAAGGCCGCGTTGGCCGAGGCGCAGCGGGTCGAGGCCGAGCGGCGTGCCGAGTTGGAAGCCCCCGCCAAAGCCGAACGGGCCCGGGTCGAAGTCGATGCCGCCGCCGAGGCCGCCAAACGCCGCATCGAGGCCGAGGGCGAGGCCTCCGCCATTTTCGTCAAACTCGAAGCCGAGGCCCGCGGCCAGTACGAAATCCTCGCCAAGAAGGGCGAAGGCTTGCAGCGGATCATCGAAGCTTGCGGCGGCTCGGAGCAGGCGTTCAAAATGCTCATGCTCGAGCACTTCGACAACCTCGTCGAGGCTTCGGCCAAGGCGATCTCGAACATCAAGTTCGACAAGGTCGTGGTTTGGGAAGGGAACAGCCAAGACGGCAAGAGCGCCACGGCGAGCTGGCTGCACAACATGGCCCGCACGCTGCCGCCGATGATGCAGGTGATGCGCGACATCGGCGGCGTGGAGTTTCCCGAGCGATTCGTCAATCTGGACGGCGCCGACTCCAAGAAGACGGAAGCGAAGCCGCCGGTCGATGCTCACGTCGATCCGCAGAAGGCCGTTTAGCCGCGCCGTTTAGCCGCGCCCCGAAGGGAAGCGCTCGTGTGGGCCCGTCGTTTAGCAGCCGCCGGCACGGCGGCTCTGAACTGCGCGAGATGTCGGGGCCGCCGTGCCGGCGGCCGCTAAACGGTCTGGGGTGTTCGACTACTTTGCCGTTTGCAAGGGCATCTGGACGGCACACAACCTTCACGGTTAGAATGGGCGACTTCTCGTGAGGAGAGCACCCGCCCATGAAACCGATCGACAATTCCACCTTGGAACTTCTCTGGTTTGACGCTGACGCGCGGGATACGCGGCTGCGGCAGTTGATCGCGGAGCGGATCGCCGAAAATCCGCCGCCGGCGATTGACGACCACATCGTCGCAACCTACTTCCTGGCCTTGCGCAGCGAGCAGCTTTCACGCATCGCCAAGGAGATCGCCTACCACGCCACTAGCGGAATCAAGAATCCGCCGCCCGGCTCGTTGCTGGCGCAGTGTACGGCGCACGCGGCGGGCGTGGACGTCTGGGACGCCAGCGGGCGGATCGGCCTGCTGCACATGGCCTTTCCGCTGAAGATGCTGCTGCAACCGGACGGCCATCTTACGAGTTGCGACATCTTGCACACCGTGGCGGGAGCAATCATCTTCGACGCTTACGAGAACCAGGACGCCCGGCTGGTGTCGTCGCAAATCCCCGAGCAGGTGCTGCGGACGTTTCCCGGCCCCGCCTACGGTCCCTTCGGCTTGCGCGAGCTTGCCAATTTCACGCGCGACGAACCGGCCTTCGGCACGATCTTGAAGCCGACCGCGGGCATAACGGCCGACGAGGTCGCGGCCCTGGTCGCCGAAGCCGCCGAGTGTCCGCTGCTCCTGTTCGTCAAAGAGGACGAGGATCTGTATCCGAATTTGGACTATTCGCCCGTCCGCGATCGCGTCCGCGGAGCGGTGGCGGCGATCGAGCGGGCAAAAGAGCGGCGCGGCGGCAAGGGCCTGATTTTCGCCCCCCACATCACCGGCACTCCGCACGAAATGCAGGAGACGCTGCAAGCGGTGATCGAGGCGGGGGCGACCGGCGTGATGTTCAGCGAGACATTCGCCGGCGGCACCGTCCGCATGGTCCGCGAAGCCACGAAACACCTGCCCAGTCCGCCGGCTATTTACGGCCACAACGCGGGCATCGGCGTGAAGACCCGCGGCGGCATTTTCCGCGAAGTGATCGACCTGCTGGCCCGGCTCGACGGCATCGACATCCGCCAGACCTCCCCGGTTCGGCCCGGCCCGCCTTTCATTCGCCCTTACGGCGACGAATGGATCGCATCGGAGGAGATTCTCTCCCGCGATCTGCCGGGCATTCGGCCGACGATGATCGCCCGGGCCGGCGGGCTGGACCAGGGCAACATCATTCTCAACCTGGCCGACGCCGAGCGCCGCGGCATTGCCGCCAACGTCCTCTTCCTGGCCGGTTCCGCCATCAACTCGATCAAGAACGCCCAGGGCCGCCCCGATCCGAAACTCGGCGCCGAGGCGATGCTCCAGGCGCTGGACGTGTATCGCTCCGGCGAACTGGCCGATACCTCGATGGAGAGCCATCTCCGCGAGTTAACGTCCATCGCGCGGGGAAGACGCTTGACCGCGCTGAGCGAAGCATTACGACAACGATACCCGGAGACCGCCAGATGAATCATTCGCCGATCAAAGTCGTGGAAAAACCTTGGGGATGCGAACGTTGGATCGCGCACACCGACAAGTACGCCTTCAAGATCATCGAGATCAAGGCGGGCACGCGGTCGAGCCTGCAATACCACGTTCGCAAGCACGAACACATCTACGTCGACTCCGGCGTGCTGCAAATGGAGTGGGAGGACGAGTCCGGGAAGATGCTCACGCTGACGCTCCATCCCGGCGAGGTGATCGAGAATAAACCGGGCCGAAAACACCGGGCGATCGCCGTCGAGGACGTTCGCATTTTGGAGGTTAGCACGCCCGAGTTGGACGATGTGGTGCGGGTCGAGGACGATTACCATCGGTGACAAAATGGCGGAAAAGATCGTAGTTTTCGGCGCGGGGGCGACCGGGCAAGGGCACGTCGGACTGCTGGCGTGGCAGGCGGGATTCGACATCGTCTTTGTCGATAAGAAGATGCCGCTGGTAGAATCGCTCCGCCGGCCGGGCTGCTACACGGTCAAAATCTTTGGCGAGAAGACGCAGGAGATCGCGGTCTCCGGTTACCGCGTCTACCATTCCCTCGACCGCGCGGCGATTGCTGAGGAGATCCGCGACGCCCGGCTCGTGCTCACCGCCGTGTTCGATCAGAATCTCTCCGACGTGGCCGAAACTCTGGCACTGGGCGTCGCCGCCTGCGCCGCGCCGGCCGCACGGCCCCGCTGAATTGCATCGCCTGCGAGAACATGATGGACAGTTCGACGCAGCTCGGCCGGCACGTCCGCACGCACCTCGGCGGCGCTTGTGGTGCAGGCGTCTCGCCTACTTCGGCAGCCGGGACGGCTGCACCACAAAATTCTGACCTCGCCTGGTGCGAAGCGAACATCGGTTTCCCCGACTGCATGATCAGCCGCGTCGTCCCCCGGCCCGAGCCCGACCCGCTGCTGATTGTCACCGAGGACTACAACGAATGGACCGTGCGGCGGGAATCGTTCCGCGGCGAGAAGCCGGCCGCCCTTTCGGCCCTGGAACTGGTCGACAACCAGACGGCCCGGCTGGAACGCAAGCTCTTCATCCACAACGGCGGCCATGCCTCGTGTGGCTACCTCGCCTTCCACCGCGGCCATCGTTACATCCACGAGGCGGTGGCCGATCCGGAGGTGGTCGGGCACGTGCTTGGGGCGCTCGATGAGTTGGGCGAAGTCGTGCGGCGAAAATGGGGCTTTTCCGCCAAGTCGATCGATCATTACAAGCAGGACCTCGGCCGCCGGGGCGCGATAGCGGAGATGCGCGACGAGGTCTTGCGCGTGATTCGCGATCCAATCCGCAAGCTCTCGCCGCGCGAGCGTCTGGTCGCCCCCGCAATGTTGGCCGTAGAATACGGCCTGCCGCGCGGCGAGATCGTCAATGCCATCGTCGCTGCCCTCCGTTACTCCCATCCGGCCGACCCGCAATCGGTCGCACTCTCCGAACAATTGGCCCAGCAGGGTCTCTCGAAAGTGCTGGAGAACGTCTGCGGCATCGCCCCGCGGTCTCCGCTGGCCGTTGAAATCGAGCACGCTTGGCACAAATGACGGCTGGAACCTTCAGGAAATGGCTCTTTCGTCTGGCGGCGGTCGCCGTGGGCGTGCTCTGCACGCTGCTGGTCGCCGAAATTGTGGTGCGGCTCTTCTTTCCGCCGAGGACTACGATCTGCTACACAATTCAGCGGAACTCCGGCTATTTCAGCACGAAGCTGAATCCTGACTCGCCGTTGTTTTACACCTACAGCGGTTTCGAGTCGGATGGAGAGGGCTCGTTGGCGGTGCATTATCCCGACGATCGGCTGCGGAAGTTCGCTTTCCGCAAGCCGGCCGGCACTTTTCGCATCGTGGCCTTGGGCGATTCGTTGACCGAGGAGTGGAATCTGCCGGGATTCGTCAACTACACCGATTTCCTGCGGGCTGCGGCGGCGAAGGAACTGCCCGGCCGGAAGGTCGAGGTGCTGCCGCTGGGCGTGGGCGGATACAACACCTGGCAGGAGATGCACTTCTACCGCCAAAGCTGCCGGCAGATTGAGACCGACGTGCTGCTGTTGGAATGTTGCCCGAACGACGCCGACGTGATGACGCTAGAGAAGCGAAATCCAAAGCAGCCGTGCCCGAACAACGAATGGCCGGAGTATGAGCTTGTGGGAACGCGAGTCGGCCGGCCCGATTTCTCCCGTAGAGGGGTCGATTTTCTTCAGTCGAGGCTCCTCTGGCACCTGCGATGCCACGCTCCCGCCGGGCCGAGCTTGAACGGCTGCATTCAGTTGCCCGGCAACGACCAACAGCGGACGGCGTTTGCTTGGTTTCGCGATGATTCGCGGAGCAGCGGAATCCCCTTCTTCGTCGTGCTCTTCCCGCTGTTCGACGACGGCGACTCGCAGGCCGAATTGACTTACGTGAAAGGGCTGCTGGACGAGGCCGGCGTGGAATACCTCGATCTTCTTCCCGAGTTGTGCAAGCACGGCCCACTGTCGGCCCTCGGCCGCGACCTCTATCATCCCAACACCGAAGGCCATCGCTATGCGGCGGAGGCGATTTTGCGATTTCTGAAGCGTCGAGGACTGCTACCGACAAAAGACTGACGCGGGCGCGACAGCGAGCGCGCGGATGCGTAGTCGGCTATTGGGCCGGCGAGATCACGCCCTTCCTAATCATCTCCGCAATCCATTCTTCCCGGCTCATGGGGCATTGCGCGAGCAGCCGGGCTTGATTCGGCGAGACGTGAATCTCGCCGGGAACGTGGTCGTGCCCTTGGTCTTTCTTCGACGAGCGGCGGATGCCGAAGTGGGCGATCAGCCGGTTTTCATGATAGACGAGAAACAGATCGTGCGGCCTGTTCTTCTTTAAGCTTGAAACGGCCTGCAGTTTTGCAGCGATCTTCTCGGCAAGCTCCTTGGTAATCACCGTCGCCATCTTCTACGTTCGCCTCTTCATGAAGGCGCGAAGCACCGCGAGCTGCTTTACCATCTGGGGGCCGAGCCGGGCTTCCTCTTTCTCCAACTCCTCGAAAACGTCGACGAGAAGAACGCGGAGATTGGCAACCGCCTCCTCTTTCGTGTCGCCGGTGATGCCGATGTTGGCGTCGAAAAACGTAGCCTGAAAGCTGTCATCGGCCGGCTGAACGACGACAGGGATGCTGCGGAGCAGATCGAAAGGCTCTGGTTCGAGGGTAGTGATCGGGACATGCACGTTGGCCAGTGACTCCGACTTGGCGGACGTCCCTGGCGAGTTAACCGTCAGGGAGACCTGCTCGTGCTCACCCAGCACCAGCTTTTCCAGCGGCTTCAGCACGCCGTCTTCGTAAATTGCGTCGATCGTCTGGGTCATACGTGATTCTCCCCAATTCGCATCAACATATATGATAACAGTCGATCTTTTGGTGAACAAGCCGCATCGTCCTCAATCGACCGCCGCCGTCGCGGGGAACGAGCCGAGTATCTCCAGCCGCAGGGCCTTCCTTCCCAGCGCGGCCATGGCGCGGCGGCAACGGGCGTCGGTCTCGTGGGCCTCCATCTCGACGAAGAAGAGATAGCCCCGCTCGGGGCCCGGCAGCGGGAAGGACTCGATCCAGGTCAGATTCAGCTTCGCCCGCTTGAAGATCATCATGGCGTCGGCCAGCGTGCCGGGGCGGTGCTCCATCTGGAAGAGCACGGCGGTGCGGTCGTTGCCGGTCCTGGGCGAAGGATGATCGCCGATCACCGCGAAACGGGTCGTATTGAAGGGGTTGTCCTCGATGTTCTCGGCCAGTACGTCGAGCCCATCGCGCACGCCCGCTTGCACGCTGGCGATGGCCGCCGCACCGGGCTTCTCCGAGGCCAATTGGGCGGCGGTCGAGGTGCTGGTGACCTCGATCGTTCGGGCCGAGGGCAGGTGCTTCGCCAGCCAGTTGCGGCATTGCGACAGCGCCTGCGGCTTGCTGTAGACCTCGCGGACGTCGGTCCGTTGGCATTTGCCCAAGAGCGAATGATGAATGCGCAGCTCGACTTCGCCGCAAATCCTCACCCGCATCCGCGTGAACATGTCGAGCGTGTCGGCCACGCGGCCGTCGGTCGAGTTCTCGATGGGGGCCAGGCCGAAATCGGACTGCTTGCGATGAACTTCCTCGAAGACGGCGGCGATGCTGCCGACCGGCACGAGTTGAACGCTCTGGCCGAAGCGATGGATGGCGGCCAGGTGGCTGAAACTGTAGAGCGGCCCCAGGAATGCAATCCGCGGCTCGCGAATCAGCCGCCGGCAGCCGCTGGCCACCTCGCGCAGCAACGCCTGCACACAGGTTTGCGGCAGCGCGACCTCGCCCGCCGCTGCCGCCAGTCGCTCCTGCGACTCAGTATCGAGCGTCGGCGCACAGAGGGCCTCGGCCTGCGCAGGGTCCTGCCGGGCGGCCTCCACCACGAGCCGGGCCCGCTCTTCGGCGAGTCGGATCAAATCTTCGTCGAGCCGGCCGATCTTGGCCAAGAGGGCCTCGGGCAGTCGCGCGGCGGATTTGCGCCGCGTGCCCGCCGAGTCGGCCGTTTTCGGTTTCGACTTGCCCATGCTTGCTCCCATACGATCTTCTAGCCGGGTGGACCTTCCGTGTCAATCGACTGCCTGAGCGAAACAGAGCGGCCTGCATCCTCCGTGCCGTCAAAGGGGACAGTCCCATTTTCGTTGACACGAAAATTGGGACAGTCCCCGCTATGCTGAAGCATAACCTACGGCCCACGGCAGATCGAAATCGGTAACCCGGGGGACCATGCCAAAATGGCAGTTCCGGTGGGAGCAGCAGGGCTCGCGGGGCGGTATTTGTCGGCGAGTGATGCTGCAACATATTGCAAGATAACCACTTACATCGACCAAGCCGTCCCCTTCGATGCTCCGGCACGCCCTTTGCTTCTTGGAGTTATCTTTGTCGAGGGTGCCAAAACTCTCGGCCAATCTGAGAAAAGGAGCTTATTGAATGGCTACTGGCGAAAAAATCATCGGAATCGACCTCGGAACGACGAACTCGGTTGTGGCCGTGATGGAAGGCAAGGAGGTGAAGGTCATCCCCAATGCCGAGGGGAATCGTTTGACGCCGAGCGTCGTCGCGTTCACCGACAAGGGTGAAACGGTCGTCGGCGAACCGGCCCGGCGGCAAGCGGTGACCAACCCCACCCGCACCGTCTACTCGATCAAGCGTTTTATGGGCCGTCGCCACAACGAAGTGGCTTCGGAAGAGAAGATTGTCCCCTACAAGGTGGTCGGCGGACCGGAAGATTACGTCAAGGTCCATGTGGACAATCACGACTACACCCCGCCGGAAATCTCCGCTTACACCTTGCGGAAACTCAAAGAGGCCGCCGAGGCCTACTTGGGCCACAAGATCAACAAGGCCGTGATTACCGTCCCGGCGTACTTCAACGACGCGCAGCGGCAGGCCACCAAGGACGCCGGCCAGATCGCCGGGCTGGAGGTCGCGCGAATCATCAACGAGCCGACCGCCGCCTCGCTGGCCTACGGATTGGACAAGAAGAAGAACGAGAAGATCGTGGTTTTCGACCTCGGCGGCGGCACCTTCGACGTGTCGGTGCTCGAAGTGGCCGAGGGCGTCTTCCGCGTCATTAGCACCAACGGCGATACCCACCTCGGCGGCGACGATTTCGATCAGTGCCTGATCAACTACGTCGCCGACGAGTTCAAGAAGCAGTACGGAATCGATCTGCGCAAAGACACGATGGCGCTGCAACGGCTGCAAGAGGCCTGCGAAAAGGCGAAGAAGGAGCTTAGCTCGGCCCAGTCGACCGATCTCAACCTGCCATTCATCACCGCCGACGCGAGCGGACCGAAGCACTTGCAGATGACCATCACCCGGGCGAAGCTCGAACAGTTGATCGATCACCTGATCGAACGCTGCCGCGGCCCGGTGCAGCAAGCGATGAAGGACGCCCATCTGGCGCCGAAAGACATCGACGAGGTGGTGCTGGTCGGCGGTTCGACCCGCGTGCCGAAGGTGCAGCAGGTCGTCAAGGAGATGTTCGAGGGCAAAGAGCCGCACAAGGGGGTCAATCCCGACGAGGTCGTAGCCGTCGGCGCCGCGATCCAGGGAGGCGTGTTGGCCGGCGACGTGAAGGACATCCTCCTGCTCGACGTGACGCCGCTGTCGCTGGGCATCGAAACCCTGGGCGGCATCATGACCAAGCTCGTCGATAAGAATACGACGATCCCCACCGAGCGGAAGCAGATTTTCAGCACCGCCGACGACAACCAGATGGCGGTCACGGTGAAGGTCTATCAGGGCGAACGGCAAATGGCCGCCGACAACCGCCTGCTGGGCAGTTTCAACCTCGAAGGCCTTCCGCCGGCGCCGCGCGGCGTGCCGCAGATCGAAGTCAAATTCGACATCGACGCCAACGGCATCCTCAACGTCTCGGCCAAGGACCTCGGCACCGGCAAGGAGCAGACGGTACGCATCGAGCAATCGAGCGGAATTTCGGACGACGAGATCGACAAGATGCGCCGCGATGCCGACGCCCACGCCGATGAGGACAAGCGCAAGCGAGCGTTGGCCGAGCAACGCAACCAGGCCGACTCGATGTGCTGGCAGCTCGAAAAGCTGCTGAAGGAGCACGACGCCAAGCTGAATCCCGCCGACAAAGAGGCGGTCAGCAAGGCGATCGAGAAGACCCGCGAGGCCGCCAAGACCGACAACCTCGACCGGATCAAGTCGGCGGTACACGAGTTGGAGCAGGCGTCGCACGCGTTGAGCAAGACGCTCTACGAGAAGGCCGGCGCGCAGGCCGCCGGCGCCGCCGCAGGCAACGGCGGACCGCAGCCCGACGGCCAGCCATCCGGGGCCGCGTCCGGCGGCGGCAACGACGATGTGATCGACGCGGAGTTCGAGGTGAAGAAATAGGATCGAGAGATAGAGCCACAGATGGACACTGATAAACACGGATGAATCACTTTGCGGGAAGGCCGCTCCCCGCTTCATCCGTGTTTGTCTGTGTTCATCTGTGGCTTCTTGTTCTGCCCCACCAGATTAGATGGCACACATCCTCATCACCTCTGGCCCGACGCGGCAGTACCTCGATCCGGTGCGGTATCTGAGCAACGCATCGAGTGGGCGAATGGGAGCGGCGCTGGCGGCGGCGACCATCGAGGCGGGACACCGGGCGACGATCGTCAGCGGGCCAGTGGCTGTTGAATACCCGAATGCGGCCGAGGTGATTTCAGTCGTATCGACCGAAGAGATGCTGGCCGCCTGCCGGAGAGTCTTTCCATCGTGCGACGGTCTGATTGCCGCGGCCGCGCCGTGCGACTATCGCCCGGAAAACGTCGCCGCGCACAAGATAAGCAAAACCGGCGAGCGGCTTCGCCTGGAATTGGTTGAAACGCCCGATATCGTGGCAACGCTGGCGGCCGAAAAGGGAACCAGATGGATTGTCGCATTCGCGCTGGAAAGCGAAGACGCGCGAACGCGGGCGATGGAGAAGCTCGAACGCAAGAATTGCGACCTGATCGTGGTCAACGGCCCGAAAGCCCTTCATGCCGCCGATACCGACGTCGAAGTCCTCGACCGCGAAGGCCAAGTCGTGGGCCGTTTCTGCGGGGGCAAGAGCGACGTCGCCCGCAACCTGGTCGCCGTAATCCAACGGCGATTGATCGAGCCGGCGTGAGATTCGTGTGGGGAAGAGCCGGTGGGGCAGACATTCTTGTCTGCCGAATGCGCCACTCCGCGCGGCAGACAAGGCAGACAAGAATGTCTGCCCCACTGCGCAAGAACCGCAGCCCCTCCCCCCTGCCGACGCAAGAAAAACGCGGAAAACGCCGCTTCTCTCGGCCGATCTCGTCGCCCTACTGGCAAGACCTGTCGCTCTCGGCCTATAATAGATCAAATCTGCGGCCAGCGTCGGCAATCGGATTGAACTCCTCGCGTTTGCGGAGGATACGCCCATGCCAGTTCCCATGGAACTTTCCCGGATCATCATCAGCGAAGTCAACGACCAGCAGGTCATTTACCTGAAGGAGATCGAGGGGGAACGGACGTTTCCGATCTTGATCGGCATCTTCGAGGCCACGAGCATCGACCGCCGCGTGAAGGGCTATCCGTCCCCGCGGCCGCTGACGCACGATCTGATCGTCAACGTGGTCGAAAACCTGGGCGGCGAGTTTCAGGACGTGGTCATCAGCGAATTGAAAGACCACACCTACTACGCCCGGCTGCGGGTGCGGCACGACGGCGAGTTGGTCGAGATCGACGCCCGGCCCTCCGACGCCATCGCGGTGGCGGTCACCTGCAATCCGGTGCTGCCGATCTACGTGAACGAAGACGTGCTGAATGACGTGCTGGGAGAGCAGTAGGGAAGTGGGCAGTCGGCAGTCGGCAGTGGGCAGTGGGGGGTGCGAAGCCGCAAGCGGCTTTTCGAGATTTTACAAATGCCCTAACCTCTGAATCCCCAGATCCCGAAATCTCCAGATCTCCAAATCCCCCATGCTCGACTGCCTGGTTGTCGCTCCGCATCCTGACGACGCCGAATTGGGGATGGGCGGGGCGATCGTGAAGTTTCTGGCGGAAGGGCTGGCCGTGGGCGTGCTCGATCTGACCGACGGCGAGCCGACGCCGCACGGGTCGCCGCAGATTCGCCGCCGCGAAACGGCCGAGGCGACGAAAATCCTGGGCCTGCCTTGGCGGGAGAATCTCGGCCTGCCGAATCGCACGCTGGAGCCGACGCTTGCGGCGCGGGCGGCGCTGGCCGCGGTCTTCCGCCGCGTGCGGCCGCGGTGGATTTTCGCCCCGTACTGGATCGACGCCCATCCAGACCACGTCGCCGCCACACAACTGATCGAGGCCGCCCGCTTCTGGTCGAAGCTGACCAAGAGCGACATGCCCGGCGAGCCGTTCTATCCCGAGCGAATCTTCTGTTACTACTGCGTCCACCGGCGTCTGCTTCCGCAGCCGGCCTTCGTGCTCGACATCGGCGATTTTTGGGAAAAGAAGCGGACGGCGCTCGAATGTTACCGCAGCCAATTCCTCGGGGACTGTCCCAATTTTCGTCTCAACGAAAATGGGACTGTCCCCCTTGACGCTGGAACCGCGCATTCCGGCCCGGAAGTCAAGGCAGCCCCCACGATCATCGACCGCCTTCGCGATCAGGCCGCGTTCTGGGGATCGCTGATCGGCGTTCGCTACGCTGAGCCATTCGCCAGCCGCGAACCGGTCGGGTTGGCCACGATGAAGGGCATCGTTTAGGCCACATGCTGGCCGCAATCGCACTTCTCCGCTCCCGCCCGCGCGGTTGGGGCCAAAGCATTGACTGGCGGCCTAAAATGTTGGTGCTGGTGCAAGATCGCACAGCTTGCGGGAGTACCGCGCCCGGTTGACGCTGTGCAGAGACCCAAACACAAAGGATACGACAAATGGAACGTCGCGATTTCTTGAGAGTCGCCGTCGCCGCGGCTTCGCCGATTGCCGTCGATCACGTTCTCGATTCTCTCAGACCGATCCTCATGGCCGCTGACACCGAGCCGGGCGGCCAGGCGACCGAATCTGCCGACACGGCCGGCGGAGAGATGATCTATCGCCGCCTCGGCCGAACCGGCGAGCGCGTCTCCGTGCTCGGCGTGGGCGGATTCCACATAGGGATGCAAAGGGACGAACAAGAGAGCATCCGCATCATTCGCGCGGCCGTCGATCACGGCATCAACTTCATGGATAATTGCTGGGACTACAACAACGGCGAGAGCGAAATCCGCATGGGCAAGGCGCTCGGCGACGGCTACCGGGCGAAGGCCTTCCTGATGACGAAGGTCGATGGCCGCACGAAACGGAGCGCGGCGCGGCAAATCGACGAGTCGCTAAAGCGTTTGCAAACCGATCACCTCGATCTACTCCAGTTTCACGAGGTGATTCGACTGGAGGACCCCGACCGCATCTTCGCCCCCGGCGGCGCGATCGAGGCGTTGTTGGCGGCGCGGAAGGCGGGCAAGATCCGCTTCATCGGCTTCACCGGCCACAAGGATCCCTTCGTCCATCTGCGGATGCTCGAAGCGGCCGACCGCCACGACTTCCGCTTCGATGCCGTGCAGATGCCGATCAACGTCATGGACGCCCATTTCCGCAGTTTCAGCCACCTCGTGCTGCCGGTGCTCGTAAAGAAGCACATCGGCGTGTTGGGGATGAAATCGATGGGCAGCGGCGTCATTCTGCAGAGCAAGGTGGTCACGCCGGTCGAATGCCTGCACTTCGCCATGAGCCTGCCGACCTCGACGGTCATCACCGGCATCGACAGCATGGAGGTGCTGCGGCAGGACCTCCGCGCGGTCCGCGATTTCAAGCCGCTCGACGCCGAGCAGATGGCCGCCTTGTTGCGCCGCACCGCCGACGCCGCCCGCGAAGGGCGATACGAACCGTTCAAGACGACTCATTACTTCGACGGTACGGCCAAGCATCCGGAATGGCTGGGATAGGCCGAGTCTCTATAGGAGGCGTCTCCCGGCGCCGGTGGCAGCGGTGCAAGGCCGAGAATCGGCAACTGGAGTCGCCTCCTACAACCCGCGCTAGAACTCTTCGGCGCCGCGACGTTGGTCTGACGCCGGGCGGCCGGCCACGGCCAAACACAGCTCGCGGAAGCTCCACAATCCCAGCCCGAAACCGATGGGCGCCGCAACCATACCCACGAAAGGAATTCCGCCGGCGACTTAATGCAGAATCGCCGCGGCGAAGAAGATCATCATCGCCCTTTGGAACGCCTCGGTGCCGACAACCTTCTGTCGCACATAAGCCGCCGCCAGGAACCCCGCCGCAAGAACGTCGAAGAATCCCATGATCTTGAACCTCTCTGTAAGAAGGCACGAAAACAAGCGCACGGATGATTACGTTGTCTTCACCGTTCCCTTTTCTATCAGCGCGTCAGCCAATCGCTCGTATTGGGCCGGATGGTTGTAGGCGTGGGCACAAACGCGGAGGAGCGTCTTCGGGGCGGCGGGCCAGAAGTAGGCGGGAACCTCGATCTGGAACTCGGCGAATAGTTCGTTGTTCAACCGCCACTCCTCGACGGGCTGCGGCCGGCCTTGGACGTCGAAGGCCGCCGCGTTGTCGGGCAAGTGGACCGCGGCCATCGAGCCGAGCATCTCTTCGACGCCGACCGGCGCGACCCCGAGCCGTTGGCAGAGAATTCGCTGCGCGACGATCGCCAGATCGTGGTTGCGCCGCATAACCGCTTCCAATCCGCCGGGCATCAGGCCGTCGAGGAAGCGGATGCAGTCGCCGATGCACATCCAGGGCGTGGGATCGAGCGTGCCCGGCCAATCGAAGGCGTCTTGGAACGGGGAGTAGCCCGGCCGCGGCTTGTTCCAGCCGTGGCTGACGATCGTCGGCTGAATGCCCTGCTGCCGGTCGCGGCGGACGTGCAGAAACCCGACGGCCTTCGGGGCGCAGAGCCATTTGTGGCAATTGCCGGTGTAGTAGGCCGCTCCCAGGCGGTTGAGGTTCAACGGGACCATGCCCGGCCCGTGGGCGCCATCGACGAGCGTATCGACGCCGCGGCCGTCCAACTCGCGCACGATCTCCTCGATGGGAAAGACCAGGGCCGTCGGGCTGGTGATGTGATCGATCATCGCCAGCCGCGTCCGGGGGCTGACGCGATCCAGAATCCCGTCGATCACCTGCCGCGGGGAGTGGATCGGCAACGGGAGATCGGCCTGTACGACGGCGGCGCCGCTGCGCTGGGCGACGTAGCGGATCACGTTGCGGCAGGCGTTATAGTCGTGGGCGGTGACGAGGATTTCGTCGCCGGGGCGAAACTCGAGCGAACGCATGACGCTATTGACGCCCGCCGTGGCGTTCTGCACGAACGCGATGTCCGCCGCATCGGCCCCGATTAGCCGGGCGAGCGCCTCGCGCGACTGGTCAACCAGCGGCGGCATCTTCCGCACGAGGAAATCGACCGGCTCGCGCTCCATCTCCAAGCGATGCTCGCGCTGCCGCTCCAGAACAACCGTCGGACAGGCGCCGAATGAGCCGTGGTTCAAGAACGTGACGTCCGGATCGAATGTCCAGGCGTCAGGTTGAATGGCAGCAAGATGGGGCTCGACATTCGTTTCAGTCATTGGGGTTTTCCACCGGCCTTCTGGGCCTTTTCTATTGCGTCTTCAACGATCCTTCGCCTTTCCCGCTCGCTGGTCGCGTTCTTCACGCCCTCCACCATCGGCTTTATGACGTCGGTGCCGAACTTCCAGTCATGTTTCATCTTCTTCAAGCGGTCGTTACTAACGGGAGAGAGCACACCGTCCTTCTTCACGTTAAACGCTTGTAGGACGGCTTCCGCACCGTCGAACAGGATCAAGAGATCGGGGGCACCGTCTCCGTCCTCGTCGGCTTCCAAGAGAACCAGCCTGCCCTTGTGATAGTACATCTGCGAGGCATTACGGCCGGTCTTATTCTTCCCCATGAACTTGTCCCAGTTCTTCATCAACACTTCCTCTCCACTATGGTAGAGGAAGCTCGCGCACAGCCACACATCGCCATCATCCGACTCCCCAGTGATCTCCACAAGCGTTACCCCGCCCTCCAGATCGACGTGCTTGGTCTTCTGAGAGAGCCGCGGGTGCGCTTTGGTGGAGGAATGTCCTGCCCCGTCGGGCGCGGACGCCGCGTCGGCTTCTTGCGTAAACGCGGTCTGCGGATGGTGGACGCACGAGCCAACGCAAAACCCGATCAACAGGGAAGGTGCAATGCAGGTGACGGCGAGAATTGTTGTCCGTACTTTAGTTTTCATGTGTCCCTCCTGGCTATCAATGTCCTCAATCTCTCCAAGGGCATCACCTTCGGAAGAACCTTCATTCTGCGTTTTTCAATTTGCATTTTGCACTTTGCATTTTTCATTTTGCATTCGTTCCCTCTTGCCCCAGCTCCCGTTGCCACCGTTGGAGCAATTGGATGGCTTGAATGGGAGTAACGTGGTCGAGATCGAGGCGGCGCAGTTCGTCCAAGAGCGGATGATCGGCCGGGCCAAATAGCGTAAGCTGGAGGTGCGTCTTCCCCGGCTGCTTCAGCGGCCGCGCGATCTTCGCCCGGCCCGAGGCGTCGAGGTGCTCCTCTTCCAACTGGGCCAAAATATCCTTCGACCGCTCGATCACCGCCCGGGGCACACCGGCCAGCCGGGCGACGTGGATTCCGTAGCTTTTGTCGGCCGCGCCCTCGACGATCTTGTGCAGAAAGACGACGTCGTCCTGCCACTCGCGCACCGCGACGTTCAGGTTCTTCACGCCCGGCAGCGATTTCTCCAGATCGGTCAGTTCGTGGTAGTGCGTGGCGAAGAGGGTCCGGCAGCCGACGTGTTCGTGCAGATGCTCGACCACCGACCACGCCAGCGACATGCCGTCGTAGGTGCTGGTGCCACGGCCGATCTCGTCGAGAATCACCAGGCTCCGCGCGGTGGCGGTGTTGAGGATCCTCGCCGTCTCGGTCATTTCGACCATGAACGTGCTCTGCCCGCGGGTCAACTCGTCGCTGGCACCGACGCGGGCGAAAATGCGGTCAGCCACGCCGATGATGGCCTCGCGGGCCGGCACGAAGCTGCCGATCTGCGCCAAAAGCGTCAGCAGCGCCACCTGCCGGATGTACGTGCTTTTGCCCGCCATGTTCGGGCCGGTGATCAACAGCACAAAGCCGCTTGCGGCTTCGCAAGAATTGCTCTCTGGAAGCACTGTTGGGGTGGCAGTTGCACCGCCACCGCCTTCCTCGGGCGCGGCAGTACAACTGCCGCGCCAACTGTTGGTCGCGAAGCCGCGAGCGGCTGGGCCGGCCAGCGTGTCGTTGGGAACGAACTTGCCCTCGGGCTCGACGATGTCCAAGACCGGGTGCCGGCCGTCGATGATCCGCAGCAGCGGCTCCTCGACAACCTGCGGCCGGCAGTAGTTCCGCTGCCGCGCCAACTCGGCCAGCGAGACCAGTACGTCGATCTCGGCCAGGGCCGCGGCCGTCGATTGCATCCGCCGCCGATCGGCCGCCACGACGTTCCGCAGTTCGAGAAACAGACTGTATTCCAACTCTTTGGCCTTTTCGTCGGCCGTCAACACCTTCTCTTCGTATTCCTTCAGTTCCGGCGTGATGTAACGCTCGGCGTTTTTGACCGTCTGCTTGCGGATGTACTCGGCCGGAATCTTCTCGCGGTGGGTGTTGCTGATCTCGATGTAGTAGCCGAAAACCTTGTTGAAGCCGACTTTCAGCGTCGGAATGGCGGTCCGCTCGATCTCCTGGGCCTGGTAGCGGGCGATCCACTGCTTGCCGCCGTGGGCCAACTCGCGCAGGGCGTCCAGTTCGGCGCTGAAGCCGTCGCGGATGAAGCCCCCTTCGCCGCTGGCCAAGGGGCACTCGTCGGCCAACGCCGCGTCGAGCGTCGCCCGCAGGTCGGGGCAGAGATCGATCGCCGCCTCGATTTTCGTCAGCAGGTCGCTTCGTCGCCCGGTCAATTTCGCCTTCACCGTCGGCAGCATCCGCAGCGTGCGGCCCAAAAAGCTCAAATCGCGGGGATTGGTGCGTCCCGTGGCGACGCGGGCCAAGAGCCGCTCGACGTCGTAGATCCGCCGCAGCGATTCGTGCAAATCGGCGCACAACGCTTGATTGCCGACCAACTCCTCGACGGCGTCGAGCCGGGCGTGAATTGCCGGCAGTTCGGTGAGCGGATTGGCCACCCAGTCGGCCAGCATCCGCGAGCCCATCGCCGTGACGGTGCGATCGAGCACCCAGAGGAGCGAGCCCTCGCGGCGGCCGTCGCGGATGGTGCGGGTGATCTCCAGACTGCGGCGGCTCGATTCGTCGATTTCCAGCGTGCCCAGGCTGCGATAAGGGAGCAGGCGGTCGATGTGTTCGAGCGAGCTTTTTTGCGTTTCGCTGAGATAATCGAGCACGGCGCCGGCGGCGCGAATCGCCTGGGCGTCGGCCGGGCCGTCGGTGAAGCCGAAGCCATCGAGCCCGACCGTGCCAAAGTGCTTGGCCAACACCTGCCGTGCCGTCTGCTGCGAAAAGGCCCAGGCAGGGCGGCGGGTGATCATCATGCGATCGTTTAGGTGCGTCGGCAGCGGAGTGCCGTCGTCGCTCAGCAGGCATTCGGCCGGCGAGATTCGCGCCAACTGGTCGGGCAATTGCCGGACGGGAAAGCCGGCGGCGACGAATCGGCCGGTGGAAAGCTCGACCCAGGCCATGCCCGCCGGATCGCCCGGCGCCACCGCCGCGAGGAAATTGCTCTCGCGCGGATCGAGCAGGGCGTCGTCGGTCACAGTGCCGGGGGTGACGATTCGCGTCACCTCGCGGCGGACGAGCCCCTTCGCCAATTTCGGATCCTCGACCTGCTCGCAAACGGCCGCACGCATTCCAGCGGCGATCAACTTGGCCAGGTAGCTCTGCAACTGATGGTGTGGAAAGCCGGCCATCGGCACGGCGTTTTCCCCCTTTTCGCGGCTGGTGAGCGCAAGATTCAGCACGCGGGCGGCCGTCCTGGCGTCTTCGTGGAACATCTCGTAGAAGTCGCCCATGCGAAACAGCAGCAGCGCATCGGGGCACGCCCGTTTCGCCTCCTCGTACTGTTTCATCATGGGAGTTGCGGTCATTCGATCTTCCCGCGCCGAGCGGTTGCAGGCGTTGCGTCGCCGCGATTTCCCTGTAGAATACCCGAGAGAACCAGAGGGAGAAAGGGAGGCGCCCGCAGAATCATCCGTTTAGCACCGGCGTCCTCGCCGGTATTGCGCCGCGTAGACGCGGCGGCTAAACGTGGCATCTCGCACGGGCTTTCTCGGGTTCGCTTGCTCGCGTCGATTCAGTTGAGCGGGGTAATGATGACTGAGAAACAACCCCTTGTCCGCCAACGCGACGAAACGACGCCGACCGATTGGCCGTTCGGACGGATGCAGCGGATCGTGACCGGCGGCGAAGGCGGAGTGGCCAACGTGCAGGTGGCGGCGACCACCGGCCTGCCGCCGTTCTTCCACACCGGCTACGACGAGGTGTATTACGTCCTTTCCGGCCAAGCCACGCTGACGCTCGCTGGGAAAGCCCACCGCTTGCGGCCGGGCAGCGTCGTGGTGATCCCTGCGGGCACGTCGCACGCCTTGGAGGTCGATGCCGGGCAGGAATTGGAGTTCGTCATCTTCGGCACGCCGCCGATGGCGATGGAGGACGAACGGGCGAGGCCGAGGAGAGCATGAGTCGGAGCGCGGGCATCTCGCTTGCAACGGGGAAGACGGGCAACACGGTGTCCGGTGGGGCAGACATTCCTGTCTGCCAGATGTGCCGCTCTTTCTCGCGGCAGACAGGAACGTCTACCCCACCCTCAGGAATGTCTGCCCCGCCTTCGCGAGAAACGCGGGTTAGCACGCCGCGGTGCTTGCGTTCACTTCGGCGCAAGCGGCCACGTCGGCACCGAATATCGCCCGGCGAATTTGTTGTAGCAAGGCGGGATCGGCTTGAGCGATGCCCTCCAGCAGCTTTCGCTCAGCGGCCGGACGCATGGCGGCGAACATCTTTGCCACCTTGGCCAGACTCCTGCCGATCGGCGTCCTTACCGGTCCGATCAGGCGATGGCGGATGGCGCTGGCCAGATCGTGGACGATCTCCCGGCTCGGTAGTTCCGTCACGGCGATGCGGCCGATCACCGACGCCTGTTGCTCGGCCGAAAGTGCGGCGAGCGTTTCGGCCGCCTGCCGGGGCGGCAACTGGGAAAGCACCAGCGCGATCGTCTGCGGATGCTCGTCGCCGATCAGCGTCAAGAGTTCCTGGGCGTCGAGGCCGTGGAGAAACGCAAACGGCGACGCCTCGGCCGCGTGGTTGTTTTCGGCTCGAAAAGCAGCGGCGGCGGCGAACTCGCGCATCACCGCGTCTTCCTCTTCACGGCTGACTTGATCCATCGTTGCCATTTCGCCGGTGACTGCCGCCGCTTCGTGCGGTGACAGCTTTGCAAGCAGAGCCGCGGCCTGCGGTTTTGGCAGGCTTCGGAGAAAAACGGCGGCTTTGCAACGAGCGGCGATCGCCATGACCCCAGGCGTCCTTGCGAGAGGACAGTTGATCGCCGTTATCGGCGTTTTGTCGCGGAAACTTCAATGAATCGTGGAAACGGGCGACCTTGCAGTTCGGGCTGCGCCAGCGATACAATCGAGATCGTGGCGTGCGAGGCGATGTCCGCTCACGGCGTTGGGGTGGCAGGGGTGGCAGTTGTACTGCCACCCCCAGGAAAACGCTGCCGATTCGGGGGTGGCAGTACAACTGCCACCCCAACATGCGGCGCGAACCTACGGCCGCAACCCGTCTCTGGAGGCACTTGCCATGAAACAGCCCTTCTGCCGATTCTTCCTCGTGGCGGCATTGCTGGCGGTCGCCGGTTGCACGGCCAAGCCCGCGCAGAGCGAGCCGTCGAGCCCCGCATCCGCCGCGGCAGCCAGGAAATTCGAGAAGGTCCGCGACCCGGCCGTTGCGGGCATCTTCTACCCGAAAGACGAAAGCGTTCTGAAGCGAAACATCGAGCGGCTGCTGGCCAATGCAAAGCCGGAGCCGCTCAAGAACCTTCGCGCGCTGATATGTCCGCACGCGGGCTACGAATATTCCGCCCCGATTGCGGCCAGCAGCTACAAACTGCTCGTCGGCCAACATTTCTCGACGGTGATTTTGCTCGGCCCCAGCCACTACGCGCTTTTTGACGGCGCCTTCGTGTCGGCAGTGGATGCCTACCGGACGCCGCTGGGGTTGATTCCGCTTTCGCCCAAGGCCGCGGTGATGGCCAAGATCAGCCCGTTCGTTTCCCATCCCGCGTGCAGGGTCGATCGGCCGAATTGGGTCGGCTATTCGTCGAGGAAGCCGCCGCCGCTGGGCGAGGACCTGCCCGACACGTGGGAGCATTCGCTGGAGGTGCAGTTACCGCTGCTGCAATGCACGCTGCACGACTTCAGCATCGTGCCGGTGGTCTTTGGGGAAGTCGATTCGGGGACAGTCGCCAAGCGGCTCATGCCATTTCTTGACGACGACACGCTGCTTATTGTCAGCACCGATTTGAGCCATTACCATCCCTACGAAGAGGCCAAAGCCGAGGATACCCGCACGGTCAAAGCGATTTGCGATTTGCGGGCCGACTTGATCGGCGACGAAGACGCCTGCGGCCACGCGGCGGTCGTGACGCTGATCGACATCGCGCGGCAGAAGGGCTGGAAGGCCCATCTGCTCGATTATCGCAACAGCGGCGACACCACCGACAACAAATCGAGGGTCGTCGGCTACGCGGCCATAGCGTTCACGAGCCGCGAGGCCAGAAAGCCGACGCCAACTTCGGTCGCTTTGCAATTCACGCCGAACGAGCGGCGGATTCTGCTCCGCTTGGCGCGAAAGAGCGTCACCGCCGCAGTGACCGGCGGCGAAGCGCCGAAGTACGACCCCGCGGCGGCGGCGAAATTCCGCGAGCGGCGGCCGTGCTTCGTCACGCTGACCCGCAACGGCGATCTGCGCGGCTGCATCGGCAGCCTTTCGCCGCAGGAATCGCTGTATCAGGCGGTCATCTCCCGCGCGAAAGCAGCGGCAACCGAGGATCCGCGATTCGATCCCGTGCGACCGAACGAGTTGGACAAGATCGAGATCGAGATCAGCGTCCTCACGCTGCCCGAGCCGTTGGCGTTCGCTTCGCCGCAAGACTTGTTGGAGAAACTGCGGCCGGGCATCGACGGCGTCGTGTTGAGCGTTGATGGGCAGACGGCCACGTACCTGCCGCAAGTCTGGGAACAGTTGCCGGACAAACGCATTTTCCTCCGCGAGCTTTCGCAGAAGGCCGGCCTTGCGGCCGACGCCTGGACCTCGCCCGCCGCCACGGTGATGACGTATCAGGTGGAGGCGTTCCACGAAGAGCGCGACGCGGCTCGAAACCGCCAGCGTTGAAGGAAAATAGAAGAGCAAACTCGTTCCCACGCTCCGCGTGGGAGCCAGAAAACGTGCGAAAGGAAGAAGGAGAAATGGGGAAAAAGGGAAATGCCTCGCACTGCGGTCTTTCCCTTTTCCCCCTTTCCCCTTTTGCCTTCCACACTTCCACGCACATTTTCTCGTTTGCCGTTTGCTGCCTCGGTCTGTCGGCCTTCCTGACGCAGTTGACGCTGATGCGGGAGTTTGTCAGCGTCTTTTCGGGAAACGAATTGGTCTTCGGCATTGTCTTGGGCAATTGGATGTTGTTGACCGGCGTGGGCTCGACGCTGGGCAAAACGGCCGCGCGGCTCCGTCGGCCGATCGCGGCGTTCCTGATCGCCCAAGTACACATCGCCCTGCTGCCGATCGCCGACGTCTTTCTGCTCCGCTGGCTGCGAAACGTGGTCTTTCTCAGCGGCGCGGATGTCGGAGTAACGGAGACCGTGGCGAGTTGCTTCGTGCTGCTGGCGCCGTATTGCCTGGTGACCGGCTACGCCTTGACCGTGGCCTGCCAGATCGCCGCCACGTCTTCCAAGCCGGAGTCGCACGATTCTGCCGCGGCGGAGATCGGCAGGGTCTATCTCCTCGACAATCTTGGGAACGTGCTGGGCGGGATCGCGTTCCTGGTGGTCTTCGTTCATCTGGTCGGGCATTTTGGCATGCTCTACGTCGCTGGCGGCCTGAACCTGCTGGCGGCGGCGCTCCTGGCCATGAGCGCCGGCAAACGCATCTTCGCCGCCACGGCGATCGTTGCCCTAGCGGCGATCCTTGGCCTTGCGGCCTCGCTCGACCTGGACGGAATCTCGCTACGGCTGGAATACGCTGGGCAGAATGTCGTTTTTCACGGCGAATCACCCTACGGCAGCCTGGTGACGACCGAGTCGGCCGGCCAACTGAATTTCATCGGCAGCGGCGTGCCGTTGTTCTCCACGCACAACACCGAGCAGATCGAGGAGAGCGTGCATTACGCGATGGCGCAGCGGCCGGGCGCGAAGCGGGTGCTGCTGATCTCCGGCGGCGTGTCGGGCACGGCGCGGGAAATCCTCAAATATCCCGTCGAAGCGGTGGATTACGTCGAGCTCGATCCATTGATTCTCGCCGCGGCCCGGCGGTATCTGCCCGAGGCACTGGCCGACCCGCGGATTCACGTCATCAACTCGGACGGCCGGCTCTTCGTGCGGCATACCGAGCGCCGCTACGACGTGGTGATCGTCAACGTGCCCGACCCGTCCACCTCGCAACTAAATCGCTTCTACACCCGCGAGTTCTTCGGCGAAGTCCGCCGCGTTCTTACGCCGGAGGGCGTGCTGTCGTTTTCGCTGGGGACTTACGAGAATTACCTCAGCCCGGAGCTTGCCCGGCTGATCGGCATTGCGGATCGCACGCTGCGGGCGGAATTCTCGAACGTGCTGATTCTGCCCGGCAGCCGGGTCTTCTTCCTCGCCTGCGACGGCGAACTGACGGCCGACGTCGCCGGGCGAATCGAGCGGGCGGGCGTGAAGACGCTGCTGGTCGATCGCAGTTACCTGAAGGGGATGCTCACCGCCGACCGCATGGCCGACGTACGGCGGGCCGCCGCCGCCGCGTCGTCGCTCAACGAAGACTTCAGCCCGATCCTCTATTACTGCCACCTTCGTTACTGGATGCGGCAGTTTGAGGTGCGCTTCGGGCTTTTTGAGGCGGGGCTGGCCGTTTTGTTCCTCGTGTATCTGGTGCGCTTGCGGGCGGTTCCGCTGGTGGTCTTCTGCGGCGGGTTCGCCGCCTCGGCCCTGGAGGTGGTGCTGCTGCTGGCATTCCAGGTTTTGTTTGGATCGCTCTACTACCAGGTGGGGCTGATCGTAACGATGTTCATGGCCGGGTTGGTGATTGGTGCGACGTTCGTCGGTCGCTGGCGCATTCGTTGGAACCGGCGTCATTTGGCCTATCTGGCGGCGGCGATCGCGGTTTTCGCCGCTCTGCTGCCGTTGGCGCTGCTGGGGCTGAAAGGGGTGGAACGACTCGGCTGGGTGGAAGCGGGGCGAGTCGCCATTCCGCTGCTGACGCTGACGCTGGCCGTGTTGGTGGGCATGCAGTTTCCGCTGGCCGCGAGGGTCGATTTCCGCGGCCCCGCTGCCACCTCCGGCCGGCTCTACACGGCCGACTACGTTGGCGCGGCCCTCGGCGCCCTGTTGGTCAGCACATTGTTCATCCCGCTGCTGGGGGTTTTTGTCGTCTGTTTCGCCACGGCCGGCTTGAATCTCGCTGCGGCGGGCGTCATGTTGATTAGTGACAGGCGCGGAGGGAGGGACGGTGCCATGTGACCGGGAGGCGCTTCCCTTCGGGGCGCGGCTAAACTCTTTTTGGGTCTCGGACGTTTATTACGTGAATTCGACATGGCTCGCCGTACCACACATTATTACCTTCTGAAACTCGCCCGGCTTAGCGGTTGGTTATTGTTGCCGTTGGTGGTAATATACATAGGGACGGGATTTGCGCTCTGCGGCAAGTTGGGGTTCAGCGACTGGATGGATTTGCAGACGGCGTTGGCGATCCATCAGATCTTCGATTGGCCGTTGGTGGCGCTCTTCCTGGTTCACGCGAGCATCACCTCCTATTTCGCCCTGCGGAGATGGGGATGGATCAAGAATCGCGGCAAGCGCTGCCAAGCGGACACTCCCGCCGAGAAGCGCTGAAACTCGGCCTGGCGGGCTTGGCGTGCGCCGCTTGCGGGGCGTCGGGCGTCTATTACGTTGCCCGGCTGATGGGGTCGGCGCTGCTGGTCGACGTCTTCAAGCAGGACGCGCCCGCCGGAGCGCTTTGGGATCAATGGCAGAACCAGGGCTGGGCCCGCGAGGCACGGCACTACTTGAAACTCGGCCGGAACATCCAGTGCAAGCTCTGCCCGAACGAGTGCATCCTCGAACCGGAGGACCGCGGTCACTGCCGCAACCGCGTTCACAAGGACGGCAAACTCTACACGCTCGCCTATGCCGATCCGTGTGCGGCGCACGTCGATCCGATCGAGAAAAAGCCGTTGTTTCACTTCCTGCCCGACACGGCGGCGTTCTCGATTGCCACGGCCGGCTGCGGGCTGCGCTGCCTGAACTGCCAGAACTGGGACATCTCGCAATCCAAGCCCGAGGAGACGAAAGACCCGCGCGGCGAGCCGCTGCGGCTTACGCTCTCTCAGCTCGATAAGTCCGGCGGCGTCGATCTGACTCATGTTACCCTGCTGCCCGAGGACGTGGCCGAGCTGGCCGAGCATTTCCAGTGCCGCTCGATCGCTTACACGTACTCCGAGCCGATCGCCTGGTTCGAGTACATGCTCGACACGGCGAAGGCCGCCCGGGCGAAGAAGATCAAGAACTGTTGGATCACCTGTGGATCGATCCAAGCGGAGCCGCTCGCGGAGTTGTGCCCGTGGATCGACGCGGCCAACGTGAACCTGAAGAGTTTCAGCGAGGAGATATACCGCGAGCTGAACACCGGCAAGTTGGAGCCGATTCTCGCCACGCTGAAGACGCTGAAACGCGAAGGGGTCTGGTTCGAGGTCACGAACCTAGTTGTGCCGACGTACACCGACAAGCCGGAGATGATCCGGCGGATGTGCGATTGGCTGCTGTCGAACATTGGGCCGGATTACCCGCTGCACTTCTCGCGATTTCATCCCGCCCACAAGCTGGCGCACCTGCCGCCGACGCCCGTGGATGTCCTTCTCCAAGCCCGCGACGTTGCCCGCTCGGCCGGACTGCGTTACGTCTACGTGGGAAACTGCCGGGAGATCGACGACGGCGGCACGACGTTCTGTCCCGAGTGCAAGCGGCCGATCGTCCGCCGCAACAGTTTCAGCGTGCTGGTGAACGACGCCCCGGCGGGCGCGTGCCGCTGGTGCAAGACTCGCATCCCGGGCGTTTGGACATAAGGAGAATGGAGTATGTCGGCCAAGGACAGCCGTCGAGACGGTCCCGTCGACTTTCGGCGCGGCCAATCGGTCACCGTTCGCAGTCTGAGCGAGATTCTTGCCACCCTCGACGCCGACGGGTCGCTGGAAGGGATGCCCTTCATGCCGGAAATGGCCCCCTTTTGCGGCAAGACGTTCCGCGTCTTTCGCCGCGCCGAGCGAACTTGCGTCGAGGTCATCGGCATGAGGAGCATGAAGAATGCCGTGTTCCTCGCAGGACTCCGCTGCGACGGCTCGGCCCACGGCGGTTGCCAGCGGGGGTGTGTCTTCTTCTGGAAGGAAGTGTGGTTGAAGCCGGGAGAGGCGGCAGTGGGCAGTGGGCAGTCGGCAGTGGGCAGTGAGCGGGTTGAATCGCGACTACCGACTGTGAAGGGGGACCGATTCTACTGCCAATCGACCGAGTTGGGCAGCGCCAGCGGCGACCTTCCGCCCGGCAAGCTGCGACTCTTTCTGCACGACTTGTGGATTGGAGAGATGAGCGTCGGGCGTTTCGTCTATCTTGCCTGGCGGGCGTTGGTCAACCGCGGCTCGCGGCTCGTGCGCGACCGCCCCTTTTACCAGGTCAGCGGCGAGCAGAAGAAGACGGCCAGTGCGAGCCTCAATCTCCAGGCCGGTGAACTGGTGGAAATCAAAAGCCTCGCGGAGATCGAGGCCACGCTCGACGCGCAGGGCCGAAATCGCGGGCTGTCGTTCGACCCCGAGATGGCCTTGTACTGCGGCCGCCGCTATCGCGTAGCCACGCCGTTGCGGACGATCATCTCCGAAGAGACCGGAAAGATCGTGCAGTTGAACGACACCGTCATCCTTGACGGGCTCATTTGCCGCGGCATCTGCGCCTGAATTGCCCTCGCGCCAACTACTTCTATTGGCGCGACATCTGGTTGAAGCGAGTTGAAGCCTGAGGGGTGTCTGGAGAGGTTGGTCAGCGGCCACCTATCAGCGGTCAGCTTTCAGCTATCAGCGATCAGCTTTTAGCAACCGACGTTCAGCTGGCGGTGTTTGAGGAGGAACGCTGGCCGCCGAGGATCGACGATCCGCTGCCGTGGAAGTCCGACATCGATCCGCAGCGCCGGCTGCACGACACGATCAACTCGCTCAACCGCCATCAGCGGCAACAACTCGTCCATTTCAGCGCCGACGGCCTCGCCCAAGGCATCCGCTGGGAACTGATCGACGGCGGCCTGTAGGAGCCGTCTCCCGACGCCGACAGCAGCGGCTGAATGACACTGCTGGCGTTGGGTGCCATGGCCACGCTTGCGTGGCCATGCCGGCCCTCCGGCCACATGCTCACGCAAGCGTGAGCATGGCACCGGCCAACGATCTCTTTCGACCTGGACCCTCCGACCGCGTGTTGCTATGATGTCGCCATGGAATGGGAGCCGCTTATCGCCATTGCGCTGTTGGTCGGCGTCATCTGGGGCGCGGTGGTCTTTGTGCGCGGCGGCCTGCTGGCGGGCGGGCTGGCCGTGTTGCTGGCCGGCACCTGCTTCGGATACTTCGCTTACCACGCTCCGACCGAGCCGGCGCCGCTGACGAGCGATCGCATCCTCTGGGTCTTGCTGATGGTGCAATTGGCCGTCTGGTGGCGGCTGGGGCTGACGGCGTCGCACCGCATCGGTCGCGGCGAAGTGCTGCTGCTGGCCTTCGCCGCGGTGCTGGCGGTAAACGTGGCGCTGCACGATTGGACGGTGCACGGCAACGCACCGGCGTCGCAATTGGTCTTCAACTACCTGATGCCCTTGGGCATCTACTGGGCGGGCTGGCAGGCCAGAATCAGCGAGCGCGGACTGAAGGCGACGTTCGCGCTGCTCGGCGTTTTTGGCGTTTATCTGGCCCTGACGGCGATTGCGGAGAGGGCGATTGCCGAGGGCTGGGAGCTGAATTCGTTGGTCTTTCCGCCCTACATTCTTACGTCGAAGTTTACGGAATTCTTGGGACGCGGGCGGGGACCGCTTCTGAATCCCGCCGCCAACGGGATGCTGCTGGGAACCTGCCTGGCCGCCGGATTGATGGCCTGGCCGCGGGCGCCGCGCTGGGGCCAACTGGCGTTGATCGCCTATTCCGGCCTGCTCTGCATCGGGATCGCCTGCACGATGACGCGCAGCGCGTGGATGGGCGGCGCGCTGGGACTATTGCTCATCATCTTCTTGGTGTTGCCCCGTCTCTATCGCCCCTGGTTTCTGGCGGCGGCAGTGCTCGGCTCGGCGGCGCTGGTCGCCACGCAATGGGCCAATATCATCGAAATCAATCGAGACAAGTACGCTACCGCGGAGGACGCGGCCTTGTCGGCCGAACTTCGCCCCGTTCTGGCCGCAATCGCCTGGGAAATGTTCCGCGACCGGCCGCTGGTCGGCTGCGGTCTGGGACATTACATCGACGAACATCGCAATCACCTGGCGAATCGCAACATCGATCTTCCGCTGGAGCGCGGGCGAGGCGTCGTCCAGCACAACGTCTGGCTGTCGCTGTTGACCGAAACCGGGCTGATCGGCGTCACGCTGTTCGCGCTGGTGACGATCGCCTGGCTGCGGAGCGCCTCGCGGTTGTGGCGATCGGACCGCGCGCCGCTGTGGATGCGGCAAGCGGGACTCCTCTTCCTCATCGTCGCGGCAAACTACCTCGTCAACGGCATGTTCCAGGACATGGCGATCATCCCGATGGTCCACATGGTCCTCTTCTTCCTGGCGGGAGTGACCGTGAATCTCCAGGCCCAAGCGGCGGAACACGACGGCCGGCAGCCCGCCGTGGCGGCGGCGAGGGGGCAAGGATGATCGCAGCCGACTCCTCGACCGATCGGCCTCTGGCAATGCCCGGCCGCGTCGCCGAATCGCCGCGCTGGCCGTTGCTCGAAGTGGCCCGATGGATCGCCATCTACGCGATCGTCTGGTTGCACACGGTCCGCTCCGAAGCGCTCGCTCGTTCGACGCTGCTGACGCGCTTTGCGGTGCCACTGTTCGTCGCGGCCTGCGTCTTTCTCGTTTTCCAAGGCGTGCGGCGCAAGCCGCAGCGGACGTTCCTCGAATATGGGCGGAACCGCTTCGTTCGTATCTATCTGCCGTTTCTGGTGTGGAGCGGCGTCTACCTGGGCTTCAAGGCGATCAAGAGCGTGTCGATGCCCGAGCAGGCAAATCGGTATCCCAGCGGCCTGGACGTGCTTTGGGCGGGGGGATTCTATCACCTTTGGTTCATGCCGTTTATTCTCGTCGTCAGCCTGGCGGCGCTTGCGCTCGCCAAGACGGCGTACGGCCGCGAGTGGTTGCGATGGCCGATGGCAGTTGGATTTCTGCTCCTCGGGCTGGCGATCGGATTGCCCGGCATCGCCGGCCGCATTGCACCAGACTGTGATCCGCTCCAGTACATGCTCGACGCGCTGCCGGCGGCGTTCTGGGCGGTGGCCGTTGGCTTGATCTACGACGGCGGGCAATCGCGCTTGTGGCGAGGCTTCTCGCGCTTTCGCCTTGACATTCTCGCGTTTCTGGCCTGCATGACCTGGCTTTGGATCTCGGGCCGCTCAACACCGGTCGAGAATCTCGCCGGCGTGCTCGTGCTGCTGATCGCCTTGCGTCCGCCGCGCTCCTCGCTGCTTTGCCGCCTCGGGTCGTTCCCTTCGCTCGCTTACGGCATTTACTTCTCCCACCTGCTGCCGATCAAAATCTGCGAGTCGCTCGCCGCGCGGCGTGGTCTGTCGCCGAGTTGGCAGTTGGATGTGGCCATTTTTCTCGTGTCCGCCACTGCGGCAACCTTGCTGACGTGGCTGCTCTATCGCTGCCGCTGGACGCGATGGCTCGCCGCGTGACCGCTCGCGTAGTGGGCACACGCCCGTGTGCCGTCCGTCGTCGGCAGCCGTCTCCCGCGGAAGAGAGGCTGGCACACGGCGTGTGCCGGCTACGTTGCCGCCTCATGCTGCGGACGTGAAGACATCGTAGAGCCAGTTGCCGATCAACAGCAGAATCAGAGTCCAGGCGACCAACGACGCGAATCGGCGGCCGAGAGGATAGTCCTTCTTGCAACAAAGCCCGACGGTGCAATAAGGAAACTGGGCGAGAATGACCAGGGCCATCACGAAGCCGACGCGGTGCATCTGCCACGAGGCCCGCCAATCGCCGTGGGCCAGATAGACGATGCTCCGCGTCAACCCGCAGCCGGGACACTTAACGCCGAAAACGCTCCGCAACCAGCAGGTCTCCGGCAGCGGAATGCCCGGCAAGCCGCGAATCTCGCAGCGTTGATCGCCGCGGACGTTGAAGAGCGCCGACAAAACGACGACGACGCAGGCGACGGCGAGCATCGTGCGGTGCCGCGACCGCCGACCGCTGCTGAGACCGGCGCCGCGTCCGTACTTCTCACACTCCGTGTGAGGAATCGTCCCCCTTTCGCCCGACTCCGCCAGAATAACGACCTGAACCGGAACTTCCTCACACGGAGTGTGAGGAGTACGTTCCTGCGCAGTTCCTTCGCCGGCAATGACACAATCGTCGCTCATGATTTTTCGGCGGGGGCGGTGACGACAATCACCTTCTGGCAGTGGGAGCAGCGGGCCCGCTTGCCGATGTGCTCCGCCGAGACTTGATAGCGATGGCCGCATCCGGGGCAGACCATCGCGATCTTCCCGACCGAGGGCGCGGCCGCTTGCGGCGTTAGGGCGGCCGGCTGCTTCGTTGGGGCGGCAGCGTTTGTTGGGGCGGCAGTTGAACTGCCGCCCCCTCTTGTCGCAGTCGGCGCAGCGGCGGGCTTGGCAGCCGGCTCGTCGAGTTGCATACTCACCCGATCGAGCGGCAACCGCGCCAGGTTCTGCTCGACCCAACGCGCCGCCTCGCCGTTCAGCGGGCTTTTCGTGTTGTAACTCTGATAGGCGATCATCTCCCCGATCCGCGCCACCATCGACCAGAGCGGCTCGCCGGCACTCCAGTGGTCGCCGATGCAGATCGCGTGCGGGGCGATGTTCGGATGGAAGATCGGCGTCAACATGCGGCACTGCGGGGGCGTGCGCGGATAGTCGCGCGGCAGGCGAATCTCCACGATGTGACTCTTCACCACCTGCAACTGGTCGTCGATCTGCCGCAGCCCGACGATCTGATACTCCAATTGGTACAACTCGGGCGGCTGCCCCTCGAAGCTGATCAAGCGTAGCCGCGGGTGCCGCCGGGCGTAGTCGCTGAGCTTCTGGAAATCGGCCTGCAAGCGGCGAAGGCGTACGGTGCTCATGGCCTCTCCTTTCGCTTCGAGGCGCAGGCCCCCACAGCGGCGGTCGAGGAATCGCTTGTGGTGCAGGCGTCTCGCCTGCTCGGGCAGCCGGGACGGCTGCACCACAAATCGTACCGCCCAACGGCGGCGGGTCGAGTTTCAGCAGCGTCTCGAAAGTGATGGAGAAACTGATCCCCTCGCTGGCCCGCTTGTCGTTGGTCCAGGTGTTGATGGCGATCAAGCGGCCCTGTTTGTCGTAGAGTCCGCCGCCGCTGTTGCCGGGATTGATCGCGGCGTCGGTCTGAATGACCCGCACCCGCCTTTCGCCGCAAGTTTGCACGCGGAACTGGGAGATCACGCCGCGGGCGGCCGACCAATCGAGATGCTGCGGATTGCCGATCGAAAAGACTTCGTCGCCGACCGCCGGCCGCGGCCGCTCTTGCCAGACGGCGGCCGTCGCCTCGTTGGTGCGTGCCACGACGGCCACCAGCGCCAGATCGATTCCGTCGGGGGCGATCCAGAGCACCTCACCCGACTCGGTCAACTGGCCCAGCAGCTTCACCCGCAGGTGTCCCGCCACCTGCGGCGCGGACGCGCGGGCGGGAGCGGTCGCCGTAAAATCGGGATCGACGACGTGGCGGTTGGTGACGATGATCGCCCGGCCGTCGGCGATCCGCAAGATGACGCCGGAACCGATGCCGGAGCGGCCCCAGCCGAATTGGGTTTCGATGAGCGCGTTCGCCCGCATCGCCCGATTGATCGGCGGGGACAGGTTTTCGAGCGCCGTCGGATCGGGGTCGAAGTCGCTGGTCGTCAGGTTTGCCCGCGGCGAGCTAAGAGCCAGCGCGAGAAATACGATCCAGCCGACGACGTCGAAAAGTCCGAGGAATATGCCGGCCAGAGCGAGCCACGTCCCCTTTTGCTGCGTCTGCTGGATTCCGCCGATGGCGATGCTTCCCAGGACCGTGGCCACGACGCCGGTGACGAGGCCAAACATCGGGATGCCGAGCAGCGCGGTGACGAACGAGGCGATGGCCAATGTGTTGGTGCGGCGCGGCGAAGCGGGGAGAGAATACGCAGCCGCGGTGGCAAAGGGGACGCCGCGGCGCGGCGGCGGCAACGGAGCGGCGGCCAGATCGTCGGCCGTGATCCGCATCGTCGGCTCATCGTTCGTCGACCAGACGCGGCGGGCCGGGGCGCATTCGTAAGAGCCGCAGCCGTCATGTTTCAGCCAGCAGGCCTCGTGATTCACTCCGCCGCAGCGCGGGCAGACGGCGATCGACTCGCCGAACCGCACCTCGTTGTTGCAGTGCCGGCACTGCGACCCGGCGGCGCGCTGATCGGCGAAGCGGATGTCGGGGGGCGAATTGGCCAAGGGTCGCTGCCTCAAAACAGGCTTTTCAGGAGGAACAAGAGCATCAAGAACGAATATACCACGGAGAGCCCGAGCGATGAATAGGCGAGAACCTGGGAGAGCGGCGGCAGCTTGCGGATGTTCTCCCGCCGCGCCAGGAAGAGCACCAGATTCAGGATCAACGTGAGCGGGGCGAAGCAGCCGATGAGGCTCACGACGAACAGTACGATGATGATTTTTTGTAACTTGGTGAGCTTCTCCTCCTTGGTCATCTTGCGATGGACGTCGGCCAGCGTGAGCGGATTGACGGTGTCGAACTCGGTGTGGCAGAAGCGGCAGCGAGTGGCGACGGCCTTGATCGTCTCGCCGCAGACGGGGCAACGCTTCGTGTCGCCCCAGGCCGACATCGGCGGCTCGACCTCGGCCGCTTTCTCGTGCGAAGGGGCCTGCTCGCAGCCGTACGTGCCGCAGCCGCCCACCTCCGCCCAGCATTCGCGGTGGTGAATCTGTTCGCACTTCGGACAGACGACGCTGAACTCGTCGGCGGCGATCGCCGACTGGCAGATCGGGCAGGTCGCCCCCGGTTCGCCCGGGCCGAGCCGAGACGACGAGAGCACCGTGGCGCCGATGGTCAAGGCGATGCCATTCTTGCAGATCGGGCAGCGGAACTTCCGGTTCAGGTCGCCGTCAGGCAAGCGAACGTCGGCGCCGCAGGAACAGGTGACGATTTTGGGCACCGCTTCGTGTCCTTCGTTAACTACCGATTAGTGAAAGCCTGGTCGATTGCCGTGCATGGTCACTCCAACGATAGTCCAGAAGATCATCGAGAGAATGAACTCGATAACCTGAATGCAAATCGAGGCGATAAGCATCTTACGCGCTTTCGGCTTTCCCAGTGAAAGATAGACAATGGCAACGATGCAGCCGATGTTGCCGCAAAAGATGCAGAGGAGCCAGTCGAGTGGGGTCATTTCGTCGTCGTTGGCAGCGAAGAACCCACCTCCCTTCTTTTTTTTCTTGCGGCGGAGTTTTTCGTCGAAGATCGCGTCGCAGAAGCGGCATTTGGCGGCTCCGATGGGGATCATTTCGCCGCAGCGCGGGCAGGGGCGGCGCGGCGGCTCGGCGGATGCGGCGGGAGTGGCGCCGGCGAAGGGAGTCGCGCCGGAGATATTCTGCCCCGCCGCGATCGGATATTCGTCGCCCATCATGTCGTCGAACCACTCGTTCTTCTTCACCGCCTGAGTCGAAGCCGGCGGCGGCGCCGTGCCGGGCGTTCCCGGGACCGGCTCGGCGTCGACAACCGGCCGGGGGATTTGCCAGACGTGCGCGCAGGCGGGGCACTTCACCCGCTTGCCCCGCGCCGAGTCGGGCACTTGAATCGCCTTTCCGCAGCCGGGACACTTCGCCCCGAACGCGGTCGGTTGTGCCGCGGCGGCCGGCGGCGCGGCGGTCGGGGCGGGCACCTGCCACATCTGCCCACAGGCAGGGCACTTCACCCGCTTGCCCACGACCGAGTCGGGAACGTCCAGAATCTTCGCACAGCCAGGACACTTCGTCTTGAAAGGCATGGTTGTCTCCGCGTGTCTACTTCGTCTCCTTCAATGCGAACTCCAGCACCGTCTTTCCCAGGACGATCTTGTCGCCGCTCTTGAGGATTTGGCGAGTGATCGGAACGCCGTTGACGTAGGTTCCGTCGGGCGTTTTGCAGTCTTCCAGCTCGAAGCGGCCGCCGCGATTGTGCAAGAGCGCGTGCCGCGGCTCGATGGCGTCGTCCTTAAACAGATAGATGTCGGCCTTGGGCGAACTGCCCAAGACGGTCGTATCGCGATGCAGCACGAACTGCTTTCCCGCCAGCGGGCCGGCACGCATCAGTAGCCAGGCCGTCTTGGTCCAGCCTTCGACCAGCCCGACGAACAGTCCGACGGAAAACCCGATGACGACGAAACCGATGCAGCGGCTCAGCGTTGCTCTTCCGTCGGGCGACGAAAAGATGGCGTTGATCGGATCGAAGCAGAGCCCGCCGATCATGCCGCCGAGGACGGCGCCCACAACGCCGTTATAGACCACCTTCCGCTCGCGCAGGGCGATTCCCTGGCCGAGGCCGGCGGGAATGGCGGCCAACGCCCAGCCCGTGGCACGCCCCATCATGACAACGAGAAACGCGAAACCCTCGGGCGCGGCGCCGGGGTCCTTCTGAAACGCGGTGGCTGCGATGCGCATCACGAGGAAGAGGATTGCCGCCGGAATCAGGAACACGAGTCCCAGGCCGAAGCCGATTCCGAGTCCCACCGAGCCGCAGAGCAACGCCCGCAGCACGTTTCGACACATGAACCCTTCCGCCGCGCCGAGGAACAAGCCGACGAAGCCGGCCACCGTCGGAAAAAGGAAGAGTCCCACGATATTGCCTTCGTGGTGGTGGGCCAGGGCGTTGTCGTCGAAGAAGGGCTCCAGGCACGCCCAGGCGATCAAAGCCCCCACGGCGCTGGCGACCGCCAGGTAGAACCAACTGGCGTAGACCACGCGGATCAGCAGCGGCTCGGCCGCCAGGTCGCCGACGTCGCGGCGCATCGACGCCTGCACGTCCAGGTATTGTTGAACCTGGGGCGAGTTCAGGTCGGCATGGGTCAGCCGCAGCGGTTCGTTCGGAGCGGGCATGGCGCTACTTCCTGGGCGTCGGGGGTTGCGGTTTGTCGGCGGCGTTCGGCTTCGCGGCCGATTTCTCCTTGGCCACCGGCGTCTCCTTGGCCGCGGGCTTCTGCTCGCCGGCCGGCTGGGAACCGGAGGAGCGAGTTCCCGTCAGCCTGTCGACAAATTCGGCTTTCAGCGCCTGTTCCTCGGCCGGATCGAGGCCATACCGATCGGAAATCGCATAGAGACTCGCGCGCGTGTACGTCATGGCTTGCAGGACCTTGTCCCATTCCCCTTTGACGTTGGCGGCATCGTCTCCCGCCGCCTTGACGTGCTGCTTGGCCAATTGGCCCGTCGCGGCCTGGATTACTTTCACGTTGTCGGCGAGCTTGTCGAGGTTTTCGCGCAGGCCGGGCCGCAGGCATTTCCAGGTCCCGAAATGGGTGACCGTCCCTTCGACGATCCGCTGCCGCTCCCAGGCCGATTTCATGTCGGCCAAGAGATAACCGATCAGGAACATGCAGGCCAAAGGCAGTGCAAAGCGGAGAAGACCCCAGAACGACGTGCTTTCCGCCGCCGGACTCGCGGGCGACCCCGGGGCGACCGCAGGCGACGGACGTTCGCCCTCCGCCGCTTCTTCGCCCGCCGGCGTGCAGATCCGCTCGCCCACCCAATAATGGGAGCAGGGCTTCGGTTTGCCGTTGCGCCAGACGAAGACCCCCTCGGTCTTCTGCGTCGGATCGACCACGAGCGCCACCTGGCCGGGATTCGAGAAAAAGTGCTCGTGAATAAAGACATCACGCTCGGAAAGAAACACGCCGAAACTTGGATGGGAATGGTACCAGCCGACGATCTTCAGATCAACGAAGCGCGTGTCCATCTCGCGGTTGATCGTGGTCCAAGCGTCGTGGGTGAAGGTCACTTCGCCCGACTTCTTCGCGGCCTCGTCGCAGCGGATGCTGGCCGAGACCGCCACGAACGGGCCGTTGGCGTCCTGCTGCCAGCGTCCCACCAGGACGCCGCATATCTCGACCGACCTGTCCTCGGCGGCGTGTTCGACGATGCGCCCATGCGTTTCGGCGTCGAAATAGACGCGGAAATCGCTCTGGCCCGCCGGGAAGTCGCCTTGGGGCAGACTCTCGTCGCCAAGCTGCCGCGCGTCGGGCGTTCGATGTTGTTCAGCCATTCTTGCACCTACGTTGGGGTGGCGGTTGTACTGCCGCCCCTAAAACACCCTGTAAACGGGGGCGGCAGTGCAACTGCCACCCCAACGTTCTTTTCTATTCTATCAACGGCCCCAGAACCTCCTGGCGGTCGCCGGCGAACTCGTAAAATCGCTGCTCCAATCCGCGACGGCCAGCCAGCACGTCCCACGGCGGCACGCCGATTTCGCCGAGCGTGCGGTGCAAAAACGGCTCGCGGCCGTCGATGGTGTGGAACGTCTTGGGCACACGATGCTCGCGGCAGCGCGGGCAGCGGCCCTGTTGTTCCGTCACCCGGCCGAGCGACGCGAGCATCTCCTCTTCCTTGTCGCATTTGGGGCAGTGCAGCGAGCCGAGCAAATCGGCGTTTAGCTCGATCACCGCGTCCGACCCGAGATCGCCGCGCACCCGTTCGAGGAAATCGCCGATGCGAGTGCCGGCCACGCGCCAAGGGAGCGATTCCGGGTCGTCGTCGGGATCGTGCGAGGGGCAGTCCTCTTTTCGGGTATACGTCACGACGTGGCTTTCGTGCGAGATGCCCTCGAAGACGAATCCCCGCCCGGTGAGCGTCTCCAGGCCGTGCAGCAACTTGACGGCCTCCTGGCATTGGATGCCGGCGATGATCGCGGCGGTAGTCGGCGTGGTCGGCACTTTTCCCTCGGCCATCTCTTCGCGCGACAGCAGGGCGCAACTCCGCCGCGATTCGAGCATCTTCCAGTCGATCTCGTTCATCGTACACTCGTAGCACGGCCCGCAGGCGGGATCGAAGACGCGGGCGACGCCGTCGAGCCGCTCGATCGCCCCGTCGATCCAGACTTTTCCCGCCCGTGCCGCCGCCCGATTGATCGCCACGCGGGCCTCGCGGTTGTCCAAAGCGGCGAGAATTACGTCGGCCCAGCGGTAGGGCCCGAGCCCAAGTTCGTAGACGATGTTGCCGCAGAACGGCTGAATCCGCATGTCAGGATAGATGGCGGCGGCGCGGGCGGCGGCCACTTGCGACTTCGGCCGACCGCAGTCCTCCTGGCGAAAGAGCACGGAGCGGGAGAGGTTCGAGGTTTCGATCCGATCGCGGTCGGCCACCAATACGCGGCCAACGCCCAGCAGGGCGAGGTTTTTGAGAATCTCGTTGCCCAGGGCGCCGGCGCCGATCAGCAGGATTTTGGCCCGGGTGAGCCGCGCTTGGTCCCACCAGGCCATCAACTCGAATCGAGCGAAGCGGCCGTCGCCGTTTTTGAGTTTCACGACGTCGTTCATGGGGCAGAAAACACGCGGCCAGTGGTTGCGCGTCCTGCCGTGATTTCGGGTTGCAGGCGAACGATGTCCCCGTCGCGCACCCCGGCCGACGCGAGTGTTTCGGTGTCCAACAACTGCCGGCCGGTGGGGCGATGCTGAAACTTGTAGCTCATCAATTGGCCGTCGGGACTGTGTTGCGGCAGGTTCATCTTCTGCACCAGCACCGCGACAACCCGGTTGACGGGGGCGTCGGCGGGCAATTGAACCACCTGCTTCTTGTTTCCCGTGGCGTCCCAGACTTCGATGGAAATATCAGGCATTGGATTGGAGCAGGATGACGTAGGCACGATACTTCAACGACAACTACCCAGCTAATAGGGTAATTGCAGATCACTCCGCTGTCAACACCCCGAGGGAGTCTTCACGTCGCCTTTCGCTCCACGAAAGCAGCGCAACTTTCGCAGAGCGAAAGGCGACTATTACCGGTCGGCGAACGGCGAACGGGGTCGATTGTACCAACGTTGGCCGCCCGTGTAAACTAACAAACCAAAATTACTCTCCGGGCTGCCGATTGTCAGCCCTTTTCCCCTTCAATCGCCATCAAGACGGTGGCCACGATGGCCAGAACGATGCCGACGACATTGATCTTTGCGCCGGTCGTCCATATCAGTCCGCCGGCAGTCGCCGCCACAGCGAGCGAAAGAATGACAGTGACCACGGGGGCCCCGGCATTGGTCAACGGCGAGACAATAATGGCCTTGCCGTAACGGAAGGTATAGACCAGCAGCAACGCGCCGACCGAATTGAGAATTTGAATCATGGCCGTCAGGGGTGGTCCTTTGAATCCCCAGTTGATCGGCTTCGAGAAGTCGGTTAGGGCCAGGGCAATCGGGATCAACAAGACCCCGGTCAGCATCATGTAGAAGAAGATGCTCTCGGCCTTCATGGTTTTGTTGGCGTGGGAAATGATGAAGCCTTGGAGCCCCCAGGCCAATAGAATCAGCACCGCTAAGACAACCCACAAGAAGCGTGACGGCGTTTTCATGGGCTCATGCTGACCCTGCAAATCGACTCCTTTTGCCTTCTCACTTTGCGCCGCCACATGATCTGTTTTCGCTACGATGGTGGTGTTTTGCTGGGGGACGTCGGATGGACTGTCTTGCGGCACTGAGAGGAGAACTCCGGCGACCACCGCCAGCGCGATACCTGCCCAACCTTTTTTCGTGGCACGCTCTTTGGAGACAATTAGGGCCAAGACAATGGTCACAACGGGCGAGAGCGCAATGAAGGGGAAGAGCAGATAGGGGGGTGTCAATTCCAACGTCCGGAAGAGAATTAGTTGCCCGATGGCACCGAGAAAGCCCACCGCACAGCCGTATAACAATGACCTCCGGTCGTATTCGGGCTTCCAGCCGATGAACCAGAGGGCAACCAGGCCGGGTGGGATCAAGGTTAGCGCCCAGACGACATAGACCATCGTCATAGGAAAGGGCGGATTTACGTTGGCCGGCTTGGATGGGTAGTCACTCCACGCCCCCCAAATACCCCACGCCACAACGATGATCATCGCATAGAGGAACCACGGTCGATGCTGCTTCACGATACGTGTCTCCATTGGCTGCGTAGTGCAGCGGCTATAGGGTCTTTTCCCACTCGCGAGCCTCGAACAGCGGCTGGCCTTCGGCGGTGAAATACGGGTGCGTGTTGGCGGCCGGCGAAAATCCGACCTGCTCGAACAGGGCGATCTTCTCTTCGTCAACGCCCGAAAACAGAAGTCGGCAGGGGCTGGGACGCTCGGTCGATTTTTCGATCTGCGCGAGCACGGCCTCGACTAACGCGACCACGGCCGGGCGATTGGCCGCCAGGAATTGCGGCAGACAGTAGAAGTCGATTCTCATGGCGTTTCGCGTGAATGGAAACACCCGCTGGGCCGCGCAGACCGCCATGATCGACCCGTGCCGATCGCGCAGCGCCAACGAAGCGACCTCCAGCCGGTCGCAGTCGGCGATGGCCGGCCGCACGCTGACGAGATAACACCGCTCCATTTCCGGCCCAAGTTGCACGCCGAAGGGGACGAGTTTGACGCGGAAATCGTCCGCCGGGCAGAGATTCATCAGCAGGAAGAGGTTGGCCATGTCGCCTACGCCCACCAGCGAGGTTTGGCCGTCGGGCAGATGCTGGCTGAACTGTCGGCGAACGCTTTCGACCAGCCCGCGTTGCATGTCGACAACGTCGCGGGGAACCGCCTGGGGAAATCGACCCCCGCCGGCCTGCTTCTCTTGCCGGCAGCGCTCCAGGAGCCGCCGGTCGACGACCATCAGCCACTCGATCGTGTCGGTCAGCTCTTTTTCGGCCAGGATGGCGTAGCCCAACTTCGCGTACATGCCGCACGCGGCCCGTTCACCCTGCTGGATACGATGGCGTTTGTCGTCGGTGCCGAGCACCACCACCTGCGCCCCCTGCTGAAGCGCGGCCTGCGTGACCTCCTCGGTCACGAGGCTGCCCAGCCCCAGCCCCCGACACGCCTCGTCGCTGCGGATATGGGCGACCAGCCCGGCGCCGGCGTGGGTCTTCGACTGGAACACGCTGCCGTGAGCCACCAGCCGCCGCGACGACTTGTCCCAGACCAGCGAGAACGTGCCCAACGAATCGTCGTACAGGCCCATGTACTCGCACAGGATGGCGTTGGTCCAGTCGGCCCCCTTTTTGACCAGCAAGCGATGGACGATCGAATCGAGCACGGCCGTGCCGCTTTGCGAGGTTTCGCGGCTGATTCGCTCGATGACCTCCCGGCCCGGGCCGGTGAAGACGAGCCCTTCCAAGCGGTTTGAGGTTTTCGGATCGACGAGGGAAATCTCTCGGACTTGAACGGGACTGGCTTGATTTTGCATAGAAGATTCGGAGGGGGCGATTTGTCCGGTTGTCGGTCTATGGTCTTGGCACAAGCGCGGCTGCCAGCTTGTTGGCGGGAATGTTCGGGCGAAGCACGGTCGTCGCATACTCAGCGATCGCGCGGTTGTATGCCGAAACCGCGCCCAGGAACGCGAAAGTCTGCTTCGTCTGCTCGTCGACGCCCTCGATCGCCTGGTCGATCGCAACGCCGCCGTGGGCGTACCTGTCGATGGCACTGACACGAGCGTCATCCGCATCGACAACCGCGGCGGCACGCTCCTGCACGCTCTGCTTCAAGCCGGGCACCATCGCCGCCAGCCGCTCGACCGGCCACGACTCGCGCAGGCTGACGGGTTGGACTTCGAGCTTCAGATCATAGTCGCCCGTGTGCGGAAGGGTGGACGCCAACGGCCAGGCGGCGTCGGCCAATGCGCCGATCCGCAGCGCCAACGCGTATTGGGCCTCGATCAGCGCCACGCGGCTATCATCCATCGTCGCCTTGGCGGCCAATTGCGCGGTTTGCAGCCGCAACATGTCGGCCGCCCCCGAGGGCTGATTGCGGCGTTCCAAAACGACCGGCTCGATCGTGGCGAGCAATCCCGCTTGCTCGGCGGCAACCTGGCACTCGGCCGCCCGCTGGCGGACGAGCCAGTAAGCCTCGACCGTCGCGCGGTGATCGACGTCGCCGTCGCGGAGCAGGCAATCGCCAAGACCGATCGGCATGCCGGCGTCCTTCGGCAAGGAACGGTCTTCGTAGAGCATGACGGCCAACTGCTTGGCTCGGGCGGGCGGCATCACGGCAACCAAGGTCGGGTAAAGCGGTGCAACGGCCGAAGAGCGGCCGAATCCATCGATTGCCTCCGGGGGCCGAATCGGCGGCTTGTTTGTCTTCCGCGTCTTTGGCCCCGACGGCGCAAGCAGCATATTGACCGGCGCCATCGGTCCTTGGATAACGCTAGGCACGTCGCTGGGCGGATCGGGCTGCGGCGGTCGCAGCGGGGGCTCGTTCTTGCCCACCGGCTTCAGCGCGTCGGGCAGCGGGGCCGTCGCCGGCTCGGTCCCCTTCCAGCCATCGCGCGGCGGCGCCAGCGTCGGTTCGTTGCGGCCGGGCTGACGCATCGGACTCGATAAGATCGGCTCGGTGGCGCTAGTCGCGCGCACGGCCTGGTCGCCACCCGCGCCGGCTGGGCCGCCCGTCTTCGCGTTCGGCCCGAGGAGGATCGTGACAAGCTCCTGCGGCGTTGTGGTGGTGGGCACGACCAGCAGGGCGTAATCGGCGATATTGCGGTTGTAAGCGCACACGGTTTCGATGAAGGCCCGCTGCTGCCGCAGCAATTCGCGGCTGCACGCGACAACGGCCGCCGAATCGCCGCGGCCGTCCCGGTAGTTTTCGGTGACCGCCGCCGACGCATCCTCGGCTGCCTGCACCGCCGCGGCCCGATCCTCGATGGCCTGATGTTGAATCGGGAGCGTTTTGTCCGAGAGCCGCGCCCCTTCGGGCGGGGTCCTGGCCGCGAACAACTGGTCGAATTTCGTGTCGTACCGCAACACCAGCGGGCTATCGGCGGGCAGCGGCGGCGATGAGCCGGCCGGCAGCCGCGTCACTTCCGCCAGTTCGTACTGGGCGCGGACCGCGGCGAGCTCGGCATCACGGAGTTGCGCCGTGGCGGTGGTCGCCGCCAGCCGCAAGGATGCCTCTCCCCGGCCACCCGTTCTGATGTGCTCAAGCCCCTTCACATGATCGCGGCAGAAGGTGTAGTCAGCGGCGGCTTCGACCAGCCGCCAATAGGCGCGGACGATCTTCAACTGCTGACCGCGATCGGAGGTCGAGCTCAACCCTGCAAACAGGGTGAACCGCTGGCCGGTCACTGCGCTGCCGGCCGGCAATTGCATCGCCTCGGCCACGATGTCGGCCGAACGGACGCCACGCCCATCCGGAACCGCAGCCGACAACAGACAACCGAGCAACATCCCCGCAACGTGCATGGTCGATGCCTCCTGTGGAAAACGCCGGAGCCCCCCTCTGCGGCCGATATATCATCCAGAACAAAAGAGGTACTACTCTCACTCCGAGAGAGGGAGGCGAAGCCCGAATCGCTTCTCGCCGAGCACGAGAGTACGTTTTGTCGCGATTCCCTATAAATTGACAGGTTGGCCGCGCCGCGTCAATGCTGGCGGCGTGGCGCACGGCCCACCGCCGCAAAAGACGCGCTGGCGGGGCAGAACGACACAGAGTCGCCGTCGGCCGCTCGCAGTCCCGCTTTCGGACGGAAACCATGCGCCTACCGGGGCTTACGGCGGCGGCGCGCCCGCGACCGTGCGGTTGGCGGAGGCGCCTCAACGTCGTCACGATCGTTGACGTGCCACAGCGGCAGCCCCAATTCGACCCGTTCGGCCAGCGCACACAGCTTTTCCCTCGTGCCCGGCATGGCGTCGGCGGCGTCGAACCGACTGTAGGCCACTTCGCGCGGCTCGAAATCCCAAATCCCCATTTTGATCGCTTCCAGCACCGACCTCGGCACAACAGCGCTCCTTCTTGGTAGTGACGAGATACAAGCAAAAGTGACGGCTAGTATCTCCCTAGCTGCCATAAATGTCAAGCATTTCGCCTAGTTTTGTGAACATCTTCATCGCCGACCGGCAGGCCGAATATTCCCCAGTTGGGTATATTTTCGCTAGTTTTTCACGTTCTCCTTCGTGTTCGTGCGGGCAGGGCCTATCCGTGTTCCAAAATGCGATTGTAGGAGGCAACTCCTGTCGCCGATTTTGCCGCCATTTTCGGGCAATCGGCAACCGGAGTCGCCTCCCACAAACGAAAACCGACCGGCCCTGCCCGTGCGGACCTCTCACTTGATTTTCTGCCGAGAATCGAGTCTCTTGTGACGGGGCGTGGAAAGGGCTGCGAATTCCGCTGCGACGGCGCGTCGAGAGGATTGCCAAATATCCCAACTTATTGGCAATAGGAGCCAAACCTTTGAGCGAAATGTCCGGCTCGCCGTCGAGCAACAAGGTGCTGGTGGTGACGATCGCGGTCGTACTGGCCGGTTACTTGGCGGCGGCCGCGTGCCATCTTCCACAGCGCGGAACGGAACTGGTGGTTGCCGCCCAGTCGCATGGAAAGCTGGAGGCACACTCCGCGAAGGGCGAGGCGAAGCCGGCGCTTCCGTCCGCCGTGCGACATCCGCCCTACTGGATGGTGACGCCCTTCGTAATGTTGCTGGGGGCGATCGCGGTGTTGCCGCTGATTCCGGCCACGGCGCACTGGTGGGAGAGCAACTTGCACCGTTTCTACGTGGCCGGCGGTTTGGCGGCGATCACGCTGTTGTACTATCTGGCGCTGCACGCCCATCCGGTCGAATTGCACTGGCCCGCGCCCGCGTGGCGCTGCCGTCGCCCGGCGGGCTGAACTTCGCCCAGACCGCCGCGGTGCTGGCCAACGCCGTGCTGAATGAATACGTTCCGTTCATCATCCTGCTGTTCAGCCTGTATACGATCAGCGGGGGAATCCGCATCGAAGGGGATTTGCCCGCCCATCCGGCGACGAACACGGCCTTTCTCGCCATCGGAGGCGTGCTGGCGAGTCTGATCGGCACGACCGGTGCGGCGATGCTCTTGATTCGGCCGCTGCTGGAGACCAACCGCGAGCGAAAACACGTTCAACACACGGTGATCTTCTTCATGTTTATCGTGTGCAACTGCGGCGGATGCCTGCTGCCGCTGGGCGACCCGCCGCTGTTTCTCGGCTACCTGATGGGCGTCCCTTTTCTCTGGACGCTCGTGCTCTGGAAGGAGTGGCTCTTCGTAAATGCCGCGCTGCTGGTGATCTATTTCCTCTGGGATCGTTATTGGCACTATCCCCGCGAGAAAGCCGCCGACACCGTCCGCGACGAGACCCGCCGGCACCGATTGCGGTTCAGCGTCGTCTGGCCGAATGCTCCGCTGTTGGTCGGCGTCATCGTGTGCGTGGGTTTGCTCGATCCGAGCAAAGCAGTGCCTGGCACCGGTTGGCATCCGTGGATGTACCTGCGGGAGGCAACTCAATTGGTGTTGGTGGGGCTGTCGCTGGCGATCGGGGCCGGACACGCGCGGCGGTCGAATCGCTTCAACTACGGGCCGATGATCGAGGTCGCCGCCTTGTTCTTCGGCATCTTCATCTGCATGCAGCCGGCCCTGCAAATTCTGGCCGTCGAGGGGCCGAACCTCGGGCTGATTCAGCCGTGGCAATACTTCTGGGCCAGCGGCGGGCTCTCGTCGGTGCTCGACAACGCCCCTACCTACGTCGTCTTCTTCGAGACCGCGAAATCGCTGCCCGCGGACCTCCACCTCGGCGGCGGCCTGGTGGCCGGAGTTGAGCCGCTCCTGCTGGTCGCCATCAGCCTCGGTTCCGTCTTCATGGGCGCGAACACCTACATCGGCAACGGGCCGAACTTCATGGTGAAAGCGATCGCCGAGAAATCGGGCGTTGCGATGCCGAGCTTTTTCGGTTATATGTTGTATAGCATCGTCATTCTCGTTCCGTTGTTTATCCTTGTGACCTTTTTGTTCCTGTAAGTGCAATATCGCGATATCACCACCGACGAGCAGTTGCGCGAGTATTGCCTCGGGCTTTCGCAGGCCAAGAGCATCGCGTTCGACACGGAATTCGTCTCCGAGCACACCTACCGGCCGGTGTTGTGCCTGATCCAGGTGGCGGCCGACGGCGAGTTGGCGGTGATCGACCCGATCGCCATCGGCGACGTGAGGTTGTTTTGGGAAGCGATCGCGGCGGCGGGGCACGAGACGATCGTTCACGCCGGCCGCGGCGAGTTGGAGTTCTGCTTGCAGGCGGTTGACCGCTGGCCGGAGCGGCTGTTCGACGTTCAGATTGCGGCGGCGTTGGCGGGAGCGGAGTATCCGGCCGGATTGGGCTCGCTTATCTCACGATTCTTGGGCCATCCGCCGCCGAAGCACGAAACCCGCACCGATTGGCGTCGCCGCCCGTTGTCGAAGCGGCAGGTCGAATATGCGATCAACGACGCCCGCTTCCTGCAACCGCTTCGCGACGCGATACACGCCAAGCTCAGCGAGTCGGGCCGGCTCGGTTGGCTGGAAGATGAAATGCAGTCGTGGCGAGGGGAGATCCTGCATTCGCTCTCGCAGGAGCGTTGGCGGCGGGTTTCGGGCAACTCCGGGCTCGACGCCCGCACGTTGGCCATCGTCCGCGAGCTGTTCCATTGGCGCGATGCGGAGGCCAGACGCCGTAACCAGCCCGCGCGGCGGGTGCTCCGCGACGACCTGATCGTGGAAATCGCGCGGCGCGGCTCGGCCGACGTGAAACACATCCAAGCAGTGCGGGGCATGGAGCGGGGCGACCTGCAACGCCGCATGGGAGAAATGGCCGCCGCGGTGCAACGGGCGTTGGACCTGCCCGACGCCGAATGTCCCGAGCGCCCTTCGCGCGAGCGCGTGCCCGAGCTTTCTGTCTTGGGCCAGTTCCTCTTCGCCGCGCTGGGCAGCATCGCCCGCGAAGCCCAGCTCGCCCCCAACCTGGTCGGCACCCCCAGCGATATCCGCGAATGGATGGCCTATCGCGCGACGCGGGCCCATGCAATGCACGATAATCCGCCGCAGTTGGCCCACGGATGGAGGGCGGAGTTTATCGGGCGGCTCTTTGAGGACCTGCTGGACGGAAAGCTCTCGATCCGCGTCGCAGATCCCACTTCCGATCATCCCCTGGCATTCGAGCGGCATGATGGGGACACAGGGCGATAGAATCAGCACTACCCCTGGAACGGCGCAGAGCCCATTTCCTACCGCGCTGTAGGGAACGCCCTCCGCGGCGTTCCGCTGGTGCGGCAAGCGAGGAACGGCACAGAGGCCGTTCCGTACAGCGCTACAGGGAACTCGATCGCCAGCCGCTCCGCGGTTGTCATTTCCGCGGCAGCAACGGCGTCAGCGTGCCGCGAAGCGGCGGCGGCGCAGCGCGCATTTGGTTGTCCATCGGCGGCGGGGCATCGCTGACCGACGGGTCTTGCGGCGCTTGTGCGGCGGCCGGGGCATCGGAGTAATAGAGGTTCGTTGCCTCGCTGACCAGCCGTGCGTTCAACTGCCGGCAACGGGCTTCCGCGCGGAAGATGTGATTTCCCGCGATTTCGGCCTTGGCGTGGACGGTCAGCACCGCCTCGGTGCCGGGGGCGAGCGATGCGATCGGCTGGAAGACCACTTCTCCCGGTATCAGGCGGCTCGGAGCGCCCTCGGCCGCGATCGGCTCGATGCCGCGGGAGAAATAAGCGAAGACCTCGACGCTCTGGGCCTCGCGGGTGCCGCGGTTGCGCACGTGGACCTCGTACACCGCCTCTTCGCCGACCGGCACCGGGCCGACCGGGTCTTTCACATCCATCGTCAGTGTGGCGACCGTCTCGACCCGAACGCTCGTTTCGGCCGTCGCAACCACGTCGTCGTCGGCCGCGGCGCTAAGCCGCACCGGGGTCGCACCGACGGTGGCCAGGCGGCACTTGATCGCGAAACGCCGTTGGCTATCGGCGGGGAGCGTTTCCAGCCCCCACACCAGCCTGTTTTCGGCCTTATCGAAGCGGGCGCCGTCGATGCCGGTAAGATATGTGGCGCCGGCCGGCAGCGCTACGGCGAAATTGACGTTTCGCGCGGGGGCGTTTCCCGAATTGCGGACGGAGATGAAGTAGTTGGCCACGGCGCCGACAAACTGCACCTTCGGCCCGGCGATATCGAGTTTCAATCCCGCCCGGCGGACCAATACCTTTTCGAGCAGTTCGGCGTGCAGGCCGCCGTCGCCGCGGGCTTCGGCCTGAATCGACAGCAGCCCGCCCTCCCGCGCGGTAAGCTCGACGTCGAGCGATTTTTCTTCGCCGGCCGCCAGCAACCCGACTTTGTAGGAGGCGGGCAGGTTTTCGCCGGTTCCGACGGGCGTCATCACGATCGTCACGTTTTCGGCGTTACCGGTCCCCTTGTTGGCGAGTTTCAGGCGATAAATTTCCTTCTGGCCATAGGGCACTTCGTGCGGCCCTTCGAGTTGCAGCGAGAGCTTGGGCTCCTGGACCTCGATCATCGCCTGCGAGGCGACCGGCTTCGACTCCCAGCGGACAGCCAGATCGAAGGGCCGGCTCTGCCGCGGGATGATTCGCACCGTCAGGCGCTCGTGCGACTTGGCGTCGAGATGGCCCAGCTTCCAGTCGATGGCCCCGGCGGGCGCGGCCTCGGGCGGTTTGGCCTCGCCCAGACTGGCCTCGATGCGGGCGACTTCGGCCCATGCCGGCAACGTCACGTGTACCACCAACTCGTCGGCGGCGACGTCGCCCGAGTTCGTGATCAGCACCTGGTACGTCGATTCGCGGCCGACGACGATCGTCCGCGGCCCCAACGTCTCGACACTGAGCACCGGCCCCTTGCGGGCGAAGAGCATTCCCGCGGCGGCGGGATTCTTTGTGGCAGGCGAGTCGCCGGCGGCCTTCGGTTGAGTCTCGGCCGCAACCGGGCCATCATTGCGTGCTTCGTAAATGGGCTCCAAGGGAGGCGAATTGTCGCCTGTCTTCGGCTGAGCCTCGACGGCGGCCGTTCGGTCATCTTCCGCCGCATGGATCGGCTCCGCCGGCCGTGCAGCCATCGCACGCACCGCCGGCACAACGCGCTGCGCGGCGGTCGGCGGGATCCCGGGATATGCCAAGTCGATGTCCGAATCGGCGTCCTTATTCTCTTTTTGAGCCGTCGCGTCCGCCGGCATCGGCGGCGGTGCGCTCACGTGCGGGCCGGAATCGGGCTGGTCGTCCGAATCGAAGGGGGAGTTGCGAAAGTCTGCCATCCGCTCGTGCAGCGACCGCGGCGCGGGCTTCGCTGTTTCCTCCGTCGTAGGATGGCTCGCCGATGCCTTGCCTTTGGGAAGAAACTCGTCCATGCTCAGAGTACGATCGTCGTTGGCGGCCGTTGCCGACTTCGGCTTCGCCAGAATGCTGCCGGCACGCGGCCCGGCGGGCTCGCCGCCGGAAGCGTCGGGCAGCATATCGCTGCGAGACACGATGCGCGGATCCTTCGGGGGCACGGCCGATTTCTCGCGGGTTTCGGAGGGCTCGGACGTCTCCGAGGGCATAGGCTGCTTCTTCTTGGGGGGGAAGATTCCGTCGGCGATCTTCTTGCGGAAGGCGTCGAACCGCTCGACCAACGACTTTGGCTTCTCCGGCTCGGCGGTCTGATCCTGCGGGTACGTCCTGTCTACGATCGCCGCGTCACGGGGCTGATCTTGTGCGAGCGTCCTGCCCGTGATGGTGACGGTTCCGATGAGGGCCGCAACGACGAGGAGTTTTCTTACCAACATGGCTCAATCTTGCCTATTCTAAGGACAGAGCATCCGTTATCAGAAGTCCGTCAAGCGGTATCGGTCAGGATGATTTTTACGGTTTAGTAAACTTTTCTGAATTGCGGAAAAACTCCGTCTGCACAATTGTGGAGAGATGCGCAAAGATTGCTCAGCCGGCAAAATGCGAAGGACAGACAGATTGCGGTAAACCGCTTGCGGCTTCGCACGAACCGCTCAGGACTGCTGAGTAGCCCATCGTTATAGCGGTTTGCTGTAGAAACTGCTCAAAATCCGCACGCGTTCGACCAAATAGGCGACGATCAGCCCAAGCAGAACCAGCGCGACAGCGAAAATCACGTGACGGTCGCCGGCGGCATAAGGCGGCACGCGAAGCTCCGCAGTCCGACGCCAATAGAAGTCGAACACCAATACGCCGTACGATAGCAGCGACAGCACCGTCACGAACCAGACAAACCGCACGCGAAACCAAAGCCCCGAGGCGACAATCACTAGCGGGTAGCCGACCACCAACGGACTGGCGGCGCCGTTGCCCACCAACAGCACGTTGAGCAACGCGAGCGTGTCGAGCGTTCCCCAGGCATAGCGCGCGGGAAACGACCAGCCGCGAAACTCGAGCATGTGTTGGCAGGCAATCGCGGCGATGACCCACAGGGCGATTACCACCGACACCGAATTGTGAAAACTGGCGTTGTGGTGAACGGCGAGATAATTGACGGTCTCGACGATGTAGAAGACCCCCAGTGCCCCGAGCCGGGAGGCCAACGCCGGCTGACGCCGCGCCCAACTCCAGCATCGCTGCGGCAACGTCGGCGGACGCACCGCCAGCGCCTCGCCGCGGGCGAAACGATCGAGGTCGTCGGCCAGCGCCGCCGCCGATTCGTACCGGTCGCGCGGCTCCTTGGCCAGACACTTCATGCAGATCAGTTCGAGGCCGCGGGGGACGTGCGGGTTTAGCCATCGCGGCAGCGGCGGATCGCCGCTCAAGACGGCCATCAGCGTGTCGAAGGTGCTCTCCTCGTGGAACGGGGGCTTGCCGGTGAGCAACTCGTAGAGGATCGCGCCGAGGCTGTAGACGTCGGCCGCGGCGGTGACCTCGGCCCGGCGTCCGGCGGCCTGTTCGGGGGCCATGTAGCTGGGCGTGCCGGCGATCACGCCCGTGGCCGTCATGTCGCCGCCGTCGGCGAACACTTTCGCCAGTCCGAAGTCGGTCACGTAGGGCTGGCCGTCGGCGTCCAACAGGATGTTCGAGGGCTTCAGGTCGCGGTGGATGATCCCCTGCTGGTGCAGATGTTCGACGGCGCGGGCCACGGTCGATACCAGCCGGGCCGCGGCGTTGGCGTCGGTCGGCCCTTGCTTGATCCGCTCGGCGAGACTCGGCCCTTCGATGTACTCCATCGCGAAGAAGTGCTGGCCGTTGAACTGGCCGACGTCGTGGATGTGGACGATGTTCGAGTGCCGCAGCCGGGCGGCGGCCCGCGCCTCGGACTGAAAACGCCGCACCAACTCGGGCGAGGCGAGATGGCCGGCCAGGATCATCTTCAGCGCCACCGAGCGGTCGAGCCCCTTTTGCCGCGCCTCGTAGACCACGCCCATCCCGCCGCGGCCGATCTCGCGGACCAGCTCATAAGGGCCGAAATCGCTGGGCATCGCGGCGAAGGGGGCCTCGCCGTCGGCCTGCACGGGCTCCGTCCGCGCCGCCGGCGCCAATTGATCGAGCGCCTCCAGGCAATTGAGCGCCGAGCCCAATTCCGGGTGCTCCCGCAGGATCGTACCCCGATCCGGCTTCTCGCCCGATTGAAGCCGGGCAAGATAATCATCGAGCAGATTCAGGTCTTTTTCGTCGTGCGGTTCGTCGGTCATTTTTGCATGAGCGTGCGCAAATAGCCGAAGTAGATGGCGACGGGGATGAAGAACATCAAGAATTGTCTTACCGTGAATTGTATCTTCTCCGGCTGTCTCGTGCCACATGCGGCAGTGCCGCTCGCAACTGCCCCTACCTGACAGAGAATGCTCCCCAACGCGGCAAAGCCGGCTATTCGCCACAGTTGAGCGGAGATTGGTTCCCGGTATTCTCCCCACAAGAGCATCGGCAGCCCGACTAGGCAAGCGCCGACGAGACTGGCACGACCTGGCGTGCGAGCCGCAGTGCCGATCATGCCGATGACGCTGCCCGGAATCGCCGCGGCGAGGGCGCTGCCCACTACCGCTCGCAGATCGGAGAGTTCTGTCGGTCCCTTGACTCTTGCCAAGACGAAGAATCCGATCCCGCCAAGCACAAAAGTGGCGAGGCCCCCGGCGAAGCCCGCTTTCCCAATCCACTTGCACTCACGTCGCTCACCATCGTTCATTGATGCGCCCTGAGTTTGCGATATGCTCGGCGGAACCGATGAGTATTGCGAACCCGCAAGCCGCTGCGGTCTTCAACTCTTCCGACACACCACGTGGGGGGGCACCTAAACGTGCGAAGCCGCAAGCGGCTCGTATCCTTCCCCGCTTCTCGCCGCGTGGACGCGGCGGCTAAACATCCAGGCCATCATTCATCCTTCATCCTCCATCTTCTCCTGCAACCGGCGAATCGCCCGCATCCAGAGCATTTGCACCGCGGGGCGGGAGCGGGACATCCGCTCGGCGACTTCGTTGAACGAAAGCCGCTCCAAGTTGCGCAATACAATGACTTCCTGATAGTCGGGCGGAAGCTCAGCCAACGCGGCGGTCACTCGCAATTCCGTGTCGAGGAGCACAAACTCCTGGCTCGGCGTGGCCTGCTGGGCGGCGGGCTCGGGGGCGCCGGGCGAACGGCTGTCGGCGGGGTCGCGGAAGGGGACCTCGCGGCCGGCGGCCCGCTTGGCCGTGCCGCGGTAGTGCCGCACGAAATCGGCCGCATTGTGATTCAGGATTTTGCGCAGCCAGGCCAGCCATTCCTGCTCGGTGCAGCCGTCGAAGCGCTCGAAGTCGCGGTAGGCTTCGAGCATCGTCTCCTGCACCAGATCCGAGGCGTCGACCTTCCGCCGCAGCCAGGTTTCGACCTGCGATCGGGCGACGAAACCCAGATACGAGCGGCACAACTCGAAGAGCCGCTCCCGGCATGCGGCGTCGCCCTGCCGCGCCCCCGCGATCAGTCCCGAATAGCGTGCGGAATCGTTGTCGCCCATAGGAAGCAGTCTAACTTGCAGGGGCGGAGATTTCCAGAGCAGCGTGTGAAGCCGCAAGCGGCGGGGGAATGCAAAGTCGCAAGCGGTTTCGGTCTTCTACTTGCCGCTTCCCTCCAACATCTCGATCTGCTTCTTCACTTTCGGCGCCAGCGGGCTGCCGGGATAGTCTTTCAAGAGGGAATGCAGCGTGGCGACGGCGCGGTCTTTTCGGCCCAGCCGCATCTCGCTGTCGGCGGCGAGATACAACAACTGGTCGATGTAGGGCGAGTCGGGATTGACGGCCTGCAACTGCTCGGCCTGGGCGATCGCCTGGGCGTACTTGCCGCGGCCGGCCCAATAGCGGGCGAAAAGGAGCGTCCAATAGCCGTCCAGCTTTTCGGCCGGAAACTGCTGCTGCCACGCGCGAAGCTCCTCGACCGCGCGGAAGTGCTTCCGCGCCTTGAGAAACTCCTCGGCCGATCGGGCATGAGCGCCGAGCCAGGCGGTTCGCTCGACCCAGCCCAGCGGCAAGCCGCCGGCCCGCTGGGCCTCGAGGTAATGTCGGCGGGCCGATTTGCCGTCGCCGGTGGCGGCGCAGTAGTCGCCCCAAACGCGGTGCAGTTCGGCGGCCACGGGCCCCGCTTGGGCAGAAAGATGCGCGGTCGCGGCATCGAGCAGCGACTTGGCGGCCGCAACCTTCACAAGATCGTTCAGGGCGACGTCGGCGGCGGCGATTTCGCACTCCGCCTTCGCGTCGCCGGCAACGACGCGCTGGGTGGCCCCGCGCCAGATTTGGCCGGCCGTCCGCGCGTCGCCCAACCGGTAGCGGGCCAACGGGCCGATTAGTTCGGCCAACTTCAGCAGATCGGCGTCCCCCTTGGCGGCCGATTCGCCGACGAATGCCACCTTGCCGGCCTCGACCGCTTGGAGGAAATACTGATCGGACAAGGACAAAAACTCGACGGCCTCGACTCGATCTTCGCGTGCATCGGCCCGTTCCACCCCCGGCCGCAGATTGGGGTCCTCCTCGATCACCTCCGCCGTCATCGCGGCAACCTTGCTGTCGTCGGCCAGGGACAACGCCTTCGCTTCCAGCAGCAGCACCATTTGCCGCAACGAGGCCGCATCAAGCGTCTTGGGATCGTAGGTCTGAACGATCCTTAGATATTGGTCCAACGTATGCGGCATATTGGTATAAGGCGGCAGCGGCCGATCGACGTAGATGCGATTGGTCGTTTCCAGCGATTTGCCGCCGCGGCGGATCGTGAGTTTCAGCGCGTACAGACCCGGCCGCAGATAAACGTGGTCCACCTTGGGCTTGTTGCTCGTCTGTCCGTCGCCGAAATCCCATTGAAGCTTCCCCTGCATCGTGAGCGATTTTGGCGAGTCATCGCGGAGCAGCACGCCGATCAGCGGCACGTCGTCGTCGGGCAGCGGCACGTCGCCGATGACCTTGACGACAAAATCGGGGACGTAGCGGGCGGTCCGCAGCGAGACGTTGCCCGCCGCCAGGTGGCCGACGCGCCGGCAGTGGAAAGTCCCCGACGGAATTAGCGTCGGATGCGTCGGATTGGGACTGGTCGGATCGATCTCCCAGAGGGCATCCATGATCGCATACGGGCTGGCCGCGGCATGATCGTACTCGAATTTGTGCAGACCGGGCGCAAGCTGGACGTCGCGGCGGCTGCCGGGCAGCACCCGCCAGGTCGGACCGTGATAGCCCGGCGCCGCGACGACCAACTTGTCATCGATCGAAAGGAAACTGCAATCCTGGCTCGACGTGAGGAAGCCGAAGACGCCCCCCTTCGAGAGATCGAGCAAGCCGGTGTAGCGGCTCAGGAACGGTCCCTGCTTCAGGCTGAAGGGATTTGTGCCGTGGAAGACGGTTTGGACGTAATCGGCGCCGATCGGCGTGGCGGCGTCGAAGGCCTTTCGCAGCGACTCGAGGTCGTTGAAATCGCAGGGCCGAAGTTGCCGCGTCTCCAGCAGCAGGCCGTCCCGGCAAGTCCAGGGTGGCGAAGCCTCGCGGGGCGGCTCGCCGCCGTAGAAAATGTGGTATTCCGAATGCCCCTTGACCGTTTGGAACGCCAGGCGGCAGAAGTCGCCCGGCCCGAGTTGCAGAATCCGAAACGGCGCCAGTTCTTTGTTCCGCGCGGCGACAACCACGTTGCGTCCGTCGCCGCGAATTTCACCGTGGTGCAGGAATTCGACGACGACGATCGTGTAGTTCTCTCCCTCGGGGAGTTTCACCGGGCGGACGGCGTTCAGTTCCGTTCCGGCGACGCGGAAGGACTGTGCCCAAGCGCTGTCGGCGGGCCGAGCGACAATGGCACATGCGATCGCGCAAGCAGCAACAACGAAACCACGTTGCATCGTCATGGTGGTGTGAGAAAGAATGCCAACGCGCCGCCCTCTAAACGGCTGGCACGACATTATCCATCTGATTCCCGCTAAACAACCGCAACTTTGGCAGGAATCCATTGATCGCACGTTCCCTATCTACTAATGTATAAGGATACGCTCGCGGATGGAAGGATCGAACTCGAGGAGCATCTCCATGTCGGCGGCCACCCCCCCAATGAGTCCCGAAGAAGCGGTTCGCCGCGTCGCGCAAGCCCGCGAGACCCTCGTCGGCGAAGTCCACAAAGTGATTATCGGGCAGGAGGAGATGATCGAGCAGATGTTGATCTGCGCGTTCGCCCGCGGCCATTGTCTGACGATCGGCGTGCCGGGGCTGGCGAAGACGCTCACCGTCTCGACGCTGGCGCAAGCCCTGCACCTGAAATTCACCCGCATCCAGTTCACCCCCGACCTGATGCCCAGCGACATCACCGGCACGGAGATCATCGACCAGGATCCGGCCACCGGCAAACGCAGCTTTCGATTCGTGCGCGGGCCGGTCTTCTCGAATATCCTCTTGGCCGACGAAATCAACCGCACGCCGCCGAAGACCCAAGCGGCCCTGCTCCAGGCGATGCAGGAGCACGAAGTGACGGTGGCGGGGAACACCTACAAGCTCGATCCGCCGTTTTTCGTGATGGCCACGCAAAACCCGATCGAGCAAGAGGGGACCTACCCGCTGCCCGAGGCCCAGTTGGACCGCTTCATGTTGTCGATCAACATCGGCTATCCGACGCGGAACGAGGAACGCGAGATCGTGATGGCCACCACGCAAACCGCCCGCCAGAAGATCCACCCGGTGTTGCAGGGGCAAGATATTCTCTGGATTCAGAAGCTCGTCCGCCAGGTGCCCACCAGCCAGCACGTGGTCGATTACGCGGTCGATCTGGCGCGGGCGACGCGGCCGAAGGAGTCGGCGAGCCCCGATTTCGTGAAGAACTGGCTGGCGTGGGGGGCCGGTCCGCGGGCGGCGCAGTACATGATCCTGGGGGCGAAGGCCCGGGCGATCCTGCACGGCCGGTTCGCCGTCGAGGCCGACAACGTCCGCGCGATGGCCTATCCGGTGCTGCGGCATCGCCTGTTCACCAACTTCAACGCCGACGCCGAAGGAATCGACGTCGATCAGATGATCGGGAAGCTGTTGGAAAGCGTGCCCGAGGCGAGCTATGGTGAGAAGCTGGCTGCGAAGCCGCGTCATGCCTCGCGAGCCCAGCCGGCGGCGCCGCCCCGCGCATCGGAATCGCCGCTTCCTTCGGTTTTCACGCCGCCGGAGCCGTAGAAAGCAAGGACCATTCGGATTACGGCAGCTCGGCAAGAGCTTTCTGAACTCTCGCCTTGAGTGCGGGCAAATCGCCCTTCAACACCGACCAGACCGCGTCGTTGTCGATCTCAAAATAGTGGTGAACGAGGATATTGCGCATCCCAATGATTCCGCTCCACGGCCACTCGGGGTGACCGTTCTGGAAGTCTGCCGACAGCGCGCGGACGGCTTCGCCGAGAATGCGGAGGTGATGAAGAACCCAAGTCTGCACGAGTTCGTCGGCGGCCAGCGATTGCTTATCATCCGGCGATCGCCGTTCGATCCTCTGAATCGCTTCGAGAATATCCAGAAGGCGTTCTTGATCGCTTCTCATAGCGGAATCGCCTCTTGCAGCACGCGGTTTCGGATGCGAGCCCGCAACCCATTCTCTGTAACGACGTCGACGCGGCAACCGAGCAGTGCCTTCAACTCTTCCAGAAAAGCTCCAAGATCGAAGAGACTTCGGCCGGGCTGTAGATCGACCAACACATCGACATCGCTATCGGACGTGGCGTCGCCGCGGGCAACGGAACCAAAAATACGGACGTTCGACGCTCCGTGTCGTGCCGCCAGCGAGAGAATCTCTCCTCGCTTCGCCCGCAGTAATTCCGCGAGATCACCGTCCATACGACATTTCCTTTTCACTCTGGGATTATTGCACAGAATCCACGTGATGGCAATCCCATCGCCGGAACACTGAGACAAACTCATCCGCGCTGAAACTGCTCTATTTCCGACCGGAGCGAGTGCCTTCAGCATCGTCCTGCTTGGGACTGAAACGGTTCGACAGGAACGTCTCGAAAACCAGGGCGATCAGCACGGCGGTGAGAAAGACGCTCCACAGACTCTTGCCCTCGCGGAGCCGCGCGAAGGTGGCAGACAGATCGGCGGGATTCTCGGCAATAATCAGCGGCGCGCCGCCGAGCCGCTCTTCAAGCTCCGCCGGCTCGATCTCGGCCGGCTCGGCTTCGTCGGGATCGAAATTGACCGAGTAGGCGATCTGCCGCGGAGGCGTCAAGCCGAGTTGCCGCAGCACGTAGATTCCTATCTCGTGCGTATCGGCGTAGTGGAACGTCTTGGCGGCCTTGCCGTCTTTGTCCGTGGCGCTGAGCCGCAAAGTTCCGCCGCCGGGCGGAACCACTTCGATGCAGTCTTGTGGTGCAGCCGTCCCGGCTGCCGAAGCAGGCGGGACGCCTGCACCACAAACCAGCGGCTGGCCGGCAATCACGTTGCCGCGAGTCTGCTCGACGTCGGCCAGATCGAAGGTCAACTGCGTGACCAGCGGCAGGAAGATCGTCCGCAGCGGCAGATTCGACCAATTCACTTGCACGCTCGTGCCGAGCATCAGCACCAGGCCCTTGCCCACGTTTCGCTGCACCAGGAGCGGCTCGGCGTCGTCGAGCCGGGCCATGACCCAGGCGCGGCCGTCGGCGGACATGCGAACGTGCTTGTAGACCAGCACCGACTCGTACAGCGACGCCGGCTCGACCAGCCGCGTAAGCGCCGGGTGCTTCTTGTCGAGAAAGCCAACGTGCCAACTATCGCGATCGCCTTTGGGGCTTGGCGTGCGGACTTCCGCGAGCGCCGTCGGCAGCAGTTGGCCGCCGGCCTGCTGGTTCATCGCGTTGTAGGCATCCGGCCGAACGTTGTCGCCGCAAAGCCAGACCACCCGCCCGCCGCCGGCCACGTAGGCGGCAAGCCGGTCGGCGGCCTGGGCGTCGAGCGCCGGCAGATTGACGCAGAACAACACCTTGAACTTTTCCAACGGCTGCTTCGTCAACTCGTTGGCCAGCAGCGTCGTGGCGACGATTGCCCCGCTGCCGCCGCCGGAGACGAGGGCCTTTTCCAGGTAATACGCATCGTCGAGATAGGGGATTTCATGCCGCCGCGCCTTGACCACCGCGACGGGAATGCCCTGGTCAACCTGCAAGGCAAAGAAGCGGCGGTCGTCATATTTCGAGCCGTCGTCGCCGACCAGTTGCACCTCGCCGCGGTGCAGCCCGCCGTGATTGAGCGTGAAAGCAAACTCGTGCTTCACTTGCCCCAGCGGCGGCAGATTCAGTTCGGGACTGGCCGCTTGCCGCACGCCGTCGATCAACAATTCCACGACCCGTTGCTGGGCGACGGTCGAAGTATTCAGCAGTGTTGCGGTGGCCTTCATCGGCAGACCGGTCACCGGTATGGCCGCCGCAATTTCCACTTCCTGCACCGCGACGTTCGGTTTCGGCGAGCGGTTGCAGTTGACCAGGACGACGGGAGGGGAAGGGCCGGAGAGGGGGAGACGGGGAGACGGGGAGAGAGGAAGAAGAGGAGACGGGGGACTTCCGCTCTTCTTCCCGTCTCCTTGTCTCCTTGTCTCCTTGTCTCCCCCTCTCCTCCTCTCGTCGGCCTTTGGACTGGGCACTGAAGTGCCCAGCCCTCCGCCTTCCGCCCTCCGCCTTCTGCCCTCACCGGGCACTGAAGTGCCCAGCCCTTCCCAAGCGATGCGCTGCATGTCGCTCAGGACGTAGATATGCTTGTTCGGGGCGTCCGATTTGGCCAACAAGTCGCGGGCTTGTTGCAGTTTCGCCGTCAGGTCGGCGCGCTCGTAGCTGACGCGGCATTGGCCGAGCATCTGGCGGATAGGGTCCTGCGTGCGGGCGAGTCGGCCGGCGTCGGGGAACGAAGGGCCGCAAGTCGGCAGCAGCGCCGCCTGGTCGCCTTCGCCAAGTTGATCGAGGATTTGGCCGGCCGCGGCGGCGGCCGTCTCGAAGCGCGGGCGATCCCCATCGATCGTGCCCATGCTCATGGAATTGTCCAGCACAATGACCGCGGCGGTGCCGGCGTTGCCCCACAGGGAGCCGAAGGTGGTCACGGTTGGTTTTGCCAGAGCGGCGGCGATCAGCAGCAACACCGCGGCGCGGATCGCCATCAGCAGCACGTCGTGAACCCGCTTCCGCCGCCGCGTCTTCTGCACGCTGATCTTCAGAAACCGCAGCGTCGGAAACGGCAATTGCTTCGCCCGCTGCCGATTCACCAGGTGCATCACCACCGGAATCGCGGCAGCCAGGGCGGCAATCAGAAACAACGGCGCGGCAAACGTCATGGGCGGCTCCGCTTGGCGATGTACTTCGTCAGCATGAAATCGTAAGGCGTCGCCGTGTCGGCGAGCACGTAGTCAATTTGCGCTTCGGCGCACGCCCGGCGGTAGTTTTGCAAAAACGCCTCGATCTGGGCCAGGTACTCGCCGCGGACGTAGGCCGGATCGATCTGAATCCGCTCGTTCGTCTCAAGGTCGTGGAACGCCACCGTTTCGCGGAAGGGGAACTCGATCTCGGCCTTGTCGAGCACGTGAAACAGGATCACTTCGTGGCGGCGATGGCGGAAGTGGTGCAGCGCTCGAATCACCTCGCCGGGATCGTCATACAAGTCGCTGATCAACACGATCAGGCAGCGGCGTTTGAAGCGATTGGCCAATTCATGCAGCGTCGCGCCGATTTTGGTTTCGCCGCCGGGGGCAACGGCTTCGAGCCGCTGCATCATCTCATTGAAGTGCCGCGGCGAACTGCGGGCCGGCATGTCGAGGCGGATTTCCGCGTCGAAAGTGGTCAGCCCCACCGAGTCCTGTTGCCGGGTCATCAGGTACGAGAGCACGGCGGTCAAGTAGCAGCCGTACTGGAGTTTGCTGAAGGTTCCGCTGCGGCTGTAGCCCATCGAAGCGCTGGTGTCCAGCAGAATCTGGACGCGCATGTTGGTCTCTTCCTCGTACTGCTTGACGTAGAGCCGATCGGTGCGGCCCAACATGCGGTAGTCGAGATGTCGCGGATCGTCGCCGGCGGTGTATTCCCGATGCTCGGCGAACTCGACGCTAAATCCTTTGAAGGGGCTCGAATGCAGCCCGCTGATGAACCCCTCGACCACGCCGTGCGCGACCACCGAGAGATTTTTCACTCGGGCGAGCGCTTCGGGTTCGAGAAATCGATAGCCGGTTTGCACGGGACGAAAGGGAGTGGGGCGTTGAGGTGTAAGGAGGAAAAAGGGGAAAGGGGAAAAAGGGGAAGAAGAAAACGGCGACTAAAGTATGGTAAATGTGATCAACGCAAAAGGAAACGAGTTCTATAGATGCACCTCCACCCGGCGAGCATTCAACTGGAAATCGGCGAAGTTAACTAGCAGGCCGACGGCTTTCGCACGGCTTTGAGATACGAGCGGACCTGGGCGTAGTGTTTCTTGTGAAGGTCATCGACCGTCTTCAACTCCACGACGAGTTCATCAGCGACTAACAAATCCAAGCGGTGAACGCCGACTCGCTTCTTCTTGTACCGCAATTCCACCTTCTTCTCCGTTTCAAACGGAATTCCCTGCTCCTGCAATTCGACAGCGATAGCCCGACGGTAAACACTCTCCAGAAAGCCGGGTCCCAACTGTTTATGCACCTCAATCATGCATCCGATAGCACGATGAATAAGGTCATCGATTGGTTCTCGACGCTTGGTTTCACCTTCCATAATCCTCTCCAAAACAAATTCCTGTTTATCCTTCCCCTTTTCCCCCTTTCCCCTTTTTCCTTCTTACACTCCGCTCCCACTTTCGGCCAGCGTTCTCACCGGAGTTGATACCTCCTTCTCATTGTCCATTCTGCCGTGATGATCGCCACGAACAGCGTCCACACTGCCGGGGGCCAATAAAGCTGCGTTTCGACGGTCACGGTCTTCTTATGCTTGCTGCGGTTGAGTTGATCGATGAAGTGGTCGGCGGCGGAGAGCGAGACGTAGCGGCCGCCGGTGGCCGCGGCGATGGCGGCCAGCGTCTTTTCATCGAGATCGAGCCGCTCGAATTCGAGATTCGGCCGGCCGACCTCGACGGAAATCTTCTCCGAGGTGAAGGCCAACTGGTCGAGCCGCGCCGCGACAACTACGTCGTAGCGGCCGGCCAATCGCGGCTCGAAAACTCCGGCGTAGTGCCCGCTTGGCCCGGGAACGGCGGCGAGCGGGACGTGATCGGTGTCTGCGAGCGGCCCTTTGACGACGGCCTCGACTTTGGCACCCTCGGCCCCCTGGCCGTCGCGATTGCGAACGACGGCCGCCAGGTGGATCGTCTCGCCGGGCTGATAGACGGTCTTGTCGGCGCTGGCGTCGATGCCGGCTTGGGTGGCGAGGCTTTCGGCGCGGCCGGCCAGCCAGCGAACCATCTGCCCCCAGAAACGCAGGAACGGGGAATCCCGGCCGAGCGCCCGCGGCCCCTGTTGCCATTTCCGCGTCGTGTCGGCGGCGAACACTGCCGCGCGGCCGCGATCGACCGGCTGCACCGCCAGCACCGGCATCTCGCTGCCCTGGGCCGGCAGAGTCGCCAGCACCGTGGCGCCCGGCCGCGCCGCTTCGACGCGCGTGCAACCGTCCAACGGCGGCAATCCCGGCTGTTTCGCGTCGCCTTGCCGCGTGGGAAAGAAACCGGCGATGTTGGCGAAGATCGGATGGTGCGAGCCGTCGGGCGTCAGCAGCGGCAGGAACGAATCGGTGTATTGTCCGATCTCGCGGCCGCCCAGTTTCAGCGGCAAGACCTCGCCCAGCGGCGTGCCGGCGTAGCCGCCGGGGCCGAGGCTGTGATAGCCGCCGAGCATGACCGCGCCCGCCCCGCGCGAATCCGTTTGACGAACATCTGCTGCTGCTCGGGGCGAAGGTACGTGCTGTCGATGTCGCCGAAGATGAAGACGTCGAAGCGGTCGATCGTCTGCTGGTCCTTAGGGATGGCCGCCAGCCGCAGATCGCTCATGTTCGTCCGCCGCAGGAAGACGTTCGGCCGGGTCTGTACCAACGCACAGAACTCCAGATCGGGGTCTTTGGCGAGGAAGCGATCGACCAGGGCGCCGTACTCGGCCCGCAAGGTTCCCTCGATGTATAGCACGCGGATGCCCGCCTCGGTGACCGTCGCCACGGCCGAACGTTGGTTGTTTTCGACGATCTTCTCCCCTTCGACCGGCTCGACGCGAACGGTGTAGGTGTGGCGTCCCTTGGTCGTCGGGCGAAACTCGAAGGTCACTTGCTGCGAGCCCTCCGCGTCGTCGAGGGTCAATTCGGCCTGAGCGACCTGCTTGTCGTCCTCTTCCAGAATCGGCTGAATCACGCGGCCGCCGAGCCCGACGGCGTCGATCGAGCCGGTCACTTTGGCGATGTTGTTCAGCAGCATGTGGTCGGGGCAATCGATGCCGGTCACTTGAATGTCGCGGTAGGACGGATTGTCGCGCAGGCTCGCGCCGACGCCGATCGTATGGACCGTCAAGCCGGTCTTTCGAGCGGCCTCGATCGGATTGCCCGCGAAATTGTCGATGCCGTCGGAGAGCAGAACGACGGCGGCGACCTCGTTGGGGGCGAATTGCCGCGATGCCGCCGCCAGCGCCCGCGAGAGCGAGGTCGCCTGGCCGGTCGGCGTCAAGCCGGCGAGGCTATGCGGGCCTTCGAGCGTGTCGGCCTGTTCGGCAAAAGCGATAAGCCGCAGGCGGAAGTCCCCTTTGAGCTTCTCGCACCATTTCGACAATTTGTCGCGTGCCTGGTTGAAACGCGGCGTGCCCGCGGCGTCGTCGGCGATGCTCATCGAGGCCGAGGTGTCGAGCAGGAAGATGAGCGCGGGCCGCTCGGCCGGCGAGTCTTGATAGCTGAGCACCGGCCGGAACAAGAGCGTTACGACCAGCAGGATCGCCGCCGCCCGCAGGCCGAGCAGCGCAGCGAACCGCCGCGGCGGCAGCGTGCCGAAGGCCCGGCGATAAAACGCCCCGGCCAGCAGGATCGCCACGGCGGCGACCGCCAGCATCGTCGCAATGCTCTGACCTTGGGCGAGTGTGAGGGACATGGGGAGGGGCTAGGGAGTAGGGGCTAGGGGCCAGGGGCTAGGGGTCAGGGGTCAGGGGTCAGGGGCGAGGGGCGGGGGATTGAAGCCGTTTGCGGCTTCGCACCGCGCCGCTCCGCCGGTTTGTGCTTTTTCTTCCCATCCTCCAGCGCATCGTCGCCCAATTTGATCCGCTTGACGTAAACCAACGACTTGAGCGTCTTTCCCACTTCCCCCTTGTTGCGTTTGTTCAATAGGAACCGCTCGGCATCCTGCTGCGGCGAGGGGCGAACGTAGACGATCGCCGACAACGGGCCGGTGATTGTGCGGCCGTCGCGCAGGGTGATTGTGTGAACGTACTCGCGGGCGGGATAGCTGCGGCCGGTGAGAATCTTCTCGTCGCTGGTGGTCTCCTTGAACTTCCACTCTTTCTCCATCCATTCCTTCTTCACCTTGCCTTCGATCTGTTTGACCGTCTGCAACGGCACTTCACGTTGCCGTTGCAGCCGCTCGTCGTAAACACTCAGCCGCTTGTCGCGGGTCAAGTAGATCATTCCCGGATGGAGCGAGCCGTCAGAGAGTTCGAGGCAGCCGGGCAGGGCGTCGTCGCGTTCGGGTTCGCCCTGCGAAACCGCGGGACCGAAGGGATTCAGCGCCGGCGGCTCGGCGGCGAAAACGACAGTTATGCATACGACGCTAGAGGCTGCGAACCCGAAACAGAATCTGGCCAATCGAATCCAAGAAGCTTGCATGGGCGATGGGGTTATCGAACGCAGGACGGTCAACCTTATCACAACAACAATAGTCGGGAGCTAACACCTCCCGGAGAGCAGCGGCGAAGTAACGCACCTTCCGGGAGTCGTTGACTCCCGGCTATCGACACGTCCTCCCTTTGCGCAACTGGCAATAACAAACGCACCCCCGGTAACGTGCTCCTTCTCTATTGTACCGCGTTGCCCCAGCGGTTGGCAGACTGTCTGCCCCGAGCAATGGTTGTGGCGTCGTGCGGGATAACAGAGTACAATGAAACGAATTCGAGTCGTTGTCTCGGCCCCCTGTTGGGAGCGTATCGGTGCGGCCGGGGCGGCGACCCTACGATCCGAAACGCGGAAGGAGCACGGACAATGGCCAATTCTCATGGGGAGTGTGGCGGCGACGTTTCGCGGCGGCGGTTTCTCGAACGCTTTGGGCTGGCGACGGCCATCGGCGGCGGCATCGAAGGCGGCTTGGGCCTGCCGACGCTCTGCTGGGCCGACGAAGGCGACAGCGGGCCGATCGATTGTGGCCCGCCGCCGCTGGCCAAGCCGCAGCATCAGACGGGCGGCGAGTCGTTTCCGCCGTTGCCCCTGCCCGCCACGCCGTTGCGTCGCAGCGAGAAGAAGCGGCCGCCGAGTCCGCCCGCCCTGGTCGGCAAGGCCGCGCTGGGCAACACCCGCTGGATGACCAAGGACGGAAAGCGCGTTCAATATCGCGACTGGATGACCGATCCGGCCGACGTGATGACCCTGCTCTCCTGGACCGCCGGCAAACTGGGGATCAACTACCGGGCGGTCGAGGTCGATTTCGCCCATTTCTCCTTCGATCCGCGCGAGTTGCCGGTGCTGCTTTTCGCCGGGCACAACAAGTTCACGTTGACCGACGAGCTTCGCGCGCGGCTGGCCCGCTTCGTGATGGACGGCGGCACGATCCTGGCCGACGCCTGTTGCGGATGGAAGGATTTCGCCGACTCGTTCCGCCGCGAGATCGAGTTGATGTTTCCCAATCGGCCGCTGCACAAGATGCTGCCCGACGAGCCGGCGTACGCGTCGTACTACAAGCTCGGCAATTTGACGTACAAGCGGGGCGACGGCTCGACGTTCAACGAGCCGCCCTGTCTGGAAGGGATCGACTTCGGCTGCCGCGCGGGCGTGATCTTTTCGCCGCGCGACTTGACCTGCGGCTGGGACGGCCACGAGCATCCCCGCGGCACGCGCGTGGTGATCGACGAGGCCCGGCAGGTCGGCGCGAACCTGATTACGTACATCCTCGGCACGTTCCAACTCGGCCGATTTCTGAGCACGACGAAGGTCTACCAGGAAGCGTCGGCCCCGAGCCGCGACGATTTTGTCTTCGCCCAGTTGATGCACCAGGGCGATTGGGATCCCGATCCGTCGGCCGTACACAATCTGTTGAAGTTCGCCCGCGACAACTCGACGCTGGAGGTGAAGTTCAAGCGGGAGAACGTCAGCCTGAAGGATGCCAAGGCGGCGACCTATCCGTTGTTGTACATGACCGGCCACCGCGATTTTCTCTGGACCGCGGAAGAGGCGGCGGCGTTGGGGCGGTATCTGAAAGCCGGTGGGCTGCTGCTGGCCGACGCCTGCTGCGGCCGGCTGGCCTTCGACGCCTCCTTCCGCCGCGAGATCGCCAAGGCCCTGCCCGGGGCGAAGCTCGAACGCCTTGCGGCCGATCATCCGCTCTACCACAGCCACTACGACATCAAGCAGGTCGAGTACACGCCGCGGGTCCGTGAGGATTTCGGCGCGATGAACACACCGGAACTCGAAGGCATCACGCTCGACGGCCGCTTGGCGGTGATCTACAGCCGCTTCGATCTGGGCAACGGCTGGGAGCAATTCCCCCACGCCTACAGTTACGGCCTGAAGGACGACTCCGCTCTGCGGATCGGCACGAATGTGCTCGTATTCGCGGTGACGCATTGACGAAACGATGCCGTGGAACGGCTCGGAGTCGTTACAAAGCTGGTTGCTGACCGCTGATCGCTGAACGCTGACAGCCAGCACGCCTTTCCACACAGGGTGCAAAGCAGCTTCCGGCCTCGGCTCAGGCGGCCGAGGTGACGGTGGAGCGGCGGACATAGGCACACCCCGGCCGAGTGCGAAGGTAGCGCCCGAGACGGTCGTCGTCGCATAGAGTAGCGGCCCGGACTTGGAGTATCGCTTCCGCCCCCTCTGGGTCGTTCCAAAACATCTCCGTCCCCTTCACCCGGTAGTTCACCTCTTTGACCAGCGACTCCATCAAGGCCGACGTTACCGGCAACCCAAGGCGTCGATAATGCGGATAGTCCATGCGACCGCGGTTGTTCCGCAGATAACGTGCGGCATCGACGATCGGTTTACGCGGATCGTTCTCGTCCAGCTTGGCCGTGTCGTCAAGACCGTGCGGAGCCAACCAACGCTTCAGTTCGTCCATCGCCTCCATCGCCCGACCTTGCCAACATGCGCGGGCCATGCGCAGATAGCACGACCACGCAACGGAGAAATCCGGGTGCATCGCCAGTGCCGCAGCGTACAGATAACTCAGCGCGTGGATGAAATCAAGGATGGGCACAAAGTTTGGAAAGTAGTGCTTCCACACAGACCAATGCCAGGGAAGACCGTCTCCCACAAAGGCACGCGCAGGCGCCTGCGGAAAACGACGACAGTTGGCCTCCCGCTTCATCTGTTGCCCGAAGACGCTGGCCTCTGCCATGCTCGAAAGACACGTGCGCACCAGACGCTGGGGACGCCAAGCCTTCTCGCCAGGCGGCGCGGCAGATACCGCCGAAATCGCTGACGGAGCCTCTTTTTCCGCTAATTTCGCCACTCGCTTGGGATTGGTGAACGCACGCGGAAGTTCCGGTTCGGGGTCTTCCGCAAACGTCTGGTGCGTCATTCGCAGCAAATTGGCGTTCTTGGTCTCGCGCCAAGCCTCGCCATGAACGCCGCGACCTTGGCCCGGTTTCCGTGTGCGAATTCGTCCGCCGTCAGCTTCCACGACGGCCAACTCGGGTGGATTCTCGGGGGCTTGGACCAGTTCGGCGCATCCCCTTCATCTCGCAACTCCGCCAGTTCCATCCCCACTTGGTGCGTTACACGCTGCACCGTGCTCGCTGAGACCTCGTTACCACCGACGTGCTTCAGCACCAGCGACGCGCGTTGGCTCGATCGCGTCTCGGCCGAGGCATACACGATCCTCTGCGTCATCGCCGGCGTTAGTTCCCGACTGTCCAATCCCATCGCTGCCCGCAGAGGGAAAAAAATCCCGCCGACAGCGGGTACAAGTCCCTTTCCATTCCAAGATGGGGACCGCACCGTCGGTCGAGAGAATCGTACGGGCCACCAACTCCAGCGAACAAACTTCGCCACAGGTCGGACAGGCGGCGCTGTCGGGACTTTCCGCCGTCATCTCCCGCGCGGCCCATTCCTGAAAGCAACAACTCCAACGGGTCGCCAACCGATGGGAAGCCGCCTCGATTTGACTGAAATGGAGCGGGGTCTTCCGGTCCCAGCCCGCCAAAATGGTCTCGATGATCGCATCCTTCGCCTCAAGCAAAACCCGCTCGAATTTCCGCTGTAAATGCTGCGAAATGCCGTCCATGACAGATCCTCCACGATCCAAAGTGACTTCCTATCCTGCGACAAATTGCCATCTTAACCGAAAAACGCCAGATTCTCCTATTGACGTTTGCTTGAGCCACGTTGGGACACCGGAAGCTGCTTTGCACCCTTCCACACACGCTCTCAGATATTGCCGTTGCCCAAAGCAGCGGAATTGCCTATAATGCCAGTCCTTCAGACGTCGGCCACGTTCGGCTGGCCCACCCGGTATTGACGACAACATTGAACATGGAGGTTCAAAATGCGAGTCGTTTCTTGCCTCTGCTTGGTCGTGTGCCTAACTCAAGTCGCAATGGCTCGGGAGAGCGCGACGCCCGTCGGCGATTTCGGCGACGCCGAGCGTCTGGTGATCGAAGGAGCGAAGACCTTCTTGCCGAAAGAGATCACGGAAGCTCTGTCTCTCAATCCCGAGTTCCTGTTGGCGGCCGATCCAGATGGGCCGCTCCACAACTGCGTCGCGGCGACTGAGCGGCTGATCCGCGCCGGCTATCGCAATTGCGGTTTTCCGGACGTTCAGGTCAACGCGAGCGCGGACATGAAGGCCAGCACGATCACCGTGAGCGTGAAGGAGGGCCCGCGCTACCGGGCAGGCGAGACACGCATTCGCGGAAACAGGGCGATTCCCGCCGCCCAACTCATCGCCCGACTTACGCAACCGTATCCGCCCGAGAATGCCCTGCCGCGATCGCCCCGCGAAGGACGCGGACAAAGCGGAACCTGCTGGGTCGATCGCGACGGGAACAACGTCGACTTGAGCGATCCGCTCTGGTCGCCAGGAAAACCGGCCGCCTTTCCGGCCACCGTGAACGATTGGAAACTCCACGGCGACGTCTTCAACGCCCTGGCCGACTTGGGCTTCTTCTTTGCGCGGTTCTCCGTCGATGTCGTTGTCAATCCGGTGACGAAGAAGGCCGATCTGGTCATCGATATTTCCAAGGAAGGCCCGAGAAGCGAGTTCGCCAGCGTGACGATTACCGGCAACGAGGCCAACTCCCGGCAAGAAATCCTGAAGCACACGGGATTTCGAGCCGGCCTGCCCGCCACCCGCGGGCAACTGGCGGCCATTCAAGAGAAACTATGGCGTTCCGGGCGTTTCATCAAGTCGCAGGTGACGATGATCCGCCCGGCCGCGCCGGCCGACGGAGCGGTCTTGTCGATCGACGTGGTCGAACTGCACGTCGCGCCTCCGCTTGGCAAGCCGCTCACGTCCGCAGAGGCGATTGTCTTGAAATGCCGCAACTGGCTGGCCAATTCCGACCGCTGGGGCGGCGACTTCGTTTGCCAGTGCGAAAGCGCCGAAGGTTCGTTCTGTCTTGTGTTCTCGCCCAGCGACGGCACGTTTTCCAGCATCAAGTACAATGGCACGCCACAGCAGAAGCCTTCGGAATTAACGGCCGTTGCGTCGCCGACGGAGACGGGCTTGTACGATCTCCTCGGCAAGCGACGTTTAGTTGCGCGACTGGAACATGCACAGTTGGCGTGCAGAGTGGCACTACTTCTCGACGGAAATGCTAATGAGGAAAAGGAGGGAAACCACACGCTTTCGTGGGGTCTGGGAATCACATCAAGAAGGTCGGAATTGAGTTCGCCGCTGGACCTTGTCTTGTCGCTCGATCCTGTGTTCTTTGTTGAGATGGCGAATCGCCCGGGCACGAAGTGTGCCATCGAGGGTGGGGTGCTGACGATAACCAACTCGGATATGGTGTTGCGTCTGGATGCGGCTTCGGGAAGACCGCTCGATTTTGTCTCCAAGGAATCCGTCGAAAAGAAACCGGATGACAAGCAGCCGGATAAGAAGCGGGATGTTGCAAAGTCGTCGCACGAATCCCCCAAACGGCTGCGGTTTTCCGTGGTTCCGGGCGAGTTCCAACGCCGCGTTGACGCCGTTCATGCCGCTACCGCCAAAATCCCCAACGCCTACGTTCCTCAACGTCCCCTAAGCTCTTTGCTGGCATTCGCACTTGATTATGACCCGGTTTGGCAGTGGCTTGCAGAGAGCGACGATAAAAAGGTCCGGCGCGTTTTGCGGCGTGCGGTGGATAAGAACGTGTGCAAACCCCTCGACAAGGTGGCGATCGACTTTTTTGGCGGCGGCGAGGACAATTCGAGCGGGGAGAGCGACAGTTTTTCCATACCGTGCGCCCCGCGCCGACTGCGGCGTTGGAGAAGGTAGATGCGGATAGCGCTCGTATCGCGTCCATCCTTTCTTCCGTTGCCCATCTGTCGTGGGTTTCCGGCAGTTGGCCCGACGCGGTCGGCCGAGACGCCGTGATGATGTTGGACGGGTACGGGGACGCGTCCGCCGCGGATTTGAAGCGGATTTACCGGTCGGACAAGAGCGGGCCGATCTGTCTCCTTGCCGCGAGCATGGCGATTGCAAAATGCAATCCCAACATCGGCGATCTGATGGCGTCCCGAGGGCTCGAACGCCTTTCGCTCCGGGACTTTCGCAACGATTATGCAGCTCTTCTCGATGCGAAGTGTCCGAGCGGACAGTTTTTCCAGCGCGTGGCCGAGTTTCTCCGCGATGCGGACGATAGCGACATCCAATCGCTTAACGCCCTTCTGCGCGCTGACGCCGCCGGGCCCTTCCAGCTATGGATCCGCGGCCTGCGCGAACCGCAACCAGCCCGCGGCTGAAGCCCTAAAGCCGCTGCTCGATGCAGCGTGGGAAGGGGGACTGCGCGAATGCGTCAAGGCCACGCTTCAGACGTGTCAAAGGTCCTGCATCGTCAGTTATGCCGATGAAAACCTCGGCCATATCATTGCAAATGCCACACAAGTGCTTTGCATTGATCCGGGCTTCCTCCGAGGCTACGGCCTGCGGGGATGGGCCTATGCGAGAAACGGCGATTATGACAGGGCGATTGCCGACTACTCCGAAGCGATCCGCCATCACGCCGACGATCTTACAAGCTACTATTGCGCCTGCGCAGACGTGTATGCAGACAGGCGCGAGTTCGGAAAGGTCGTAGCCGATTACAGCGAGGTCATTCGCCGCGCCCCCAAGGATAGCGACGCGTATCTCGGCCGAGGGTGGGCACACCACATGCAGGCAATACAAGGCGCCGCCACTGCCATGCCCGCAAGACGCTATGAGCCGTCCTCCGGTACCTTTCGTCTCTCGACCTCAGCAAAGATGTTGCCGGTGCCGGCCCGGTCGGCGCGGCGGAGACTCGCCCACGGGTCGCCGACGGCAGGAACCCTTGCCTTGACAAAGCTATCGCCGACTACACGCAGGCCATTCGCCTGAACCCCAAGTTCGCCCAGGCATACTACAATCGCGGCTTGGCGTATCAGGCGAAGGCGGAGAAAGCAAAAGCGGAGGCGGATTTTGCCGAAGCCCGAAGAATAGGGCATCCGCAGCGGTAGACGCGATTCGCCTTGACCCGGCCGCCGCAATTGTCCTATGCTATCGCCCTTGACAGGCGTTCTCGACTGAGACTGCGCGGCGGAGAATCGGGGTTCCCCCCACTTCTCACCACGCGGTCATACGGGCCACTGGTGTGCCACTGCTTCGCAGAAGCAGTGCAGGGAGCGTAACCCGCTGCTCCGGCACTGCTTGTGCCAAGCAGTGGCACACAGCGGTGTGAAATACGGGCTCGTTCGACGAAACGCCGTCGGTACGGACTGATTGCGAAGCCGCAAGCGGCTTGGAGATCAGATGCGAATCATCGACCGCTATTTGCTGCGGCAGTTCGTGCAGACGTTCCTGATCTGCTTCTTGAGCTTCGTCGGCATCGTGATCGTTTTCGATCTGTTCACGAACCTGGACGAGTTTGTCGCGGCCGGCAGGGCCGCCGGCAGCGTGCCGCGGTTCATCGCCAGCTTTTACCTGTTTCAGACGATCGGGCTGTTCGATCGCGTCGGCGGGTTGCTGGCGTTGGTTTCGGCGATGTTCACGGTCTCGTGGATCCAGCGGAACAACGAGATGACGGCGCTGATGGCGGCGGGCGTGTCGCGGATCCGCGTGCTGCTGCCGATCATCGCCGCCGTGGCCGTCGTCAGCCTGATCTTGGCGGCCAACCGCGAAATTGTCATGCCGCGCTTTCGCCATGAGTTGTCGCGCGGTTCCAAGGACCCGGGCGGCAGCAAGCCGCAGGGACTGAGCTGGCGTTATGACGGCCGCACCAACGTTCTGCTGGGCGGCAAGAACAGCTTCGCCGACCAACAGCGGATCGAAGAGCCCCATTTTCGCATGCCGCCGGGCCTCTCCACTTACAGCGTCGAGTTGACCGCCGACAACGCCTTCTACAAACTGCCCTGCAAATCGCCGCAAGACGTTCGGCCGGGCGGATACCTGTTCAAGGGCGTGCGCCGTCCGAAAAACCTCACCGCACGGCCATCGCTCTCGCTCGACGGGCAGCCGGTGCTCCTGACCCCCCGCGACACGTCCTGGCTGAAAGCGGACGAGTGTTTTGTGGTGAGCGAGGTCGATTTCGACCAGTTGACCGGCGGCACGGGCCTGACGCAGTTGTGCTCGACGGCCGAACTGATCCGCGGCCTGCGCAATCAGAGCCTCGACTACGGCGCGAAGGAGAAGGTGGCGATCCACGCCCGGATCGTGCAGCCGCTGCTGGACATGACGCTGCTCTTTCTGGGACTGCCGCTGGTGGTGACGCGGGAGAACCGCAACGTATTTGTCGCTATGGGGATATGCGTGGTGGTCACCACCGTCTTTACGCTGGTGGTGATGGGGGTGCAGAACCTCGGTGCGATCTCCTACTGGATTTTCGCCTTCCCCCCGCTGGCGGCATGGGCACCGCTGATGATCTTCGTTCCACTGGCGGTGTGGATGGCGGAAGGGTTGTGGCAGTAAGACGCGGCAGAGCGGCAAAATCGGGATTTCGCGGAATTGTCGAAAAAATCCCAGGAGAACAGCAAAGTCGAGAATTCAGTCGTAGCACGGGCATCCTGCCCGTGTGTCACGGCCAAGATGGCCGTGCTACGAAGGACTTCGCAGCTCTCCTGGAAAAAATCCGGATGGCCCTTCCCCTCGCCCTTGTCGGCGTGGTATAGTACCTAATGAATGGGGTGGCGGTGGCTGGATTCTCAACTCCTTCCGAGGGTTCGGCCGGGTCACACTGCGTTTCGCGGAAGCGGCGTTGTTTCGATGCGGCTCTTCGATTGCGGTTGATTTGCTCCCCTCACGCGTCTCGGTTGGGACGGTCATTCACGGAAGGGGATGCTGAACGACGCTTCCCAACTATTTCGTGCTTCACGTTTCTGTTTTTTCGAGGAGTGGCAAACATGCCGCAGGGTACGATCAAGAAGTTGATCATGGACAAGGGTTTTGGCTTCATTCAAGGAGAGCGTGGGGAATTGTTCTTCCACCACTCCGCGTTGGATGGCGTCACGATCGAGGAATTGCGCGAAGGCCAGAAGGTCGAATTCGAGGAAGGCCGCGGGCCGAAGGGTCCGCGCACGAGAACGTCAAGATGATCGCCTAGACATCTCGTGACGCGTCCGTGAATCAGCGGCGATTGGGCCCCCGGAGAAGGAAGAATCCGGGGGCCGTTTTGTGCGCGGAGAGGGGAGAGAGGAGAGGGCTGGGCACTTCACACTACGGCGCTAAGTGAACCACGGAGACACGGAGTCCACGGAGTATAAAGCTAAAAATAGCAATGGGTTACACTTATGCCTTTTCTGTCGACGCTATGCGACGGGGAAGCATTGTGGATGATCTACGGCCGTAGTTGGGTGGCCATTCCGTGTTCTGCCATGCTTCTGCCCGCTCTCCGTGTTCTCCGTGGTGAGCGCCCATCGACACTGCAAGTTAGCACTGTAGTGTTCAGTGCCCAGCGATGCCGGCAAAAGGGCTGGGCACTTCAGTGCCAAGCCCTCTCCTCTCTCCCCTCTCCTCTCTCCCCTCCCCCTTCCCGTTTTCAACGAACCGTCGCTCGGCTATACTGTCCCACTTGGACAAGGAACTCTGACATGACGCAACCCTGGATCGAAGGTCGTTTTGAAGAAGGGGTCGTACTGACCACGCTGGAGCAGTCGATCAACTGGGCCCGCCAAGGCAGCCTTTGGCCGATGACCTTCGGGCTGGCCTGCTGCGCGATCGAGATGATGGCGGCCGGTGCCAGCCGGTACGACCTGGATCGTTTCGGGGCGGGGGCATTTCGGCCCAGCCCGCGGCAATCCGATTTGATGATTGTCGCCGGCACCGTCAGCTACAAGATGGCCAGCCGTCTGCACCGGCTCTATGAACAGATGGCCGAACCGCGGTACGTGATCGCGATGGGCGCCTGTGCGACCGCCGGCGGCCCTTACTTTGAACACGGCTACCACGTCGTCCGCGGCGTGGACCTGATCGTGCCCGTCGACGTTTATATTCCCGGCTGTCCGCCGCGGCCCGAGGCGCTGCTGGAAGGGATCATGCGGCTGCAAGAGAAGATCCGCGGCCAGCACATCGCCCGCGAGCGCGACGAGACCCATAGCGGCTGGCTAAGCCACTCCGTCCGCCGCGGCCGGAAGGTGGCCGACGAAGTGCCCGTGCCGCATTCAAGCGGCTTTGTGCAGGTCGAGAGCGCTCCGCCCGTCTTCGAGCACCAAAAAGTGAAGGAAAAAGAGAAGGGCGCAAAGTAGACGAGAACCCGAACGATGCAGAAGGTGGCGCCCGCTGCGCTTGACCCACCCCACAGATTCACCCAGTTTCGAGAATTGAGTGGGCTCGATTCCTCGCTGGCGTAGTTGGTTCACTCGGTCTTTCGTGGTATAATGGAGCGAGGCGTGGCGACCGGCGGTGATACGATCGAAGGACTTCGCAAAATGCCCAAGCTGGACTACCGAAATGTCGAAAGCGATGCTGCCCGTTGTGGCGGCCAAGCAGTCGTGTCGGGCACGCGCATCCGGGTTGCCATAGTCTTGGGATGTTACCGCCAGGGCATGAGTGTCGAGGAGATCGTGCAGCAGTATGCGGGACTCCGACCGGCGGACGTTCACGATGCTTTAGCCTACGCTTACGACCACTTGGACGAGATTGAGGCTGCCTTGGCTGCCGATGATGAAGAGTCGATAATCGCTGGTCCGCACACGGGCGATTCCGTCTGATGGCAGCGATTCGTTTCTTCCTGGACGAGGACGTTTACGGTGCGGTCGCCACCGCGTCGCGTCGGACGAAAATCGACGTTTGTTCCACGCCGGAGGTCGGCCGCCGCGGGCAACCCGACGAATCGCAGCTTCAATGGGCATCGGCCCACGGTCGCGTGTTCTTCACTTTCAACGCGGCCCATTTCGCCGGGCTTCACACAACCTGAATGCGACAGGGACGGCATCACGCCGGCATCATCGTGTCGAGCCAGCGACCGATAGGCGACGTGCTGCGGCGTCTGTTTCACCTCTATGGTGAACTGAACGCCGAATCGATGCGTGATCACCTGGAATTCCTCAGTCGCTGGTGAGCACGCGTCGCACTAATTCTGCCACCAGCCGGCGGTCTTGTCGAAGGCGGCTTTGCTGCGGACGGCCGCCACCTTGTCGCTGGTCTTGACCTTGTCGGCGTAGGCCCAGGAGTTGATGGCCACGCCGCCGGAAACGCCGGCGATCTGCCCGCGACCCTTCTTCAGAATGCTGGCGATGGTCGGCGTTTGTTTCGGCGCGTAATACACGTCGGACTTCACCGCGGACGAGCCGAGCAGGACGGGCAAGTCATAACCGGCCTTCTGCGGCAGATTGTCCTTGACGACGATCGCTCCAACGACGGCCAATTCCATGCAGTTCTGCAATTGGCCGAAAATGGGATCGGCCACGGCCAATTCGGGATATTTGTCGGTCATCATGTCGGCCCATTTCTGTGCCATGACGCCGGTTTTGCCGCTGTGCTGAACTCCGCCGTTGGCGGCAATGAAATCGTCCTCGGTCATGGCCTTCACGCTCGAACCACACAGTTCGAAGGCCAAACCGTTCGCGTCGGCCAACAGGGCGTCGAACTTCGGCTCCAGCCAAAATCGCGGCGAAATCATCTTCTTCGACGGCTTGGCAATCTGCAAGTAACTGGGCAGACCACGCACCGGAGAACTGTCGAGCGCCATCGCGATCCGCTTCATGCGATAGTCGGCCGCCACCAGGACGCGGGCGAAGTGACTGGTGCCGGGCACGCCGTGCAAACGGATTTGCTGGATTCCCATCGCCTTCTCGTACTCCTCTGCCAACGTCGCCGAATCGGTGCCCGGACGCAGTTTCAACTGACTCAAGCGGGCGAGCCCTTCCGGCGTGGGATCGATCGAGCAGGTGATGCCGCCTTGCGCCGCGTCCTTGGCCGTGCGAAGCGCCACCAGCAGGTCGTCCAACAGCATTACCGGCCGACCGGTCGTGACGCCGACAACGTTCCCGCGGTCGTCAACTTTCCATCCCTCGCCCGGCCCGACCAGCACGATGTCTTTCTGTTCGGGATAGACGAAGACGTAGCGGATGTGCTGCAAACCGGCGAGGTACTTGATGGCGTCGGGCAGCGGCTTGTTGTTGGGGGCACAGGCGTCGATCGCCGCTTCCAAACGTCGCAGCGAGACCTTTCGCATCCCGACGGTGCCGTTCAGATCGCCGGGAATCTGCTCCAGCCCCTGGCGATAGAAGTCGCAGAGCTTGTTCATATTAGCCGGCGTAGCGTTTTTCAGCACCCCGTCTGCGTCGATCGACACACCGCCGACCGCGGCGGCAATCACCTGGGCTCGGCTGGACGCAGGCGACATTGCGATGATCGCACAAGCGACGGCAGACGCGAGAACGAAACAATAGCGACACTTGGCCGCAATGGCGCGGTACGACATGAGCAAGCTCCTGGAAATGGCGGGCGGCAACCCGTCCCCGCCGGTGGGCGCAGGGGTCGGGCGGCGCCTCTTCTGGTAACTCCGGTTACATAGATAAGTTAGTCCGCCGCTGTGGAAAATGCAAGCAAACCGAGCCGTTTGAGCACACTAACGGATTGCCCGCCTGGTCGTTTAGCGGCCGACGGGACGTTGGCCCTGATGCTCGCCGCCCTGCAGACGGCGGCTAAACGTAGTGAAACACCGCTATGGTCGCATGTTACCCCCACTGCGGACTGGTTCCTGGCAGGAAGTGCGGCGTTATTGCGCATCACAACCCTTGCATCCCCCCTGCCAGTCGAGTTAAGCTAAGTAAAGTGTGCGATTTTGCTACACACAGGGCGAGGGCAAGGCTGTGTCGCAGTTGGCGTATCTGGTGATCCGCGAGGGGTCGAAATGGAGCGACGTTTTCCGACTGGTGCCTGGTCAAGCAGTCACCATCGGCCGCGCCCCGACCAGTCAGATCGTATTGAAAGATGAGCGGTGCAGCCGAAATCACGCCGAAGTGTTCATGTCGAGCGGGCAGTGGATGCTGCGCGACCTCGACAGCCGCAACGGCACGATGGTCGGCAGCGAGATAGTTCGCGGCGACTGGCTGTTGAAGCCCGGCCACGTCGTTCGCATCGGCCACACCCAACTGGTCTTCGTTCACAAACTCTCCGATGCGTTCACTTCGTCGGGCGACGGCAGTTCGGTGATCCGGCGGCTTTCGCCCGAGGCCCCGCCGACGCCCGCCGACGACGAGTCGAACGTGCTGGCGGCCTGCGAACCGACAACGATCACGCATCGTCGCGGCAAGACGAAACTTCTGGCCGCCGGCGACCAGGAGGAGAACGGCGTCTCGAAGATCGGCCGCGCCGCGGCAAAGCTGTGCCGTTTGGCCTTCGAGTTGGCCAAGGCGCCCGACGTGGCGGCGATGGCCGAGTTGGCGCTGGGCGGGTTGGCCGAGGGGACGCAAAGCGACGCCGGGGCGCTGTTGCTCTTGTCGGCCAACGCGGCGGGCGAACCGCGGGGGGAAGATCTGGAAATCATCGCCTCCCGCAGTTCCAGTTCGCATCAGTACCACCGGGTTTCCAATTTCCTGGCCACGACCGTAATGCGCGAAGGCGAAGCAGTGCTGGCCCGCAACGTCATCGACGATAGCACGTTGGGCACCCGCGACAGCCGCGGCGAAATCCTGGCCACCAGCGTGATCTGCGCGCGGTGCGCCGCGGCAACCAGGTGTTCGGCCTGATCCATCTGTATTCGACCGATCGGACGGTCGTGCCCGATCCCGACGATCTTGAGTTCACCCTGGCGGTGGCCGACACCGTGGCGGTCGCCATCGAGAACATTCGCCGCCGGCAGGAATTGGCCGAGAATCTGACGCGGGTGCGGACCGAGAACGTCGAGCTGCGCGAGCGGCTGGGCATCCGCAGCGAAATCATCGGCCGCAGCGCGGCGATTCGGCAAGTGACCGAGGAGACTTCTCGCGCGGCGGCCAGCAACGCCACGGTGTTGATCCGCGGCGAAAGCGGCGTGGGAAAGGAACTGGTCGCCCGCGCGGTCCACTACAACAGCCCGCGGCACGACAACGTTTTCGTCTGCCTGAATTGTGCCGCACTCTCGGCCGACCTGTTGGCGAGCGAGTTGTTCGGCCACGAGCGCGGGGCGTTCACCGGGGCGACCGAGCGGAAGATCGGCAAGTTCGAGGCCGCCCACAAGGGGACGCTGATGCTCGACGAAATCGGCGAAATGAGCCCCGGGCTGCAAGCCAAGTTTCTCCGCGTGCTCGAGGGGCATCCCTTCGAGCGCGTCGGCGGCAGCAAGCCCGTCAAGGTCGACGTCCGCGTCATCGCCGCCACCAACCGCGATCTGGAGCGGGACGTGGCCGCGGGGCGTTTCCGCCGCGATCTCTACTTCCGCCTCCGCGTGCTCGAAATCGTCGTCCCCGCCCTGCGCAAACGCCAGGAAGACATCCCCTTGATGAGCGACTACTTCCTGCAAAAGTTCAATGCCGAGACCGGGCGGAAGATCAAGGGCTTCACCCCGGCCGCCAAGGAGCAATTGCTCAAGTATCTCTGGCCCGGAAACGTCCGCGAGTTGAAGAACGTGATCGAGCGGGCGGTGGTGCTCTGCCGCGGACAGGAGATCGACGCCGACGACCTGCTGCTGACGAAGTTGGCCACTGCCGGCGACACGGAAATGCCCTACGGCCCGGGGAAGTTCCAGGCGATTTCGCTGGACGACGTCGAACGCCGCCACATCTTCGACACGTTGAATCACACCGGTTGGAACAAGAGCAAAACGGCCGGCATCCTCGGCGTCGAACGCTCGACGCTCGATCGCAAGATTCGCCGTTACGAACTGGACGAAGCCGGGCCGGCATAGGTCGGGGAAGAAAATGACTGCCGAAAAACTCGGCCTCGAATCCACCATTCAACCTCGCGGGAGACCAGGGAAGGATAAATACTTGGACTCATCCCCTTTTCCCTTCCCGCCAAGCGTAGCCGAGTAGGCCCAAGACACCGACAAGCAACAGGGCAAGGGTACCCGGCTCGGGAACACATGCCACGCGGAACCCCACGTCGTAGCCCTGGTCCGTCGGGTAATCGTCGTTGCGGTAGGACGAGGCCAAGAAGTTGGAGTAGTAGTCCCAATTGCCGCCGCCTAAACCGCGCTCCGAACTAGTGACGGCCGTCTCGTTCCACTGCCAAACGTCACCACCCATATCATACGTGCCGTAAGGGCCGGGGGACGCACTGAACGCCCCAACGGGCGTTAATTTGTTGGCCGGGTCGGTGAATTTAGCGCCGATCTCGTAGTTCGCGCCGTTTGGTGGCGTGTTGCCCGGCGCTGTGTCGCTTTGCGTCGGGTAGGCCCAATAACCTGCGTTAGTGCTTCCACCCTTGTAATACGCCGCCTTGTACCATTCGTTTTCCGTCGGAATGACGTAGGTGGCTCCCGCGTTGCGGGTCACGCTCATAAGGTCTGTGTTGTCAGTCCATCCGTTGAGCGTGTACGACCCAGTCTCCGTAATTCCGTTGCCTTCGGGGCCGGTCGGCTGGCCGTTGGCCAGCCAATTGCAGAAGCGGGCTGCGTCACCCCAAGAGACGGCGGCGATCGGACAGTTAGCGGCCTGACTGTAGCTACCCGTAACCGCGTAGCTGTAGCTGCCCGGACTGCCGCTCTGGGTTATCTTGATGGTCGAATAGGCCGTGGCCATGCCGCTGTTGAACAGTCCGTAGGGGTCCGTCTTGGCCACAGCGTTGAGAAACTGACAATACTGGCCGACTGTTACGTCGTACTTGCCCATCTGGTAGGCGTACGGCACAGAACCGTAGCCTGTCGTGCCACCATTCCTCACCGTGCTATCCGCCGCATTTGCGGGATCGCCGACGGTGACGAACGAGAGACTCGTTTGCCCAGACGGCATGTTGAACACGTTGGAGACTTGTGCCTGCGCGTTCGCAACGGACAACAGGAACGACACAACGCCCAGAGCGATTGCACGGCGGCGAAACATCGCAGCAATTCCTTGGAAGATAGACACGGTGGTTGACTGCCAAAGGAGAGCACCCCTTCAACGACGGGCCACCCTCGCCCCGGCCGCGTGCCTCTTCCTGCTGCCGATTAGAGATCACCCTTAGTTTAGCCGACCGAAAAGTACAAGCAACCCCACGGCCGTTGGATGGTCGGCCCTGCGGTTCGGTGGGCACGCACGAGGGGGTGAGTCCAATTTCGCAGACGCAACAATGTGCCCCCTTTTCTCGCTTGGACTCCTATGCCTTTACGGCCTGTCCGGCAGTGGACGAGTCGCGCCGCCGCCAGCACATTGTTGCATTGCGCGGCGATGCAGTGTATCTTGCGCTTATCCTGCCATGATATCCCTCTGCACTTCGGCGGTCGCCGCCGCCGGGATGCCTCCGCTCCCAACGCCGGTATAAAGGAGTTTTGCCATGAATCTCCCACTCATTCTCACGCCGTTTTTCTTGCTGCTTTCCGCCGCGGCCGTGGCCGACGAGGGGCCGAAGCACCGCTTGCTCTCGGGCGTGCCGTTTACCGACGTGAAACTGGACGACGAGTTCTGGACGCCGCGGATCGAGACCAACCGCACCGCCTCGCTGCCCCACAACATCGAGTGGTGCAAGAAGACCGGGCGGATCGACAATTTTGTCAACGCGGCGAAGAAGCAGGGGAAATTCCAGGGATTGGTTTTCAACGATTCGGACGTCTACAAGGTGCTGGAAGCCGCCTCGTATTCGCTGGCCGCCCATCCCGATCCGGCCTTGGAGAAAGAGGTCGATGAGATCATCGCCAAGATCGCCGCCGTCCAACAGCCCGACGGATACCTGAACACCTATTTCACGCTGGCCGAGCCGGGCAAACGCCTGACAAACCTCCGCGACATGCACGAAATGTACTGCTGCGGCCACCTGATCGAGGCGGCCGTGGCCCATTTCCGCGCCACCGGCAAGCGGACGCTGCTCGACGTGGCGGTCAAATACGCCGACTTCATCGACAGCGTCTTTGGCCCGACGAAACGGCAGGGCGTGCCCGGCCACGAGGAGATCGAGTTGGCCCTGGTAAAGCTCTCGCAGGCGACCGGCCAAGAGAAATACGCGGCGCTGGCCAAGTATTTCATCGACACCCGCGGCGACAAGTCGAAACGCGAGACTTGGGGCGAGTATCATCAGGACCACATGCCCGTGCGGCAGCAGAGCGAGATCGTCGGCCACGCGGTCCGCGCGATGTATCTCTACTCGGGCACGGCCGATGTGGCCGCAATCTCCGGCGATCAGCAGTTGATCGACGCCATGCAGCGGCTCTGGCAGGACGTGACGCAGCGGAAGATGTACATTACCGGCGGCATCGGCGCCCGCTCCGAAGGCGAGGCGTTCGGCAACCGTTACGAACTGCCGAACGATTCGGCCTACTGCGAGACCTGCGCCGCCGTGGGGCTGGCCCTCTGGGCCCATCGGCTGAATCTGATGCACGCCGACGCCCAATACGCCGACGTGGTCGAGCGGGTCGCTTACAACGGCATCCTCTCCGGGGTGAGCCTCGATGGGCGCAAGTACTTCTACGTCAATCCGCTAGCCAGCGACGGCCGTCACCATCGCGAGCCCTTCTTCGACTGCGCATGCTGTCCGCCGAACGTCGCCCGCTTTCTCGCCTCGCTGCCCGGCTATGCCTACGCCAGCGGAAAGCAGGGCGCCTACGTGAATCTGTACGTGGCGGGAACGGCGAAAATCCCCGTCGGCTACAACACCGTCACGCTCACGCAAGAGACTCAGTATCCCTGGGACGGAACCGTGCGGCTGACCGTGGACCCGAACACGCCGGGCCGATTCACCGTCGCCCTGCGCATCCCCGCCTGGTGCCGCGGCCCGAAAATCACCATCAATGGCAACGCCGTCGCGCCCCTCGATATGCAGAAGGGCTACGCGATGGTAAGGCACCAATGGCAGTCGGGCGACGTGGTCGAGCTGACGATGCCGATGCCGGTCGAACGCATCGAGGCCAATCCCCACGTGCAAGCCGATCGCGGCCGCGTGGCGATCCAGCGCGGGCCGATCGTCTACTGCTTCGAGGCGGTCGATAACGGCGGCCACGCCAAGGACATCGTCCTGGCCAGCGATCCGAAGTTCGCCGTCGAGCATCGCAAGGACTTGCTCGGCGGGGTGACGGTCATCACCGCCACCGCCGCCGACGGCCGCAAGCTCACCGCCGTCCCCTACTACGCCTGGGACCATCGCGCCCCGGGCGAAATGATCGTCTGGCCGCGGCAGGAGGGCAAACCCACCGACGCCAACGCCAATGATCCCGCATGGAAGGACAAACTCTACCGGCCCGAATAAAGGGGCCGGTTGATAGAACGACGGCTCATAACACCAGCACTTTACTATGAAATATAGGCACCTTGATCGTACGGAATTCAAGTCGTTTGTTGACCGTTTTGAACGCTTCAGAGATGCATTCGTTGTTAAGCTTGAGTTGTTCTGCACGCACCTACACCCTCAAGGCATCCTGACGATTGATGCTCTTGACAAAGAACTCGGGCGTGCACCCTATGATCCAGGAGGCCATGAACCTCGCTCGTCTAACCAATTCCTAGATCTGTCCCGCATAGTGGTTATCCTTCGGGATATTAGGGAATTCTACTGGCCGACAAAATGGCATGGTTGTTTCGATTTTGATTCTATCCAGATAACGGAACACGCAGGCTCGGTACTTTTCGCTATTCGCTCCTACGATGAAGAGGATGTCCTGCCGAAGTCCTTGAACTACCTAATAGATATGCCAGAGTCAAGACCTTTCTTCTACTGCCGATCCATAGAGTATGAAGTAATCCACCCGCACCCCCATACTCCGTTATGGAATCAAATCGGAATAAGTTCTCTTAACAGAGAGGGGCGGATCAAACATAATGCTCCAGTTGAATACAACCCCGGTTCCCAAGTGAGCGTCGTAATGAAACGGGTTGTCGAAGCCGGCGATCCAAGTGAGATGCCTTCAGGCGCTATATACGCCACCGTAAAGTATCCTGACGGTTCATTCTTGGAAGTACCCGATGAGTGGCTGGAAGAAGTGACCTGAGACACTATCGCGGAGCACGGGAGGAAGAGTAAAGGGAGTCTTTACCCTTGCCTGACCTTTTATTCCTTCCCTTCCCTTGTTCTTATCCACAGAGGATGGCTCGCTGTATGCTTGGGCGGAACGGGCGAGTTCAGTTGGTCGACCAACACTTGCAGCGGCCGGCGGCGTTTTCTCGGCCGGCGTGGCGCAATGCGCTGACCAGCAATCGGCCTTTTCCGACGCGGGTCTCGAAAACCAAGCCGTGCGTCTTGACCGTCTTCAGATCGTGAGTGTCCCACAGCATCAAGATCGGGTCGATGCCGTCAAGATAGTCGATGTCGGGCACAACCTGGCCGGCGAGATCGAAATGCTGGAGTTCGACGAAGAGATCGCGCGGGACCCTTCCCGATAGTACGCCGCCGGGAATGCAGGGCCCGCCGCGGAGAAACCACTGCTCGGCAAGCGGAAGGCTGTTTTTGCCGCCGTCGGGAAGCAGCAGCACCCGCCCGCCGTTTTGGAGCAGTTGTACCAAATCATCGTCGAACCGCGTCGCCGCCACCACCACGCTCTCGGCACCGTCTCGGCCGAGCCGCCGCGCACCAGGGCCAATCAATTGTTCAAGTTCGGTAACAATATCTGGCGTGGCACGGGCATCTTGCCCGTGTTTTTCGGCCACGGGCAAGATGCCCGTGCCACGTAACTTGGAAAACTGATCGGCCCTGCGCCGTGCCCGGGAAGAGGTCTTTGGCCGTTTCGTCCGAGATCGACGAGTGCAGCCGCACGTTGGCGGCCCAATCCGGCCGCGGCGACGGAACGAGCCAGAGCGGCCAGGCGTTGCGAAACTCGCCTTGGGCCGTTTGCAACGTTGCGGACAAGAGGAGATGTCTCGGTTCCTTCGTCGGCGGCAGCGCCCAGTCGAACTCCGCCAGGCGCGAGAGCGTGCCGACGTTCTGCTCGATGCCGCTGCGTTGGCAGCGTTGCAGGATTTCGCCGCGATCGGCCATTTCCTGGAGGACAACCTGCAACTGGCCGTTTGCGATCGGCTCGCGGCCGAAGTGGCTCAGCAGAATCTCGCCGCGCAGCCGGCCGCCCGCGGCGAAACTGCGGCGGTCGGCCTCGGTCTTCAACAGGCACATCGTATCACCCTGCCACGCCCAATCCGCTGCCGACCACTTCGGCCGGCCGAGGTAATCGAGCAGGCCCATCGAGGCGGTGGAGAAATCGCGGATGACGCTGACGTTGTAACCGCCGTAGGGGACTTCGCGGCGATAGGCTTCGATCTGGAATTTCCGCATCAGCATTGCATAGCGGAGCGAATCGTCGCGGAGTTGCTGGCTGCTGATTGGCCCGGCCGCCTGCCGCATCCGTTCCAACCAACGCGGGATTTCATCGCAGAAACCGGGCAGCCACCACGGCCGCTGCGTGCCAACCCGGGCCAGGATCGCCTCGCGGTCGATCCACGTATCGGCGGCGATCGCCTCGCCCAGCAGAAGCGGCTTCACGCCGTGGGCGAGGATGTAGCGGTTGAAGCCTTGCAGCGTTTTCACACAGGTGTGATTGTTGCCGTAGGGATGGTCATCGTAGAAATCACAAACGCGGTTCCAGCCGATCCAACTGGAGTCGTCTTCCACAAGCGCCCGGGAATCGTCGCTTTCGCCAGATCGTAAAGACTCCGGATCACCGGCAATTCGGCGCTCGGCCCGGTTTCGCAGGTCAGGCTGCGGAGGATGACCGAGGGGTGATTGCGGTCGTAGTGGAAGAACTCGCCGAACTCGCGCCGCAGCGGCTCTATGAATTGCCGCGTAAGCGTCGGATGCCAGGTGGGATATTCCATCCAGACGAGCATTCCCAGTTCGTCGGCCAGTTCGAGGTATCGCCGGGGCGGCACCCAGAGACAGAACTTCATCGCGTTGAAGCCGCGGCGTTGGGCCATTTCGATCTCCTGCCGCCAAACCGCCTCGCCCGGATTGGGCGCCGCAAGCGGCGGCGAGTAGCCCCAGTTGAGCACGCCGCGGACTTGCAACGGCCGGCCGTTGAGTCGCAACTCCGGGCCAAATGCCTCGATCGTGCGAAAACCGACGCGCGTGCAGACTCGATCGCCGTTCTTGCCGCCGATGGTAAGCGCGACTTCGTACAAATTCGGCTCGTCGGGCGACCAGGGGCGGGGACTGGTCAGCTTGGCCGACACTTGAAGCCGGTCTTTCGCAAAGATGGTTCGCAGTGGCGGCGTGAACCAATCCGCCTGGCCGCGCAAACGGCAGCGGAAACGGACCGGTTCTTCAGCGACGGGCAGTTTGCCGCACAGGGGAATATCGAGTTGAATCTCGCAGGTCTTCAGATTTCCGACGGCCAGCAGATTCAGGTCGTCGCAGTAAGTTTCCGGCACAACGAGCAGTTGCACGTCCTGCCACAGGCCGCCGAAGTGGGGCGCGATGATCGGCAGAAACCCCTGTGTGTTGTGGCCGACCTTTTCATCGAGCCGCACCCGCAGTTCGTGCGGCCGGCCCGCGGCGGCTTTGCGCACGTCTTCAGTAATATCGCAGCGAAAGGGCGTCCAGCCGCCGAGATGCGTGCCGACCCGCCGGCCGTTCCACCAGACTTCCGCCTCGGTGGCCGCGGCTTGAAAATGGAGCAGCACCCGCTTGCCGGCGGGGAGCGGAAACGCCGGAATCACTTTCCGATACCAGCCGACGCCGTGGAAGTCGATCCCCTCGTGCTGATCGAAGCCGGCGGGCACGCTGATCGTCTTCCAGTCGTCGCTTTTCGCCCCATCGCGTTGAAAGAGCCAATCGCCGTCAAGCGAAATCACCTGCCGGGCTGGATTCGTCGGCGATTCCAAGGCGAACCCTCGACAACAGAGCGCCTGGGCGATCACCGTCGCGGCAACCAGAGCGAGTTTGTTCATAGTTTCTCCCGGTTGTCAACGGTCATGGAGTAGCTGTCCTTAAATACCGTCGTGGCATCGGGATACAATTCTGCCAACGGTGTTGACAGTTTTACCGGCGACGGCTTGGGCGACTGCCGGCGCGGGCCGCCTTTGGTTGCACCGGGGAAATCGATCCAGGCGGCGTCGTTCAGGTAGGCGCGGACATAATCGTAGGTCATCATGCCGTCGCGGCTTGGGCCGGCGGAGTTGCGGATGAGAAAGACGCCGCCGCCCGGCTGGGTTGGGTCGTCGCGAAAACCGACCAGCACGATGCTGTGGCCATCCATGACAGCCCTGCGCGGGCACTTCTGCAAAACGCCGCTCTTCCACCAATGGCCTTCGTTCTTCGGCCAGAGGAATCCGCCGCAGACCGGCCAACGCCGCCGCAGCGTCCGCTTGATCTCGGCGATCTGCTCGTCACTGGCGCCGTGGCTCGAATCCCATTGCTTGATCCAGTGGAGTCGCAGACCGAGGGCGCGGATTTTCGCGGCGGCGGCGATCGCTTTCTTGTTTGGCTTTCGCGCGGGATCGAAATTGTCGGCATAGGGCATGTCGGCCTCGGGACAGACGGCGTGGGCCGCACAGCCGGCCCAGAGCTTGGAGAAGCAGCCGCCATCGGTCGCCGCGCCGGCGGTTGCGTTCGAGGCCCAATTAAGGAACTCGACGCTTAGCCGCGTACCCCGCTGCTGTTTCGTGGCGACGGCATATTCAATGACGGCGTTCAACGCGAACACCGAGCAGGTGCCTCGGCCGCCCTGGCTGCGGGCGTCGAGCTTCCACTGTTGAAAGAGCGGACGGAGATCGACCGACTGCCGCTCGTCGGGCTTCTTGCCAGCCGCGGGAGAGGTTTTCGCTTTCGACGGCTCATCGGCCCAACAGGGCGCGATGCCCCGGGCTGCGATCAACGTCAGTGTTGCCAAAATCCACAAGATGTGATTCGACCTTTTCACGGGAATTACCTCCTACAGGAATTGTATCCGTGCCTGCCTCAAAATGGTCTCACGAATCGCGGCCGATGCGCACGTTCTGGTGGCGGCTGCAATGCAACCCCGGGGCGGCAGTACAACTGCCAGCCCAGCCGCATTGGCTGTTTCATTATTGTGCCGCAGTGTCCAGCAGCGCAAGACAATGCGGAACGTCAAACGCGGTGGGTTGTTCCCGCGCGGAACGCGGAAACAAGACGTTATCGGTGGGTATGCTAGTGTAGTGCGTCACGCTATTGGGGTTTTATAAATCACGGGATTGACAGGTGGGGCAGACATTCCTGTCTGCCAGGCTTGCCCGATTTCCCTGGCAGACAGGAATGTCTGCCCCACCTGTTGCCCTTCCGTAAAGTCACTCAATTGTGAATCACTACACTAGTGGCTGTTGAAACGTCGGTCAGCGCCGCGGGTCGAGGCCGGTCCAGCGGTGTTTCCAATGGACCGGCCCGACGCTCTGGACGACCATCGAGTCGCCTTCGCGCCATGCCCGGAGCGGCACGTCGTTTTCGTCTTTGAGGTACTTTTTCGGCATGATGCCGACCTTGACCATTTCGTCGAGCGAGTCGGGCAGCTTTCCATAAACAAGCCGGTAGGCGTACAGCGAGCGGCCCAGGCCCAGGCGGACGAAATGGGCCTCGTTGTCGGTCTTGACCTTGCGAACCGCCTTCTTCGGCAGCTTGAGCAAACGTAACGCCTCGACGGTCATTGACTTCGCCTTGGCCGGCTCGCCGGGCGGGGAGATCGACTTTGCCTCGAACACTAGTTTGTGCTCGCCCTTTGCCAGCTTGCGCACGCCGAGCGGCAGATCCAACTCGTTCTCCTCCGGCCCACGGAAATCGGCTTCGCCCATCTTTTTGTCGTCGATGAAGATCGTGTAGAGGCCGTAGGCGGGATCCTGCATCGCGCTCAGGCGTATCGCGTATTTGCCGTCTTCGGCGATGGTGAATGGCAGCGTCAGCTTCGCGCCGACTTCACGATTTCGCCAGCGGAGAAGCGGCCGAGAGCCGAAGAAGCCCTGGGCCTCCACGATCAGCTTGCCGCTGGTCATCTTGGCGTGCAAGAATTGGCGGACCATGTGGTGCTGCTGCCACGGCACGCAGCGATCCGGCCAGGGGGGCAATTCGCCAAAAGGCTTTGGCTCGCCGGTCTGATACCAGAAGGCGACGCTGCTGATGAAATCGGGCCGCTCCAGGTAGAACGCTTCGGTATCCTCTTCGCCGTTCCCCTTGTGTTCGATCGCCACCCGCAGCGACTTGTTGAATCCGACCGGATCGAGCACGTGCCAGCGATAGCAGGCGGTGCTGTAGCCGGGCTCCTCCCCCTCGGCCCGCGGCGAACCGAACCAGTGGCTCGATCGCGGCCGCAGTCCCCAAGCGTCGTTGAAGTAATCCTCGCTGCCGGTTCCTTGCAGGCTCGGCACCTCCTCGCCGTCGATGTAGAAATAATCGTCGCCTTCGCCGAACCAGCCGGCCTGGGCGTTGGTCACGCACATCACCGTGCCGACGTACTGACCGCGGCCGGTCAGGTCGGCGATCAGATAGTCGCCGGGCTTTGCCGGATACTCCTGGCGGTATTTCGCGTGAAAATAGCTGACGTCGTCGGGCAGGCGATCGACCTCGACCCAGTCGATCTGCCAATAGAGCCCGGTGCCGCGGTTGGGATTGTCGTTGCGGATGACGATGCGTGCCGACTTGGCGAACGGCATTCGCCAGAAGCAGACGAGCGCACCGGTGGGCGAAACCTGGACGGGAAAGCTCTCGACCACGGCCGGCTTGCCCTGCCCGACGGCGAAGAAATCGGCCAGTGGGGCCTCGACGGCGGGCTCTTTTCGCCCGTCCCAATAGATGCGGATGCTCAGGGCGTTCAGTTCGTTGGCCCAGCCGGCGTGGCTGGTGAACCACATGTGCGTGATGATGCCCGGCCCTTTCAACAGCGGGACTTCGACCGACTCGCCCGGTTGCAGCCAGGTCATGTCCATGTTGCCGTCGTGCCAGTTCGGCTGCTCGTTGCTGGAGACGCGGCGGTTGCGGCCGATGGGCGGGGCAGTCAGGGCGCCGAGTGGATCGCGCGCCAGCAGGCCGAGGCCGACGTTGCCGCCGGTTTCCGCCGCGATGCTTTGCACGCCGGCGTTCGCCGGACCGCCCTCGTTCGCGCCGGCGTAATCGATCCAGATGGCGTCATTCATGTACGCTTTCGCATACTCATAGGTCAACATGCCGCCGCGGAGCGGGCCGCTGGAATTGCGGATCACAAAGACGCCGCCGCCCGGCTCCCGCGCATCGTCGCGGTAGCCGACCAGCAACACGCTATGACCATCTTCCACGTCGCCGCGCAGGCGCATTTTCAGCACGCCGTCGTCCCACCGCGCATGCCTTCTCTTCGGCCACAAAAAGCCGCCACCCACCGGCCAGCGCCGCGCGAGCGTTCGCTTGATCTCGACGAGTTGCCGGTCAGTGAGCCCCTTGTTCGGATCCCATTGCTTGATCCAATGGAGCCGCAGGCCGAGCTGGCGGACTTTTTCGGCTTGGGCGATGGCTAGATGGCTCGGCTTGTTGGCCGAATGGAAGTATTCCTGATACGGCATTTCCGTTTCCGGACAGACGCCGTATGCGGTGACGGCCTTCCACAATTCCGAGAAGCAGGCGCCGTCGGGCGATTCCTTGCCCGTCTGGTTGCCGGCCCAGTTGAGAAACTCGACGCTCAGCGGCACGGCCGCGTTCTGTTTGCTGGCGACGGCGTATTCGAGCACCCGCAAACGGCGAACAAGGAACACGTGTTCCGTTCGCCCTGAACTCGCGGCGCGAGGCCGCAACTCTTGAAAATCGGACGGAGATCGACCGATTGCGGAAGACTCGCCGCCGCGGCAGAAACTCCTCCGGTCGTAGAATCGTTGGCCCGGCACGATACGACGCCCGTTGTCCCGACCAACAGTAGCGCCATCAGGCAGCAGAGAATCCAGCTTGATCTCGTCACGGAAGACGTCTCCTAACTAGAAGCGGCAGTCTTGTATCTCGGTTGTGAACTTCTTTACGCGGCTGGTGCTGCCCAGTAAAATGACGGTGGATGGAGAGATGAACGCGCAAGGCGGGCGAGGGTGGCAGCCCCTGCATTCTACATTGCTCTCCCAACGGATGCAACTGTTCGGGCGAGCGGCGCGGCGCCGTGTCGTGAGCCTTATGGGGTCAGATGTTTAGCCGGCGGGCTTGCCCGCCGCGTTGGGAGGTCTATGAGCGTCGCGCCGCTGCACATCGGACCACTGCTGGTTGATCCGCCGCTGCTTCAGGCGCCGATGGCCGGGTTCACCAACTACGCTTTTCGGCAAGTGATCCGGCGGTTTGGCGGCGTGGGGCTGCCGGCCACGGAGATGGTAAGCGCACGCGGATTCATGCACATGGCTGCACCGAAGGGGACAGTCCCATTTTCGTTGACACGAAAATCGGGACAGTCCCCGGGCGATGGCCGCTTTCCCGATCGGCTCTGGGGAGTGGCGGATGAGCCGCGGCCGCTGGCCGTGCAGATTTGGGACAACGATCCCGACACGCTGGCGGCCGTTGGGCGACGGCTGGCCGAGGAGTTTCGCGTAAGCGTCGTCGATCTCAACTTCGGCTGCCCGGTGCGCGACGTCTTCGAGAAGGCCGAAAGCGGATCGTATTTGCTGCGATATCCCGATCGCATCGGCCAAATCGTCGCCCGGGTGGCGGCGGCATGTCGGCCAGTGCCGGTCACCGCGAAGATCCGTCTCGGGGCTACTCGCGACACGATCAACGCCATCGACGTGGCCCAGGCGATCGAGTCGGCCGGCGGGGCGGCGGTGACCGTTCACGGCCGCACGGCCACCGATCTGTTTCGCGGCTCGGCCGATTGGGCGGAGATCGCGCGGATCAAGCCACATCTGCACGCGATTCCGCTGATCGGCAACGGCGATCTGAAAACGCCCGAGGCCGTGGCTGCGGCCTTCGATCGCTACGGCGTCGATGGTGTGATGATCGGCCGCGCGGCACTGAGCCAGCCCTGGCTATTTCGACAAGCGGCGGCAGCGTTGCGCGGCGAGCCGGTCTCGCCCCAGCCCACGCCACTCGAACAGCGGCAACTGCTGCTGGACCATTTCCGTCTGGTCGTCGAGCAGTTCGGTGCGGAGAAGGGGACGATCTTGATGCGGTGTTTCGCCTGCTGTTACGGCCAAGGGCGGAAGGGCGCCGCGCGTTTCGCCGCGAGATCACACAAGCCACCGACTCAGACGAGTTTGTCGCGGTGGTCACGCGCGAGTTTCCGGTGCAGTGAGGGATTATTCAAGAGCTGATGTGGCGACAGTGAAGCTCACCACGGAGACACGGAGGACACGGAGAAGAAGACAACCGCAGAGGACGCAGAGAGCGCAGAGGAATGACTTTGCAAGGGAGTTTCTTTTCGAGAAGCGAGATGGCCTAACTGCGACTAAAGGTTCTAACAAGAGTGGGATGCAGATGTACTCCTATTCTCCGTGTTCTCCGTGCCTCCGTGGTGAATTCTCGGTGGTGAATAGTGCAATGTGGCGTCGGATTCGCAGCCTGTTGTGATTGCAGTCGCTTTTCGATTCGCCCCGTCCCGCCTCTTGTGCTAATTGACACTCAGCGTTTCCCGCGGTAGTCTACTACTCATGTTTGCATCCCGCCTCGGCCCGCTTTCCCTTGGGGGCCGCGCGATAGTCTTCCTTATTCTCCTGGAGGAAACACCATGCTTCGCACTTTCTGCGTCCTGTGCCTGTTAGGTTCTGCCAGTGTTGCGTCGGCCCAACTCTTGCCGGGGAATCCGCTGTCGGGTCTGGAGAAATTGAAGAACTTCGAGTCGCGGCGGGCATCCTCCAGCGATCCCAACTGGAGAAACGGCAACGACGATTCCCGGCCGATTCCGCCGGGCGGCACGCTCACGGTGGCCGAGTTGCAGGGCCCCGGCGTGATTGCCCATATCTGGTTCACCATCGCGCACCGGGCGAAGAACTACTCGCGGCTGATGACGTTGCGAATGTACTGGGACGGCGAGAAACATCCGAGCGTCGAATGCCCGATCGGCGATTTCTTCGGCGTCGGCCACGGCATCGACAAGCCGTTCTCCTCGCTGCCCGTCCGGGTGACATCGCTCGGCCGCGGCCGAAACTGCTATTGGCCGATGCCGTTCCGCCAGTCGGCGCGGATCACGGTGACCAATGAGAGCGACCAGCCGTGCGATGCGTTCTTCTATTACGTCGATTGGCAGAAGCATCCCTCGCTACCGGCCGACACCGCCTACTTCCACGCGATGTATCGGCAGGAGTTTCCCTGCGTGATGGGCCGGAACTACCTGATCGCCGACATCGCGGGCTGCGGGCATTACGTCGGCACAGTGCAGAGCGTTGTGAGCATCTCCGACGGCTGGTACGGCGAGGGGGACGATTTCTTCTTCATCGACGGCGAGAAGGAGCCCAGCCTTCGCGGCACGGGCACCGAAGATTACTTCTGCGACGGCTGGGGATTTTATCCGCAAGAGGGCCCCTTCTACGGCGTCCCCCTATGTGAATGGGGGAAGGCGGGCGACCAAACCTCCGTCTATCGCTTCCACATTCCCGATCCGGTGACGTTCAAGAAATCGTTGCGGGTGGAAATCGAACACAAGGGCTCGCAGGAGTTTCCCGACGGCAGCGGCACGGGCTTCATCGAGCGCGACGACTTGATGTCGTCGGTGGCCTATTGGTATCAGACGGAGCCGCACAAGCCCTGGCCGGCTCTGCCCGCGGGCCCCGACAGGCTGCCGTTCCGCGATACGCCGCTCGTGGTCGGCTGGAAGGCGGTGACCACGGCGAAGCACTCTGAAGCCCCGCTGGCCGAACAGCCGCTCGCCGGCACGACCGACGGCAAACAGTTGTTCTTCCAGCCGAAAGACGAGAAGCCGCAGCCGTGGCTGGAGGTTCCTTTCAGCGTCGAAAAAGAATCCATCGGCCGCCTGGGGCTGCGGATGTGCCATGCTCCCGACTATGGAACCTATCATGTTCTTCTCGACGGCAAGGAGATTGGCCGACTCGATCTTTACAGCGCGGCGTTGCAGGTCAGTGACGAGAAACTCGGCTGGCGGGAGATCTCGCCGGGCGACCACACGCTCCGGTTCGAGTGCGTCGGCAAGAACGCCGCATCGACCGGCATCTTCCTCGGCGTCGATTCGCTGTCGATCGAATCGCCGGTGTATGCGCGAAGCTCCAAAGTCGATCTTCGTACGTTGCAGAAGAAACAAGAACTGCCGACGAAGTGAAAGGGCGATCGTACTCCTCACGCTCCGCGTGAGGAAACGTGCGAGACGGATCTGCCTCACGCGGAGCGTGAGGAGTACGCAGGACGCCTGTCCTACGCGAGCCACTTGTGGCAGGCGGCGGCGCAGAGACGGCCTTGGTTGATGGCGTGAACGACCAAGGACGCGCCGCGAACGGTGTCGCCGGCGGCGAAGACGCCGGGGACGCTGGCCATCCAATCTTGGACCGCGACGTTGCCGTGGCCGTCGAGTTGCAGACCCAGATCGGCCACGAGCCCGGAGTGGACGACGTGGACGAAGCCCATTGCGATCAGCACGAGATCGGCGAGCACGGTGAAGTCGGAGCCGGGCACCTCCTTCATCTCCCAACCCTTCGGGCCGGCGGACCACTGGATTTCGCAGGCTTCCAGCCGGGCGACGCGGCCGTCGACGCCGACCAGGGCCTTGGTGAGCGTGCTCCAGCGCCGCTCGCAGCCCTCCTCCTGCGATGACGAAGTACGCATGATTTTGGGCCAAAACGGCCAGGGGCTCTCCGTGTTGTAGCCCTCGGGCGGACGCGGCAGGATTTCGAGTTGCGTGACCGACGCCGCCCGCTGGCGGATGGCCGTGCCGACGCAGTCGCTGCCGGTGTCGCCGCCGCCGATCACAATGACGTGCTTGTCGCGGGCATCGATGACCGCGGCGGGATCGACGGCGTCGCCGGCCACGCGGCGGTTCTGCTGCGGCAAATAATCCATCGCAAAATGGACGCCGGGCAAGTCGCCCCCGGCGACGCGCAGCGCGCGCGGCTGGCCGGCCCCCATGCAGAGCACGATCGCGTGGAAGCGGCGGCGGAGGTGGTCGGCCGAAATATCGACGCCGACGTTGACGTTCATCTCGAACTCGACCCCTTCGAACATCATCTGTTCCAAGCGGCGGTCGAGCACCTGCTTTTCCAGCTTGAAATCGGGAATTCCGTAGCGGAGCAAGCCGCCGAGCCGGTCGCTGCGCTCGAAGACGACAACGTCGTGCCCCTGCCGGGCAAGTTGCTGGGCGGCCGCCAAACCAGCAGGGCCGGAACCGACCACGGCCACCTTCTTGCCGGTTTTCGTCTTGGGGCGAATCGGCTCGATCCAACCTTCGGCAAACGCGCACTCGACGATCCGCAACTCGATGTTCTTGATGTTCACCGCCTCGTCGTGCATCGCCAGCGTGCAGGCGGCCTCGCACGGGGCAGGGCAAACGCGGCCGGTGATCTCGGGGAAGTTGTTCGTCGAGTGCAGGTTCTCGGCCGCCTCGCGCCAGCGATGCCGGTAGACCAACTCGTTGAACTCCGGAATGCGATTCCGCAACGGACAGCCGACGCCGTGGCAAAACGGGACGCCGCAATCCATGCAGCGAGCCGCCTGCTGATTGAGCGTCTCGTCGAGCAGATCGCGGTCGATCTGGTGCCAATCGCGAATTCGCTCCTCGATCGGCCGATGCTCGATTTCAACTCGCGGATATTGCAGAAATCCGGTGGGGTTGGCCATCCGGCGACTCCTTCACTGCGAAACGGATCGCGTTGTTCTGATGTCGTTCATTCTTGCGAAGCCGCAAGCGGTTTTCGTGGGCGGCTCAGTGGGCGGTAAACCGCCACCCCTCAATTCCAAATCTGATCCCTGACCTCTGGTCCCTGGCCCCTAATCCCCGGCCTCTGATCCCTGCCCCCTAGTCCCTCGCCCCTAGTCCCTCTCTCCCGGAAACACTTCTTCGGTCGCGGGGGTCTGATCGGTGCCGGCGGCCTCGCGCTGCCGCAGCCGATCGAGCGCCTTGCGATAGTCGATCGGCATCACCTTGACGAACTTGCCAGACATCTCCTTCCAGTTGTCGAGGATTCGCCGCGCCTGCACGCTGCCGGTCCACTCGGCATGACGGCGAATCAGGTCGCGCAAGGTGTTTTGATCCTCCTCCTGGTAGATCGATTCGAGATCGACCATGTCGAGGTTGCAGAGCGTGTCGAACAGTTGATGCTCGTCGAGCACGTAGGCGACGCCGCCGCTCATTCCCGCCGCGAAATTGCGGCCGGTGCGGCCGATAACGACGACCGCGCCGCCGGTCATGTACTCGCAGGCGTGATCGCCGACCCCCTCGACCACAGCCAGCGCGCCGCTGTTGCGCACGGCGAAACGCTCGCCGACCAGGCCGTTGATAAAGACCTCGCCGGAGGTGGCGCCGTAGAGGAGCGTATTGCCGGCGATGACGTTCTCTTTCGGATCGAATGGGGAACTGGGCGGCGTTTGCACGATGATCCGCCCGCCCGACAGGCCCTTGCCGAGGTAATCGTTGGCATCGCCGATCAGCCGCAATGTAACGCCGTGGGCGAGAAACGCGCCGAAACTCTGCCCGGCCGAGCCGGTCATGGTGATTTGCAGTGTTCCGTCGGGCAGGCCCTCGCTCCCCCAGCGCCGCACGATGCGGTTGCTCAGAATCGTGCCGACGCTACGGTGGATGTTTCGGATCGGCATCGGCAGCCGCGTGGGCTGCTTCGTTTCGATGCAGTGCTCGACATTCTTGAGAATCTCCCAATCGAGATGATCCTTGTGAACGTCGCTCTGCGGCCGCACGCAGCGCAGCGGACAGCCGTTCGATTGATCGGGCGGGGCGAAAATGGGCGAAAGATCGAGCCCCTTGGCCTTCCAGTGCTCGATCGCCTGCCGGCAACTGAGCCGTTCGACGCGGCCGATCATGTCGTCGAACTTGCGGAAGCCCAACTCGGCCATGATCCGCCGCACATCCTCGGCCACGAACGTGAGAAACCGCACCAGATACTCGGGCTTGCCGGCGAAACGTTTTCGCAAATCCTTGTCCTGTGTGGCGATGCCGACCGGGCAGGTGCCGAGGTGGCATTTCCGCATCAACAGGCAGCCGAGCGACACCAGCGCCGAAGTGCCGAAGCCGAACCGCTCGGCCCCCAGTAGTGCGCCGATCACCACGTCGCGGCCGGTCCTCATCTGGCCATCGACCTGCACGACGATCCGATCGCGCAGGCCGTTGAGCACCAGCGTTTGCTGGGTTTCGGCCAGACCAAGCTCCCAGGGCGTGCCGGCGTGTTTGATCGAGCTAAGCGGGCTGGCGCCTGTGCCGCCGTCGTGGCCGCTGATGAGCACTTCGTCGGCGTTCCCCTTGGCCACGCCCGCCGCCACCGTGCCAACGCCGACCTCGGAGACCAGCTTCACCGAGACCAGCGCGTCGGGGTTGGCGCACTTCAGGTCGTAAATCAACTGGGCGAGGTCTTCGATCGAATAGATGTCGTGATGCGGGGGCGGGGAAATCAGCGACACGCCGGGCGTCGAATGCCGCAAGCGGGCGATTTCCGCCGTCACCTTGTGCGCGGGCAGTTGGCCGCCTTCGCCGGGCTTCGCCCCCTGGGCCATCTTGATTTGAAGGATTTTCGCGTTCGCCAGATACTCGATCGTCACGCCGAACCGGGCGCTGGCGACCTGCTTGATCCCGCAATTCATCGAGTCGCCGTTGGCCGACGGCCGATAACGCCGCGGGTCTTCGCCCCCTTCGCCGGTGTTCGAGTTCGACCCCAAGCGGTTCATGGCGACGGCCAGCGTCTCGTGGGCCTCCTTGCTGATCGAGCCGTGCGACATCGCGCCGGTATAGAATCGCTTGACGATCTCCGCGGCGGGCTCGACTTCATCCAACGGAATCGGCTCGCCGGGCACGAAGTTGAACAGCCCGCGGAGCGTCATCAAATCGCGGCTCTGGTTGTTCACCGCCTCGGCGTACTCGGCGTAGATTTGCGGATTGTCCTGGATGACGGCGTGCTGCAACTTGACGATCGTGTCGGGGTTCCAGAGGTGCTTTTCGCCGTCGAGGCGGAACTGGTATTCGCCGCCGAAATCGAGTCTCCAGCGCCCCGGTTGAAGCGGCTCAAAGGCCGTGCGATGCCGTTCGATCGCCTCGCGGGCGATCACGCCCAGATCGCTGCCGCCGATCCGCGAAGGCGTGCCGGTGAAATAGCGGTCGATCAGCGCAGGATCGAGCCCGATGGCCTCGAATTGCTGGGCGAACTGGTAGCTGCGGAGTGTGGAAATGCCCATTTTCGAGATCGTTTTGAGAATCCCCTTCTTCACGGCCGTGATGTACTGGTCGGTCAACATGTCGGCGGGGACGCCAGCGGGCAGATCGCCGTCGGCGTGCAGCTTTTGGATCGTCTCGAAAGCGAGATACGGGTTGATCGCACTGGCGCCGTAGCCGCACAACATGCAGAAGTGCATCACCTCGCGCGGCTCCGCGCTCTCGATCACGATGCCCACCTGGCTGCGCAACTGGCGATGCCACAGATCGTGATACAGCGCGGAGGCGGCCAGCAAGCTGGGGATCGGCGCCCGGCCGGGCGAGATGTCGCGATCGCTAGCGATCAGTAGCGTGGCGCCGTCGGCGATCACCCGCTCCGCCGCATCGACCAGTTCATTCAGACCGGTCTCCAACGCTCGCCCCGAATCGGAATCGGTCGCTGAGAAGAGGGCCGGGATCGTGACGACCTTAAAATCGTCGCGCCGGGCCGAACGCAGCCGCTCCATGTCGTCGTTCGTCAAAATCGGATGGGCGAGCTTCAACTGCCGGCAGTGTTCCGGCGTCTCGTCGAGCAGATTCCGCTTCCGGCCGGTGAACGACATCAGCGACATCACCAGCCCCTCGCGCAACGGATCGATCGGCGGGTTCGTCACTTGGGCGAAAAGTTGCTTGAAATAATCGAACAACAGCTTCGGGCGGTCGGACAGGACCGCCAGCGGCGTGTCGGTGCCCATCGAGCCGATCGGCTCCTGCCCGTTGGCCGCCATCGGAGAGATGATTAACTGCAAGTCTTCGCGGGTGTAGCCGAAACAGCGCAGCCGCTGGGCGAGCGTCGCGGCGTCCATCGGCGTGGGCTTCGACGGCTGGAACAGCCCGCGCAACTCGATGCGATTCTCTTCCAGCCAGCGGCGATACGGTTTTTGCCGCGCAATTCGCCCCTTGATCTCGCTATCGACAACGATGCGGCCCTCCTCGGTATCGACCAAAAACATGCGGCCGGGCTGAAGACGGCCTTTCTGCTGGATCTGCTCCGGCGGAAAATCGACCACGCCGACTTCGCTCGACAGCACCGCCAGCCCTTCGGTCGTCACGACGTAGCGGCAGGGACGCAGCCCGTTGCGATCCAACGTGCCGCCCACCATGCGGCCGTCGGTGAAGACCATGGCGGCGGGGCCGTCCCAGGGCTCCATGATCGCGGCGTGATATTCGTAAAACGCCCGCTTGTCGGTCGACATGTGATACTGCGGCCCGAACGCCTCGGGAATCATCATCATCATCGCGTGCGGCATCGAGCGGCCGGCGCGGACCAGCAATTCGAGCGTGTTGTCGAAACAGGCCGAGTCGCTCCCGCCGGGCTCGATGATCGGAAACAGTTTGGTGATGTCGTCGGTCAGTGCCGGCGCGACCATCGATCGGCCGCGGCCGTGAATGCGGTTCGCGTTGCCCCTTAGCGTGTTGATCTCGCCGTTGTGGGCGATCATGCGGAACGGCTGCGCCAGCCGCCAACTCGGGAAGGTGTTCGTGCTGTAACGCTGGTGGACGATGGCCAAGGCGGTTTGCACGCGGACGTCAGCCAGATCGGGATAGTAGGCGAACAACTGCGGGGCGAGGAACATCCCTTTATAAAGCAGCGTGCGGCCCGACATCGAAGGGACGTAGAACTGATCGGCCCGATCGCCGAGCATCTCGCGCACGCGGCGTTCGCTCCGCTTGCGGACGACGTACAGCCGCCGCTCCAACTCTTCATCTTTGCGGCCGCGCCCATTGAAACACGCCTGGCGAATCACCGGTTCGGACGCTCGCGCCAACTTGCCAAGACAACGGTTGTCGGTGGGCACGTCGCGCCAGCCAAGCAGGCCGAGCCCCTCGGCTTCCGCTTCGGCCGCCAGGGTCTCTTCGCAGGCCCTGCGAAGTTCCGTCTCGTGAGGCAGGAAAAACACGCCCACGCCGTAACGCCCTTGAGGCGGCAGCGAGAATCCGAGCCGCTCGGCCTCGGTGCGGAAGAACTCATCGGGAATTTGCAGCAGAATGCCCGCCCCGTCGCCGGTCGATTCGTCCGCCCCCGACGCCCCGCGGTGCATCAGGTTCAGCAGCACCTGCTTGCCGTGCTCGACGATGGCGTGAGTGCGGCGGCCGGAAATATCGACGACCGCCCCGATGCCGCACGCATCGTGCTCCCATTGTGGGTCGTAGAGACCGCGAACGCTTGGCACGGTAAAGGTGACTCCGGGGGCTGTGACACTTATAACTTACGACAGGGTCGGCAAACAGAGCCGGCGGCAAACAGGGGGAAGCCGATCGAATGCATTATACCATAAGAAGTACTTATGTCAAGAGCGCAATATCATTAGAAATACTT
>CAWGNG010000037.1:0-158880 GCA_963823895.1 uncultured Planctomycetaceae bacterium
TCAGGATTTCCAGTTTTCACAAGACTGGAGGTTCTACATGGCAAACCTGCTCACGATGGCGGATATTCAGGCGATCTTACATTTACACGAACAGGGCTGGCGGCAACGGCGGATTGCTCGGGAATTGCATGTAGACCGGGAGACGGTCGCAAAGTACATCCAAGCAAGCGGTTGCGTTCCAAAACCAGCCAAAGCGCCCATCGGCTCCGATGTGGCCGGCGACCAAGCCACGGAAAGTCTGGAAAGCTCCGTGCCGGTTGGGGCGTCCATTGAGGAGAAGGGGATTGACGCCTGCCAAGCGTCCCCCTGCTAGGCGTACCACCGGCCAATTCAAAACCAGCCAGAAGTGCCTCTCGGCTCCGAGTCAAAACCAGCCAAAGCACCCCTCGGCTCGGAAGCGATGTTCGGCGAACCTGTTCAGGCCGAATCAGCCCCCCACCTGGCGACTGAAAGCGAGTCATCGACGGCCGCCATTTCCTTAGAGAAGGAAGGCTGCCGCAGCGCCTGTGAGCCGTATCGGCAAGTGATCCTGGAGAAGTTGGAGCAGGGTCTTTCGGGCCAACGCATCTATCAGGACTTGCGGGCCGAAGGGTTCGGCCACGAGTATCACAGCGTGCGGCGGTTCGTGGCCAAGCTGCGAGGAACACGGCCGTTGCCGTTTCGCCGGATGGAGTGCGAGGCCGGCGAAGAGGCCCAAGTGGATTTCGGCACCGGCGCATGGATTGAGTTGCCAACGGGCAAGCGACGACGAACGCACGTCTTTCGGATTGTATTGAGCTACAGCCGCAAGGGATACAGCGAGGCGGTCTATCGCCAGACCACGGAAGACTTCATTCGCTCGATTGAGAATGCTTTCTGGCATTTTGGCGGCGTCCCCAGGGTGCTGGTGATCGACAACCTCAAGGCGGCGGTCAAACACCCGGACTGGTACGACCCCGAACTGACGCCAAAGATTCAATCCTTCTGCGAACACTATGGCGTGACGATCTTGCCTACGAAGCCACGAACACCACGACACAAGGGCAAGATCGAAAGTGGCGTTGGTTACGTTCAGGACAACGGGTTGAAAGGGCACCGCTTCACGAGCTTGGAGGGAGAGAACGATCATTTGACACAGTGGGAAGCCGGCGTGGCCGACACCCGCATCCACGGCACGATTCGCAAGCAGGTCGGCAAGCTCTTTCAAGAAGTGGAACGTCGGGCCTTGCAACCGTTGCCATTGGAGCGGTTCCAGTTCTTCCACGAGGGACAGCGGGTGGTGCATCGGGACGGACACGTCGAAGTGGCCAAGGCGTACTACTCGGTGCCGCCCGAGTATCTTGGCCGCACGCTCTGGGTGCGCTGGGACTTGCGACTGGTGCGCATCTTCAACGGACGGATGGAACAGATCGCCCTTCACCCACGACAGGAACCAGGGCGATTCAGCACCCAGGACAAGCACATCGCCTCGGAGAAGCGCAGCGGCGTCGAGCGTGGAGCAACGTATCTATTGTGCCGTGCCCGGATGATCGGCGAACACGCCGCCCGTTGGGCGGAAAACATGCTTCAAACCCGTGGAATCGAGGGCGTGCGGGTTTTACAGGGGTTGTTGAGCCTCGCCCACCGCCACGATGCCGGGGCGATCGAGCGGGCCTGTGAAGTGGCGTTCTCCCACGGCGCCTACCGGCTGCGGACGATCCGGCAACTGCTCAAACGAGATGCCCCCGAGCAAGAGACCTTCGACTTCCTCGACGAGCATCCGATCATTCGTTCCTTGAGCGATTACGGGAAGCTGGTGGCCACGTCGTTCGACCGGCCGTGGACGCCAGCTTCTCAGAGTGTGATGTACCGTAGTCCTTCCCTTTCCACAAAGCAGGAGTCCTTGCAATGAATGAATCGTTGTCGTCGGCTCTGAGAAAGCTGCGGCTCTCGGGCCTTTCCCAGACCTTGGAAGTGCGAGTGCAAGAGGCAGCCAGCCACAACCTCAGCCATACGGAGTTCTTGGAGTTGATTCTCCAGGATGAACTAACCGTGCGTCAAGAGCGGTAGATCGACCGCCGGGTGAAGGCGGCGGGGTTCCGTGAGTTGAAGCCCTTGGAGGACTTCGATTTCAGCTTCAACCCCTCGATCAAGAAGAAGCAGATTTACGACCTGGCCTGCTGCCGGTTCATCCGGGAGAGTCGGGACGTGCTGTGGATGGGGCCTCCCGGCGTCGGAAAATCTTTCTTGGTGCAGGCGTTGGGCTACCAGGCGATCAAGATGGGCTTCGTGGTTCTCTACCGCTCGATCTTCGACGTGGTGCGGGACTTCTTGCACGATGAAGCCTTCGGCGGCGAAGAGCGGGTGCTGGGGAAGTATCTGAAGCCGGACCTGTTGATCGTCGATGACATGGGCATGAAGCAGTTGCCGAAGCGGAGCGGCGAGTATCTGTTCGAGATCGTCATGCGGCGTTACGAGACTCGTTCGACGATGATGACCAGCAACCGCCCCTTGGAGGATTGGGGAAAACTGATCGGCGATATTCCCTCAGCCACGGCAATCCTCGACCGTTTCCTGCACCACGCTGAGATCATCACGATCACCGGTCGCAGCTACCGGCTCCGCAATCAGGGTGGCAAGGATGGCCAGCCTGCTGAGAACGATCAGCCCTCGAAGGAGAAGGAAGGAAAGCGTCCCCGACGGGAGTCCACAGAATCCCCATCTGCGGAATAGAGAGGCACTTGTCAAACCGACGAACGATCAGTTACAAAGGCATAAACACAACTGGCTGGTTTTGAAGCGCCTCCCGGTGGCTGGTTTTGAAGCGCCCAGTGACAACACAGCAGGCGGCGTCGGGGAGCAGCAAAGGTTCAGAACGAACCTTTTGACCGCGGATGCCGGTGGAGGCGGTCACGGCCATGATCTGAAAAACCCTGGACTTTTGGACCACCGATGTAGGCGGCGTGTGCCGATGCCTCCCCAATCCGATCACGCCGCCTCGGGGCTGTTCAACTTTTCAAATTGAAGACTCGCCTCCGGCTCCTTGCAGAATGCTCGTTTGCAACCAGTCGGCTGGCTCGCTCGCCCCTTACTGTAACCCATTACAACCCCACACGGTCGCTGGCAGGCAGTGCTGCCAGCCCCAGCCCCAACCATCGGACATTTCTGACCGATGGCACCGTAGTTGGACACGAGAAGCCCGCCGCCGATGGTCAACTCCCCGTAAGATTCCCGTCTGCAACCAGTTGGTAGGCATAGCGGGCGGAAAAATGCCTCCCTTATTGAACCCGCCACACTCTGCACACCCACCACGGCACCGGCTCCGATCTTCGAGCCGTTGGATGGGAGTGAGAGTGTTCAAGGGGGGCGGGGTTCTTGGGTGCGGGTTTCAAGTTGTTCCACAGGTCTCGGGTGTGGGACAACTTCGGTTGGAATCGAGCGGACAGCGACCTCACCTTTTGCCTGACTATTGGGTTACAAAATGGGTTACAGACGCCCCGGTTACAAAAACGGCAACAAAAAAGCCTTCCGTAACTAATTGCTACGAAAAGCTTTAGTTTAGTGGAGCCGACCGGGAACGATCCGGCAACCTCCTGGATGCAAACCAGGCGCTCTCCCAACTGAGCTACGGCCCCAATGAATACCTAACTTCTTATTTTGTAATACCTTACGTCAACAGATTTGACGGTGTGTGTCGTCTTCCTAAGCCCTCCAATTAGTACAGTTTAGCACGATTTAGCACCTCAAAACCGACGATTCCCGACAATTCCCCGACACAGAATTGACTACTGTTTAGCTTAGTTGACGGCCCTACCGGCGTCAAGGATACCGGCTGATTGTGCCAACGTGACGGCAAGCACCGCTGAGTTGACACCCCGCTTGCGTGCCGGTCACAAGGGCACTACGCTAAGGGTGGAGCAAAAAGGGGAGCCCCATGAAAACGATATACCTTCTGATCGCCTTGCCAGTGCTCGCCCTCTTGGCCCCGTGTATCGGGCTTGCCAAGAGCAAGAGCGGGTCAAGCGGTGGGACGATACACGTCAGGGGTGTCTGATCGCAACGGAAGTCACATTACAAGGAGTTTAGCAATGGCTAATGCAGACGAATTAAAGCGACAGCAAAGACTCATCGAGCAGCGGCGACTCCAGGAGCAGCAGGAGCGCGAACTGCGAGAGCAACAGGAAAGATATCGCAAAGCCGCACAGGAAAGTCCGGCACCGGAGAGGGCCGACCTTGACCGTTTGTTGAGCGACATTGAGGGCAAGCCCGACCAAGGAAAGCCCAAGCCGTAGACTCCCGGGGCAACGCGCATGGCCGATAACCCGAGTACAACTCTTGAACTGGCAAAGGCTGCGGCTGTGTATTATACGTTCTTGGGCGCGGCGAGCGGTGCGATTATCACCGCGATTGTTTCCATCCTCATCCACCTATCTGGCGCACGTAAACGCAAGGAGGAGCTAAAGAGGGCCAGAGGCGAGACAATGAGAGAACTCATCGGGATCAAGGATGCGTTTCGCACTGCCGACAATGCTCTTCGGGAGCCACTAGCAACGTACAATCGTCTGCTTGATGACATACCAAATCACAAAGACGAACTCGGCCGTACCCGCGATACACTTTGCGGCAAACTCGCGGAGGCCGTATCCAAGTACACAGACTTGCTCGACTATGAATGCGACGTATTCAAGAACGACCGCGAAAGGGCCGGAAACCTAGTTGAAGAATCGACAGAGGTTCTACGTATTTGGACTCGCTTGGTCAGCGCCCTTAACCGTTCCGATGTCTTGCTGGCACTTGGAAAGCAGCCGCTCAAGTTTAATCATCGTGACTTGTCTGGTAAGCGTCCCGCCGAGCACATAGGGAGAAATCGCCGCCTGGGCGTAGGCTTGGCGAACGGGGAGATCAAGCCGGATGCCAGCGGTGGGGGAGGAGGGCGAGAAGTTCTTCCTCGCTGGCGCCGGGAAGAATCGCTGGCAGTCGGGTCAGCACGTCGCGGTAGTAGACCCAAGGATCGTGGCCGTGACGCTTGCATGACGCCAACAGGCTGAAATGGATCGCCGCCGCGCGGCCGCCCCGGTCGTTCCCCACAAAAAGCCAATTGCGGCGTCCGATACAGAGGCCCCGCAACGAGTTCTCGCCTTCGTTGTTGTCGATGTCCAGCCAGCCGTCGTTAGGGTATACGGACAGGGCCGTCCAGTTGCCGAGCGTATAGTTAATCGCTCCACGAACCGCGCTCTTGGGCAAGACCTTGGGCGCCTCGGCTTCCAGCCATGTATGGAAGCTGTCCAAGAGCGGCCGCGACCGCTCCTGCCGCTCGGCGGCGATTTGCGTGGCACGCTCCTCCAGCGTGAGTGGCTGCCACTGGCCCTGACAGCGCTGCCGGAGATCTTTCTCCACGGCGTAGAGCTTGCCGATCCAAGCCAACGCCGTCTCCATGCGGGCCGCATCCAGCCGTCGGCTCTCGTGGAATTTCCTCCGCGTGCGCCGAACAAGCCACCTCGATGATTCGACCGTCGGATTCCAGGTAGATTCCGTCGTAACCGTTGAAGGCGTCGGCCTGCACATAGCCGCGATAATCCTTGAGAAACGCGGCCGGTCCGTCCCGTTTGTGATTCGTCGTGTAATCGAACACGGTCAGCGAGTGCAGTGGATCGCCCACGTAGGGCCAGAAGTGGCCCGTGTACTTCAGCCTCCGCCAGGCATCGCGGACCTTCACCGAGGTGTCATCCGTGTGGATTACGTGAGAAGCCAACACCACGCGGATAGCCAGGGCGTACAAAGGTTGTAAGAACTCGGCCGTTTGAAGCCACCAGCCGTCCATCGTCTGCCGGGAGATGCGGACGCCCTGTCGCTGGAAGATTCCTTCCAGCCGGTGCAAGGGCAGATGATCGGCCCCCTTGCTGACGATCACCTGGGCCATCAGCCCCGGACCGGCCAAACCGCCGGGAATCGCCTCGGGCGGCTTGCGGGCCAGCACCACGTTCTGCTCGACGAGCGTCAGGCCGCTCTCGGGCAGTTGCTCTTTGCGGGCGTATTTCTTGCGGACATGCACCATCACGAACAGCGTCGAGGGCCGCCAATCGAGTTGCTCGCTGGTCTCCGGCGGCAACTCGACCAGATTCTCCAGGCCGCCCAATGCCGCCTTCTCGGCTTCGGAAAGATCGTGAACGACTTCCTCACGCTTGGTCTCGTCGGGAATCCGCCCTCGGCCGCGCTTGTTGCGGTTCTGGAAGCTGCCCGTGCGACCGGCGGCGGCGAGTTGGCAGCCGCCTCTTCCGCATCTGCCTGGTTCTCGAACAACATGCCTTGCTGCGGATCGAACTTCTCGCTGCTGCTCCCGTAAATCCTTTTCAGCAGCAAGTGAATGTGATGTTCTTGCCGCTGGAGCCGCTCGTCGCGCAGACGCAACTGCTCCAACAATTGCACGATCAACTGCTTGAGCACCGCGACATCGTCGGGCAGCAGGGCGGGATCGGGAAGAGGCATGGCGTCCGTGTCCATGCCCTTATAGATACCGTGAACGCGAAATTATTCCCACCGCAAGAAAGGTTTTTCTCCCCGCATCAAGCCGTGCGTTGGTAGCGTTGCTGCCGTTTCACGCTGGACGGGTCGATGCCCCACAGCACCAGCGACAACTCCTGCGCCGAGACCTCGACGCTCCGCGCTTGTGGGTTGTTGCTCGTCGGAAAGCGAAAGGTTCCTTCTTCCAGCCGCCGATAGTACAACGTCAGCCCGTCGCGATCCCACCACAAAAGTTTCACGCGATCGCCACGGCGACTGCGGAACACGAACAAGTGGCCGGACAAGGGATCGTATCCCAGCCAGTCCCGCACCAGGGCGGCCAGTGTGTCGAAACTTTTTCGCATATCTGTCGGCGCCAAGCACACGTAGATCCGCACCAGTTCCGACAGGTTCAACACGGCTGCACCTCCAGCACGGCCAGCACAGCGGCGAGCGTTTGCCGGTCGAAGCCCGCCTGCACCCGTACCGTGCGGCCTTGCCCCAGGATAATCTCCACGCCGCCGTCCGCCTCAGCCGCGCCGAAGCACCTGCTTGCCGGTCCCACCACATGCACGGGCAGAAACGAAGGCGTAGCACCATGCCGTGGCGATACCCGCTTGGATGAACGCGACGTTGGCGTCGCCGGGCGTGACTGGAACTGCGCGCCGTCCACGGCACCGGATACCCGCTTGCCGGTGCGGTGACCACCTCGCGCCAGTTTATGCCGCCAGAAATAGAAGGCCGACTCCCGCAATTCCTCGGCGCGGCAAAACGCCCGCACCGATTGGCCGCCTTCCCTCCACCGCCGCACCACCTCTTCCCAATAGCTCCGTCGCCGCGGATCGCCGTGTCGAATTCGTTTCTTCATGTTCGGGCTCCTGAGGTTCATCGAGCCGAGACCATCCCGGCCGATGCCCCCAGCCTACCCGACTGCACAAGACGTGTTCCGCCAGTCACTTACCTTGTCTGCTTTTCGGCGTGCGGTTTCCCTGATACCAAAGCACGCCAAGGACAGGGACTTCCTGCTTGGTGAAATTGGACGTTTGCTTGACGCTTGAGCAGTGGGGCATGGCCGAGAAGTACACGGCGAATTGGCAGGCCCACGCCGAACACTCAGAGAAGTACGAAGGGCGGGGAATGGAAACTACGCCAAGGAAGCGTAGATTGAGGAAGAACCCCGGAAGCCAAGCGGCTGCCTTACGGTGATACTGGCGGCCGGGATTCTTAGTTACCTCTTAGCCGCCGGAGTTCTTCCTTTTTCTTATCACGTTCAGCCTTCATTCTTTCAATGGTCTGCCGCCTTCGTTCCTTTTCGGCCGGGGTGCCAGTCACGTTCAACTCGGCGGCCGCGATACTTCTGTCGAGATACGCAATCTCCGCCACAAGTTGCTTTTCACGTTCCGTAGTCATAGCCTATCCCCTTTCGTGTTGAGAACTACTCCAAGCCCGCCTGTGCCTTCGAGACCAGTTTGCCATTTTGGAACATGCAGGTAACGACGCGGAAGCCATCCTGCCATTCAAGCGATTCAGTGGTAAGGTCATAATCTGTGTTCTGCCCAAATTCGCTCTTGGCTACTGTTTTGTAGTCACGGCCGAGAATGTCCCCAACATCATAACGGTCCATGCCTGTCTCAATCTTTCCGAAGTTTGCCAAGGTCAATTTTGTCTCCGCAACCGTTGGTACGTGTGCTTGCGCTTTCACTTGTGCCGATGAATCTCCCGATGGGGTTGACGACGATGGCGACAACGTAAACACCCCGGAGCATAGCACCACAAAAACCAGGAAAACGCCCAACGCGATCAGCACGCCCACTTGTCCCTCTTTCTGTTTCTTCTCTTTCAGCACGGCTACTATGTCGGGTGTGAGTGCGAAACCACAACCCGGACAAGCGGCGGCAGTCTCACTGACGGGTTTTTTGCACTCAGGGCAATTGATGAGCGACATGGTTTCTGTCTCCGGGGTCAACGGATAGAACCAAGCAAGCATAGCACACGGGGCAGGGTTGAAAATGACGCACTGTACGCCGTGAGCTATAGTTGGGGGACACCACAACCAAAAGGGGAGGCGTAATCATGGCATGGAACAGGGGCGACACAAGCACTTTCCAGGTTATTCGCAGTGAGACGGGGAGGGTCACAGTCGAGATTTTGGACGGAGCCAATTCAGGTGAACGATTCACCCTGTTCCCACAACAGCCCTTCAGCGGCGCTGACCACATAGAAGGTCAGTATGGCGAAGGCGGCGAAGCCAGAGGCGTACCCCAGAGCCATCAATAGTCCTACATGCGGGCGTCCTACAGCCCTGTACGCAACTATACAGGCCACTTCGATCAAGGGCGTATTGGACGCCCTTATGTGCAAAGCCAAGAGCCTTGAACACGCGATTAAGAGCGTCTTGGATGCTGGCACGGTTGAAAACTTCTCAGAGATCGTGCTTAACCTTGTCGATCAGCTTGGTTGCCTTCTTGGCATCCGCTTTCAACTTCTCGGCGTCGGCCTTGGCCTTATCGGCCGCTTCTTCCGCGGCCCTATCCACCTTGACTTCGACTTTCTTGTCCCTGGCTTCCTTGTCGGCGTCGTGATTTCTCCCGCAACCAACGAAAACCAGTGCCAGCCCCATCAAGACCACGGATACAATCGCCTTCATCGAAAAATCTCCTTACTAGAGTGGGTTGCCCATCCTTTTGTAAATGCTCTTGCAGGATAGCTACTACTGACGAATCCCACAAGACCCCACGCGCTGGAATACAAGGCTCTGGCATCTTTTCATTTACGAGTGCGCATAGAGCAAGCAAATTCGGGACCACATTTTCCCTATTTGCCAAGGTCGAATTTGTCCCCTCCACCCTTACCCGATCGCCTTGTACACGGTCGGCAGAGATACCCTACCCGTTCAAGTAACGTTGCACGGTACGCCGGGTGACGGTCAAGGCCGATGCAATCTCCCCATCGGTAAAGCCTTGCTTGCGGAGTTGACGGGCTCGGGAGGGTACGGCCTTCAGTGTGCCGGGCTTCCGGCCTTTGTACTTGCCCTCTTGCTTCGCTACAGCAATACCGACCGCCTGACGTTCGCGGCGGGTTTGCTGTTCCATTTCGGCGACGGCAAACAAGACGGACGCAATCAGCTTGCCCGTAGTGCCGGAGAAGTCAAGCTGTTGCGTGACGCTGACCACGCGGACGCCACTGGCAAGCCAATCGCACAGTGTATTGATCCCATCCCTTAGTGACCGACTGAGGCGGTCTAGCTTCCACACAACCACCGTCTTGATTGTGCCGTTGAACACGTCGGCCTGCAAACGTTGGAAGGCCGGGCGGTCGAGGGTGTCCCCTGATTCCTTATCGACGTAGTACCGCACGTCGGCAAGGCCGTTGCCTTCCAACCACTTGCGTATCTCGGCACGTTGCCCCCGCTCATTCTGCCCGACTGTACTGACCCTCACATAAACGCCAATCATGGTTGCACCTCTCTTGGTTATGACATTATAAGTATACACTATTTATCACAGGAAATCAAACGAATTTGGCACCGATAAATAAGGAGTTACGACGAATTCCGGCGTGTGACCCTAAATGTCACAGAGGCGTTGACAAGAACCGTCAGAACCGTTATAATTTGTACAGGTGTGTACATGCGATAAGTAAGGCGGCCCGCGTCATGGCAGCCACGGCGTACAAGCCCCACCGCGTCGATGCACAGTGCTTACTGGGCTCCGCGAATGTAAGTCCTGGCTATCATGGGAGTTACGGCAACTATGGGTGTTAGATAGGCTGAAGTGGGAGCGGAATGAGTGTCACAATCGTCCTAATTCCTTATGCGACAATGGGTTATGACTCTTATGACAGTTGTAGCAGTTATAATAAGGCTAATCTAAAGACCCAAATCACAATCTAACCGTGATCTCGAAGTTTGGGGTTGTGGCTGTATTGCCGCCTGTAAAGCGTTATACGCCATACTATTACATCCGGGCATCGGTTTGACTGGCAGCCCGCCTCCGGTATCCCCGCCTTGTATGCCACCCTACGGGCTGCCCCTCCATCAGCGGTCTATCTGTACTTTTTCTGATTTTTCTGAGGAATTTACTTGACAAACCGATTTTATGTGGTATGATTAAGATATGGGGTTTTCTTGCGCCACGCTGCGCCCCCACACTTCAGCCGGTTAAGTTGACCGCCCGCCCATTTTCTTGGCACCCCCGAGGAGACACCATGCGCGACCACTACGCTGACAATCTGCAATTACTAGATCGTATTCGCCGGGGCGACTTCGACGCCCGCCAGCAATTGATCGAAGCCAATATCGGACTCGTTCACTATCAGTGCAACAAACTCATGCACGGCAGTTGGAACGAAAGTCTTGCCGCCTACCATGAGCGAGAAGGATTCATGGAACGCGGATACCACGGGCTTTGTGCGGGAGCGAAGAACATTCTGAATATCAAGCATGAGAACGTCGGGGGGTTTTTGCTGGGGTATATCAAGGGAGCAATGTTACGAAAGGATGGCAACGGCATCAAGTGGTCGCCACAACACATAAACGTCTATGCGAATTCCAATGATGAATTGGACCGCCGGGCGACCGGTCGCCTGAACCCAGTGCGAATCTTCGATGATGAAAACAACCTTGCGGAAACGTGGGCACTGATTCTTTTTTTGTGCAACGATGGAACCGACCTACAAATTGTCAAGTTGCGAAGAGCGGGGAAAAAGCAAACGGAGGTAGCCGACCTGATGGATGTTTCGACGCGGGAGGTCCGGCAAAGAATTTCCAGAATTAGGGAAGATTTTTACAGAATTCGTGATTCAGCCTGTCCTATTCAGGTTAGAGAGACAGCTTAACACAGAGGAGCACTTTATGTATAGCGTAACAACGGGCGTGTTTGTGAGCAATGATGGTAGGGTGGTGACGGCAAAAAGCCTAAGCCGCAAAGATATGGATAATGCTGCAAAACAGGCAGCCGAATACGACTTGCAAGACGCCAGGAAACTCGCAAACGACTTGCGCCGTGAACCGACACCACGTGAGCTACTCACGCGAACAGTCCGGCACCCTGATTTGCGGAGCCGAGAACAAAAGACCGTAGTACGAGAACCGCAAGCACGGTCGGCGGAACAATTTCTTACCGATGCGATTGCAGACTTAGAACACAATCCGGGAGGCGATCCGGCTGGCGGGTGGCAGGTTTTGAGGGACTTAGGCTATAACCTTACCGACACAACCTTCCTTCGCCCCGGTAGCGACAAAGAAAAGTCGGGGGACTTCACCACTAGCAAAGATGGTGTGCCCCTTGCCGTTGTCTACAGTAGCGGCATGAAACCGCTTGAGGTGAAGAAAGCCTACAATCAATTCACCGTGCTTCAGTATCTAAAGCACGGTGGCAGCAAGGGGAAAGCACTTGCCGAAATTGAGGCACAAGGCTTCGGGGCAGAACGGATACCTTTCGCTACGTTGAAAGAATGGGTCGAAACGCGAACGTCAACCAATTGGCTGGTAGACAAAATGTGGGTAGCCGGGCAGCCGGGGCTCATTGCTGGGGAAGAGAAGACTCTGAAGACCTACACCGCGATGGAATTGGCAATCGCCCTTGCATCTGATTCTATGAAAGAGCGGCCCTCCTGGTGCTATACACGGTGTAGTAGTCGTTTTTACTCACCCAAAGCACAGCCAGGAGGACCGAGAGATGTTATACCTCGCAATCGACCAACATCGCAAGCAGTTGACCGTGAATCTTCGCAATGAACAGGGCGACGTGCTCGTGAAACGTCAGGTCAGCACGGAATGGCCGCGAGTACGGAGTTTTCTGGATGAAGTGCGCGAAATGAGCGTGTCGGAAGGAGGATTTATAGCGATCCTGGAGGTCTGCGGCTTCAATGACTGGCTGCTGAAACTCCTGGCCGAGTACGGCTGCCGAGAGACGATTCTGATCCAGCCCGAGAAGCGATCGAAGAAGAAGACGGACCGTCGAGACGCCTATGCGTTGGGCGAACTCTTGTGGGTCAATCGTCAGCGGCTGTTGGCGGGCAAGAAGGTCCAGGGGATTCGCCGCATCCAGTTGCCGACCGACCGCGAGGCCGAAGACAGGCAACTGACGGCGGTGCGGCAACGAATGGGCCGCCAGCGGACGCGGACGATCAACAAGATCAAACATCTGCTGCGGAAACACAACCTCGAACAACAGCAGCCGGCCAAGGGGCTGGATACGCAACGGACGCGGAAATGGCTGGCGACGTTGCCGCTGGAACCAATCGACCGCCTGGAAAAGGACTTGCTGCTGGCGCAATGGAAGTTGTGGGACGATCAGCTTGCAAGGTTGGAGTTGGAGATCGAAAAGCGGCAAGCGAAGAATGCGATGGCGGCAGTGCTGGCGACGATTCCCGGCTGCGCGGCCTATGGCAGTTTGGCGTTGGCCTCGCGGATCGGTTCGATCGAGCGATTTCCGCGGCCGGCGAGTTTGGCGAACTACTGGGGCCTGACGCCCGGCTGCCGCAACTCGGGCGAAGCAACCGATCGACTCGGCTCGATCACCAAACAAGGCAGCGCGATGGCGCGATTCGTCCTTGGCCACATGGTCCTGCACGTGCTGCGGCGTGATGCGCGGATGAAGGCATGGCACGGTCGGATCAAGCGACGGCGCGGGTCGAAGATCGCGCGGGTGGCGGTGATGCGCCGACTGGCGACGATCATTTGGCACATGGTGAAACACCACGAGCCTTACGCGGTAGGCGGTCCGCCGCAGCGAAAGCCGTCGGCCCAGGCCGCGTGAGTTTGTACGAAGAGGAATACCGGAGGGTGTCTTGCGACATCGGATTTTCGGAGGCATGGTAGGGCAAATGAATGAGACCGGAAAACAAGAACAGCCCTGGCAGCGCACGCCACCAGGGCCTTACGGGTCATTCACCCGCCCTAGCCCGGCTATTCCTTGTCGGGTTGCGTCTCCGCAGAGCCCGACTCCGCTTCACCGGACAAAACCATTATAGAACAAGAGAGGAACGGACGGAGAGAGAACGACGGTTGCATCGGCCCTTCCTCCGGGAAGAGGCCCTCGCAAACGCTGATGCCAGTCTGAGTGTCCCCGTGGACTCGGCCTTGGTTGCCGAGCGTAATTCTGATTGAGACGGCTGGCGTTTGCGAGACGGTCGCAGAAGAATACTCGGTGTCAGGCCCTTACGGGCTTGACCGGCTGCCGGTTTCGGCAGACGGATTCACGAAGGGATGGATAGGGGTGCCGCCGCACGAGAAAAGAACGGCGCGAACAACCTCGCAACAAAATGACCGCGACAACCACGTTCCAAAACCGATTCCTCAACGAGTCCTAAACGAAAGTGATCGAAAAGAAGCCCTACCGGGCTTCGGCGCGAACCGTGCGCGAAAAAATCCGCCAGGCGGCCCTTGACACAAAAGGCTCTTTCAGGGAGGGGACACCATTTCTTGGTCGGTTCAAGGTCATCGAAGCAATCGGCTTGATGTTAGCGAAACCGCAGCCCGGTTGAACGTCAGCGTCAGCAAGGTCTATAAGTTGTGTGAGTCAGGGGAGTTGCATTGCTTCAAGGTTGGCCGGGCTCTTCGCATTTCTACGGCCGACATTGAAACCTACCAGAAGCCCGCCCCGCGTTTTTCTCACTTCAAGTTACGCTGAGCGGGTTGCCTTCTCAATACACTCGCGTAGGTGTGCCTTACGGGTGTCAATATGCTTGCCATAGACCTCCTCCACCATTCGCGGGCTACGGTGTCCTAGAACGACCGCTAGAGCCGACCCTTCCGCCTGTACATTTTTGCCTGTCGAGCCATTGAACACCTCCAAAAAAGGATAGGTCAAGGCTTGAAAGCCGACAATTTCCCGACATTGTCGGGAAATGCGCAAAAGTGTCGCCGTAAGGTGCTAAGATGAAAGAAGTTAGAGAAGAGGCAGTTGGGAGCCAAAACATGCAAACCAGGCGCTCTCCCAACTGAGCTACGGCCCCAAAGCGGAACGCTTTAGTATAGCTCGCCTGCAAACGATTGAGAAGTGGCCGCCATCGTCACCCCATGCTCATGCCGCCGCTCGGCACAAGCAGGTGCTACCCGCCGGCCTTTGCCAGCGCCCGGTCCAGGTCGGCGATTACGTCGTCGGGGTGTTCGCCGCCGACGCACAGCCGCACCATGTTCGCGGGAATGTGGGCCATCTCGCGCCCTTTCTTCCCCTGTTGCTGGTGCGTGGAGATGGCGGGAATCGTGGCGACGCTCTTGATGCGGCCCAAGTCGGTGGCCCGCCAGATGCGCTGTAGTTTGTCGAACATCGTGCGGGCGGCTTCCGCTCCGCCACGAACGCAAAACGAGAGCAAGTGCCCGTAACGGTTCACCGGTTTTCCGTACAGTTCGTCACACTCGGCGTCGACGAGCCAGAGGTAGCGGCTGGCCAGTTCGTGCAGCGGATGGCTCGGCAGGCCGAGATACTGCACGCTTTCGACGGCCGGATGTTCTTCGAGAAACTTGGCGACCCGCATCGTGTTGCGGCTCATCAGATCGACCTTCGACCGCAAGGTTCGCATGTCGTTCAACGCCATGATCGCCTGCATCGGGTGCAGGTTGGGCCCGTAGTCGCGGTTCGGCAGATACTTGACGTAGGAGCAGAAGTCGCTCTTCAGGGCGTCGTTGTCGATATTCGTCGTCAGATTCTTGCGGGCGATCACCGCGCCGCACACGCCGAAGCCGCTGGAGCACAAGGTCTTGGTGGCCGACTGCACGACGATATCGGCCCCGTGGCTGATCGGCCGCAGCAACGCCGGGGTGGCGATCGTATTGTCGCAAATCAGCGGCAAGTTGTGACTGTGGGCCAGGTCGGCGATGGCCTCGATGTCGAAAAAGCTCTGGCCGGGATTGCTGGGGAGTTCGCCGTAGAGAAATCGCGTATTTGCGTCGATTTTCGACGCCCACTGGTCGAGATCGCCCGCGTCTTCGACCCAGCGGCACTCGATGTCGCGCTCCTCCATCAGGCGAACGTTGAACTGCTGGAAAGTGCCGCCGTAGCACTGCGCGGTGGCGACGAAGTTCTGCGGCTCGATGCGGTGGTGCGTGCGGCGGACCAGGAACGGCTGCACGGCGGTCATGATCGCCGCCATGCCCGACGAGGTCGAGCAGCAACTCGTTTCGCCGTCGTAGCCGTAGCCCTCCAACAGGGCCAGCGTCCACTCGTAGTAGTAGGTCGAGGGGTTGGCGATCCGCGAGTAGCACCAAGTGGGAATCAGGTAGGCCAAGGCGGCGGCCATCTCGTCGGAATCGCGGTAGGCCTGCGAAGTGCTCATGAAGATCGGCTCGATGATCGCCCCCTGGTAATCCTCGATCGCGTCCTGCACCGTGTACAGGCCATGCACGGCGATCGTGTCGAACTTGCACCGCTTGACCTCTTCGCGGATGTAGCGGTCGCGATCGGCCAGGTACTTCTTGTTTTTGTCGATGTATCGCTGCATTCCCGGGGTAATGTCGATTTGTTCGTTCTGGGGCAAGATGGACCTCCTTTGTTGTCACACCTGTTTATTTTTCCGCTTTCAGAACCGCGACGTACAGATGAATCTTATCGCTGGCCACCAAACGAATCCACCCGCGACGCTCGACCTCGCCCTCCCATACGCCGTTGTCGGGCGGCGAGGGGAGCGGGGCGAACGCGAAGCCGGCATTTGCCGCCTCAAACGACCGGGCCGCTTCCTGCTCGCCCCTGCGAGGCCCGTTCCAGGAGGCAAGCGGCGGCCGCGGCGGGCGAAATCCGACTTCGATGTGTACTACGCCGGCTGGCTTCTTTGCCTTCCAACGCCAACCGGTCGCCGTGCGCTCGATGCTGGCATTGAGCCGTTCCGGCACTCTCAGCCGCGTGGCCGGGTCGCCGAAGATCGTGTACATCAGCATCTGATCGCGCCGGAGCTTCCCCTCGTCGATCTGCGGATCGAGTTTTCCTTCCACGTCGCGGAGCATCGACTCAATGAGGATGTTGCGCGATCGCAGGGCCTCGCGTTGGGCGTTCAGCCAAAGCGCGCCCGAGCGCTCTCGCGCCGGCCGAACGCCTTCAACAGACAAACGCCGGAAAAGTAGTTGGGGAGGGGATGCGATTCGGTCGTTGCGGCGACGGTGGCGACCGGTCCGCCCGGCATCAGCAAGAACTCCTCGGCCTCACAGGGCGTCGCCTGGCCGAACTGTCCCGACTCGCACGAGAAGAAGAACATCGGCGGCGTCGGCAGACCTTTGCTGAGCGTGCTCGCAGCATCGCCCGCCCTGTACCAGACCGCCCCGCTTGCGAATCTCATCGAGAAGAACGCGCGGCGGTTGGCGTGCCCCATCAAAATGCTGGCAATCCCGCCTCGCTTGAGTTGCTCGGTGAACCTGGCGGGCTGGTCCGGCGGCCAGCCGCAATACGGATCATCGATGTTGCCCGAGATCAACCACGGCTGCAACCACGACGGCCCGTCGCTCTGAAGCGTCATCAGGCAGAGAGCCGATGCCGCCGCATCGATAGTGGCGTTGTATCCCGGCGAGCCCAGCCAGATCGCCGATTGCAGATCGGCCGAACTGGGCGGCTGCGATTCGTAAGCGAGGATCTTCCTGACCACAAGCTCAAGCTCGCCCGGCGTGCCGGCGGGAATTCGGCCCACGGGAACGTCGGGAATCCCATCGCCGTCAAGGTCGCCCCACGCCATGTCGGAAAGGAACCACGCCGACTGGGTGTTGCGCCAGCGGTAGAGTTTCAAGCGCTTCGCGGGCAGCCGCGGGTTCTTTGGGTCCGACTCGCCGTGGCCTGCCAACAGCAGGAACGCGGGCCGCCGCGGCAGTGCCGCCAGCGCCGCCTCCACCTTCTGGTTCGACACGACGACCTCGAACCCCTCACTTCGCCGCTTCTCCGCCAGCGGTTTGAGCGCCGCCGACAATTCGGGTTCGGTCACGGCGAGCCAAATCGGCTTCGGCCCCGCCGCGGAGCAAACGACGTGTGACACCGGCAACCCGAGAACCACGGCCAGCATCAACACACAGGTCGTTCGGTTTCGTGTCATGCTTCGGTCCTTTGTTACAACGGCAACACGCGCACCGGGACAATCGCGTCGCGGGGGTGGCCTTGTCCGGCAATGTCGCAATTCCACACTTCGACCCAGCGGCTCCACTCGATCGGAACCGCCGCAAAAACCAAGCGCCAACGCTCGACCGTGGGCAACCGCCGCCGCGACAGCCCGCGAACCGCCTGCGCGGCAACCCAGGGGGTCTCGTGCAGGTCGTAAAGCACCTCCACATCCTGTTGTTGGTCGGGCCAGACGGTCAATCCGGCGGGCGAAACGTCGTACCAAGGGGCGGGCGGGGAAAACTCCGCCTCAATCTGCTGGCGAATCAGCTCGATTCCCGCCGCTTTGTAGAGGCCGAGGATCGCGGTGACCAGCACCTGCCGCTGCTGTGCCGCTAGCCGGTCGATCCAAGCGGGGCCGCGCGTGCCGGCCACGAGCCAGCCCGACTGCGAATCGATGGCGACCTGCAAGGGCCCGCCCGCCATCTCCGCGCACCCCAGCGACAATTGCACGCAATTCGTGCTCAGCCGAATCTGTTCGAGGGTGACGGTCGGGGCCTGCCAGCACTTGCTTTCCCGCAGCAGTTCGAGAAACTCGCGATCGACGAAGCGGCGGATCGACAACTCGACGCTGTGCAGAGCCAGCAAGTGCTTGCGCACCGCTCCCCAGTCTCCGCCGGCGCGGGCGTGACGTTCGGCGCGGCGGAGCTTGGCGTAGCGTTTCGGCACGGTGCCGGAATGGAAGCCGGGCCGGAGCAGGCGGATCATCGTCTCGCCGTGCGAGCCGATCTTGACCGGCCGCAACCGCTGCGGACGGTTCGCGGCGTAGAGTCGCCAGTTCGCCGTCAATTCCCAAACGAGGAAGCCGAAGATGCCGGGAATGCACCAGATGACCGTTCCCCCAATGGCGTACGCCTCGATCTTGTTAATTCCCAACCAACCGATCAAGAAGTCGGCCGCCGGTTTGTAGGCGGCCAATAGCAGTTTGTGGCCCACAGTGACGACGGGAAAGTGCTTGATCGGGTTGATCTGCGGCTCCAGTAGCACGTTTACGGCAAATCGCAACACGTAAGCCACGAAGAACCACAGAAAACCCATGCCGGCCTTGGCGATCAGCGCAACGCGGCCTTGGCCGCTGCGAAACCGCAGCCACTCATCGACACTGTACATCAGACGCTCGATGATCTGCAACAGCCGCCGGAACAGATCGACGATCAGCCAGAACAGACCGGTAATCAGCCGCAGACCGAATCGCCGCCAGCCCTGCACGACCTCATCGACGACCACCTCTTCGGCTGTCCGTCCGAGCCGCGAATTCAGCAGCAAATCGACCGCCAGAAACGTCGCGGCGCCGGTCTCGAAGGGATAGTGCCGCCACCAACTTCCCGGCGTGATGCACCAGATCAACGCGGTCCACGCCAGCGGCTTGACGAGCAAGCGCAACACAAGCGTGAACAGCCGGCTGTGAAGAAACCGTTGCAGCAAGGGGGATTGGACGATCCATTGAATCGGCTCGACCACCAAGGCTCGAAAAACCCGAAAGGAGGTCTTGAAGATATTGCCGACGGCCTGGCGAAATGCCGCGGAATTGAGGAGGAACATCAAGAACAATCCGATCGCCAAGATCACGATGCGTTGGGTGTCGGACAGGTGAAGCCCCTCGTGTTTCTTCGTGCGAGTAATCAACTCCCAGATTTCGCACACGCCCACGACCGCCACGAACGCCCCACCGTAGGGAACTACGCCAAAGCGGGTGAGGAAGCGGCCCCACGGCGTGCCGAAGCCCAGCGAGCTCAGCCGCTGCAACCATCGCAAGTAGATCTCGCCGCGGCGATAGACGCCGTCGAGGGCCAACGCCAGCTTGCGGTCGGCCCGCAGCAACGGATCGCCGTGCAGAAAGTCGAGACCGCCGGCAACGTCGAGCAACTTCAGGTTGTTCCGCGAAATCGCGTCGCGCAAATCGCCCATCGCCAGAAAACCGCGCTCGCAAATCTGATCGAGCAGCTCTTCGATCAGTTTCTTTGCGCCACCCGCTCGGGTAGGTTCCCGGCAATCAGGCCGACTTCATCGAGCGCGGCGGCGATCTTCGGCCGCAGTTTCTGGCGGAGCCGCGATTCGACCCGCACGATCGCATCATGCACCAGCAGGGCGAGTTGCCGCCGCTGGTCGTCAAAAATCCGCACCACCGCCAAGCGCCGCGCGGCGCTGCGCAAGTGCTTGAGCATCAGCACGTCGCGCTGGTCGGGCAAGTGCCGCTTGACGGGACGCCGCCCCCGCGACAACGCCCATTCCATCACATCGACCGTATAAATCTCGCGCTCGTGGTCGACGCACACCTTCTGCAAGTCGTAGAGCAAGCGGGCTTCGACCGTCCAGATGCCCCGCGGCGTCTGGCTCACCAGCGCAAACAGCGATTCCTGCCAGGGTTGCGGACTGGATCTTTCAACCTCCAGCGCCGACTGGAGGCGGCCAATCAAGTGATCGACGTCCATTTTGACGGCCGATCGGGCCCGCGCCGCGAGCTCCGGCGGGGCGCAGCGTTCCGCACGCGCGTGGTAGATCGCCGCCCGAACCACATTGCCGACCGCCGCCGGACGCTGCGAGGCTCGCATCAACATGCGATACTTGGTTGCCGAGGCAATTTCCGCCTCCGGCGCGGCCGCGACCGATTGCCGCTGTCCGCTGGAAATGCCGCCCCACTGGTCCAATTCGCACGAGTCCGACGGATCGGCCGCGCCGGCGGGACGGGTGGCGCGAAACAGCGCGCCGGCATCCACGTCGCGGCCGATCAACTCGTCGATCGCTGCCAAGTTCTGCAAGCCGGGAAAATAGCGGGCCAAGAAGCTCGCCGCGAAACGCCGCAACTCCAGATACGTCGCCACAAACTCGATGTACGTCGATTCGTCGGAGCGCGGCGGCAGCAGCATGTCCTCCTGCCCGAGAACCGTGCGGATTTCGTCGAACGCCGCCTCGCCGATCTCGTGAATCCGCCCACGGACGACTACGGGCGTCAACTCCCCCGCCGCCACGCTCGCGTCCAACGCCCCGTGTACGCGGGCGTGAAATATCAGCCGCCAGCAGCGGATCAGCAGGCGGTCGGCGGGCCAATCGAGCAAATCCTGCGGGCCGGGCCGCGTCAGCAGAAGAATCTGCTCGGGCAGCGCGAACCCCTCGGCCACTCCCAGGTCGCTGGTGTCGATGATTTCGAGAAGTCGCTCACGCTCGATCAAGTAGCTCTTGCGGTGCGGCACTTTCAGGCCGAACCCCCCCAACCGCCGGTCCTGCTTGATCACCCGCCGCAAAATCCGCGGAAGCACCAGAAACGCCGCCGGATCGGCCGCGCGAATCGCGCGCTGCAACGCTTCGAACGTCAGCGGCTCGCCTGCCGTTTCCGGCGAGATCGGCTCTCCGTAGCGCGGGCTGGTCATCATAGGCAGGCATTATCGCACACCGGCGGCATGCTGCCAAGGACGCGATCTCTGCGGCGAAACAGAATGAAAGTCCAACGCAGCAGTTGATATTGGTGGAAGGCGGAAGGTGCAGAGGATCTAATCCCCTGCGACGCCCCAGAATCCTGCAAAACCGCCCCTAGGATCCCGGCCTCTTGCCTCGCCGCCAGCAACAAACCAGAGTGGCGGCAGCCACGCCCAGCAGGAGCAACGTGCCCGGCTCGGGAGCGACAACCGTGACTTGCTCGCCACCGGCCATTTGGGCATCCAACTGACCAACGTAATGCGGTACGAATGCGTCGCCGGATGGCGCGCCGTCATACACGGTCGAACTCAGGCCAAGGTCGTTGGCGTTGACGAAGCCGGTGCCCAACAAGGCTAACTTGCCGTTGACCGTGGCGAAGGCCGGCCCGCCCGAATCGCCGCCTTCCAGATAGCACTCGTCAGGTCCTTGCCCGCCGCTGGCATTGTAGTTGAAGTACATCACCTCGGTGGTCTCCGGCTTATAGACGCCGTCGAGGACCGAGATGCTGTCGATGTTGTTCTTGCCCACCCGGTAAGGATAGCCGTAGGTCCAGATCGTCTGCCCAAGGTACGCGGCATTGTTGGGCAGCACCTCGACGGGATACTTGGCGACGCTCGTGCTCACGGCGCTGGTTAGTTGGCCCAGCCACAAGTCCGAGCCTGAATAACTGCCGCCAAGTCCGGACGAACTGGTTTGGTAGCCGAAGCTGCTGACGGTATAAGTGTAGCTGGTGGTGGAGAAGCTGTTGCCGGTGTAGAAGGTAACCGTGCTGCCAGGGGCGGGATGGTCGTGCCAGGCGCTGACGAAGTAGGTGGGCGAGATCATAGTGGCCCAGGCGCCGTTGCTCGAAAGCCCCACGCCGGACCAATCATAGGGCTCGCCGATGAAAGCCTTGTCCGCGCCGCTGTAGAAGCGGTCGTTGCGGGCACTGGGGCCCTGGTTACCTTCGTTTTGCAGGCCATCGGAACCGGCTAGGCCTTGCAGAAAAGTGTCACCTAGCGCGGAACCCGCCAGAATAAGGATGGCCGCCAACGGCGATAGAATCAAAGAAGTCTTCATCATACCTCCAGCGACTTATGAGATCATGCGCACGAATCCGCCCCGGTTGATAACAGCAGAAGGGGGGATTGCCGCTTGGGAATCACAGGTGAGGTCAACTCATAGGTTGCGAGCCGGTTCACCCAAGGCAGCGCAAAACGTCCTCACCGGCGGGACGTTTTCAACTTGGGTACGGACGCTGCCCGCTTTGGGGTAGAACGATGTACACCTCCTCATTTAACCATGTTTTCCACAATGGCGTCAAGCATTTGGGACGGAATTCCAGGAGAACTGCAAAGTCCTCGCGTTGGGGTGGCAGTTGTACTGCCACCCCTTGAACCGGCGGTGTCTTCCCGGGGGTGGCAGTGCAACTGCCACCCCAACGGGCGCGCCGTGGGTGACTTTGCAGTTCTCCGGGACAGAATTCTCTGAAGTCGCTGTCGTCAGCAGAGAATCCCACCCCCAGAATACCACCATTCGGGTTATCCAAAGGCGAGTCGCCCGCCCTCTGCCGCCCCGCATCCGTGAACCGGGAGATGCCACCCTAAACGGCCGGTAGACCTGGCCAACTGAGAGAACCCGTTGCGACCCCCGCCCAGCCTAATACTCATCGTCGCCTACTGGCTTGCCGGCTGCCAGCTCGATCATAGTCTCGTGTGGGTCTTAGAAATCACAAGACCCTCTTGACTGAAACGCACGGTCACCTCCATCGTGCCGTCGCGCCAAACCAAGAACCGTGCTCCGTTCCCAAGGGCGCCAACGCCGGCCATACTGCCCATGTGGTCTTCCGAGGCATTTCCGAGAATGCCTGTCACCTCCTGGGGACGCATGCCATTATGAATCTTATCGAAGGCCTCGACTGACAAATGGGCTCCAGAGGGGCCGTAGAGACGACTCTTCAAGTCGGTATTGCGCACCATCGGCCCGAGCACCACCACGCCAAGCACTACCGCCAGCGCAACCAACAACCACGCGAGCAGTCGTTTCATTGGAAATGGCTCCTGAAAAGAGGAATGGACACACTCGCCCATCCTTACAGCCAATCTCCATCATCAGCCATCCTATGCGGAATCAGTGAGAACATGACGAGCATTTCGTTAGAAACGGGCTAGTAGAGACGAGCACAAGGGTGCAAATCGAGCAATCCAGCGTATTCTCGATTGTCTCAATACCCCACTGTCAAGCCATAAGAGAAGCCTTGCGTAACTCTTTGCTACGCAAGGCTTTGCTAGTGGGCGCACGCAGACTCGAATTATCGCAACAAGTCAAGCGGATTCTGCGGTTTCTGCCGATGCGCTGCAAATGGCGCTGCAAATTGCCCAAACCGACAAGCAAGGCGAAGGGACCGATCGCGCCGACCCGCTGGTCGTGATTGCCGCTGCCGTTGCCAACCTCTCGCCGGCCGACCGGGCGAAGCTCGCCACGATGCTCACCGGGCACCAGGGCGAAGGAAAAGGGCGGAAAGCCGAGCGTGAAGCCGGAAGCGGTGAACCATGACCAAGACATCGACCCAGACCACGCCCGGCGCAGAGAGGGCAGCTAGCCCACGTCGCAGCGCGCCAGAAGCGATTCTGGAGCAATGCCTCGACAAAGGCCGGGCCGGCATAGAGCATGGAGGTAAAGATGGGCCACAAGCCGGCGTTGAAGTTCAGTTCACGGCGCGCCAGTGCGTTCCAACGGCCCTGGACGGCTCCCAGGTCATCGAACGGCGTCCGCGCTCGAAAACACCCCCGGAATCCTTGCGTGGGCCAGTCGTCCGGCGATCAGGTCGCCCTGGATGGCTCCCAGGTCGTCCGAGGGCGTCCGCGCTCGCCAAGGCATCGCCCACGTGCCGATTCCAGCGCCAGAATCGAATCTGGCGGTCGGCTCCCCCGGGCCACAAGCCGGCACGGGCTGGCAGGGGTGGAAATACCAAGAACCTCGTTCCCCGTGGCCGAGGCTTCGATGCGGAACCTCTGGCGGCGCCACAATCGAATCTGGCGGTTGGCGGTCGGTCGAGATCAGGCCGGCGTCAGTGCCGCCGAAAGTTGATCCAGCCTCCGGGCTGCTTTGGCGATAGGGCGCTGCCTACAACCGTCCGACAAGTCGTGTAAAATGGATTAGGCAAGATAGGAGGTTTCGTATGGAAGAGAGCAAGATCGAATTACACGACCGCCTGCGGCGTGAGGGCCGCTGGAACGAAGCCGCCGTTTGGAAGGACGCCAAGATCAAAGAGCTTCGCGCCACGGGCATGAAGCGGGCAGATGCGAAGGAAAAGGCCTGGCGACTGATGGCGGAGAAGTTCCCGCCCCTGCCCAAACCAGAGCGGGACGAGGACGATGACGACTACGGGGACGACTTCGACGACGAGCTTGAGGACGAGGACCAAGAGGAAAACGAGTTGTACGACTCTCTCGAAGCAGAGTTCCTCGACCTTTGGCTCGACTGCCACTGCGACCGAAACTATGAGCCGTTTCTCGACAAGCTGATCGAGATAACCAAACAGATAACCAAACAATGGTCACAGTTCGTAAACCAGTGGTGTCGCAATCACCGTTTTTCGCTCAATGACAACGAGAAGCGCGAGTTGCATCGAATGGTTGCCAACCTCGTTACTTGCCGGCTGTGGCCGCTGCCTCCTCCCGTCACCACCGCACATAAGCTCGGCTCCCCTAAAACCTGAGCGTGGCTCATTGGAGAGGGGGGCCGGCTTGTAATGCGTGCGATCCGGGAATTGCGGGACCGCTGGTTCGGCGGCCGGAGGCTCGACAACGACACGATGAACAAGTTGCATCGTCTGGTTGCCGTACACCCTTGTTTGGCCGTCGATGGCCGGCTGGGTCCGTCCCTGGAAACTGTCGTCGATCGCCGCAACGGCCTGCTCTTGATTGTCGAGCGCCGCCCGGAGCCGCCGAAGCAACTCCCCACCGATGTGCCTGTTTCCACGGAAGCCGCAGCCCCCAGTGTACCCGTTGCCGCGGCTTCTGAGGCTGAAAAGCCAGCCGTTGCACAGGCGGGCGCGGTCGCGCAAGGCTCCTGATCGGTCATTTGCGGCACCGGGATGCCGTCAGCCGGTCGATCCGACCCCACTGATGGCCGACAAGACTGAAGAATTCCGGGCACAGTGTATCCATTTCCGTTCCACGACACGCACAAAGAAAGGCCGTCGCGTAGGCGCAGGCGACGCGCGAGGCTACCTCCTTGGTGGTATGTTGTGAGTCCTGGCCGGCACCGCCTCGACCGCTCAAGGCCGGCAGACTGGCGATGATCCGGGCGGCGGGCGGGGTGGGTGATCGGGGGCTGAGCCGGAGCATGTGGATCACGTTACCCCGGAAGTGTTTCCCCTATTCTCTTAGCGATTTACTTACTGTACTACAACCTCGGGCGGGTAGTGTCCTGAGACTGCGTTGTGTCTTAACTCGGGGTTCAAGTGGAAATTGTCAGGTCGATTTTGCGTGAGTCTTCCTCGGTGACCGCATTCGTGGGGCTGCGGTCTTGCCCACGGTAAAATCTTGTCTTGTTACGCCGTAAAATAGCTTGCGGTAGCCCTGCCGTCGTCGTCGCCCTCGCCGTTCGCCTCCTCGCCCCGTCGTTGGGAGGCAACGGCGAGGGCGGAGACGTAAGGCAGGGCGGCCCTGCTGTTGTTGAGCCCGAGCTGGGGCCCTGTGTGTCAGGCCGCCTCGCCGCTCAACATCCGATCCAGTTTCTCCTTCGCTCCTTTCGCCCAGCCTTGCCACTTCGGAATGCGAATCGCCATCCCGCCCGTATACACTTCGATTGGCACGAAGGGATCGCCGCCGGTCTCCGGCACCAATGCCCAATGCGGCCGCCGCTGATTGTAACGCTGCCGAAATTCTTCCAGGCACTCTCGGGCATGGCCCGGGTTGTCGTATAGCCGCCAGTAGACCTCCTCCTGCTTCAGCGTCTTGTGAAACCGCTCCAACAGACCCAACTGCGTCGGCGTGCGGTACTGGATTCGCACGTGCGAATACCGGCCTTGCAGGTACGTCCAAAAACGTTTGGCAATGAAGGACGAGCCGTTGTCGGTCACCAAAAACGGCGTCTTCGTAAGCGGCCCGTGCAATCGCTCCGCCTCTTGCCGTGCCAAGCCCAAGGCATGGATCGCCTCGACCGCACTGTAGCTGTTCGTCAGGTGACAGGCCAGCAAGTAGCGGGAGTAGTAGTCGATCGCCGTCACCGCATACCACCAGCCAAAGCCCGGAATATGCAGGTAAGTCACGTCCATTTGCCATAAATCGTTGGGCCGCTGCGGCAACAACTCGTAGAGCTTCAACGCCTGATACAACTCGGGTTCTCGAACCCGTGGCTTCTTCTGCAACAGTCCGTGCTGCCGCATTACTCGATACGCATCCTCGTCGCCGACCGCCTCCGGCAAGCGGCGACACATCACGGCGATCCGCTGGTAGCCATACCAAGGGTTCTCCGTGGCCATCTTCACCACGACCTCGGCGACGTGCGGATCGACCCTCTTCGGCGGCGGCCCCGGTCGCCGACGCTGCTCTTCCGGCACGGGCTGGCGATACCAACTCGATGCCGGAATGCCCAAGGCCATAAGCAGCTTCGTCAATCGCACGCCGACGTTGGCTACCACGACCTCGTTGACCTCCTGGCGAAACTCCGTGCTCAAAGCAAGCCGTCCGCACTTTTTTTTAGCAGCCGGTTGGCGATCGTCAGTTCGCCGATCACCTGGTCCCGCCGCGCCAGTTCCCGCTTCAACTCCTCGATCTGACGATTGCGGGGATCGGCTCCGCCCTTGGCCGCCAGCAAGGCGGCTTCGCCAGCGGCCAGGAACTCATCCCGCCAACGATAGAGCGTCTGTTCCGAGACGCCATACCGCCTGGCCAACACGGCCGCCGCTTCCTCCCGCCGCAATAGCATCAGCACCACGTCTCGACGCTCCGCCGCTCCCAACTCCGACTTCTTGCCCATCGAAAAAGCTCCTCTTGCTGTAGAAAACCATCATTCTACCCAAAGAAGCCTCACTCTCGACGTTTCCCAATAACCCTCGGTTATACACGTTGCTGGCCCCCCTCGCGAAGTCTGCCACCCAGATTCTTGCAGAAAATGCAATTGAAAGAATGTGGGGCAATAAAGAATGTGGGGCAATATGGACGCACAGCTTGCTTCTCCACTATGGGCGGTTATCTAGACGAGATAGGACAACGCTGTTGTCCGAATCCAGAATGCGGCCGCTGGATGTCTTACCGGGACATCCGCTGCAATGTCTGTGGGTGGCAGAAGTGTTCCACCTGCACGAGGTGGTTCAAGCCTAACTCAGCGCAGCCCGTCTGTCCTTCCTGCGGCTCGAAACAGGTTTTGTCGCGCGAGGACAGAAAATCGGATACTGGTTCCAGCCCGCATTTCCGAGAGCGGCAAGAACCGGCCGACGGCGGCTATGATGGCAAAGCTGACTGACCATCCTTGGGGGTTTGATGAGTTCTTCGACGCGGCTCTACGGCCTGCAACACAGAGCTCGGACGCCGTCTTATGCCGGGTTCACTCGACAATCAAGACTGCGCCAGCCGTTGCGGCGAGGATTGCCGCCGTGGATCGGTCGGTCGAAAGGCTCTCGGATGAGTCGGCAGTAGCCGATTAGCCGTCTTCCTGCTGTCCTTGATTGCCCAACAGTTTCGGGGATGGCAGACACAAGCTGAGCAGACACCAGTATCCGATTCTGGCTTAAACCACCGTGCGCAAAGGTCACATTCCTTCCACCCGCAGGCATGGCATTGGATGTCCCAATACTGAATCCACTGCCTACAGTGTGGGTTTGGACACCGCCAGCGCCCAAGGGCTTCCAGGAAGTGCCTGTCCATGGTTGAATGACTCGCGAGTCGATATTCTCCCACGGCATTACTTGCGATTGCCGCAAGAACCCGGGCGGATTATTTGGACGTACACGCCCGGCAACACGCTGTTGGGACTAGGCATCGACAAAAGAGGTGGTTCTTGGTACAAGATTGTGTGGCCGGGGGCTCCCGTCTTCTGCCCCAGACAGGAGGGCGACTTTGTTGCCACCCCCCCGGCCTTTTTGGTTGTGTTCTGGTATGCCCGTGAGAACGGGTCCAATGAGCCGTTCTGGCGGCACTCCGCAGCGGACGAAGCTTCAAGAGAATTGGTGACGAGGTATAGCAGCGTCGAATGCCCTCCGTGGACGGCGGCGCACACGCGATGGGTTACGGCATCACGATTCTGTGGTGTGTTCCTCTGTCACGCGGGGCGACTAACACCCGTCATGCTATGTTGCCCCCACTAGGATCGCATCGTGCCGTCAGCGGTCCGATCACCCATCCAAAGTGGTAAGACCAGACGGTATCGATTCGTATGGGGTTTACGTGCTGTCCTATTGCAGACCCGTGCAGACGGAACGAAAATTGAGAGATCGGTTTGTTAGGGGGAAATAAGAGTTCTAGCACCGGTGGCCGAAGCGGCTGCCCCGCTGCGAAGACCATGCTCCGGCGCTACAACCCCTTGAGTATATTGCGATTCATCCGAGCAAACGGGCGGCGTTTCTGTAACACGCGAACGATTTTACGCGCAGCAAGCGCTGTGGGGGTGTTTTTCCGTATGGCAGAACGGGATGACAATTTTCACAATCTGATTGCGCGCGTGCGTGGCGGTTCCGAAGACGCCGCCTGGGAGTTGGTGAGCGAGTATGGAGAGGCGCTTCGCAGGGCGGTTCGGCGAGTCCTGAATGAACGGATGCGATCCAAGTTTGATTCCTTAGATTTTGTCCAGGTTGTCTGGAACTCGCTGTTTCGAGTGCGCGATAAGCTTGACCGCTTTGACCGCCCCGAGGAATTGACCGCATACCTGATTGCCATGGCGCGAAACAAGGTTGGCATGGAAGTCCGGCGTCGGCTAATGACCCAGAAATATAACGTGGGGCACGAGGAGTCATTGGATCAGCGTCAGGAAAGAGGTTGCTCAGACATCCCTAGCCGACAGCCTACCCCCATCGACGTGGCAATTGCCCGTGAGCAGTGGGATCGCTTGCTCGAAGACCAGCCACAGCACTATCGGCAAATCATCCAGTTGCGGTTGCAGGGGCATACTTACCAAAGCATCGCCGATGCCGTCCATGTGGACGAGTGTACGGTGCGTCGATTTCTCAAGAGACTGCTCCATACCACCACCGTATGACACCGGAAATCTCCACGAGCCGAGACGATTCCACCGTCATGCTTGGCAAGGAGCGAAGTCTCCTGGACGCTGGCCGGGTCGTCGATGCAATCAAAAAGCGCTGGCGGCAAGGCGAGCCGCCCGACATGTACGGCGAGTTGGCTCGCAACCCAGAATTGCGGCGATATAGGTCCATCGTTCTCGACTTGGCCTATGCTGAGTACCAGGAGCGACAGCGGGCTGGCGAGCGGATCGATGCCGAGACGTTTGCAAGACGTTTTCCGTCCCTGGAAAGGTCCCTCTGCTTGCTGATCGAAGTCCACGACCTGTTCTCCCAAGATCCCGATCTACAACTGCTGCAAGAACGCCTGCTTTGGCCCGAGGCCGGCAGCCGATTCCTCCAGTTTGATTTGGTTGCTGAGATAGGCCGTGGGGCGTTTGGTCGAGTGTTCTTGGCGACAGAACCGGCGTTGGGCGGCCGGCAGATCGTCGTGAAGGTTGCTCCAAGCGGTGGCGGTGAGGCAGAGGTACTTGGCAAGCTGAAGCATCCAAACATCGTTCCGGTCTATTCTCTCCAGGAGGACAAGATCACAGGGCTGGCGGCGTTCTGCATGCCGCACCTGGGCCGGGCAACGCTTTGTGACGTGTTGGACCACGCGTTTCCCGGTGGACCTCCGCCGAGAAATGCAAGGGTGATCCTGGATGCAATCGCGAACGCCAACGATGACTTGGGCTCTCAGGAGTCGCCACCCCCTCCCTCGATCCTCCGCAGAGGTTCCTATGTTGACGGGGTGATCTATCTTGCTTGTCAACTGGCCGATGCGTTGGCACATTCCCACGGGCGCGGCATTTACCACCGAGATCTGAAACCATCCAACGTCTTGATGACAGCCGAAGGACGGCCGTTGTTGTTGGATTTCAACCTGTCGGTCGATGCTGCTCTACCGGCCTGGAAGGTCGGCGGCACCTTGCCTGTAACCGTCCAATCCCCAACACATGCTGAGGAATCAATTCAAAAGTAGCCGTCCAACTCCCAACGAACGCTGGGAAACCAAGTCAAACGACATGAATGCGATTTTACCCGTCCCCTGCGGAAAAGCAATATGCCCCCCCCCGCAAGAAAATCCAAATTCTTTGTGAAGACGATCTGATAACTAACTCTCGGGTTGGGGTCTGGAAGGCATTTTCGTGCCCTCATCCGTCCGGCACCGGAATGACGCGGTCCAGCAACGAGAGGCGGCCGTTATTCGGAAGCCCGTTACCGATCAACCCAAGCTTCTCCACCCAGCGGGCGAAACAACTGCGGCCGGTTTCGCACCAACGCCGGATTTCCTCGATGACGCTCGATAGCGTAAAGGTGGAAAGATATTGGCGGAGCGATTCCAGCACGCTGACGATTACCGTTTGCCGCCGCGCGCCAGCCACCGTCTTGTTGGTGCGGCCCGTGCCCCGCGCTGCGCCGGAGAGCGTAGCGTCCGTTCGGCTTCGTTGTTCGTTCCCGACACGATCAGCACTTCCCCGTTGGGCTTCTCCACCGGCTCCGCCGTGACAAACGTGAAGAGCTGCTCCGCCAGCATCACCCGCATCAGTTCGTTGCACAGCAGCCGATAGTCGTCTTCTGGCCCTTCGCCGGGCGGCAGTTCGGCTACCCACATCGGAGCGCACAACTCCAGAACCTCATCCTCCAGCACTGCGACCTTCCCCTTTCGTCCTTCCCCGCTCAGCCGCCGGTCATGCTGCACCCGACAGGCTTCGCGGTAAATCTCCAGCAGCCGGTCGGTAAACTGGCGATACTCGGCGTTGGCAGGCTCCATCAGCGTTAGCTTGATCGCCTTTCGCAAGAAATGCGCCCAGCACTTCTGTGATTGGGTAAAGTTCGCATACACCGCCGCATCGTCGCTGATCACCAGTCCCGCGAATATCGCCGGGTCGAGAATCTGCCGTAGTGTCTCCGCATCCTTATGCACGCCGAAGAACAATACCCGCACCTTCTCCGAGAGAAAGGCCCACACGCTGTTGATGCTCCAGCCCGTCTCATCGGTATGCACTACCAGCGAGTTGGCCAGCAGCAAGCACAGCAACTCGAATTCCTCTTCCCATTGCCGCGCCAACTGGTTCAACAGGGCGTCGGCCTGCGACTTCCGCAGCGTCAAGTGCTGGAAGAAGTTCATCAGCAGGCATACTTTGTCGAAGGAAAGGCCGACCACGTACACCTGGTAGGCAATGGCCAGCACGATCTCCGCCCCGAACTCGCTGCGGCCGAAGACGCCCGGAATCTTGCCGTATTGGTTCTTCGGGCCGCGATAAATGTCATAGGCCACCAGGACCGCTTGGCCGTCTTCCAGCCGCCATGCCACCCGCGTGTGCGACAGCCGGCAATCTGCCTTCCGCACCCCAGCCGGGAAGACTTTCTCGGTTCGCACGGCTTGAGCGATCTTCTCAGCCGTGCTAATCCGTCCGCCCGACCGCTGCTTTCGCCTCCGCCGCTTCCTTCCTCGCGCCTCCTGCCGCCGTTCTTCTGCCTCCACCGAGAACGGCTCCGAAATCTTCGGCGGCGAGCCGCCCTTCAGTTGACGCTCCAACTCTTCGTTCCGGCGCTGAAGGGTCACAATCAAATCGATCAGCCGATCGGGTGTGATCCGCCCCGCATGAACATCTTTCCTGAGTTGCTCAACATCCATGCCACCTTGATAGCCGATTTCCCAAAATCAGGCAGCGCCAGTTTTCAGGGAATGGACAGCTACCCTTGCCTTACATGCCCCCGGAGGAACTGGCCAACCTCGCCAGCAGGAAACCGGAGTCTCATTCCTTCCGCTATGATGCCCGCTCCGACTTGTTTTCGTTGGGGGTCATCGTCTACGAACTACTCACGGGCAAGCTACCATTTGGGGCAATCCCGTGCGACGGCCCCCTCGACCAGTTGGCGAATGGTCTGCGCCAGCAAGAGGCAAGAGGGCCACAACCAATCCGATCGCTCAACAGGCAAGTTGACCGACAACTGGCTCGGCTGGTCGAGAGTTGTCTGGCATTCGAGCCGCAGCGCCGGCCTCAGACCGCCCAACAGTTGGCCGACGATTTTCGACGCGAACTCTCCCCCGTTCGCCGCGGTCGGCGCTGGATCGGCAGCCATCGCGTTCTGGCATCCAGTCTGGGGGTAATTTTGCTGACGATGATTGCCGCAGCAAGCCTCTTCTTTGCGCTTCGCCCGCCGTACGCGTTGCGGCAATTCCAATTCGGGCTTGACCACCTTGGACGGGGCGAATACTCGCTGGCGGTAGATGCTCTCGACAATTCCATCCGCGCAAACCCGTGCTCCAGCGAGGTCCTGTTCGCCCGAGGGCGCGCCTATCAGCGACTAGGGCAATTTCAAGCGGCCTTTCGCGATTACGACTCGGCCAGGCGCTGGCGCCCAGTCCGGTCCTGTACGCCTGCAAAGGCTACTGCTTTAGCCGAATCAAGTTTCACAAAGATGCGATAGCTCAATATGATTTGGCGCTGAAGGCGGGCTACGATCGGCCGGCATTGCTCTATAACAATATCGGCTTCAGCTACTTCATGCTCGGCGAAATCGACAACGCCGAGAAGAGCTTCCGGAGGGCGCTGCAATTCGACGGCAATCTGGCGACAGCCCATTTCTGGATGCTGAATGTCTTTCTACGTCGCGCCATGCAAGGGCAACCGGTTCCCGACACGGCATTAGTCGATGCATCCAACGCCATTGAGGTCGGGCTTCCATCAGCCGAACTGTATCATGTTGTCGCCGCTCTCTACGCAATCGCGGCGAGACAGAATCCGAAGCTGGTTCAGCCGGCTGTCGAGTACGTCGGCAAAGCTGTTGAATGCGGTTATGACCCGAGAGCATTCACTTCGGACACTACTTTCTCCGCATTAGAGAAGGAGTCGTCCTTCCAAGATGCTCTCAAAAAACCGCCATTGGTAGTCAAACCGCCACTGGCAGTCCAACTGCTGGACCCGCTCGACGCGCTCTAGTCCGCTCTTGCCTTCGTCGCGGGTGACATTTCTCACACCATGCAGTGTGCCGTGTTGTCAAAAGACAACACGCCGAACATGCCCGGCGGGATTCTTTGTTGTTAGACGCCAACTTATGTCCACGCGCCTCGGTGCGGCACGGGGTTTGCTTCTCGTCTTGCCCACCCGTTCGAGCGGACGCCCGGTTTGCGCGCGCTTCACAATTCACTGAATAGCACGACGTTCTTGCTTCGGCCGCATCTTGCCGAGCCGCTTTTTGGCGGCTGCCATGCACCACTATCGCATTAGGATTCCTCGATGCGCAAGCTAGCAGTATCTTCCCGCTGGGAGAGCATCCGCAATGTTTTCGGCCTTGGCAGTCGCACAACGCGGAAAGGCGTCAAGACGCAACGGCGGCGAAAATTCTCTTTCGAGTCATTGGAAGAGAGAAGTCTGCTTTCGGTGTGTCACTGGACTGGCGCGGCCGACAACACGTGGTCCAACCCGCAAAACTGGGACAACGCGCCGCAGGCCGGCGATGACCTGGTTTTTCAGGGAACGGGAATCGCCACGCAGAACGATCTTCCCGACAAGACCACGTTCGACTCGATCACGTTTGCCTCCAGTGGTTTCACCCTTACGGGAAACTCGGTATGGGTGAGCGGCAACATCACCGTGGACTCCGGCGTGGCCAGTGCAACAATCTCCCTGAACGTTGCGCTTGGCGGCGCAGCCACCGTCGATGTGACTGACGCTTCGTCGTCGCTGACGGTTCCCGCCGTCCTTTCCGCCGGCGGCAGCCTCACCAAAACCGGCGATGGCACGCTGATTCTTAGCGGCGCGAACACCTACACCGGCGGCACTATGATCGACGATGGAACACTCGTGCTCGGCGACGACAACGCCTTGGGGGCGGCCGCCGGCAGCATCTATGTCAACGGCGGCAATGCGTCGCTGAACTTGAATGGCCATTCCCCTGAGGTCGGCGCGGTTGTCCTCACGAACGGCAGTATCGTAACGGGCAGCGGCGCTGCGACCCTCACCGCCGGCAGCTATACAGTTATGAACGGCACGGTCAGCGCGAACCTGGCCGGATACGGCGGACTGACCAAAATCACCAACGATCTTGTCACTCTCACGGGCACTAACACGTATTCCGGCCTCACCACCGTGAGCGCGGGCGAGTTGCAAATGACCGGGGCCAACGCATGGAACACGGTGTTTAACGAGGGCGGGGCGGACATCCAAGGCGGCAAGCTGGTTTTCGACTACACGAACGGCTCCAGCCCGGCCTCCACCGTCCTCTCGATCCTGACTGCGAGCTACGGAGATGGCAGTAACCCCTTTTCCGTCGATAATGGCGCCGCGATCTACAGTTCCACTGCCGAGGACGCCGGCAAGGCGCTTGGCTGGGCCGACGACGGAGTTGGCAACGTGACCGTCATGTACACCTTGTACGGCGACGCGGACTTGAACGGGGCGGTCAATGTCAGTGATCTGGGGCGCGTCCTCAGCAATTTCGGAAGCACAACCGCCACATGGGCTAACGGTGACTTTGATTATGACCACGTGGTCACTGGTAGTGATCTGGGGCGCGTGCTCAGCAACTTCGGCAGCACATTGCCTCAGCCGTCATTAGTCGTCAGCGGTGCGGACAGGGTCGACCAAGGCTCAACATATACGTTGACGCTCGGCCAAGTGGTTGGTGTTACGGCCCAGAGCTACACGATCGACTGGGGCGACGGGACGAGTCCGGACGTCTATACGGCGGCGCAAATCGACGCGTTAAACCGTCAAGTGACACACACGTACGACAACGGCTTCAGCAGCCCGATAATCACGGTGGCTTTGACCGACAGCCAGGGCGGCGTATATTACGCCGCGGCCGGCAAATCTGTGGCGGTTACAACTGCGGCGCCGATCAGTGCCGCACCCGTCATTCACAATTTCCTTTGCATAAATGATGCCGGGGACATGTGGACGTTCACGGGCACCGTTACGGACGCTGACGACCCCGTCCAAGGCGACGTCGTCGTCTTTGGCACGATCATGGCCATCACTAACAGCACACCTCCCGACGGGTGGAAACTCACAACTACGGTCGGAGCGGACGGAACATTCTCCCTGACGGTTGAACTTGACGATTTGCAGACGGGCACGGTCACGGCACAGACTTCCGACCCGCACGGCGTTCTCTCCAACCTCGCTTGCGATTGGATTGTGGTGTAACGCCTCGACGAGCGCCTACCGGCTGGGAGCTGTCTGCGCTCCGTAGCGCATCGTTCCCGGAACAAAGGGGAAATCCTGCTTCTTCGATCGGTTTGCGGTTCGCCTCGCCTATAGTATTCAATTCAGGTTGACCAACAGATTGATTACCCCACTTGCCCGAAGCGACTACGCGATGAATGCCGGGGATTATGTGCAATGGCATATAGATGCCCATATTCCATCTGACTTGGAAGAGGGTGACGATCCGAACTTCCCCTGGGATGACATGTCGCACCAGAGCGGAATCTCGTATCAAAGAAGTCAAGTGACGTTGGCCGACATCACCGACGGCACAAGCAAGACATTTCCTGTCTGAGAGAAGTACATCAACAGCTTCCACTACGAAGATGGCAGGGATTTGGGTGATGACGACACGATGTACTGCGGCGATGACTTGAACTTGCTCCGCTGGACAGGGATTGACGGCACGATCGGCGTCGCCAAGAACAACAACCTGCCCCTGTGGGACAAATCGACGCTCGTCTCAGACGGAAATCATGTGCAGTGGTTTGGTAGCGCTCATGCCAATGGGTTCAACATGTCCTTCTGCAACGGTTTGGTCTGCACGATCTGCTATTCGATCGACGCCGAAGTCTACCGCCGCCTGGGAAACCGCAAAGACGGCCTGCCTGTTGACGGCAAGCAATTCTGATCGCGTCGAGTGGTCCGCCGATTATTGTTCCTTTCAGGTTGGCCCGTCGCTATACCCTTCTGCTCAGAGCGAGACTGCAACTCGTGCGTGGTTATAGCGATCGACCCTGCTCATCAGTGGCGGTTACCTAGTACGACAGCGCTATGCTACAAGCCGGTGAGTGGTGCAACAGCTTACGAGTAAACGAGTTGTGGTGATACTAGTGATTTCGCATTTGCACACGAACGTCTGGGCTTGGCGGCGCAGTACGTTGACGCAAGTCCCGACACGAAAGCCGCTTCGGAAGTGCTATCACTGCAAGCATGTTTTCGACTTGGCGCTGTAGTACTAGCTTTGTCGTTCGCGTAGCACGACATTGCAACACTGTCCGATCACGGACGCGGTTTAGCGGGAGGGCTGCGGCTCAGTTCCTGGAAAACTCCAGCGCGAACCATTCCCGCCATTGCTCGGCCGTCCATGCGGCCTTCTCGTCGATGACGGGCTTGGCGTTAGGACGTTTGCGGCGCTTCTCCACCGTGAACCGCGGGGGCTCGGGGATCGTGTGGGCCGTGTCGCAGTAGGGCGGGGGCAGCTTACCGGCGTGCTTCATGCGGTGGAACCAGCGCGTGGCCCGCCAAAACCACTCGAAACCGTTGCCCGTTCCTTTGCCCTCCTTGTGCTGCACCTGGCCCCACAACAAGCCGCGGTAGTCCTTGATGCCGCGCCCCCAAAAGTCGGCAACAACAAGCACAACATCCTCGCCTTTTCCCAGCCGCTCGGCAATCTCGGCGATGTAAGCCAACTGATCGAAGTCCCACTCGCTCCGCTTGCCCACCTTGCGTGTGCCGAAGCCGGCGCGGTTGCAGGCCAGCCCCTGCTGCCGGCGCCACTGAAGCGCCTCGGCCGTGCGCTCGCCGATCATGTCGGCCTCGAATTGGGCCAACCCGGCGAAGAAGATCACCACCAACCGCCCGACCGTACTGTCCATGTCGATGTTCTGGCCGCCAAGGAATTGGATCACGATCACCCGCACACCCCGCTTGGCGAATTGCTCCAGCGTGTCGAGGATGTCTCTGGCAGTTCGACCCAGCCTGTCCAACTTTGTCATCACAACCACGTCGCCGGGTTGGGCGTGAAGGAGGAGCCAGCGGCCTTGGGGCCGATGCCGAAAGTCCGTGGTCCGGCCGGAAGTGCCCAGCGGCTCGTCGAGGATCGTCGGCTCGGGCAGTTGCACGGCGGCGCAATGCTTGCGGATCATCTCCGCCTGGACTTCGGGCGACGCCTGCTGTTTCCGCGTGCTGGCGCGGGTAATGCCGTAGAACCGTCATCGCGTTGTCTCCTGCGTTTGTCTCCTGCGCAAAAAAACGGCCGTGTGCGGGCAGCCTGCAACCGCGTAGGAGTTCGGTGGCAGGCGATCGGCGTACCCCTACGCCCAGCCCGCACACGGCACGAGACTTGGTCACTCTTCCGTGACTAATGGCCTTCTTCCCCGTGAGAACGGCCATTCGTCTACCACCTTAAGCTCTGAAAACGAGCAAGATTACGGAAAATGGGACAGTCGTGCTTGACAATTCTCACCGCCTTGTTCCGTGCCAGGGCGGGAGGGGTCAAATCTGAATCGAAGGTGCGAAAACGCTTCGCCCTACGCTCTATTGCCTGTCAAAACAATCAGCCTTTTTTCTCGTCGGCAATCTTCTTAAGAGCCTCGGCAGCGGCCTGCCGGACAAAGTTCTCCTTGTCCTTGAGCAATTCGATGAGGGCCGGGATGGCGGTTCTTGCCTCCGGCCCCATGTTACCCAGGACTATGGCAGCCACCTGCCGGACAAAGTTCTCCTTGTCCTTGAGCAAGTCAGTGAGGTCAGGGATGGTGGCCTTTGCCTCCGGTCCCATCCTGCCCAGGGCTATGGCAGCAAACCGCCGGACATTCGGCTCCTTGTCCTTGAGCAATCCAGTGAGGTCAGGGATGGCGGCCTTTGCCTCCGGTCCCATGTTACCAAGGGCTTGGGCGGCGCTCCACCGCACACACTTATTATTGTCCTTGAGCAATCCAGTGAGGTCAGGGATGGCGGCCTTTGCCTCCGGTCCCATGCTACCAAGGGCTTGGGCGACGTGCCACCGGACAATTTGCTCCTTGTCCTTGAGCAATTCGATGAGGGCTGGGATGGCAGTTCTTGCCTCCGGTCCCATTCTGCCCAAGGCCCAGGCGGCCTCACACCGGACATTCGGTTCCTTGTCCTTGAGCAATTCGATGAGGGCTGGGATGGCAGTTCTTGCCTCCGGTCCCATTCTGCCCAAGGCCCAGGCGGCCTCACACCGGACATTCGGCTCCTTGTCCTTGAGCAATCCAGTGAGGTCAGGGATGGCGGCCTTTGCTTCCGGCCCCACGTTACCCAGAGTCCAAGCAGCCGCCCGCCGAGCGTCCTCGTCCCTGTCCTTGAGCCATTTAGTGAGGATCGGGATGGCGGTCTTTGCCTCCGGTCCCATGTTACCACGGACTAGGGCTTGGGCGGCATTCCACCGGACCATGTGTTCCTTGTCCTTGAGCAATTCGATGAGGGCCGGGATTGCTGGTGGCCCCATGTTGCCAAAGGCTGTGGCGGCGGCCTTCCGGGATTCTGTCGAATTACTCTTCGCTTGAAGTATCCAGAAACTAAGAGGTTTCCCGCCATACTCTCGTTGCCATTTCGGATGAGGAGTTTTACGCTGAGTTGCTCGTTCGGGGTCAGTGTTCGCTCCCGATCCTGTCGTCGGTCGTTCTGACTTGGCTTCCGTGGTGGGTACGGGTGTGGTTGCAACGGTCTTTTGCCGGCCTCGGCTAGTGGCAGGATAATGGAGGTCGTGTCGTCCGATTGCCTCAGTGGCCATTCCCACGCCAATGCCTTTTTGACCAATGCAATAGTAGGTGCTCCTACTTGGCTTTCCTAGCAGTCCGATTTGCCCGCCGATCGAGAGGATTGCCTGTTGAGCATTTTGATTGAAGTTTTGCGTTGCGTCGTCACCGACAACCAAGATGACAATCGCGCCCGCGGGGAGTTTCTTAATGGCTTCGGCGAACTGATCGGCAGCGGCAGCCAGGCCCAAGCAGTCATACAACTGATGCAAGACGACTTTCCCCTCGACGAGGGCGACAACAAATAGTCCACGCTCAAAGGGTTCACGACCGTGACGCACTGCTCGCCCATCGATAACGATCTCAAGATGTCTACCAGAGCCAAAAGCCGGTGACGTTAGTTCCACTGCCGCCAAAGCTCGTTCGAGGGCAAGCGTGCGTATACTCTGCTTTTCTTCATGTTGCTGCGATGGCTGGGCAGAGGTGATTTTGTCGGATTCGTCCGGCCGCCTGGACGTGGAAGCAACGATCACCAGCGACAATGCGCTCAACAAAGTCACGCCCACCGCCGAGGCGACCCAAAGAATGGGCGGGTTCTTCCATGAAACAGTTTTGCGGTTCACCGACGGCGGGCGTTCCGCCTTAGTCAACCGTTCCTTCAACTGCCAATCATACCGGGCTCTGTCGATAGGGTCCAAAAGACATCCCTTGGCGGTGCCCAACTCGTTGAGAATCTTCTGCGACAGTTCGGAATACTTGCCGAGTTGATAACGTCGCACGTGTGCCATCTGCCGTTCCGCAGCATCGCGGATGACCTCGGGATCAGGCTCGAATGGGTCGATCCCCAGCAAACGGTAATAGGTCGGCGGCTGGTCCTTGGGAGAAACGCCAAGCCAACGATGGTACGGGTCAAACTTCGTCGATCCGGCGGCGGGCTTTTCGGCATTTGCCATCATCATGCCCTTTCATTTGATCCTTTGCAGCCAGGTGTAAGCCACGTTCCGCCTAGACTTCCGGCAAATCGGCTGGGTGTGGCGTCCGGTAAATGTCTGGCCCTACGCCCTATCGCCTCCCACACGTTGCCGCCGATCATAGGCAAATAGGCTGACGGCACTGACGCCCAGCAGGCCAAGGGTAGCGGTGTCAGGAAGTGCGTCTATTGGTCATCCTCTTCTAATTGCGCAAGACGACGGTCCAACCGCTCCACCTTCTCTTCCAGCTTGATGGACGTTGGGCCAATTTCGTGCAGCGCGCGTGTTACGGTTCTGACGATTTCCGATATTTCGGTCAGGCACAGTGTGACCGTAATATCATAACGTGTGTTGCTTTTTGGGGGCTTTTGATTGAGGCTCTCTAACGAGAGGTGTACACCGTCGCGGTCGCCGTCGATTTTCATTTCCACGCACCCGTCGAAGCGATATTCTTTGCCTTTCTTGTCCCGCGGTTCTTGCGTTATTTCCAGTTTCATTAGCCTTAGCTCCTCACATCGATGGACGGTCGCGCATTTGGCCGTTGTACGGCGACTGACAGCATGTGTCTTAACTCGGGGTTCAAGTGGAAATTGTCAGGTCGATTTTGCGTGAGTCTTCCTCGGTGACCGCATTCGTGGGGCTGCGGTCTTGCCCACGGTAAAATCTTGTCTTGTTACGCCGTAAAATAGCTTGCGGTAGCCCTGCCGTCGTCGTCGCCCTCGCCGTTCGCCTCCTCGCCCCGTCGTTGGGAGGCAACGGCGAGGGCGGAGACGTAAGGCAGGGCGGCCCTGCTGTTGTTGAGCCCGAGCTGGGGCCCTGTGTGTCAGGCCGCCTCGCCGCTCAACATCCGATCCAGTTTCTCCTTCGCTCCTTTCGCCCAGCCTTGCCACTTCGGAATGCGAATCGCCATCCCGCCCGTATACACTTCGATTGGCACGAAGGGATCGCCGCCGGTCTCCGGCACCAATGCCCAATGCGGCCGCCGCTGATTGTAACGCTGCCGAAATTCTTCCAGGCACTCTCGGGCATGGCCCGGGTTGTCGTATAGCCGCCAGTAGACCTCCTCCTGCTTCAGCGTCTTGTGAAACCGCTCCAACAGACCCAACTGCGTCGGCGTGCGGTACTGGATTCGCACGTGCGAATACCGGCCTTGCAGGTACGTCCAAAAACGTTTGGCAATGAAGGACGAGCCGTTGTCGGTCACCAAAAACGGCGTCTTCGTAAGCGGCCCGTGCAATCGCTCCGCCTCTTGCCGTGCCAAGCCCAAGGCATGGATCGCCTCGACCGCACTGTAGCTGTTCGTCAGGTGACAGGCCAGCAAGTAGCGGGAGTAGTAGTCGATCGCCGTCACCGCATACCACCAGCCAAAGCCCGGAATATGCAGGTAAGTCACGTCCATTTGCCATAAATCGTTGGGCCGCTGCGGCAACAACTCGTAGAGCTTCAACGCCTGATACAACTCGGGTTCTCGAACCCGTGGCTTCTTCTGCAACAGTCCGTGCTGCCGCATTACTCGATACGCATCCTCGTCGCCGACCGCCTCCGGCAAGCGGCGACACATCACGGCGATCCGCTGGTAGCCATACCAAGGGTTCTCCGTGGCCATCTTCACCACGACCTCGGCGACGTGCGGATCGACCCTCTTCGGCGGCGGCCCCGGTCGCCGACGCTGCTCTTCCGGCACGGGCTGGCGATACCAACTCGATGCCGGAATGCCCAAGGCCATAAGCAGCTTCGTCAATCGCACGCCGACGTTGGCTACCACGACCTCGTTGACCTCCTGGCGAAACTCCGTGCTCAAAGCAAGCCGTCCGCACTTTTTTTTAGCAGCCGGTTGGCGATCGTCAGTTCGCCGATCACCTGGTCCCGCCGCGCCAGTTCCCGCTTCAACTCCTCGATCTGACGATTGCGGGGATCGGCTCCGCCCTTGGCCGCCAGCAAGGCGGCTTCGCCAGCGGCCAGGAACTCATCCCGCCAACGATAGAGCGTCTGTTCCGAGACGCCATACCGCCTGGCCAACACGGCCGCCGCTTCCTCCCGCCGCAATAGCATCAGCACCACGTCTCGACGCTCCGCCGCTCCCAACTCCGACTTCTTGCCCATCGAAAAAGCTCCTCTTGCTGTAGAAAACCATCATTCTACCCAAAGAAGCCTCACTCTCGACGTTTCCCAATAACCCTCGGTTATACACATGACGCCGGGCTGGCCACCCCGACGGCTGCCATTGTACCATATTGCCACCGGGGGGAAAGCATCTCCCCAACCTCTGACCATGCGGAGTGTGTGTGGGTCAACAACGTGGCCCAGCCGGCCGAGTATCTACTCCGAGAGCGCCAGCCTCACCATCCGTCTCAAACAGGTCCATTTGGCCCGGCTGACGGCGGCACAGGCCCGCGGCTTCCAGGAGCGGGTGGAAGCCCTGGTCGATGCGATCCGGGCCGACAGTCCGCCCGATCCATCGACGGCAAAATGGGTTGCCGGCTTGCCCGATGATCTACATGCTAAGCTGGCGCGGGCAGGGCTTGTTATCTCCCGCGTGGATTCCAACCAAGGCCCCGCGATCCCGTTGCTGGGTCGGTTCCTCGATGCCTACCTGAGCAAACGGCCCGACCTGAAATCAAGCACGCTGACCGCTTATGCGCACACCCGGCGGTGCCTGGTCGAGTACTTCGGTGCAACCAGGCCGATGGATCGAATCACACCGGGCGACTGCGAAGATTGGCGGCGGTGGTTGGCTTCCGATCAAAAGCTATCGGACAACACCGTCCGCCGCCGCTGTGGTGTCGCCAAGCAGTTTTTCAGGGCAGCCGTCCGGCGGCGACTGGTTGCTGAGAATCCATTCGCAGACATGGCCGGTTGCGTGATACGCGAGAATCGAGCCCGTGACCGTTTCATCACACGCCAAGAGGCCCAAGCGGTACTTGATGCCTGCCCCGATGCCCAATGGCGTTTGCTGTTCGCACTGAGTCGCTACGGCGGGCTACGCTGCCCTTCGGAGCATCTTGGGCTGCGATGGCAAGACGTGGATTGGGAGCGGTCGAGAATCACAGTGCGAAGCCCCAAGACCGAACACCATGAGGGCAAGGAAAGCCGCGTTCTCCCGATCTTCCCCGAGTTGCGGCCCTACCTCGAAGAGGCTTGGGAGGAAGCCGAGCCGGGAACGGAATACATCATCACGCGGTATCGTGCCAGCAATGCCAACCTCCGGACCCAATTGCAACGGATCATCCGCAAGGCCGGCTTGGAGCCGTGGCCGAAGTTGTGGCACAATCTGAGAGCGACCCGAGAGACGGAGCTTGCCGAAACGTTCCCGCTCCATGTGGTCACAAGCTGGATCGGCAATTCGGCGGCCGTGGCTCGCAAGCACTATCTGCAAACCACTGATGAGCACTTCCAGCGGGCCTTGGGTGGTCAATCCGCGCTGCAAATGGCGCTGCAAATTTCCGATGCAACGCCGTGCAACGCGATGAAAGCCGATTCGAAGCCGAAAACGCAAACCCAAGATATTGCATCGGGTTGCGTCAATTCTCATCGCCTTGCACCGAATCACACCACCCAATCGAGTGGGCGCACGCAAACTCGAACTGCAGACCTCGTCCTTATCAGTTTCAGAATGCCCCTCTTTATGGTTATTCCCCTGTCATTTCTTAGCTTTCTAACTATTGACGGAATAAGGGCCTTCCGTCATAGTGTCTTTTCCGGGGTTACGCCAAAGTTGACGTAGTTTGACTTCTCCCGTAACCCCGGCGTAACCCCAGCAGGGCACGTCCTCCGTAACCCCAAGGGACAAGGTTATCGTAACCCCGCCGTAACCCCCGTAACCCCGGGCGCAGACATGACCCCAATAACACGCTTCCGATTCAGCAAGCAGCGGGTCGAAGCCCTACCCATTCCTGCCGATGGTCGGGCCGAGTACCGCGACATAACCACGCCCGGGCTTGTGCTCCGCGTGACGGCCACCGGCGCCAGATCGTTCAGTCTCTTTCGTCGGGTGAACGGACGGCCCGCCCGCGTGACTCTCGGCGCATTCCCCGCCATGACCGTCGAGCAGGCCCAGCGGCGCGCACGCGAGTTGCAGGGGCAGATCGTCATGGGGATCGACCCCCGCACAGCAAGACGCAAGGCCCGCGAGGAGCCGACTCTGTCCGTCCTATTCCAGTTTTGGATGGACACCCACGCCAAGCTACATAAGAGGACGTGGGAGGCCGACCAACGGCAATACGACTCCTACCTCAAGCCGTGGGCGGGGCGTGCTCTATCGGCGATCAAAAAGGCCGACGTGGCGGCATTGCAGCTACGGATAGCGGAAAAAAAGGGCCGGTACATCGCCAACAAGGTGCTGGCATTGCTCCGGGCAATGTTCAACCGGGCCGGCGACATCGGTTTCGACGGCCCCAACCCTACAGCGGGCATCAAGAAGTTTCCCGAAGAGAAACGCGACCGATTCCTACACGGCGACGATCTCCGTCTATTCTTTGCCGCCCTGGCCAGCGATCCCAACGGCGAGCTACGCGACTATTTCCTTGTTTGTCTTTTCGTCGGCGCGCGCAAATCCAACGTCCTGGCCATGCGGTGGGAGGAAATCGACTTCGCCACCGGCTTGTGGCGAATCCCGACAACCAAGAGCGGGCAGCCCGTGGTGGTTCCGCTGGTTGGCCCGGTCCTGCGACTATTGGAAGCGCGCAAGCAGGCGTCGAACGGTTCGCCGTGGGTGTTCCCGTCTCGGGGCAGGACCGGCCATATCGTGGAACCCAAGAGCGCGTGGAAGCGGATTATCGAGCGTGCTGGTTTGTCTGATGTTCGGCCGCACGATCTTCGGCGTAGTCTCGGCAGTTGGATGGCGATAACCGGAAGCAGCCTTCCCGTGGTGGGAAAGATGCTTGGCCACTCGCAGCCGACTACCACCGCTATCTACGCTCGCCTATCCACTGATCCAGTCCGCGCCGCGGCCGAAGCCGCCACGAGCGCCATGCTGCAAGCTGGGGGCGTCAAGATGATCGACGTGCAAGCGGAGAAAGGAGCCAACAGCGATGAAGTCTAACAAAAAGGGAATTGTCCTGCCCTATGATTGGAGAATTTTAGAGCGGATGCAACGTGCTTCAGAATTTCTCCGTCTAACGCCAGAACAGCGGGCCGCCAAGGCAAAATCGCTTGCACAGTTTGACGAATTCGAAGTTGCAATCGGCATGAAGCCCCCGCCGGCCAAAAAAAGCGGACAACAAAACGGACAATCCAGAAATAATCTCCCCGACTCGGCCGACGTTCGAGACCTCTGCCGGTTGCTGCAAAAGAACCTGCCAACCGGACGCAAGCAGATTGAAATTGCCCTTGAATTCACGGGAAACGACAACAAGAAGGCCAAGTCTCTTTTACGACAGGCTCGTCGATTTCGCCACCTCTGGCAGTAACATGCGACCGAACAAGAAGCGGACAGGCCGTTTGACCTGCCCGCTTTTCTTTTCGTACATTGCCCCGCGTTGATGTTGTTGTCACCTTGAACGCGAGGGTTTTGCAATGTCCGTTACCTTAGATCGTCCTGCCCTTCTCACCCGCGAACAGGCGGCCGAGTATCTCGGCATCGCGCCACAAACTTTAGCCGTTTGGGCCACGAATGGCCGCTACAGCCTGCCTATGGTTAAAGTCGGCAGGTGTGCCCGCTACAAGAGAAGTGACCTCGACCGTTTCATCGAGCGTCGCACCGTCGGCGGCGCCGAGTAGGGGGCCACGACGATGAAACGTAAACCCGAGTTGCTCGATGCGCCGCCGCCGAACGCCGTTGAATCGGAGCGCGCCCTTCTTGCCGGCTTCCTCGATCGCGGTCAACTCGACCTCGATTGTGATCTGCAAGTTTTACAATTTTACGACCCGCGCAATGGTGCAATTTACAGCGCGATGAACGATCTCACGGGCGAGGCGGGAGGGTTTGACAGCACCGCTCTTATCGCAAAGCTGCGAGCCCATCCGCTCTGGGGTCGAGACGGATTCGACGCGGCCTTCGTGGCCGAAGTGCTGACGGCACGCGGAAATCCGGCGATCGGCCCGTTCCATTCTCGGCAAATTAAAGAGGCGTGGAAACGGCGACAGGTCGGCGACGAAGCCCTGAACTTGTTGCAGCTTTCTCGGAACGGGAGTTTCAGCCTTGAGCGTCTGCGGCAGTCGTTAGACGCGATTCGGACGGTCTGCGGCGAGGGCGACGCCGGCGGCAAGGGCCAGACCGACACGTCGGCCAAGCCGGCCCGCCCTCTGCCAGCACTGGCACCCGGCACGCGAGTTTACGCCGGCGATCGGGGCAACATAGGCGAGATTGTGGAGGACCACGGGGCACGCTGTCTCCTGCATTTCCGTTCGCCCGAGGGCGTAGAAGCCGACGTCGACTTGCCCCGGTCGCAACTCCGCAGCCTCGACGGCCAGCCCCTCGACGGCGAGCCGGCCGAACCGCTCCCGCCCCCTGTTTCATTGCAGGAGTTGGTAACGAAATACCCCAAGCAACGAGCACCCGTTATTGAAGGCTTGCTGCGATCGGGCGAGACCATGAACATCGTGGCCGCTCCGAAGAAAGGCAAATCCTGGTTGCTGTACGCTCTCCTTCTGTGTGTGGTAGCTGGCATCAGATGGCTCGGCACATTCCGCTGCATCCCCGGTCGCGTGCTTCTTCTGGATAACGAGTTGCACCCTGAGGTTATCGCCCACCGCTTGCCAATGGTGGCCGATGCGATGGGGCTCAGCCGCGAATATCTCGCCTTTATCGACGTCGTGCCCGTCCGCGGTCTGGGTATTGACCTCTTGAAACTAAAGTCGTTCATCGAATCAATCGAGCCGGGGCGTTATGCCCTGGTTGCTGCCGATGCTTTTTACCGACTCCTGCCGTTGGGTTTTAGTGAAAACGATAACGCGCAAGTCATGTCGTTGTACAACACAATCGACACCTACGCGGCCCACCTCGGGGCCGCATGGGTGAACATTCACCATGCGTCGAAGGGCGACCAGAGCGGGAAAAGCGCAACGGACGTTGGCGCCGGCGCCGGCAGTCAGAGCCGAGCCGCCGATACTCACCTGATTATCCGCCAGCACGAAGAGGAGGACGTGGCGGTAATCGAAGGAGCTGTACGAAGCTGGCCGCCGGTCGAACGGCTGGCAATCCGGTGGACGTTTCCGACCTGGCAACTCGATACAGAGGCCGACCCCCGCAAACTCTGGACAGCACGCAACACCCGCAACCGGCAGAGCCGAGAGGACAAAGACGTTCACCTGGACGAAGATCGGCAAGTTATCGTCAACGCGATGGTGGCGACACCCGGCCCGCAAACCAAGACATTTATCAGGGACTCGACCCGTATCGGGAATCCGCGATTCGGATTCGCGTGGGCTTCCCTGCTTACGGACGGCACTATTACCGGCGTCGGCAAAATCAAAAAGGGTAACGGCCAATCGTACGATAGTTTCATTCTTTCACGTCAGGAACCGGAACAATGACCCATCGGGATAACATCGGGATAACGCACCGGGATAAAACTTATCCGGATGCGGTTCATCGGGAGCGGGATAACCCCTTTATAAGGGTTATCCCGCCCGATGAAACCGGACGCCAAGAGCCTGATGCAAAAAGCCGCATCGGGATAAACTCCACCTCCATGCCTTCCCTGTCCAATCCCTTCGCCCGGTTCGAGGGCATGGGAGCGGCCGAGCTTGAGCAGCTATTGAGCTTGGACGACCTCAGCCGCGGCGAGCAGCCGCCACCCGAGCCGGATGGCCCGCACGACACGCGGACGGCCCCCGTCTCCGGCGTGACGGGTCCTAACTCTGATCACGCCCCGACCCGTTTCCCACCCGGGCCGGTCGGCTCAGATACACAATCCATCCGAGTGAGGGTGACTGACTAATGGAAAAAATCCCACAAAACGAGAGACGGCGACTTCGGCGACTCATTGGGCGCGCTTGCGAAATCGCCAGGCAACTTCCCGCAGAGCACGTCGAGCTTCAGCGAGCGATTTTGCGAGAGGCCATCGCCATAGCGAAGATTCTCGGGGAAACCAAAACACGATGAAAGATGACGAACTGCTGCGACTGGCAACCCACGAAGCCGGGCACACCATTGCCCACTGGCATTTCCGAGACGAAATCGTCGGTGTCACGTTGAACGACCACGAAGGCGGGGGAGCGGTGTTCGGCCGCGGCTATAGTAACAGCTTGACGGGGGCCCGCCAACAGGCCGTGGTGGCGGCGGCAGGGGCAGCGGCTTGTGGCAAGGAGCCTGACGGCCCCGACGCCGAGCGGATCGCGTCGCTGGCCCGGCAGATCTGCGGCATGGCCGCCGACCCTCAGGCGTTGAAAGAGGAGATTCAACGGGCCGAAGTCGCGGCCAAGTGGCTTACGACTGAGTACGCGGCCGAAATCGCCGAAGTCGCCCGCCGGCTGGTCGAATTTCACACCCTGCTGGCCGGCTTCGAACGGAGGCACCATGACGCCCTCTGAAAAACGCTACGCCATACTCGTCAAGTGGCCCCGTTGTCCGGCGTGCGGTTCGATTCACTTGAAAAGTTACCGCACGATGAAGTTGGGCGGCGAATCCATCATGCGATACAGCCGATGCACGAAGTGCCAAGTGCGAATCGTTATCACGCTGCAATGACTGTCCAACGGATGGAAAATTGTATCTCGCCAAAATTCGAATAGCGGGTAGGATGAAAGAAGCATGAGCAAACACTTGTACAGCGTCGGATATGCAGCACACATTACGCAGGCCGGGTCCGTCTATCGGTTCAATCTGGCGGTCGAAGAGTTAAAAATCGAACCCGTGCAATTCATCGACAACGTAGCCCATTTCGACGGTGACGATGTTCTCCGGGTCCAGCGGTATTTCGAGCAAGAACGGAAAGACGAGGTTACGCGATGAACGAAACAAGCAAGGGCCCGACCTATCCGGCCGAATCCGTCGAGAAATGGGCGAAGGTGAAGGAGGCAGCCGTAGCCGCCGACACGTCGGCAGTGCAAGCGGCCTTGGAGGCGATGAACCTCAGCCGCCGGCTTGCTCCGCTAATGATCGCCGCGATCGCGGAGGAGACCGAGCTTGCGGCGATCGAGAAGGGCGGCGAAGGCATGGCCGACAAACTCCGCGGCATCGAGGAGCAATGGGGCTTCATACACGCCAGCCCGACGCCGACGAAAATTGAGAAAATGCGAGAACTTGCGGCAGAGCGCCAGCAACTCGCCGCCGAACGATTGCAGTCCCAACGCGCCATCGCCGCAGCAGAGCGCGCACGTGGGCAACGACAATGGCTTCATTTTTGGATCCCCGAGCTTTTCGGCCTTCCGGCCCTTGAGCACGCCGGCTGTCTGTCGTCACTCATGCCGAGCCCGAAGGTTTTCGACGTGGCGGCGACTCTAAAAATCGGCGGGACCGCCTACAGCGTCGGCCCCGATGGGTGGCGGAAGGTCGGCGAATCGAATGAACAAGATAGGCCACGTCGCCGCTATGCGAGCTTCAGCCCGACAGCGCCGCGACGATAACACAAGGAACAAACTATGTCCGCATTTTTTTTAACTATGCCAACACTTTCATTTCCCGAGACCTACGAAGATGGCAAATTCACGCGGCTTGAAAAACAAGCAGCGGCCGAGCGAATCGTCACCCACCGGCACGTGGTCCGCCACCTGGAAAACCCGCAAACATCGTGGGTCCGCCTTTCCGCGGCCATGCTTGCGGCGGATGGCGAGGCGATGCCCGATTCCGATGGCGGAGTCATTCGAGCGGCACTGTCGAGCGTCAACGTCAGCACTGCGATGGCCGGCCTGGTCAACACCGCGTTCATCAAGGGATTCGACAATCAGCCGGACAACACGGAGGACTGGGTGAGGATCGAGCCGGCAGAGAATTTTCTTGAGCAACATGCGTTCACGTTGCTGGAAGGGGCACGGCTCGACAAGGCGGGCAAGAATGCCGCGTCGCATACGTTCTTCGGTTTTATGGGGTCGGAGGGGTGGGCAGTTGCACGATACGCCGCACAACTCGTAATCGACGAGCAGGATTTGGTGATGGGCCAGCATATCGGCTTGAAACTCCGCGCGTTCGAGGAGCTTGGCCGTGCGGCCCGCCGCGTTGTGCCGGATATGGTGTTCGCGTTGCTGCTGCAAAATCCCATAATGTCGGCGGACGGCAACCAGTTATTCAGCACCGCGCACAACAACATCGGCACGGGCGCCGCGTCCAGCCTGTTCTACAGCGGCTTCGCCGTCACGGCCCCCGGCACCGGACAAGACAGCATCTTGGACCAGGCCGACGCCCTGGATGCCGGCTACGCGGCAATCGCCGGTCAGGTCGCAACCGACGCCCGCGGTGGCGCTGTTCACCTGAATCTGGGCCCGAAATATCTGATCGTTCCGCCCGCGCTGCAAGGAACGGCATCGCGGCAAGTACATTTTCGATCTCTCGGCACCGACGCAGATTTGATTGTGCGTTCTGAATCCAGACTCGGCCCGGCCGGCGTGACGGACCCACAGAGCGATACCGTCATAAGTGGCAACAGCGTGAACTGGCTGCTTGTGGCATCCGATAGCGACGCCGCAAGCATCGTGGTCGGCAGCATCGGCACCGAGGATGGAAAAATCAAGCCGACGATTCGCCAGTTCGACCTCGCCGGCCCGGGCAGCCCCGGGCAATGGGGCGTTGCGATGGACGTTGTGCTTGATGTAGGGTGCGCCGCCCTCGATTGGCGTCCGCTGTATTGGTCGGCGGGGCAATAATAATCTCCTGTTTTGAGAGAGTGTGGGAAGAACAGCCGCCGGCGGTAGCGAGTAACACCGCCGGCGGTTTGTTTTCTGCGAGGTGTGCCGATGCAAGGTGACTTCGACGACGTTCTGCGGTGTGCGAACTGCGGCAGCAACGACACGCACGTCGAACGCGATTACGTCCCAGGCAGCGGCACAACAGGCAAGGGTTTTTGCTTGCACTGCGGCCTCCTGTTCTCGTTCACGTATGAGCTTCAACCAGATCTGAGGAGTGCCGAAAATGGAAAAGAGATGCAGCACGTGCAAGAGTTACGACGCTAAGACCTCGACCTGCCACGCCGTGCCGCCGAACGCCACAGAGGCGACCTGCCGCCTTCAGTGGTTTTGCTGGCAGAAGGTCAAGGCCGACGATTGGTGTCGGGCGCACGAGCCCAACGAAAATAAAAAAAAGGTACTTCCGCAGGATTAGGCCGCACATTTCCCACTGCTGGGCTGGTCCCTTTTCGCACACGAACGGCAAAAACGCCGGTAAGTAAGAACACACACGGGCTATAGTAGCCGACCCCGCCGGGCGGCTCCAAGGCAACTCCCCGGGCCGTCCGGCGGCAGGTATCGGAACACGTCGGAGGCGGTTCCGACGCAACAGACGCAATCCTGGCGCGTCATTTTCTATCTCCCGCCCGCTACGAACCTACTTGCCTGAAAAATGCCGGCGAAGCTGGTACATCTTCTTGCAGAAGGAGGGAAACAGGCAGAGAAGCCCATAAGTCGCCTCACGGTCAATGGTCTTCCCGGTCGGGTGCCCCGATTCGTTGCGAGATTCGCGGATAACGGAGAGGATACCAGCAAAGCGAATGTCCAGGTCTTCTTTGACCTCTGGGGGAAGACTCTGGCCGCTGATTATCCTGTTAAACGTGTTCATTCGTCGGAACAATTTCGTTTCTCTTTTCACTTTCGCAAAGGTCTGGTCATGTGGCGGTGTCGCGTCGATAACGTCCATCAGCAAGTCAAAAGTATGCTCTGCTGCCACTCCCAACATCACCGTAGCCGACAAAAAACAGTCGCTCCTATAGGCTTGCATTGCCTCTTTCAGATACAAGAGGGTTGTTTCGTTGATGTCGGGAACTGCGGTTCTAATTGTCTTCTCGTAACTCGTCAGATCGTGGAAAAAATACGTGTTTGGATTCTCCAGAACCCGCTTGCCAAACGGGGAAACATGAAAATACGGGAATTCTGGCTTTTGCTGAGGATAGCCGAGCGTAATCACGCCATCATGGAAAAGCTCCCAAAATACGTCCTGTAACGTGTCTTGGTCTGTTGGGGTGAGAATCGGCGAACGTGAACTATCAAGCTCACACGTCCCGCCGGCCCCCACGATGTCTTTAGCCAGACATTTAGGCAGAAGACCATAGTTGTTTGGTGGGCCCTTCTTCAGGAGCTTGAGAAAGGCTTCCCGTATTTCCTCGTGAGTGTGGTGCATATCGTGACTCCTAGCGGATCGTTCCCGCCGACTTCTGCCTCTCGGGCCGTTTTCTGCCACGCCATCGAAAATTCTTCCAGCCGTAACCCCGGAGTAACCCCAGCACAACCCCCACTTCCGGTCTACAAGTCAAGCCTTGCGTAACTCATTGTCACGCAAGGCTTTGCAGGTGGGCGCACGCAAACTCGAACTGCAGACCTCGTCCTTATCAGGGACGCGCTCTAACCAACTGAGCTATGCGCCCGAAACGTCGCAAGTTGTTTTCGCTTAATCGCTTACAGCAACAGAAGCCGATCGCAACTCGGCCGCCCGTCGCCATTCGCACTGCTTGCGGGATTCACGACGTATACCGCCAATTCTACCACGCCTTTTCGACTTGCCAAGCGGGCCCTGCGGCTTTCTGCTGGCCGCTTATGAGCTTTGCGGCCCGCTCGCCGATGCTTCCGTTTGCGGCTTCGTGATGCTCTTCAACTCCGAGTGTACCATGTTCAGCAGCGTTTGCAGGAAGGCGACGACCATCGGCCCGACGAGAATGCCGATCGGGCCGAGGGCTTGGACCCCGCCCAAAACGCTCAGCAGCGCCAGCAGCGGGTGAAGATTCGATCGGCCGTGCAACACCAGCGGCTTGACGACGTTGTCGATCGTTACCGCAATCGTAACGCAATAGGCCGCCAGAATCACCGCCGTCGTCGTGCGGCCTGCGACGGCGAACTGCCACAGGCAGACGGGGACATAGACAATGGCCGAACCGACGAATGGCACCAGCGTCAGCAGCATTGCCAACGCCGTGAGCAAAAATACCGACCCGATGCCGGCCACGGAGAACCCCATGCCGATCAGTAGTCCCTGCACGATCGCCGATACGAGCGTGGCCGTCACCACAGCCCGGGTCACGCTGTCGAATTGGTCGATCAATTCCCACGTGCGGCTCGGCTCCAACGGCGAGAGCCGCAAGAGGGTCTGAACCATCGCCGGGCCGTCGGCGAAGAAGTAGTAGACGCCCAGCACCATCACCAACAGCCCCAAGAGGGCTTTGCCAAGGAATTGCGTGGTTCGCAGCGCGAGCGGGGCGACGAATTCCTTCGCCGCTTTGTCGAGATTTGTCTTCACGTCTTCCTGATCCAGCGTCATCCCCGCGCGGCTGCCCAGCTCGACCAGTTTCTCAGTGCCGCAGTTGACCAAGGAGGAGAGGTCGGCGGTGGCTGGCTGCTTGTCGGTGGCCTTGTCCCGCACAGTTGGTCCGCGCAACTCCGGACTGTTCATCGCGGCGTGGTAGATGTTTTGCGCTTCGCGGCCGGCCTCCATTAACAGGAATAGCAGCGGAATGAGCACCACCGCCAGGATTGAGCCGGTCGTCAGCACCGCCGCGATCCGGTCGTGCCCGCCGCACTTGCGGGCAAACCAGCGGTGCAACGGCCCAAACATCAGAACCAGCAGCAGCGCCAAGAACAACGGCAGCATGAAGCCGGACATCACTTGCAGGAACAGTCCGCCGATTACCACCAGGATGACGACCAGCGCCACCAACGAGATGATCCTAGCCACCGCCGCTCCTCCCAAACTAGATGGGAACTGCATCGTGGGAAAAAGGGGACAGGTCCAATTTGCCGGAACGGCCCGGAGGGTGCTTCGCACAAATTGGACCGGTCCCCTTTTTCCCTCTCAAAAGTTGCCGCGCCGGGTTAGGGTTCCCGACGGAATGTACTCTTCACGCTCCGCGTGAAGCGATCCGGGCTCCCCCTCCCTCTCGCGGAGCGAGAGGAGTACAGGTCTTTTCAGAAATCCTGAAGGTAAAGGTAGTCGAAGCGAACGGCCGCCGCAAGACGAGGATTTGGCCACAGAGCAAGCCCAGTCCGCACACGAACACGGGAACGCCGTCCGGCCGGCTGCACCCGTTGTTGACAGTCGCCGGCTTACGCAACGTTTGTTCCCGAGGCCGAGGTTAAGCTATCCGTCGGGACTGCTGCGAACAGCCCATCGACCTTCGCCGAATTGGCCAGGGTCGAGTCGGCCAGGCTGGAGAACACGGCGTTCTGCGCGGCCGCCACCGCAGCAGAGGTCGCGGCGGTCAGGTTGAAATTGGCCAACAGCGCCGATTGCCGGCCGAGATTATCGGTCGCGGTAATCCGGTACGAGTGGCTGCCGGCCACCAACGACCCCAACGCCACGGAGAAGTTCACTCCCGACGAAGCCGCAAAGGGGCCTGAGACGCTCGCCACCGTTACGCCGTCGATCTGAATCGCGCTGCTGACAATCGTATTCGGGCTGAGCACGTTCCAGCTAATCCGACTTCTTACCTGCGAAATCACAACCTGGCTGAGCATCGGATCGTAGGTGGTCGTGGCGGCCAAGGTGAAGGTGCCGCTGACCGTCGCCTGGCTGCCGAGTCCGTCGAAGCCGGTGATCGTGTAGCTGTGCGTGCCGGCCAGCAGCGAGTCGAGCGGCGCGGAGAAGTTCACCCCCGATCCCGCCGTGAAGGGACCGGAGACGTTTGCCACGGGAAAACCATCGATCGAGATCGTGGAAGCCGTCACGCCGGTGGGATCGACGGCGTTCCAACTGATCCTGGCCTTCGACTCCGACACCACCACGTTGCTGAGCGTCGGCCCCACGCTGGTCTGCGTTGCCAGCGTGAAGGTGGAGGTCAAGGTGGCGACTTCGGCCAGCGTGTCGGTGGCCGTGATCGTGAAGGTGTGCGGTCCGGCGCTCAACAAGCCAAGCGAAGCGGAGAAGTTCGCGCTGGTCGGCGTGCCGGCAGGACCATTGACCGTTACCGCATGGTTGTCGATGGTAAGCGTCGAGCCTGCGACGCCGGCCGAGTCCGCGACGTTCCAAGTTATCGTCCCCAGCGGCCCCGAGACGCTGATCGCGCTGATGACCGGGGGCGAGTCGGCCGTCGAGCCAACGCTGAAATCCTCGCTGAAGGTCGAAGTGACGTGGGCGCCATCGGTGGCTGTGATCGTGATGGTGTGGGTGCCGTCCGCCAGGTTGCCGAGCGGCCCGGAGAAATTCACGCCGCCGGTCGAGGCGGTAAACGGCCCGGCCACTCCCGCGACTGCGATGCCGTCGATGGCGAGCGTGGAACTGACCACGCCGCTCGGATCGACGGCGTTCCAGCTAACCCGGCCGGTCGCCTCGGAAACCACCACTTGACTGATCGTCGGCCCCGAGCCGGGCGTCGCGGTGATGCTGAAGCTGGCGGTGCTGCTCGACGTATTGTTGGCCATATCGGTCGCCGTGATGAAGTACGTATGGGTGCCGATCGACAGCGAGCCCAGCGGAGCGGAGAAGTTCTCGCCCCCCGTCGCCGCCGGGAAGGGCCCACTCACGTTCAACACCGTCGTTCCATCGATTTGCAGCGTCGAATTCGCGATGGGAGTTAGGTCCGACACGTTCCAAGTGATCTTGTTCGTCGGCTGCGAAATCGCCACTTGGCTGATGACCGGTCCCGTCGCGTTGACGTTGAACGTGTTGCTGATTGTCGAGACGTTGCCGGCCTTATCCGTCGCCGTGATCGTATAGCTGTGGAGGCCGCCACCGAGTGCGCCCAGCGGTCCAAAGAAGTTCACGCTGCCGTTTGCCGTCGTGAACGGGCCGGCCACGTTAGACACGCTCAGACCGTCGATCTGCAACGCCGAACTTGCCACCCCGTTCGGACTGGCGACGTTCCAACTGATCCTCCCCTTTGCCAGCGAAATCACGACCCCGCTGATCGTCGGCGGGGCCACGGTGAACGTGCCGCTGAAGCTCGTGCTGTTGCCGGCCGAGTCGGTGGCCGTAATCCGGAAACTATGGCTGCCGAGCGCCAAGAGCGGCAACGACCCCGAGAAGTTCACCGCCCCTGACGTCCCCGCAAATGGGCCCGACACGGTCGGCGCCAACCCGTCGACTTGCAGCGTCGAGCTTGTCACGCGCAGCGTGTCGGAGACGCTCCAACTGATCTTCCCTTTCGTCTGCGATACCACGACCTGGCCGATCGTCGGGCCCGTCGCGGCGGCATTGACGGCGGCGTTCGGCGAGGCCGCCGATTGCGTCGACGGCGCCGAAAGCGAGTTAGCCAAGAACGCCGCTTGGCCGGCGATCTCCGGGTGCAACATCCCCACGCTCAACAGCCGCCGATCCTCGAGCGGCTCAAAGACGATCCGCCGCCCGCGGGCAGCCGACGTTTCTTTCCAGGATCCGCTGGTCGAACGGCGTCGATGCGGCGACGGTCCGACAACTTTTCTTGGCCACATGACAAAGTCTCCAAGTTCCGTTTCATCGACCGCCTCGCAACCGTTTGCACGGAAAGACGAGCGGCGACAAATCGCTGGCGCTTCCCCATATCACGCTGGGACAACGCGCACCGGGTATGCCCATGTGAATCATACGCAGCGTCCAACGCGAAGAGGATGCGTCGAGCAACTCTTTCTTGGCCGAAAATGGAGCGGTAAGGGTCCGCCTTAGAGAGACTAGTAATCTGCCCGATGGCAAACTCAGAGAACTCCCGCGCACGTCAAGGTCGCAATCGCCGGCATCGCCCCTTTTTGGGTGCTAGAAGACCGACCGATGGCGTGCGGCCGCCCCGACAAGCCGCTCGCGGCTTCGCAGAGAAGCACCGGCGGCGTCAATTGGTTCACGACGCACTACGCATGTTGGAGCGGCAGTTGCACTGCCGCTCCAGGGCCAACAGCGCGACTGCCAGCCGAACTGAACGCTACGGAACCAGTTTCTTCTCCGCCCAACCGGCGGCGCCGAGATGGTTCTGGAGTGCCGGGCCGGCGAGCCAACGCTTCGCCGTGCCGCTCTGTTTCAGATACGCATCCCAAAAGACGGCCGACGTCTCGGCGATCAATCGCTGAAACATCGCGTCGCCGGCGGCGTTCCCGCGGCGGCCGTGGCCCGAATACGTCAGATGATCGCCGCCGTTGAGCGTAATCAAGTATTGGTCGGCGGCCGAAACATGATCGAACGGCAGCCGCCGCTGATAGGCCTGCGTCGTGCCGACGACGCTGTTGTCCGCCGTTCCTGTGATGTGCAAACACGGCAGGGAAACCCCGGCGTACACCTCCGACAGCGGCATCTCTCCGGTCGGCACCGGCGAGCTCATCGCCAAAACCGCCTTCACCCGCGGCTCGCGGAAGGCGACTTGCCCCGGCAACACCTGGCCGGCAAGCGTCAGCACCGTTTGCGATCCGAAATCATGGCCGGCGGCGCCGATCCGCCGCATGTCGAACCGGTCGCCGGGTGACGAGCCCTCGCGGGCCATCTGTTCCAGCCGATCGAGCACGAAAATCACGTCCAGCGGGCGATTGCGAACATTGTTGGGATTGTAGAACGCCCGTTGCAAATCCTTCTTTGGCCGCAGCCCGCGCTGCGATTCGTCGCTGCCCGGATGCTGCACGAAGGCCGACACGTATCCACATTCCGCCCAGTGGCGGCCGAGATACCCGCAATCCTCGCGCGAACGCCCCAAGCCCGTCGAAAAAACGATCACCGGAAATCGCTGGGAATTGCTATTCGGATAATAGATGCGCACGGGAATCGTCCGGCTGCGGCTGGCGTCAAACCAACTCACGTCGCTCATCGCCGCCGCATACCGCGCCGCCGCCGGCGTTTTGTCGACGCCCGCCGGCGAAGCAGCCACCGCCGCACGCGAAGTGTACGTCAACAACGACGCCGCCAGCAATACGACCAAACAAACCGCTTGCGATTTCGCACGCGCCCTCAATGTCCCCCTGCAAGCCGCTTGCGGCTTCGCACGCGGCGCCAAAGAGCAAACACCCTTGCAAAGACTTTCCAAACCGGCTTTTTTCTTATTCATAGTGGCAACAACAAATGTGAATTGATGTCCTCTTGTTCCCGCGCGGACGCGGAAATCAGCAGCGTAATCGACACCTTGCCAACTCGACGACTGCAAAAGCCCACCACAGAGACGCGGAGGACACTGAGAAAATGACTGGAAACAAACGCAAACCGCAAAACGAACGCAGAAATCGCGGCTCGCAACGCCAGTTCCTGCAAATATCTGTGTTCATCAGTGTGTATCTGTGGTTCTCCTCGTCCCCCGCAGCGTTCTCCATCTCTCCGCGACGAACCGAGCACTACAGTGTCAAAAGCCTCTTCATTCCTCGGGGCCCTTTCCCGCACGCTCCTCCGTCCCCTCTATTTTCGGCATCCGCCAACGGCGGCAAAGAAGGGAAAACCGGCCGCGATGCTGACCGTCATCGCCGCTACAATCCATCCCATCGTTGAAAGCGTTGCCGCCCGTCCGGCTTGCCACCTCCCGTAAAATAGATCGATTAGGACGGCCCCAATTGCGGGAAGGTCATGGCAAAAGTAGAGTGGGTCAAGCGCAGCCCATACGAATCAACTTAAGGAAACGAGGAACCAGACGGCCCCCCAAATATGTGCGCGAAGGGAACGCTAATTTTCACTAATCTTCGCCAATCGCCTGGATCAGTGTCAATTAGTGGCGATTAGCGTTCCTCCATTTTTCCTTTTTTCTCCCTGCAATGGCGTTGCCTCCTTAAGTTTGATCGTACGGGCAGTGCAACTGCCACCCCAACAAGCATCCCACATTAAGAAACCGACTGGTCCCGCGGAGGTCCCACATGACGCTCGACGACATTATCCCGCCGGGAACCCAACCGGAAGTTCTCGGCCAGGGCTACGGCTTCACCGAAGGCCCCACCGCCGACCGCGACGGAAACGTCTTCTTCTCCGACGGACAGAACAACTCGATCCACCGCTGGCAGCCCGGGGACTGTCCCGATTTTCGCGGGCACCGCGGCGAAGCCGTGGTCGGCGAAAATGGGACTGTCCCCCTTGGGCCCCGCCCAGCGGTCACTCTCTTCACCGACAACAGCACCGACGCCATCGGCATGATGTTCAACGCCGCCGGCGAGCTTTACGTCTGCGAAGGCGCCGCCCAACGCATCGTGGCATACGAGGTGCCAGGGGGTAGCCCCGATAGCTCGGCTATCGGGGTCCCGCAGGGACGAGGGGGTTTCGATGCAATGCGGGAACCCTCTTGCGGCTTCGCCGCCCCGATAGGCAAGCTATCGGGGCCACCCGGGACTGTCCCCTTCCGCCGCCCGCGCAAACGCATCCTCTGCTCCGAGATCGACGGCCAGCACTTTAACGAGCCGAACGACTTGGCGATCGACTTCCACGGCGGGTTCTATTTCTCCGATCCCAACTACCAGCACCGCGGCCAGCCGACCGTGATGAAGCAGGACGTCTACTACTGCTCGGCCGATGGCCGCGTCAGCCGCGTCTCGACCGTCTGCTTCAAGCCCAACGGCGTGCGTCTCTCGGCCGACAACCGCACGCTCTACGTCGCCGACGCCCGCGGCCAGCGGATCTACCGCTACGACGTTACCGGCCCCGGCCAATTGGCCAACGAGCGAATCTGGATCGACCGCCTGGCCGCCAATCCCGACGGCCTGACGCTTGACGAGCACGACAATCTCTACATCTGTTGCGGCAAGAACGGCCTGAAAATCTACGACCGCGCCGCGCAGTTCATCGGCCGCATCGACGTCCACGCCGCCAACTGCGTTTTCGCCGCCCCCGATTTCCGCACCCTCTGCATCGCGTCAGCCGACAAGTTCCTCGGCATTCGCGCCAACGTCATCGGCATGAAGCCGCTGGCATTGCGGGTTCCGACGAACCGGGCATGATCTTGCTGAGAGCATCCATCTCCGCTAAACTTGGTCGGCATCGCGGTTCCGTCCGCCAAGGTTATCAGTCCGGGCAAGAACACTTGTATTTGGTGGGAAGCAAGCAGGAGCGCATCGCCGTGGGGAATACTTTCAGAAAACCCGATTTCCGGGCAAGAGACGTCGAATTGCGCTATGAGAACGGTGTAGTCTGCATCTATGGAACGGCTGAGGGGCTGAGACGAGTGGCCGCGTTCTGTCAGGAGTTAATCGGCGACCCCGCGAAGGGCCACATTCACCTCGAAGATTATCCAGTTCTTACTGCGGAGTCCGAGATCGGTGCTATCGCCATCTTTGCTAAAGAAGGGGAAAAAGAGGACAGGTCCCACTAACCCCGTTTCCCGCCGGAGAGGAAAGGGGAACAGGCGCGCTTATCGACAACAAGTTCAACGCAGCGCAAGGACACAATACCAGTCTTGGTAAGACACGCAACTGTTCCTCGAATCGACGCGAGGACGGCACAACCCAATTCCCAACGCGAGCAGTTCTACACCGCTCGCCGTGCGCGACTGGCCCATAAACACCCATTGAAATCCGCCGCTCATTCTGCTATATATACGCCTGACCATCAGTCCGCCAAGCAGCCAATCCAAGCAAGAGACTTTCTCAACATTGGTGCAACGCCAGCCGAAGTCGCGTAAAACGTGCCGCCCAGCCAAACGGGGACTTTTTCCACTACTCAAATTCGACCGCGTTTTCCACAAAAATAGCTGACGCCTCCTATCTCCGCTCCAAAAAACGACTTGCCACAAGCAACTCCTCCAAAAACCACCTGATTCTTCCTCGGAAAAACTCTTGCGTCCTCGAAAAAACTGAAATAACTCGCCCCCAAATCCGGATTTTCCTTGACGCTTCTCCAAAGCACCTGCCCACCGCTGAGAAACGGAAAAGAGACGACATCGCTGATTCTGGCAGGTTGGGCGGCCCATAATCGGCGACGTCCGTTCTTCATTCCACCCATTGGCGTCATTGGCAATTTTTGCTAACTATCGTAAACTTGGGGTGAAGGAGGCGGACACGAAAATGCCTACACGAAATGTCAATTTGACGGGCCGCTACGAGCAATTCGTCGTCGATCAGGTGACTTCCGGGCGATTCAAGAACGCCAGCGAAGTCGTGCGGGCGGGGCTTCGACTGCTGGAGCAACGTAGTCGCGAAGACGAAGAGAGGCTGGCTCTGCTCCGCTCATTGGCCGCCGAGGGATTCGATGAGTTGGATCAAGGCCGGGGGACGGTCGTTGACGGTGAGCGGCAACTGCGGAAATACATAGGTCAGATTGGTCGCCGCGCCGCCGGGAAAGCCAAATCTGCAACGCGGAGCCACTGAGACGACAACTCGCTCAAACGTCGCTATCGCCGCTCGTCCCCGTCTCTTCCTCTTCCCCCTCCGGCTTGGCCACGAAGCGGTAGCCGGCGTCGCGGATGGTGAGGAAATGTCGCGGCTGGGCGGGATCGGGCTCGAAAGTCTTCCGCAGGCGGCGGATGAATTGGTCGGGGCGCGGGTGTTGATCGTGCCGGGCATACCCCACACGTTCTCCAATAGCTCGCGCCGCGGAATCACGCGGTTCTCGTTCTCGACAAAATACCGCAACAGCGTCATTTCCAACTGCGTCAGCCGCACCGGCTCGTCGCGGACCGTCGCCTCGAACGTCTCGAAGTTGATCTTCGCATCAGCAAACTTGAACTGCGACACGCCGCCGAGCTGCTTCCGCCGCTGCCGCTCGCGGCGGCTGTGGAACGTCAGCAGATTCTTCACCCGGCTGAGGAACTCGTCGAGATCGAAGGGCTTGGTGAGATACTGGTTCGCCCCCACGTCGAACCCGCGGGTGCGGTCTTCGGTCAGCGTGCGGGCGGTCAGAATCAGCACCGGCGTGTCCACGTCGAACGCCCGCAACGCCTCGCAAACCGCATAGCCGCTCATGCCCGGCAACATCAGATCGAGGATCACCAGGTCCACGTCCAATGGCTTCTCCTCAAGAATCCGCAGCGCCGACGGCCCGTCGCCCACCGTCGTCACCCGATAGCCCTCGGCCACCAGATTGTACTTGATGCCCGTGGCCAGATGCTCCTCATCTTCGACGACCAGGATGTGTTCGTTGTTTGGCATGATCGTTAGTTAAGAGCCGGCGACGCAAACGGACGAATGCAAAATGCAAAGTGAAAAATGCAAAATGCAAAGTGAACAACACAGGCCGAGATCGAGGCTGGGCGTTATCCCTTGCACCGAATCTCGTGGTTGACCGTTGTCAGTCAGCTATTCTCGCTCCTCATTTTGCATTTTTCACTTTGCATTTTTCATTTTGCATTCTTCGCTCTTCCCCGGCAATTGCACCTCGAAAACTGTTCCCGGCCCTTCTTCGGGATCGCGGACGCGGATTTGGCCGTGCAGGCGGCGGACCAAGGTGCGGGCGATGTAGAGTCCCAGGCCGGTGCCCGGCTTCTCCCGTTCCAGTTCGAACCCCAGGCGGACGAAGCGGCCGAAGATCTTCCGCCGCAGGTGCGTGGGGATGCCGCGGCCGTTGTCGGCGATTCGCACGATCAGCGGGCCGTCGTCGTCGCGGTGGAGGCTGACCTCGACCCGCGGCGGCGAGCCCGCGTATTTCACCGCGTTATCGACCAGATTGCGAAAGATCACGTCGAGATCGACCCGGCGGGCCACGACCACGTTCGGTTGCAGTTCCAGCCGCACGGTCTCGGCCGGCACGCGGTAGCTCATACAGACTGCCGCGGCGCAGTCGTGCAGCAGGGCGGCCAACTCGACCTCCTCCTCTTCCCCCTTCGACCGCTCGGCGTCGAGCCGGCCGGCGTCGAGCATCTGGGTGATCAGGTGATCGAGCCGTTCCAGGTCTTCGAGCATGAAGCGGTGGAAATCGGCCTGCATCTGCTGGCTCACCTGGTGACGGCTGAGCGTTTGCAGGTAGAGTTTCATCGACGCAATCGGGGATTTCAACTCGTGCGTAACGCTGTCGATGAAATTCGACTGCCGCCGAGTGAGATTGATCGCCTTGATCGAGAGGACCAGATAGAGCACCACTCCGAGCAGCAGCAGCAGAATGAACGTCGAACCGACCGTCAACAGCGCCCAGTACAGCCCCGCCGTACTCGAATCTTTCAGCGCGTCGAACACCGTCACCAGCGCCCAGCCGACCGTGAGCACAACCAGCAAGCTGATCATGCCGATGGCCAGCCAGATCGGAGTGCTCAGGGGGCGGCGCGAGAACATAATCTCAGAACATAGCAGCCCGGCGACGCGGCCGTCAACGCTGGGGCCGCCGCATGAACGACGGAACCGCAACTCCCGTTCAAATTGGAGTACAAGCCCGACTTGCACTCTTCCGGAGGGTTTCCCGGGAACTATGCACCGGTCTGCCCGCTCGCCGGGCACCGTGAAATTTCTCCCAATTCCCGTATTTTCGCGCCGGAATCAATGGTATGCTTGCCGAGCGGGGGACTGTCCCAATTTTCGTGTCAACGAAAATGGGACTGTCCCCTTTGGTCAAGCGAGGGGCCTTAGGATTGGAGAGTGAAGGCGTCGATGTCGGATCGTTTGACTACATTGCGGTTTTCATACCCCATGCCGTTCGGCGCTATCCTGCACGAAGGGGGGGTGCAGTTTGTCGTCTTTAGCCGCACGGCATCGGCGATGCGCGTGCTGCTTTACGATACGCCCATCGATCCGGAGCCCGCCGAAATCGTTCCGCTCGACCCCGAGCAAAACCGTTGGGGCGACATCTGGAGCGTCTTTGTGCCGGGGATTGGGGCCGGTCAGCTTTATCATCTTCAGGCCGACGGGCCTTTCGATCCCGATAAGGGATTTCGCTTCGATGGCCGGGCGCGGCTGATCGATCCCTATGCCAAGGCACTGGCGGGCGACTTCCTTCCGTGGTCCGACGGCGTCGTCCGGCCACCGAAGTGCGTGGTCGTCAGCGACGAGTTCGACTGGCAGGGGGATCGCCACCTGCGCCGCAGCCTGCACGAGACGGTGATCTACGAAATGCACGTTCGCGGCTTTACCCGCGACAAGTCGAGCCACGTGGCCCATCGCGGCACGTATCTCGGGCTGGTCGAGAAGATTCCGTACCTGCAATCGCTGGGCGTTACCGCGGTCGAACTGATGCCGATCTTCGAGTTCCCCATGAACGACTGGGACGGCCAGCCAGCCCCGCGGCCAGACTACTGGGGCTACGATCCGCTCGCGCTGTTCGCGCCCCACCGGGGCTACGCCGTGCGAACCGACCCCGGCAGCCAGGTCCGCGAATTCAAGGAGACGGTGCTGGCGTTGCACCGGGCAGGGATCGAGGTGATCCTCGACGTGGTCTTCAATCACACCGCCGAAGGAAACGAAAAGGGGCCGACGCTCAGTTTCAAGGGCCTCGAAAACCACGTCTACTACATGCTGGAGAACGGCGGCCGCTCGTATCGCAATTACTCGGGCTGCGGCAACACGCTCAACGGCAATCATCCGATCGTCCGCGAGATGATCTTCAATTGCCTGCGGCATTGGGTACACAACTATCACGTCGACGGCTTCCGTTTCGACCTGGCGTCGATCCTCAGCCGCAATCGGCAGGGGGAACTGGTGCCCAATCCGCCGCTGTTGGAATCGATCGCCGAAGATCCGCTCTTGGCCGACACCAAAGTCATCGCCGAGGCTTGGGACGCCGCCGGGGGCTACCAGGTCGGCACGTTCGGCGCACTGCGCTGGGCGGAATGGAACGGCCACTACCGCGACAACCTGCGGCGATTCTGGCGGGGCGACCCGAGCATGGTCGGCCTGCTAGCCACGCGGCTGGCCGGATCGAGCGATCTGTACGAAGCCAGCGGCCGGCGACCGTACCACAGCATCAACTTCATCACCTCGCACGACGGTTTCACCCTCAACGATCTCGTCTCGTACAGCGAAAAGCACAACGACGCCAACGGCGAAGAAAACAGCGACGGCGAGAATAACAACTACAGCTATAACTACGGCGCCGAAGGGCCCACCCGCCGCGTCGCCGTCGAAACGGTCCGGTTGCGGCAGATCAAGAACCTGATGGCGTCGTTACTGCTGAGCCAGGGCGTGCCGATGCTCTTGGCGGGCGACGAATGCCGCCGCACGCAAGCCGGCAACAACAACGCCTATTGCCAGGATAACGAAATCTCCTGGTTCGACTGGCGGCTTGTCGAGAAAAACGCCGGGCTGCTGCGGTTTTGCGAGTCGCTGGTCGCTTTTCGCAAGGCCGAGCCGACGGTGCGTCAGACCGATTTCCTCCGCGGCCGTCTCGGCGGTTCGTGCGAGTTGCCCGACGTAAGTTGGTTCGGCCCCAGCGGAGGGCAGGTCGAGTGGTTCGGCGATTCGCGCAGCCTGATCTGCCTGCTCGGAGCGGTTCCGCGGGAAAGTCCCGTGTCGCCGCCGAATCATCACGTGCTGATGTTGATCCACGCCGGCGCCGATTCGCGGCACTTCATTCTGCCGCCGATCGCGCAACATCCCTTGGCGGCAATTTCTGAACACTGCCGCCGAAAGCCCTTGCGACGTCTTTCCGACACTCGATGGCCCGGCGCCGGCCGGCGGCGTGGTGGCGATGGAAGCCCGTTCGATGGTCGTCTACATCGCTCGCGACGGTTTGCAGAAACAACAAGTCCCGGCGGGCAAATAGCCCCCGGGACTAACGCCTTTTATCTTGGACGGATTTCCCAATCCACCCGGTTCTTCAGAGACGGATTCGGAAATCCGTCCTACAAGTCTAACCAACTTGTTCTAATGCCACGCTTTACCTCGTTGCGCCCGGCCCGATCCCGGAAATTGGAGGTTGTTGCCGGGCCGCTTGCAGTTGTTTGGCGATGTCGGCGGGTATCGTGCCGCCTTCCCTGGTCAACAATTGCGCTGCTAAGTTGTCTCGCGGCGTCAGTCGCAACGCCTCGAGCAGTTGGTCGCGGGCTACGACTTGGTGGCCGTCGATCATGTACTGGAAGCCCAACAAGAAGCGTCCTTCCGGCGCCGTCCTGTTGTTGCGCACGAACTTCTCCAACCCGCGAAGTTGCTGCGTGTAAGACTCTACGTTGTTGTTGTAGATGCCGATAACCATGGCCCAATCGGGTATTGTTCCCAACGCCGCCACGGTATGGCCCTCCATCGCGGCGCCGCGATATTGCCCAACCGCAAACAGCGCCAGCGACAGCAGCAGGTGGTCATCGGCGCTCTTCGGGTTGTCGACGATCGCGTGGGTCGCCAGGCGCACGGCGTTGTGATAGTCTCCTTGCTGAAAGGCCGCAAGGGCCTGCGTATGGAAATCGCCGGTTTCGCTGTTCGCCAGCGTCGGCGTCTCCGTCTCGACCGGCGTTTCCGTTTCGACCGACTCCGGAGCGTAGACTGTCGTCGCGGCTACGTCGTAGTCCACGTAGTTCGGGTAATCATACCCGTAATATCCATAGTACGGATATCCGTAGTCGTAGTAACCGGGCCACGACCAGCCCAGGCCGATCCAAGGCCGCACGTAGCCATACCGCCACCAGCCGCCCCAATCGAATCCGCGGCCGTGCCAGAACACATTGCTGTGGTTCCAGTTTGTGTGGAAGCTGTTGTTTCCCCAGTTCCAGTTTCCGTTGTGCGGCGCAAAGGACCCAGTGTGGATCGTGCCCGGACCGGTTCGGAAAGCGACGTGGGGAGTTCCCATACTCCAGTTGTGGCTGAAGTTTCCCGAAGAGAAGCTCGGGTGAGCGAAGCTCCCTCCGGAGAAGCCGCTGTGGAAGCCGCTCATTCCGTGGACGCCGCCTCCGCCACCTCCAGGCCCTTTGGCAAGGGCGGGACTGCACGCCGCCATCAAGGCGACGCCCAATAACCACGCCAAAGCAGTACGTGGATTGATTGACATAACTGTTCTCCCGTCACGACAACCAAGAACAGCGTGCCGTCGCCCCCCTTGCTCGATCGCCTGAGAAGCTCGGTTCGCACGTCCTGTCGGCGGCACGCCGGAACGATGAATGACCGCGTGGCCTTTCCTGCATCACGCCTTCCCAACCGTCTCATTTTGGGGTGGGCTGCTCCGTCGCAGCCCTGCACTTGAACCATGTCATTCATCTACCAGAATTTCAGCGCCGGCCGGCGGCAGATAAAGCCTCGTCTGGCAGGGTTCTGCAGGACCAGTAGCCCATCGGGGAAATACAGAGCCCAGCGACTGCACCAGATTGCGCTGTATGTAGCAAAATGCTACAGTGCTGCCGGGGCTGAGCTGACTGCCTGTCAGCGGTGAGCCCGAGAGTAATTAGCCATAAAATGTTGTTTTGCAGACAGTTATGGCATCATACCCAGTCTCGCGTTGGACAATCTTAGCGACTGGCACGCAAAGTGCTGGAAAAGGGCGACGGTGAGTGTGAAACACTCGCCATAGATAGATTGGCCCGTGGGGCCTCTGACGAATGGGACCGGTCGGTTACCTTGCCCTTACTGCCCGGTAGGCCACCCTGTGCGGTGGCACGTCACAGGCCCCTATTTTTTTGCGCGGGATGGCGGCTGGCAAGGACACTGTCTTTGCAGATCACTACGCCGCGCCATCCAACCCAAGACAGACGTGTATCGTCAGGACTTGGGTCCGAACAGCTTCCCAGGTTGTTCACTCGTCTCGCACGGGCCGCTGCGTTGACGTGTCGTCTGCCTTCACTTACAATGCTGGCCTGAAACGGTCGAATGTCGGTCAACTGCCGGAAGCCAGCGGCATGACGTTTCGTTGGCTGGAATGATCAAGCCATGATGGACAGAATCACCATCGAGAAATCTGTCGAGTTGCTGCTTGGTGCGGCGCCGGCGGGATCGAAGGTCATTCTCTTCGGTTCGCACGCTCGCGGCAACGCTAAGCCGGACAGCGATCTGGACTTCTTGGTGATTGAACCGAGCGTGTCAGATCATCGTCGAGAGATGGTTCGGCTGCACCACGTCTTGCAGCCGCTGCGCGTACCGGCCGACGTTTTGGTAACCACGGCAGCAATCTTCGAGAAGTGGCGTGATACGCCTGGAACGGTGCTCTTCGAAGCCGCCAGGGAGGGGAGGGTCTTCGATGCAGTCCGCTGAACTTGCCCGGCTCCTGCTGCGGAAAGCGAAGCAAGACCAGTATGCCCTGAATCGTCTTCTGGATGATCCGGCCGCTCCAGACGAGGTGATCGGTTTCCACGCACAACAGGCCGTGGAGAAGATGAGCAAGGCCGTCCTTGCCCTCAACGCAATTGACTATCGCCGAACGCACCAACTGGAGGAACTTACTGCCATTCTGGACGATTCTGGCATTTCTTATCCGCCCGAGCTTTCCGAGGCGATAGCCCTGACGCCCTTCGCCGTAGAGTTTCGTTACGACCTGCTTCCCGTCCATGACGACGCTTGCCCGCTCGACCGTCAATGGGCTAAACGCTGCGTCGAACGTATCGGTGATTGGGCCTCGTCTGTCGTCCCGCCAGAAGACGGCTGACGCCATTGGCCGCGAATCTCCCGATGCTCGAAGACCCCCTCTCAAATCTCCGTGACCGCTACGACGTTGTCGTCATCGGCGGCGGACTGGGCGGCATGACGGCCGCCAACGTGCTGGCCCGCTCCGGCCGCTCGGTGCTGCTGGCCGAACAGCACTTCAAACTCGGCGGGCTGGCCACCTGGTTTCGCCGCGGGCAGAACACGTTTGATGTCGCCCTGCACGGGTTTCCGGTGGGAATGATCAAGAGCTGCCGCCGCTATTGGAGCGGCGAGATCGCCGACTCGATCGTGCAATTGAAGGACATCCGCTTCGACAACCCGATGTTCTCGCTCTCGACCAGTTTTGACCGTCCGGATTTCGCCCGGCTGCTGATCGAGCGGTTTCGCGTGCCGGCCCAACAGGTCGAAGCGTTCTTCGACGCCGCGCGAAACATGAATTTCTACGACGATCAGACGACCACGATCGGGCATTTCTTCGAGCGATTCTTTCCCGGCCGCGACAACGTCGTTCGGTTGCTGATGGAGCCGATCACCTACGCGAACGGTTCGACGCTCGAAGACCCCGCGCTTACTTACGGCATCGTTTTCTCGAACTTCATGTCGAAGGGCGTCTACACGTTTCAGGGCGGAACCGACCGATTGATCGACTTGATGGGCCGGGAATTGCAGCGAAGCGGCGTCGACGTGCGAACGCGATCCGCCGCCGAAAAGATTCATACGGCCGGGCGACGGGTCGAGGGCGTAACGCTCGGTGGGCGATACGTTAAGTGTCGCTCGGTCGTCTCGAACGCCAATCTGCTCGGCACGATCTTCAACCTCGTGGGCGAGGATGGCTGGGACCGCGATTTTCTCGATCAAGCCCGCGCCGTGCGATTGAACAACTCCAGTACGCAGGTCTACATGGCCTTGAAGCCCGAGCGGCCGATCGACGCGAGCCAGTGCGGCGACCTGCTGTTCAGTTCCGTCGCGCCGGCGTTCCGCACCGATCTGCTGCTGAGCCGACACGTGACAAGCCGCACGTTTTCCTTCTATTATCCCAAACTGCGGCCCGGGGCAAACTCGTGCCTGATCGTCGCCAGCACGAATGCCAATTACGCGGACTGGGCCAGCCTATCGAAGCACGACTACCAGGCTGCCAAGCTCGATCTGATCGAAAGCACGCTGGCGGCGATCGAGAAGTACGTGCCCGACGTCCGCGATCGGCTCGATTACGTCGAATCGGCCACGCCGCTGACCTTCCAACGGTACACGAAACACCTAGGCGGCGCGAGTTTTGGCACGAAATTCGAGGGCCTGGCCGTCAGCCGGGCATTGCCCGAGCAGATCGCCGGGCTGTATCATGCCGGCAGCGTCGGCATCATCATGTCGGGCTGGCTGGGAGCGGTGAATTACGGCGTGATCGTCGCCAACGACGTGGATGGGTTTCTGAATTGATGAATGATAAGTGATGAATGATGAGCGACAAACCGCTTGCGATTTCGCAACGAACTATGACCCGCGAAGACATCCTCGCCGCCATCCCGCATCGCGACCCGTTCCTGCTGGTCGATGAAATCATCGATCGCACCGACTCTCGCATCGTCGGCGTGAAGACGTTCACCGGTGACGAGTGGTTCTTCGCCGGCCACTATCCCGGCTTCCCATTGGTGCCCGGTGTGTTGCTGTGCGAAGCGGCGATGCAGTGCGGCGCCATTCTTCTATCGCGGCACTTCACCGTAGGCGATGCCGCCGGAGAAGTTCCCGTGGCGACCCGCATCAACGACGTTCGCTTCAAGCGGATGGTCCGCCCCGGCGAGAAGATCGTCATGGAAGTCGAGCTGACCGAGCGGCTTGCCGACGCCTTCTTCCTCAGGGCAAAGGCCACCGTCGACAACAAAGTCGCCGTGCGGTTCGAGTTCGCCTGCACGGCAGCGAAACCAGAATGAGCGGCGGCCGCATCAGAGTATCGGATGTATCTGGAGATCGTCAATCTGGCGGAAGCTGAAACCGACCCGCCACGACGCCAGGCACAGTAATGTCCTCGTCCAGATTCTCCCAACGAAGGGCATAGCCATTGAGTTCGAGCGTCACTTCCTTCAGTTGCTCTGTTGAAGCGTCGCGAAGGCGCGTGAAGCGATTTGCTGGAAATCCGACAATGCGGCCATCAGTCAATTCCAAGAACACCATTCGCCCCTCGACCCAGACTCGCATCGCCGTGGGTTCAGTTGCGGCAACACTATCAACGATGGTGGTACTCATGGTATCTCCGAATCAGAAACTCTCGGTGTTCAAAAACGAGTCGCTCGATCTCTCGTAGCTCATGGCCGGCACTTCCACGGTTCCCAGCGAGGGCGACCGGATCAAGCCAATACTTGCATTCGCCGGCGGATGTACGGACGTGAACGTGAGCGGGCTCGGCGGACTCATCCGAATAAAAGTGGAAGCGAAATGGGCCGATTCGCAACACGGTTGGCATAAATCCATCCTACCCTAAAACGGCAGCTAGTCAATTCCCGCTCTGAAATCGACAGAGGAGCCCAGTATAATACCTCGTTTAATTCGACGTTTCCTTTGCGTTGTTGCCCCTATACGACAGCACTTCATAGCGGAAGTCCGTGAAGGGGCCGTGGCCCTCGCCGCTCTTGACGGCCAGACGGAGCTTCAATTCCGACTTGCCGCGAGTTAGCTCGGGCGGGAGATCGAACTCGGAGTCGTGCCAGCGGAGGAATTCGTTCTGGTCGGCGTGATACCACGTGCCGGCCGGTTGGCCGTCCACGTAAACGTCGACCGACTGACGGCCGAACTTCTGATCGAGACGCCGCCGCAACCGCACACCGGAATTGTCGGGCGCCACGGCGACTGTGAACGCGATCTCGCCGCCGGTGTGCATTCGGCCGTCGTCGCGGATCATCGTGCCCGCGTTGTTCCCCTCGTAGGAGGCTTCCAGTTCGCCGGTCAGCGTCGAACCGGCCGCCCGGTAGTTGTGTTGCCGCTCGCTCGTCTCGTTGGCCACGTCGATCAAGTCGGTCTGCCGCAGCACGGGCCGCTTGCGGAGATAGCAGAAACCGAGGGTCCGATATTGCGAGACGATGTCGCTCATCGCCCCGTGCTGAATCCGGGCGTCAAGCGAACTGTAGAACGGCAGCGGGCCTTCCAGATGAAAACGATAGTAACACGCCGGACCGGGCGTCTTTGTGATGTCGCCCACGCAGCCGGCAAACGGCTTGTTGTAGTTTGGATTGGGCCAGAGGCAGGCGAGGTAATAGTCCTCGGTGCCGGTGCCGTGGACCTGCGGCATGGCGGCGCCGTCCACCGTGAATCGCTCGTTCCCTTCGCAATAATGGCTGCCGAACATCGTCTGCACCACGCCGAGGAAGCGCCCTGTCCCCTGTGCGTCCAAGATCAGCCAATCGCGGGCCATCTCCGTTCGCCCCGCACGATACAACGCGGAAAAGTAGCCGGTGTCGGCCTCTTTGTAACGCTGCGGCTGGAGATGCACTTCCGTGCTGACCTTTCCCGTCGCATTCGTGCCAACCGACGGCCGATTGATAAGCACGATGCTCGCTCGGCGCCAAAACGGCATTCGGAAATAGCTGGTCAAGCGGATTCGATGCTCGGACAGCAGTTCGACCTTCGTGGGCAGCGACCGGACGTTCTCTGGCCTGACGGCACAGGCGAAGAACATGCCGACCGGGGCCAGAACATCGGGCCGCGGTGAATCATCCCAGCACATCTCGATCTCCACTTGGTGCAGGAACGCCTCGGACGCATCGCCTTCGATCACGATTCTCGACACAACGCCCGCCTGCTGGAGATTGAGGATCGCCCGCGATTCTCCCGGTTTCAGTTCCGCCGGCGGCGTGCGAATCACCTTGGCATCGGTGGGAGGCGACAGTTCCTCACCCTGCTTTGCGAAGGCCCGCAGCAGGTAGGAGCGATCCTCCTTGCCGGTGAACGTGGCGACGGGCGTGCCGAAGGGATAGCGCTCGTAGAGGAAATGATGGAACGAAGCCACTTTTGTCATGCTGATTCGCAGCGACTTGGCGAAGGGGACCGGCACGAAGCAATTGCCGGCCACATCGCCGCCGGCGAAATAGCCCAGGATTTCGTCGGAGACCAGCGGCTTGGGGAACAGGGGGTGTTTGCCGCCGTAGAGGTCCACGGTCTTGATTTCGTAGCGCGGCCTGGTTTCGCCGTCGAAGTAGAACTTCAGCACCTGGTCTTTGGGAAAGCAGGTCTGCCAGAAACTGCGAAGGCAGCCCGGCCCCATCGCGTCGAAAACGACGAAAGCGCCTTTCGCATCCTTATACAGACACCACCCGGCGTCGCCGTTGACGCCTTGGCGGTTGTGGCTGGAGAATTGCAGCAGGCTCACGTTTCGCGGCAGAATCGGCAGGTCGTCCAACGTCAGCGGATCGCACGGCGAAGCGGCCTGCAAGCCCGGCACGAGGGCGGCCATAAGGACGGACAACAGAAACCAGCGAAATCCCGCAGTGCATGTAATTCGCAGCATCTCAAGCTCCCTATTCTCAATAGGCGGGAGCTAACAACTCCCGGAGGGCAATCGCCATCTCCGCACATTCCGGGAGCTGTTAGCTCCCGGCTATTGTGACGACGTAAGCGTCTCCCGCTTGTTCTCGAGAGATTCCCGACCGTCACTTTACTTGAAGGCGTGGATCGGGATAATGATGTGGTTTGCGGGACGGAACCAAGATAGGTCCATCCGCGACATGCGATCGCATCCAGTATAACAGAAATGCGACGATAGACAACCGGCAGAGCCCCTCATGGACTTCCTTCGACTCACCGGCAAGCCGATCCTCATCTTCGGAGTGGCCAATCGCAAGAGCGTCGCCTGGCACATCAGCCGGGTGCTCTGCGAGGCGGGGGCGAAATGCGTCTACGTCGTGCAGAATGAAGAGGTGCGGGGGAACGTTGCGAAATTGCTCGGAGCGGAGAGCGACATCTATCTCTGCGACGTGGAGCACGACGACGAGATCGCCCGGCTGCGCGACCAGCTTGCCCGGCGGGGCGAAAGGTTCCACGGCCTCGTCCATTCGCTGGCCTTCGCCGATTATTCCGACGGCGTCCGCCCATTCCATGAGACCTCGAAGCGGGCCTTCTTGCAGGCGATGGAGATTTCTTGCTTTTCGCTCATCGCGCTGTCAAACGCGCTGAAGGACCTGCTCGACCCGGACGCCTCGGTCGTAACCATCTCGATTTCGACCACGCAAATGGCCAGCGAAAGCTACGGCTACATGGCGCCGATCAAGGCGGCCTTGGACTCGTCGCTGGCGTTCCTGTCCAAGTCGTTCAGCCGCTTCTCGCGGGTCCGTTTCAACGCCGTGGCCCCGGGCCTGCTGAAGACCTCCGCTTCGGCGGGCATTCCGGGCTACGTCGACGCCTATCTCTTCGCCGAGCAGGTGATTCCGCGGAAGCAAGCGGTGCAGACCGAAGAGGTCGCCAATGCCGCGGCATTCCTGCTGAGCCCGCGATCGAGCGGCATCAACGCCCAGCGGATCGTCATCGACGCCGGCATGTCGATCAACTACTTCGATCGCGAGTTGATCGAACGGGCGATGCGGCCGTGACGGTCGCCTTTCGCTCCCGCGAAAGTTGCGCTGCTTTCGCAGAGCGAAAGGCGACTATCGATGCCAAACTTCCGGCCCCTTCCGCTTTTAGAACCAAACGCGCATGCCGCCGATGAGGAAATTGGTCCCGGTCGAGCCGATGTCGAGGTACTCGTAGCCGGCGTAGCCCTCGAAGCGGTTGAAGATCACGCCTGCGGTCGTGCGGAAACGGAACAGCCCGGCGTGGCCGAGCGTCCCGCAGTCGATTGCCGCAGAGAGAACCCACGGCCTGCACGGAAAGAAATCGCCGCCGTAGGTGAAGTTGAAACCGAGGTCGGTCCGCGTCGAGTCGTTCAGCCAATTCGCCCCAATGCCCGTGCGCATCTCCGCCCGCGGGCTCTGGGCGAAACGATAAACCAGATTGCAGTCGCCCAAGTTGAGATGATCGTCGCCGTCGGGCAACCGCTCGCTGAGATAATGGAATGAGGTATCGATTCCGAACCGCGACGTCGTTTCCAGAATCAACTCGCCGCCGATGCCGGTAAGATGCCCGAAATTGTCGGCGTAGTCGGCGCGAAACTGCCCGGCCCATCGCCGCGACGATGGATCGACCAACAGACTGACCAATGAGCCGTTCGGCGGTTTCGCAACCGCGTTCGGATCGTTCGATGCTGGCTGCGATCCACTTCCGCCCGCCGGCGAATCGGCCAGAACGTTCTCGCTCGCGAAGCTGCTCAGCCATGCGTCGGATTTCAGGTAGCCCGGCGTGTTGTCATAAGGAAACCGCGGGAAGTAGGCGACGGAGGAGTCGTCGCTCATCAATACTCTGGGCAACCAGAAGGGGGCTGTGACCGCGTAGGCCCCGACGTAGAAACCCGCAAATATCAAACTGCCTTCGGCGTTGTCGAGCTCCTCGCGGCCGGCGGCGTCGCAGTGGCTATCACGTGACGGCGGGCGTTCGGCCGGCGCCGGGGGCGGCGACGGGGATTCCGGCGGCGGGTTCCGCACGTCGGTGCGGATAGTGTCCAAATCGCCTTCCGCCCTCGCCGACGAGAACAAGCTCAGCACCAGGATCGCGCCCAGAATCAGCGGCAGTCTACGCATAGAGGAGATCAAACGAGAATCTGAAAAGTCGCGACGAGATTCTTGCCACCAGCAAAGGGGGCGGAAGAGTACCAAATTCGGCCACGCGCTGTCAATCGCGAATGGCGGCGCATTCTTGCCCCATTTTACCGGAGCGCGGGCGTCCCGCCCGCCAAACAGGGCACAACCGCCACGTCCTCCACTGTTCTGCCCCGAGGGCGGGCGAGACGCCCGCGCTCCCGTCCGCCTATAGTTTCGGAAACATCCCATCCGCCACTTGGCGGAGTTTCTTGGGGTGCAGCAGGCGGAGGCGGCCGGCGTCGATCTCGGCAATCAAGCCGGCGTCGATCAGGCGGCGGAGAGTGCGGGAGAAGGTTTCGCCGGTGAGGTTCAGGTGGCTGGCGACGTGCCGCTTCAAGCCCGGCAACTTGACGACTCCGTCGGCGGTCGATCGCGACTGGGCCAATTCGAGCAGGTAGCGCGCCAACCGCCCGGCCGCGTCGCGCAGTGCAATGTCTTCGATCAGCCCGACCAGCCGCCGCGCCCAAAGCGCAATGCCGGTCATCATGTCGAGGCACAACTGCTGGTCTTCGGCGAGGGCCTGGCGGAAACGCTCCTGCGGCAACAAGGCGCAGAGCGTCTTTTTCAGGGCCTCGGCCGAAGCGGGCAACGGAAATTGGCCGAGCGCGGCAACCTCGGCGAAGCTGTCGCCCGGGCCGGCGATATGCAGGACGTGCTCCTTCCCGCCGTGGCCCGTCTTGAATATCCGCACCAGTCCCTGCCCTACGACAAACACGCCCGGACACGGCTCGTTTTCGTGGAAGATGACCTGTCCTTTGCGAAATTGGCAGAGCCGTGCCATCGTGGCCAGGCGGCGGAATCCCCCCGCTTGGACCTCCGAGAACAACTGGCAACCGTGTAGAATGTCGATAACGTTCATAATTCTCCGCCGCCCTTGATCCAGGTCAAAGACGCGACTTGCCGTGCCGGGTATGCTTCTATTGTAAGAACCGTGGCGATCGACGCAACACAACCAACCCAAGGGAACTCGATATGTTCTGTTATCAATGCGAACAGACCGCGAAGGGAACCGGCTGCGATAAGTATGGCGTCTGTGGCAAAGACCCGGCGACCGCCGAGCTGCAAGACCTGCTGGTGTGTGCAACCAAGGGAATTTCGATGTACGCCCATCGCGCGACGGAGTTGAACGCCCGCGACCCGGCGGTGGATCGGGCGGTGCTCGAATTCCTTTTCGCCACCGTCACCAACGTCGATTTCGATCCCGAGCGGCTGCGGCGGCATCTGCTCGACGCGGCCAAGGTCCGCGATCGGGCGAAGGCGATGTACGAAGGGGCTTGCGCCGCCGCCGGCAAGACCCCCGAGACGCTCGGCGGGCCCGCCGCTTGGCAGCCGGCCGGCGATCTGGATGGGCTGGTTCGCCAGGGCCGCGAGGTCTCGTTCACCAAGCGGCAGGTGCGGCTGGGCAACGATACGACAGGACTCCAAGAGTTGATCCTCTATGGCCTGAAGGGCGCCGCGGCCTACGCCGATCATGCCCAGATTCTCGGCCAGGAGGACCCGAAGGTCTACGCCACGTTCCATGCCGCACTCGACTTCCTCACCCGCGAAAACCCCACGACCGACGAACTGCTCGGCTGGGCGCTGCGGGTTGGCGAGTTGAATCTGTCGGTGATGCAACTGCTAGACGCCGCCAACACCGGCGCCTACGGCCATCCCGAGCCGACCAATGTTCGCGTCACGCCGGTTCGCGGCAAGTGCATTTGCGTCTCCGGCCACGACCTGAAAGACCTCGACGAGTTGCTGCGGCAGACCGAAGGCCGCGGCATCAACGTTTACACCCACGGCGAGATGTTGCCCTGCCACGGCTATCCGAAACTGAAGAAGTACAAGCACCTGGTGGGCAATTACGGCGGGGCGTGGCAAGACCAGGCCAAGGAATTCGACGAGTTCCCCGGCGCCGTGCTGATGACGACCAACTGCATCCAGAAGCCGCGGGAAACGTACAAGGGCCGCATCTTCACCAGCGGGCTGGTGGCTTGGCCGAGCGTGCGGCACATCGGGCGCAACAAAGGGGACAGTCCCGATTTCACCCTGGTGATCGAGGCCGCGTTGGCCGCCCCCGGTTTCGCCGAGGATGCGCCGGAGAAGACGATCACCGTCGGTTTCGGCCGCAACGCCGTCTTGGGTGTGGCCGGCAAGGTCGTCGAGGCGGTGAAGAAGGGGCAGATTCGCCATTTCTTCCTGGTCGGCGGCTGCGACGGCGCGAAGCCGGGGCGAAACTACTACACCGAGTTCGCCCAGAAGGTGCCCGGCGATTGCGTGATCCTCACGCTGGCCTGCGGCAAGTATCGCTTCAACAAGCTCGATTTCGGCGCGATTGACGGCATTCCGCGGCTGTTGGACGTCGGCCAGTGCAACGACGCCTACTCGGCCGTGAAGATCGCCGTGGCGTTGGCCGGAGCCTTCAACTGCGGCAGCGTCAACGAGTTGCCGCTGTCGTTCGTCCTCAGTTGGTACGAGCAGAAGGCCGTGGCGATTCTGCTGACGCTCCTACACCTCGGCATTAAGAACATCCGTCTCGGGCCGAGCCTGCCGGCGTTTGTCACCCCATCGGTGCTCTCGGTGCTGGTCGAGAAGTTCAACATCGCCCCGATCACCACGCCGGAGGCCGATCTGGCGGCAATACTGGGATAGGCGGATCCGTCACCAGTGCGGCGTTGCTTTGCGCAACCCCCGATTCAGTATTGCAGATTGAAGACAATGCCTTCGCGAATGCCGGGCGTATCCACGGCGACTTCTTGGCCGAGGATCGTTGCGGAGTTGTACTTCGCCGGGATGTTGTCGCCGGGCTTGGTGATCTCGACGCGGTAGAGGCCGAGGGCCACGCCGGGCGGGTCGGCGCGACTCGTGGTCGGGACGCTGAGCGGGGCGCGGCCGCGACTGTTCGTCTTGCCCGAGGCGGTCTTGATGTCGTCGCCGAGGAAGCTCTCGGGCACGAATTTCACCTCGGCGCCCGCCAGCGGCTGGCCGTTCCGCAAGACGGTGCAAAAGAACTGCATCCTTCCGATCCCCTGGTCCTGCCACTGTCGGATTCGTGCAGCGATCTTCTCGGCGGTGATCTTCCCATCGCCGCTGGCGTCGATCTTGGCCAGCGCGGCCTTCAGGCCAGGACATTGATCGAGCTCGGCCCCGCTGATCGAGCCGTTCTTGTCGGTATCGTACATCTCGATGGCCTTGGCCGCGGCGGAGGAAGCGTTGATCGAGGGCGGTTGTACTCGGGGAAGTCTGCGCGAACACCCTGAGTCGAGCAGCGCAGCGGCAGCCAAAACGAAAGCGATCATCCCGCGATGGAACATAACTGGAGAACCCTCCTGGTAACCGTTCACCGAACGGCAATTCACGTAGACGGCACACGCCGTGTGCCGCCATTGGCGCTGCTGAATGGTTTCCCGAGTCGACAAACGGCACACGGCGTGTGCCTATTACTTTTGCGGCCGTGAACAGTTACTCCTTCTGCTTGGGGAGGGGCGAATCAGAACTGCCGGCCGTCGATGGCCAGGCCGTCCATGCGGTTGCCGAGCCGGCGGTGAACCTCGGCGTCGATCATATAGCTAATCAAGTGGACGGAGCCGTCGCACATGACGAAGTTGCAGCCGGCGTCATGCGCGCTGCCGAACATGTGCCAGCGCATGATGTAATAACCGTATAGCTCCTGTCTGGGCACAAAGTCGGTAGTGAGCACGTCCTCGCTGTTTCCCACCCAGCGGCAAATGTCGTCGTCGTAGCCGATGTACATGTTCCAGCTTTCGCCCCAATCGGTTGGCGAGTTTTCTGGATAGACGTACTTCTCGCCGGCAAGATAGGTATTGCTGGTTCCGTCCGAGATGTCGCTAACAGTCGTCTCGCTCACGTTATAGAAGATGCCGTTGCTGAGTTTGATCCAAGGCACAAAGGAGCTTTTCCCCTGGAGAACCAGCATGTTGTAGTTTGCATCGCTGGTGACCAAACCGGGGTCGCCTATGTTATTCGCGGCAAATATCTCGCCGCCGTTGCCGGCGTAATCGGTCTTGGCGTAGTCATTGGAGCAGGGATCGGCCATGTTGCGCGGCGGGCGCACTTGGCTGGGGCACTTGAAGACCGACGGCCAGGTGAGCTTCATCTGCTCGATGGCGGCGTCGTGCTCCGCACCGGTCTTTCCCAGCGACAGATCGTGGACCGCTTCCTGTTCGACAAAGGGCAGGACGTTGTAGACCCAACCGCCGGGCTGAAGCCAAGTGTAGCCGTATTTCGGGTCGCCCTGCGACATCCAGTCCCAGCCGCCGGCGGGAAAGAACTTGTGGGCCGCCTCGTGGTTCAGGCAGCCGAGGCCAAGCTGCTTGAGATTGTTGCTGCACTGCGCCAGCCGCGCCGCTTCCCGCGCCGACTGCACCGCCGGCAGCAGCAATGCGATTAGAATGCCGATGATCGTGATGACGACCAACAGTTCCACCAGAGTGAACGCGGGGGACTGTCCCGCTTTGCGCGGCAACGAAAATGGGACTATCCGCTTCGGCGCCGCCGCCGGTCGGAGTGCAACACCATCAGACTGGCGCAAAAGCGGTTTATAAGAAGACAAAACGCGTTGAAGGCTGTGCCATTGCGATTCCTTCGGCGTGCTCCTTTTTGCAGGACTCTCGTCGGACAACCTCCTCCGCACCCCGTCTTGTTGCCCCACCTTGCACGGTTGCCCTACTCAGCATAGGCCAACTTGCCGAATTCAGCCATACAGAGAATGCGCAAATCTCTTTATAAAATGCGCAAGCGGACGGGGGGCGAAACGGGTAGCCTCGATAGCTCGTCTATCGGGGCGGCGAAGCCGCAAGAGGATTGTCGATTGTTCCAGCCGCCTCTTGCTGCGCCTCCGGCACACCGAGAGCGGAGCTATCGATGCCACCCGCGTTGAAGCGATTGTTCCAGCGCTCTTCATCGGCCAATTCGGCCATGATGAGACTGGCGATCATATCCTGATCGGCTTCGGGAAGGGCTTGAACCGCCGACATGGCTTGTTGCAACGGATACGTCATGGTCTGGCCTTCTCGTTCCGATCCCCGATCGATTCCGAAACCTCGCCGCCGCGCATGCAATTCTATTGCCAAATACGATGGTTGTCAACGAAATTAGTCATCCGCAGTGGTCAGGAATGACCAGGATGATAAACAGGAGATGAGAAAGGGGCAAGAGAGCAAGACGTTCCCATCCGCCTTTCCTCTCTGGGCTCAGCCGGCTCCTTGGCAGACAGAGAGTAGGTTATGCTTCAGCATAACAACCTTCGGGCCGCGACACGGAGCAGCGGCCCATCGTGTTATGCTGAAGCATAACCTACGCGACTTGGCAGACAGGAATGTCTGCCCTCCTGCTCTCTAACGTCACACGGCGAACGGCGGCAGGGGGGTGCGGATGCGGCGGTGCTCGGCGAAGACGTCGGATTTGACGTGGCCGTCCTGCATGCGGATCGTGCGCTGGGCGAGATGGCCGAAATTCTCGTCGTGCGTGATTAGCACGATCGTCATTCCTTGCTCCTGGTGCAGGTGAGCGAAGAGTTCGAAGACGCCGTCGGCCGAGACCGAATCGAGATTGCCCGTCGGCTCGTCGGCCAGCAGGGCGGTGGGGTCGTTGGCCAGCGAGCGGGCGATGGCGACCCGCTGGCGTTCGCCGACCGAGAGCTTCAGCGGCAGATGATGGGCGCGATGGCCTATGCCGACCAGATCCAGCAGTTCGCCGGCCTTCCGCACCCGGGCCGAGGCCGAGAGCGTCCCCTCGAACATCGGCACTTGCACGTTCTCGATCGCCGTCAAGATCGGCAGCAGGTGGAACGACTGGAAGACGAAGCCGAACTTCTGCGAGCGGATACGGTCGAGATCGCGGACCTGCGAGAGGCACTGGCCGTCGAAATAGACCTCGCCGGAGGTGGGATGGTCCAAAGCGCCCAGGAGATTCAGCAAGGTCGATTTGCCGCTGCCGCTGGGGCCCATGATCGCCACGTATTCGCCGCGGCGGATGTTGATGCTCACGTCCTCGACGGCGTGGACCTGCCCGTCGGGATAGAGCTTCGAGAGGTGCTCGGTGCGGAAGAGGAATGGATCGCGGTTGCTACTCATGGCGGAGGGCCTCCGTCGGCAGAAGTCGAGCGCCCCGGTAGGCCGGATAGATGGCGCCGACGATTCCGATGCCCAGGGCGCTGAGCACGCCGAAGGCGAGCACGTCGGGGGTGATGTGCGTGTCGATCAGGCCGGCGACGGCGGAATTGCGGCCCAGGAGGTTGGTCACGCCGATGGCGGCGAAGGCCCCGAGCACGCCGCCGGCCAGGCTCAGTAGGACCGATTCGACGATAATCATTCGCACGATGCGGATCTTCTTCCAGCCGATCGCCCGCAGAATGCCGATTTCGCGGGTGCGCTCGGCGACCGACATGATCATGGTATTCAAGACGCCGACGACGCCGATGATGATGGCGATGGCCGAGGTGAGCCAGGACATGGCGTGGATGAAGCGGATTTCGGTGGTGTTTTTGACCGACTCGACCGCGCTCTTGGCCTCGATCGCCCTCGGAGCGAGGGCCTGGATGGCGGCGCAAATTCGTTGCACCTCGGCCTTATCGTCGGAATGGTCGGTCATCACGGCGAAACCGCTCACCTGGCCGTGGCGTCCCATGATCTTCTGCAAATCCTGCAACACCAGCACCATCATGTGACTTTCATAGCCGATGGGGCTGCGGATGATGCCGACGATGGTGTACTTTCCGCTGTCGAACAGCGATATTTTGTCGCCGAGATGCTTGCCGAGGGCGGAAGCCAACTCCTCGCCCAAAAGGATGCAGTGCTTGTCGCCCGGCTCGATGTAGCGTCCGCCCTGGGCGATGTCCAACTTGCGCATCAGCGGCGAATTGGCTTCCCAGCCCTGCAGGACGACGGCGTCGCTGCCCAGTTCTTCGATCGAGGTGAAATCGACCAGGCCGGGGATGGCGTGTTTGACGCCGGGGATTTTGGCGATCTTCTCACCCAGCGTGGCGTCCAACACGCTGGTCAAGCGTTGCTTGGCGCCGCGCTGTTGCACGATGATGGCCACGTTCTGCCGCTGGTACATTTCCAGGAACGACCGCTCGGAACTGTTGGAAACTCCGATCAGGGCCACCACCGCGCCCACGGCCACCGCCACCCCGATGACCGTCAAGCTCGATCTCATGCGGCGGCGGATGACATTCTTTAGTACGAACGTATAGAATCGCATAGTTATTCCTGCCGGGCTCTCCACACGTTGGGATGGCAGTTGCACTGCCATCCGTGTCTCCTGCAACGGGGCGGCAGTGCAACTGCCACCCCAACGGGTAGTTGTTCTTGCCGGGCTCTCCTTAGCATTTTTTCCGTGGCACGACTATCCTGTCAACGGGTTGGGCGGGCGGAAACGGCGGCGGAGAGGGAAAAACTGCCCGTCGCGCCGGCACATTCGGAAATGTTCTCGCATCTTCTCTGCTTATCATTGTCTGCAAGTCTCAGCCGACATACAAGGCCCCGATGTGGGAGGCGTATCGGATCGCCGATGGTGGCAGGCAGATCAAAGCGATGCGTGCGCCCGCTCGTAGGCGGCGATCTTCGGCTCGTGTTCGAGCGTCAGGCCGACGTCGTCGAGCCCTTCGAGCAGACAATGGCGACGGAAGGGATCGAGCTGGAACGGCAGGGAGAGCCCCTGGGCGTCGCTGATGACGCAGTTCTCCAGATCGACGGAGAGTTTGTAGCCGCGGCGAGCGGCACAGCGGGCGAACAGGTCGTCAACCGCCGCGTCATCGAGCCGGATCGGCAAGAGGCCGTTCTTGAAGCAGTTGTTGTAGAAGATGTCGGCGAAGCTCGGGGCGATGATGACGCGGAAGCCGTAGTTCTCCAGTGCCCAGGGGGCGTGCTCGCGGCTCGAACCGCAGCCGAAGTTCCGCCGGGCCAGGAGAATGCTCGCCCCCGCGTACTCTGGCCGGTTGAGGATGAACTCCGGGTTGGCCGTGCCGTCGTTGCGGTAGCGCCAATTGAAGAAGAGGAACTCCCCGAAGCCGGTCCGCTCGATCCGTTTGAGGAACTGCTTCGGAATGATGTCGTCGGTATTGACGTCCGACCGATCCAGCGGAAGGACCAAGCCGGTGTGGGTGGTGAAGGGGTGCATGGGGATTGGGAGATTTAGGGATTTGGGGATTCAGGGATTTGGGGATTTGGGGATTTGGGGATTTGCGTCCGACAAACCGCTTGCGGTTTCGCACTGCCTACCGTCCACTGCCGACTGCCCACTGCCTACTGCCGACTGCCTACTACATCTCCCGCACATCGACGAAATGTCCCGCGAGGGCGGCGGCGGCGGCCATGGCGGGGGAAACGAGGTGCGTGCGGCCGCCTTTGCCCTGGCGGCCCTCGAAGTTGCGATTGCTCGTGGCGGCGCAGCGTTCGCCCGGCGAGAGGATGTCGGGATTCATCGCCAGACACATGCTGCAACCCGGCTCGCGCCACTCGAGGCCGGCGGCGCGGAAGACCTGGTCGAGCCCCTCGGCCTCGGCCTGCCGCTTGACCGTTCCGCTGCCGGGCACGACCAGCCCGCGAACGCCCTTGGCCACGCGACGGCCGCGAAGCACCGCGGCGGCGGCCCGCAGGTCCTCGATGCGTCCGTTGGTGCAGGAGCCGATGAAGACGCAGTCGATCGGGATGGCTGCGATTGCCGTGCCCGGTTTCAGACCCATGTACTCAAGCGCGGCCGTTGCCAGTTTCCGCTGGCTCGGGTCGGCGAAGTCGGCTGGATCGGGGACGCGGCCGGCGACGTCGGTCACTTGGGCTGGGGTTGTTCCCCACGTGACCTGCGGCTGAATCACACTCGCGTCGAACGTTGCGGTGCAATCGAACTTCGCCCCCGGATCGGTCGGCAACTTCCGCCAGCGCTCGACGGCCGCATCGAAATCCTGCGGCGCGAACGGCCGACCGCGGAGGTAATCGAACGTGGTCTGGTCGGGCGCGACGAGCCCCGCCCGGCGCCGGCCTCGATCGACATGTTGCAGACGGTCATCCGCTCTTCCATGCTCAGGCCGCGAATCGTCTCGCCGGCGTATTCGATGCAATAGCCGACGCCGCCGCTGGTGGAAATCTGCCCGATCAGGTAAAGGATCAAGTCTTTGCGCTCACCCCGGAGGAGAGCCGGCCGTCGATGCGGATTTCCAGCGTCTTGGGCTTGTGCTGCAAGAGCGTTTGCGTGGCCAGCACGTGCTCGACTTCACTCGTGCCGACGCCGAACGCCAGGGCGCCGAACGCCCCGTGCGTGGCGGTGTGGCTATCGCCGCAGACGATGGTCATGCCCGGCTGGGTGTAGCCCAACTCGGGCCCGATGACGTGAACGATGCCCTGGTCGGCGTCGTGAATGTCGTAAAGACGGATGCCGAACTCGCGGCAGTTTTGCCGCAGCGTGTCGATCTGCTTCTTCGAGATCGGATCGACGATCGGCAGGCTGCGGTCGGTCGTGGGCACGTTATGATCGATAGTGGCCAGCGTTCGCTCGGGCCGGCGGATTTTGCGGCCGGCCAGCCGCAGCCCCTCGAACGCCTGCGGGCTGGTGACTTCGTGGACCAGATGAAGATCGACGTAGAGAATCGTCTGTTCGCCCGCCGCCGCGCGAACGACGTGGTCGTCCCAGATTTTCTCGAACATTGTGCGGGGGATCGGATTGGTGGCGGTCATGAAATCAGAAAGACGGTGCAGGAGGAAACGCTTCGAAACGGCACTTGTCCATTATACCGTGTATTGACGCGGCTGTGATGGCAGGGGGGCATCGAAACAGTGAAGACAGTAGCCGGGAGCCAACGGCTCCCGGAAAGGGGCGGGAATCAGGGGCCCTTCCCGCTCTCTTCCGGGAGTCGTTGACTCCCGGCTACCGTATCGCCGTTTTCCCAGCGAGCCTCAATAGAGTACGATCGTGAGCGTTTGGCCGGCCTTGATTACGATCGGCTTGTCGAATTTGACCAGCACGCCGTCGCTCTCCGGCGTCAAGGCGGCGGTGGTTTGCCCGACCGGTTCGCCGCCGAGGACTGCCTGCTTCAAGCCGGCCGGCGGCGCCAAGCGGATTTCGTTGAGGACGAGTTGGCCCTCGACAACATGAATCTCGTTTCCCTGCTTGCCCCCGCCTTGGGTCTGAAGGAGCGAGCCCCAACCTTCCGGCCCGGCGAAGAACGACTTGAAATGCTTCGGCGTGATCCGCGGCGTGAAGCGGAGCGACTTGGCCGTGCCGTCGTATTCGTAGCCCGACGCGCCGGTGAGGAGCGACCAGCTCGACATGGCGCGGGCGTAGTGGCCGCCGCACTCGATCTCGTTCCAGGGGTTGCGGCCGATGGGCGGCTTGGGGATGCCGTCGTAGCGGTCGCGGGCACCCTTGATGATCGCGTAGGCCTCGTCGATCATGCCTTCGCAAAGCATGTGACCGGCGACCTGGTACTCGGTGCCGGTCCAGACTTCGTCGGAATAGAGCATGACGTGGGGCGGGCGGCCGCCTTTCGGCCAACTGACGATCAGCATTCCCTTGTCGCCGGGGGCGCAGAAGACGCGCGGCGATTGATGGAAGCCGGTGATGTCGGTCAGCCAGTTGTACTTGAAGATCGAGCGGAGGGCGGATTGCACCTTTTCTTTCGGCAGGATGTAGCCCAGTCCGAGTTGATGGGCCCACCACTGGCCGATGAGTTGGTCGCACATGCACCCCGGGCCGACTTCGCCCGGCATGTGCATGTAGTTGGGCAAGTCCTGCTGGAAGTATTCGCCGTTCCAGCAGCGTTTCACCAGGTTTTCCTGGCCTTTGAGGAAGATGGCGTGGAAGCGCTCGGCGGTCTTGGTGTCGCCCGTGCGCTTGGCCCACTCTTCGCCGGCGCGGAGGGCGGCGAGATAGTAGCCCGACATGAAGGTGGTCACGCCGTGCAGGGCTTCGTCGTAGGTGTTCCACTGCACGTCTTCGAGCACGCCGTCGGGCTGTTTGCCGGCGGCGTCGCGGCCGATCAGATACTCGACCGCCCGCTTTACGTGCGGCCAGTACTGCTTGAAGAACGAATCGTCGGGCGAATTGAGCGCCTCGCGGTATGCCTTCAAAATGCAGCTTGAATGGCCGTCGACGAAGGGGTGCTCGCACGTCGGATGGCCGGGCGTGGGAAGCGCGGTGCGATTGTTCACGCCGCCGCCGGGCTCTTGCTGGCACATGAAGTCGATCCGCCGCATTCCCCGTTCGAGGTCGGGGAAGAGATGGGCGAGCGTCTGCTCGTAGCCCCACACGTGCGTGCAGGTCGGCTGGCAGCAGCCGTTCGAGCCTTCCCAGCCGTAGGGCTCGCCGTTGGCGATCTGGAAGACCACGCCGATGTGGCGGATCGTGGCGGCCTGCGACGTGATGCAGTCCAAGAGCCAATAAGGCAAGGTGCTGTCGTAGAACGTCTTGCGGAACGTCTCGGTCCGCTTCTGGATCGTGGCAAAATTGGCGGCCGCGTCGCGGACGATCGCCTTGGCGTCGGGCCAAAGCGTGGCGTAGTAGCAGCCCATCATCGTCACCGGCAGGCCGCAGTTGTCGGCGGGACGGGCACTGTATTTGTTCGGATAACGCCACGCCAGCAGGAAGGGGACTTCGACGCTTCCGCCGGCGGGCACTTCGATCGTCGTTGCGACGGCGCCGTTGACGGTTTTACCCACGGCCGTCGGGGCATTTGCCTTGGCCTCAGCGACCGGTTGGAACGCTCCGCTAGTCTTGAACTGTTCCCAGGCGGCGCTCCAATCATCGAAGGCGGGCAGCACCGTCACGTCGCCGGCCGCGGCAACCAGCGCCAACGTGCCGAAGCCGCAGGCCGCCGGCGGAATGCCTTCAGCCGGGGTGTAGACGGCGCCGGCCAACTCACAGAGGGCCTGATACGCCCGCTGTTGCGCGGCAGCCGATCCAACCTGGCTTGGATCGAGAATCGCGCCAGCCGCCACCGCGACTTGCCCCTTGCCAAGCGGCTTCGTCAAAACGTCGAACTCGGTGGCGAGCGTCGTTTGCTTCGCACCCGGTTCGAGTTGAAGATCGGCGAACGTCACCTTGTTGCCTGCCGCTGGGCGGATCGCGCTGAAGCGAGCGGGCAGAAGCTCATCGAGCAGTTTCACCAGCGTGGGGCTCAATGCCGTGTCGCAGAACTCGATCTGGTCGATGTTGATGTGCCCCCACGGGCCTTTCTGCTCGTCGACAATTTCGATGTGGGCCTTCTTGCCGGCAAACTCGCGAACGTCCCAAGGCTCGGGGCGGAGGCGTTCTTCGTTGTGCCCGCTCGACGCGCGGACGATCTTGCCGCCGACGATCAGACGAATCTGTGTGGTCGGATGGGCTCCGCCGCCGATGAGAAAACGGATGAAGTTCCGCTTGATCGTAAACGGCTGGCTGATGAGTTTTCCGGTGGCGTTGTCGTCGCCGATGTACGAGTTGGCCAAGCCTTTTCCCTTGAAGCCGGTGACGGGCTGCTGATTGGGGAATGTCCCCTTGGCCGGTTCACGGCCGAAGGCGGTTCCCTCGACCTTCCACTTGTCGTAGCCGTGCTCGAAATCCTCGAAGACGACGTCGAGGTGACGGCGGGCGGGCGCGCCGCGGCTGCCGGCGTACAGGGCCAACAGCGGCAGCGCCTCGCCGGAGAAAACGAGCGTGGCGCCGGCCTCGACCGCCTTTTTGGCCGCCGCCAGCGTCGCCTCGGAAGTATCGATTACCGGCTCCTCGAACCAGATTACGTCCCTTGCGTCCTCGGCGGTGTTCGGGGCGGGCGGACGGTTCTCCTCCATGACGTCTACAGCGAGAGTGGTGGGACGCCAACCATCGATTGGCGCAAGCGAACCGAGGTTGTCGCCGACAAACAGGTGCACAGGTTTGTCGAGCGAAGGACTCTTGCCTGGCTCGGTGCGCAACGTGAGGCCTACGGCCTTGCCGTCCCTTAGCGATTCGTTGATGTTGCCAGCGAACTTATCGTGCTTAGCGCCGTCGCTTGCTGCGCCCAGGGCGTCGTAGCCCACCGGATTCTGCATCAGCGCCGCCAGTGAAACCGTCTGTTTCGTGTCCGTCGGGTTTTGCACGCGGAAGACCAGCGCGGCCAGCGGCATCGAGGAGAAGCGGCTGTCCAACGGGGAAAACGGGGTGAAGGCCGATAGTTCCAATTTCACCGGCAAGTCGGCATCGACGAACTTCAGCGTGGCGATCGGATACTCGCCGATCATTTCGATCTGCTTGACGCGGGGCAAGTCGGGCCCGCCCTCGGTCTGGAGCAGCCGCGCCACGTCGCCGGCCTTGACGGCGAACATCAGCGGCACGTAACCGTCGGCGAGCGTGTTGAACAATTGCCAGCGGGTGAATTGTCCGTCGCAGCCGATCTCGATGTTGCCGGTGCCGATGCCGCCCAGGTGCATCCGCGCGTCCTTATTAAGGTCGGAGCGATAGACGGTCGGGGAGGTGGGCTGCATGAGGGCCTTCTTCCAGCGCGCCAACTCCTCGGGCGACGTGTGGGTTTGCAGCCAATCGGCCCACGCCTGGGCGGCGACCGTCGCCGTGGCCGCGCCGGCGCCGACCACCGTGAGGAAGCCGCGCCGGCTCACTTCGTCCGTTTGCGGTCCGCAACATCCGCCCGAACACTTGCACTTCCGCACCATGGGAATTGTCTCCTGTCAATTTACGGTTTCACCGGCTCGCAGGTCACGGAGGCGATGCCGAACATATAGCTTTTGACGGCCTTGTCGTTGGCGCCGACGATCTCCACCGTGAGCGTGTGATCTCCGGCGGTCAACTCGTGCTCGCCCAGCGCGACGGTCGTGGAGACCACGTCGGGATCGTTGAAAAGATCGACCGGTTGGCCGACCTTCTCGCCGTCGAGATAGAACTGCACGATGCCGTAGTCGCGGGCCATGGTCAGCGACAGGCTCACCTGCTGCTTGCCTTCGCTCTTGACCGGGAAACTCAGTTTCAGCTTGTCGCCGGGTTTGGCGCCCGTCCACCATATCTGCTTCTTGTTCAGCCATTTTCCCGTAGGATAACCGGAGAGGTCCTGCGACTCGACCGATCCGCCGTTGGCCTCGATCAGGCGGATTCCGTTGACCACGATCGGCGGGTTGTCGTAATAGCCGTTGCGGTCGGCGGCCGCCACCGGCGCGTACGGATCGACGCCGTCAGGCGACAAGTACCAGAAGGCCGTGTTGGCGTAGCGGACGCCGGGGCCGGGGTGATCGTACTTTTCGATGCAGCCCTCGAAGCCGGTCTCGAACGGGACGTTATCGACGATGTGCCATCGCAGCACCGATTGATGCCCCTTGTTGTTTTGCGTCATGGTTTGGGCGTGATACGGCTTCTGGAACAGGTGCGGATCGCACCAGGCGTAGCCGAAGTAGTCTTCCGAACCGGTGCCAAAGGTGGAGGGGAATTTTTCGCCGTCGACGAAGAATTTCTCGTCGCCTTCGCCCCACCAGCCGCCGCGCGGATTCCAGACGTGCAGCATGACGCCGCAAAACCGGCCTTTGCCTTGCGTGCGGAGCATGACCCAATCGGGCCAACGATCCTTCGGAAGCGTGAACGTGTCGCGGTGCCACTTGGCGTGGAAGTTGCCGAGGCCGTCGAAATCGCGGCCCAGCGGGGAGTGAACCACTTCGAAATCGGCCGTGCGGGCGACCTTGTCTTCGTTGACCAGTTCGACAACTGCACTGCGGCCGAACGGCATGTACCAATTGCAGTAATAGCCGTCCTTGGTCATGCCGGTCATTAAGGTCTTGTAAAGATTTTCGCCCGGGGCGGTGCCGAAGAAATCGCCCAGCGGGCACCAGACGGCTGGCTTGTCCTGGCCGTCCCAAGTGATGCGCAGGGCGAGTTTCCGCAGGCCGGCCATCTGATCCTTGCGATCGGCGAACGACATTTTGGCCCGCAATGCGGTGATCGCCCGCGGACCGTCGAGTTTTGCGATGACGGCAGTCTCGCCGGGCTCGACCGTCACGCTCTTCTTCAGCGTCTCCTCGCCTTCACGCTTGCCGGCGGGGTCTTGGCCCAAGTGGTCCTTGAAGAAATCGTTGACCTTTTGCAGGGCGGCCGCGTTCTCCTTCTCCGCCACTAGCGCGTTGCTGAAGGTGGGCAGCTTCGTATCCTTCGGGTAGGTAGCGTAGGTGAAATGATAGTAATCGCCCCAATTCGGGTCGGCCACCACCTTGCACGACTTCTGGAAGGGGATCGGCATATAGAGGTCTTGCCCCTGGCAGCCGACCTTGGCCAGATTGTAGGAGAGCATGGGATAGTTGAACGGCGGCGTGTCGCCGGAGAAGTAATTCTCGAAGGGCAGATCGACGGCCGGTGTGTCTTGGCCGTCGAGGTAGATGGCGACGCGGCCTTGGCGCGGGGCGGCCGACCAGATTCGCCAGATGCAGCCCGGCCCCTCGATCTCGGCGACCACCGACCTGTCGCCCTCTTTGCGGATGATGCCGCCGCCGTCACCGTTGGCGCCCCAGTCGATGTACTTGCCCGTCTTCTCGTCATACTTACTGGCGCGGTCGTAACTCGACGCCTGGGCACACCGTTCGCCAGCCGCCGGCAGCACCGAGAGCCGCTGAAGATCGGTCATGCGGCTGACCAGATCGGGATAAGTTAGCGTCTGCGCGGCTCGGGCGGCCGCAGCCGACGCACACAACGCGATTACTGCAACTGCGAATAGAGACCAACGTCGAGGCATGACAATACTCCTTAGCTAAATGATCCTGGGAAAAAGGGGACAGGTCCAATTTGTGCGAAGCACCCTTCGGGCCGTTCCGGCAAATTGGACCTGTCCCCTTTTTCCCTCTTGGCTAGTTCGACTGATGGAAATTCTCGTCAGATAGAGGCGGGAATGAACCTCCGACAGGGGCGGGAAACAGACGATTGGAACCCGTACCGGTTCCAGTGGCTGAATTAGAATCGACGGGCGATTGAAATGCAATGGTCTCACGCCGTAATGGATTCTGACACGCCGTTTGGCGGACGACGGAACGCCGGCCCTGCGCTCGCCCTGCGGGCGGGCGGCCAAACGGGTGTTTCAGAATGCAACGCGTTGCGGTGGCAGTGCAACTGCCACGCCGGCAAGACCCCAACGAGACTCTTTGGCCGATGACAATCGCCGCTCACTCGCAATTGACTTCGGCGATCGTCGTCTCGCGATCGTAATCTTGCCACCATTGGGTGGCCTGCTCTTGGCTCCACAAACCGGCCGCTGCGCAGACCGCCAACGCCTCCCCAAGTTCCACCGCCGTCTGGAATCGATCGGCCGGGTTCTTTTCCAGGCAACGCAAAATCACGCCGTTCAGATCGGCGGGAATGTCGGGGCGGAGGTTTGCGGGCGGAACCACCGCATCGTGGGCGTGGGCGAAAATCACCTTCAGCGGTGCATCGCCCTCGAAGGGCGGATGGCCCGTCAGCAAATAGTAACCGACCGCGCCGAGCGAATAGATGTCGCTCCGTCCGTCCGGGTTGATTTCGCCGAGGGCTTGCTCGGGCGACATGAACAACGGCGAGCCGGTGATCGTCCCCTCGGCCGTCAGATGGATCGGCTCTTTCTCCATCAGGGGCTTGACCAGTCCGAAGTCGAGCAGTTTCGCCACGTCGTAGATGCCGCCGCGCTTGGCGGCGAAGATATTGCCCGGCTTGATGTCGCGGTGGACCAGCCCGACGCCGTGGGCCTCCGCCAGCGCGTCACAGGCTTGACGGAGCAGGTGGATCACGCGCTCGGGCGGCATCGGCCCGAAGCGCTCGATGATCTCGCCCAGACTCATGCCGGGCAGATATTCCATGACGTAATAGAAGGTGCCGTCGGCGGTGCGGCCGTAGTCGAAAATCTCGACGGTGTTCCAGTGCGACAGCTTGGCGGTGGCGCGGACCTCGCGTTGGAAGCGGGCGAGGTTCCTCGGGTCGCCCGCCCTGTCGGGACGGATCAACTTTACGACGCAGGGGCGTTTCAGCAGTTGGTGCTCGGCGAGGTAGACTTCGCCCATCCCGCCGGCGCCGATGCGGCGCGTCAGTTTGTACTGGCCAAATTGCCTGGCAACGAAGACCGCGCGGCGGAGCGAGCCGATCAGCCCCACGCCCAAGACGCTTCCGCCGCAGGCCACGCAGAACATCAAGACCAGGCCCACCGCCTGCTCCGGCGGCACGGCGGCTCGCACTTGCGGATCGTTCCACATCATGCCGAACAACACGGCGAGGGACATCACCGACATCAAGCCGACCGCCATCGCCGCCCTGTGGACCGTGTTCGGAATAAAGAGGGCGTAGGTGTAGATCAAGACCAGCCACAATCCCGAAGGAAAATCGAGGACGCCACGGCGACAGGTCGTCAAGGTAATCGAATACTGCATTGCCGCAAAGAAGACCGCCGGCAGGCCGAAGATCAGCCACTCCGACGTCCGCAGCCACCACGCGGGCAAGGGGCAACGCCGACAGAGGCTGATGCCGACTCCGCCCAACACGATCGTCGCCACGAGATGGAAGCAGAAGAGGAAGATGTGCCCCGGTTCGGCGATATCGACGCGGAGGTAGTGCAACGCCAGAAAGGTGGCAAAGGCGAAGAACAGCACCAACGCCGCCATCCGCAGCCGCGACCGCAGCAGCGTTTGCAACTCGTGGGCTAACTCCGGCGCGCTGCCTTCGATCAGCGCGACGCCCGGCCGCCCGATTTCACCCTTCAACGCTGAGCCTTTCGACGAGTCGGAGTGCGATCCTGACGGCAGGACCGATTCTACCGTCGGATCGTCGGGCCGCACGAGGCCGGGCTGTGTTGCATACTCGGGCATGAAACAATCATATCCCAAAGCGGCTCATGAGGCGACACGGGTCGCCAGCGGACTCGCCCGATTGGGGGTGTGCGGATGGACTTTGTGCGTGGTGGCAGCTATCCTACACCATGGGAAGTCGCTCTTCTTAGGCGGAGGTGACCATGTCGCGTCAGTGTCGCTGCGGATTGGCGTTCGCCGCGCTGCTCGCAATAACGGCTGCCCATACCCATTTCTTACGAGCCGATGCGCCCAAAGCCGCGATAAAGCCTGCACCCGAGGCCGCGATTCGTCAGGCATTGACCAAGCCCTTAGAGGTGAATTACAGAAAACTCCCGCTGAAGACGGTGGCGAACCGCCTAGAAGAGAAACTTGGCGTCTCGGTCCAGTTGGATGCAAAGCCGCTCGCCGACTCCGGAATTAACACCGATGCGTCGATCACCTTCCACAGCACCCAGGTCTCGGCCAAGGCAACGATCGCGCTGATGCTCCGCGAACTGGATCTCACCACTATCATTCGAGACGAATCGCTGCTGATTACCACACGCGAAGAGGCCGACAACTTCGCCGAGGTCCGAGTCTACGAGGTTACCGACCTGGTGCGCAGTCCGGGCGACAAGAGCTTTGACGGCGTGCCGGATTTCGATTCTCTGGCCGATGTGATCGCGGCGTCCGTGGACCCAACAAGCTGGGAAGGCTCTGGGCCTGCCCCCATTTTTCCGCTGACGATCTCGGGGGTCGACATGGTCGTCTTCGAGCAAACACAGCAGGTCCACGACGAGGTTGCGGTGCTGCTGGCACAATTGCGCGGTCCGTCACGCCGCAAAGCAATCCGCTGCCCAGCCGTTGACGGCACCGGTTGATTCGGCGACGGCAGCAATTCGCCGGGCGCTCGACCAGCCGCTGGAGCTGAAATATGACAGCGTGCCGCTGGAAAAGGTCGCAGCCGATCTTGAGGCGAAACTCGGCATTCCCGTGCGGCTGGACCACAGGGCGATCAAAGACGCGAAAACCAAGCCGCATGCGCCTGTCAAGTTCGCCGTCGCCAAGATCTCTGCACGGTCGGCGATCGACCTGATGCTGCGACCGCTCGGCTTGGCGGCCGTCACCCGCTATGAAGTGCTCCTGATTACAACCCGCAATGAAGCCGAGAACATGCTGGAAACGCGGGTTTACGACGTCAACGGCGCGGTCGGCCGCAACCGCAACGCCAACAACCGGGAGATCGACCAACCGGACTTTGATTCGCTCATCGACGCGATCACTAGCAACGTGCGGCCGACGAGTTGGGACTGCATTGGTGGCCCAGGATCGATCTTGCCGTTCGAGTCGGGTGGCGTTCAGGCCATCGTGGTGGCGCAGACGGAGTTCGTTCACCGAGAGTTCGAAGCGTTGCTCTCGAAAGTCCGATCCGTCGCCCATGCCCATGCGGGAGCGCGGCCGGAAGCGGCAAGACTGCGGGCAAGGCCGACAGCGCCCCCTTTGCCAACCGGGAACAAGCCGTCGCGGCCGATTGACCCGGCCGCCGCCATCCGCGCGGCCCTTGGCAGGCCGTTGGACGTGAAGTACGACAAGACGCCGCTCGACCAGGTGGCCGCCGATCTGCAAATCAAGCTTGCCATTCCGGTGCAACTCGACAGAAAGGCAATCGAGGACGTTGGAGAGTCCATCGCAAAACCGGTCACCTTCAGCAGTTCGGGTGTGTCGGCCAAGGCCACGGTCGCCTTGCTGCTCCGCGAGTTCTCGTTTGCGGCGGTCATTCACGACGAAGTGCTGCTCATCACCTCTCAGGAAGAAGCCGAGAACATCGAGGAAACGCGGGTCTACGACGTTGCCGACCTGGTTGGCGTCGGCGACGAGAAGGACTTTGATACCCTAATTGACGCGATCAGCGGTTGCGTTTCGCCAAACACTTGGCCGGTAGGAACCGGCCCCGGCCCCATCGCCCCGTTGACCGTGTCTGGCACAGATTTGATTGTCCTCAGCCAGACAGCGGACGTTCAGGATGAGATCGAGAACCTATTGGCCGACTTACGGGCTGTCCGCCATGGTCGTCAGGCGAAAGATCTGAAATCGCCAAAACTGCCAGTGCGGTCCGAAACGTTGCATTGCGGCGTTGAAAGGCCGCTCGCGCCACCGGCCGACCCGGCGGAGGCGGCCATTCGCGCGGCCCTGGCTAAACCGCTCGCGGTGCAATACGCCAGGACGCCCTTGGCCAAAGTGGCCGAAGACCTGCAAGCAAGGCTCGGCGTTCCGGTTCGACTCGACGATCATGCGCTCGCCGACTGTGGGCTGCGGACTGATGCGCAGCTCACGTTGACCTGTTCCAAGACCTAGGCCAAGTCGGCAATTGACCTGATGTTGCGAACCATTGGCCTAACGACCATTTTTCGCTACGACGTGCTTTTGATCACAACGCCGGAGGAAGCCGAGAGCTCGCTTAAAACGCGGGTTTACGACGTTTACGACCTGGTCGGCGAGCGACGGAAGACAGCTACGGGCACTAACATGTTCTCTGTTTCCGCGAGTATAAGGACGCCGCCGGAATCGCCACCGAAAACTCCGCGGCATCGGCCGCGCGCGAAAGAATGCGCTAACCTACGTGCCGGATAACCCCGCTTTCGACTCCCTTGTCCGCTCGGTGACCGCCAACATTCGATCTTCGGGATGGTGTGGGAACGGCGGCCCGGGATCAGTTGCAGATTTCCAGTCGCCCGGCATCCGGGCGATGGTCATCTGGCAAACCGATGTTGCCCACGAAGAGATCACGGCATTTCTCGCGCAGCTGCGCGCGATCCGCGACAAGCACAGTGAGGCAAAGTAACCGGAGGGCGAGTGTACCGACCACTTGGTAACGCACTACGCTACCCGCCAGTCTGCGCCATCTCGATAGACTCTGACACCCGGTTGCCTTTCCGGTCTTCGAGGTGCGAGTGGAAAGGTCCGTCCTCGGGTCTCCAGTTCGTGGTCAATGCGGTCTCCAGAGTCCCCTTGGCGGTCAGTTTGACCTGCAACTTCGCCACGGCGCCGTGCGCCCGTTCGATGACCCAGATATAACCGGCGGTGTTCGGCTCGCCCTGCGCAAATTCGTAGTCGACGCTGAACATCATCATCGTCCCCTCTGGGCCCGTTTGCGCCAAAGCGACGCCGGTGGCAAGTTGAATCGATTGCTGGGCCACCGCCGGCGGCGGCGGGCTCGGCGCTGCGGCAGGCGGCGGCGAACTCGGCGCTGCCTGCGGCGCCGCTGGTTGGGCGGCCGGCTGCGGCGTCGCCGCCGCACGCTGCTGCGACGATGCGTCGCGGCTCACGTCGGTCGGGGGAGGAGGTGGCGGAGGAGGAGGGGGCGGCGGCATCCGGCGAGCGGGCGCGACGGCGTTGTTCGGCTTCGCACTCGACGCCGAATCATCAGAACAGCCGACGATGCCAAGAATCGCCAGCGAGAACACCGCCGCAGCAAACCAGTGCCGCATGGCCACCTCCACAACACGGGACGTCGCCGCCCCAATTTCGCCACGCGCCCGACCGCAAAACGAAATGCCGGAAGACGGTTGTCCTTTTTGTCGTGTATGCATCAGCATACCAGAAAATGGCGGGCGGTGTTGATTGAGCGTCAGATGGAATCATGTCGTAATGTTTAGCGGTGGTGGGTGCCATGCCCACGCTTGCCGTGGGCATGTTGCTCGGGTCCGCGGTTTACATGCCCACGGCAAGCGTGGGCATGGCACCCGCATTGTCACGCAGCTCGGGCCGCCGTGCCGGCGGCCGCTAAACGGAGCGCGACGTTGGCGCGTTGGGATGGCAGTTGCACTGTCATTCCCATCTAAAATGGGCGGGCTTGCCGCGGCAATGGCACCGGGCTAGGATACACCGTTTTACGATCCCCCCTCCGTCAGGCATCCCGAAGGCATGGCCCCAAAACGAGATATCGTTGTCACCGGCGTGGGCGTGGTCAGTTCCATCGGCATCGGGAAGGAGCCGTTTTGGGCTGGCTTGTGCACCGGCCGAAGCGGCATCCGACGGCTGGGGACGTTCGACGATCCCGCCCTGCCGGCGCCGATCGGCGGCGAAGTGGCCGATTTTGACGCAAAACAGTATGTGCGACCGCGAAAAAGCCTGAAGGTGATGAGCCGCGACATCCAACTGGCTTTTGCGGCCGCCGACCTGGCGTGCGTCGACGCGGGCCTGCGCGAGCGGCCCATCGCCCCCGAGCGGCTCGGCGTCATTTTTGGCGCCGCCATCATCCCGGGCGAGTTGGATGAAATGATCGGAACCTATCGGAACTGTATGGTCGATGGCCAGTTCGACTTCTGCCGTTGGGCCCCGTCGGCGATGGCTGAATTATTCCCACTTTGGATGCTAAAATACTTGCCGAACATGCCGGCCTGCCACATCGGCATCGGCCAGGACGCCCGCGGGCCGAACAACTCGATCACGATGGGGGACGTATCGAGCCTTTCGGCGCTGATCGAGGCGACGCGGATTATCGAGCGCGGCCAGGCCGACGTCATGATCGCCGGCGGGGTCGGCGTGGGATTGCACCCGATCATTTGGGGGCGGAGCGAGGCGGGACGAGTCTCGTGGCGACGCGGCGATCCCGCCGCGGCATCGCGGCCGTTCGATGCCGAGCGCGACGGCCGAGTCAATGCCGAGGGGGCGGCGGCGCTGATCGTCGAGCCGCTCGCTCATGCCCAAGCCCGCGGCGCGCCGATCTTCGCCCGCCTGCTCGGCAGTGCCGCCGCGTTCGAGCCCGGCAGTATTCGCTCTTGCAACCCGACGAGCAACGGCAGGCGCAACGGCGCCATTCGGCGAGCAATTGTGGGCGCAATGCGCGAACGCCGGTCTGACGCCCGATGAATTGGGATGCATCGTCGCCCACGGCACGAGCAGCGTCGAGGACGACCGCCTGGAAGCCCAGGCGATTCAGAGCGTGTTGGGCGACGTGCCGGTGACGGCACCCAAGGGGAATTTCGGTTATGCGTTGGCCGCGTCGGGCGCGCTGGAAGCGGCGGTAAGCGTCTTGGCGTGTCAGCACAAGCTCGTTCCGCACACGTTGAATTACGAGCATCCCGACCCGCAGTGCCCGGTGAACGTCGTTCACGGCGAACCGCGGCCGCTCGGTCGCCCCACCGCCATGGTGTTGACCCACTCGCCGCACGGACAAGCGGTGGCGGTAGTGTTGGCGGCCGCGCCAGAGAACATTGTCGCGTGACACGCGGTTGGGCTGGCAGTTGTACTGCCGGCCCTGGGGTGGCAGTGCAACTGCCACCCCAACATCGCGCCGCTCATTGCCGCGCCAGAGAACATTGTCGCGTGACTGACAGATGCCGACTTATCAATCCTTCGCTGCCGACGTGCGACGGCTCGATCGGGCGATCGAGGCGCTCGTGCCGCTGGCGGCCGCGGCGGGGGTGCCGCCGCCGGCCGGCCACGAGTGGTTCGAGCTGCTGCGGAACAAGCTGATGGCGCAGCTCGACATGCCGCCGTTGTTGGTCGTGGCGATCGTCGGCGGCACGAACATCGGCAAGTCGTCGATCTTCAATCAACTCGCCGGCGAGGTGGCCAGCGCCGCCAGCCCGTTGGCCGCCGGCACGAAACATCCGGTGTGCCTGGCGCCGCCGCCGCTGGCCGATGCGGCCCTGTTGGCGCGGCTGTTCGAGCCATTCCAACTTCGCGGTTGGCAATCGGCCGACGATCCGTTGGGTGAATCGCCCGAAGACCGGCTCTTTTGGCGGGTGGGTCAGACGATGCCGCCGCGGCTGCTGTTGTTGGACGCCCCCGACGTCGATTCCGATGCGGAGGTGAACTGGCGTCGCGCCCGGGCGATTCGCCAGGCGGCCGACGTGCTGGTGGCCGTTCTGACGCAGCAAAAGTATAACGACGCCGCGGTGAAGCAATTCTTTCGCGCGGCCGTCGAGGCCGACAAGCCGATTATCGTCATTTTCAACCAGTGCGAGCTCGACGCCGACGCGCCTTATTGGCCGCAGTGGCTGGAGACGTTCTGCCAGCAGACCGGGGCGACGCCGGAGTCGGCCTACGTGATCCCCTACGATCGCCGCGCGGCCGAGGAGTTGCGGCTGAAGTTCTATTGGATCGAGGGGCTAGGGGCTGGGGGCCAGGAGCCAGGGGCCAGGGACGAGGGACCAGGGGCCAGAGAGGAGGGGCCAGGGGCCAGGGACCAGGGGCTGAAGATCCAAATCTCCGAATCTCCGAATCTCCAAATCCCCAAATCACTAAATCCCCAAATCACTAAATCCCATCCCCCACCTCGCGAGAGCGACCTGCGGGCCGATCTGGCTTTGCTGCGTTTCGACACGATCAAGATTCGCACGTTCCGCGGAGCGGTGCGGCGGGTGCTCGATCCGCAACGGGGCGCGCCGGCCTACTTGGATTCGATCCGCCGGGCGGCCGGCGAATTCTCGGCGGCGGCCAAGGCGCTTTCGGCCACGGAGATGGCCCGCGTCGGCTGGCCCTCGCTGCCGGTCGGCGTGCTGGTCGATGAGATGCGCGATTGGTGGGACGCCTCGCGGCAGGAGTGGTCGCGGAGGATTCATGGATTCTACCGGGTGATCGGCCGCGGTGTGACCTGGCCGATCCGCGCCGCCTGGGACACGATGACGGGGCCGCAATCGAACCCGCTGGCCGTCTTCCAACGCCAGGAGCGGGCGGCGATCGTCATGGCCGTGGAAAAGCTGCTCGACGAGTTGGACCGCCTGGCCCAGGTGGGCAACGAGACGCTCCGGCCGCGGTTGATGCGTCTGCTGGGCGGGCGGGCCCGCGCGACGCTGCTCGAGCGCGTGCAGGCCGCCCACGAGATCCTTCCGGCGGTCGATGAACACTACCGCGCCTTCTTGCGCGGCGAACTGAACGCCTGGCGCGACGCCAGTCCCCGCGCCGTGCGATTCCTGCAATCGCTCGACCATGCGGCGGCGCTCGCCCGGCCGGTGATTACCGTGGCGCTGTTCTTCACGGGCCTGCATTTTGCGGGCGACATTGCGGGGCAGGCGGCGGCACACGCCGCGGGGCATCTCGCCACCGAAGCGGCCATCACCGGCGGCATCACCGGCGGCGGCGAAGCCCTGGTCAGCACCACCAGCGAAGGCGTCCGCCAAGCGGCCGGCCGGCTATTCGGCCGACTGCAATCGCGTTACACCCAACAGCGCGCCGCTTGGCTGGCCGATTGGCTCGAACGCGAGTTGCTCGGCGATCTGTTGGCCGATCTTCGCCGCGGCGCAGAAGTGCCCGAGGGGGACGAATTTCGAGAAGTCGAGGCGGCGATTCGCGCACTGGCGGCCGGCGATTGAGCACAGCGCACGGTGCGAAGCCGCAAGTGGCAAGTCTCCCGCCGGCAAATCTACGGGTCCGTGGGTTATAATTCAATTGAACCATCGCCTACGGACAACCCTTGACGGGGGGAATGGTTTGGTCGATCATTAGAGGTAACGGAACCTGGCAGGAGTGCAACGGCAATGGCGGAAGAGGCACGCGGAGGGCCGACTGGCGAGCCGAAGTCTGGCGGTATGCCGCCGGCGCTGCCGCCGACGTTGCCCGCCGCTGCGGCCGCGGAATCATCGCCCGACTCAGCGCCGGAGCCGCATCGCGGCCTTCTGGGGCGGATCAGAACGTGGTTCGTCGAAGAGGGCCCCTGGTGGCTGTGCAGTTTCGTCTTTCACATCATACTGGTCTGCACGCTGGCGTTGTTGGGCGGCAGGGCGATCGAGGAGGTCGCCGGCGAGGCGCCGTCGTTTGAAGAGGCCAAGGTCGAGCCGACGGCGATCGCGCCCGAGAAGATCGAGCGTTTCGACATCGGCGACGCGCCCGAAGACCCGACGGAGTTGAACGCCGAGGCTCTCAACCTGCAACAGCCCGCCCGATTGGCCCAAGAGGCCGAGTTCAACGACGAGAGCGAGCATTTCGAGCACCGCGGCGGCGGAACGCCTTCGGATAGCAAGCAGGCGAACGTGGGCGGTTTCGGCGGCTTCGACATTCAGGACATCGGCGCGGGGCCAAGCGTCAAGGGCAAAGGCGGCGTCGGCGTAGGGATCGGCACGGGCACGCACGCCGGCGTCGGCGGCGGCGGCTCGGGCTTCGGCGGACGCGGCAGCGGCAGCCGCAAGGCCATGCTCGCCAGCGGCGGCGGCACCAAGCAATCGGAGTTGGCGGTGCTCGGCGCCCTGAACTGGATGGCACGCCATCAGCTCTCCGACGGCAGTTGGAGTTTGAGCGGCTACAAAAGCCGCTGCAAGGATAACACTTGCACCGGGCCGGGCAAGACCGGCGATCGGCCGGCCGCCGCCACGGCCTTGGGACTCTTGCCTTTTCTGGGGGCCGGACAAACGCACGAGTCGAAAGGCCGCTATAAGAACACCGTCGCCGCCGGACTTCGCTTTCTGCTGAGCAACGAAAAGGCCAACGGCGATCTGCGCATCGGCGGCGACATGTACGACCAGGGGCTGGCCACGATCGCGCTGTGCGAGTGTTATGGAATGAGCAACGCCAAGGACATCAAGCGGGCCGCGCAGGCCGCCTTGAACTTCGTCATCGAGGCGCAGAATCAGCGCGACGGCGGCTGGCGCTATCAGCCGACTCAGCCGGGCGATCTTTCGGTGAGCGGCTGGCAGATCATGGCGCTGAAGAGCGGCCAAATGGCTTACCTGAACGTAACTCCGGCCGCCCTGGACAACGCGAGAAAGTTTCTCAAGGCGTCGTCGTTCGACGGCCGCGGCGGCGGCCACTTTTGCTACCGCCCCGGTAACGAATTCTGCGACGGCATCGTGATCCACGAGGGTGAAGTGGTCAAGAATGACGACGCGCAGCGGGCGGTGACCGCGATCGGGTTGCTCTGCCAGGAATACATGCACATGCCGCGCAACGATCCGGCCATGGTCGAAGGCACGGCCTACCTGATGAAATCTCTGCCCGACACCGGCGCCCGCAACGTCTATTACTGGTACTACGCCACGCAGGTGATGCACAACCAGATGGGCTCCGACTGGGACGTCTGGAACCGGAAGATGCGGCACATCTTAATCAGCACCCAAAACAAAGAGGGCTGCGCCACGGGCAGTTGGGATCCGCACAAGCCGGTAACCGACACCTGGGGCGACATCGGCGGCCGACTGATGATAACCAGCCTCTCGGCGTTGACGCTCGAAGTGTACTACCGCTTCCTGCCGCTGTACAAACTCGACGAGGAAATGCGCAACCCTCCGCCGGCCGCCGCGCCCGCAAAGCCGGAGAAAAAGTAATCGTTGCGAATCCGACTGCAAATCTGTCGCTTCGGTTCTCAATCGCCCGATGAATAAAGTTCTCGCCCGAACGCTGCTGATTTCGTTCTGTGCCGTCGCGGCGCTCTGCGGCGGCGGGACGTCGGCGGGGGAAGAGCCGCTGCGGTTCGTGCATGCCCTGCAACGAAGCGGCTACGGCGACATGGCGGTCGAGTACCTCAACCTCTTGGCCAAGCGGCCCAACATGCCCGCGGAAATCCGCGAAGTCTGGGATTTGGAGATGTCGAAGAGTCTGAAGGCCGCCGCGGCCGATGCCTTCGATGCCGGCGAGCGCCAACGGTTGATCGACGAGTCGCAGAAGTATCTGGCGCGGTTCCTCAAGGAGAAGCCCGGCCATGCGGCCACGGCCAACGCGCTGGCCGAGTGGGGCGACTTTCTGCTGAAGCAATCGCAAGAACTGATTCAGGCGGCAAAAGCCGTCGAGGACAAGAACGCGGCCCAGCGTGAGAACTTGCTCGCCGAAGCACGAACTGATCTCGCCAGCGCGCGGGAGAAGTTCCAGCAGGCCGCGTCCAGATTTGAGGCCCGGGTCAAAGAGTTGTCGCCCCGCACGCGGCCGTCGAGCCGAAAACCGGAGCGGGCCGAAGTGATCGAGGCGCGGCAGGAGGCCGAAACGGCGCTGCGGGATGCCGAATTCCAGCTCGCTTGGATCGACTATTGCACCGCCCAAGCCTATCCGGCGAAGAGCCCGGAACGCACGGCCGCGCTTCAGAAGGCGGGCAAGGCGTTCGACGACATCTTCCAGCAAAACCGCAGCGGCGGCGGCCAAACCGCCGGCCTGTATGCCCACTTATGGCACGGCAAGGCGGCCGAAGAACTTGGCGACGACCAACTGGCGGTCGATATCTATGACGAGGTGCTCGCCAACGCCGTCGATCCAAGCGAAAGAGCAGCGTCAACGCGGCTGGACGCGATCCTTGCGCAGGCACAGTACTTCCGCCTGTTGATCATCGCCAAGCAGAATTCCCAGCAGTTTCTCTCGGAGGCGAAGATCTGGCTGGAGCAATACCGCCGTTTGCGGCAGACCGACGGCTACCAGGGCGTAGCCTTGGAGCTTGCCAAGGCCAAGCTGGCGGCGGCCAAGAAGGCCACCGGCCCGGAGAAGGCGAAACGCACCTCCGAGGCGCTGCAAATTCTCATCGAGATGGCGAAAATCCACAGCCAGTATCAGCGCGATGCGATTCTTTTGCGGCTCGACGCATTGAAAGCGGCGGGCAGATCGGACGCCGACGTACACACGTTCGAGGAGGCGGTGGCGCTGGCCGACGCGGCGGCGGCCGCCTCGCAGTGGGACCGCGCCCGCGATGCCTGCCTCAAAGCCCTGGAAATTGCCCGGCAGCAGAAACGCAACGATGCGGAGGGCATAAAGACCGTGCAAGAGGCCCTTGCCCGCGCCCGTTACAATCTCGCCTGCGATCTGTTCCGAAAAGGAAAGTTGAGCGAGTGCATCGACGCGGTCGGCGCGATCGTCTTCGCGGACCCGCAGAAGAAGACGGTTTGCACGAACAGCGGCACGGCAGCCGAGGCGGCGGCGCTGGCGGTCGCGGCGGCGCTGAATCTCTACGTACACGCCCCGGCCGACAAAAAGCCGGCCGCGCTGGCGAAGCTGACCAGCGTGGCCGAGTTCACCGAGAAGAACTGGCCCGATCGCCCCGAGGCCGACGACGCCCGCATGGCCCGCGCCCAGGCCAAACTGGTCGTCGGCCAAATCCGCGCGGCCATCGACATCTTCGAGCGGGTCAACCCGAAATCGGATCGCTATCCGCTGGCGATGTACCGGGCGGGGCAGGACTACGCCGCTCTGTACGGCATGGAAAAGAGGAAGCCCGAAAAGGACCGTAACAGCGCGGATGGCGGCCGACCGCGGCAAGGCGATCCAGCGATTGCAGACCGCCCTGGCGATTCTCGGCAAGGCGGTCGAGCCCGCAGGGCCGCTGCCGGAGCATTTCGCGGAGGCGCAGCTCCTCTTGGCCGAAATCCGCGCGGAAGGGGGCGAGATGCGCGAGGCCGCCGCGCTCTATCGGCCGCTGGTCGATGCGGCGAAGGCGGCGAAGCTCAAAACGCTGGACGAGACGACGCTCCGCGTCTTTCTCGGCGCCGCCCGCGCACATTCGGCGATCGGCGAGATCGACAAGGCTGCCGACGTGAGTGGCCTGCTGCTCGAACTTGGCCCCGATACGCCGCAGGTCGATGCCGTGCTAACGCAGTTTGCCCGGCTGTTGGATTTCGAGCGAAAGAAGGCGGCCGCGGCGGTGACCGAACTGCAAAGCGACGCCGCCAAGAAGCGGCTGGCGTCGCTGGAAACGTTGCTGGGCACGTTCTTGGCCAAGCTGGCCAAGCGGCAGGAGTTGTCGTTGGCGGCGATGGTCTTCATCGGCGATGCGCTCAGCGCGGTCGGCATGACCGACGAAGCGAGCCGCGAGTATCAGAAGATCATCGAGCGCGACAAGACCGATCCGGCCTTTGCTAAAGCCGCCGCCGGCGCCATCAGCCGCATTCGCGCCCAGTCGATCGGCCTGCTCCGCAAACAGGGGAACTTCGAGGAGGCGCTCAAGCAGGTCGATGCCCTGATCCACGACTATCCGCACAACCTGGAACCGCTGATGGAGAAGGGCTATATCCTGGAGGGCTTGGCGGAAAAGGAGCCGGCACGCTACGACGCGTCGGTCTCGCACTGGGTGATGCTGCGGACGAAGCTGCAAACCCTTCGTCCCAAGCCGCCCGAGTATTACGATGTGATGTACCGCGTGGCGGCGTGCCTGGTGCGCGAGGCGGAGAAGAGCAACGACAAAGCGGTCGTTTTGGATAAGGCGCGGACGGCCGAACAGGTGCTCAAGGCGGCGTTGGTCCTCAGCCCCAAGCTCAACGGTCCCGACACGGTCGCCCGCTACCGCGTTCTGCTCGATCGGGCGATCGTGCTGCAAGGCCGGCAGCCCGAGCGGAAGGAGGAGAAGCCATGAACCGATTGCTCTACCCGCCCGGCAAGCCTTTTGGATTTGTGATTTTCACGTTGCTGGTCTTGCTCACGTTCGCCTCCAGCGTTTCGGCGAAAGACCCGCCGGCGAAGAAAGCCCCCGCCGCCGAGCCGCCGCCGGAAAAGCAACTCGAAGGGCTGGGCTTCACGCTGGCGCCGCCGGAAGGGGGCCGCGGCCGAACCAGTCTCTTCGGGCTGGTCGGCGAAGGCTACAAATTCGTCTACGTCATCGACCGCTCGGGCAGCATGGGCGGGGAAGGCCGCCAGTCGTTGCGGACGGCCAAGGCCGAGTTGATCCGCAGCTTCCAACAACTCGACCGCGTCCACCAGTTTCAGATCGTCTTCTACAACGAACGGCCGGTCGTGTTCAATCCGACCGGCACGCCCGGCCGGCTGGCCTTCGCCACCGACGAGAACAAGCAGCGGGCGGTGCGATTTCTCGACACGATCGTGGCCGACGGCGGCACGGACCACGAGATCGCCCTGCGGGTGGCCATTCGGTTGCGGCCCGACGTGATCTTCTTCCTGACCGACGGCGACGATCCGAAGCTCTCGCCCGCTCAATTGGCGAAGATTCGCCATCTGGCGGCGGGCATCATCATCAACGCCGTCGAGTTCGGGCCGGGCCCGAAGCCAGCCGGCAAGAGTTTCTTGGCCGATCTGGCCGGGCAGAACGGCGGCAAGTACGCCTACGTCGACATTTCCAAACGCAAGGCCGCCGCTTCACGCTCGAAGTGATCGCAACACCACGGTGGGGCAGACATTCCTGTCGGTGGGGCAGACATTCCTGTCTGCCGGGAGAAATGCGGCACTTCTGGCAGACAGGACTGTCTGCCCCACCATGCACTTATTCCGCGTTCTCCAGAAACCGCTTCGCCTCTCGGCCGGCGGCGTCGGGATCGTCGATGTAGGGATACAACTCGACGGTGATCCAGCCCTGGTAGCCGCTCTTGGCGATTTCCCGCAGAACGGCCGGGAAGTCGATCGCCCCTTGGCCCGGCACGAGATGGGCGTGGCGGCGGGTGGCGGCGATATCCTCGATGTGATAATGCTTGGTGTGCGCCGCCATCGGGCCAATCCACTCCTGCGGTTCCTGCTTCATGCAGAAGGCGTGGCCGATGTCGAAATTCAACCCGACCCACGGCGAAGCGACGCGGCCGGCGAACTCCAGATACTGCTCGAACGTCTCGATCATCAAGCCCGGCTCCGGCTCGATCAAGAGGAGCACGCCCAACCGCTCGGCCACGTCGACGCAGGGCATGAACTCTTCATAGAACACGTCGGCGGCGGCGTGCCACGATTGCCCCTCAGCCAGCGGTCCGCCCGGCTCGGTCTGGATCGACGCCGCCCCAAGTTCCCGCGCGAGCCGCAGCGTCCGCTTCGTGTGTTCGCGGCGGATGGCGCGGTAGTGCGGGTCGGGCTCGATCCAGGAGGGATGCCAATACGGCTGCCGCGGATCGGCCATGGCGTTCATCATAAAGCCGTTGACGTTCGAGATCGCCAGCCGGTGTTTTTCCAGGCATTCGCGTATCGCCCGCTTTCTTCCCTCCAACAATCCCGCCGGCCAGGCATGAGGCACGTCGGCCAGCAGTTCCATGCCCGCATAGCCCAGCGCGGCGATACGAGCGATGGTTTCTTCGATCGAGAAGTTTTGGTAGGCGTTGGAACTGTAGGCGAGACGCATGATTGATCGTTGTCCAAACGTTTAGCCGCCGCGTCCACGCGGCGTTGCGTGGCGATTGTTTAGCGCCGGCATTATAGACTCTTCCCACATCGGGGGGAAGGCATTCGCCGAATCGCGGTTTCCTTTCCACGGTTGTTTCTGTATAATCCCCCGCGTTCAAGGTCTTTGGTGTCGTTATCGGGCTGAATCGACCCCCGCCAGTTCGTCTGGCGGGTGAACAGTTTGAACCGCTAATAATGCTCCGAACCTTCCGCCGACCCCTGCCGGCTTGCGCGGCAGGTGAAGAAGTTTCTTCGGCTACCGGACGGAGCAAGCGTTCCAAACTGGTCCACCTGCCGGACAAGCCGGCAGGGGTCGAAGGAGAATCGGGACCTTCGCTAGCCCGCCAAACTGATCCACCTGCCAGACAAGCTGGCAGGGGTCGCCAAACCCGATTACGTTGCTGAAATCCCGCGATTCGCGTTTTTTTTCGACATAAGGAGACCCAGCCACGTTAGCTTTGCGAGTGGGGATCGGATACGATTTGCACCGGCTCGAGCCCGGCGGGCCGCTGCGGCTGGGCGGGGTGGATATTCCGCACGATCGGCAGGCGATCGGGCATAGCGACGCCGACGCGCTGCTGCACGCGGTGATCGACGCCCTGCTGGGGGCCGCCGCCCTGGGCGATATCGGGCTGATGTATCCCGACACCGATCCCGAAAACCGCGGCCGCAACTCGGGCAAAATGCTCGCCGACATCCTCGAATCGGTGAAACTGCTCGGCTGGGACATCATCAATATCGACTGCATCGTTTTCGCCCAGCGGCCCAAGCTGCTCACCCACCGCCAGGCCATCCGCCAGCGCGTGGCCGACATCCTCGGCATCGAGGTCGAGCGCGTCGGCCTGCAAGCCAAGACCGGCGAAGGCGTCGGGGCCATCGGCAACGCAGAGGCCATCGCGGCACAGTGCGTGGCACTGCTGGGAGTCAAGGAGGAATGACGAAACAGATGAGGGACTAGGGGCTTGGAGGCTAGGGATCAGGGATTGGGGATGAAGAACAACAGGTCGGGTGCAACGATTGCCGCTTTGTAATCTTCTCGTCTCCAGTCCCTAGTGCCCCGACCGACCTGAAATGACGAGGCGTGCGTAGGTTATGCTTCAGCATAACACGTTTACCAGCAACGCCTTTCGTTATGCTGAAGCATAACCTACGACGTCTCAATTCAGGTCGGTTCGTCCACTAGCCCCTAGCCCCTAGCCCCTAGCCCCTAGTCCCTAGTCCCTAACCCCTAGCCCCTAGCCCCTAAGAAATGCTCCGCGTCTACAACACCCTGACACGAACCAAAGAGCCCTTCGAGCCGGTCAACGCCGGCGCGGTGGGCATTTATCTCTGCGGGCCGACCGTCTACAAGCCGAGCCACATCGGCCACATGGTCGGGCCGGTCATCTTCGACGCCGTGAAACGCTACCTGGCCTACTCCGGCTACAAGGTAACGCTGGTGGTGAACATCACCGACGTTGACGACAAGTTGATCGCCGAGTCGAACAGCCGCGGCATTCCCATGGCGCAGTTGGCCAAGGAGATGACGGCCGACTACATGAACAATCTGGCTGCCCTGGGCGTCGATGCGATCGACCACTTTCCGCGTTGCACCGAGACGATCGGCGAGATCATCAAGTTCACGCAGACGTTGGTCGAGAAGGGTTTCGCCTACGAGGCGCAGGGCGACGTGTACTTCGAGGTGGCCAAGTGCCCCGAGTACGGCAAGCTGAGCCATCGCGGCATCGAGGCCACGCAAGGCGACGGCGGCGGCATGGTCGAGCGCAAGCGGGCCGGGGCCGACTTCGCCCTCTGGAAATCGGCCAAGCCGGGCGAGCCCTCCTGGCCAAGCCCCTGGGGCAACGGCCGGCCCGGCTGGCACATCGAGTGCTCGGCCATGAGCCGCAGACTGCTGGGCGAGTCGTTCGACATCCACGGCGGCGGGCTTGACCTGATGTTCCCCCATCACGAAAACGAGATCGCCCAAAGCGAATCGTGCCACGCCCGGCCGATGGCCAAGTATTGGATGCACAACGGGCTGATGCAGGCCAGCAGCGAGGTGGGCAAACTGGGCGGCCGCAACACCCGGCCCGCCGAAGGCGATCTGGCCGCCCAGGAGGTCGGCAAAATCAGCAAGTCGAAGGGCTCGGCCCCCTTCCGCGACATGCTCAAGCAGTTCTCCGGCGAGACGATCCGCTTCTTCGTGCTTTCCACGCAGTACCGCCGCCCGATCGACTACAGCGAGGAGCGGCTCCGCGAGGTCGAGACCGGGATGGACACGTTTTACCGGCTCTTCAAGCGCTATGAACGTATCGCCGGCGAAAGCTACTACAGCGTCGCCACCCCCGCAACGCGCACGGAGGGCGACGCCCGTTTAGCAGCCGCCGGCACGGCGGCTCGAAGCGGCGCAGGGGCCGACGTGCCGTCGGCCGCTAAACGGGGCGCGGGTGACGCGGCAGCGCTCCCAAACCCGCTGCTATCGGCCGTCGCCGACCTTCGCAATCGTTTCCTGGAAGCGATGGACGACGATTTCAATACCGGCGGCGGCATCGGCACCCTGTTCGACCTGGTCCGGGCGATCAACAAGTACGCCGACGACGAGAAGCTGGAAGGGCCCGCCGGCCGCACGCCGGGGGACTGTCCCGATTTTCGTGTCAACGAAAATGGGACTGTCCCCTTTGCCCGCACGCCGGACAAGCTCGACGCATTCCGTCGCGCCGTCACCGTGCTGCGGGAGTTGACCGGCACGCTCGGGCTGTTCCGCAAGCCGCAGGAGCAGAAGGCCCCCGGCGGCGACGATTTGACCGGCAAGTTGATGGCGTTGTTGATCGACCTGCGGGCCGAAGCCCGAAAGCGGAAGGATTTCGCCACGGCCGACCGCATTCGCAACACGCTCGGCCAGATCGGCGTCGCCTTGGAGGATCGCCCCGGCGGGACGGAATGGAGCCGCAAGTAGATCCCACTTGCCGAGCGGGATCGGTAGGTCCCGCTTGCCGAGTGGGATCCAGGCCGAGCGGGATCGGAATGCCGAGGGGATCAGTATGTCGAGTGGGATCGGTACGTCAAAGTCCGGCTCGGCAAGCCGGACCTACTACTGGCTCACCGCGTTCTCCGCCTGCGCCACATACGGCAAGCAAGGCCGAGCAGGCCCGCGGCCAGCAGCATCAACGTCCCCGGCTCCGGCACGGCCACCATCGCGTAGCCGCTGAAACTCGTGGCCGTGAAACTCGCAAAAGTGCCGTCGTAGGTCAAATCGAACGCCCCGTACTTCGCCCAGCCGCTCGTGTCGTCGTAATGCCAGACTTCGAGATCGTCCGCCGGGAGATTCGCGCCGACGTTGAACGAGAGATAGACGGGATTGCTCGAACTCACCGTGTATCCAGTCGCCGAGAACGTCCAGCCGCTCAGGATCGATTCGCCCGTTGACAGGTTGCCTCTGAGGTCATTCAGCGATGAGTCGTTCATAGCCGTGGCCATAAACGACATGTCCATCGTGCTGGTTGCCGCAACGAAGCCCGCGCCAACTTCCCAGTTCGTCCCCCCCGGTCCGTTGTCATCCACAATCGCCCGCTGAACAGACGCCAGCTCAAGCGGAACCGCCGAGCCGGACGCGCCGTGTGTGATATTTGATGCCGTAAACGTATGGTTGGTTGCACTCCACGTTCCGCCGATGGCCTGATAGGTGCCCGTTCCCGTCCAAGTTCCCGCTGCGATCGGCGAGTATTGGAAACCATCCACAGGGACACCCGCCCCGGCAAGAACACGAACGACGCCGTTGTTCGTCATAGTGCCGCTGCCGCTGGCGATCACAAGCGAACTTCCGCAACCAACATCGACAGAAGTCAATGAAGTGTCATTAATCGACACGCTGGCGGCCGTAACGCCACCGCCACCAGCGATCGAAAGCAAACCGCTGCCATTGAAGCCGAAGAAAAGGGAGTTGGTAGTATTCCAGGCAGAACCGACGCCCGTGACGGTGACGATACCCGATGCCCCTGACGCATAGCCGATGTAACTGTTACCGAGGGAGTAGGCGGTGCCGCCGTTTGTGATCGAGAGCATACCGCTTCCGCTGTTACCGACGTAGAGCCGGCTAGTGTTTTTCCAGGTGGAGCCGATGCCTGAAACGGTAGCCGTGCCCCAGCGCCAGCCGCATAACCAACGTAGCTCGTCGCGCCCGTGGCGGTGCCGCCGCCAGCGATCAACAGCGCTCCGCTTCCGCTAGTGCCGACATAAGAGAAAGAACTGCTCAACATCGAACCGGTATCGGATATTGTAAGTGTGCCAGAGGCACCGGGCTCGCAGCCGATATAGTCGTAGGTGCTAGTGCCTGCGCCGCCGCCATTGATTGAGAGTGCTCCGCTTCCGCTGTTTCCGACGTAGAGTGCGGTTTTCCACGCGGAGCCGACGCCGGAGATTGTGACTGTGCCCGAGGCGCCCGGCGCGTAGCCGATGTAGCCGGACGCGCTAATGCCGGTGCCGCCGCCACTGATTGACAGTGCTCCGCTTCCGCTGTCGCCGACGTAGAACGCGCCGCTGGCTTTCCAACTGGAGCCGACGCCGGAGATTGTGACTGTGCCTGACGCCCCCGCCGCGCAGCCGATGTAGCCGCTGAGGGAGCTGCCGGCGGGATAAGCAATCACGGCGGTCGCGCCATTGGTGATCGAGAGCACACCGCTTCCGCTGTCGCCGACGAAAACGGACCCGGTGGCGGTGGTCCAGGTTGAACCGGTGCCAGAGACTGTAACCGTACCGGAGGCACCGGACGCGTAGCCGATGTAGGAGTCGCCGAGTAGGGGGTAGGTGCCTTGACTGGCGGTGCCGTCGTTAGTGATTGACATTATTCCGGTCCCGCTGTTGCCGACATAAAGGCTGCCGGTGTAGGCCCAGGTGGAACCGACACCGGAAACCGCCACCGCACCCGAGGCGCCGGAAGAGTACCCGATATAGGCACCATTAGTTCCGCCCCCGGCATTGGGATCGCTGCGGACAGCGCCGCCGTTGGTAATCGACAGTACCGCGCTTCCACTCTTGCCAACGTAAAGGTAGCCAGTGGTCCACCAAGTGGAGCCAGGACCGGATATAGTAGCCGTGCCCGAGGCACCGCGCGCATAGCCGATACAGGCGGTGCCGAGGTAGTAATCGCTCACGACGGTGCCACCATTCGTGATCGAGAGCACACCGCTTCCGCCGTAGCCAACGAATGGGCTGTGGTCGGTCCAGGCTGAGCCGGTGCCGGCGACAGTAATCGTTCCGGAGGCGCCGGGCGCGTAGCCAATGTAGCCGGCGCCGTCGTCGTAGTTGCTGCTGACGGTGCCGCCGCCGGTCACTACGATCGCTCCGCTTCCACTATTGCCGACGAAGAGGCTGCCATAGTTAGCCCAGAATGAGCCGGCGACGGTGACCGTACCCGAAGCGCCGGAGGCGAAGCCGACGTAGCCATCACCGTTGTTTTGGACGCCACCACGGTCGGTAATGGAGAGCGCTCCGCTGCCGCTGCATCCCACGCAAAGATCCCCGGCGCTGCTGACATAGCCGCCGTTAGTGACCGATAGCGTTCCGCTGCCGCTGTTTCCGGCATAGAGGCTATTAGCCACGCTCCAGGTAGAACCGACCCCGTCCACGATAGCCACGCCCGTCGCGCCGGCGTAGGAACCGATGACGCTGTCCGACGCGGTCGTGACACTGCCACCGCTGGTGATCGAAAGCGTTCCGCTGCCGCTATTCCCGATATTCAGATAGATCGAAGCCCACGTCGAGCCGCTGCCGCTCACGCTCACCAAACCGCTGCCCGTGCTGCTATCGCCGATGGAGCCCGTGCCCGAAACCAGATCACTGCCACCATCGATCGTCAACGTTCCGCTGGCGGTGTTGCCGATGTACCCAGTCGTCGTACCGCCCCAGCCCGACGGATTCGACGGAGAGACATCGCCTGTTGGCGTAATGGCCGCACGGGCCAACGAGATCGGCACGGTCGCGGAGAGCGCAGCCAACGCGATGATCAGTGCGAAAGGTCTCGAAGTCGTCCCACCCGCTGCAAGAGACCGTTGCATCACTCCCTCCTCGTGCAAAGAGCTCCAACGTTCGTCCCACCGGGCAGCAGCCCCATTGCCGCCCCGTCAGCCGGGAACACGGATTCACGCTAATCTCCACTGATTTCCTTCCGTCAGCGTCGATCAGCGAAGATCAGCGTTCCTACGACACGCCGACGTGTGACCAGACCCATACAGCTTCATGTCCACCACGCACCCCCCAATATAACAAACCACTAGCAACCGCGTCAACATCCACCCGAAAAAGCGGCCAATATCACTGCGTTGGGGTGGCAGTTGAACTGCCACCTTATCAGGTGGCGGTAACTGTGCTGGCCTCTGTCCATGCCCGTTCACGGGCATTTCCGCGTCAGCGGTAATAGGCCCGGCGTTCACGCCGGGTGGATCTTGGCCGCAACGGCAGGAGGCCCGCGAGCGGGCCTGACAGGCCAGAGCGCTACAATTACACACGCCAACCCGACGTAAACGTCGGGCCTAATACCGCCTTCGGCGGAAAAGGGTCGTAAACGACCCTGCAAAGTTCGGAACGCCCTCGCTCTCGACTCGAAAACTCGCCCATATTACCGTTTTCTAATGCCCTCCCAATCCTTTGGGTCCACTCCGTCCCCGAAGTGCGCTCCCCTCCGCTCTTGGCCGAATCGGCGAAATCTGCTACAAGTTCCCGCGTCAAAGGGGACATTCCCATTTTCGTTGACACGAAAACTGGGACAGTCCCCCTGCAACCACTGCAAGAGATTGCCGATTATGAACTTCGGTCGAGTCGTGCGGATGGCGATCCGCTATAAATTCACCTTCGCGGCCACGGTCTTCTCGGCCCTGATCGTGGCGATCCTTTGGGGCGGAATCATCGGCGCGGTCTACCCGGTCGTCGAAGTGGTCTTCAAGAACAAGTCGATGCAGCAGTGGATCGACGACCAAATCCAGGACAATCAGACGAAACTCGCCGCCAGGTCGGCGGAACTTGAGCAATTGCAGAAACAACTTGCCGCCGCTGAAAAAGAGGGTAACGAGGCACTCGTCGCGACAACCCAACAAGCGATCCGCAACGCGGAGGCCGAACGCACCAAGGCGGATAGCGGCCTCTGGGCGGCAAAACAGGCCAAGCCGTGGATCGACAAGTATCTGCCCGGCAGCCCCTTCGACACGCTGCTGTTCATCACCGTCTTCCTCTTCATCGGCACGGTCGTCAAAGACCTCTTCCTGGTGGCCAACAACGTGTTGACCTCGCGTTTGTCGCAACTGGCCACGTTCGATTTGCGAAAGATGTTCTACCGCCGCACGTTGCGGATGGACTTGGCCACCTTCAGCGAAGACGGCACCGCCGATCTGATGAGCCGATTCACCAACGACGTCAGCCAAGTGGCGAAGGGATTGGACGCGCTGTTCGGCAAGCTGATCCGCGAGCCGCTGAAAATGTTCGCCTGTCTGGCGGGGGCGGCTTTCGTTAGCTGGCGGCTGCTGTTGTTGACGATGTTCATCACCCCGGCGGCCGCACTGTCGATTCGCTGGCTGGCCAAGATGCTCAAGCGGGCGAACCGCCGGGCGATGGAGGAAATGGCCGGCATCTACACCACCCTGGAAGAGACCTTCCGCAGCATCAAGATCGTCAAGGCGTTCACCACCGAATCGCAAGAGCGCAAGCGGTTCCACAACAACAACAAGAGCTACTACCACAAGTCGATGCGGATCGCGCGGTACAACGCGCTCACGCACCCGATGACCGAAGTGCTGGGCATCGCCACGATCTCGGTGGTGATGATCGTCGGCGGCTGGCTGATTTTCCAGCCGAAGCCGTCGGTGCTGGGCGTCGGTCTGAGCAGTTGGCAGATCGGCCAAAGCGCCATGCTGACGTTTTTCGCCCTGCTGGCCGGCATGGCCGACCCGCTGCGGAAGATGTCCGACATTTTCAGCAACGTCCAGGCGGGCTTTGCCGCCTCCGACCGGATTTTGCGCGGTTGGACCGCCAGCCGACGGTCCGCGATCCGAAGCAGCCGGCCCCGTTTCGCCGGCACCATCGCGAATTGTCGTTCGAGAATGTCGGTTTTGCCTATCAGCCCGACAAGCCGGTGCTGGAAGAGATCAACCTGAAAATTGCTTTCGGCGAGACGATCGCCATCGTCGGTCCCAACGGCTGCGGCAAGAGCACGCTGGCCAATCTGATTCCACGTTTTGCCGATCCGACGCACGGCGTGGTGGCGGTCGACGGCGTGCCGCTATGCGAGATGCGGCTCCGCGATTTGCGCGGCCAGATCGGGCTGGTCACGCAGGAGACGATGCTGTTCGACGACACGATTTTCAACAACATCCGCTACGGCACGCCGCACGCCACGCGCGAGCAGGTGCTCGAAGCGGCCAAGCAGGCCCACGCCCATCGCTTCATCGAGAGCGATTTGCCCCAAGGCTACGAGACTTCGGCCGGGGCGTTGGGCAATTGTCTCTCCGGCGGCCAGCGGCAGCGAATCGCGCTGGCCCGCGCGATCCTCCGCGATCCGGCCATCCTGATTCTCGACGAGGCCACCAGCCAGGTCGATCTGGAGAGCGAGCAGGCGATCCAGCAAGTCCTGGAGAAGTTCACCCACGGACGGACCACGATCCTGATCACGCACCGTCTGGCGGTGTTGTCGTTGGCCGATCGCATCGTGGCGATGGAAGCCGGGCGGATTCTCGACGTCGGCCGCCACGAAGAACTGCTCGCCCGTTGCAGCCTCTACCACCGGCTGTACCAGATCCACTTCGAGGACCTGAAGCAGACGGCGTAGAAAAGGGACTTCCCATGCGGTACCGAGCAACGTGCGTGTGCATTGCAATTCTGATTTGGCAGTTGCCTGCGCCGCCGGCGACGTTGCGAGCGGGTGAAAGCCAATCTCGCTCCGAAGTTCGTGCGTCGTTCAAATTCGATCCCGAACGAGCCCAGGTGCTTGTTCCCGTGCGAATTGGAGGCAAGGAATACCCTTTTGTTCTGGATACCGGGTCGACCTATAGCGTCTTCGACGCTTCTCTGAAGAGATATCTCGGGGAACCGCTAGAGACTATTCGGCCGTCGACGCCAAACGGTCCCGTTGAAATGGCGACGTACTCGCCTCCCGACGCAAACGTCGGCTCGTTGCCGCTGACTTCCGAGCGGGTTCTGTGTCAAGACTTGAGTTTCGCCCACGAGGCATCGGGATATGATATGTATGGCATTGTGGGCCTTGACTTCCTTGCCGAGTGGATCGTTGCTATCGATTTTGATCGGGGACGCGTTGACATCCTTTCGCCGGCGAGCACGCCGCGGCCGGAATGGGGCGAGCGGATACCGTTTGCCTATAAGGACGGTGGCCGTGCATATATTCCTGCGATCATTGGCAAGGATGCTCGTCCTTCGTTCTTCATGGTGGATACGGGTTGCGCAAGTACCGGCTGTTTGAAGGAAACCCTATTCTCGCAACTTGCTGGTTCCGGTGACGTTCGCGCCACCGGCCACGTAAAATCGGCTACTCTCGGTGGCGTCACGTCAGGCGCCATCGGACGAATTTCGCGGTTTCGCGTCGGCAATTTCGAGCACCGAGATCTCAGGATAATGACGAGCAGGGGCTGCAACGTTCTCGGGTACGACTACCTGCGGCGCTATCGCGTCACCTTCGACTTCATCGGCGGTCGGATGTTCCTGGCAAAAGGCAAACACTTTGCGGACCACGATCGTGGCCTCGCGTGCGGCGCCCATCTTCTTTTCAAGCGAGACAAGATTGTCGTCGATTTCGTCGACGAGAAGAGTCCCGCCAGCACAGCCGGTGTTCGCGTGGACGACGTGCTGTTGACGCTATGCGGACGCCCCGTCTCCAAATTCAAACCGCTGGAAATCTATAACCTGTTCCGCACCGCAGGCAAGCGCATCACGATGACTCTCGATCGCAACGGCAAGAAAGTGGAAGCGACGTTCACGCTAAAGTGGTACGATTAGGGCATCGCGCAGGATGTCATGGCTCCCGCTCCCGCCCATTCGCGTCACAGAGGCCCTTGCGGACCAACCGTTTTCGGCCACATTGGCGGCAGGCGAAAACCCTTGGCAACAGTGTTTCACGCCTCTCCCGCTTTGCGAATCTCGGTCGAGGAAACATCTTCGCGAAAGACCTCCGGCGGCACCTCGCGGCAGATCGAGCGAAGCGCGTCGGGCAGGTCGAGATCGGACAGGCGAACGAAACCGTTGCCGAGATTGCGGCCGAAAACCAGGAAGCGGCAGCCGCGGGCGGCCATTTGCTCGATGCCGCGTCGGCACGCGGGCAGATCGTCGCCGCAGTATCGCGGATCGGCGATGCGACGCAACGTATCGGCGCCGACGATGAACGTCGCCCCGGCAAACAGCCGCGATTTCTTCTCAAACGTGGCCGCACCACTTAGCAATACCGGCTGATCGGCCGGGAATTGTGCGAGCCGCCGCTCGATTTCGATGTAGTCCAACGGCGGCTTGTCGACGTTGAGAATCGAGATTTCGGCGACCACGGGCTGGCTCAGCATCTCCGCGGCGATTCGCATCATGCGGCGGTGCCCGTCGTGCAGCGGATTGAACGCGCCCGGCATGATGACCTTCGGCGATTCGCCAGCCGGACCGATGCGAACCACCTCGATCTGGCCCAGCAGCAGGTCTTGCCAGACCGAGGGGGCCCCCGTGCGCGACTCTTCGACCTGCTCCCCTTCGAGCAGATCAAGCGAAAGCCACTCGGGCACCCCGCAGGCTTCGGCGACGGCGTTCAACAGCAGCCGGCCGGCAAGCCGCTCCTCCTCCGCCCGGCTGCGGCGCTCCTTCAGCAACTGCAAGTGCCAGGCCGCGGTCAGGGAGACGGTTTGCAGGGCGACGTGAATGCGGTGCGGGCCGCGCTTCGGCCGATCGCTGGCTAGGCTGGCCGTGCAGGCCACGCCGGCGAGGGAGGGAGGGATTTGGGGATTTGGGGATGGGAGGAAGGCGGAGGGCGGAGGGCGGAGGGCGGAGGGGGCCCTTTCTCTCCACTCTCCCCTCTCCCCTCTCCACTCTTCACTGCCGACTGCCCACTGGCCACTGACGACTGACCACCGACCACTGCTCCCCGACCCCTGGCCCCTGCCCTCTGACCCCTCTTCCGCTTCATATCGTCGGGCGCGGTGGAATGCCGCCATCGCCATCGCTCGGCCGGTCGCGGCGGAGCAGAGCCCATCGGGCAGACTTCCCTGCCAAGCGGTCATGGCGGGGACGGAATAAGGGACGACGGCCTCCAGGAGCGTTCGCGACGCGCCCGGCACTTCCAGCAGGTCGGCGATGGCCCGGCTCCCCCCTCCGGCGACCGCCAGCACGATCCGCGTGGGCGAATCGTGGATTTGCTCCACCAGTTGCTCGGCAGAAGGCGATTTCATACCACCAAGTAGTGTAGCGGCCGCCGGCCGACTGGAAAAGATGGGAGAGATCCCAATATCCCGCCACGGAGAACGAACGACTCTTCAGGTTTCGGTGTTTCTTGTCCTTGTTTTGGAGGCTCTTGACATGATCAAGAAAGTACTGATTGTCGGTGGTGGTGCGGCCCTGCTGGGCCTGGTTTTCGTGGGGCGCGACGCGATGAGCTATCTTCGCACGTCGGCCGGATACGTCAGCGACGCCGTCCAAGAGGCGGTGCCGATCGAATTTCAGGTCGATCGCGCGCGGGGTATGATCCAAGACCTCTTGCCCGAGGTCCGAAAGAACATGCACGTGATCGCCAAGGAGGAGGTCGAAGTGCAGCGGCTCGACGAGCAGATCGGCGACACCCGCGCGCGTTTGGCCAAGGAGAAGGGGCAGCTCTTGCGGCTGAAGAACGATCTCGGCGCCGGCAAGAGCGAATACACGTATGCCGGCCGCACGTACACGGCCGAGGAGGTTCGCGCCGATCTGGCCGCCCGCTTCAACCGCTACAAGACCGGCGAGGCGACCTTGGTGAGCCTGACCGACATTCGCAACGCCAGGCAGAGGAGTTTGACGGCCGCCCAGCACAAGCTGGAGGGGATGTTGGCGTCGAAGCGGCAGTTGCAGGTCGAGGTCGAGAATCTCGAAGCGCGGTGCCAGATGATCGCCGCCGCCAAGACCACCAGCGACTACCAGTTCGACGAGAGCCGCCTCGGCCGCGTCAAGGAACTGGTGTCGAACCTGCGCAACCGCCTCGAAGTGACCGAGAAGTTGGTCAATGCCGAAGTGCAATTCCACGACGAAATCCCGCTGGACAAAGCGACTCCGGAGAACATCGTCGAGCAGGTGAGCGAGCATTTCTCGCCGAAAACGCCGGTGGAAACTGCGGTGGCGAAGAGATAGAATGACGGAATCCGAAAGTGGTATCGCTTTATCCCACTTCGACGGTTGAATCCCTGTTCAGCGGCATTTCCTTGTTGGATGAAGGAGGTTTCCAATGGTACGATCAGGTTACTTCACCCCATTTCTCTTGTTCGTGGCTGGTCTTGGACTCGGTATTGCCTTTGCCGGACCGCTTCGATCCCAGCCGGCCAAGGCCCCTAAGACCACGGCCCCTGAGACGGGAGGCCAGCTAGACGAATGGAAATTCCCGGATGCGGAATCGCATCGCAGCAATGGGAAGGCAGGGAATGTCTTTGTGGCCGACTACGCCACGCCCAAGCCTTTTGAGGAGGTCTGGGCCTACTATGCGAAGAAGATCGGTTGTAAGGAAAAGTACAAACCGAATCTCAGTTTCGGTGGCATTTACTTTGCCGGCACGGATCAGTACCAGATTCAGATTCTGAACAGCACCAACGATCCTGCCGTGGCAAAGGCGAGGCGCCCGAGCGCGAAGTCTGCAACCCTGATCCGGCGAGGTGCGGGCGGGAACGTCACAGTTTTTGTTTCTCGCGCGAAGGATGAAGACAAGACGTATTTCACACTCATCGTCGAAAAGTGAGCTACGGAGAAGGCCGCGTCGACCCTGCTGGTTCTCGCACATACCACTTCCCTGGCCCATTGTGTCTCAGTCCTAGCGATAAGGAAGCATCGACATGAATCGACTCTGTTGGCCGCTTGCGATCCTATGTGTTTCTCTGACGGGCTGCTGGTTTTCGGTGTCGCCGACGACCGTGGCCATGTCCCGGCACTCGTACGAATCCACGGGCACCTTGGGCACGTATCAGTTCGCTTCACAATCGGAAGAAAGAGCCTTCAATTCGAAGGTTGCCGCCTGGCTCGGCGAGCGGGGCTTCGTTCGCTATACCGACAAGACGTACGGTGCGATCGTGGGAGAGAAAGACAAAGGCCAAAAAGAGGCCGGTCTGCTGCTCCGCCGCCGCTACGATGCCAAGAACGCGCTGTTCGTGTTCATCCCCGATCGCCAAACGTACAAGACCGTACAAACCATCGAGTATCACATGGAGTTTGATGGCAGCGTTAGCGAAGTCGACAAACACATCAAGGACTTCGACTCTCAGAAAGAATCGTTCTTGAAGGCGTTTCCAAGCATTGCCGAATCCAAGCGGTGAACCATGGATTGATCCGCGCGGCGACGCGCGGCGTTTGAACGTTGTTTTACCAGTTTCTACCCCGTGCTATCATGTTTTCATCACTCGACACCTTCCTGGAACACGGCTCCATGCGTCGCGACGTGAGACATTGCGAGCGGTTCATGCTGTGGATCGACGCCGTCGGGGGCTATTGGGTCTGCCTGGGCGACAGGGTCACGCTGGGCCAACCGAATGCGCAGGGGACGGCCGACGTGCCGATCCTGGGCGACCTGTCGAGCCGGCACGCCTGCATCCTCCGCGACGGCGAGGGGTATCTGATCGAGGCATGGCGCGAGGTTCGCATCAACGGCCGGCTGGTGCAAGACATCGGCTGGTTGGGCGACGGCACGCGGCTGCAATTGGGGGGCGCGGTGCGGCTGTTGTTTCGCCGGCCCCATCCGCTCTGCGCCACCGCGCGACTGGATTTCAGCAGCCGCCACCGCACGCAGCCGTTGACCGATTCGGTGTTGCTGCTGGCCGATGCCTGCGTGCTCGGCCCGCGGCCGCACAGCCACGTCGTCTGCCGCGACTGGACGCACGAGGTGATCCTCTATCGCCGTGGGCAGGAGTTGTATTGCCGCAGCGACGGCCCGTTCGAGATCGACGGCATTGCCTGCCAAGGCGAACGCCAAATCACCAAGAATTCCCGCATCGAGGGCGATGGGTTCTCGTTCAATTTGGAGGAGATACAATAGAGTTATTGATTGTTGGCACGGCAATGCCGTGAGTTTAGCAGCCGCCGGCACGGCGGCTTGGGGCGCCATCGGGGCCGACGTGCCGTCGGCCGCTAAACGGGTTTGCCCGTTCCGTTACAACAATAGGTGGCAACCTTGGAACCGTCCGATCAAAACACGCTGCCGCACCCATCCGACTCGCCCGCGCCAGAGAAGTCGCCGGCCGGCCGGTTCGTGTACGCCAGCGGCGCCCGCCCCTTGAGCGGCTACACGATCAAGCGCGGCGTCGGCCAAGGCGGGTTTGGCGAAATCTACTACGCCACTAGCGACGCCGGCAAGGACATCGCCTTGAAACTAATCCGGCGGAATCTCGAAGTCGAGCTGCGCGGCATCCGGCAATGCCTCAACTTGAAGCACCCCAATCTGCTGGACCTCTACGACATTCGCCAGGACCAGCAGGGCGACACGTGGGTGGTGATGGAATACGTGGCCGACCCGAGCCTTGAAGCCGTGCTAGCCGATCGGCCCACCGGCCTGCCGCAGCAAGAAGCGCTCTTGTGGATTCACGGCATCGGCGCCGGCGTGGCCTATCTGCACGATCGCGGTATCGTCCACCGCGACCTGAAGCCGGGCAACATCTTCCGCGACGAAGGCGTGGTCAAGGTTGGCGATTACGGGCTGTCGAAGTTCATCTCGTGCAGCCGCCGCAGCGGACACACCGAAAGCGTCGGCACCGTGCATTACATGGCGCCCGAGGTGGCCAACGGCCGCTACGGCAAGGAGCTCGACGTCTACGCGATGGGCGTGATCCTCTATGAGTTGCTCACCGGCCGGGTGCCGTTCGAGGGCGAGAGCATTGGCGAGGTGCTGATGAAGCACCTGACGGCCAAGCCCGACGTGTCGATTATTGCCGAGCCGTATCGCAGCATCATCGCGCGAGCGCTGGAAAAAGACCCGGCGTTGCGATTTCGATCGGCGGGCGAGATGGTGGCCGCCCTGCCCGGCTACCCGACCATGTTGCCGCTGCAAAGCGAATCTGCGAGCAACTCTTGTGGTGCAGCCGTCTCGGCTGCCCAGGCAGGCGAGACGCCTGCACCACAAACCGGCGAGGGTGTTCGCGAGGAGCCGATCATGCGGGCCGTCCGCCAGAAGTCGCAGGGGCTTCTCGACGCATTCGGAAAACAAGCAGCGTTCGTCCAAGTTCTACTGATCCTCTTGGTGGTCATCGTGGCGTTGCACACGTGGGTGTTGTTCATGTCCTTGGCGATCGTGCTCGGGACGACGTACGGCGTGTACTGGCTGGCATGGAAAGTCACCAGCGGCAGCGTGCCGCAGCCGATCGCCGAGCGTTCGGCCGCGCCCGCTTGTGGTGTGGGCGTCCCGCCTGCTCGGGCAGCCGGGACGGCTGCACCACAACGCGCCGCGGCACCCGGCGCGTTCATTCCGGGCTCGGGCGTCCGCCGTTACGGCGAAAAGCCGATGCCGGCGTTGATCCTCAAGCCGCCGCGCGAACGGCTGGCCGATTTGCTCCGCTCGCTGTTGACCGGTGCGCTGGCCGCGGCGGCGATGTGCGTGGTCATGCTGGTAATCGGCAGCTACGGCAGCGACGCCGTTAGCGTGCCCAAGCCCGAGCAATTCGCGTGGCTGCTGCTGGCGAGTCTGACCGGCACTTGGGCGGTGCTCGCCGCGTCGAAGCTCTGGGAGGGCCTCCGCGGCGATGCGATGCTCCGCCGCTTCGTGCTGATGGTCGTCGGCCTGGGCATCGGGGCGACGATGTTCGCCGCGGCGGAGTTTCTCATGGTCAAGCTGCCCGCCGCCGTGACATATTCGCAATTTCAGCCCGGCTTTCGTGCCCCGTCGAGCTTTTACGATTCCTACGGCCAACCGTTGATGATGGCCTACATGGCGTGTTTCGGCACGCTCTTCCTCGTGCTGCGCTGGTGGCTGCAAGCCGATCCGCTGCGGCGGACCAGGCTGAGCGTGTTCAGCGTATTGCTCAGTATTCTCGTGGCGGCGATCATCGCCGAGCTATGGCAGTTCCCGCAGCCTTGGCTGCCCATGGTCGCCGGCGCGATGTCCGTCGCCGTGCAACTGGCCAGCCCGTGGGAACGAGCGAATCGACGAAAGCGAGTGTAGCCCGATCATGAATTTGACCCTGTCAATGGTAGGCTTTATCTTCCTGCTGCTTCCAGTGGCATGGCTGGTGGCGTCGATCGTCTTGCTGGCCAAACCCAGGACGCGCGTGGCGGGCATCGCCGTATTGGTGGCCCCGCTGGCGCTGGTAGTCATCGTCGGAGCGTTCCGGATGCTCTCTCGTCCTGTTGCCGTAGATGTTGCCACAGAGTCTGAACCGGCATGGCAGTCGCACCACGCAGCAAGAACCGCGATCGAATTCAACGATGGTCACGGCCATCACAGGAATGTGGACGTCCCGCCGCCGTCAGCCGAAGGCGATGATTCTTTTGTCGCAAGCGAGCACGTTGTTGTCACGCCCGGCAGCTCGGTCTCGTACATGAAAATCGCGGTACTCTTATTTGCCCTGCTCTTTTTCGGCGGCTTTGTGGCTGCCATAGTGATGCTCGCATTCCTCAAGACGCGGACGGCGGGGATCGTGCTATTGGCAATCGGCGTGCCGGCGACGCTATTGCTTGCGGGAGGAGTCGGGTGGTTCTTTGTTGATGGGAGCCCTCAGCGGGAGTTTTTGCCGCCTCCGGTTCATGCTTCGATGAACCATGACGGCGCCCGCTCGATTCTCGGGCGAAACACGGTCCAGCCGGCTACGCGAGTTCCCGACGCGGCCATCCCGGTTGAAGCCGCGGAGAAAGTCGCGGTCAAATCGCCCAAACCTGCCGCCAAACCACCGGCCGTAGCAGCCGGAGCGGCAGGCCACGCACCGGTCAAGGCAACAACCGCGGACGAGAAGAAGCCGGCCGCGCCGAAGACCGCCGCCGCCCCGCCGCCGCCGTCCGCCCCCGTGGTCAAGCCGCCCGCTTGGGTCAACCAGCCCCCGCAGATGCTCGGCGACACGTATCAGATGACGATCGTCGTCGGCCCCTACGCCACGCCGCAGGAATGCAACGACGAACTGCCCGCTGAACTGCAACGGGCACTGAACCGCTACGTCCAAGGCCACGTAAGCCAGTCGGCTGGCGTGCGCCCTATCGCGTTGCCCTACGACTTTCTCCGCGAGGAAGTCGTCAAGGGTCAGTGGGAGGAAATTGCGCCGTCCTCGGTCGGGCCGATGACCCGGCTCTACGTGCTGCTGCAATTCGATCGGAAGGTGCGGGAGCGAATTGTCGAAGAGGGCCGCCGTAGCGTCGTCGCCGGCCGGCTTTGGACGACGGGCGTCGGCTTAGCGGGGCTGTTGTGGCTGCTGGCGGTGATGTACGGCTACCTGACGATCGACGTGAGGACCGGGGGCCTGTATCGCCGTCGCTTGCGGTTTGCCGCATTTTTGGCCATACTAGGACCAGTGGCCGCCGCCCTGTTGGCGGCGGTGTAGAAGTGAGGGGCCAGGGACTGGGGGCTAGGGATCAGAGGCCAGGGGTCAGGGGCCAGAACGGATGGCCGAGTGGCCGCTGACCCCTGACCTCCGACCCCTGATCCCTGGCCCCTGACCCCTAACCCCTGGTCCCTATGACCGCATCCGTCGAAGCCGACGCCTTGCTGATTGGCCGCATTCGCGCGGGGGACGCCGACGCGTGGTACGAACTGATTGCGCGGTTCGAGGGGCGGCTGCTGGCGTTCGTCGAAAGCCGAACGCGGCATCGCTCGGCGGCCGAGGATCTCGTGCAGGAGACGTTCATCGGTTTTTTGACGAGCCTGCCGAACTTCGACGGGCGGCGTCCGCTGGAAGGATACTTGTTCTCGATCGCCGCCCACAAGCTGATCGATTATCTGCGGCGTGAGGGGCGGCGGCCGATGCTGCCGCTGGTTCCGCCCAGCAGCGCGGCGAGCAGTTGGGAGCCGGCCGGCGCGGCGCGGCCCGCCAGCAGCATCGCCCGCAGCGGCGAGCGGCATCACTTGGAGGAGGAGGCGCTGGCCGCCGCGCTGACCAGGCAGATCGAGCACTTCCGTCAGCGCGGCCAGTGGGAGCGTCTGCAATGCGCCGAGCTGCTGTTCGTCCGCGGCTGGTCGAACAAGACCGTCGCCTCGCGGCTGGGCATCGCCGAGCAGACGGTCGCCAACTACAAGTTCGAGTTCATCGCCGCCCTGCGGACAGCCATCCGATCGCAGCGATTGCCGGAGGCGGTTTTTCCAGAGTTGTATAAGAGTGGCTAGTGGCCAGTGGTTAGTGGCCAGTGGATAGAAGTCATGGGACAGTGATCAACGCGTAACGGGAGAGCGACAAGCGGATGATCGGGAGACGGCGGTAACCTTGATGGATGCTGACCGCGACCGGTCTATCACCGGTCCTCGCCTCCTAGCCACTAACCACTAGCCACTAGCCACTAACCACTAGCCCCCATGTTCACCCCTTCCGATCTCGAAGCGTACCTGGACGAGGCGTTGCCGCCGGAGGAGATGGCACGGATTGAAAAGGCTGCGCGCGACGATGCGGCGCTCGCGCGGAGCCTGGCGTCGATTCACGCCCGGCGGGACGAAGGCATTCACACGCTCGGCGAGATTTGGCGCGGGCGGCGTCTGAGCTGCCCGACGCGCCATCAGTTGGGCACGTGGCTGCTGGGGACGATCGAGGAGGATCTGGCCCGCTACATCGCCTTCCACGTCGAGCTGGTCGGCTGCCGCTACTGCCAGGCGAATCTGGCCGACTTGCGGGCGCAGCAGGACGTGGCCGATCAAATCGTCGTCACCCGCCGCCACAAGTATTTCCAATCGAGCGCCGGCTATCTCAAGACGGAGGGCGGAGGGAAAGGCGGAGGGCGGAGGGCGGAAGGCGGAGGGCGGAAATAAGGGGAATCAGCCGCAGCCCGAGCGTCCTGCCCATGTACTCTTCACGCTCCGCGTGAAGTTCCCTTCCTCTCGCGGAGCGAGAGGAGTACGTCCGGCGTCGCTCACTGCGGCCGCACGGCCACTCCGCCGGCAACGGCCTTCGCCAGTTCCGCTAACCCGGCATTGCCGACGTTCTGCTCGATGTTCGACGGCAGCCGCCACCCTACGATAACGTAGTAGCCACCTTCTTCATGGAGATAAGCTTCTATGATGCCGTCCATCGATCTGTACGATTCCTTCCCGCCCTTGTCGCGATAGTAGAATTCCGTTGGAGCGCCCAAGTGCATCATTTTCCACGTGACGTCCTTGCCGTCCGCGTTTGTCACGTGAATATCCACCGATTGTCCTGCTTTGCCACCTGTTGCTTTACTCAGCGCATTGAGCCCTTTTTCCATTTCAGCGACGAGATTCTGTCCGGGGAGCTTGGCCGTCTCAACCACGAGGAAAGTGCAGTAGAAGGGTATTTCACCTTCTTGTGAGTCCTTTACGAATCCCTCGTACGTCCGCTTCGTGCCGGGGAGCAACGGCATTGGGAGGGACCGCCTCGGATCCGTACCCTCTGGAACTAGGGTGACGCACGGAGGCACGCGAATAGAGACGCGCGTGCCAGGCAAATCCTCGGCCGGCCCGAGCGGGTCGGCTGCGGCCGCGCCGCCGCCCCCACCACCGCCGCCGCGGTGCCCGCCGATCCGCGATTCGTATTCTCCCGTCCCGCAACCCAGGCAGAAACTCAACAGAACAACACTCGCTAGAAAATGCTTGTGCATTATAGACCTCGATGGCCGGTTTACGTTTGATTTCCTATTGTAATCCGTGCGGATGCATCCCGCAAGAATCGCAGCGATGGGGGGCGTACGAACCGTTTTGCATCCCAACCGTTTAGCGGCCGACGGTACGTCGGCCCCGGCGATCGCCGCCGTACCGGCGGCGGCTAAACGCTGCTCGTCCGGTCATTGAAACACCAGATGTCCGAACCCGTCGGGCAGCACGGATATGGCGGCCGGTGTGGTCCACGACTGGAAACCGACGCCCGGCACCGTCCGCTGGATGCCGACGGCCCAAACGTCGCGCGGCTGGGGCGGGCGGCCGGTCAATTCGGCCAGCGGAATCGCCGCTTCGATCGTCCAGCGGCCCTTCTCCCGCCGCGAGGCCACAAACCACTTCGGATTCCAGGTCGCGTCGCCCCAGCAGCTATCGTTCGTCCAGCCGCGATCATCGACGGCCAGGCGATAGTAAGTGCAGTAGTCGCGGTCGATATCGAGAAAGATTTCGACGCGGTCGTGCCCGGAGAGATCGCCGTCGCGCGGCCGTGCGGCGGCTGTACCAGTTTTCGTCTCAGCGGGAATGGGACTGTCCTCTTTAGGAATCGCGTCAGAATAAGTTGACGAATTCTCCTGTAGGGAACGCCCTCCGCGGCGTTCCGTGCCAGCGAGGGAGAGGCCGTCTTTCGCCGCCCCCGGAACGCCGCGGAGGGCGTTCCCTACAGGGTCGTTTTGCGGCACGTCAGTCCGGCTACTCTCATGCGGCGCCTCCGCGGGCGCCTCACGGCAGCGCACCGCGATGTAGAGAAACTCGGCATCGTAGGCCAAGCGGACTTCGGCCGGCCAGTCGCCGTCGTCGTGCTGGGCGCTTTGCAGAGCGACCGGCTTGGCCTCGCGCCAGACGGGATCGTCGAGCAACCCGTCGAGGTGCGGCCTCTCCTTGGCTCGCGTGCATTCTAGGATCGGCTTCAGCGGCCGGCTCTTGGGATCGTGCGGCCGTAGTTCGCTCTGCGCAGAGGCCCCAGGCGTCGTGGCCGTCGTCGCGTCCCTGCAACTGGTAGAGCCGCTCGGCCTGCCGGACCTGGCCCATGCCGCGATAGGCCGCCGCCAGCGGAAATCGCAGCGCCGGCTCGATGAACTGGTCGAGCCTCGTGCGTTCGATCTCCGCGCCGAGGGCCGCCGCGCGCTGGAGCCGTTTCGACTGCTGCGCGACGTCGTGCTGCACGCGCCACCCGGCCTCGGCGCTCGAATAGTATTGCACCAACCAACGCAGCGCCGGCGGGGTGAGCGAATGTTGCGGAAAGCGATCGACCAGGGCCTGAAACGTATCAGCCGCCGCCGGCCAGCGGCCGCTACGATAATACTGATCGGCCAGTTGATAGAGGATTTGGCCGGCGCTCTCGGCGTCGAGGTCGCGGGTCAATTCGTCGATTTGCGCCACGAATTGCTCGGACGATCGGGCGGTGCGGCCCGAGTGCTGCAGAATCGCCTGCACGTGGCGGCGCTTTTGCGCGATGCGTTGCAGCAGGTCGAGCCGCTCGGCGGGCGGAGGGGGCAACTCGCGCCGCGCCGGGCCGCCCGGCGTCAAGCCGAGCCCGCCGAGCAGATCGTGCCGCTCCGCCGCCGCATCGCCCGCGCCGTCGCTGAGGACGCGAAAGGCCAGCGTCGGCGGCGGAAGCGAAAAACCTTCCTGCAACAGCCCGCGCGGCTCGGCGACGGCCTCGCACAGCGATCGCCCCAATCCGGGCATGAACTGGGCCGTGCTCAGGTCGCACGCGCCGTGCGCGCCCGGCGGCAGCGCCGCGTACGCTTCGCGCACTCGCCACGGTTTCAGGCCCGCCTCGGCGATCTGCTCGGGAAACGCGGCGGCGTCGGCCGCCTGGCGAACGGCTTGCGTCACCGCCTGATGCAGCAGGGTCGCCAGCGGATCGTCGTCTTCGCTGCGTGCGTCGCCGGTCACGATCGCCGCGGGACGCCAGGTGCGAATCTGCCGAACGATGCGGGCCTGCAACGCCTCGATTCCCCGGCCGCCGTTGACGCCATCCCACGCCTCGACGATTTGCCGCGCGCCGACGCGCAGGCCGGCCTGCCGCAAGGGAAACTGCCACGACTGGCCGGCCGCGCATCCGCCGACGCGAACGACCGCCTCGTGCAGCCGGTCGGCCGGGGGGACGTCGTCGCGCGGAGCGATTTCGATATCGCGGCGGCCGATCACTTCGACGACCGAGAAGCACCCTTCATTGCCCGACAAGCGGGCGAGAAGTTCCAGTGGGGCGTCGTCGGGATCGGCGACGATGGCCAGCAGGGCGGTCTGCGAGCCGCCGGCCCGCTGCGATTGCCAGGTTCGCCCGCCGTCGGCGCTGGCCAGTATCGTGCCCAATTCTCCGATGGCCCAGCCGTGCTGATCGTCGGCAAACGTCACCGCGCGAAGCGGCACGGGCGTGCCGGTGTCGAAGATGCTCCAGGTGCGGCCGGCGTCGGCTGAATGAAACACGCGCGAGCCGGGCGAGCCGGCGATCCAACATTTCGGGCCGCGAACCGCCAATGCCGCGAAGTCGAAATGCCGCGTGGCCTTGGGCAAGTTCGGCACCGCTTGTGGAGCGCCGCCCGAAAGGCCGACGTATTGCACCAGGCCGCCTTCACCGACCAGCAGGCCGCCGCCGGCCGAAGGCAACTTCGCCCGCAGGACGCCGCGCAGCTCGCCGCCGTCGCTGCGAACCGCTTCCACCTCGTTTCCGCGGACCAAGCCCAGCGAGCCGTTGCGGCCGGCGACAACGCCGTGGCCGGGATCGACGAAATCGGCGGCCGACCAGCCGCAGGGATTGCCGCCGGGCAGCGGCCGCCAGCTTCGCCCGCCGTCGTCGCTGGCGAACACGCCGCTGGAATACATCGCCGAGCGGCAGGCGATCGCCCAGCCCTGCCGCGGGTTGAAGAAGCCGATTCGTCGCACGGCGGGCAGCAGGAGCTTGGCATTGTGCATCCAAGTTTTGCCGCCGTCGCCGGTAATCAGCACGACGCCGCTGCTCGTATGCGTATACGGATGCGTGAACCCGCCGGCCGCCCAGCCGTGCTGCCCATCGAGAAAGACAACACTGCGCATTGGGCAATCGACGCCGGAGACTTGCTGATTCCAGTGCCCGCCGCCGTCGTCAGTGTGCCAGATCACGCCGCGATCGCCCACGGCCCAACCGTGTTGAACATCGGCAAAACAGACATCGTTCAACCGGGCGTCGCCCGCGGCGGCAGCGGTACCGCCGGGCAACGTCGATAGCAGTGCTAGCAGAAGCGGGCCGAACATGGGCCCATCTTACCGTTTGCCGGGGACGCCGAGCAAGGCGGCTTTGCTATGCCGCAACCGCACGGCGTGTTGCTCACTGGCTCGTTTCCGCGGGGACCATGGGAACGAAATGCGGCGCGATCTATCGATGGAAGAAGCGCGGAACGAACGGATTGTTTCCGTCTGCCCGTTGGCCAATTACGATTTCCATCCCCTCCTTGACAGCCGGACCGCTGACCTCGCTCAGCAATCCATCACTCAGTCCCACGTCAATCGGAATGCGCTGCACGTGTTGTCCGTCGGGAGTCTTGATCCATAGTGTAGTGCCGGGAGGCAGCGAACGCATCGCCCCTTGCGCGTCGGGAGTCGCCGTATTGGAGCCCACCAGATCGGGCACTGGCTTCCAACGCAACGCCGCATTGGGTACTCGAAGGACATTGCTACGTTTTTCGACCTGGAATTGGACGTTCGCCGTCAGGTAGGGAACGAGCTTGAGGTCCGGGTTGTCGAAACCGATTACCACCGTGTAGACGACGACGTTTTGGGTCATCGTCGCGTTCATACGAATTTGCGACACCGTGCCTTTGAAGGTCTCTTTCGGGAAGGCATCGACCGTGAAGTGGGCTTCCATGCCTTTGCGAATCCGCGGGACGTCCGCCTCGTTGACCATCGCCCAGACCTACATCTTCTTGAGGTCTTTGGCAATCAGGAAAAGGCAAGAGGTGTTTGGGGCGGAGACGCCCACGTTCTGGCCGAGATTCACGCGGCGGTCGATAATCACGCCTTTGACAGGCGATCGAATGACCGTGTAATCGAGGTTGGTCTTGGCCAGGGCCAGAGCAGACTGGCTTTGTTGGAGCGTGGCCTTGGCCGCTTCCAGCGACGCCTGGGCCACCTCGGGCGTCTGCCCTTTGGCTTTGGCTACTGCCAACGTCAGTTCGGCCCGAGCACGGCGGAGTCCGGCCTCTTCCTGGTCGACGCGGGCCTTGTAGACCGTCGGATCAATTCCCGCCAAAATCGTGCCCGGCTCGACCGGCGAGTTGTAGTCGATCGACTTGCCCTTGAATTGCGGGTCCGTTGCGCCGCGGGGATCAGGGCCAAGACTGATGATTTGCCCTGCCACCGCGGGGGCGACATCGACCATTTCGTCCGGTTCGATGGTTCCGCTAGCGTAGACCGTCGCCGCGATGTCCCCGCGCGTGACAGTTACCGTGCGAAACGTCGGCGTCGTCGCTGCGGGTTGTTCTTGCTTCGCACCTTTATCGGGCGCGGTACCGCCGGGCGGTGGATGCACACTCGGCGGTGATTCCGGCTTCGGTTTGACGATCGTTCCTGGAGTGATCTTCGACAGCCCGGAATCAACGACCCAATCGTCCGCTGTTAGTCCCGCGGTCACCACTCGCAACTCGCCGGCCAGTTGTCCTGTCTCCACAAATCGGCGTTCGACGGTGTTCCTCTTATCGATCACGAAGACGAATCGCCGTCCCTGGTCGCTTCCCAGGGCTTGCTCGGGAATCAGCAGGGCCTTGTGCGGCGAGCCGACCAACAGCCGGACGCGGGCGAACATGCCGGGCATCAAGACGCCGTCGGGATTGGGGAGAGTCGCCCGCCAACGGGCCGTGCCGGTGGCCGGGTCCATCCGCGCATCTTTCGACTCGATCGCAGCGCGGCGGGGGCAGTCCTTTTCATTCGCCATGCCGCAGCGGACCTCGATGGGCAACTCCCGACCCGTCTTGGCCTTCTCCTCGGCGGCCTGGCGGCGCAGATCGAGCACGCTACGTTCATCGACGTCGAAAACGACGTAAAGCGGGTCGGAGCAAACGATGGTGGCCAACGTTTGCGTCCCGGCCGTCACGAAATTGCCCACGGTCGCCGGCGGGCGGCTGATGACGCCGCTGATCGCCGCGCGGACTTTCGTATCGTCGAGATTGAGCTTGGCGAGTTTCAAGTCGGCCTCCGCCGCCAGGACGGCCGCCTGAGTCTCTTTCTGCTCGCTCTCCACTCGATGCATGTCGCTGGTTGAAATGGCGTGGGACTTTGCCAGTGGTTTCGCCCGCTCAAGTTCCGCCGTTGCGTGTTGCGCACGAGTCCTTGCGGCCGACAAGTCGGCCATGCGTTTGTCGAGTTCCGCCTGGTGTTGCCGCGGGTCGATCTCGAAGAGCAGGTCGCCCTGTTTGACGTTTGCCCCCGCCTTGAAGAGCACTTTCACGAGATCGCCGCTGACGCGGGCGCGGACGTCCACAGTTTGGCTCGCTTCGGTGTGGCCGGTGAAATCCTTGTAGTCGGTGACATCGCGCAGCACCGGCCGGCAGACGGACACTTCCGGCACGGAGCCCGGAGCAACCACTGCCGGCTGCGAGGCGGCCCCCTTGGGCTTTTCGGCCGGCTTGGAGACGCGTTTGAGGACGACGAGGGCGGTATGCGTCTTCTCGTCGGCCGTGAGTTTCGTCGGCCGAGCGGAGCGCTGCCAGCTTCCCGGCTCGCAGCACACAGTCAGGCGATCGCCCTGCAACTCGTAAGTGGCAAGGATAGGCATTCTCCAGTAGCAGGTGAGGTCAATGATCTTGGGCCGGCTGTTGGGATCGAGAGCATACGCCTCCTCCGAGCCTGCGTGGCCACCGCGTCCAACACGCATGCCGCCGTGGCTGCCGTCGCTTTCGGCGGATGGCAGGAACTTCATGGTGTGCGCCGAGATCACCACTTCCTGTTTCTGATCGGCGAATAACTGCGAATCGGGGTACGGGACCGCGAGGGCATGAACGAGCGGAGTTTCAACCCGCCACGTCCCCAGGATCGCTTTTTCATCGTCGCTGACAACGGCATCGCCGACTCGCCGCAGCACGAGCAACTCCTTGCCGGAGCCGAGTTCCGCCCAGAACTCCGACGGCCTCAGCGGTGCTCCTCCACTGCCAAGAGGCGAGGCGCAAATCTTCAACTCGTTCCCCGTCAATTGGAATATCCCCAGAGAGGCCCTGCCACCGCTTGCGAGGTCGATCATCTTGGGCGTGGCGTCCAGCTTCAATTGATAGGCGAAGTCTTGGTTGACCACGTGTTCACCCATGACTTTGAACGAGTCGGCAGCGATAATGATCTTCGTCGTTTGCCGCACTTGGTCCGGGGTGACGTTTTCACCGCGGTCCAACGGTTCAATCAGTTTGAAGGTGCTGCTGACGATTTCCCAGGTGCCCTGGATCGCCTTGGCGTCGGCGGCCGAGGTGACGGGGGCGACGGCGGGCGCAACGACGGCGCGCTTGCGCGGTTCGACATCGAATTGCACGTCGGCCGTCATGTAAGGCATCAGCCTCAGGTCGGGGTTGTCGAAATCGACGACCACCGTGTAGGTGACAACATTTTTCATCAGCGCCGCGTTCAGGCGAACTTGCGAAACCGTGCCGTGGAACGTCTCGTTGGGAAAGGCGTCGACGGTGAAGGTGGCCGCCATGCCCTTGCGAATCCGCGGCACATCCGCCTCGTTGACCTGCGCCCAAATCTGCATCTTTTTGAGGTCCTTGGCGATCAGGAAGAGACTGGAGACGCTGGTGGGGACTACATTCTGGCCGATGTTGACGCGGCGATCGATGATCACGCCTTTGACCGGCGACTTGATGGTCGTGTAGGCGAGATTCGTCTTGGCCAGGGCCAGTGCAGACTCGCATTGTCGCAGCGTTGCCGTGGCCGCCTGTATCGACGCGTTGGCCACCTCGGCCGTCTCACCTTTGACCTTCGCGTTCGCTAGAGCCACTTCGGCTTGAGCGCGGCGGACCCCAGCCTCTTCCTGATCGACGCGGGCCTTGTAGACCGTCGGATCGATTTGGGCCAAAAGAGTGCCCGGTTCGACCGGCGACATGTAGTCGATCGGCTTGCCGGCGGAATCGCGGCCGAGACTGACGATTTGGCCGGCCAGCGCGGAGCCGACATCGACAATTTCCTCGGGTTCGAGGGTTCCCGCGGCGTAGACCGTGGGTTCAGCTTCGCCACGAGGGGCCACATGAACGGGAAAGAGCTTCGGCGGCGGAACCTGCGTCGCCCCCGGCAGCGTTACCGTAGCCTCGCCTCGATTGTCAACCGCGACGTCGCTCCCGTTGGGCACCTTGAGTGTAGCCTCTTCGCCGTTCGGGTTGCGAATGTGGATCGTGATGCCAAGCCAGTAACCGAGGCCGCCGACGAGCAATAGGGCCACGGCCGCCGCGACGATCGTTCGCCAGCGGCGCGGCTTCGGTAGCAATCCAGGGAACGCCCGGCCCTCACCCTGTCCCTCTCCCGGAGGGAGAGGGGACATATTCGATGCCTCCGCTTGGCGCAGCAGGCTCGGCAAATCGGAGCCCGCACAGAAGGGCACCAACGCCTCGGCCACCTCGTTGGGCGTTTGATAACGGGCGGCCGGGTCTTTCGCCAACATGCGATCCAACACCGCGGCCAAGCCTTCAGGAATCGACGGGCAAAACTGCTGAATCGGCGGCGGCGGCGTCTGACGATGGGCCAGCATTTTGTCGAAGGTGCTCTGATATTCCGGCCCGCTAAAGGGCGCGCGGCCGGAAAGCAGTTTGTAGAGCGTGGCCCCGAGGCTGTAGACGTCGGCGCGGATATCGACCGTGCGGCTGTCGGAGGTCTGCTCGGGGGCCATGTAATCGGCGGTGCCCATCGCCTGACCGGTGCCGGTCATGTCGTCGGCCGCGTCGGAAGGTTGGGATGGCAGTTGAACTGCCATCCCAACAGATGAATGCTGAGACAGTCCCCCTTGGAACCTGGCCAGTCCGAGGTCGAGCAGTTTCACCTGGCCCTCGCGCGTGAGCATCAGGTTCGAGGGCTTGACGTCGCGGTGTACCATGCCGTGTTCGTGGGCGACCTGCAAGCCTAATGCGGCCTGCCGGGCAAGCTCACAGGCGTCGGAAAAGGGGACAGGCACCTTTTGTGCGAAGCACCCGGAGGGCCGTTCCGGCAAAAGGTGCCTGTCCCCTTTTCCGACGCCGTCGATTCGACCCAGCCGGCGAACGATCTTGCCGAGGTCCAGCCCTTCGACAAACTCCATGACCAGGACGAGCCGGTCGTCGATTTCGCGGGCGTCGTAGGCGCGGACGATATGCGGATGATCGAGTCGCCCGATGGCCTTCATTTCCCGCTCGAAGCGGACGATTGCCCGCTGGTCGTCGGTTTGCGCCCGCGGCAGGATTTTCAGGGCGACGACGCGGTCGAGCCGGCTGTGTACGGCCTTGTAGACTGCCCCCATGCCGCCGCTGCCCAGCCGCTCGATCAGGCGATATTCGCCGAGGTGCGTGGGAAGCGACGTCTGCGATTCTGGCAAATGGGGACAGTCCCCTTTTCCCTCCTCCGTAACGCCTTTGGCCTTGGCGACCGCACGGCCGCATTCCGATTCGTCCAAATAGGGCTCCGACGCCGGGGCCCCACGAAGTTGGCCGATCAGCGTATCTTCGATGTCGGAAAGCGTCGCCAACTCGGCCTGGCAGTCGGGGCACGATTCCACGTGGGTCGAAAGTAAATCGGAGGCCGCCTCGGGCAGTTTTCCGACGAGGTAATCGAAGAGGGTACTGCGGTTGGGGCATTCGGCGAGCGACATGGCAATCTCCTATTATAACGCCACGACCGACAGCCGTGACATTAGGTCTAACGCGGAGAATTGACACCACTTTCGCCGTATCCGGCACACGCGGTGTGCCGTTGGCCACGGTGCGGCACACAGCGTGTGCCGGGTACGGGCTACTCCGACAAATCCTTCAATTCGCGGCGGAGCCGGCGAAGCACGCGGGACTTGGCCTGGTACACCGCCGCAAGGCTCAGCCGCATGGCCTCGGCCGTCTCGGCGGGCGATTGGCCGTCGACGGCGACCCGCCAGAAGGCGTCCCAGGTGCGCGGCTCGAACTCGGCGCGAACCACTTCGAGCGCCCGGTGTACGAACCGCGAGTCGGGCGTGAGGCTGGCACTCAGCGAATCTGACTCGTCGGCCAAGGCGGGCAGATTGAGCAATCGCTGCTGGGCGTCGGTGCCCCCTTCGGCGTCGAGCAGCCCGCGGCGGCGGCGAAAATGGTCGCAGACCTTGCTGCGGGTGACGGTCCGCAGCCAGGCGCCGAAACTCTGCTCGAGCGTTTCGCGGCGGAAGCGGCCCGCGCCGGCAGCGACCGCGGCGAACACCTCTTGCACCACGTCGGCCGCATCCGCGCGGCCCACGCCCATTTGCCGGCACCAGCGATAGACCACCGGCCCATAGAGATTGACCAGCCGCTGCCAGGCCTCGGGCCGACGGGCGCGGATTTGGTCCAATAGCGTCGAGGAGATCGAACTCGGCTCGGCCGCGCCGTATCGGCTCGCGTCGCTGCGCACGTCCATACGTCCCTCATCCCCACCGTTCCGAGAAACTCGTGAAGTCTCGTGACGAGTCTTCTCCGATTGTAACGTGGGGGAAAGGGGATGCCAAGCGACGGAAAGACGAAGGAAGCACAAGAAGGCGTTTATGGGGAGTCAAACGCACGATGTCCAATAGCCGGGGGTCAACGACCCGCGGTCGCGATGGCGAGCACATTCCGTGGGTCGTTGAGCCCCGGCTATTGGACGACATTGATAATTCGATGCTCGATAGGCGCCAGTACGTGCAAACTCATCGGCGATGAGTTTTCGATTCAGCGTCTGTGTGTCATCGGCGTCGCGGGTTGGAGGTCACGCGGCGTTTCGGACTGCGGCTCGCCGCCAGCCGAGAGTCGGGCGAAGTCAACCACGGGGAAATAGCCCTGCTCGCGGGCACGTTCCGGCGTGGTCACCAAAAGGCCAAAGTCGCGAACGACGAATTTCAGTTTTGGAAGCAGGTCGTCCCGCGCGACCGGATGCCAGCAAGATCGTTGCCACCCGAACATACGTCCAGTTCCTCCTCCAGCGGCTCCATTGGGGGCATTTGTGCTGATTTTTGCGGCGGCCATGCTCTTCTGGCCCCTCTATAGCAGGCTGTTTTTTCGCTGGAAAGGTGCGATTATCGGGTTTTCGCAGACTGCGTTGACATTTTCTTGACGCGGTTTTCGGCTCTATTTAGAATGGAAATCACCTACCCACTGGCGGGGAAAGCGGAAATCTGCGACTTTTTGCCCGGTTTGCCCGCGTGGCGCCCGGCAACTCACACTCTCAGGCGAGGACTGCTGCTAATGTCGTCAATTCTTCGCACATCGTACTCATCCAGGAAGCGCGGCCGCTTGGCCGGTGGGAATATGAAGAACAGGGGAGGAATCGGCGCACTATGCCGCCAGTCCCTTTGTGCCAGATCGCTGCGGATCGAACCGTTGGAAGACCGGCGACTGCTGAGCGTGGCTGCTACAACGGTCGGAATCGGCGCCCCGGTGCTGGCCGTATTCAACGACCCCACCGCCACCGCCGCCACGACTTTTTCGGCCCAGAGCACGAATCCCGACGTGACGGCCACCGTGCTGCACACCAGCGAAGAGTTGAAGATGAAGGTCCACACCGTCAACGCTGACGGCACGACCGGTGCCACGGGCGAGATGGACTTTCTGCTGCTGGACGACTATGCCCCAAACAACATCGCGCACATTACTTCGTTGGCGAACTCGGGTTTTTACAACGGGCTAACGTTCAATCGAATTCTCAGTGACTTGATTCAGGGGGGCGATCCTGGCGGCGGCGGCGGCAGCGGGCCGAACACCGCACTGGCCGAGCACGACGACGAATTCAACGTGGACATACGTTTTACCACTCCCGGTCTGCTCGCTCTGGCGAACAACGGGCCCGACAACACGATGTTTCCCGGCAGCCGACCGGATACGAACGACTGCCAGTTCTTCGTCACTTCCGCGCCGTACCGAGACGGCGACTACCAGTATACGATTATCGGCAAGCTGGTTGCGGGCGACGATATCCTCCAGGCGGTCGAGAGCGTCCCAGTGCAAGACAACGGGAGCGGCGAAATCAGCGAACCAGTGAATCCGCCGATCATCGATTCGGTGAGCGTCGTCCCCGACACCCAGTACGGTCTGGTGATGCTCAAGGCCGGTTCGGCGGCGACAACCGGTGAAACCGCCAGCGTCAGCGTCACCGCCAGCGACGCCTCGCCCGTCACATTAACCGCCGCCGACGGATCGAGCCAGGCGGCGATCAACGTCGTGCTCGCCCAGGATACGCCGTCGTTGAACGATCGGCCCGCTTTCATCGAGAACGTGCCCGACGTCTACACCAGCGTGAATACACCGGTCACTGTCTCGGTTCCGGTTGCCGAGGGGGACGCCGGCGTGGCGCTGAGCTATGGCGCACAGAGTCTGCCTGCCGGCAATCCCAACTTACAGGCTACCGCTTCGGGGACCGGCCCGACGGACGGCAGTATGACGGTCACCCCCGGCGCCACTCCTGGGGTCTACAGCGTTCTTGTCGGCGTTTGGAGAAACAGCACGCAGTCGTCCGCCAATATGGCCCCTGACTTGCAGACGGTAGCGGTGTTTGTTCGTCCGGCCGCTCCGACGGCCTCGCTGAGCGTTACGTTGCCTCCGGGCGTGACGACCATCAGCGATCATCCAATATTCCACGTGACGGGTGTCAGCAACGGCATGAACGTGGGCATCTTCGTCGACGACAACCCCGACCCAATTGGAACCTCCGTTGTGACGGGAACCTCCGTCGACGTGCGCACCACCGCTACGTTGTCGAATGGTCCTCATACGTTTAGCGTACGGCAATCGATCCAATACAGCGACACCACCGTAGGCAACCGTGATATCCCGAAGGGCACCCTGTACAGCGATCCTTCCGCGAACACGCTGACGGCCACCGTCGCTGTGCCGCCGACCGCTCAGGCCGCTACGGCCGACTTGACACTCACTTCCTCGACGATCACGTTCAAGGTGACTTACAGCAGCCCGAACGACACGATATTGCTCTCCACGATCGACGGTAGCGACGTTCGTGTGACCGGCCCGAGCAGTTTCGACCGCCCGGCCGCGCTCCTCAGCGACACGCCGAACTCCGACGGATCGGTGGTGACGGCGACTTACCAAGTCGATACGTCGGGCAGCGCGTGGGACATTACCCAGAACGCCAGCTACACGATCGCGATGCAGGCTCAGCAAGTCAGCGATTCGCACGGCAATTATGTCGCCGCCGGCACGCTGCTGACCTTCAATAGCGACATTACCCCGCCGGTAGCGACGATCACGCTGGCGACCGGTCAGGCCGATCCGACCAATTCGTCGCCGATCAATTTCACGGTAACCTTCAGCGAGGCGGTCACGGACTTCGTTGTGGGAGACGTTACGATCGGCGGCACGGCCGGGGCCACCACCGCCACGATAACCCCCGTGGGCAGCGACGGCACGACGTACAACGTGGCCATAGACGACATGGCCAACGACGGCACGGCAACCATCGACGTGCCGGCCGGCGAGGTCCACGATCTGGCCGGCAATCTCAACGCGGCCTCGATCGACAGCGACAACAGCGTGACCTACGACACCACTCCGCCGGTGGCGACGATCACGCTGGCGACCGGTCAGGCCGATCCGACCAATTCGTCGCCGATCAATTTCACGGTAATCTTCAGCGAGGCGGTCACGGACTTCGTTGTGGGAGACGTTACGATCGGCGGCACGGCCGGGGCCACCACCGCCACGATAACCCCCGTGGGCAGCGACGGCACGACGTACAACGTGGCCATAGACGACATGGCCAACGACGGCACGGCAACCATCGACGTGCCGGCCGGCGAGGTCCACGATCTGGCCGGCAATCTCAACGCGGCCTCGATCGACAGCGACAACAGCGTGACCTACGACACCACTCCGCCGGTGGCGACGATCACGCTGGCGACCGGTCAGGCCGATCCGACCAATTCGTCGCCGATCAATTTCACGGTAATCTTCAGCGAGGCGGTCACGGACTTCGTTGTGGGAGACGTTACGATCGGCGGCACGGCCGGGGCCACCACCGCCACGATAACCCCCGTGGGCAGCGACGGCACGACGTACAACGTGGCCATAGACGACATGGCCAACGACGGCACGGCGACCATCGACGTGCCGGCCGGCGAGGTCCACGATCTGGCCGGCAATCTCAACGCGGCCTCGATCGACAGCGACAACAGCGTGACCTACGACACCACTCCGCCGACGGCGACGATCGACAAGGCGGCCGGCCAAGCCGATCCGAGCAATGACACCACGGTCAATTTCACGGTGACGTTCAGTGAGCCGGTCGTCGGCTTTACAAGCGGCTCCGTCACCGTCAGCGGCACCGCCGGTGCCACCACTGCGGTGGTGACTTCCACCGATAGCACCGGCACGACGTACAACATTGCCGTCAGCGGCATGACCCAGGATGGCACCGTAGTGATCGGCATGCCGCCCGGCGCGGCTTACGATTTGGCGGGAAATCCCAGTGCCGCCCCCACCGTCATCGACAACAGCGTGACTGTCGACATCACGCAGCCGACGGTTACCATCGATGAGGTGAACTACCAGCGTCCGACAACCACCTCGCCGATCAACTTCAAGGTGGTGTTCAGCGACCCGGCGAGCGACTTCACCTCGGCGGACGTCACCCTGACTTGTTCGAGGTCGGACACGCTGGTGGCAATCGTCACCGGATCGGGCACGACCTACAATGTGGCCGTCAGCGGCATGACCGGCGACGCGACCGTGACCGCCAGCATCGCCGCCGGCGCAGCCCACGATGCGGTGGGCAATGCCAACGTTGCCTCGACCAGTTCGACCGTCAACGGCCACGCCGATAACGTCGTCGAGTATCTGATCGCCCCCAGCGTCGGCAGCATCGTGGTGGCCGAGGCGGGCGCGGTGAAGAACGGCATTCTCGCATCGAACGAACCGCTCAAGATCACCTGGGCCGCGTCGAGCCACTACGGCATCGTCTCGCAAACCATGACGCTCGACGGAAGAACCATCGCGCCGATCAACGGCCCGTACAGCGGCTTGTACTACTTGTGCTCGATCGGAACCATCGGTGCGGGCACGCACACGTACACGATTCGGTCGACCGACCTCCGCGGCATCAGCACCACCGAGACCGGCACGTTCAACGTCACGGCGGTCGGCCCGCTGGCGATTACCAGCGTGGTGGTGGCTGAAGCCTCCACTCCGAAAAACGGCATTCTCGATCCGAAAGACAGCCTCAAGATCACCTGGGCCGCATCGAGCGGCGCCGGCAAGATCGTCTCGCAAACCATGACGGTCGACGGACGCGCCATCGCGCCGATCAACGGCCCCTACAGCGGATTGTACTACTTGTGTCCGATCGGAAGTTGGCCAGCCGGCACTCACTCCTACGCGATCCACGCGACCGATGCGAAGGGCAACACTGCGAACAGCACGGGCACGTTCACCGTGGTGGCGCTCCCCACGGGCATCTACAGCGTGGTCGTCGCCGAGGCCGGCACGGTGAAGAACGGCATTCTCGAATCGAACGAACCGCTCAAGATCACCTGGGCCGCCTCCGCGACCACGGCCATCGCCTCGCAAACCATCACCGTTGACAGCGGCATGATCACGCCGATCAACGGTCCCTACAGCGGATTGTACTACTCCTGCCCGATCGGAACCTGGGCGGCCGGCACGCACACTTACATCATCCATGCGACCGACACGCGGGGCGTGCTCTACAGCACGTCGGGCACGTTCGTGGTAGTCTCTCCATTGATGGTCGGCGCCTCGGCGGCGCCGCAAGGCTCGGCCGCCATGCTCAGCGATGCCCAGCTCGCCCCCATCGCCGCCGAAGCAGTGCAGCGATTGGAAGCGCAGTTGGGCAACCAGGTCGAAACCGCCATGGCCGGCGTGCAAATCAAGGTGGCGAATCTATCGCCGGGGATGCTGGGGGAGACGTCGGGCAAGACGATCTGGATCGACGATAATGCCGCCGGCTACGGCTGGTTCGTCGATCCAACCCCCGGCGACGACGTTGAGTTTGCCGACGCGCCCGGCACGCACACGTTGACCGCACTCCCCGGCACAGCGGCAGATCAACACGTCGATCTGTTGACGACCGTCATGCACGAAATGGGCCACGTGCTCGGCTACCAACACGCGGCCGACAACCTGATGCAGGCCGTCTTGCCGCTGGGCGCCCGGCGAACCCTGCTCGATTAGCCCGCATTTCTACCCACACGGGGAGAATGGGCGACACTGTGTCCAGTGGGGCAGACATTCCTGTCTGCCAGATGTGCCCCCCGTTCTTGTGGCAGACAGGAATGTCTGCCCCACCAGTTGCACTGCCGCCCCGCCGCGGGAGACAAGGGATCGCAGTGCAACTGCCATCCCAACGCGCGTGCAACTGCCATCCCAACATGCCCCCCGTGGCAAGAGATGGCGATTGGCGTGACTGTAGCGGCCGGTTGGAAGGAGAGCGCCGCTGGTAACGATTCTCGTCGGGCTTGGGCCCAAGAAATCGTGAGCCGGGCGGTGACCGACTCTTGGAATTATTTCACTTTCCGATTACACTCAATACTTAGGGGGCATCGGGGGTAACGAGTCCGTGTACGATTCTCATCATTCACAGCCCGACGAAGTCGATCAGTTGCTCCGCAACGCCGAGTTGCGCGACGAACTGGAACGCTACTTCGACGAATCCATCAGCCGCGTGAACGTCCAGCACTTCTCGCTGGCGGCGGAGAACGAGTTCCTGGCGGCGATGCTCGCCTGGGAGCAGGCTCCGGTGCTGCCGATCTTCCGCTGGTTCGAGCCGGAGATGCGGCCGCCGCGGCCCGAGTCGCTCGGCGACGTCGATCTGCACAAAATCCTCTGGGACGTGATTCGCAAGATCTACCAGAAGCGGATCGTCTTGGACTTCACCGACCATCTGACCGACCGCGAGTTGTACTGCTTGATCTTCCGCGATATCTTGCCGGCGCGGGAAAAGAAGATCGACTGGCCGAACAACTACCTGCACTGGGACTGCACCGGCGCCAACTGCGACCCGGAGGTTTGGCTGCGCTACTACGCCACGGAAGAAGAGCGCGAGGACTGGGCCGACACGTACAACCAGCCGTTGCCGCCGGCGCTGCCCTTGCCGTATCCGCGTCATCTGCCGCGCGAGCCGGGATAGGATCTACGATAACCGGTCGGGCGGAGAGCATCACAATAGCCGGGAGTCAACGACTCCCGGAATGTGCGTGACTCGCGGCTAATCTCCGGGAGCTGTTAGCAGTAGAGCGCTAACTTGACGAGCGCAAAGCCCACCACGGAGACACGGAGGACACTGAGAAGACGGGCAGAGGCGAGCAGGAACCACAGACGAACACAGGTGAACACAGATGGCGCGACTTGCGGCACGAATTTTGCCCCCGCTGCCCGTGCTCATCTGTGGTTCTCTCCATTCCGCCTCAGTTACTCCGCGTCTCCGTGGTAGACATATCGCTATAGTGTTAGCTCCCGGTCATTCTCACACGTGATTTGAAGCGGCATCGCTTCCCGACAATCGCAATTCCCGTTTCAGGACTTCCCCATTCCGCAGTCCCTGTGCGCTCCGGGCATCGGCGACTGCCTCTCTTGCTTCGGCGAGGGGGCATCCGCTGGTGCGCTATGCGGAGCGGCTGCCCGACCTGCCCCGCTTGTCGCCTTGTCGCCGAAGTTGTTTTGGTTCGCGTTTTTCGTAAGCGTCCCGCCGAGCACATAGGGAGAAATCGCCGCCTGGGCGTAGGCTTGGCGAACGGGGAGATCAAGCCGGATGCCAGCGGTGGGGGAGGAGGGCGAGAAGTTCTTCCTCGCTGGCGCCGGGAAGAATCGCTGGCAGTCGGGTCAGCACGTCGCGGTAGTAGACCCAAGGATCGTGGCCGTGACGCTTGCATGACGCCAACAGGCTGAAATGGATCGCCGCCGCGCGGCCGCCCCGGTCGTTCCCCACAAAAAGCCAATTGCGGCGTCCGATACAGAGGCCCCGCAACGAGTTCTCGCCTTCGTTGTTGTCGATGTCCAGCCAGCCGTCGTTAGGGTATACGGACAGGGCCGTCCAGTTGCCGAGCGTATAGTTAATCGCTCCACGAACCGCGCTCTTGGGCAAGACCTTGGGCGCCTCGGCTTCCAGCCATGTATGGAAGCTGTCCAAGAGCGGCCGCGACCGCTCCTGCCGCTCGGCGGCGATTTGCGTGGCACGCTCCTCCAGCGTGAGTGGCTGCCACTGGCCCTGACAGCGCTGCCGGAGATCTTTCTCCACGGCGTAGAGCTTGCCGATCCAAGCCAACGCCGTCTCCATGCGGGCCGCATCCAGCCGTCGGCTCTCGTGGAATTTCCTCCGCGTGCGCCGAACAAGCCACCTCGATGATTCGACCGTCGGATTCCAGGTAGATTCCGTCGTAACCGTTGAAGGCGTCGGCCTGCACATAGCCGCGATAATCCTTGAGAAACGCGGCCGGTCCGTCCCGTTTGTGATTCGTCGTGTAATCGAACACGGTCAGCGAGTGCAGTGGATCGCCCACGTAGGGCCAGAAGTGGCCCGTGTACTTCAGCCTCCGCCAGGCATCGCGGACCTTCACCGAGGTGTCATCCGTGTGGATTACGTGAGAAGCCAACACCACGCGGATAGCCAGGGCGTACAAAGGTTGTAAGAACTCGGCCGTTTGAAGCCACCAGCCGTCCATCGTCTGCCGGGAGATGCGGACGCCCTGTCGCTGGAAGATTCCTTCCAGCCGGTGCAAGGGCAGATGATCGGCCCCCTTGCTGACGATCACCTGGGCCATCAGCCCCGGACCGGCCAAACCGCCGGGAATCGCCTCGGGCGGCTTGCGGGCCAGCACCACGTTCTGCTCGACGAGCGTCAGGCCGCTCTCGGGCAGTTGCTCTTTGCGGGCGTATTTCTTGCGGACATGCACCATCACGAACAGCGTCGAGGGCCGCCAATCGAGTTGCTCGCTGGTCTCCGGCGGCAACTCGACCAGATTCTCCAGGCCGCCCAATGCCGCCTTCTCGGCTTCGGAAAGATCGTGAACGACTTCCTCACGCTTGGTCTCGTCGGGAATCCGCCCTCGGCCGCGCTTGTCGCGGTTCTTGGAAGCTGCCCGTGCGACCGGCGGCGGCGAGTTGGCAGCCGCCTCTTCCGCATCTGCCTGGTTCTCGAACAACATGCCTTGCTGCGGATCGAACTTCTCGCTGCTGCTCCCGTAAATCCTTTTCAGCAGCAAGTGAATGTGATGTTCTTGCCGCTGGAGCCGCTCGTCGCGCAGACGCAACTGCTCCAACAATTGCACGATCAACTGCTTGAGCACCGCGACATCGTCGGGCAGCAGGGCGGGATCGGGAAGAGGCATGGCGTCCGTGTCCATGCCCTTATAGATACCGTGAACGCGAAATTATTCCCACCGCAAGAAAGGTTTTTCTCCCCGCATCAAGCCGTGCGTTGGTAGCGTTGCTGCCGTTTCACGCTGGACGGGTCGATGCCCCACAGCACCAGCGACAACTCCTGCGCCGAGACCTCGACGCTCTGCGCTTGTGGGTCGTTGCTCGTCGGAAAGCGAAAGGTTCCTTCTTCCAGCCGCCGATAGTACAACGTCAGCCCGTCGCGATCCCACCACAAAAGTTTCACGCGATCGCCACGGCGACTGCGGAACACGAACAAGTGGCCGGACAAGGGATCGTATCCCAGCCAGTCCCGCACCAGGGCGGCCAGTGTGTCGAAACTTTTTCGCATATCTGTCGGCGCCAAGCACACGTAGATCCGCACCAGTTCCGACAGGTTCAACACGGCTGCACCTCCAGCACGGCCAGCACAGCGGCGAGCGTTTGCCGGTCGAAGCCCGCCTGCACCCGTACCGTGCGGCCTTGCCCCAGGATAATCTCCACGCCGCCGTCCGCCTCAGCCGCGCCGAAGCACCTGCTTGCCGGTCCCACCACATGCACGGGCAGAAACGAAGGCGTAGCACCATGCCGTGGCGATACCCGCTTGGATGAACGCGACGTTGGCGTCGCCGGGCGTGACTGGAACTGCGCGCCGTCCACGGCACCGGATACCCGCTTGCCGGTGCGGTGACCACCTCGCGCCAGTTTATGCCGCCAGAAATAGAAGGCCGACTCCCGCAATTCCTCGGCGCGGCAAAACGCCCGCACCGATTGGCCGCCTTCCCTCCACCGCCGCACCACCTCTTCCCAATAGCTCCGTCGCCGCGGATCGCCGTGTCGAATTCGTTTCTTCATGTTTGGGCTCCTGAGGTTCATCGAGCCGAGACCATCCCGGCCGATGCCCCCAGCCTACCCGACTGCACAAGACGTGTTCCGCCAGTCACTTACCGTTTTTCTGCGGAGCCGGCGAAATCGGCTTGCTGCGCCGCGGCGTGCCAGCGTTCGGAGTCTTCTTGGCGACTTCGCGGATCTTAGCCAACAGAGCGGCGATCTCTTCGTGAACGTCGCGCGTCTGGCTAACGACCAAGACTTTGGCCGTGCCGAGAGCGTTGCCTTGAATAGAGCCCGGTCCGCCCACTCCGTCCCAACTGGTCGGCTTGATCGTGGAGGTGATGATGTCGGTCAGCGAATCGTAGTCGTCCCAAGGCATGTCGTGCTCGTCGCGGCAAACGACCAGATCGGCCACGTCATACACCTTGGTGTCCAACCGGGTCTCCGCTTCTTCCACAGTAGTGATTATCAGCACTTCGTCTTCAATGATCCAAGTGAGGTTGAGGTTTCGCAGCATGAGGTTCAGCGCCGAGCGAAGCGAAATCCCCTTCAGGTCGACTGTGACCGGCGAATCGGTTCCGACTCCCGTATCCTCTAAAGCCTTGTGGTCGGTCTGGATTTCGATGCAGTGTCGCTGCTTCAAATAATCGAGGACATCTACCAGCGGCGCTTCGACGAAGACCAGTTCCGTCGGGCTGGCCAGCGCCGCTTCGATCCGCGCGACGTTCTCCCACGGCCGCAGTGGTTTGACGACGGGTTTCGACGGCCTCTTCGGCGACGCCGCAGAGTGTTTCTCGTGTCCAGCGAACGGATCCTCGGAAGGATGCGGCGTCGATTTCGCGGCGGGGGTTTTTGCGTGCTTCGGCTTCGGCTCCTTCGCGTCCGCGGCACAGAGGCTGGCGGCGGCGAGGAACGTAAAGACAATACTCCACAGCATCAGGGAATGCGGGCGAGCCATAAGAACCTCTCCTCTCGTGAAATGGGGCGTGAAATGGGGGTAGATGTGACTTTTCGGCGGTGTTCCAACCGCCGGCCCGAGAGAACTCGCAGTTGGGATCGCAGGCGGGCTCGCAGTTGGGGCGGCAGTTAAACTGCCACCCCAACGAAACTGCCGTCCCAACTAAGCTGTCACCCCAACGCAATCTACTATAGCAACCGCTGGCAGGATTGGCAAGCAGGGAAGGATGCGAGATCGTATGCGACGGCTAACATCGTGCTGCCCAGCGGGTCACGGCCAGGGCTAACGACTATTATGGACTTGGCGATTGCAGCAGACCGATCTTAAGAATACCGGATTCTACAGTTATCCGGACGGAGCAAGATCGAAGGAACGAGCAATGCCCCAGCCCAGACGTGCATCTTTGTGGTGTCTCCTAGGTGTTTTGACGTGCATCGGCGCGGCGATTACCGCCTCGTTGCTGCTGGGGCATGGTGGACCATGCCGGAAAAGTCAGCAGCAGGTCGCCCAGTTATCCCACTCTCCCCCGGCTCAATCGCGGCTTTCGGTTGCCGCCACGAGTTCAGCCCCTTCCGTGGCGTTACGCGAAGTGGGCGTTCCTATTGTGGAAAAAAGCATACTGATTGAACCAAAGCAGGCGGCTGCGTCGGCAGTGGATGCCTCGGAGAGGAAACTGGCAGCGGAGGCCCCAGAAACAGCAGGGGCAGCGGACGCCTGCGACAGTCCTGCCACGCGAGTCATCCTGACCAGCGGCGTTGAAGAGCCCGTGCTGCGCGAAATGGGCCCGAGCCTGACGGTTGGGTCCGAGCCTGCGGGGGAAGCGACTGCGGAAGAGCCCCGTTCGCCCGCGGGTGCAATGCGGCCCGCCGCACAAGCAGCAGCGGCTCCGCCGACGCACGCGGCGAGCGGCCCGGTTTCCAAACTTACATTGCTGCCGCAGTGGCTTCGCCATTTGCCCGAGACGCTGGCGAAACTACCGGAGTCGCTTTCCGATCCGCCGCCGGCGGCCGAGCCCACAGCGAAACCCGCGGCAACGCTACGAGCACAGTCGGCGGCGGAGTCGGCGCCGCTCGCGCCCGCCACCGCGAAGCCGCAGTCGAAGATCGAGCAGAAAATCGTCGAGCAAAAAGTCGACAACTCCTGGCGCGAGCCGGACGCCTTGATCGCAAGCCTGAACGAATTGGCCGGCGGTCCGGCGGGCAGTTGGGCTTCGACGGTCTTGCAGCAACTCGCGGCACTGAAGCCCGCCGTCATGGCCGGTTCGGACGAGGCGAAACCGATTCTCGATCGACTCGAAAAATTGGGCCGACAGACGGTGCCCTTGAGCGACAAACTCTCCGACCGGGCGTTCGTCCGCAAATGGCGGGAGACGGGCTATGCACTGGTCCGCCGCGTCGACATCTGGCGGCAAGTCGCTCGGCTTGAGAAGCGGGAGGCGTCGGATTTCTTCTCGCCGGCGCTCGATCCGCAGAGGTTGGCCGATTGCCTGGCCGACGCCGAGGCCGCCACCAACGATTCGCCCGCAGGGAAAGGATGGCAGAGCTTCTTGCTGCTCGACAACCTGCGGCAGCATTGCGTGCGGCAGTCGCCGCCGGACCCGGCGGCGGCGCGTGAAGTTGCGGGGCAGGCGCTTGCGCGGATGACGCAGATTCCCTTGACGCCCCAGCAGCAGCGGTTTATGTCGTCGCGGCCGCTGACGGCGTTGCGGCTGGAACTGTGGCGCTGGGCGGCCCGTCCCATCGGCGTCGCGGAGTTGCTTGCCGACGTCGAACGCTACGAGTGGACGCGGCTGCCCAGCGACGCCGAGCGGCTGGCGGTCGATTGCCAGGATTTGTCGGTTTCGCCGTCCGAGGCTCGGCGTCAACTGGCCGCGTGGGTCAGTGCCCACTATCGCAACGCCAACGTGCGGTTCTCGATCGGCCCGGAGTTCCTCAACGATCTGATTCCGGAGCAGAAGTTGCAGTATTCGCCGATCAACGATACGGTGACGGGCCGTCCAGTGCAGGGCGACAGTCTGATGCAGACGAAGATTGCGGTCCGCATGTTGCCCGACCCGCACCGCGCCGGCTGGCGTTGCAGGTGACCGGCGAAATCGCCTCGCTCACCGACACCGACGCCGGCATGGCTCAATTCCACAACGAGAGCGAAGCGCGTTACGTCGCCACCAAGCCGATGGAAATCGACATGCAGGGCATCAGCCTCTGGCCGGTGCAGATCGATGTGCAAAACGAGACACGGCTCAACGGCATGGATACGTCGCTCGACAACGTGCCGCTGATTGGCTGGATAACCAAGAGCCTGGCGCGGTCGCAGTACGACAAAAACCTGTCGGCAGCCACGGAGGAGATGAAGCAAAAGATCGTCGCCCAGGCCACCGAGCGCATCGACACCGAGGTCCGCAAGCGATTCAACGACGTGGTCGAGCGGCTGAACCAACGGGTGTTCGATCCGCTGAACTCGCTGGCGCTCGATCCGCAGTTGATCGACGCGCAGACGACCGCGGCGCGGCTTACGATGCGGCTGCGGGTGGGGGGCGAGGACCAGTTGGGCAGCCACACGCCGCGGCCGCCGTCCCTGTCCGACAGCCTGGCGAGCGTGCAGATTCACGAATCGGTGCTCAACAACGGCATTGGGCGGTTGCATTTCGACGGGCGGACCTTTACGCTGACCGAACTGTCGCGGCACGTCGCGGCGAGCCTCAATTGCCCCGCCCCCTGGCCGATCAGCCCCGAGAACGAGGACGTGCGGATCACCTTCGCCAAGCAAAACTCCGTGGTGATTCGCTGTCAGGACGGCCAGGTCTTGCTCTCGCTGGTGATCGCCCGGTTGTGCAAAGGGACGTGGTACCGCTGGAACAATTTCGAAGTGCGGGCGAGCTACCAGCCGGTGGTACACGGCCGCTCGGCCCAACTGGTGCGCAGCAACGTGATTCAACTGCTGGGCAAGCGGAGCATGGGATCGCAGATGATCCTCCGCGGCGTTTTCGCTCACGCCCTGTCGAGAAAGACCCCGTGGGACCTCGTTCCGCAGAGAATTATCGACGAGCCGAAACTACAGGACACGGCGATCACGCAGTTTACGATCGAGGACGGCTGGATCGGCCTGTCGCTCGGCCCCAAGCAGACTACCACGGCGCACCGCACGCGATTCGGAACGCGATGAGCGAGGCGATTGGAATGACTCCCCTCTCCCTTTGGGAGAGGGGCAGGGGGTGAGGGCACATCTCTCGCCGCGGTGGGGCAGACATTCCTGTCTGCCGCGAGAAAGGACGACGCATCTGGCAGACAAGAATGTCTGCCCCACCGGACACTGTGTCGCCGCTTAGACCACTTCGATGCGGTCTTCCTCGGCGGCTTTTCGCAGTTTCGTCAGCGCGCGGGCTTCGATCTGACGCACCCGCTCCTTGGTGACGCCCATTTCGGCGCCGACCTGTTTTAGCGTCAACGGCTCCTGGCCGCGGCGCAGCCCGAAACGGCGGATGATGATGCGCTGCTCGCGCTCGTCCAGCCTTTCGAGGATTCTCTCCACCTGCGCCTCGCGCTGATTCTGCACCGTCTCCTCCTCGAAAGGATCGGCGCGGTCGTCCTTTGTGGCCGTGAACATCTCGTCGAGGCTGGTGCGGAAGCGATCCTGGTGGCGATGCTCGTCGGGGATGGTGCGGGCGAAGTTCTTCATCAGCGCCCAACTGGCGTAGGTGCTGAACTTGTTGCCGCGGGCGTAATCAAACTTCTCCACCGCCCGCATCAGCGACATGTTTCCGTCGCTTACCAGTTCAAAGAAGTTCTGCGACGGGCCCACGTGCCGCTTGGCGATCGAAACCACCAGGCGGAGGTTCGCGCGGATGATCTGGTTCTTGGTGGCCACCGCCTCGTCGAAGAGCCGCTCGACCTGGTCCATCAGGCCGCGCTTCGGCCGGGTCGGATCGAGCTTGGCGCGGAGCCGGGCGGCCTTGTACTTCAGATAGTTCATCTTGCGGAAGAGGAATGCTTCCTGCTTGCGGGCCAACAGCGGCACCTCGTAGAGACTGGCCAGATACGGGGGCAAATCGCTGGGCATGCGGGTCTTCTTCAGCGGCACCTCCGACTCGGGCATCGGGCCGATGATGCGGTCCTCGCGGCGGTGCGAACGCACCCGCGCGAACGTCTCGTTGGGGATGTGCTCGAGCGGCAGGTCCATGATCCGCTGTGCCCGCATCTCGGCGATGATGCGGTAAATGCTCGTCCTCGTGCGGCAGAAACGCCTGGCCAGCGTCTCGACCGGCTCGCCGTGCTGGTACTGCTGGTAGATCTTCCGCTTCGAGTCCAATTGCAGCGGCCCTTGGCTGTCGGGGAAGATTGCCGCCTCGGGATGATCGCGGTCGAATTGCTTCAGCGTGTAGCGGATGGTCTCCACGCTGCGGCCGGTCTTCTTGGCCAACCGCTTGGCGACGTCGGCTGGCGAGCCGCCGGCGCGGGCCAACCGCCGCGCGTGCTCGGTGATCATCCCCCGCTCTTCCTGGGTCAATTGGCTGAACTGCGAGCCGCGCTGCACTCGCTCCTGGTTCCGCTCGACAAAGCGATCGACGGAGCTTTGCAGGAAGCCGACGCGCTTGCGGCCGTCCATGACGAAGCGGCGGCTGATCAGCCCTTGCCGCCGCCAGCGGAAAATCGTCTTCGTCGAGACGGAGAATCGCCTGGCCAGTTCCTCGACGGTCAGCACGGTCTCGCCCGCCGCGTCCGCCGGCACGCCCGCCGCGTCCGACACGTCCTCGACGAACAAGCGGAGATCGTGACTGGCCTCCCGGCCGGAAAGCCTCAGATCGGGATAGGATTCGGGGCGGAAATTGGTGATGCGATAGCAGATGTACTCGTAAGGGTAAATTCGGCCCGGATCCAACTCGCCCAGAAGCCGTTCGGCCTGGGTAACCTGTTCGATCTTCTTTTCGCGTGGCGCGAAGCGGACCTGCTGATCGCGGAGTTGTCGAAGTACCGGATTGAGATAGTCGCTGTGCATGATTTATTCCCTCCCAACGCCCGGCTCTGCAACTTCCAGTATACCTGAGCCGCGGATTTTTTGCGAAGTGCATTCCTCCTGAATCCCGCCCCTCCTGCCAACCGTGGCCCGAATTATAGCAGCCTCTCGCGCGGCTCCACCATCCAGAGAACGCTGATCCTGGGGTTAGGAGATTCCCTAGTCGCTGGAAGCGGGACCGGACGGCTTTACTGATCGTTTCATTTGCGTTTTGGTTCCTCCGCAACCCAGGGGACAGACTGTTATACGCATTGGAGAGCATTGTTGATCCCACGACAAGCGGCCGCCCGCAAGAAAGCCGACACAAGTGCCTGCGCCGCCGCCCCATAGCGTAAGCGGCGTTTTTCGGGTAAACTTTGCCGTCTGGAGCGACCGATGTAGCGACTACCGTCTTTTCCAGTCCCGCTGATCACCAGTTTCTGCTGAACTGCCATGAAAACAGCGATTGCCCTGTTTTTTTGCTTTTTGCCGTTTACCCAGCTTGGCACGCTAGCCGTCCGCGGCGACAACGCCAACCCGGTCTACACGCTGCGAAGTCAACGGAAGCCCGGCCAGGTCGAAAAAGTCTCGACGTTGCTGGAGGTTGGCGGGGAGTTCAAGGAGCGGGCCGGCGGAAAGGAACGACGCTCGGCAATGAGCGGCGTCGACAACCTGGTTTACCACGAAATGACGATCAAGGCCGACCCCGAGCGTCCGCGGGCGGTGCGATACTACGAGAAAGCCGACTCCACCGTGAAGTTTCGCGAGGGCAGCCATGCACCGTCGTTGGCCGACGCCCGGCGCCTGGTGGGCGTGGCGATCGACCCGCCCGCTATGACTCTCTTCGGCCTGCGCGAACCGTTGACGCGGGACGAACTGGAGATCATCGACATCCTCGGCAACAGCCTGCTCTTGGACCGTCTGCTGCCCGAGCGGCAGGTGGCCGTGGGCGACTCGTGGAAGCCGGCCGACAAGGTGGTGGCGGCCCTGTTGGGGCTCGACGCCGCGACGAACTGCGACGTGCAGTGCGTGCTGAAGGAAGTCACACCAATCGTCGCCCGCGTCGAACTTTCCGGCGGCATCGAGGGACCGTTCAACGACACCACAACCAGGATCAAATTGAAAGGGAAGTACCGCCTCGACCTGCGAACCGGGCGAATCGACTGGTTCGCCTTGGTCACCCGGGAGGATCGCCGCATCAGTCAGGTGGCCGCCGGCTTCGAAATTACCGTTCGCTTCCAGATGACGATCGTGCCGGAAAACGCGCCGCCGCAGTTGGCCCAGAACAATCTCGCCGGGCTGGGCGTCGAGCCGACCGCCGAAACCAGCCGGCTCCGCTACGAGTCGCCGCGCGACCGCTGGCAGATCACCTACGACCGCCGCTGGTATCTCAACAGCAACGACCGGCAAAAGGCCCTCTTCAAGTTGATTCAGGACGGCACGCTGGCTGGCCAGTGCAACATCGCCTCGCTGCCCGAGCGCGATCGCGCGCAGTTGATCTCCCTGGACGATTACCAAGAGGACGTGCGGCGGGCGCTGGACAAGGACTTCGGCGAGTTCGTCGATGCCAAGCAGTGGGGCAACGACGCCGGCTACCGCGTGCTGCGAGTCGCGGTAAACGGCACGGCCCACGACAAATCGAACGAGGCGCCGATCCGCTGGATCTACTATCACGTCGCCGACGAGCACGGCCGGCAGGTGGCGCTGACCTTCACTGTCGAGAAAGAGCAGCTCGACCGCTTCGCCGAGGCCGATCGGGCGATCGTCGATTCGCTGCGATTCGCGGAAGCCGCCGGCCGCAGCCCTCTTGCAAAGCCCGAGGCGAAGGCTCAGACTATCAGATAATCATGAGCCAGCCGAAGCCGAAATACGCCAGCGCCGCCGATTGGGACACCGCCTACCGCCAGGGGACGCCCCCGTGGGACGCCGGGCGGCCCCATGCCGAGCTGGCCCGCGTGCTCGACGAGTATCGGCTGCGTCCGCGCACGGTTTTGGAGGTCGGCTGCGGCACGGGGGCCGACGCGATCGTGCTGGCCCGCCGCCGCTTCGAGGTCACGGCGGTCGATTACTCGCCGATCGCCATCGAGCGGGCACGGCTGCGGGCCGAGCAGAGCGACGCGCTGCTGCGGCTGGTGCTCGACGACGTCTTCGTCTTCGCCCGCACGGCAGGCCAGTTCGACCTGGTCTACGACGCCGGCATGTATCACTCCATCCGCCGCACAAATCTCGAAGAGTATCTCGACATGCTCTGGCGCGTCACTCGACCCGGCTCGCATTATTTCTGCCTGGCCGGAGCACCGGCGGAGGAGGTCGATGGCAACGGCCCCGGCCAGGTGAGCGAAGACGAGATACACAACGAACTGGGCCGGCTGTTCGAGTTCGTCCATCTTCGCCCGACGCGATTGGAGAGCGCCGATCCCAAACAATCGTACGCGGGCTGGTCCTGTTTGATGCTCCGGCCACCGGTCGGCAAGCAGTAGGTTCCGCCTGCCGGGCGGAACTTTTCCGGCTTCAAGGATTGAATCAACTCCAGCAGTTGTTCCTTTCGGGCACGCAGGTCACCGATGCCGGACTCATGCATCTCCAAGAGCAGACCCAACTAGGAGAACTGGACCTCCGAAACACGAAATTCACCAACCAGGGCGTCAAGAAGCTCGATCAGGCACTGCCAAATTGCAAGATTGACCGTTGATATGAGGGGCGACGTGAAATATGCGGATAACGAAACGAGTTCCTTTTGTCGTCGCGACAGCGTTCTTAGTTACCGCCATCGTGGGCTGTCCGTCCGCTGAGGTGCAACAGGCCGAGACCCTTAAGAAGAAAATAGAGACTCTTAAGAAGAAAACAGAAGCGATTGAGCAGTGCATGAAAGCTCTTGAGCAGAGCCAGGCGCACGTGAAGAACGGCGATGTCGGCAAGGCGATCGCCGATTGTAGCGAGGCAATTCGCTTCAATCCCGTTTGCGTCCGGGCGTATTGTTGCAGGGGCATGTGCTACTCGCTCATGGGCGACCACGATAAGGCGATCGATGACTGCAATGAGGCCATTCGCCTCGATCCCTCTCTTGCCGCTGCCTTCAGTAGTCGGGGGGCATGCTATTGCAGTAAGCACGATTACGACAAGGCATTCGCGGACTGCTCCGAGGCCATCCGGCTTGATCCACGGTATGCCGATGCCTACAGCATCCGTGCGTCGATTTACAAGAAGAAAGGTAACTTCGACAAGGCGATTGCCGACTACAACGAGGTCATTCATCTTAATCCGAAACGCGCCATGGCATACTGTAGCCGCGGCACGCTCTACGAACACAAGGGCGCCCACGATAAGGCCATCGTCGATTTGACCGAGGCGATCCGTCTCGATCCGAAGTTCGCCTATGCGTACTGCTGTCGGGGTATGACCTATGGCGGTATGGGTAACCGCGATAAGGAAATCGCCGACTGTACAGAGGCCATCCGCCTCGACTCGAAATGTGCCGTAGCGTATTACAGCCGTGGCTGTGCCTATAAAGACAAGGGCGACTGCGACAAGGCAATTGCCGACTTTTCGCAGGCCATCCGCCTCAACCCGAAATACGCCTTAGCGTACGCTAACCGTGCCTATGCCCATTTAAGCAAGGGCAACAACGACGCGGCGATCACCGACTACGACGAGGCCATCCGTCTTGATCCGAAAAACGCCACGGCATACTACAGCCGTGGCTATGTTTACAAGAACAAAGGGGACTTCGACAAGGCAATCAACGACTTTTCCCAGGCCATCCGCCTTAATCCGAAAGACGCTCTGGCCTACTACCACCGTGGGTTAGCCCACAAAGCCAAGGGTGACAAGAGCAAAGCAGAAGCAGACTTCGCGGAGGCTAAGAAACTCCGGCACGCCGAAAAACGAGAAGCAAATTGATCGCGAGAGAGGAATGAAGCTGGAATTCTTGGCTGCTTCTATCCATGTCGCGTTCTCTCCCTGCAGTTGTGCCACCTCATCCGCTGCAATAATTGCGGAGTGACGGATGAAGTCGCCGCTCACGACGAATCAGGTTCTTAGGAGAAACGCTCATGAACAAACATCTTTCCGCCCTGACCTGTGTGTTTCTTGCGGCTCTCGGCGTTGGGACGTCGCAGCCTGCGTGGGGCGACGCCGTCAAGTGGGATTACCTGCGACATCCGGTGACGGTCACCGAAAACCGTCCGGCGGCGGACGCGACGATCGGCTTGTGCGTGGCCTCGGCCTTCGACGGCTATGGGACACAAGGCGCCAAGCCCGCCTGTGTCCGGGCTTGGCACCAGGCGGCGCTGCCGACGGCGAGCAATCCGCTGGCGTGCGAGATCGACTACGGATCGCCGACACTGGTGACGGCGTTTGTTCACTACTTTTACGTACCCGACAGCCGCGATCTTCGCTTCACCGCGCCCGGCCCCAGCGCATTCAAGAAGGTGCGGCTGTCGGCCCGAAACGAGCCGTCGGGCCCTTGGAAAGAGATTGCAACTCTGGCGGACCTGGCGGGCGAGTGTCCCCAAGTCTTGCCGACGGGGACAAAGCAACCTTGGCGCTATTGGCGGCTGGAAGTCCTCGAACTTGCCCCCGGGGCGGAGTTCCTTTGCACTTACGAACTGGAGACCTATACCGGCGGGATTGCGAAGATCGCGGCCAACCGCTGCACCGAGCCCGATCCTGCCATCGAGTTTGCCGGCAGCATCCGCCGCAAGACGGCAGCCGGATATCATCCCGCGCGAATCACCCTTGCCACAGCAGACCAGCAGACGCTGCACGTACAGGCGGACGGCATCGCGGACCTGCCGAGCGGTGAGTTGCACCTGATGCTCGACGGCAAGCCGGCTGCGTTCGCGGCCGCCGGACAGCGGCGGTGGCAAATCGACGCCGCTCCGGGCCAAATCCTGTTGGAAGCCGAGCCGACCGCTCTCGGGCTGCTGCTGAAATTGCGGTACTCCACGCCGAAGGAAGCGCCGATCAAGTACCGGTGCGTCTCGCTTCGACTGAGCGCCCCGCAGACACGGCTCTATTACATTCCGGCCTACGCCTGGAGCCGGTCGCCGGTCGAGACGATGGTTTCGATGTGCCACGTCCAGACGCGGATGGCCGTGCTGGGGTTTCAAGGCGGCACTTTGTGTCTCGTGCCGGGAACCGACCGCGGCACGCTCGGTTTTGCCGGCGGCGCGGCGCAAAACGATCTCCTCCTCGGGCCGCAACCGACGCCGCTGCTGCTGGCCGCACTTCCCGGCGATTGGTGGAACGCCTATCGCTTTGCCGTGGACGAAGTCTACGGCTTTTGCGAGCCGCGGCAGACCGTGCCGGTCAGCGAAATGCAGTATGGCGTCTCCCGCTATCTGATGTCGAACGACGTTTGGGAGCCGACGCTCGGCACGGTGCGATCGTGGCCGGCGAACGATCTGGAGATGGCGGCGGCCGGTTACGTCGATGCTTTCAACTTCTACGGCGTGCCCTATTCGATCCCGTCGTACTGGGCCCGCTACGTCATGAGCGACGATCCGCTTGCCAGGCAGCGTTGCGGCAGCATCGCCCGCTGGCTGTGCCGTTCGGGCGTGCGGGTAGCCGCCGGGCCGGCGCGGGGCATTCTTCAGCAACCAGCGATTTCCGGCCGGCGAGCCCATCAAGCTCGACAAACAGGGTTGCACGCAGGCTTCCACGACGATTTTGACCACCCAAGCCACCGGTGCGGCTGTCTGGAGCCTCCTCTTCTACCGCCACGTGAGCGGCGAGAACGATGCCGAAATCAACCGCACGATCGAAGAGGGCGCCGCCTGGCTTCTTCACACGCAGACGCCCGAGGGTGGCTGGCCCTACGGCCATACGCTCGACGGCAAGCCCGCGGCCGGCGCCCCCAGCGGCGGAAGCGTCTGGAACATCCGAACGCTGTGGCGATTGGGAAAGGAAAGCGGAGACCGCAAGTACCTCGACGCGGCGAACCGCGGCCGACAGTGGTACCTCAAGACATTCGTCGAGCCGCATCACTATCACGGCTATTGGGAGGACATGGGCCCCGACACCCGCGAAGGATACGATGCCGCCGTAGCGGCCGTCACCTTCGCCGAAATGGGCGACAAGCAGGCGACCGTCGCTTGCGGCCGCGACGCGGTGCAGTGGGTCTTCACGCGGCGGATCGAGCCGCGCGAGGCGACCTGCTCGGCCGGCTTGGTCTCCGAGCAGTATGGCTGGCCGCCGGCCGCCTACTGCAATCCGATGATGGCCTTGGCCGCCTATTCCGCCTGGCAGCAGAGCGGCGACGACTCGTGGCGGCCGTTCGCCATGATCCCCAAGGCGACCGGCTGGTGGTATCAGCCCGATTCGGGCGCGATGGTCTGGATCGTCGATGCCACGCAGATGGCGCCGATGGTCGGCCCGACCTTCGATAGCTATTGGGGCGACTGGTGCATCGCCCAGTCCGACGCTCTCATGCTGCGTTGGCTCGTTCGCGAGATGAACCGACGACTGGGGGACTGTCCCAGTTTTCGTGTCAACGAAAATGGGACTGTCCCCTTTGCGGCTAAAGGAACTGCCGCCGTGCTCGACGAAGAGACGTTGCGCGGAAAACTGCTAGGCGAGGAGGTTCAAGCATGGTCGCCGCCCGGCGGACTTCGGCCGATCCTGCCGCAACACGGTCAAGTCAACTGGCTGGGACTACGCAGCAATCGCGGCGTCCACGTCGTCTTGATGAATTTCGCCGACGACGCCCCGGTGCGTTGCGAGTTGACCTCGCGCGCGCTCCACGGCGCGTCGATCGAGCCGGAAACCGTTCGCATCATTGCCAAAGGCCGCGCGTCGTCGCAACCTTGGGACGGCAAGGCTTCGATCACGCTCCCCCGCGATGGCGCGGCCGTGCTCGATTGGAAGGTCTGCCCCTGATTTGATCACAGCCCTGGACAGGAAACCACCGCCGGCTCAATGGCTCTCACCGGATAGTCGCTTGACGGCTCGTTGCGTTTCCGCAACACATATACTGCGACAGCCCTCGACTAATCCAATGCTCGCCGTTCCAGCAGCCTAACGCAGTCTGTTTTGCCCCAGGGGACGAAAGTGGGCGAGGTCCGTCTTATGCTTGTTCTTTGGT